>CAWBRU010000008.1:0-339546 GCA_963791325.1 uncultured Alphaproteobacteria bacterium | reverse complement strand
AACTCTCTCAGCCCGGCGATAGTTTCGCATGGGTTCCGAAGCGCGCACTACCATGGCCGGAGGCGCTTCAACAGCCGATGAATGAGACGAGTTCCGGCACCTTGCCGACCTCAACGGCAACCGGCGGATGCACAGTGCCGAGATTGCGTAGGATCACCGGAGCGCCGGCATTGATCGCCGCGATCTCGGCCGGGGTTGGCAGCCAGGCCGTTCCATCGCCGGCGTATCGACCCCATCAAGAGCCGAGTTGACAACCACGTCACGGACCGGCATGCCACGATAGTTCTGTGTCGTTCCGATAGTGCGAGTTGCCCCTTCGATGTGGCCGATTATCATCAATACCTCACCAGTGTTTTCGACCCTCGGCGTGCCCTAAGCTGCCTTGGCTCGACTTGCGGCAATACCGCAGCAGAGCGCCTCACCGAACTGCCTGAGCTGTGTTTTGATCCTTCGAGAGCCCGCGGAGAGGGCGTAACAAGGCCCTAATGAGCGTAGGAGCGGAGCTTTCATTCTTGCGCTTCTCATGCCTCGCTATGCTCTCCACGACAAGAAACGGCATCTTAGCCGCTGGGCGAGGGTACGAAGTGGCCTGCTACCGGTTATTCCGGCGCGCGAGGTCCGCTAGCCTGCCGCACAGGCCGCGGGTGCAGCTGGGCCAACGCCAAGAGCGGTTCGGGCACTTCTCGCCCACGACCGCATCGAGCAGCTGTGCCAACTCGTCTTCGCCAGAGCCATTGTCGAACTCCATCAGTCTCGATGAGCCGGCCAGCGAATATCCTGCGACATGTCTTTTCAGTAACATGTGTTAGCTCCTAACCCCCTGAACTGGCGCGGACCGCGTTTTGTTCCGGACAATTGGCGCAAATCCGATTGCGGGGCAGGCGAGGGCCGCTGTCGAATTTGAATCCCTGGCAGCTGGCCAAAGTGCTACGGTTCCTCAATGGAAGAGCACGACGAGGAGCGCTTGTCGCAAGCCATCCGCCAGAGGCTCTGGACTATGCCCGTCGGGGCCTACCTCGACCCAAATACGGTCTTGGGCGAACTGGCACCGCGATTCCCTCAAATCCCTGTGGATGAATCAACGCTGCTGTGCAGAGACACTGTCGATCGCTCGGTTTGAACTGCCGCTGAGGCACAACGAGGGTCAGGGGCCACAAGATGAGCCCTGAAAAGGTCGCAACAGATTACTCCGTACCGATCGAAGCCTTTATGTCTTCATGCGCTCGACTGATTGCATCGCATGCCTCATCTCGCGAGTCCGCGATGCCGCTGTCCAAACCGATCCGATCCTCGCAATCATCCTCTTTCTGCGGTGTATACTACGATGACACACGTTTTCCGAGAAGAATCGCGGCAGTCTTGACCGTTGTTGCCGTCATTGTCGGCTTCGCAGCGGTGTATCCACTCTTCAACGTCTATTCATAGCGGCTGCAAGGACGTGCGGAATTGCAGCGTGCGGAGTTCGAGCCGCCAGATCCGCATCGTCGAGGCGCACGCCGCGCTGGAGAGCGCCAAGCTGACGGCGCAGGCCGAGGTCGAGCGCGCCAAGGGCGTCGCCCAAGGCCAACCCAGATTATCCGGCAGCCTTGGCGGTCCCGAAGGCTATCTGCGTTGGCGCTACATTGAGATGCTTGAGAACTCCGGCAAGGAAGGCCGCGACGTGATCTACGTGCCGACTGAGGCCGCGAGGCGGGGAAGCGGCCGTGATCCCTCCGCCGCCAGAATGGCTTTGGCACCTCTTGCTTTTGCCTTCTCCCTCATCGCCGTCGTCCGCGGAATGAGTTTCCTGGCACCGTGAATGAGCAATCGATATCATGCATCATTACATGCAAGAGAGCAGGGAGTGTCTGATCGATGTCCAACCAGACCGCCGTCCGGAAGCACCGCGCCGCCATGCGCGCCGCCGGGTTCAAGCTCGTGCAGATGTGGGTGCCGGATACCAAGTCACCGAAGTTCATCGCCGAAGCGCGCCGGCAAAGGGATGGCGAAGAAGGTTTTCGACGATTTCCAGGTGGCGCTCGCCGCGAACCGCTCCCAGTTCTATCGCGACGTAGCCGCCGGCCACCTTCTACAACTACAACAAGACGGGCAAGCCAGCCGAAGCAACGATTGAAAACTGGTGGCGGCAGGGCATGATGGGCGGCGCGAAGGCGCATCACGATGGCATCGTCGCCTTCTCACAAACCGATTTCACCGAGGACCTGAAGAAGATCAACGTCCCGGTTCTGGTGATGCATAGTGAGGACGATCAGATCGTTCCCTATGTTGCTGCCGGGCCGCTTTCAGCTAAACTTCTAAAGAACGGCACGCTGAAGACCTATAAGGGCTTCCCGCATGGCATGCCGACCACGGAGGCGGAAACGATCAACGCCGACCTGCTGGCCTTCCTGAAGGCTTAAACCGACGCCGTTGGTGGTCTGTTGTCCGCTGCTGGGGCCCTTTTCGGACAAGCGGCCAGTCCGACTGAGTCCGTTCTTGGGTCGCGGGCAAGCCCCGGCGGCTCAGCATTTCACGTTTAGGCATCATCAGCCGAACCGAGCGCCGCTTTAGCGGCGCAATATGGGCGGAGTGACTTCGGCAAAAGGAAGATGGCCGCCGAGAGGCTTCTCCCAGTGGCGGCCGGCACTTATTAGGGCCGGAACCTCAG
Source organism: uncultured Alphaproteobacteria bacterium (assembly GCA_963791325.1). GTDB lineage: Bacteria > Pseudomonadota > Alphaproteobacteria > Rhizobiales > Rhizobiaceae > JBEVJK01. The sequence continues at coordinate 336,899 of CAWBRU010000008.1, read as the reverse complement.
GATGGGGCGTTGTCCGGCGTCAGCACCAATGAGACAAAATCGGCTTAACTGAGAGCGGAGGATTTCTGGCTCATCGTAGCCTTTCAAAAGGAGCGAAGATGAGCCAGAAATCCGGGGCGACAGAAAGCGTCGGCAGAGGCCGTTATCAAGGACATCCGGCGCGCGACGCGCAAGCAGTATGGGGCGGAGGAGAAGATCCGCATCGTGCTGGAAGGTCTGCGCGGCGAGGAGTCGATCGCCTCGCTGTGCCGACGTGAAGGGATCGCCGAGAGCCTTTACTACAACTGGTCGAAGGAATTCCTCGAAGCCGGCAAGAAGCGGCTGGCTGGTGATACAGCGCGGGCTGCCACCAGCGATGACGTTAAGCAGCTGCGCCGCGAGACCCGCGATCTGAAGGAGGTCGTCGCCGAACAGGCGCTGGAATTGCGTCTGCTCAAAAAAAGCATGATCGCGGATGGGGGCGGCGACGAATGAGATACCCTGCCTGCGAGAAGCTGGAGATCATCCGGCTCGTCGAGCAGTCGCGCCTGCCGGTGCGCCGCACGCTGGAGAAGCTTGGCATTCCCCGCGCCACCTTCCACCGATGGTATGATCGTTTCCTGACCAGCGGCGTCGAAGCGCTCGAGGATGGCCGGCCACGGCCGAAACGGGTCTGGAACCGCATTCCTGATGAGGTGCGAGACAAGATCATTGAGCTTGCCCTGGACAGGCCGGAGCTGTCGCCGCGCGAGCTGGCAGTCTCCTTCACCGACGCCGAAAGTTATTTTGTCTCCGAGGCTTCGGTCTATCGCCTGCTCAAGGCCCACGACCTGATCACCAGCCCGGCCTTCATCGTCATCAAGGCCGCCGATGCGTTCAAGGACAAGACCACGGCTCCCGATCAGCTCTGGCAGACCGACTTCACTTATCTCAAGGTGATCGGCTGGGGCTGGTTCTATCTGTCGACCATCCTCGACGACTTCTCGCGCTACATCGTCGCCTGGAAGCTGTGCACGACCATGAGGGCACAGGACGTCACCGACACGCTCAACCTGGCGCTTGTCGCATCAGGCTGCGACAACGCCAGGGTCATGCAGCGGCCGCGGCTGCTCTCCGACAACGGACCATGCTACGTCGCGGCCGACCTGGCCGAATGGCTCTCGGACAGGGCAATCGATCACGTCCATGGCGCACCAAGCCACCCTCAGACCCAGGGCAAGATCGAGCGTTGGCACCAGACACTGAAGAACCGCATCCTGCTGGAGAACTACTTCCTGCCCGGCGACCTCGAAGCCCAAATCGCCACCTTCGTCGAGCACTACAACAACCGCCGATACCACGAGAGCCTCGACAACCTCACCCCGGTCGACGTCTACTTCGGGCGCGGCCACACCATCCTGCTGCAACGAGAAAGGATCAAGCGACAAACCATCAACCAGCGGCGCTTGCTTCACCGCAACGCCGTCGCCTAAATTGACAACCGAGATGGGCCAGAGCCTCCACTAAATCAGGCCGCCAGTTGTCTCAAATTCCCTGACGACGGACAACTTACGACAACGGCGTTCATGATGCGAACGGGTTCAAGATGGTCTGGTTCAAGGATCCTGACGGCAACATCCTCCATCTGAACAGCGCATGAGCGAACTCTCGACGACGCACCGCCTCTGAGAGCCTATACGGGCAGTGGGTCTTCACAAGTCTGCGAGGCCGGGGCGAGGCTCGCCGCAACCCCTCTCGCGAACAACACCTGGAGCACGACGACGAGTTGTTCCCCAGTAGGAGGATGGCCGGCTTTATCTTGTGGAATCAACAGCGTGTGGCCGAATTCAGCCGCAACAAGCCGAGCGCGTTGGCCGAGGGTATATCGGTCGATGGCGACGGCTACTCGGCGCGGCTGAAGTCCTTGGGAAAACCGAGAAATCGATGTTAATATCGACGAGAAGGTCAGTTCGTTCGGCAGCGACGCGGTCTGATACCGTGAGTGCCAACGTCATCTCGCTCGTGTCGGTGGCGCTCATTGTTCTTGTCCCTTCGTCGATTTCGGAAGCAAGTTCGGCAGGGTTGGTGACCTTCGCTGCGGTGGCTAGCTCGATGACCGACCGCGAAGCGAGAGCGATTGCCGAGGCCGGCGAGATCGCAAACGTCGTCAAGAACTCGGATTGCTTCCGCGATTTCATCGCGAAACGGAAGCTTGTGGGAACCCGAGGACGGACGGCGGACGAGGTCGCCGAAGATCTTCGGCATGTCTCCGGCTCGGTTCCGGTCGAGTTCTACTTCAGATGTCTCGGCGCCATGGGAGGGTGCGGGACCGCTGTCGCCTACCGGTTGCCGCCGGATCCTACAGTCTACATCAACCGGGCCTACTACCGGGTCGGGGCACCAGATTTCGACCTCTACGAGTTGGCCGGTTCACTCGCGCACGAGGCGATCGGGCATGCGCTGGGCGGCTATGAGCACTCGTTCGACTGGACGCCGCTCCGTGATTTCTCGGTCCCATACTCGATCAGCGGGGCCAGCAAAGAAAACGACGATGCCTTCCGACATTGTCGAGCACCGCTGGGCTTCCTAACGGCTGCGACAGGGCCCGGCTGAGACCAGCCTGGACGTTCACCGCGCCATCGAAGGCGATTTTTTGATCCTCCTGCAAAGCCACTCAAGGACCGCGCCCGGCGGTATCCGAACTGGCGCTCGCCATCACCGTGCCCGTCGCGCCACCGGTGAGTTGGGCGCAGTCGAGACTCACATGAGCCGCTTCGGGTCCCCTCCGCCGCTCGTGTGAAGCCGGTCCTTAAAGCTGAAGCTCTTGCACTTGATTTCATACCGGCGCAGGAATGCCGCTCTGCGGTGGATCGATCGATGCCGATGAAGAGACACGGAAGTTGCCTTTGCGGGGCGGTTCAATACGAAGTAACCGGTCAGCCGCTTCGGATGGGACTTTGCCACTGCCTGGACTGCCAAAAGGAGTCCGGCTCTGCCTTCGTCACCTTCGGCGTTTGGCCAGCCGACGCGTTCAGGTCGAGCGGCGAAGTTGTCACTTATGCGGGCCGACGCTTCTGTCCTTCATGCGGTGCTCGGGTCTTCACCGATCGCCAAGGGAGCGAAGCGGAAATCCGAATCGGTTCTCTTGATGGGACACCTGAGGGGCTCTTGCCGAGTTATGAGGTGTGGGTGAAACGGCGCCAGCCATGGCTGCCGGCTCTGCCTTGGGCCGACCAGTTCGATAAGGATCGACCTCCAGTAGAAACGCAAGAACAGCGAGAGGAGGGGCAGCCCCCATGAATGAAGACGACCCCAACCCAGCGCATTCGCCTGGCCATAGACAAGGCGCTTGAAGCGTTGCCGCCGGCCCCCGAGGACGGCAGGGCATCGACATGGTCGTCTGACCACCAGGCGGCGGGCGACGGAATGGCTTCAGCCGGCGCGGCAATTCTTGGCGGGTTGTTCCGACTTGCGACTTCACGGGGGTCGAGTTTGCCGTCGTGCCGTCGAAACGGCTGCGGCAAGCAGCTGATCAACGCCGTGACGGACAGGCCATTTGAACGAACTTGTTGCCGAAGATCTTCTTCATACATGTCGGCTTCATTCGCGGCACTGACGAGTCGAGCCGGGGCTGCGGCCGAGATCGATCGAGCTGGCCGTAGATCTGCTGCGACTGAGAACGGTCGAGCTGGCGATAGATCTGCTGGTTCTGCTGGTACTGAAGGCCTTGCTGGACGCGCTGGTTGGCTTGCAGCTCGGCGTTGCGCCCTTGCAAGATCAGCTGGTTGCGCTGCGCCGGCGTGAGCGGGTTGAGCGGCGAGTAGGCCGGGTTCATCGGCCCTATCTGGATATATTGGGCCGCAGCCGGCCCCGCCAGGATAGCTAGCGCGATCGCGGCGGCGATCAGGCGCTTGGCTGGCTGCGAGGCAAGGCGTTTCGGCATGCCGCGGCTTGTCCGATGGATCTGCGCCCCAGTTTAGCCGCAATTGGGAAAAGCGCCAGTCACTGCTTGGCGTGGTCACAATGACCGTCACCAACGGCGTGATCTTCGATGGCCGGACAACGGACCCGTTCAGCAGGTCGTGCGGGACGCGCTGATCGCGTTCACGGCTGAGATGGCGGAAGGGCCGCAGGCAGTCGCCGGCAGTGTTTGAGGTACTTCTCGATGCGACCATCGACGGCAAAACTCGCCGAGACGCAATTTTGCCGGGCTTCGCCAGGTCGCCGGACAGCCAGCGCAATTGTGCGCCGCAGCACATTTTTCCACTTGCGTGTTTAGTGAATTGTGTTTCAACTGAACAAAATTACTCAACATCGCTTAGATCACAATCACGGTTGGGTTGAGATCCCGGAGGAGAACCGGGGATCGGTTTCGAGGCCGTCATCCAGGCGGCTTCGCTGATGGGAGGTAGGCATGAAATCGACGTTGAAAGTGTCGCTCGGCCTGGTTGCAGGGCTTGGCGCCTCGACGGCTATGACGGGCACTTCGCAGGCCGAAGACCTCACTCTCTGCTGGGCCGCCTGGGACCCGGCGAATGCGCTGGTCGAACTGTCGAAGGACTTCACCGCGCAGACCGGCATCGGCATGAAATTTGAGTTCGTTCCGTGGACGAATTATGCCGACCGGTTCCTCAACGAGCTCAATTCCAAGGGCAAGCTCTGCGACCTGATCATCGGCGACAGTCAGTGGATCGGCGGTTCGGCCGAGAATGGCCATTACATCAAGCTCAACGATTTCTTCGACAAAGAAGGGATCAAGATGAGCGACTTTGTCGACGCAACCGTGGTCGGCTATTCGCAGTGGCCGAAGAATACGCCGAACTATTGGGCGCTGCCGGCGATGGGCGACGTGGTGGGCTGGACCTACCGCAAGGATTGGTTTTCGAAGCCTGAATTGCAGAAAGAATTCAAGGAGAAGTACGGCTGGGATCTCGATGCTCCCAAGACTTTCGACCAACTGAAGCAGGTGGCCGAATTCTTCCAGAACCGCGAGATCGACGGCAAGAAGGTCTACGGCGCCTCGATCTACACAGAGCGCGGTTCCGAGGGCGTCACGATGGGCGTCATGGACGTGCTCTACTCCTTTGGCTTCAAGTACGAAAATCCCGACAAGCCCTACGAAATGGAAGGTTTCGTCAATTCCGACAAGTCGGTGAAGGGGCTCGAATTCTACAAGGCGCTCTATGACTGCTGCACGCCTCCGGGCGCCTCCAACAGCTACATGGGCGAAGGCGTCGACGCCTTCAAATCCGGCCAGGTGGCGATGCACATGAACTTCGCCTTCACCTGGCCCGGCCTGGAGAAGGACGAGGCGGTCGGCGGCGAGAAGGTCGGCTTCTTCGCCAACCCGGCGGGTCCGGACGGCGAACAGTTCGCCCAGCTCGGCGGCCAGGGCATCTCGGTCGTCTCGTACTCCGACAAGCAGGAAGCGGCACTGAAATATATCAAGTGGTTCGCCAATCCCGACGTGCAGAAGAAGTGGTGGTCACTCGGCGGCTTTTCCTGCCTGAAAGCGGTTGTCGAGGACCCGGCCTTCCCCAACAGCCAGCCCTACGCGAAAACCTTCCTCGACTCGATGGCGATCGTGAAGGACTTCTGGGCCGAGCCGAGCTACGCCTCGCTGCTGCAGGCCTCGCAGAAGCGCTTTCATGACTATGTGGTGGCCGGGCAGGGCACCGCGAAGGAAGCGCTCGACGGTCTGGTGGCCGACTGGACCGAGGTCTTTCAAGACGACGGGAAGATGTAGGCGTCGTCCTCCCGGCCCCGCTCCGCGCCGTGTAGAATGGCGCGGGGCGGAGACCTCAACATGCAAGAACTGTTGCCCAGCGGAAAATCTGTCGTGACCGACACCACCTCGTCGATACTGGATCGGACGGCGGAAGCTGCGGCGCGGGCAACGCCCGACAGCCTGGCCAAGCGGGTGCGCGGCCTTTCCGACCGGACGGTCGCCTGGATCTTCATCGCGCCGACGATCATCCTGCTGCTGGCGATTAACATCTTTCCGCTGATCTGGGCGATCCAGCTATCCTTCACCAACTACCGCGCCAACCGTCCGAACGAACCGATCAAGAACATCGGCCTCTCCAACTATTCGCGTATCCTCACCGACAACGACACCTGGATCGCTATGCAGGCCACCGCGCATTTCGTGTTCTGGACGATCCTGCTGCAGACGCTGATCGGCTTCACGCTCGCCTACCTGATCGACCGGAAGTTCCGCGGCCATGCGGTGTGGACGACGATCATCCTGGTGCCGATGATGCTGTCGCCGGCTGTGGTGGGCAATTTCTGGCGCTTCCTCTATGAGCCGCAGATCGGACTTTTTTCCTACGTCGTCTCGTTCTTCACCGGTGTCCCGACGACCGACATCCAGATGCTCTCGAACGTGTCGCTGGCGCCGTGGGCGATCATCATCGTCGATACCTGGATGTGGACGCCATACGTGATGCTGATTTGCCTCGCCGGCCTTCGCTCCATCCCCGACTACATCTACGAGGCGGCGGAGGTCGACCGCGCGTCCAACTGGCGGCAGTTCTGGTCGATCACGCTGCCGATGGCGTTGCCCTTCATCATGCTGGCCGTGCTCTTCCGCGGCATCGAAAACTTCAAGATGTTCGACATGGTGAACCTGCTCACCGGCGGCGGGCCGGGCTCGACGACGGAAGTGGCGTCGATCACGCTGAAGCGCGAGGCCTTCGAGAAATGGCGAACCGGCTTCTCGTCGGCCTTCGCCATCATCCTCTTCGTCGCCGTCTTCGGCCTCGCCAACATCTACGTCAAAGTGTTGAACAGGGTGAGAAGCCGATGAGCACCGCCGCTTATTCGATCGTCGAGCCGAGCACGAACTCGAAGCGTGTGGCCGCTGCGCTGGTGATCGTCTATGCGCTGATTTCTATGATCCCGCTGTTCTGGATCTTCGCGACGAGCTTCAAGACGCCACCGGATTCGATCGCCTATCCGCCGAAGCTGGTCTTCACGCCATCGATCGAGGGCTATTGCAACCTGTTCACGACGCGCACCAGGCAGACGCTGGAATTCATCAACACCCTGCCCCCCGCGACCAACTTCTGCGACGAGGTGACGCGCAAACGCAACATGGTGATCGCCGGACCGTCGAACTTCCTGCCGCGCTTTGTCAATTCGCTGATCATCGCCTTCGGCTCGACCCTCTGCGCAGTGTTCCTCGGCACGCTCGCCGCCTACGGCTTCTCGCGCTTCCGCGTGCCGCTGGCCGACGACTTGCTGTTCTTCATCCTGTCGACGCGCTTTATGCCGCCGATCGCGGTCGCCATCCCGATCTACCTGATGTACCGCGAGCTTGGCCTTTCAGACACGGCGCTCGGCATGATCCTGCTCTACACGGCGGTGAACGTGTCGCTGGCCGTGTGGCTGTTGAAGGGCTTCATCGACGAGATACCCAGGGAATACGAGGAAGCCGCGATGATCGACGGCTACACGCGGCTGCAGGCCTTCCGCAAGGTTGTGCTGCCGCAGGCCACCACCGGCATTGCGGCAACGGCGATTTTCTGCCTGATCTTTGCCTGGAACGAATACGCCTTCGCCTCGCTTCTCACCTCGGGCACGGCGCAGACGGCGCCGCCTTTCATCCCGACCATCATCGGCGAAGGCGGTCAGGACTGGCCGGCGGTCGCTGCAGGAACCACCGTGTTCCTGGTGCCGATCCTGGTGTTCACGATCGTGCTGAGGAAACAGCTCCTGCGCGGCATCACCTTCGGAGCGGTGCGCAAATGAGCACGGCAACGACAAAGAAACGCCACGCCAACCGGCCCGTCTGGCTGCGCCGCGGGCCCCTGGAGAACATCGCGACCGCGATCATCGGCATCGGCTTCCTGATGCTGTTCCAGCCGTTCGCGCTGACGCTCTACACCTGGTCGTTCGTCACCATGCTTTCCGGCACCGCGATGTTCATCATCGTCTCGAAGTTCCCGGGTTAGGCAATGGCCGAGATACGCGTGCAGAGCCTGAGGAAAGAATTCGGATCGTTCTTGGCGGTCCAGGATTCCAATTTCGTCGTCAACGACAGCGAGTTCTTCGTCATGCTCGGGCCGTCCGGCTGCGGCAAGACGACGACGCTGAGGATGATTGCGGGACTGGAACTGCCGACCGGCGGGCAGATTTTGCTTGGCGGCGAGGAAGTGACGATGCTCCGTGCAAGAGAGCGCGATATTGCGTTTGTGTTCCAGCTCTTTGCGCTCTATCCGCACATGAATGTACGCAAGAACATGGGCTTTCCGCTGCTCGCCCAAGGTATGCCGAAGGCCGGGATAAGGCAGCGGGTCGACGAGACGGCGAAGCTCCTGCGCATCGACCATCTGCTCGACCGGCCGGTGTCGGGACTTGCCGGCGGCGACCGCCAGCGCGTAGCGCTCGGCCGCGCCATCGTCAGGCGGCCGAAATGCTTCCTCATGGACGAGCCGCTCGGCACACTGGACGCAGAGTTCCGCGATTTCATGGTGCACGAGCTGCGCGAGCTGCATAATCGCATTCACGCCACCACCGTCTATGTCACGCACGACCAGCATGAGGCGATGGCGATGGCCGACAAGATCGCCGTCATGAACCATGGCGTCATCGAGCAGTTGGGCCCGCCGAAGGAGATCTACGATCATCCGGCGACCATGTTCGTCGCCGACTTCATCGGTTCGCCGCCGATGAACTTTTTGAAGTTCGGCGGCGGTCTTCAGCAGGGTGCGACGGAGGTCGTTGTCGAGGGTGCTGCCGTCGCCGTGCCGGAAATCCGCGAGGATTTTGCGCCGGCAGAATTCGCGCTCGGGGTGCGGCCGGAACATATCCGCTTCGACGAGGCCTCGAAGCTGCGCGGTTCGATCTACGGGACGGAGTATCTGGGCACGACGCAGATCGTCACAGTGGAAACCGCAGGCGGCATGGTGAAGGCGCGCGTGCCGGCGGACATCACGCTGCGAACTGGTGAGCCGGTCGGAATTGCTTTCAATCGCGCCCGCCTGTCGCTCTTCGAGCAGTCGTCGGGTCGCGCTGTTCGCACGCGGGCACAGGAAGGAGCGGCGTATGGCTGACGTGTCGCTGCGTGGAGTGTCCAAGGCGTTCGGCGACATGCAGGCCGTCGAGGACCTCACGCTGACCATCAAGGACGGCGAGTTCGTCGTGCTGCTCGGGCCGACCGGCGCCGGCAAGACGACGACGCTGCGCCTGATCGCCGGGCTGGAGCGGCCGGACCAAGGCTCGATCGTCATCGACGGGCGCGATGTGACGCGGCTGGAGCCGGCCTCGCGGGACGTCGCCTTCGTCTTTCAGCAATATTCGCTCTACCCGCACCTTACCGTCTACGAAAACCTTGCGTTCCCGCTGCGTTCGCCCGCCCGCAACTGGGCGGAAGCCGACATCAAGCGCCGCGTGCTCGAAGTCGCAAGACTGGTGCGCATCGACCACAAGCTGGAGAACAGGTCGACACGCCTGTCCGGCGGCGAGATGCAGCGCGTGGCAATCGGCCGTGCCCTGGTGCGCAAGCCCGCCATCTACCTGATGGACGAGCCGCTCTCCTCGCTCGATGCCAAGCTGCGCGGCGACCTCCGGCTCGAGCTGAAGCGCATCCAGGCCGAGCTGTTCTCGACCATGCTCTACGTCACACACGACCAGATCGAGGCGATGACCATGGCTGACCGCATCGGCATTCTCGCCGAAGGGCGGCTGGTGCAGATCGGCACGCCGAGGGAGATCTACACCGAGCCGGCCAACCTGCATGTCGCAGCCCGCCTCGGCCAACCTGCGATCAACCTCCTGCCTGCAGACCTGCTGCCGGAGACGGCGGCACCCGTCGGCACCAAGACAATCGGCGCTCGCACCGAGCACCTGACGCTCAAGAAGGCCGCGAACGGCCATGCCGACGGAACGGTCGACTGGGTCGAGCATCTGGGCGACCAGAATCACCTCCATCTGACTGTGGGCAGCCGGAAGCTGGTGACCTTGATCGATCCTGACTCCATGTTCGAGAAGGGCGACCGCGTCACCGTCCGTCTGAAGGCACCCCTCTATTTCGACGGTGCCGGCAACAGGATCGCGGGGTGATGGAAACCATGACCACGATCGACCTTTCTGCGCTGATTGCGGGGGTCGCCGACACGATCGCCGCGCATGCCGAGGAGCTGACCGCACTCGACCGGGCGATCGGCGACGGCGATCATGGGCTCAACATGAAGCGCGGCTTCGAGGCAGTGCGCGCCGAAACGGCCCCGCTCTCGGAAAAGCCCTTACCCGACGCCCTGAAAGCCATCGGCACCAAGTTGGTGATGACGGTCGGTGGCGCGTCCGGGCCCCTTTTCGGAACGCTGTTCATGATGCTTGGCAAGGAGATTTCGTCAGAACCGCGGCGCGCTGAATTTGCGGCAGCCCTCGGTAAGGCTATCGACGCAGTCGCTGCGCGCGGCAAGTCGCAACTCGGCCAGAAAACCATGCTCGACGTGCTCTACCCGGTGCAAGCGGCCATCGCGGCTGGCAAGACCGGGCGGGAGGTGGCGGAGGCGGCAGATCGCGCGACCGAAGCGACCAAGCCGATGAAGGCAATCCGTGGCCGTGCCTCCTTCCTCGGCGACCGCTCGATCGGGCATGTCGACGCCGGAGCACGTTCTTCGGCGCTGATTGTGCGCGCCGTCGCAGAAACGCTGGAGCCTGGCGCATGAGAAATGTCGGCATTGTCATCGTCTCGCATTCGCCGAAGGTGGCCGAAGGGACTGCCGACATGGTGCGCCAGATGGTCGGCGAGGAGGTGCCGCTCGCCTGGTGTGGCGGCAATCCGGATGGCGGGCTGGGCACGCAGGTCGGTGCCATCATGGCGGCCATAGAGACGGCATGGTCCGAAGCGGGCGTTGCCGTGCTGGTCGATCTTGGCGGCGCGGAAACCAACAGCGAAATGGCGGTCGAGATGATCGGCGAGCCGCGGGCGAGCCGCATCGTGATATGCAACGCGCCGATCGTCGAGGGCGCTGTGATGGCCGCGACCGAGGCGTCGGGCGGGGCATCGCTCAAGGATGTCGTGGCAACCGCCCACGAACTCGCGCCGGCGTGAGGAATAGGAAGAGATGATGTCGGCGACAGCAGCTGCACAGGTCGAGATCACCCATGAGGTGGGCCTGCACGCCCGCCCCTCGGTAAAGTTCACCAAGCTGGCTAAGACTTTTCCAGCCGAGGTCGAAGTGGCTCTCTCCGTCGACGGTCCCTGGATCGATGCGAAGTCGATCGTGAAGGTGATGGCCGCCAAGGCGCCCAAGGGCACAATGCTGCATCTGCGCGCCAGCGGCGAAGGCGCCGAGAGCGCGCTCAAGGCACTGGTGGAGCTGGTCGAGCGAGACTTCGACGAGGCGGCTGAGGGCGAAGCCCATGTCCGGACCGCTTAGGCTGACCGGAACGCCAGCTTCGGGAGGTTATGCGGAAGGCCCGATCTTCTGCCTGGACAATGGTACCTCCACCTATGCCCCCAGCGGTTTGCCGGTGTTGGAGGCGCAGGCGCTGAGGGCTGCGATCGAAGCAGCGATGGAGCGGATTGCCGCGCTTGCCGGTGCCTCGACCGGCGAAGCGGCCGACATGCTCGAATTTCAGCTCGCTATGCTTGCCGACGCGTCGCTGTCGGAACCCGCCTTCGCCGCGATCGACGCAGGCGCACAAGCGGACACAGCATGGTCCGATGCGTTGGCCGGCGAGATCGCGGGTTACGAGGCAGCGGATGACGAATATTTCCGGGCGCGTGCCGCAGACCTGAAGGACATACGCCAGCAGGTTCTTGACGCGCTGACCTCGACAGGAGGCAGGGCCGCTCCGCCGGGCGCGATTCTGTTCGGCGAGGACATGGCGCCAACGCGCTTCCTGGCGACGGACTGGTCGGCCGGCGGCGGCATCGCCCTATTGAACGGCAGTCCGGCGAGCCATGTCGCGATGCTGGCGCGCTCGCAAGGCGTGCCGATGGTCGTTGGGTTGGGCGGCGCCTTTAAGGATATCGACGGCCACGCCTTGCTCGACGCCGAGCATGGCCGCATGGTGCTCGGTCCGACAGCAGGCGACATTGCAGGATTTCGCAAGTTCTCAACCGCCTATGGCGAGCGTCGCCGAAATGCGGAGGGGGCTGTGATGAAGCCGGTCGCGACCGCGAACGGCGTACCGGTGCGCGTGGTGATCAACGTCGCCGACCCTGCCGATGTCGACCGAATCGACATCGCGAGCTGCGACGGCGTCGGCCTGATGCGTACGGAATTCCTCTTCGGCCGGTCACTGCCTGACGAGGAGACGCAATACCGCGCCTATCGCAAGGTGCTCGAATGGGCTGACGGCAAGCCGGTGACGATCCGCACCATCGACGCCGGCGGCGACAAGCCGGTGCCGGGCTTCACCGTCGAAGAAGGCAACCCGTTCCTTGGCCTGCGCGGCATCCGCCTATCGCTGGCACGACCGGAGATCTTCGCCGTGCAGATCCGGGCGTTGCTGCGCGCGGCGGTGCACGGCAATCTGAAGGTGATGTTCCCGATGATTTCCGTGCCGGACGAATACGCTCGTGCCGTTGCGCAGTTTGCCGACGAGGCCGCGAAGCTGGCGGATGCGCGCGTTGCGCATGCGATTCCGCCGCTCGGCATCATGGTCGAAGTGCCATCGGTGGCGATCGCGCCTGAACTTTTCTCCGACGCGGCGTTCTTCTCGATCGGTTCGAACGATCTGACGCAATATGTGATGGCAGCGGCGCGCGACAACACTTCCGTTGCACCGCTGAATTCGATGATCAATGTTGCAGTGATCAAGCTGATCGCGGCGGTTGCGGAGTTCGGGAGGCTGCACGGCATTTCGGTCAGCCTGTGCGGAGAAGCCGGCGGCGATCCGGCGGCCATACCCCATTTGCTGCGGGCCGGCCTGCGCGACCTCTCCGTGGCCCCGGCGCAGTTGGCGCTCGCCAAAGCGGCAATCGCCGGCGTCGTGGTTTAGGCATGGCAAAGAAGCCGCCAGCGGCACCGGTAGATGCCGAGACCGCGATCATTGCCTACAAGAGCGTGCTGTCGGCCGTTATCGAGCAGCGCCCCTCAGGCACCCGCCAGCGGCTCGCGGGTGCCCTCGGCAAGCACCGAAGCTTCGTTACGCAGATCACCAGCCCGATCTATTCGACACCGATCCCATCGAAGCACCTGCAGGCGATCTTCTCCGTCTGCCATTTCAGCCAGCAGGAGCGCGACATGTTCCTCAGCGCCTACCGCGTCGCGCACCCGGGCAAGGCTTCGATAGACGGAGAGATGCAACGTACGCGGCATATCTCGCTTACGGTGCCGGATCTGGGCGATGCCAAGCAGAACGCGGCGCTCGACCGCGCGATCAACGACTTCATCCAGAGGATAACCAGCATCGCCGCCAAGGGCGGCTAGCCAACAATCGTCGTCTCGACGGCTGAGACCGCCGGCGCGAGAGTGGGAGGAAAGCATGAAGAAGTTTATCAACGCCATCGACGACATGCTGACCGAAAGCCTCGATGGCTTCGCGGCGGCGCATGCCGACATCGTCACGCTCGGCGGCGGCCACAAGTTCATCCGCCGCAAGACGCTGAAATCAGGCAAGGTGGCGCTGATCTCGGGCGGCGGTTCCGGCCACGAGCCGCTGCATGGCGGGTTTGTGGGTCGCGGCATGCTCGATGCCGCCTGCCCCGGCCAGGTATTCACCTCCCCTACGCCCGACCAGATGATGGAAGCGGCAGCCGAGGTGAACACCGGGGCCGGCTGCCTGTTCATCGTCAAGAACTACGAAGGCGACGTCATGAATTTCGACATGGCTTCCGAGATGTCCGAAGGCGTTGTTCAGGTGGTCATCAACGACGACGTTGCCGTGCAGGATTCGCTCTACACGACCGGCAGGCGCGGCGTCGCCGGCACGCTGATGGTGGAGAAGATCGTCGGCGCAGCGGCCGAGGAAGGTCTGGTCCTCGAGGAACTCAAGGAACTCGGCGACAGGGTCAATCGGGCGACCCGTTCGATGGGCGTTGCTCTTACCTCCTGCACGGTACCCGCGGCGGGTAAGCCGACCTTCGAGATAGGCGACGGCGAGATGGAATTCGGCGTCGGTATCCATGGCGAGCCGGGCCGCCGGCGCGGTGCGCTGAAGGGCGCCGACGAGATCGCCGAAGAGATCTGCACGGCAATCGTCGATGATCTGCGGTGCGGCAGCGAAAGGCAGTGCGCTGCTCTTTGTCAACGGCTTTGGCGCAACGCCGTCGATGGAGCTTTATGTGATGTACAACAGCGCGCGGAAAATACTGGAGAAGCAGGGCGTCAAGATAGCGCGTTCGCTGGTCGGGAGCTATGTCACCTCGCTCGACATGGCCGGCTGCTCGATCACTCTGACCATGCTCGACGACCAGACGGCCAGGCTGTGGGACGCGCCAGTGCAAACCGCCGCGTTGCGATGGGGGATATGAGATTGGCAAGAATGCGTGGAGAGCCGCGGCTGTCAGGTAAAAAATCAACCTAAGTCTCCAAGCTCCTGGCTGTTGGATTTGATTTTGGCTCGGTTGCCGAGATCCTCGCCGCTCTCGAAACGACTGCTCATCGGCGGCCAACCGCGGCCTTCAGAATGGCCGCCGGTAATGCCTGCTTCCAGGCGACCATCATTGAGGCCAAGAGCGGTCGAGCGAGAGATCGAGCCCCGATCCGCAACTCGGGGCATGCAGCCCCGCCTGCCTCGCCCCCACTTGGGTTGGGGGAGGGGAAGCGCCGGGCTCGCGGGGGCCTGGACTAATCGCGCGCCGATTGGAGCCTGAGCTCGGCGAGTTCCTTGAATTCGCCGCCGGGGAATTTCGACAGATAGACCTCGAACGACCGCGGATCATCGGAGTCCTTGATCGATTCCCAGAAGGCGAGCTCGACGCTCGGGTCCTTGGCGGCCGGCTTCTCCAGCCGCGCGCGGGCGAGCGCCGCGAAGGCGCCCTCGGGATACTGGCGCAGATATTCGCCGTATTCGGCCGGATCGTCGCTGGCCTGGACGGACTCCCAGAAGGCAAGCTCGACCGGATCGGCCTCGCCCCGCGGCGGCACCGCCGGGGCCGCCCGCGACGACGCCGGCTCAGCCCTGGCCAGCACATTCTGGCCCTCGCTGTCGAACACCACCTTGAACGCCCGCACCGGCCGGGCGATGTTCTTGACGCTGTGCTCGCCGAGGTCGTCGAACCGGTACTCCATCCGGTCGCGCAGATGATCGCGCACGCCGCGGGTGACGCAGATGCCGCCCGGCTCGGCCAGCGCCTCCAGCCGTGCCGCAACGTTGACGCCGTCGCCGAAGATGCCGCCGTCCTTGACCATCACGTCGCCGACATTGATGCCGATGCGAAACAGCATCTTCCGGTCGGGGGCGAGCGGCCGGTTGGCGCGCGACATCGCCTGCTGGATGGCGACGGCGGTGTCGAGCGCGTCGACGACGCTGGCGAACTCGGCAAGCACGCTGTCGCCGGCCGTGTTGGAGAGCACGCCGCGGCCGGCCGCGATCAGCTCGTCAATGGTCTTGCGGTGCGCGGTGAGCGTCGCGAGCGTCGCCTCCTCGTCGCTGTGCATCAGCCGCGAATAGCCTTCGACATCGGCGGCCAGGATGGCGATGAGCTTGCGCTCCAGCGGCGGCGATTCCATCATGGCGACTTCCCCATCGAGATGCGGTTCTCGGGTAACGGCAACTGCGAAGGCTTGTTCCGGCCCGGCCCGCCGCCGCTCGCGGCAATCTCCTGCGCCCTGCGTCAAATTTGAATGCGCCGATGGAGGCGGCCGCCTAAAGTCGGCACATCGGGCATCGCGGCTGGGCGCCCCCCGACTGGAAGAGACCACTCACGCTTTCGCCCGGACCGACGAGGAGAGCCGTGATGAGCGCCCCAAAAAGTGTCGAGGTCTTCTGGAACGCCGTCGAGTGGATGGTGCGGGTCGTCGAGGGCGAGTCCCGCAGCGAGCGCTCGTTCACGCGCCGGGAATTCGCCGATGCCTTCGCGGAGGGGCAGCGCGCCCGTCTGGGGCTCGCCCGACCTTCGGTCGAGAGCGACTGCGCCCCCTGACAGGCTGCGGCATGGCGCCGGTGCTCCCGCCCAGCGGACGCCGGCTAGGCCGCGCCTTTGTGAAAGGCGTTACAGACAGATCGCGGTCGAGGCGCGAAAGTCACGCCGTTTCAACAGTGCCTGCGCAGATCGCGCAGTTGGGAGGCACCATGTTCCGATATCTCGCTTTCGCAGCCTATTTGCTTGCCTGGCCCGCCCAGGCGGGCGACCTCGCCGCCATGCAGGGCGGCAGCGTCGACCTCGGTTCCTACCAGGGCGTCGTCTACTTCATGGACGATGGCGGCAAGGCCCGCATGGTGGTGACGCTGGCCACGGTCGAGGGCAAGCCGATCCGCTTCATCGCCACCCTGGGCGAGAACGACCACGTCTATATCTCCTCGCCAGGCCGCATGGGCGAGCCCGAGCAGGTGATCGACATCTCGCATGCGGCCGGCAAGCTCACGCTGGACGAGGCCCGCAGGCTGCCGGCGCTGGCGATCTCCAGCAGCCAGTAATGCAGCGCTGCTTTCAGCAAAGCACAACGGCGCGGCGGCCGGTGACCAGCCGCCGCGCCGATCTCTTCGGCGGACACGCGGCGGCTGATCCTATGAGCGGCACCGTGGCCCAACTCTAGGCGCTTTTTTGCGTCCTGACGACTTCTCCGTGCGGATGAGGCGCCGCCTCCGAAAATCGAGCTTGCGAGGCCCACGCGGCCGCCGGCGCTCGACGTCCGGCGACGCCTGCCTCCAGCCATCAGCCATCGCTTGATTTGCCTTCGCGCCAATTCATGGCAATGATCGCTGCCGCCGGCTGTCCGGCGGCATGGTCGGCATAGCGGGCGAGGAGAGCTGGAGATGGCGATTCACCTGATGGCCATCGGCCATGGTGCCACCCAGGAGACCGGGCGCGCCGACACCCCGGCGGCGGTGGCCTATGGCGGCACCATTCTTTGCTGGCTGCTGTCGGCCGGCGTTTATATCGCCGCCAAATGGGTGTCGCCCGAGATGCCGCCCTGGACCTTGTGCTTCTGGCGGCTTTCGCTTGCCTGCGCGATCCTGCTGCCGATCGTCAGGCACCATTTCGCGGAGATGCGCGACCTGGTTTCCGCGCGGCCGTTCGAGCTGGCGATCGTCGGCGGCATCGGGCTGACGCTCTGCCAGGGACTGATCTACACCGGACTGCAATATACCAGCGCCACCACCGCCGGCATCGTCATGGCGCTGTGCCCGATCTTCACGCTGGTGCTGGCGCATCTGGTGCTCGGCGAGGCGATGGGGATGTGGCAGGTGGTCGGCGCGGCGCTGTCCTTTGCCGGCATGCTGGTGATCGTGGCGCGCGGCGACCTCGCCGCGCTCGTCCATCTTCAACTCAATCCCGGCGAGCTTCTGGTCGTCATCAGCGCGCTCTGCTGGGGCCTCTACACCGTGCTGCTCAAGCGGCTGAAGTTCGGCATTGCGCGCCTGCCGCTGCTGGTCCTGCTGCTCGGCACGGGCGCCTTGATCGCCTTGCCGCTTTATCTGTGGGAGCTGGTCAATGACGAGCGCTCGACGCTCGACACTGCCGGCATGCTGGCGCTCGCCTATGTCGCGGCCCCCGGCGGCGCGTTCATGTATTTCCTCTACAACTGGACGGTGGAGACCCTCGGCGCCAGCCGCGCCGGCCTGTTTCTCTATCTGCAGACCGCCTTCGTCGCGATCCTCGCTTATCTCATCCTGGGCGAACGGCTGCACGGCTATGACTGGGCCGGCGCGGCGATCATCGTCGCCGGCCTGGTGTGCGCCATGGCGCTCGGGCCGAAGCCCGCCGCGCCGCAGGCCGCCGTGCCCAGGGCGTAGGCCGGTGCCCGGCGGCGTCGCCGACTGGAGATCGCTGGCGCAGCCCTGTTCCTTGCTTCCGAAGACAGCAGCATCGTTACAGGAATCGAGCTGTTCGTCGATGGTGGCTCAGCTCAGATTGATGGCGTTTATGGCTGCGGCAGTTGCCTCCAAAGAAACTCAGCGGGCAGGAATTGCCGCCGCAAAGGCCAAGGGTCGGACCTACCGAGGTCGAAAGCCAGCTTCAACAGGAAGCAGCAGCGGCGACGGACGATCTCGGCGGACCTTGCGACGTCTTACCCATTGGCCTATTCTGATCGCGAGGGAATAGGTGATGAAGCCACAGCTCTTCGTCCCGCTCGTAACCTATCCGGACGCGAACAGCGAAGCCGTTGCCGCAAGCACAGTTGCGTTGGCCCAGCAACTCGGCGGCGACTTGAACGCCGTGGTGTTCAACGTTGATATCCCCGACGTGACAAATGTCCTCTCACGGCTGCTGATGGACCTTCCTGAAATGATCCGTCTGGCGGAGACGCGGAGTCGGGAGCGCGGCGAGGGCTTGCTTAAGGCCTTCGTCAAAGCTGCCGAAGCGCGTAAGGTAACCCTTAGCACGGATCGCAAAATCGGCGGAGTTGCATTGCTCGGCGAATTGGCTGCTGAGTACGCCCGCTATTTCGATCTGTCGGCCATCGGCTGGGAAGCCAACAATCCAACCTCGCAACAGACGGCGGAAGCTGTCGTGTTTGGGTCGGGGAGGCCCGCGCTGCTCCTTCCGGAGGAGGCGAAAATCGGCCCGTTGAAGAGGATCGCGATTGCCTGGGACGGCAGCCGTGTGGCCGCCCGGGCAGTTGCAGATGCCATTCCTCTTCTGCATCAGGCTGAATCCATTCACGTCCTGACCGTGCCGGATGAGAAGCCGCTCAAGGAAAAGCAAGCAGGCGAGCGGCTGGCGCACCATCTTCGCCGCAATGGCTTGGCGGTACAGGCTGCGGCGATCGTCGCCGAAGACCGCCCCATCGCAGTCACGCTTCAGGAACATGCCCTGGGGTTAAAAGCGGACCTGCTGGTCATGGGCGGATATGGCCACTCGCGCGTGCGCGATTTTGTCCTTGGCGGCGCCACGCGTGGCGTCCTTGAGGAGCTTCGGTTGCCGGTGCTGATGTCCCACTAGGACGGCGACACTCGCAAGGTGGAATGCTTTTTCGAAGTGGGGGTTGTCCGATGAACCTCAGTGAGATGGATGCCCAAGAATGCCGTGCCCTTCTGGCCATCAGCAGGGTAGGACGGCTTGGGTGCACAAGAGACGGCATGCCTTACGTGGTGCCGATCAGCTTCGTCTACGACGACGGTCATATCTATAGTTTCTCATTGGTCGGCCACAAGGTTTTGGCGATGCGCGGCCACCCTCAGGTGTGTCTGGAAGTCGACGAGATCCATTCCCCGAGCAACTGGTGGAGCGTGCTTGCCTCCGGCCGCTACGAGGAACTGTCCGAAACTGGCCATTGGCGCAATGAGCGTGACCATGCCTGGTCGTTGCTGCAGAAAGCGCGGCCGAACTGGTGGGACCCAGGCAGTAAAAAGCCGCCGCTTGGAGGCAGCAAACCTGACGTCTATCCGCACCTCTTCTTCCGCATCAAGGTCGAGCAAATCACCGGGCGTCGCGCATCCAGCTGAATACCGTGCTCACCTCCAGAGGAGAATTTTGAAAGCAGTGGCAAGACAAGGGTGACCGTCGGTCAAGCTCGCGGGACGCCGTGGCTCGCACTTCTCGCTTCAAAGCAGCGGCCATGGCTGAGAATGACCCGCAGTGGTTGCCATGACAGCGGCTTTCTTATCAAAGCTTGCGACTGCCGCCGCTGGAGGAGAATAGGTAGTCGCATGGCAAAAAAGAGTCGCCCGTGCGGGTAGTTCACCCGGCTGAATCTCGCCACTGTCCGCCAAGTATCGACGCAAGGTTCGCGGGGTAAGTCAAGAGCCTTGGCCGCTCCGGCCATGGAGGCGTCCTCGCGAAGCGGCTGGGGCCGAATGATATGTCTCGGCCTTGCGGATCCACCTTGTGTGGACTTTCCCAAAGCAACCTCGATCTCGTCCGATATCTGCCGGCGCCTTGTCGGATCGGCGCGATCGGCCCGGCACCTTGATAGGCGTCCTTGAACGGGTGATTCGTTTTCGCGAAGCTGTCCCCAAAACTAAAGCAAAGACCCAGCGTCGGTGTTATTCTCAATCGCGAAACTGATCAGCTCAATTGAGGGATTGTGATGACTGGGTTTCGCAGCGTGCTCTCAGGCGTGGGCCTGATCGCGTTCAGTTGTTCTTTGGCTTTGGCCCAACAAATTGCGGGGACGCCTGGAACTCCAACTGCCACGACAACCATTACAGGCCGGCAGCTTCCGCCGCCCGACCCGGCCTTCGGTGGGGTGATCAAGGAAAAGGCTTCCGAGTCGACCTCGTGGTGGGCGCCCCGCGTGGTGCCGCCCAAGGGAGCGCCCAACGTGCTCCTGATCATGACCGATGATTGCGGCTTCGGCGCGCCGAGCACCTTCGGCGGTGTGATCCCCACGCCGACGCTCGACCGCATTGCCGCGGAGGGTCTGCGCTACACGAACTTTCACTCGACCTCATTGTGTTCGCCGTCGCGGGCCGCTCTCATTACGGGGCGCAACCATCACGTCGACGGGTTCGGCGTCGTGGGCGAGGTGTCGACGGGCTTCCCAGGCTACAACTCGATCATCCGCAAGGAAAATGCCACCATCGGCACCATCCTCAAGGAGAACGGCTACGCGACGTCCTGGTTCGGCAAGGACCACAACACGCCGTCCTACCAAGCGACGCAGGCGGGGCCCTTCGATCAGTGGCCCAACGGCATGGGCTTCGAGTACTTTTATGGTTTTGTCGGCGGCGATGCGAGCCAGTGGCAACCCAACCTCTTCCGCAATACGACGGCCATCTACCCGTTCCAGGATACGCCAGGCTGGAACCTGACTACCGCGATGGCCGACGAGGCCATCCTATACATGAAACAGCTCAAGGAACTGGCGCCGGAGAAGCCGTTCCTTCTCTACTACGTGCCCGGGGGTACCCACGCGCCGCACCACCCAACCCAAGAGTGGGTGAAGAAGATCAGCGACATGCATCTCTTCGACGAGGGCTGGAACAAGCTCCGTGACAAGATCTTCGCCAACCAGAAGAAGCTTGGCATCATGCCCCAGGGTGCGACCCTAACCGCTTGGCCCGACAGCCTGCCGACCTGGGACAGCCTGGGCTGGGACGAGAAAAAGCTGTTCATCAAACAAGCCGACGTCTATGGCGCCTATCTCGCGTACACCGACCACGAGATCGGGCGCGTCGTCCAGGCCGTCCAGGATCTCGGCGAGTGGGACAATACGCTGATCATCTACATCAGCGGCGACAACGGGGCTAGCGCGGAGGGCATGCTCAATGGCACGCCCAACGAGTTCACCACTTTCAACGGCGTCGCCGTGCCGGTGAAGGACCAGTATCTGTGGTACGAGTTCTGGGGATCGGAGAGGACCTTTCCGCACTTCGCGGCCGGCTGGGCGTGGGCGATGGACACGCCGTTCAAATGGGTGAAGCAGGTGGCCTCGCATTTCGGCGGTACCGCGCAAGGGATGACCATGTCATGGCCCAGCCACATCGCGGACAAGGGTGGCATCCGTCGCCAGTTCCACCATTTCATCGATATCGTGCCGACGATCCTCGAAGCGGCCGGTATCCCAGCGCCCGACACTGTCGACGGCATCAAGCAACGTCCCATGGATGGGATCAGCATGGCCTACACCTGGGACAAGGCAAATGCCCAGGCGCCGACACGGCACACAACCCAGTACTTCGAGATGCTCGGCAATCGCGCCATCTACGACAATGGCTGGGTGGCGACGACGACGCCCGTAACCATCCCGTGGGAGCTGAGCACGAACGAGCCGCCCGACGTGATTTCGGGCTACAACTGGGAACTTTACCACGTCGCCGACGATCCGACCCAGTCGAACGACCTCGCCGCCAAGATGCCCGCGAAGGTCAAGGAGCTGGAAGCGAAGTTCTATGCCGAGGCGGCCAAGCATGACGTGCTGCCGCTCGACAACTCGACACTGGCGCGCTGGAACACGCCGCGTCCGAGCCTCACGGCAGGCCGAAAGGAGTTCTCCTACTCGGGACAGCTGAGCGGCGTCCCGGCGAGCGGCGCGCCAAGCATCCTCAACAGGTCCTACACCATCAAAGCCGAGGTCGAGATCCCCGAAGACGGCGCCGAGGGCGTGATCGTCACCGAGGGCGGTCGGTTCGGCGGTTACGGACTGTTCCTCAGCAAGGGTGACTTCGGAATCGGGCGGGGCAAGGTCGTGTTCCTCTACAACCTGCTCGACCTCAAGCGAACCCTGTGGGAAGGCCCTGAACTTGCGCCTGGGGCGCATACTATCGTTTTCGATTTCAAGTCCGATGGCCCCGCCCTCGGCAAAGGCGGCACGGGCATGCTCTCGGTCGACGGCAAGGAAGTGGCGCGCAACTTCCTCGAGCATACCACGCCAATCACCTTCCCGGAGGACGAGAGTTTCGATGTCGGTTTGGACACGCGCACGGGAGTGGCCCTTCTCGACTATCGCTATGCGCCGCCTTTCACCTTTACGGGCAAGATCGACAAGCTCACGTTCGAGCTAGGCTGGCAATGAGGATCACTTGCTGGCCACGTCCGTCATCGCTCGGCATGTTGTTCTATGGGGTGTCCGTTGCGCTCTATCTCGCCTATGCTGGGCTTTGGCAGGGCATGGCTGGGCCGCTCCTCTGGCCGGTCGTCACCGCGCATGGGATAGTTGCAGGGTTGCTCCTTGCTGCTTGGCGGCGATGAGGGGGCGTCGAAAACGTTTAGAGCCGACCTGCCCAGAGGCCGCACGTCGGCAGCGGTGATAGATACAGCGATCGTCGCAGCACTGAATCTGACTAGAGGGAGGAAGTCTATGTGGGACTTGAAAACAAGCCGTGGCAAGAGCCTTAGACCATGGATCGCCGTCGTCGCGTTGGCGACCCTTGCCACCACGTCGGCTGCCCGGTCCGACGATCGGCAGGCAAGGGAACTGCTCAAGGCTATGTCGGACTATTTGGCGGCACAGAAATCAATCTCATTCGAATACGACAGCAACCTGGAGGTCGTCACCAAAGACAAGCAGAAACTCCTGCTGGCGAGTTCAGGAACTGTCAGCTTGAGTCGGCCTGACAAGATCCGAGCGACGCGCCACGGGGGATTTGCCAATGTGGAGATGGTTTTTGACGGCAAAACGCTGACCGTTCTAGGCAAGGAGGCCAATCGCTACGCCAAGATTGATGAGCCCGGATCGGTGGACCACTTGGTCGACGAGTTGCGTGACAGGTTCCACCGGCCCCTGCCAGGCGCGGACCTGCTCCTGTCGGATGTCTATGATCAACTGATGCCGGAGGTGGTCAATGTGAAGGATCTTGGCAGCGGTGTAATTGGTGGAACCGAATGTGATCACCTCGCCTTCAGGACCAGGGATGTCGATTGGCAGATCTGGATTGCACAGGGGAGCCATCCTTATCCCTGCAGATATGTGATCACCGCCAAACGGGTCGCGCGAGCTCCGCAATACAGCATCCAGATCGCCGACTGGAAGACCGGTAGTGACGTTTCGGCCGACGATTTCGGTTTCAAGAATAAGACCGACGCCAAGGAAATCGATCTCAAGCAGCTTGCCGATATCGATGAACTGCCGGAACACTTTACCCAAGGAGGTGGCAAATGATCGTCTCGCGGAAAATCAAAATTGTGCTGTTGACAGGGCTCGTCGGGTTGCTGGCACTCGAAGCGGTAGGACGCCTTTCGGCACCGGTTCCGTTTGGGCTTGTTTCGCCGGCGGAGGCGAGGGTCGGTCGTCCGCTCACGCCGGTCAGTTTTGCCGGGGCGGCAAGACGCACGGCACGGCGGTGCGCCGCGGGCGTGTATTACTGTTAGGGTGTTCGATCTGGAATTTGAGAATGACCTCGTGGTCTTTCATTAGGCCCGTCGAACCGCGCAAGCCCTGCAGCGGGCAACAACATCGACGTCATCTACAATCTGGCGAAGAAGCACAAATCGACGATCACCCCTGAAGGTCGCAAGCCGATCGTGGTCAGCCTCGCCGGCACAGATGCGGCGTTCAAGGCCTTGCGTTCCTGCCAGAGGCACAAAAGCCCGCGTGACCTCTTCGCCGGGGCGGGGAGCGAGTATCCGCTCGCTGCGGAGCCTTGAAGGCGCCTCCGACAATGTCGGGCAGCTCAGCCAATGCGGTTTCCCGCGGCGTCGATCACCTGCTCGCCGTCTTCCTTGGCGAAGGCGCCCTTTTGCGGTAGCGGCAGGATGTCCAAGACCTTCTCCGAGGGCCGGGCGAGCGTCACGCCCAACGGCGTCACCACGAACGGGCGGTTGATCAGGATCGGATCTGTGACCATGGCGCCGAGCAGCTGGGCGTCGGTGAGTTTTGGGTCGTCGAGGCCGAGCTCCTGATAGGGCGTGCCCTTCTGCCGGATCGTGTCGCGGACAGTGAGGCCGGCCAATCGGATGAGCTCCGCAAGCCTCTGCTTGGTCGGCGGGTTCTTCAGATATTCGATGATCGTTGGCTCAATGCCGGCATTGCGTATCAGCGCCAGCGTGTTGCGGGACGTGCCGCAGGCCGGATTGTGATAGATCGTCACGTCCATGTCTTGGCCCTCACCTCAAAGATCGCGCACCAGGAGAACGGCCGACGCCGGGCAGAGACCTGCCGCCTGGCGCGTGGCCAGGATCTCGGCCGGCGCCTGGTCCCGTGGGAGAGGCCGGAAGCCGAGCTGTGCGAAAAAACCGCCGGCGGATTCGGTCAGCAGGTAGGCCCGCCGGGCACCTTCCTTGCGGGCGTGATCAAAAATCTGTTCGGCGACTGCCGTGCCGATGCCGCGCTTGCGGGCTTCCGGAAGGACTACCAGCGAGCGGATCAGCGCGCTCTCGCCGTAAACCTCGTAGCCGCCGAAGCCCAGCGTCTCGGCGCCTTCCCGCACGCGGAAGAAGGTTCGCCCGCCTTCGGCGAGATCGTCGACCGGCAGGCGCTCGGCCGCCAACGCGTCGCGCAGCTTTTCGTCGCTGCCGGCAACGGGCTCCAGGCCCACGGCAGCGCCGCCCTCATTCCGCCGCTTGGTCATGGCTCGACCTCCGCCGGCGACTTGGAGCGTATTGCCCTGAAGCTGCTTGGACCGCAGATCTCGGGGTTTGAGGCGCAGCAGTCCTCCATCAGGAAGCGCAGCAGGTCTCTCAGGGTCTCGTAGCCGGCCGTGTAGACGATCGAGCGTGACTCGCGCCGGGCCGTCGCCAGGCCGCCGCGCTCGAGCTCCTTGAGATGGAAGGAAACGTTCGAGGCCGAGACGCCGACCGCTTCGCCGATGCTGCCGGCAGCCATGCCGTCAGGCCCGGCGCGGACGAGCAGTCGGACGATCCGCAGTCGCGTCTCCTGAGACATGGCACCGAAGGCGAGCAGGGCTTGACGTTCTTCCATATTTGAACGATCCTATGAATATCAAATAATAGGAGTAGCGCGGATGGTGAACCTGAGCAAGCCGGAAAGTGCGCCGACGCTGGTTTCGGACCCGTCCGACATCAGGATCGGCGAGCTGCTTGCCGCGATCGACGGCCACCGTGAAAAGCCGCTGATCTTCTCCTATGGAGGCCGTCCGGTGAGGGCGGGCTACCACGTGACCGAAGTCAAGGCCGCCAATTTTTCGGCGCTCGACTGCGGCGCCAACCCGGAAGCGTGGTCGGAGATCTTCGTCCAGCTGTGGGACGTCGACGAAGGCGAGCGCGTCCACATGACGGCCGGCAAATTCGCCGCCATCATCCGCAAGGTGACCGAGCATGTGCTGCTCGACGACACTGCGCAGCTGACCTTCGAGGTCAGCGACGGCGTCGCTCCCATTCAGCTGCACCGGGCTGCACTACCGGCGATCGGAAAAGAGGTTGTCCAGGTCGAGCTTTCGCCACGGCCGGCGAGCTGCAAGCCACGCGACCGCTGGCTGGCTGCCGAGCAGGCGCAGGCATCGTGCTTTGGAGGCCGAGCCGCCGCGCCGATAACGGCGGCTGCTATAAAAGCCCCGCCTTCCGCGCCTCCTGCAAAGTCTTCGGCCTAAAACACATCCGGATAAGGCCTCCACGCCCAAGACAAACGGCAAGGCCGAGCGCTTCATCCAAACCGTCCTGCGTGAATGGGCTTACGCCGTCGCCTATCCGACGTCACGGCATCGCGCAGCAGAGCTGTCAAGATGGCTTCACCGCCACAATCGGCATCGACCATATGGCAGTATCGGCTCGGAGCCACCTATCAGTCGCCACGGATTGTCCGAGAACAACCTGTTGAGGCTCCAAAGCTAGCCCTTGATGCCGGCAGAGAGCGTGATCGCCTGGGTCACTCGGCGCTGAAACAAGAGGTAGGCCAATGCGACCGGCAGGCCCGCCAGCACGGCCGCTGACAACTGCCGCGCGTAGTAGACGCCGAACGCATCATTCACCTGCGTGATGCCGACCGTGATCGTCATCATCTCGGTGCGCGTCACGGAGAGGAATGGCCACAGGAATGCGTTCCAGGTCCAGATAAAGCAGACGATCGACAGGGCCGTCGTCACGCCCCAGTTCATTGGAAGGTAGACCTTGAACAGGATCCCGAATTCGGAAGCGTTGTCCATTACGGCGGCTTCGCGGAAGTCTCGTGGCACCTGATCGAAGAACTGCTTGTAGACAATGATGATCACAGGGTGGATGAGCTGCGGCAGCATGATGCCGGCCCAGCTATTCAACAGGCCGAGATCGGCCACGAGCACGAAATAGTTGATGATCAGCGCCGAAGTCGGCACCATGAACGAAGCGAGAATCAACCACCACAGGGCGGTCCGGCCCGGGAAACGCAGCTGCGAAATCGCGTAGCCGCAGAGCATCGAGGCGAAAACGCAGATCGCCGTAACGCCCACTGCGACGGCCACCGAGTTCGTGTACCATGCCCGATCTGCGTGGACCTCAGCGCGTCGATATAGTTCTCCAGTGTCGGTGTCTCGGGCCAGAGTTCAATATAGGGCCTGACGACCTCATCATCGGGTTTGAGTGAGGATACGACGCCCCAATAGAGCGGGAACGCCCAGAGGACAGCGCCGGCGACCGTCAGGGCGGTGATCACCCCACCCCATAGGTTCCAGCGTCTCGCAGCCGAGGCGGTCATCGGGGCCGCCGTTCAGCAAGGCGCAGCAGCTGAAATTGCAGCACCGAGACGACGACCACCAGCACGAACAGGGCGACCGCGGCTGCTGCCGCGCGACCGCCTTGGTTCTGCTGAAAGGCGCGCTGGAAGACGTAGTAGACCAGCACCATGTTGTCGTTGGGCCGGCCGCCAATCGAGAAAAGATAGACCTGGTCGAAGATCTTCAGCTGCAGGATCAGCTGGATGGTAAAAACCAAAGAGGTAATCGGCCATAGCAGAGGCCAAGTGATGCGACTGAAAGTCGTCCAGCGCGTCGAATTATCGAGGGCGGCTGCCTCGTAGATTTCGGCAGGTATGGCGCGCAAGCCGGCCAGGAAAAGCAGAATCGAAAAGCCGGCCGTCCACCAGATTGTCACTCCCGCGACCGCAGGAAGGAACCACACGGCCGATTTGAAGACTGGTATGCGGGTGATGCCCAGCCAGTCGAGCAGGTGCATGGCTATGCCGAACTGGAAGTTCAGCGTCCAGTCCCAGATGAGGTAGACGACGGAGACCGGCAGAATATAGGGCAGAAAGAAAAGCGCCAACACCATTGCCTGAAACCGCCCTTTGAGCCGCGCAACACCAAGCGCGATCATCAAGGCGATGATCGTGCCTGGAATGACTGTCATCAACACGAAGTATGCGGTGTTCCAAACCGCTCGGCGGAACATCGGGTCGTTGTCGAGCCGCAGGTAGTTGTCGAGCCCGACCCACCGACCCTCTCCGATCAGCGGCGCGTCCGTGAAAGAAATGCGGAACATCTGCACCGTCGGGTAGACGAACACCAACAGGTAGATCGCCAGAAAAGGAGCGATCAGAACCAGAGCGACGAGGATGTCCCGGCGTCTATCTTTGAGCATGAGGGATCCCCAAAGGGCAGGAGCCGCCGTCGGGCGACCCCTGCAAGCCTTGGGAGGTTAAAGCGCGTTGAGTTCCTTCCTTGATGCTCTCGACGGCAGCTGCGGGCTCCATCTCGCCGTTCAGGGTCGGCACGAAGTAGGTGGACATGACGTCGAAAATCGGCCCCGCGACACCAGCCTTGGGCGTTCTCGGGTCGAAGATCATGTTGGCCGTCAGGGGAGAGTAGGTCGCGTTGGGCTCCATCGCCTTGTATTCAGCCGATTCGGTGACCGGCCTGTAAGCGGGGATATGGCCGGCGGTGGCCCAGAACAGCGAGTTCTTGTCCATCCATGAGATCACCTCGAGAACGGCGGCGCGTTTTTCCGGGCTGATTTCCTTGCCCTTGTTCTTGGGGATTGCAAAGGTATGGCTGTCCGCATAGGTGCACGGCTTGTCGAAGATCACCGGGATCTCGACGGCACCCCAGTCAAACAGCTTGCCCTGCTTGGCAAGGTCGGTCATCGTGGGCACTTCCCAGACGCCATTGATCATCATCGCGGCTTTGCCCGAGGTGAACAGTGCCACAGTCGCCGGATAATCCGTGTAGGTCGACTGCAGCCCGGCCTTTGTCCAGCCCTGCAGCACGTCGAGCGCATTTTTCAGCTTGTCGCCGTTGTCACCGGTTAGGAATTCCTCGCCGGTCATCAGCTCGCCGCCCTGCTGGCACATCAAGGAATAAATGGTGCGGAACATGAAGTTGCCGTCCGCGGTCACGCTGCCCAGCGGAAACTCGATCCCGGCGTCCTTCAGCTTCTTGCAGGGTGGCGGTGAAGTCGTCCTTGCTGCCCATGCCCATGGGCCGGCCGTCGTCGCCGAGCGCGCCGGCCTTCTTCAGCAGGTCGCGGTTGTAGTAAAGAACGATCGGATGCGTATCGAGCGGCACCGCGTACTGCTTGCCGTCGACGTTCACAGCGTCCCAAGTCGCCGGTGCGAAGTCCGAGCTCGACAAGCCCATCTTGGCCATGTCGTCGGCGGTGATTTCCTCCAGAATATCCTGGCTGACCGCCAGCGGGATGCGGCTGGCATGGTAGGTCATGACGTCCGGTGCCTCACCGACAGCTGCCGACGTCTGGACCTTGGCGTAGAATGGCGTGCCCCACTCGAGCGTCGTGGCGTCAATCTTGATCTTGCCGGCGTGAGCTGTGTTGAAGTCGCTGATCATCTGCTTCATGCGCACGCCGTCGCCGCCGCCGAGAAAATCCCACCATAGGACGGTTTCCTCAGCCTGGGCCGCCGCTGTCCACAAGCCTGCGGCGGCGACCGCGGCAGCGATCATCATCCTGCGAAAGTTCATTTTCGTCTCCTCCCGAGTGCAGCGGTTTTTCATCCGCCTTCGATTGACCAATGCTACACCAAACCCATGGCATGCAACGGATATAGCGGTACATATCCGATGATTGGATATGAAGTCAGAGTGCGACCCGCACCATCGAATAGGAGTGCGGTGGCAGCTTGAGCGCTACTCCGTTTCTCTCGAGTGTGGCTCCGTTGCCCGTCGACCGGCGACACGGTGTCCGGCGCGTCCCTGGTGTTGCGGGCTTCGAGATCGTCATGGCGGATGAGCGTGTGCCGACCGATTTGGCGGCGAACCGATCGAGGGTGACGTCCGCTTCGATCGTCTCGGAGGCATGCCGATTGACGGCGAAGAAGGTCAGCGCTCCCGGCATCTGCGTCGTGCACGCCTGCAATGTCCAGCCACGGCACTCTGGCGGCGGCGGCGGCGTCGTAGGTAGGCACCTCGACGGCGAGCTGCAGCGCCGTGCCGCGACCGTGCTTGGAGGCCAGCATAAACGGCCAGTAGATGGTCTGCCGCCAGGCAGCCCCGCCGGGCTCGGTCATGATCGGGGCGATGACGTTGACCAGTTGAGCGATACAGGCGATGCGCACGACGTCGGAGCGTCGGATGAAGGTATTGATGATGCAGCCGACCTGCAGCACGTCCTCGAAATTGTAGATATCTTCAAGCAGCCTCGGAGCCTCGGGCCAATCCCACGCTTTCATTCGCTCGGCGTCGCGCTTGCGCTCGTGATACCAGACGTTCCATTCGTCGAACGATATCTTCACGTCGCGCTTTGAGCGGCTTTTCGCCTTCACGATAGTCGATGATGCCGGAGACGGTGCCGATGTAGCGGTCGAGCTTCTGCGGAAGCGCCAGATACTCGGCCGTGTTCTTCTCGTAATTCTCGAAATACATGTGCAGCGAGATATAGTCGACGTGCTCGTAAGTCGCCTCAAGCACAGTCGCCTCCCACTGCGGATAGGTGGGCATATTGGAATGCGACGAGCCGCAGACGACGAGTTCCAGCGTCGGATCGAGCCCACGCAGCGCTTTGGCGGTCTCGTTGGCGAGGTGGCCGTATTCGGCCGCCGATTTGTGGCCGATCTGCCAAGGACCGTCCATCTCATTGCCGAGACACCAGAGCCGGCAGTTCCACGGGTCCTTCCGACCGTTCCTGGCCCGCAAGTCTGACCAGTAGCTTCCGCCTGGATGATTGACGTATTCGACAAAGGCTCGCGCCGCATCCAGGCCGCGTGACCCCAGGTTGACCGCCAAGCATCATCTCGGTACCGGCCTTTTCGGCCCAATCGGCGAATTCGTGAATGCCGACTTGGTTCGGTTCCGTCGTGCGCCAGGCGAGATCGAGACGCCGCGGGCGATTTTCCCTCGGTCCGATGCCATCTTCCCAGTTGTAGGCTGAGACGAAGTTTCCACCGGGATAGCGGCAGATCGGCGTGTCCAGAGCGCGAACCAGTTCAAGCACGTCCTTGCGCATGCCCTCCGCGTCGGCCTTCGGATGACGAGGCTCGTAAATGCCCGAGTAGACCGCTCGGCCCAGATGCTCGAGAAACGAGCCGTAGAGACGTTTGTCGATGTCCGCGACGGTATAGACCGCGCTCGCCGTGACCTTAGCCTTCATGCTTGCTCCTGCCGCCGACTAACAATCCGACTTCCCGGTCTGTATCCGAAGAGCTGGTTAGTTAAAGCGGAGTTCCACGCCGAGGTCAAGAGCTGGAGCATACTCAGGCCTTCAGCAGCCGAAGGACGATGTCCTTGCTGTGATTGCCGAAGCCGGTGCCGAAGATGTTGATGCCGCCGGGATGGCGCGCTTCCTCCTTGACGCCGATACGTACCCGGATCGAACGGTGCCGCTCCAGCTCTAGGTCGGCCAGCGAACATTTGGAGACCTTGGCGCCGTCGCGATCGGTGCCGTTCTTGGTGATACGCCATTGCTTGACGTCGCCATATTGCGAACCGGCCAATTTCCACCAGTCCGGCGTGTGCTTGCCACGTTTGTCGCCGTAGTCCGCCGGCGCTGTCCAGGTGTCGATTTCGTGCCCGTTGATGGCGATCGTAATGTCCGAAGGCCAGTCCTTCGATGTCCCGGGAACTTCGGAAGACAGTTCCATGGCGAGTTCGACCGCTCCGATTTTGGCATTGGCAAGTTTTGCATTGTTGGGAAACTGATACTCGACGAAGCCCCTTGTGAACCACAGCAGACCAGCCCGCATTCGGTCCGGATCGAGGAACGTATCGGGCACGTCGAGAAGCCCGATGACACCGTCCTTGGAACATAGGCCGCAGGGAGCGGATACTTCGCAGCGCGTATAGAGGCCGAGCGGCATCGCTACCTCGATGACGCTGAGGTCCGGCGGGGTGCTGCGGTCCTTGAAGGCGACGACAAGCTCCGAGAAGGTCGAGTAGCAGACTTTCTGGCTGCCTTTGCGCGCCGTTTGCGACTTGGTCTGGATCAGACCGACATTCACCAGAACTTGGATGTTCGCGGAGATCGTCGATTGCGGGAGGCCTAGCTCGTCAGCCACTTGGTTGACGTTCTTCGGGCCCTTCCGATTGAGCAGATCGAGGATCCGAACACGGACCTCACTCGCAAGACTCTTCAGCAGGTCAAGCCGCTCAAGCGGATCGACAACGATGATTTCATTAGACATTTGGCCCCGCACGCTTCGGCACCAAGGTTATGTATCAGCAGATCAGATACATATAAAGCCTACCCCTGGGTCTTGCCTCGCCGAATGTGCGCCGTCGCAGTTTCAGGGGCCCGCGGCCGTCGGAACCGGACACATGTCGAGCCACAGAGGAGTGGAACATGACAGCAACTCCTCGTTGCGAACCCGCCTGCATCCGGTTGGAATCCCAAGCCGGTTGATGAACCGCTTGTTAACTCGCGATCGCTCATATCTCGCCTGATCGGGACCAGCCTGGAGTTCGACGATTGCCGCGCCAAGCGCAAGGCTACGGGGAGAATGACGGCCGGTCCAGAAAAACAGCGGCCGTGCTGTTTTTGGTCGCGCTCGGCTGCGCCTCGGCGTGCTCGTCGCGCTTCGGCAATTCCGAGGCCGCGGTCGACCGCACCGTGGTGACCGGCTCGGTGCCGGATCAGAGCGCCGCCGACGAGGACCCGACCCGCGCTGCCGACATCGCCACCATCCGCGACGCGGTCTCGTCGGCCGATGTCGAGGCGGTCAAGGGCGCAACGCTCGCCTGGGCCAATGTCGACACCGGCTCGCGCGGCGGCATCAGCGGGCTGACGGAATACACCGACAAGGGGACGGTCTGCCGCCGCTTCGAGGCGAGCCGCGAAAGCTTCGACGGCGTGACGATGTTCAAGGGCGACGCATGCGCCGCCGGGGAAGGCGCTTGGCGGATGCGTGCCTTCGATGCATTGTAGCCGGCCGGCGACGCTTCGTGGCCGGCCGGTCTGGAATCTCTTCCTAGCCGCACGCATATAACGCATTGAACGAATTCAAGCGTTGAAGTGACAAAGCATGCGCGATCCTTATGAGGTTCTTGGCGTCGGCAAGGGCGCGTCGGCGAAGGAGATCAAGTCGGCGTTCCGCAAGCTTGCCAAGAAATACCACCCGGACCAGAACCCCGACGACCCGAAGGCCAAGGAAAACTTCGCCGCCGCCAACCAGGCCTATGAGATCGTCGGCGACACCGAGAAGCGCGGCGCCTTCGATCGCGGCGAGATCGACGCCGAGGGCAAACCGGTGTTCCAGGGCTTCGACGGAGCGGCCGGCGGTGGCGGCGATCCGTTCGCAGCGTTCCGCCGGGCACAACAGCACGGCCAGCCGGGCGGCACGCGCTACGAATTCCGCAGCAGCGGCCCCGGCGGCGAGGCCTTCGGCGAGGACATCTTCAGCCAGCTGTTCGGCGAGGGCTTTCAGCAGCGCGGCGGCGGGCCGCGCCGGCCGGCACGCGGCAGCGACCTCAACGCCACGCTCGATGTGTCGGTCGAGGACGCCACCACCGGGGCCAAGGTCAATGCCCTGTTTCCCGACGGGCGGCGCATCGCGGTCAAGCTGCCCGGCTATGTCGAGGACGGCCAGACGATCCGGCTGAAAGGCCAGGGCGAACAGCTGATGGGGGGCGAGCCGGGCGACGCCCTGGTGACCATCCGCTTCAAGCGCAACGGCCGCTACCGGGTGGAAGGGCGCGACCTGCACGCCGATCTGCCGATCGGGCTGAAGGATGCGGTGCTGGGCGCCAAGGTGCCGGTCGAGACGCCGACCGGGCGGCTGGCGGTCAACGTGCCGGCCGGGTCGAGCTCCGACAAGGTGCTCCGGCTGAAAGGCCGCGGCATGCCGCAGAAGGCGGGCGGCCACGGCGACCTTTACGCCCATGTGCGGGTGATGCTGCCGTCGGGCGGCGACCCGGAGCTCGAAGCATTGATGCGCAAGCGGACGAGCTGACCCGCGTCGCTTCGCCCCCTGCCGGCGTGCTTGATGCGCCTAGCCGGCTGTGCGATAGGCTGCCCGCCAGGCTCATCACTCTGGAGGCGATCGCATATGGCAGCTGCACAAGGCCTGATGGCGGGAAAGCGCGGCCTGATCCTCGGCGTCGCCAACAACCGGTCGATTGCCTGGGGCATTGCCAAGGCCTGCGCCGAGCACGGCGCCGAGCTGTCGCTGACCTACCAGGGCGAGGCCTTCAAGAAGCGCGTCGAGCCGCTTGCAGCCGAGCTCGGCGCGCATATTGCCGGGCATTGCGACGTCACCGAGCCGGGCACGCTCGACGCGGTCTTCGACGCGGTGACCCGACATTGGGGCAAGCTCGACTTCCTGGTGCATGCGATCGCCTTCTCCGACAAGGACGAGCTCGACGGCCGCTATGTCGAGACCACGCGCGACAATTTCCTGCGCACCATGGACATCTCGGTCTACTCGTTCACCGCGGTGGCCAAACGGGCCGAGCCGCTGATGCGGGACGGCGGCTCGCTGTTGACGCTCACCTATTACGGCGCCGAGAAGGTGATGCCGCACTACAATGTGATGGGCGTCGCCAAGGCCGCGCTCGAGGCCAGCGTGCGCTACCTCGCGGTCGACCTCGGTGGCGGCGGCATCCGTGTCAACGCCATCTCGGCCGGGCCGATCAAGACGCTGGCTGCCTCCGGCATCGGCGACTTCCGCTACATCCTGAAGTGGAACGAATACAATTCGCCGCTCAAGCGCACGGTCACCCCCGAGGAAGTGGGCGATGCCGCCCTTTACTTCCTCTCCGACCTGGCGCGCGGCGTCACCGGGGAGGTCCATCACGTCGACGCCGGCTACCACGTGGTCGGCATGAAAGCGGTGGACGCGCCCGACATCTCGACCGTCAAGGACTAGGCAGTGCCGGGAACGGCCGCTTCCGGCTGCTCATGATGCCGCTCACCTATTTCATCCGCCACGGCGAAACCGATTGGAATGCCGAGGGCCGGCTGCAGGGGCAGGCCGATACCGACCTCAATGCGAACGGCCGGCGGCAGGCAGAGCGCAACGGCCACCGGCTGGCAGAGCTGATCGAACGGCCGGCCGACTTCGACTTCATCGCCAGCCCGCTCAAGCGGACCCGCGAGACCATGGAGCGGCTGCGCCGGGCGATGGACCTCGATCCGCTCGCCTACCGCACCGATCAGCGCCTCGTCGAGGTGCATTTCGGCGCCTGGCAGGGTTTCACCTTCGCCGAGCTCGAGGCCGACCGGCCGGGCTCGACCAAGGCGCGCCGCCGGGACAAATGGAATTTCTGTCCGCCCGGCCGATCGGGCGAGAGCTACGAAATGCTCAAAGAGCGGATCGCCCCCTGGCTCGGCGAGCTGTCTCGGCCGACCGTGTGCGTCACCCATGGCGGGGTGGTGCGGGTGCTCTTCCGGCTGTTCGGCGGGCTGGGCGAACAAAAGGCTGCCGCCCTGCCGGTGCCGCAGGACCGTCTGCTGCGGTTCCGGGACGGCGAACTCGTCTGGCTTTAAGCCGCGTCAGGTGGTTTGGTGCAAGGGCAGGGCCGCCACCCTCTACTGCGGCAGCTGCATGTCGGTGATCAGGTTCTGGCCGCCGACCTCGTCATAGGCGAGCACGACGTCCATGCCCTCCTTGAGGAAGTCGACATCGAACTCTCCGGGCAGCTTATAGTTCTTCCCATCCGACAGCGTGATCGTCAGCTGATCCTTGTCGATCGCCTTGATCTGGCCTTCGGTCTCACCCGCCGACGCGGTGATGGTGAGCATCAAAAGCGCGCCGGCCGCAGTGGCAAGGGTGCGCATCATGGTCTCCTCCTTTCGCCGTCGGGACGGCGTGCCCTGAGGTCCGGCCACGGAGGAAAGCAGAAGCTCCGTCCCTGGTCAAGGCCAGAATTGAAGTTTAAGTCTTTGATCCCACTTGCATATCAGCCGCGATGGCCGGGTGGCTTGCCGGCCTGATTCGTGGCCGCTTCTGAGGGCTTTTTTATGGCCGGGTGCCGGCGAGCGGAGCGCCGGGCCAGGCCGGGTTCCCCTCGCGGGCGAATTGCATTAGAAGGCTGCGCCGGCCGGCCGCCACTCGGCGGGCCGGCGCACGGCGGATAGCTGGATGTCGCACAACACCTTCGGGCACCTTTACCGCGTCACCACTTGGGGCGAGAGCCATGGCCCGGCGCTGGGCTGCGTCGTCGACGGCTGCCCGCCGGGCCTCGCGCTTTCGCTGAGGGAGATCCAGCACGAGCTCGACCGGCGCCGCCCGGGCCAGTCGCGCTTCGTCACCCAACGCCGTGAGCCGGATCTGGTGCGGGTGCTCTCGGGCGTGCTTCCGGCCGGCGACGACGGCGGGGATGGTTTGGTGACCACCGGCACGCCGATCTCGATGCTGATCGACAATGTCGACCAGCGCTCCAAGGACTATGGCGAGATCGCCCGCCAGTACCGGCCGGGCCATGCCGACTACACCTATGCGATGAAATACGGCCTGCGCGACCATCGCGGCGGCGGCCGGGCCTCGGCGCGCGAGACCGCGGTCCGGGTCGCGGCGGGCGCGATCGCCCGAAAAGTGGTCCCCGGCCTCACCGTGCGCGGCGCGCTGATCGCGATCGGGGAGAAGTCGATCGACCGCGGCAATTGGGATTGGGACTTCGTCGACGACGAAGAAAACCCGTTCTTCACGCCCGACCGGGCCGCGGTGCCGGTATTTGCCGACTACCTCGACGGCATCCGCAAGGCCGGCTCGTCGGTGGGCGCGCTGATCGAGGTGGTCGCCGAGGGGGTACCGGCCGGTCTCGGCGCGCCGATCTACGGCAAGCTCGACCAGGACATCGCTGCCAATCTGATGTCGATCAATGCGGTCAAGGGAGTGGAGATCGGCAACGGCTTCGAAGCCGCGCGGATCACCGGCGAGGCCAATGCCGACGAGATCCGGATGGGCAATGACGGCCGGCCCCGTTTCCTCTCCAACAATGCCGGCGGCATTCTCGGCGGCATCTCCACCGGCCAGCCGGTGGTCGCCCGCTTCGCGGTCAAGCCGACCTCGTCGATCCTGTCCCCGCGCCGGTCGATCGACGTCGACGGCAACGAGGTCGAAGTGGTCACCAAAGGCCGCCACGACCCCTGCGTCGGCATCCGCGCCGTGCCGATCGGCGAGGCGATGGTCGCCTGTGCGATCGCCGACCATTTCCTGCGGCATCGCGGCCAGACCGGGCGCTGACATCGGGACGGGCACAGGCCTGCGCTGGTGCCGGGCGGCTTTCCTTCCGGCTCCGCTCGGCATAAGACCGCGGCATTGCGCCCAACCGCAGACCGACAGGACCCGTCATGCCCTACGACCAGAAAAAGATTGTCGAAGCCCTGCGTGCGTTCGAGCGCGGCGAGATCGTCGTGGTGATGGACGATGACGGCCGCGAGAACGAAGGCGACCTGATCGTTGCGGCGGTGCATTGCACGCCCGAGAAGATGGCCTTCATCGTCCGCCACACCTCCGGCATCGTCTGCACGCCGATGACGCGGGCCGATGCCAAGCGCCTCAATCTCGGACCGATGGTGGCCGACAACGATTCGCCGCACGGCACCGCCTTCACCGTCAGCGTCGACTTTCGGCACGGCACCACGACCGGGATTTCGGCGGAGGACCGCACGCTCACGGTGCGCAATCTCGCCAACGGCAATGTCGGCGCCGGCGATTTCGTCCGGCCCGGCCACATCTTCCCCCTGATCGCCCGCGAGGGCGGGGTGCTGATGCGCTCCGGCCACACGGAAGCGGCGGTCGATTTGTGCAGGCTCGCAGGCCTGCCCTCCGTCGGGGTCATCTGCGAGCTGGTCAATGATGACGGCTCGGTGATGCGCGGACCGCAGGTCGAGGCGTTCGCCGAGGAGCATGGCTTGCGGCGCATCTCGGTCGCCGACCTGATCGCCTACCGCCAGCGCCAGGAGACCCTGATCGAGCGGGTCGACAGTTTTGCCATCGATACGCCCGGAGGCGCCGCCAAGGCGCATACCTATTCGCTGCCCTGGGACAGCACCCAGCATCTGGCGGTGGTGTTCGGCGACATTCGCGACGGCGAGGATGTGCCGGTGCGGCTGCATTCGGAGGATGTCGTCCACGACGTGTTCGGCACCGAGCGCCGGCTGCAGGAGATCATGCGCGAAATGGGCGTCAAGCGGCGCGGGGTGATCGTCTATCTGCGCGAGGGATCGGTCGGGGTCGGCCACCAGGCGCGCAGCCGCCCGGGACGCCAGGCTGGGCGCGAGGACCACGACGAGGCGCGCCGGCGCGAGAGTGAGTGGCGCGAGATCGGTCTGGGCGCCCAGATCCTGAAGGATCTCGGCATCACTTCGATCGTGCTGATCGCCTCGCGCGCCCGCCACTATGTCGGCCTCGAGGGCTTCGGCATCCGCATCGTCAAGACCGAGATCCTGTGAGTGCGGTCAGCGATTGCTGCGCTGCCAGAAAAAAGCCGCACCGCTGCTTCAACAATGGCTGATCAGCGGCCGGCGCGCCGCTTGGCTATCCGACCGAGGGGTCCTCATGATGCGGCTGACGATGACCGTCGCGCTGGCGGCGCTGCTGATGCCCGGCGGGCAAATTGCGTCGGCCGGCCCGCTGCCGGCTGACAGCCCGGAGCGGCCGGCCGTGTCCGCCCCGCGGCTGCTGGAGCCGAAACTGCATCTGGCCGGTGCCGCAGCCGGTGCCCCCCGGGTGGCGCTGACGCTCGATGCCTGCGGCGGCGCAGCCGACGAGCGCATCATCACGGCCCTGGTTGCCAACAACATTCCCGCCACGGTGTTCGTCACCGGCCTGTGGCTGAAGCGCAACGGCAAGATTCTCGAGGCCATGCTTGCCCGGCCGGATCTGTTCGAGCTCGAGGATCATGGCGACCGCCATCTGCCGGCGGTCGACTTTCCCGACCGCATCTACGGCCTGCGCGCCGCCGGCAGCCGCGACGCGGTGGCCCGCGAGGTCGAGGACGGGGCGGCCGATCTGGTCAGGGCAGGCGGCCCGACGCCGCATTGGTTCCGCGGCGCAACCGCCCGCTACAGCCCAGGCGCGCTCCAGCTGATCCGCCAGCTCGGGCTGCGCGTGGCAGGCTATTCGATCAATGCCGATGGCGGTGCCTCGCTCAGCGCGACGGCTACCGAGCACAATGTCGAGAAAGCCCGCAACGGCGACGTTCTGCTGGCCCATGTCAACCAGCCTGCCCGCCCGGCCGGGGCCGGGCTGGTGCGTGGATTGCTGGCGCTGAAGACCAAGGGCGTCATCTTCGTGCGGCTCGAAGACGCCGGCGAAGTCGAGACGCCGGGCGTCTAGATCAATTCCAGGAAGTGGCAACGATTTTCCGTCCGGAATTGCGAAAAAAACAAAGACTTAGAGGGGAGCAGCGCTTCGGAGGGCCGCCCGGCGGCGGCGCAAAATCGCTGTGCCGAGCACGCCGAAGGGCCGACCGGTGATCGCCGGTCGGCCCTCGCCCCCAGCCGCTGGCTGCCCGCTTCAGCCGCGTGCCAGGATCTTGCGCATCGCTTCGACCGCGGCATCGCGCTGCGGATCGGCGCCTGCCGCATAGGGCAGGCTGAACGGCACCGGAATGTCGGGTGACACGCCGCTGCCCTCGAGCCGCGTGTCGGTGTCGAGGATGGCGTCGGAAACTGCGAGTTCGAGCAGGCTGTCGTCCGGCAACAGGAAGGCGCGGCCGGCAAGCAGCGCTCCGGCGGTGCGCGAGCCGACCAGCGGGATGTCGTTCTCCTTCAGCGCATAGGCGAAGACTTCGAGGCCGCTGCGGGAGCCCTCGTCGATGATCGCCACCATCGGTTTGTGCCAGCGAAAATTGGCGAGATAGTCCTCGCCGTCGCGGTCCTTGAGCCGGAACGGCGGGGTGCGTCCGAGAAAAAGCTCGGCAGCGTCCGAGCTGCCGCCGCCCCAGCGGCCGCGCAGGTCGAGAACGAGGCCGTCGGCGTCCTTCAGCGGGCCATCGGCCAAGGCTTCGGCGACCGCCCCCATCGAGTTGCGCGCCGCCAGCGTCCACAGCCGCACATAGCCGATCTTATGGCCGTCCCGCTCGACCAGCTTGGCGCTGTCGGCGATCGCCTTCTCGAAAGTCGGCAGCGGCTTCAGCGTCTCGACGGTCACTTTGACGGTCATCGGCTCGGCATCCGGGCGGCGCCGCAGCCTGAGCTCGACCGGCTGGCCGACCTTGTCGCGGAACGAGGCCAGCTCACGATAGGGCTGGCCGTCGACCGCAAGGATCTCGTCGCCCACCAGGATGCCGGCCCGCGCCGCCGGCGAGCCGTCATAGACGTCGCTGACGAACCAAAGGCCGTTGCCCGGCCGCGCAATCATGCCGATGCCGGGATAGCTCACCTCGCCGTCGGGCGGAAACAGCCGGCGCACATCGTCGCGAATGCCGTAGCGAAAGACGTCGGCGAGCTCGTAATAGTCAATCGTGCCTGGGCGAAAGCGGCCGGTATGAGAGGCTTCGAGGCTGGCCAGCACGGTGTCGATCGCCTGATCGACACGCGTCGGGCTGCTGGTGCCGGTAAGCGGCTGGGCGGGATCGTTGACCTCCTGGGCGACGGCGACGTTGAACCGCTGCAGCGCCTTGGCGTCATAGAAGTTCTTGCTGACCAGCTCGACCGTCTTGTCGAACACCGCATTGCCCGAGCGCGGCGGTTCGGCGGCTTGCACCGGCGAGCCGAGAAGGACAAGCACCAGCACCGTGTGCTGCAGCCATGATCGCATCGAGCTTCCTTCCGCCTCCTGCGCGCCATTATCTCGGCCACCGCGGCTGGAAAAAGGCGAGCGCCGCACTAGCTAAGGCCGTCTGAACGGCGATGCCGAAAAAGTGATTGGGAGAGGACGATGGCGATCATCTTCCTGGGTGGGTTCTTGGTGATTGCCGGCCTGCTGGTGCTGGCACGCCAGGCGCTCGGGCGTGGCCGCCCGCTGCTCAAGGCGCCGAGCCCGGCCCCACGCGCAGGCATGCTGGAGGCCGGCCTCAGCGGCCTCCGCTCCCTCGGCGGCGCGGGCAACTGGCCGGGCATCGCAATGATGGTGGTGGGTGCCGCACTGCTGCTCGTCGGTCCCGGCGCCTGACCCTTCGCCCGGTCGCGGCTGCGTGATAGTGCAGGCGGCAATATCTTGTCTGCCATGCGCGCCGACACTTGCTAGAGATGAAGGATGACGACCCGGCTCTATTCCCATCCTGTATTCCTGGAGCACCTGACGCCGCCCGGCCATCCCGAGCGTCCGGACCGGCTGCGTGCCATCGGCAGGCTGCTCGAGGACGAGGCTTTCGCCGGGCTTGATCGGGTCGAAGCGCCGCGCGGCGAAGAAGCGGCAGTTGTGGCCGTTCATCCGTCCGCCTATCTCGAGGCGATCCGCCGGGCGCTGCCCGAGATCGGGCTTGGTGCGCCTGGATGCCGACACCACGATCAGCCCGAAGAGCCTCGACGCCGCGCTGACGGCCGTGGGCGGCGCCACCGCCGCGGTGGACAGTGTATTCGCCGGCACCGCCGACAACGCGTTTCTGGCGGCGCGGCCGCCAGGCCACCATGCCGAGACCGCGACGGCCATGGGCTTCTGCCTGTTCAATACGGCCGCCATCGCCGCTCGCCATGCGCAGCGCCGGCACGGCGCCGGGCGGGTGGCGATCGTCGATTGGGACGTTCATCACGGCAACGGCACGCAAGAGATCTTCTGGAGCGACCCCACCGTCCTCTACGCCTCGACCCATCAGATGCCGCTCTATCCCGGCACCGGCGCGGCCAGCGAGACCGGCGCCGGCAATATCGTCAACGCGCCGCTCGGTCCCGGCAGCGGCGGCGCCGAGTTCCGCGAGGCCTTTCGCGCGCGGGTGCTGCCGGCGCTCGACCGGTTCCGGCCCGATCTGATCATCGTCTCGGCCGGCTTCGACGCCCATCACCGCGACCCGCTCGCCTCGCTCAACCTCACCGAAGCGGATTTCGAATGGGCGACCGGCCAGCTGCTCGACCGGGCCTCGCAGTTCAGCGGCAATCGGCTGGTCAGCGTCCTGGAAGGCGGCTATGACCTCGAAGGCCTGGCTATGTCGGTCGGTGCCCACGTCAAGCGGCTGATGAAGGGGTAGGCGAGTGGCCGAAGCAGAAAACGACGACATCAAGGCAATGAGCTTCGAGCAGGCGCTGAAAGCCTTGGAGACGATCGTCGAGGATCTCGAGCGCGGCGAAGTGCCGCTCGATCAGTCGATCCGCATCTATGAGCGCGGCGAAGCGCTGAAAGCGCATTGCGATCAGCTGCTCAGGGCAGCCGAGGATCGGGTCGAGAAGATCCGGCTGTCGCGCGACGGCCGGCCGGCCGGCAGCGACCCGCTCGACCCCGCCGAAGGCGGTTGACCCGGCGGCCGCCGATCCCGACAATCAGGCCGGACCGAATGGAGGCAGGCCAAATGTGCCGCAACATCAAGACGCTGTTCAATTTCGAACCGCCCGCGACCGATGCCGAAGTGCGCGATGCGGCGCTGCAATTCGTGCGCAAGCTGAGCGGCACCACCCATCCCGCCAAGCGCAACGAAGCCGCGTTCGACCGGGCGGTCGACGAAATCGCCGCGGCTGCGCGCCGGCTGATCGATACGCTGGAGACCAGCCAGGAGCCGAAGAACCGCGAGGACGAGGCGGCCAAGGCCAAAGCCCGCGCGGCGCTGCGCTACGCCAGCTGAGATATCCGGGAAAGCGGAATCCCGTGTCGCCCAGGATTGTCCGCAACCGATGAGGGCCCCCCGATGAGCTTCTTTCCCGCCCGCGACCCCGAGCCCGGCGACGCGCTCGCCTGCGACGCGATCGAGCTGATGGTGGTGGCCAATGCCAAGGACCTCGGCGGCTTCGAGGTGCGCCGCGCGCTGCCTACGGCGCGGCGCCGGCTGGTCGGGCCGTTCATCTTCTTCGATCGGATGGGGCCGGCGGTCCTGCGTCCCGGCATGGCGATGGATGTCCGCCCGCACCCGCATATCGGGCTGGCCACCGTCACCTATCTGTTCGACGGCTCGATCCGCCACCGCAACTCGCTCGGCACCGAGATGGTGATCAGGCCGGGCGACGTGAACCTGATGACCGCCGGCCGCGGCATCGTTCATTCCGAGCGCACGCCGGAAGAGCTGCGCGGCGCCCCGCTGGCGATGTCCGGGCTGCAGACCTGGCTGGCCCTGCCCGACGGCAAGGAGGAACTGGCGCCGCTGTTTGAACATACGTTCAAGACCGAGCTTCCCGAGTGGAGCGGCGAGGACGGCGTTTCGGGCCGGCTCGTGATCGGCAGCTTCGAAGGCCTCGCTTCGCCGGTCCGCACCCACTCCGACACGCTCTATGCCGAACTGCGGCTGGCGCCCGGCGCGCGGCTGCGCATCCCGGCCGAGGCCGAAGAGCGCGCCGTCTACATTCTC
Source organism: uncultured Alphaproteobacteria bacterium (assembly GCA_963791325.1). Lineage (GTDB taxonomy): Bacteria > Pseudomonadota > Alphaproteobacteria > Rhizobiales > Rhizobiaceae > JBEVJK01. The sequence goes on along the minus strand of CAWBRU010000008.1, from coordinate 293,804 downwards.
GACGGGTCGATCATCATCTCCGGCGACCGCTTCCGGCCGGACCGGCTGCTGGTGTTCCGGCCGGGTGACGAGATCGTGGTGGAGTCCGAGGAGGGGGCCCAGCTGATGCTGTTCGGCGGCGCCTCGCTGGGCTCCCCGCGCTACACCTGGTGGAACTTCGTGTCATCCTCGCGCGAGCGCATCGAGCAGGCGAAAAACGAGTGGAAGACGGGCCGCTTCGACATCGTGCCCGGCGACGACGAGGAGTTCATCCCGCTGCCGGAGAGCTGACCAGCCAGCGCCCCCGTGCCTGACGCAATCCGTGATTTACTTTGCACGGCCGAGCCTCTATCCCCGGCCAATCCTCGCCGACAGCAGGCATTGCGATCGTGACCAAAAGCTCCCGGACGCCGCTTCTCGACACCATCCACGACCCTGCCGACCTGCGGCGGCTGCCGGAGAGCGAGCTTGCGGCGCTGGCGGACGAGCTGCGCATCGACCTGGTCGACATCGTGTCCGAGACCGGCGGCCATCTCGGCGCCGGGCTCGGCGTGGTCGAGCTGACGATTGCGCTCCACCATGTCTTCAACACGCCGGCGGACCGGCTGATCTGGGACGTCGGCCACCAGGCCTATCCGCACAAGATCCTGACGGGGCGGCGCGAACGCATGCGCAGCCTGCGCCAGGAAGGCGGGTTGTCGGGCTTCACCAAGCGCGCCGAAAGCGCTTACGACCCGTTCGGGGCGGCGCATTCGTCGACCTCGATTTCGGCAGGTCTCGGCATGGCCGTGGCGCGCGACCTTGCCGGCCGAAGCCACAATGTGATCGCTGTCATCGGCGACGGCGCCATGTCGGCCGGCATGGCCTACGAGGCGATGAACAATGCCGGGGCGCTCGATGCAGCGTCTCGTCGTCGTCCTCAACGACAACGACATGTCGATCGCGCCGCCGGCCGGAGCGATGAGCGCCTATCTGGCGCGGCTGGTCTCGGGCCGCACCTATCATTCCCTGCGCGAAACGGCCAAGCAGCTGGCCAAGCGGCTGCCGAAATTCCTCGAAGAGAAAGCGCGGCGGTCGGAGGAGTTCGCGCGCGGCTTCCTGACCGGCGGCACCCTGTTCGAGGAGCTCGGCTTCTACTATGTCGGACCGATCGACGGCCACAATTTCGAGCACCTGCTGCCGGTGCTGAAGAACGTTCGCGACACGGTCACCGGGCCGGTGCTGATCCACGTCGTCACCCAGAAGGGCAAGGGTTACGCTCCCGCCGAGAACTCGGCGGACAAGTATCACGGCGTCAACCGCTTCGACGTCATCACCGGCGCCCAGGCCAAGGCGCCGGCCAACGCGCCGAGCTATACCAAGGTGTTCGCCGAGAGCCTGGTGCGCGAGGCAGAGGAGGACGAGCGCATCGTCGCGGTGACCGCAGCCATGCCCTCCGGCACCGGGCTCGACCTGTTCGGCGAGGCGTTTCCAAGCCGGACCTTCGATGTCGGCATTGCCGAGCAGCACGCCGTGACCTTTGCGGCCGGCCTGGCCGCCGAAGGCTTCCGGCCGTTCGCCGCGATCTATTCGACCTTCCTGCAGCGCGCCTACGACCAGATCGTCCACGATGTCGCGATCCAGAAACTTCCGGTACGCTTCGCGATCGACCGTGCCGGCTTCGTCGGTGCCGACGGCCCGACCCATTGCGGCGCCTTCGACACCGGCTTTCTGGCCTCGCTGCCCGGTTTCGTGATGATGGCGGCCGCCGACGAGGCCGAGCTCAGGCATATGGTGCGCACCGCGGCGGCCTATGACGAGGGGCCGATCGCGTTCCGTTATCCGCGCGGCAACGGCGTCGGCGTCGAAATGCCGGAGCGCGGCGTTGCGCTTGCGATCGGCAAGGGCCGGATCGTCAAGGAGGGCAGCAAGGTGGCGCTGCTGTCGTTCGGAACGCGGCTGCAGGATTGCCTGGCGGCGGCCGAGGAGCTCGACGCCGCGGGGCTGTCGACCACCGTCGCCGATGCCCGTTTCGCCAAGCCGCTCGACCACGATCTGGTGCGCCGGCTGGCGCGCGGGCACGAGGTTCTGCTCACGGTCGAGGAGGGGGCCGTCGGCGGCTTCGCCAGCCAGGTGCTGCACTATCTGGCTGTGGCGGGCCTGCTCGACAGCGGCCTCAAGGTGCGTCCCCTGGTGTTGCCCGACGCCTTCATCGACCAGGCGAAGCCGGAAAAGATGTATGCCGACGCCGGCCTGGACGCGGCCGGCATCGTGCGCAGCGTGTTCGCCGCGCTGGGCGGCGCGGCGGCCAGCGCCGCCGCCCGCGCCTGACCGGCCGAGCCGCCGGCCGCCGGCCGCGCCATGGCTCTGCCGCCCCCCTGCGAGGACGCGCCGCTGAGGCTCGACGACCTGCTCGTCCGGCGCGGCTATTACAGCACCCGCTCCCGGGCGCGGGACGCGATCGAACGCGGCACCGTCTGCGTCGACGGACAGCCGGCCCGGAAGGCCGGCCAGCCGGTGGCGCCGGGCGCGGCTGTCGACGTTGACGACCCCGCCCGCCGCTACGTCTCGCGCGCCGCGCTGAAGCTGCTTGCCGGCCTCGACCGGTTCGGCCTCGATCCGGCCGGGGCGGTGGCGCTCGACATCGGCGCCTCGACCGGCGGCTTCACCCAGGTGCTGCTGGAGCGCGGCGCGGCCGCAGGTGACGGCGCTCGATGTCGGCCATGGCCAGCTCGATCCCGCCGCTTGCCGCCGATCCGCGGTCCGGCTGGTCGAAGGCGTCAACGCACGCGATCTGACGGCCGCCGATCTCGGCGGGGCGCTGCCGGATTTCATCGTCTGCGACGTCAGCTTCATCTCGCTGCAGGCTGGCGCTGCCGCCGGCGCTCGGCCTGGCGCGGCCGGGCTGCCGCTGCCTGGCCTCTGGTCAAGCCGCAATTCGAGGCCGGGCGCGCCGCGATCGGCAAAGGCGGGATGGTGCGCGACCCCGCTGCCGGCGGCGGCATCGCCGAGGAGCTGCGCGCCTGGCTCGACGGCCATGCCCGGCTGGCGGGCGCTCGGCCTCGCCGCGTCGCCGATCGACGGCGGCGACGGCAATCGCGAATTCCTGCTCGGCGGGATCAAGGACCGGTGAGCACCACGCTGACCATCGCGCGGCTGGGCGCTCAGGGCGACGGCATTGCCGAGACCGGCGCCGCCGGTGCCGTCTTCGTCCCGTTCGCGCTGCCCGGCGAAACCGTGACGGTCGCCCGGGCGGCGATCGGCGCGCGTGCCGAGCTTCTCGACGTGATCACGCCCTCGCCCAGCGGGTCGAGCCCGCCTTGCCGGCATTTCGGCAGCTGCGGCGGCTGCGCGCATCCAGCAGTCTCGAGCCGAGCGCCTATCTCGCCTGGAAGCGGGACAAGGTCGGTCGAGGCGTTGCGGCGCGAGGCATCGAGGCGCCGCTCGGCGATCGTCGCCTGCGCGCCCGGACAGCCGCCGCCGCGATCGTGTTCTCGGCGCGGCGGACCGAGCGGCGGCGTGCTGCTCGGCTACAACCGGGCGCTGTCGCACGACATCGTCGACATCGTCGAATGTCCGATCGCCGATGCCGGCGATCGTCGCGGCGCTCGACCGTCGCTACGCCAACTGGCCGGACTGATCTCGCGCCGCGCACGCGACGCCTTCCGGCTGACCGTCACCGCGACCGCTGCCGGAGTCGGACGTCGCAGCCTCCGAAGCGGCAAGCTGTCAACGACAAGCGCCGCCGCGCAGCTGCGGCGTTTCGCGACTGGCCGCAGGCTTTGCCCGGCTGTCGATCGACGGCGAGATCGTGCGTCGAGCCGCGAAGTCCGACGGTCGATTTCGGCGGCGCTGCCGTCACCCCGCCGCCCGGCGGTTTCCTGCAGGCGATCGCAGCGGCCGAAGCACGCAATGGCCGAGCTGGTGGTTGGCCATCTGGCAGGGGCGCGGCGCGTCGCCGACCTGTTTTCCGGCTGCGGCGCCTTTGCGCTGCGGCTTGGCGCGGCAGGGCGAGGTCCATGCGGTGGAAGGCGACGCGGCGGCACTGGCCGCGCTCGACGCGCGGCGCCAGGGCGAGCCAAGGGCTGCGGCGCGTGACGACCGAGCGCGCGACCTCGTTCCGCCGGCCGCTGGGCGTCAAGGAGCTTGCCGGCTTCGACGGGCTGGTGTTCGATCCGCCGCGCGCCGGCGCGCCGAGGAGTCAGGCCAGCAGATCGCGCGCTCGCGACGTGCCGCGGGTCGCTGCGGTGTCGTGCAATCCGGCGACGCTGGCGCGCGACCTGCGCATCCTGATCGACGGCGGCTACCGCCTGAGCGCCGTGACGCCGGTCGACCAGTTCCTCTGGTCGCCGCATGTCGAGGCCGTGGCGCTGCTGGACAAGGAGACGGTCAAGCCCGCTTTCCGGCGATCAGCCGGATGGCACAGGCGATGAACAGGAACGGCAGCGCCCCGTTGACGATCAGCGTGCGCAAGGTGCCGGCCGAGGCCGGCACGTGGAAGACCAGCCAGTAGAACAGGAACCCGGTGATCAGCCCGATGGCGGCGCAGGCGCCCCACTGGTCGACCTTGAAGTGGCGCAGCAAGAGGAAGGCCGGCAAGAGCACGACCAGGCTGGTGCCGTAGCCGTAGGCCAGCGAATTGATCAGGTAGAACCAGAAATCCTGCGGGCCGGGGCGGGCGAGGTGAAGGATCGCGGCATAGACCGCGGCTCCGGCGAGCGGCCCGATGAGGAAACCGGCCACCAGGCGCTGGTCGATCAGCGGCGCTGGGGCGGCAAGCGCGGGCCGCGGCCGGCTGGCCATCAGGCTTTGGTGCCGCCGACCGTCATCTGGTTCATCCTGAGATGCGGCTGGCCGACGCCGACCGGCACGCCCTGGCCGGCCTTGCCGCACATGCCGATGCCGGTGTCGAGCTTCATGTCGTTGCCGATCATGGTGACGCGGTGCATGGCGTCCGGCCCGTTGCCGATCAGCATGGCGCCCTTGATCGGCTGCGTCACCTTGCCGTTCTCGATCATGTAGGCCTCGGTGCAGCCGAACACGAACTTGCCCGAGGTGATGTCGACCTGGCCGCCGCCGAACGACGACGGCATAGATGCCGTTCTTGACCGAGGCGATGATCTCGGCCGGCTCCATGTCGCCGGCCGTCATGTAGGTGTTGGTCATGCGCGGCATCGGCTGGTGCGCATAGGATTCGCGCCGGCCGTTGCCGGTCGGCTGCCATGCCCATCAGCCGCGCGTTCTGGCGGTCCTGCATGTAGCCGACCAGCTTGCCGTCCTCGATCAGCACCGTGCGGTTGGTCGGCGTGCCCTCGTCGTCGACGGTGAGCGAGCCGCGCCGCTCGGCGATGGTGCCGTCGTCGACCACGGTGACGCCCTTGGCGGCGACCTGCTTGCCCATCAGGCCGGCGAAGGCCGAGGTCTTCTTGCGGTTGAAATCGCCCTCCAGCCCGTGGCCGACCGCCTCGTGCAGCATGACGCCCGGCCAGCCGCTGGACAGCACGATGTCGAAGGTGCCGGCCGGCGCCGGGATCGCCTCGAGATTGACCAGCGCCTGGCGCAGCGCCTCCTCGGCGCCGAATTGCCAGCTGTCCTCGGCCAGGAACTCGCCGAAGCGACTTGCGTCCGCCCATGCCGTAGGAGCCGCTCTCCTGGCGGTCGCCTTCGCCGACCACCACGGAGAAGTTGACGCGCACCAGCGGCCGGATGTCGCGCACGACCTGGCCGTCGGCGCGCAGGATCTCGACATGCTGCCACGACGCGGCGAGCGAGGCGGTCACCTGGCGCACGCGCGGATCGCGGGCGCGCAGCCAGGCGTCGATTTCCTGCAGCAGCTTGGCCTTCTCGGCGAAGGAGGGCGCGGCGATCGGATTCTCGTCGCCGTAGAGATGCCGGTTGGTGCGGGCGGGCGCGGCGGCAAGCGTGCCGGAATAGCCGCCCTTGACCGTCGAGACGGCGTCGGCGGCGCGCAGCAGCGCGGCTTCGGAGAGCTCGCTCGAATGCGCATAGCCGCTCGCCTCGCCGGCCACGGCGCGCAGCCCGAAGCCCTGGTCGGTGTTGAAGTTGGCGGTCTTCAGCCGGCCGTTGTCGAACATCAGCGATTCGCTCTCGCTGTGCTCGAGATAGAGCTCGCCGTCGTCGGCGCCGTTGATCGTCGTCGGCGACGATCTGCGCGCACGCGATCGTCCGAAATGTCGAATTGTCCGAGGATGCTCTTCATCGCCTGCCGCCCGTTCCCGCCGGAAGTGTCAGCCCCGATGTAGGCGCTGGCCGCCGGTTCGGCAATGCGCCAATTCGGCGGGCGTGCCGCTCAGGGCAGCGCGGCGAACCCGTCGGCGAAGCCCTTGAGGTCGACCGGGATGCCGATGCCTTCCTCCGGCGTCTGGAAGACGATGAAGGTTGCCGACGTGCCGGCTCTTCAGCGTGTCGAGCAGCTGCTTTTCGAGGATCACCTCGGCATAGCAGCCGTCCTGGAAGCAGCGCACGAAATAGGCGCGGCCGATGTCCTTGCCGTCGACATTGAGGCCGAGCCCGTTGGGCAGCAGCACGCCGAGCGGGGCCAGCACGCGCAGGATCTCGGCCTTGTTGTCGGCGGTCCGCAGCACGACGACCGACAGCCCGATCTCCGGGCGGTCCTCGGCGACCACGTTCTGCATCATCGCGCATTGCTCGGACGTCGCGCCGGCCGGCGTGTCGCAGATGATCGACCAGGCGCCATGGGTCGACTTGACCGTGCCGCTCTGCTGGCGCGGCCGAGACCGGCCGGACGCCTGCGCATGCGACAAGCAGCGAGAAGCCGCGATCAGGGGTTCTCAGCGATCTCGGGAAAACATCATTGCTCCATTGCGAATCACGGCACTTTATGCCCGCAGGATAGGCGGCCGCGACATAGGGCATTTGCGCGACATCTCCGCGCCAATTTCGCCCGAATTGCGACCCCTGCGAACGGCTGCATCGGCCGCAAGCTTGGCCGATGCCAGCATTGCGCGAACCGGCGGCGGGCTTCTAGCGCATTGGCCGGCGGTTTCCGTCGCTGTGCGCGTGCAAAAATGCCGCATGAGATCGCCTGCTCCTTTCTTGCGGTCGGCAAAAGAGTATGGTTTGAACCCAGCCGACAGCCGCGAGGGACTCCGCCGCCATTGCGCGAGGCGTCCGGCGGCGCCGTCGGAACTCGGAGAGAGAAGAGGGTGATGAAGAGGATCTTGGCCAGCCTCGCGGCGCTCGCCGCCGTCGTTGCCGCGAGCGCCGCCCATGCGCAGCAGCCGCAGCCGTGGCAGATGACCTTCCAGCCGGCCGCCACCGGCATGATGGAGCAGATCACCTGGTTCGAGCACTACACGCTGTGGTTCATCGTTCCGATCACGCTGCTCGTGCTGGTGCTGCTCGCCTATTGCATCTTCAAGTTCCGCGCGAGCGTCAACCCGACGCCGTCGCGCACCAGCCACAACACGCTGATCGAGGTCATCTGGACCGTCGGGCCGGTGGTCATCCTGCTGTTCCTGGCGATCCCGTCGTTCCAGCTGCTGACCGCGCAGTACAATCCGCCGGAAGAGCCGAAGCTGACGCTGAAGGCGACCGGCAACCAGTGGAACTGGGACTACGAGTACCAGATCGAGGAGCCGCTCTCCTTCAACTCGGCGATCCTCGCCGACGAGCGACGCGCGCCGCGGCCGGCAAGACCGACCTCGCCGTCTATCCGCGCCTGCTGACCGTCGACAACGAGCTGGTCGTGCCGGTCAACACCATGACCCGCGTGCTGGTGACCGCGGCCGACGTGATCCACGCCTTCGCCATGCCGGCCTTCGGCGTCAAGACCGACGCGGTGCCGGGCCGCATCAACGAGATCTGGTTCAAGGCCGAGAAGGAAGGGCTCTATCTACGGCCAGTGCTCGGAGCTCTGCGGCAAGGACCATGCCTTCATGCCGATCGCCATCCGCGTCGTCTCGGAAGACCAGTACAAGACCTGGCTGGCGGCGGCCAAGACCGATCTCGGCGGCGCCAACAAGGCGCTGATGGCGGCGATCGACGCGCAGCAGCAAGGTCGCGGTCGCCGGCGAACTGACGCCGCGGCCGATGCGAGAACAGGGAACGGAGCGGAACATGGCAGGCGCTGCAGCTCACGACGACCACGATCACAAGCCGTATCACGGCTGGGTGCGCTGGGTCTATTCGACCAACCACAAGGACATCGGCACGCTCTATCTGATCTTCGCGATCTTCGCGGGCATCATCGGCGGCGCGCTGTCGGTCGTCATGCGCATGGAGCTGCAGGAGCCGGGCATCCAGATCTTCCACGGCCTGGCGTCGATGGTCTACGGCTTCGAAGGCGACGCCGCGCTCGACGCCGGCAAGCAGCATGTACAACGTCTTCACCACCGCGCACGGCCTGATCATGATCTTCTTCATGGTCATGCCGGCGCTGATCGGCGGCTTCGCCAACTGGATGGTGCCGATCATGATCGGCGCGCCCGACATGGCGTTCCCGCGCATGAACAACATCTCGTTCTGGCTGCTGCCGCCGGCCTTCCTGCTGCTGCTGCTGTCGATGTTCGTGCCGAGCCCGACCGGCGGCTTCGGCGTCGGCGGCGGCTGGACCATCTATCCGCCGCTCTCGACCTCCGGCCAGCCCGGCCCGGCGATGGATCTGGCGATCCTGTCGCTGCACATCGCCGGCGCCTCCTCGATCCTCGGCGCCATCAACTTCATCACCACCATCTTCAACATGCGCGCGCCGGGCATGACGCATGCACAAGATGCCGCTGTTTGCCTGGTCGGTGCTGATCACCGCCTTCCTGCTGCTGCTGGCGCTGCCGGTGCTGGCCGGCGGCATCACCATGCTGCTGACCGACCGCAATTTCGGCACGACCTTCTTCGACGCCCGACGGCGGCGGCGACCCGATCCTGTTCCAGCATCTGTTCTGGTTCTTCGGCCACCCCGAGGTCTACATCCTGATCCTGCCGGGCTTCGGCATCGTCAGCCACATCGTCTCGACCTTCTCGAAGAAGCCGATCTTCGGCTATCTCGGCATGGCCTATGCGATGGTGGCGATCGGCGCGGTCGGCTTCATCGTGTGGGCGCACCACATGTACACGACCGGCCTGTCGCTCGACACGCAGCGCTACTTCGTGTTCGCCACGATGGTGATCGCGGTGCCGACCGGCGTGAAGATCTTCTCCTGGATCGCCACCATGTGGGGCGGCTCGATCTCGATGCGCACGCCGATGCTGTGGGCGATCGGCTTCATCTTCCTGTTCACGGTCGGCGGCGTCACCGGCGTCCAGCTCGCCAATGCCGGCCTCGACCGCTCGATGCACGACACCTACTACGTCGTCGCGCACTTCCACTACGTGCTGTCGCTCGGCGCCGTCTTCGCGATCTTCGCGGGCTGGTACTACTGGTTCCCGAAGATGACCGGCTACATGTATTCGCCGCTGATCGCCCGCACCCATTTCTGGGTCACCTTCATCGGCGTCAACCTGGTGTTCTTCCCGCAGCATTTCCTCGGCCTTGCCGGCATGCCGCGCCGCTACATCGACTATCCCGATGCCTTCGCCGGCTGGAACATGGTGTCGTCCTACGGCTCCTACCTCTCGGCCTTCGGCGTGCTGGTCTTCCTCTACGGCGTGTTCGAGGCCTTCTCGAAGAAGCGCATCGCCGGCGCCAATCCGTGGGGCGAGGGCGCCACGACGCTCGAATGGCAGCTGCCTTCGCCGCCGCCGTTCCACCAGTGGGAGCAGCTGCCGAAGATCAAGTAGGCGCCCTGAAGTACCGATGGCGAGCCGCCGGGCGACCGGCGGCTTTGCGCCAAGGCAACAATGGACTGAGATGTCGCTGGTCGAAAAGAACCTGATCGAGGACGCCGGCCTTCGCCTCTCCGAGGCGACGGCCGCCGACTATTTCGCGCTGCTGAAGCCGCGCGTGATGTCGCTGGTCGTGTTCACCGCCTTCGTCGGCCTGGTGGCCGCGCCGGTCGCCACCAATCCGTTCATCGCCATCATCGCCATGCTGGCGATCGCCGTCGGCGCCGGCGCGTCCGGCGCGCTCAACATGTGGTACGACGCCGACATCGATGCGGTGATGACGCGCACCGCCAAGCGGCCGATCCCGATCGGGCCGCATCCGGCCGGAAGAGGCGCTGACCTTCGGGCTGATCCTGTCGGCGCTGTCGGTGATGACGCTCGGCGTGCTGGTCAACTGGCTGGCGGCCGCGCTGCTCGCCTTCACCATCTTCTTCTACGTCGTCGTCTACACCATGTGGCTGAAGCGCTGGACGCCGCAGAACATCGTCATCGGCGGCGCGGCCGGCGCCATTCCGCCGGTCATCGGCTGGGCCGCCGCGACCGGCTCGGTCAGCCTCGAAAGCGTCATCCTGTTCCTGATCATCTTCCTGTGGACGCCGCCGCATTTCTGGGCGCTGGCGCTGTTCAAGGCCGACGAATACGGCCGCGCCGGCATCCCGATGATGCCGAATGTCGCCGGGCTGGCGTCGACGCGCCGGCAGATCTTCGCCTATGCGCTGGTCATCCTGCCGGTCGGCGTGCTGCCCTGCGCTGCTCGGCTATGCCAGCGTCGGCTACGGCGTCGTCGCGTTCGCGCTCGGCGCCGCCTTCGTCTGGTACGCCTGGAAGGTGCTCGACGATGGCCGACGGCGACCGCGCCATGCGGCCGGCCAAGGCGCTGTTTGCCTATTCGCTGCTCTATCTCTTCGCGATCTTCACCGCCTATCTGGCCGACGTGGTCGTCGCAGCGCATGCTGGCGCTGCCGGGAGCTGCTGATGCGTGATCGAAGAAGAACGCGTCACGCTGACCGCAAGCCAGAAGAAGGCGCAGCGCTCGCGCTCGGTGGCGATCGGACTGGCGCTGGCCGCGCTCGTCGTCATCTTCTACGTCGCGACGATCGCCAAGTTCGGCCCGTCGATCCTCGACCGGGCGATGTGAGGCTCGATGGCCGGCGACCCACACGACCGACCGGCAAGACGCAGCGGTCGAACCGCGTCGTCGCCGGCGTCTGCCTCGCCTTCTTCGGCGGCATGGTCGGCGCGGCCTACGCCTCGGTGCCGCTCTACAAGCTGTTCTGCCAGGTGACCGGCTATGGCGGCACGACGCAGCGCGTCGAGCAATATTCCGACCGCGTGCTCGACCGCGACCATCACCGTGCGCTTCGACGCCAACACCTCGGGCGGCATCGCCCTGGGAGTTCGCGCCGGTCGCAGCGCGACATGACGATGAAGATCGGCGAGACGGTGGAGGCGAAATTCCGCGTCACCAACCTCTTCGACCGCGCCGGCCTCGGGCCGCGCCACCTTCAACGTGTCGCCGGAGCTGGCCGGCGCCTATTTCAACAAGATCGAGTGCTTCTGCTTCACCGACACGACGCTGAAGCCGGGCGAGACGCTCGACATGCCGGTCGTCTTCTATGTCGATCCGGAGATCGTCGATGTGCCGGAACTGAAGGACATCAAGACGATCACGCTTTCCTACACCTTCTTCCCGATCGACGGGGAGAAGCCCGTTGCCGCCGCCGACAAGCCGGCCAGACGGGCACAGAGCACCAATCCAGACAGCAAACTTGGGGGCTGACATGGCCGACGCGCACGCAAAACCGCAACACGACTATCACCTCGTCGACCCCAGCCCGTGGCCGTTCCTCGGCGCGATCGGCGCGCTCGTCATGGCGATCGGCGGCGTCGCCTGCATGCAATATCTCAAGGCCGGCAATTTCCCGATCTTCGGCGTCAACATCGCCAATCCATGGCTGTTCTTCATCGGCCTGCTGATCGTGCTCTACACCATGTTCGCGCTGGTGGTCGGACACCATCAAGGAAGCGCATGAGGGCCATCACACCCGCGTCGTGTCGCTGCATCTGCGCTACGGCATGATCATGTTCATCGCCTCCGAGGTGATGTTCTTCGTCGCCTGGTTCTGGGCGTTCTTCGACGCCAGCCTGTTCCCCAACGAAGCCGCGCAATATGCGCGCGACGGCGTTCACCGGCGGCGTCTGGCCGCCGAAGGGCATCGAGGTTCTCGATCCCTTCCATCTGCCGCTCTACAACACCATCATCCTGCTGCTGTCCGGCACGACGGTGACCTGGGCGCACCACGCGCTGCTGCACAACGACCGCAAGGGCCTGATCGCGGGCCTGGTGCTGACCGTCGGCTCTCGGCGTGCTGTTCTCGATGGTGCAGGCCTACGAGTACATGCACGCGCCGTTCGGCTTCAAGGATTCGATCTACGGCGCGACCTTCTTCATGGCGACCGGCTTCCACGGCTTCCACGTGCTGATCGGCACGATCTTCCTGCTGGTCTGCCTGATCCGGGCGATGGGCGGCGATTTCACGCCGAAGCAGCATTTCGGCTTCGAGGCGGCCGCCTGGTACTGGCACTTCGTCGACGTCGTCTGGCTGTTCCTGTTCTCCTGCATCTATGTCTGGGCGTCGGCCGGCGCGCCGATGGAGCACTGACGGCTTCGATCGCCGAGTCACGACGGCCGCGCATGCGCGGCCGTCGGCTCTCGCACGCGATCCGCACGGCGGTCTGACCGTCCGTTCGATCTGATCGGCCGGCTTTGGCGATCGTGTCGCCAGCGCTCGCGCGGCGACAAGGTCGACCTCGTCCGCGTCGACAAGTCGGAGCGGCGCATGGAGCTGCTCGCGAAAGGCCAGGTGCTGCGCAGCTACGGCATCGCGCTCGGCGCCAATCCGATCGGCCACAAGCAGCAGCAAGGCGACGAGCGCACGCCGGAGGGGCGCTATGTGCTCGACTGGCGCAACCCAACAGCTGTTGCATGCGGTCGCTCCACATCTCCTACCCGAACGACGCCGACAGCGGCCGCCAGCAGCTGGGCGTCGATCCGGGCGGCATGATCATGATCCATGGCCAGGTCAACGGCTTCGGCTGGTGGGGCTGGCTGATGCAGTTGTTCGACTGGACGAACGGCTGCATCGCCGTCACCGACGCGGACATGCGCGAGATCTGGGACATGGTCGCCGCCGGCACGCCGATCGAGATCGATCCATGAGCGACGACAGCAGTCCGCGAGCGACGACAAGCCGATGAGGACAAGCGTGTCGAAGATCGGGCGATCTGGCCGGAAGTCGAGCCGATCGCGGCCGGTCTCAAGGGGCGCTGCCCGCGCTGCGGCGAGGGCCGGCTGTTTTCCGGCTTCCTGACGGTCGGCACGCGCTGCGCGAATTGCGGGCTCGACTATTCCTTCGCCGACGCCGGCGACGGGCCGGCCGTCTTCGTCATCCTGATCATCGGCTTCGTGGTGGTCGGCCTGGCGCTGTGGACGGAGGTCACGCTCAACCCGCCGCTGTGGCTGCATTTCATCATCTGGATCCCGCTGGCGCTGGTCCTTTGCCTGACCGCGCTGCAGGCTGATCAAGGGCGTCCTCATCACGCTGCAGTACCGCAACAAGGCGCAGCAAGGGGAGCTGGGACAAGCGCGCATGACCGGCATCTCATGCCACGCGCCGCGGCACCGCTTCCGCCTGGGTTGCGGTGATCCTGGCGGCCTTGCTGGCATCGCCGTGCTGATCGGGCTCGGCACCTGGCAGGTCGACCGGCTTGCCTGGAAGGAGGCGCTGCTCGCCTCGATCGACCAGCGCACGCACGCGGCGCCGCGCCCGCTTGCCGAGGTCGAGCGGCAGTTCGCCGGCGACTGGCGACGTCGACTATTGGCCGGTCGAGCGTGAGCGGCACCTTCCATCACGCCAGGGAGCGGCATTTCTTCGCGACCTACGACGGGCGAGTCCGGCTTCTACGTCTACACGCCGCTCGGCTTGCAGGACGGGCGCATCGTCTTCGTCAACCGCGGCTTCGTTCCCTACGACAGCAAGGATGCCGGCGACGCGGGCCGAGGGCGCAGGTGGCCGGCACGGTGACGATCAGCGGCCTTGCCCGCAATCCGCTCGCCGAAAAGCCGTCGTCGATGCTGCCGGACAACGAGCCGGACAAGAACATCTTCTACTGGAAGGATCTGCGCGGCGATGGCGAAATCCGCCGGCGTCGACCGCGTCGACGCTGCTGCCGTTCTTCGTCGATGCCGGGCCGGCCGCCAAATCCCGGCGGGCTGCCGGTCGGCGGCGTCACCATCATCGACCTGCCCAACAGTCATCTGCAATACGCGCTCACCTGGTACGGGCTCGCCGCGGCGCTGGCCGGCGTGCTCGGCGTCTGGCTGTGGCGCAGGCGTGCCGCGCCCGCGGCAAGCGCGGACTTGACAGGGCAGGGTGCCAGACATCATTTCGCGGCTGCGAAACATTCGGAAGACAATGCTCAAGCCACTCGACAAACCTCCGCTGACGATCAGGCTCTGCCAGCCGCGCGGCTTCTGCGCCGGCGTCGACCGGGCGATCCAGATCGTCGTGCTGGCGCTGAAGAAATACGGCGCGCCGGTCTATGTGCGCCACGAGATCGTGCACAATCGCTATGTCGTCGAAGGGCTGCAGAAGCTCGGCGCGGTGTTCATCGAGGAGCTCGACGAAATCCCGGCCGAGCATCGCGCAGTGCCCGGTGGTGTTTTCCGCGCATGGCGTGCCGAAATCGGTGCCGGCCGATGCGCAGGCGCGCAATCTGTTCTACCTCGACGCGACCTGCCCGCTGGTCTCCAAGGTCCACAAGCAGGCGATGCGCCACCAGCGGCTCGGCCGCCATGTGCTGCTGATCGGCCATTCCGGCCATCCCGAAGTGATCGGCACGATGGGCCAGCTGCCGGAAGGCGCGGTGACGCTGATCGAGACCGAGGCCGACGTCGCCACCTTCGAGCCGGCCGATCCGTCGGCCCTCGGCTTCGTCACCCAGACCACGCTGTCGGTCGAAGACACGGCCGGCATCATCCGCGCGCTCGAGGAGCGCTTTCCCGAGCTCGAAGGCGCCGGCCGCCGAATCGATCTGCTATGCCACCACCAACCGCCAGGAAGCGGTCAAGGAAACGGCGCCGGGCGCCGATCTCTTCCTGGTCGTCGGCGCGCCCAATTCGTCGAATTCGCGCCGGCTGGTCGAGGTTGCCGAGCGCGCCGGCGCCAAGATGTCGCTTCTCGTGCAGCGCGCCGCCGAAATCCCGTGGGAGGAGATCGGCGCGATTGCCAGCGCTCGGGCTTTCCGCCGGCGCGTCGGCGCCGGAGATCATCGTCGACGAGATCATCGACGCGTTTCGCGAGCGCTACGACGTGACCGTGGAGCTCGCGGTGACGGCGACCGAGACGGAGGATTTCCCGGTGATGCGGGTGCTGCGCGATGTCGAGCTGACGCGCCGCCGACATGGCCTTCGTCAACGGAGCGCGCTGAGGCCGGCATGGCGGTCTACACCGACATCACCGAGGGCGAGCTCGGCGCGTTCCTGCGGGAATATGCGCTCGGCGAGCTCTTGTCCTACAAGGGCATCGCCGAGGGCTCGAGAACTCCAACTTCCTGCTGCACACGTCGAGCGGCGCCTACATCCTGACGCTCTACGAGAAGCGCGTCGACAGCGCGCGACCTGCCGTTCTTCCTCGGCCTGATGGAGCATCTGGCGAAGAAGGGCATCTCGCTGCCCGCTGCCGGTGCACCGGCGCGACGGCGCAGGTGATCGGCGAGCTCGCCGGCCGTCCGGCCGCCGTCGATCACCTTCCTCGAAGGCATGTGGATGCGCCGGCCGACGGTCGCCCACTGCCGCGAGGTCGGCAAGGCGCTGGCCGGCCTGCACCTGGCCGGCGCCGATTTCCCGCTGTCGCGGCAAGAATGCGCTGGCGCATCGACGGCTGGCGCAAGCTGTGGGACGGCTCGCGCGCCCGCGCCGACGAGGTCGAGCAGGGGCTTGCCGCCGAGGTCGACCGCGATTTCGCCGATCTCGAGCGCGACTGGCCGGCGACGCTGCCGCGCGGGCATCATCCATGCCGATCTCTTTCCCGGACAATGTGTTCTTCCTCGGCGACCGGCTGTCCGGGCTGATCGACTTCTATTTCGCCTGCAACGATCTCTATGCCTACGACGTCGCCACCTGCCTCAACGCCTGGTGCTTCGAGAAGGACCATGCCTTCAACCTGACCAAGGGCACGGCGCTGCTCTCCGGCTATCCAGTCGGTGCGGCCGCTGAGCGCGGCGGAAGAGCGAGGCGCTGCCGATGCTGGCGCGCGGCTCGGCGCTGCGCTTCATGCTGACGCGGCTCTACGACTGGCTGACCATCCCCGACGGCGCGCTGGTGCCAGAAGCGCGACCCGATCGAATATATCCGCAAGCTGCGCTTCCACCGGCAGATCGGCTCGGCGGCGCGAATATGGAGTCGCAGACGATGAAGCGCGTCGAAATTTTCACCGACGGCGCCTGCTCGGGCAATCCCGGGCCCGGGCGGCTGGGGCGCCATCCTGCGCTACAACGGCACGACCAAGGAACTGTCCGGCGGCGAGGCGGAGACCACCAACAACCGCATGGAGCTGATGGCGGCGATCGCGGCGCTGAACGCGCTGAAGCGAGCCGTGCGAGGTCGATCTCTACACCGACAGCAACTACGTCAAGGACGGCATCGGCGGCTGGATCGAAGGCTGGAAGCGCAATGGCTGGAAGACCGCCGCCAAGAAGCCGGTGAAGAACGCCGAGCTGTGGCAGGCGCTCGACGAGGCGCGCAAGCGCCACAAGGTGATCTGGCACTGGGTCAAGGGCCATGCCGGCCACGCCGAGAATGAACGCGCCGACGAACTGGCGCGCCTGGGCATGGCGCCGTTCAAGCCGGGCAAGGGCCCCGCCGTCGCCATACCAACGCCGGACGGCTAGAGCAATTCCAGGAGAAGTGGAAGCCGGTTCTCCGTGCGGAATTGCGGACAGACTTGGAGCAGAGCACCGGTGCGATCCGAAAAAGTTATCCGCTCTGGACGCAGCGGCCGCGGCGGGCCGTTCAGGGTCGAGGTTGTCGTTGCACCCGCAGCGTCACAGCTGCTCGAGGATCGTGGCTGCGCCCGAACTCGTTCGCCGCCGGGCTTGGTCTCGACGTTGAGCGTCGTCACCTTGCCGTCGTCGACGATCATCGAGAAGCGCTTGAGCGCAGCCCATGCCGCCGGCGGCATGTCGCCGTCGAGCCCGAGCGCCTTGGCGAAATCGCCGTTGCCGTCGGCGAGGAAGAGGATCTTGCCTTCCGCCGCCGGTGAAGCGGGCCCAGGCGCCCATCACGTGATGGTCGTTGACCGCCACCACGGCGATCGTGTCGACGCCGCGCGCGAGGATGGCGTCGTGGTTCTCGAGATAGCCGGGCAGATGGTTGTTGCTGCAGGTCGGCGTGAAGGCGCCCGGCACCGCGAACAGCACGACCTTGCGGCCGCCGAAATTTCGTCCGTGGTCACGTCTTGGCGCCGTCCGGGCTCATCGTGCTTGAACGTGGCGTCGGGCAGCTTGTCTCCGACTGCGATCGTCATGTTATCCTCGTCAGCTCTGTTCAGGGCAGCGCCAGGGCGCCTTCGACGGCGCCGGCACGGGTGGCAAGCGTATAGGGCAGGGCGGCCGAGCGCAGGCTGCTTCGGGCTCATCGAGGATCGGCACCGAAAAGGTTGCGACATGGCCCTTCGCCCCGCGCCGCTCCGGCGTGCCGAACATGAAGCCTGCGGTGCCGGCGACGAAGAGCTCGGCCTTGTCCGCCGCGGCCGGCACGGTCGCCTCGACGGTCAGCGCTGGTCGTTGCGGCCGACCAGCTTGGCGCCGAAATCCGGCCGCTGCTTGGCGGGCAGCGCCGCGCGGCGCGGTCGCCACGATGTCTGCGTCGTCGACATTGTCCGGATCGCTCTCCGGATCGAGGCTGAAGGTGGCCTGCACCGGGATGCAGATCGTCTCGCAAATACCGAGAAAGACATGCGCCTCGATGGCCGTCTCCTCCTCCGGATCGGCGAGCTTGAAGCGCAGCGGGAACGCTACCGAATGCTTGTAGCCGGCCCAGATGGTGGTGCCGTCGCGAACCGCTCGGGCGTCGGGAACTCGATCGCGACATCGGCGACATTGGTGCTTTTCCCGATATCGATCTGGGGCGGCACCCCGGCATCGCCGGGATCGCGCCAATAGGTCTTCCAGCCGGGTTCGAGCTCGATCTCGAGCGCCCCGTCCACGGTGCCGTCCTCGTCGGGACCGCCGGTCGTCACCAGCCGCACACGGCCGCCCTCGACCTCAACCCAGTCGGTGACGCTGGCCGAAGCCGGGCCGAGCCAAGATCCGAGGAGCACGCAGGCGACAGCAACCGAGCGGAGCATCATGGCGGCCATTTGACCGGCTTCGCGAGGATTGGCAAGCGCCGAGACGGCCGACCTTCGTCATATTGCCGTGAGGTGAAGCGGTTGCCCGATCCAGGCAAATCCGCGAAACGCGCCTTCCATGCAAGGGCGAAAGAGTTACTTTGGCAGCATGGATCTGTTGCGACAGAAGCGGAACGCCAAACGCGGCTTCCTCGACGATCAGTTCCTCATTGCCATGCCCGGCATGAAGGACGACCGCTTCGCGCGCGCCGTCATCTATATCTGCGCCCACAGCGAAGAAGGCGCGATGGGCCTGATCATCAACCAGACCGCAGCAGATGCGCTTTCCCGACCTGCTGGTGCAGCTCGGCATCCTGAACGAGCAGGAGGCGATCCGCCTGCCGGCGCAAGACGCGCGACTTCGTCGTCCGCAATGGCGGCCCGGTCGATCGCAGCCGCGGCTTCGTGCTGCATTCGGACGACTATCACCGTGGAATCCTCGATGCCGGTGTCGGAGGAGATCTGCCTGACCGCGACCGTCGACATACTGCGCGCCATCTCGGCCGGCCGTGGGCCGCGCCAGGCGCTGATGGCGCTCGGCTATTCCAGCTGGGGCGCCGGCCAGCTGGAGAGCGAGATCGCCGCCAATGGCTGGCTGACCTGCCCGGCCGATGCCGATCTGCTGTTCGACGCCGACATCGACCGCAAATACGACCGCATCCTGGCGTCGATCGGCGTCGATCTCGCGCATCTCAGCCATGTCGGCCGGTCACGCCTGAGCGAGCGGGATACTGCTCCTTCAGCATCTTCAGCGCTGCGTCGCCCGACATCGGCGCGCCGAACATGAAGCTCTGCACGTATTCGCAGCCCATCTGGCGCAGCTGCAGCGCGTCGCTCTCGTCGGAAATGCCCTCCGCCACCACCGACAGGCCGAGCTCGTGCGCCATGTTGACCATCGACTTGCAGCAGCACCGCGCGCTTCGGCGTGGTGTCGTCGACGAAGCTCTTGTCGATCTTGATCGTGTCGAAGGGGAAGCGCGTCAGATAGGAGAGCGACGAATAGCCGGTGCCGAAATCGTCGAGCGACAGGCCGATGCCGATCTGCTTCAGCTTGGTGAGCACGTGCGCCGGACTGCTCGGGATTGTCCATCACCAGCGATTCGGTGAGCTCGAGGCGGAAGCAGCGCGGCTTCAGATTGGCGCGTGCGATCACCGAGCGCACGTCGCTGACCAGGTCGCGGCGGATCAGCTGGCGGCTCGACAGATTGACCGACACCGACAGCGGCGCGTCGCCGATCTGCTTTTGCCAGGCCGCCAGATCCTCGGCCGCCGCTGCATGGCGAACAGGCCGAGCTGCACGATCAGCCCGCAGCTTTCGGCGACCGGGATGAAGTCCGACGGCGGGATCGAGCCGCGGCGCGGGTGCTCCCAGCGCAGCAGCGCCTCGAAGCCGGCGACGGTGCGGTCCTCGAGCCGCACGATCGGCTGGTAGGCGAGCGTGAATTCCTTGCCGCTCGATGGCGCGGCGCAGATCGGATTCGAGCTGCAGCCGATCGGTGCCGACCGAGCGGAAGGCCGGCCGGAACGGCTCGATGCGGTCGCCGCCGAAGCGCTTGGCCTGGTGCATGGCGAGCTCGGCATCCTTGACCATGTCCTCGGCCGTCGCCTGCGCCGAGGTCCAGGTGATCAGGCCGATCGAGGCGGTCAGCACGATCTCGCGCTTGGCGAAGGTGATCGGCGCCTTGATCGCCTGCTTGACCGCATCGGCGACCGCGGCGATGCGCGCCGGATCCTGCTCGGACAACAGCATCAGCGCGAACTGGTCGCCGGCAAAGCGCGACAGCGCGTCGCGCGGCTTGAGCAGGCGGTGCAGCCGCCGCGCGATGGTCGAGCAGGATGGTGTCGCCGGCCGAGATGCCGAGCCCGTCATTGACCTGCTTGAAGCGGTCGATGTCGACGACGAACACGGTCGGCTTGAACTTCTCCTCGGCCTTGGCGATCGAGATCATGCCTTCCAGCCGGTTCATGAACAATTCGCGGTTGGGCAGCCCGGTCAGATTGTCGTGCACGGCGTCGTGCAGCAGCCGCTCCTCGGCCTTCTTCTGGTCGGTGACGTCGACCAGCGTGCCGACGCAGCGCATCACCTCGCCGTCGGAGCCGATCACCGGCCGGGCGCGCAGCGAGAACCAGTGATAGTGGCCGTCGGCGCCGCGCAGCCGGAAATTCTGCGAGACCCGGCCGCGGCGGTGCTCCAGCACCACGTCGAGCGTCGTGCGGAAAGTGTCGCGGTCGTCGGTGTGCAGGACCGGCAGCCAGTTGCGGGCCGGCCCGGTCGAGGCTGTTGCGGCGCAGGCCGAGCTGCAGGCTGACATCCGGCCGGGTGACGACGCGGTCGCGCACCACGTCCCAGTCCCAGACCGTGTCGCCCGATCCGGTCGACGGCCAGCGCCTGCCGCTCCATGTCGCTGAACAGGCCCTGATGCAGCGCGCCGCCGGCAAAGGCGTGCTGCATGACGGTGAAGCCGATCAGCAGGATGATCAGGATCAGGCCGCCGCCGAGCGCCGGCTGCACGATGTCGTTGTCGAGCATGCCGGTGATCGTCATCCACGACGCCGATCAGCCAGACCAGCACCATCACCCAGCTCGGCACCAGCATGATGGCGCGGTCGTAGCCCTGGATGCCGAGATAGATGATCAGCCCGATGCCGACGATCGCCGTGCCGGCGAAGCGAGAGCCGCGCGATGCCGGCCGCGACCGCCGGATCGAGCACCGCGACGCCGGCGATCAGATGCAGGCCGGCGATCCACACCAGCGCGCCGTAGCTGAAATGGCCGTGCCAGCGGTTGAGGTTGAGATAGGCGAACAGGAACACCACGAAGGTCGCCGGCAAGCGCCATCTCGGTTCCCGCCCGCCATATCTGCTCGCTGTCCGGGCGATATCTCGATGACCTTGTTGAGGAAGCCGAAATCGACGCAGATATAGGCAAGCACCGCCCAGGCAAGCGCCGCGGTCGCCGGGAACATCGAGGTTCCCTTGACCACGAACAGGATGGTCAGGAACAGCGCCAGCAGGCCGGCGATGCCGATGACGATGCCGCGGAACAGCGTGTAGGAATTGATCGAGTCCTTGTAGGCCTCGGGATCCCACAGATAGACCTGCGGCAGCTTCGGCGAGGCGAGCTCGGCGACGAAGGTCACCACCGAGCCCGGGTTGAGCGTCACCCGGAAGACGTCGGCGTCGGGGCTCGGCTGCCGGTCGAGCGCGAAGCCTTCGCTGGGCGTGATCGCGGCGATGCGGCTCGGAGCCGAGGTCGGGCCAGAACAGCCCGGAATTCGACCAGCCGGAAATGCGGCGCGACGATCAGCCGGTCGAGCTGCTGGTCGGTGCGTGTTGGCGAGCGCGAACACGCGCCCAGTCGCCGGTCGAACGGGCGTCGTTGGCCTCGACCTCGATGCGCCGCACGATGCCGTCGGGCCCGGGCGCGGTCGAGACCTGGAAGTTCTCGCCCTGGTCGCGGTAGATCTCGACGGCGCCGGACAGGTCGAGCGCGACGTCGTCGCGCGAGATCTTGATCGGCTCGACGGCCGACGCGCACCGGTGGCGGCAAACAGCGTCGCGATGATCGCGAGGGCGAGCGCCAGCAATGTCCCGCTGCGCAGAGGAAAGTTCAAAGAGATCAGTCCTTTTCGGCTCGCCGGGCTTGCTCGCCGGCGATCAGGGCGTAGAGATAGTGATCCTGCCAGACGCCATTGATACGGAGGTAGGAACGCAACAGTCCCTCGCGCTGAAATCCGGCTTTTTCAAGCACGCGCATCGAGCGCGGGTTGTCCGGAATACAGGCTGCCTCGATCCGGTGCAACCTCAGCGTCTCGAAGGCGTAAGCGCACGACCAGCCCGACCGCCTCGAGCATCAGGCCGCGGCCGGCATAGCGCTCGCCGATCCAGTAGCCGATCTGGCCCGGTCTGCGCGACGCCATAGCGGATGTTGCCGAGCGTGATGCCGCCGATCAGCGCGCCGCTGCTCGTTCTCGAAGATGAAGAAGGCGACCGCCGTGCCCTGCGCGTAATCCTCCTGGTAGCGGCGCAGGCGCTGCCGCCAGGCGCTGCGGTCGAGCTCGTCGGCCGCCCAGCGCGGCTCCCATGGCTCGAGGAAGCTGCGGCTCGACGACCTGAGCGCCGCCCATTCGCGGTAGTCGCCCGGTTCCGGCAGCCTGCAGCGTCACGCGCTCGCCCTTCAGCGCCGGCGATGGCGCGGCGGAAGAAAGGAAGCGAAAACATGGCGGTCTGTGCAGGCTGATCAGACCGCAAGCTTGCGGGCGGCGGCATCGGCCGCGGGCAAGCGCGTCGCGGATCGCCTCGTAGGGCGCGAGCGTGCCGACCGGCCCGACCGCGGTGACCGTCGGCTTGCTCGAAAACAGGCGCGCAGCGAGAGATCGGTCAGCCGCTCGATCGGTGAGCGCCGACAGCCGCTCGACCAGCTCTTCCTTGGCGATCGGCCGGCCGAACAGCAGCAGCTGGCGCGCGATCTGCGAGGCCCGGCTGGCCGCGCTCTCGGCCGACATCACCAGGCCGGCGCGATACTGCGCGCGCGCCCGGTTGAGTTCCTCCTGCGATGATCTTCTCGCCGGCCTTCTGCAGCTCGTCGATGATGACCGGCACCAGCTTGGCGATGTCGCTCTGGCCGGTCGCGGCATGGACGCCGAAGATGCCGGTGTCGGAAAAGCCCCAGTGGAAGGCATAGACCGAGTAGCACAGGCCGCGCTTCTCGCGCACTTCCTGGAACAGCCGCGACGACATGCCGCCGCCGAGGATCATCGACAGCACCTGCGAGGCATAGAAGTCGCGCACATGATAGGCGCGGCCCTCGAAGCCGAGGACGATCTGCGCGTCCATCAGGTCGCGGTCCTCGCGGATAGTCGCCGCCGACATAATGCGCGTATTGCGGCAGCGCGCCTTCCGCCTTGGGCTGCGGAAGCGCGCCGAGCTTGCTCTTCGACCTCGCGCACGAAATCGTCATGGCTTGATGTCGCCGGCCGCGACCACGACCATGCGCTCGGCGCCATATTGGCGGTCCATGAAGGAATGCAGCTGCTTCGAGGTGAAGGACTTCACCGTCTCGGGCGTGCCGAGGATCGAGCGGCCGATCGTCTGGTGGCGGAAGGCCGTCTCGGTGAAGCGGTCGAAGACGATGTCGTCGGGCGTGTCGTGCGCGGCGCCGATCTCCTGCAGGATCACGTGCTGCTCGCGCTCGAGTTCCTCGGCGTCGAACTTGGAGTTCGGTCAGGATGTCGGCCAGGATGTCGACGGCCAGCGGCACGTCGTCGCTCAGCACGCGGGCATAGAAGGAGGTGGTCTCGACGCTGGTGGCGGCGTTGATCTCGCCGCCGACATTCTCGATCTCCGAGGCGATCTCCCAGGCGCTGCGCCGGTGCGGTGCCCTTGAACGCCATATGCTCGAGCAGGTGCGCGATGCCGTGCTCGTCGTCGCGCTCGTTGCGGGCACCCGACTTGACCCAGATGCCGAGAGCGACGGATTCGAAGTTGGGAAGGGTTTCGGTGGCGACTGTCAGGCCGTTCGACAGACGGCTTACCTCAACAACCATGTAGGCTTGACTCCCTAACGCACCGCCCGCGTGTGGCGGCCGATGTAATCTTCCACCATTTTTAGCGTCCGATGGAAGTACCGTAAATCGTTCCTCTGCGTCCATCAAGCCGCCGAGCCAGTGCGGGAAGCTCGGGTGCGACGCCGCGAGGCTTCGGCGACCGCCGCCGGGAACTTGGCCGGATGCGCCGTGGCGAGCACGACCATCGGCGACGCCGGAGGCCGGCAGTCGCATCGGCGACATGGACGGCCGGTCGCGGTATGCGGATCGAGCAGGTAGCCGCTCGCTGCAAGCGTCGCGCGGATCGTCGCGGCGACGTCTCGGCCATCGTCGCGCGGCCGGCGACGAAGTCGGCGCGGATCCGTGGCGAGCTGGCCGGCCGTCGATGGTGAAGCGCGCCGGACTGCTTCAGCCCGTCCATGTAGCGCCGCACCGTCGGCGGCATCGCGGCCGGCGGCCTCGAACAGCAGCCGCTCGAAATTCGACGACACCTGGATGTCCATCGACGGCGAGGTGGTGGCGACGACGCCGTGCGTCTCGGTATTCGCCGCTCGCCAAGGTGCGCGCCAGAATGTCGTTGTCGTTGGTGGCGATCACCAGCCGCTCGATCGGCAGGCCCATGCGCTTGGCGGCGTAGCCGGCGAAGATGTCGCCGAAATTGCCGGTCGGCACGGTGAAGGAGACCGGCCGGTCCGGGGCGCCGAGCGACAGTGCCGACGAGAAGTAGTAGACGATCTGGGCCATGATGCGCGCCCAGTTGATCGAATTGACGCCCGACAGCGCCACGCGGTCGCGGAAGCGATGGTCGTTGAACATGTCCTTCACCAGCGCCTGGCAATCGTCGAAATTGCCCTCGATCGCCAGCGCATGGACGTTTTCGGCGGCCGAGCGTCGTCATCTGCCGCTGCTGCACCGGCGAGACGCGGCCGTGCGGGAACAGGATGAAGATGTCGGTGCGGTCGCGCCCGGCGAAGGCCTCGATCGCCGCGCCGCCGGTATCGCCCGAGGTGGCGCCGACGATGGTCGCGCGCTGCGTCGCGCTCGGCCAGCACATGGTCCATCAGCCGCGCCAGCAGCTGCATGGCCACGTCCTTGAAGGCCAGCGTCGGGCCGTGGAACAGCTCCAGGATGAAGCGGTTCGGTGCCGACCTGCACCAGCGGGCAGACGGCCTCGTGGCGGAACGTCGCATAGGCCTCGCGCACCAGCCGCTCGAACTCGGCCGGCGTCGATCTCGCCGCCGACGAACGGCGTCAGCACGCGGATCGCGAGCTCGGGATAGGCAAGCCCGCGCATGGCGCGGATCTCGGCGGCTGAGAATTGCGGCCACTTGCGCGGCACGTAGAGGCCGCCGTCGCGCGCCAGTCCGGCCAGCACCGCGTCGGAAAAGCCGAGGACGGGCGCCTCGCCGCGCGTACTCACATATTGCATCGTTCACCTGTCCGTTCCGCTGGCCGGCCGGCTGCGGCCGCACAAGGCTGGGAAAGCCGCGTTCGGCTCAGTCGCATTTTTGCCGCGCGGTTGCTATAGACGGCCGCTTTGCGAGAGGGAAGTCCAGTCTATGGCGTTTCGTTTGATACAACAGTCGTTTTCTGGTCGCGTGCTCGGCGCTTATCGGGCTTCATGCTTGCCGCCGCCGGATGCCAGTCGGGCGACAGCACCGGCGATCGGCACGACGGCACGACCGGCGCCAAGACAGCGCCCGACGGGCAAGGTGCTGGAGAGCGAGCTGCGCGCCTATTGCCCGCAGGTGACGCTGCGCGAAGGCACCGCCTTCTTCACCACACTACGCGAAGGGCGGCGACGGCGATCCCGACCAAGCTGCTGCTACCAGGCGTCGATCTCGGCGATGTCGACCCGCACCTGCACGCTGCGGCAACGGCATGATCACCATGAACATCGCGGTGGCCGGCAAGGTGGTGCCCGGCCCGGTCGCCACCGACGGCACCGGTGACGATGCCGATCCGCATCGTCGTCTTGCGCGGCAACGGACGTGCTGTTCATTCGCAGCTCTCACAAGTAACAGGTGTCAGTGACCGGCGTCAGGACGCCACGCAGTTCGTGTTCAACGATCGCAACGTCGTCGTTCCCGAACCGACCGCAGCGGACATCCAGGTCTTTGCCGGGTTACGACGAGGGGCCGCCGCCGAAGAAGAGGCCGGTCCCGGCGCCGAAGGCTGAGCGCCGGTCAGGCGTCTTCCGACCAGGCGGCGAGCGCGGCGAGCATCGGGCACGAGCTCCGCCCAGCGGCGGATCACGGTCTCGGCGCCGGCTTCGGTCAGGCGCGTCGGCATGGCCGGGATAGCTGTGGGCGGCGCCGGTGAAGCCGATCACGCGCATGCCCGCCGCCTTGGCGGCGGCGATGCCGTGCACGGAATCCTCGATGACGAAGGTGCTGCGCCGGATCGGCGCTCAGCGTCCTCGGCGGCGAACAGGAACACGTCGGGCGCCGGCTTGGGCTTGCCGGTCGGCGTCTCCAGCGCCGAGAAGATGCGGCCCTCGAAGAAGCGGCTTCAGCCCGACTCGCACCAGCATCGCATCGAGCCGCTCGGAGCGTGAATTCGAGCAGATGCAGCGCGGCGCCGGTCACCGACAGCGACCGCCTCGCGCGCGCCGTCGATGGCGCGCACCTCGCTTGCGAGGCGGCGGTCGACCAGCGCCTCGGCCTGGTCGATCAGCGAGGCCTGGAACGGGATCTGCGATTTCTCCTCGACCCGCAGCATGATGTCCTTGAAGGTCAGGCCGGCATAGGCTTTCGGCAGCTCCTCGGCGAGATCTCGTAGCCGGCGGCGGTCAGCAGCTCGGCTTCGACGCGGGCGGCGATGATCTCGGAATCGACGAGCACGCCGTCGCAATCGAAGATGATCAGATCTGGCTCTGGCATGGGAACGGCACCGGCAGGAGGGGGCTTGGCCCGCCGGTCGGGCCGGCAGGACGAAAGCGCGCGGCATACACCAATCGTTCGAAAGGCCGCAAATCACGCCCTGCCTTCACCGAATATTTACGCCGATCGGTAACCATAACGGCAAGTAAACAGTAACGCGTGTGCTGGGTTTTCAAATGTCTGCCGTGCGTCTGCTCGACGACTTTCCGAGCGCCCCCAGCCTCCGATTGGCTGAACACCATCCTCAAGGGCGACTGCGTCGCCGCGCTTGAGCAGCTGCCGGAAAAATCGATCGACGTGGTCTTTGCCGACCCGCCCTACAATCTGCAGCTCGAGGGCGATCTGCACCGCCCCGACCAGTCGAAGGTCGATGCCGTCGACGACGACTGGGACCAGTTCGACAGCTTCGAGGCCTACGACGCCTTCACCCGCGCCTGGCTGCTCGCCGTGCGCCGCGTGCTGAAGCCGAACGGCACGATCTGGGTGATCGGCTCCTACCACAACATCTTCCGCGTCGGCGCCACCATGCAGGATCTCGGCTTCTGGATCCTCAACGACGTCGTCTGGCGCAAGACCAACCCGATGCCGAATTTCCGCGGCCGCCGCTTCCAGAACGCCCATGAGACGATGATCTGGGCGACGCGCGACCAGAAGGGCAAGGGCTACACCTTCAACTACGAAGCGCTGAAAGCCGTCCAACGACGACGTGCAGATGCGCTCCGACTGGCTGTTTCCGATCTGCACCGGCGCGCGAGCGGCTGAAGGACGACAATGGCGACAAGCTGCACCCGACGCAGAAGCCGGAAGCGCTGCTGGCGCGCATCATGCTGGCCTCGACCAAGCCGGGCGACGTCGTGCTCGATCCGTTCTTCGGCTCCGGCACGACCGGCGCGGTGGCCAAGCGGCTCGGCCGCCATTTCGTCGGCGTCGAGCGCGAGCAGGTCTATATCGACGCCGCGCGGGAGCGCATCGACGCCGTCCGGCCGCTGGCCGGAGGCCGATCTCGCCGTGATGACCGGCAAGCGCGCCGAGCCGCGCGTCGCCTTCGTCAGCCTGATCGACGCCGGCCTGATGAAGCCCGGCACCATCGCTCTACGACGCCCGCAAGCGCTGGGCGGCCAAGGTGCGCGCCGACGGCACGCTGGCGATCGGCGACCGCGCCGGCTCGATCCACCGGGTCGGCGCCGAGGTGCAGGGGCTCGACGCCTGCAACGGCTGGACCTTCTGGCACTATGAGCGCAATGGCGGGCTGACCGCAGATCGACGAGCTGCGGCGCATCGTCCGCGCTCGGCATGGAGCGCGCCGGCGCCGTAGCGACCAGCAATGCCGCCTGCGATTGCAATCAGGTCCGCCGCTCGTTCCAGTCACGGCGCGATCCCGAGACGCTCGAGGTCCGCCTCGAGCGTTTTGGCGTTCTGGAACAGCACCGCCTGCCAGCCGGCCGCCCTGGCGCCGTCGACATTCTTCTGGCTGTCGTCGATGAACAGCGTCGCCGCGGGCTCGAGCGCCGAAGCGTCGCGGCATGGTGGTCGTAGATCGTCGCGATCGGGCTTGATCAGCCGATCATCGCCGGAGACCGTGACGCCGCGCGGCCGGTCGCAGAAACGGGAAGCGCTCGCGCGCCTCGACGGAACGTGTCGGCTGGCGAAGTTGGTCAGCAGCGTCACGTCGTGGCCGTCGTCGATCAGCCCGTTCATCAGACGGCGACGCTGTCGTCATAGGCGTGCGGCACCATCTCGTGCCAGTGGCGGCGGAAGTTGCGGATGTTGTCCGCGTGGTCGGGATGCTCGGCGATCAGCAGCGCCTCGGCCTCCTCCCAGGTGCGGCCGCGATCCTGCTCGATGTTCCAGGCGCTGGTGCAGACATTCTCGAAGAACCAGCGCCGCTCGTCCGCGTCGGGGATCAGCCGGCTGAACGGGATGATCGGGGTCGTAGTGGATCAGCACCTTGCCGATGTCGAAGACGATGTGGCGGATTTCGGTCATTCCGGCCTTCCTCTGGTTCGGATGCTTTCAGCGTTTGGTGATGCCGGGTATGGCAGCCTCGATTGCCTTCTTCATGACGGTCGGCAAGGCCTCGCCGTGGATCGCTGCAGGCGCCGACCACCAATGCCCGGCAGGGGCGGTCCGCTCGCCGACATCGGCGCGGAAGACGGCGAGGTCGAGCGCGAAATGGGTGAAGACGTGGGCGATCCGGCCCGGCCGGCCGCCAGTCGGCCGCGAAGGGCGCGGCGTCGGCGTCGGTCGTCGCCGTCGCGGCCGCGCCGTCCAGTCGGTGGTCGGCACCTCGGCCATGCCGCCGAGCAGGCCGCTTGTCCGGGCGCTTGCGCAACAGCACCGCGCCGTCGCCGCGCACCGCGACGAAGGCCGCGCCGACGCGCTGCGGCCGCTCCGGCTTGGGCGCCTTGTACCGGAAACGCGTTCGGGATCGCCGAGGCGCAGCGCCGCGCAGTCGTCGTTGAGCGGGCAGACCATGCAGGACGGCCGGCGCGGCGTGCAGATCGTGGCGCCGAGATCCATCATCGCCTGGGCGAAATCGCCCGGCCGGCGCGTGCGGCGCCAAGCTGCTCGACGGCTGCGTGGATCAGCGGCTTGGCCGCCGGCAGCGGCGTCTCGATCGCCTCGAGCCGCGCGATCACCCGCTCGACATTGCCGTCGACCACCGCGGCCGGCCGGTCGAAGGCGATCGCCGCGATCGCCGCCGCCGTGTAGCCGCCGATGCCGGGCAACGCCCGCAGCCCGCCTCGACCGTGTCGGGAAAGCGGCCGCCATGCTCGCCGGCCACGATGTCGGCGCATTTCTTCAGATTGCGGGCGCGCGAATAATAGCCGAGCCCGGCCCACGCCTTCATGACGTCGTCGGTCTCGGCGGCGGCGAGCGCCGCGACGTCCGGCCAGCGCGCGACGAAGGTGCGGAAATACGGCTTCACCGCCTCGACGGTGGTCTGCTGCAGCATGATCTCGGACAGCCAGACGCGGTAGGGATCGGGCCGCGCCCGGCCGCAGCGCCGCCGGCGGGATGCGCCAGGGCAGCTCGCGATGGTGGCGGTCGTACCAGGCGAGCAGCGCGCGGCGGAGTCGGATTGGGCCGGGACCATGCCGGCGCTTGCTGTTGCGGGGCTGGCTGCGGTGACATTGATCCGGGCTATGCGCGGCGCGAAATCGCGACGGCTGAGCAGGTGAAGGCTCATGGCAGGCAAAAGCGGCAGAGGCAATCCCGTGCCGGTCAGCGACCTGACGAGCGAGATCCTCGATCCGGTGCTGCGCAAGCGCGCCGGCATCTCGATCGGGCTGGTCCAGTCCTGGGACGAGATCGCCGGCCCGCGGCTGGCGCCGCCACACGCGCCCGGAAAAGATCGTCTGGCCGCGGCGCATGCAGGAGGACGACCCGTTCGAGCCGGCGACGCTGGTCATCGCCTGCGAGGGCTTTGCCGCGCTGCACGTGCAGCACGAGACCGGCGAGATCATCGGCCGGGTCAACTCCTTCCTCGGCTTCAACGCGGTCGGCCGCATCAGGATCGTGCAGAAGCCGGTGCGCCGAGGCGGCCACGGCCGAAAGCCGCGGCCGCGGCCGCTTTCGGCCGACGAGGAAGGCCGAATCGCCGGCGTCGTCGGCGGCGTCGAGGACGAGGGCCTGCGCGGCTCGCTGGAACGGCTCGGGCCGCACGATCATTGGCTCGAAGAACGTAAGATCGCGCGCGTGATTCATCGCGTTTTCGTGATCGCGATGCGGTGATTTTTGGCGATTGGTTTGCGCGACGGCATGCCTTAATTCGCGCCAACTCTCGCATTTCTGGTGCCTTGAGCATTGCACAATCCAACCAGGTTCCAGGTGATTCGCATGGTTCGTTCCCTTCCGCGCCGACAGGTCCTTGCCGCGCTGCTCGCCGTTCCGTCGATGGCAGCGCTGCTTGCCGCCTGCAGCGATTCCGACGACGAGGCCAAGGCAGAGGATGCCAAGCCCGCCGATCCGGCAACGCCGCCACACCCGCCGACCCGCCAAGCCCGGCCGAGGCGCCGAAGCCGGACGGCAGCGTCGACATGGCCAAGCTGCTGGAGCCCGGTGCGCTGCCCGAGCAGGTCGATCGGCAAGGCCGACGCCAAGGTGACGATCGTCGAATATGCCTCGATGACCTGCCCGCATTGCGCGCATTTCCACGCGACGACGCTGCCGGCGCTCAAGACGAAATACATCGATCACCGGCAAGGTGCGGCTGATCCTGCGCGAATTTCCCTTCGATCCGCGCGCCGAGGCCGGCTTCATGCTGGCGCGCTGCGCGGGCGACAATTACTTCCCGATGGTCGACGTGCTGTTCAAGCAGCAGATGCAATGGGCTGGCGTCGAGAACTGCCAAGGACGCGCTGCTGCAGATCGCCAAGCTCGCCGGTTTTACACAAGAGAAGTTCGAGGCTTGCTTGACGGACCAGAAGCTTCTGGAGGATGTCAGGGCCGTCCGCGACCGCGGCTCGAAGGAATTCGGCGTCGAATTCGACGCCGACCTTCTTCATCAATGGCGGCCGATATCCTGGAGCGATGTCGATTGAGGAAATGTCGGCGATCATCGACCCGCTGCTCTGACGCGCCGGCATCCGCTGCCGGGCGCGCTCGCTTCCGCGCGCCCGGGCGTAAGCGCGATGAAATTCAAGCGCCTCCGCCTGCTCGGCTTCAAATCCTTCGTCGAACCGACCGAATTCGTCATCGAGCGCGGGCTGACCGGCGTCGTCGGGCCGAATGGCTGCGGCAAGTCGAACCTCGTCGAGGCGCTGCGCTGGGTGATGGGCGAAAGCTCCTACAAGAACATGCGCGCGTCCGGCATGGACGACGTCATCTTCTCGGGCTCGGCGACCCGGCCGTCGCGCAACACCGCCGAGGTGACGCTGTTCCTCGACAATAGCCGACCGCACCGCGCCGGCCGCCTTCAACGATGCCGACGAATTGCAGGTGTCGCGCCGCATCGAGCGCGAGGCCGGCTCGGTCTACCGCATCAACGGCAAGGAAGCGCGCGCCAAGGACGTGCAGCTGCTGTTCGCCGACCAGTCGACCGGCGCGCGCTCGCCCTCGATGGTCGGGCAGGGCCGCATCGGCGAGCTGATCCAGGCCAAGCCGCAGGCGCGCCGCGCGCTGCTCGAAGAGGCCGCCGGCATTTCCGGCCTGCACACGCCGCCGCCACGAGGCCGAGCTCCGGCTGCGCGCCGCCGAGCAGAACCTCGAGCGGCTCGACGACGTCGTCGGCGAGCTCGAAGGCCAGATCGACAGCCTGAAGCGCCAGGCGCGCCAGGCCTCCCGCTTCAAGAACCTGTCGGCCGAGATCCGCAAGGCCGAGGCGACGCTGCTGCATCTGCGCTGGACGCTGGCCAAGGCGCAGGAGGCGGAGGCGCAAGTCGGCGCTGGCGATGGCCACCGCGGCTGGTCGCCGAGCGCGCGGCCGACGCAGATGAACGCCGCCAAGGAGCAGGCGATCGGCGCCCAGCGCCTGCCGGAGCTGCGCGACGCCGAGGCCGCGCGCTGCCGCCGCCTTCCAGCGGCTGTCGATCGCCCGCGCGCAGATCGAGGAAGAGGCCGGCCGCATGCGCGCCCGCCAGGCCGAGCTCGACAAGCGGCTCGCCCAGCTCGACGCCGACATCGCGCCGCGAAGAGCAGATGGTGCGCGACAATGCCGAGATCCTCGAGCGGCTCGCCGACGAGGAGCGGGCGCTCAATCGGCGAAAACGCCGGGGCGGCCGAGCAGCGAGGCCGCCGCCCGCGCGGCGTTCGAGGCAGCGAGCGCGACGCTTCACGCCAGCGAGGCGCAGCTGGCCGCGCTGACCGCCGAGCGCGCCGAGGCCGGCCGCCGCGCGCCACCAGTCGAGCGCGCGCTGCGCGAAGCGGCGCGAGCGCCGCGACCGCCTCGCGCGCCAGCTCGCCGATGTCGAGCGCGAGGCCGAGCGATATCGCCCGGCGCATCGCCGCCCTCGCCGATCCGGCCGAGAAGCGGCAGGCTGGTCGAGCGGCGCAGCGGCCCTGGCAGAGCGCCGAAGCAGGCAGCGCATCGCGGCCGAGAAGGCGGTCGCCGGCGGCGCGCGCCGACGAGGCGGCGCCGCGGCCGCCGGTGCAGGAGGCCAAGGCCGAGCTGGCGCGCGTCGAGACCGAGGCGCGCACGCTGGCCAAGATCCTCAACGCCGCGCGCCGGCGAGCTGTTTCCCGGCGGTGCTCGAGCAGATCAAGGTCGCAGCGCGGCTTCGAGACGGCGCTGGGTGCCGCCCTCGGCGAAGACCTCGATGTGCCGCTCGACCGCAGCGCGCCGGCGCATTGGGGCGAGCGGCGAGCCGCAGCCGGCGATCCGGCGCTGCCGGAGGCGTGCGCGGCGCTGGCCGAGCGTGGTCGCGGCGCCGCGCGCAGCTGGCCCGCCGCCTGGCGCAGATCGGCATCGTCGAGGCCGCCGACGGCGCGCGGCTGCAGGCCGCAGCTGGCGCCCGGCCAGCGCCTGGTCAGCCGCGACGGCGCGCTGTGGCGCTGGGACGGCTGCGTCGCCGGCGCCGACGCGCCGACCGCCGCCGCGCAGCGCCTGGCGCAGAAGAACCGCCTGGCCGAGCTCGACGCCGAAGCGGTTGCCGCGACGCGCGAGCTGCGCGCGCGCCGAAGCAGGCGCTTGGCCGGCGCCGAGCGCGCGCTGCGCGAAGGCGACGCGAAGCCGAGCGCGCGGCGCGGCAGGCTGGCGCGACGCGCAGCATCGGCTCGACGCAGCGCGCGATGCGCTGGCAGCAGGCCGAAAAGGCGGCCGGCGAACTGTCCAGCCGCCGCGCGGCGCTCGCCGAAGCGCGTGCCCGCCTCGCCGAGGCGCATGCCGAAGCGGCCGCGGCCGTCGCCGAGGCCGAGACGCGGCTTGCCGCGAGCGCCCGATCTCGGCGAGCTGCAGAGCCGCGCTCGAGCGCGCTAGCGGCTGACGTCGCCGCGCGACCGTGGCGACGCTTGCCGATGCGCGCGCGCCGCCATGAGGGCCTGACGCGCGAGGCCGAGCGCGCGCACGCGCCGGCTGGCGGCGATCGCCGGCGAGCGCACGCAGCTGGATGGCCCGCGCCGAGAATGCCGACCGCCAGATCGCCGCGCTCGGCGAGCGCGCGAGCCGAGGCCGCAGCGCCGAGCAGCAGGCGCTGGACGACGCGCCCGACGAGATCGAGGCAGCGCCGGCGCGCCCTGCTGTCGCAGCTCGCCGAAGGCCGAGAGCGCTCGCGCAAGGCCGCGGCCGACCGGCTGCAGCAGGCCGAGAACCGGCAGGCCGAGCGCGACAAGGCGGCGATCGCCGCCATCCAGTCGCTGTGCCGAAGCGCGCGAGAGCCGCGTCCGCGCCGAGGAGCGGCTGACCGCCGCCGACGAGCGGCGGCGCGAGGTCGAGGCGCGCATCCAGGAGGCGCTGAACACGCCGCCGCATCTGGTCATCCGCCACGCCGGGCTGGAGCCCGACGACCCGCTGCCCGACGTCGCCGACGTCGAGCGCCGGCTGGAACGGCTGAAGATCGAGCGCGAGCGGCTCGGCGCCGTCAATCTGCGCGCCGAGGAAGAGCAGCAGGAGCTGTCCGAGCGGCTGGAGACGCTCGTCGCCGAACGCGACGACGTGATCGAGGCGATCCGCAAGCTGCGCCAGGCGATCCAGAGCCTCAACCGCGAAGGCCGCGAACGGCTGCTCGCCGCCTTCGACGTCGTCAACGGCCATTTCCAGCGGCTGTTCTCGCATCTGTTCGGCGGCGGCACCGCCGAGCTGCAGCTGATCGAATCCGAGGACCCGCTCGAGGCCGGCCTCGAAATCCTCGCCCGTCCGCCCGGCAAGAAGCCGCAGACCATGACGCTGCTGTCGGGCGGCGAGCAGGCGCTGACGGCCATGGCGCTGATCTTCGCCGTGTTCCTCACCAATCCGGCGCCGATCTGCGTGCTCGACGAGGTCGACGCGCCGCTCGACGACCACAATGTCGAGCGCTTCTGCAACCTGATGGACGAGATGGCGGCAACGACCGAGACCCGCTTCGTCGTCATCACCCACAATCCGATCACCATGGCGCGCATGAACCGCCTGTTCGGCGTGACCATGGCCGAGCAGGGCGTCAGCCAGCTGGTCTCGGTCGACCTCGCAGGCGGCCGAAGCAGCTGCGCGAGGCGAGCTGAGCCGGGCGGGGTTCTGGAAGAGACACCGGGCGGGTCGGTGGATGCAACGCTCAAATCGCGGTGGCGGCCGCGCGCCCATGCCGGGGACGCTGCAAGCGCATCGGGCTCTGTCCTGATTGGTGCGTCCTTCGAGGCTCGGCTTCGCCTCGCACCTCAGGATGAGGAGGTAGGCGCACGGACATCAGCATGAGGAGCGTCGGTCCGTATCCTCGCACCTCAGGATGCGAAGGCAGGGCGCATGGACATCGGGATGAGGAGCGTCGGTCCGTATCCTCGCACCCTCAAGACGAGGAGGAGGAGGCTCCATTCCTCATCCTGAGGTGCGAGGCGAAGCCGAGCCTCGAAGGACGCACATCATCGCCACACCGCTTTGTTCCGACGAGCGCCGATCAAGCACAGCCCCATCTTGCGCGACGTGCCGACCCGGCCTCGGGATGAGGCGAGGGCGCCTCCTCTGCAAGTCAGGATGATGAATGCAGCTGCCTCCTTCTCATCCCGATTTTCATGCGCCCCACCTCCTCATCCTGAGGTGCGAGGCGAAGCCGAGCCTCGAAAGACGCACGTCGTCGCCACGCCGCTTCGTGCCGGCGAACGCCGACCAAGCACAGCCCCGTCTTCCGCGACGTGCCGACCCGGCCTCGGGATGAGGCGAGGGCGCCTCTCCAATTCAGGATGAGGAATGCAGCCGCCTCCTCCTCGCCCTGAGGGGTGCGAGGATACGAAACGACGCCTCCTCATCCTGATTTCCATGGCCCCGGCCTCCTCATCCTGCTTTCATGCGCCCCACCTCCTCATCCTGAGGTGCGAGGCGAAGCCGAGCCTCGAAGGACGCACATCGTTGCCACGCCGCTTCCTGCCGACGAACGCCGACCAAGCACAGCCCCGTCTTCCGCGACGTGCCGACCCGGCCTTGGGATGAGGCGAGGGCGCCTCCTCTGCAAGTCAGGATGAGGGGCGGCGGAAGACCATTGCTGCGCGGGCGCGGAAGCCGGCGTCGATCGCCTCGAAGCGCTGCCTTGCCGCCCGCCCGAGTTGCTCCTTCTCGGCCGCCGGCATCGCGATCAGCCGCCGGATCGCCGCCTCGAGCGCGGCGCGGTCGACGACATGGCTGGTGCCGAGGTGACGCGGCGAGCTTTGCGCCACGGGCACCAGCACGCCGCAGCCGGCATCGACATGCTCGTTCATCGGCGGCGCATCGGTGACCACCGTGACTGCCCCGACCGACAGCGCCTCGACGATGTGGTGGCCCCAGCCCTCGGCCCGCGACGGGCAGAGGTGGATGCCGCTGGCGCTCTGCAGCCGCCTGAGCTCGGCATCCGGCAGATAGCCGGACAACAGCCGGACATTGGCCGGCACGGCGGCCGGCGCATTCGCCTGTTTCTGGACCAGCGCCAGCTCCGGCCATTCCGGATGCGCAGCCCACAGCGCCAGCAGGTCCTCGGTGCCCTTCAGCGTGCTGCCGCCGGCGAGATGGAAGAATTTCCCGTAGTCGCAGACCACGGCCATGTCGCGCCGGTCCGGCGAGGTGAAGCCGAGATAGTCGGTGCGCACGCCGTGGGCGGCAAACACCGCCTCGGCCTCGCGGGTCTTGGCCAGCACCCTGTCGATCCGCTTCAGCCGGCCGAGGTGGCGAGCCGGGAAACGCTCCTGATTGGGCACCAGCCAGTTGCCGGCCGCCGCTCCGAACCAGCGGGGGAAGACACGCTCGATGTGGATCACGATCCCGGCCCGCTGCGCGCCGAACAGCCGCGCCACAAGGCTGCGCCGGCGCCGCTCGGCGAAGTCGACGCTGCCGCCGGCGGCGCTGATCGCCTCGGCCAGGATTGCGGCGTCGCGGGTCAATCCATAGTCGTTGGCGCGAGCGACGAGCAGCCAGTCGAGCAAGCCCGCGGCCCCTTTGTTCAGGCGCCGGTCCGGCTGACCGAATCGCCGCGGCCGACCGCGAAGTAGAGCAGGCCGTTGTCGCGCACCCGCTGCGGATCGTAAAGGTTGCGGCCGTCGATGATGACGGGGGTGCGCAGGTTGGCCTTGAGCCAGCCGAAATCGGCGATGCGGAACTGCTTCCATTCGGTGCAGATGACCAGCGCATCGGCATCGCGCGCCGCCTCCTGCGGGCTGGTCGCGAGCACCAGATCGGGCCGCTCGCCATAGACGCGGCGCATCTCGTTCATCGCCTCCGGATCGAAGGCCCGGACCTGCCCGCCGGCCGCCCACACCGCCTCGATCAGCGCCCTCGCCGGCGCCTCGCGAATGTCGTCGGTGTTGGGCTTGAACGCCAGTCCCCACACCGCGACCGTGCGGCCGGCGAGATTGCCGTCGAGCGCCTGGCTGAGCTTGTCGAACAGCCGGGTCTTCTGCGCGGCGTTGACGTCCTCGACCGCGCCGAGCAGCCGCGCCTCGAGGCCCGCCTGGCGGGCGGTCGAGGCGAGTGCACGCACATCCTTCGGAAAGCACGAGCCGCCGTAACCGCAGCCGGGATAGATGAAATGATAGCCGATGCGCGGGTCCGAGCCGATGCCTTGGCGGACTTGCTCGATGTCCGCGCCGAGCCGCTCGGCGATGTTGGCCATCTCGTTCATGAAGCTGATCTTGGTGGCGAGCATCGAGTTGGCCGCGTATTTGGTGAGTTCGGCCGAGCGCACGTCCATCATCATCAGCTTGTCGTGGTTGCGGTTGTAGGGGCCGTAACACTCCGCCATGACCGCCCGCACGCGCTCGCTGTCGGTGCCGATGATGATCCGCGCCGGTTTCGAAAAATCCTCGACCGCATTGCCTTCCTTGAGGAATTCGGGGTTGGAGCAGACGTCGAACGGGTGCGAGACGCCGCGCGCGGCCTGGCTGGCGGCGATCGCGGCGCGCACCTTGTCGGCGGTGCCGACCGGCACCGTGGATTTGTTGACCACCAGCTTGTAGCCGTCGATATGGCGGCCGATCGTGGCGGCGACATCCAGCACATGGCCGAGATCGGCCGAGCCGTCCTCATTGGGCGGCGTGCCGACGGCGATGAAGATCAGCCCGGCGAACGCCACCGCTGCTTTGCTGTCGGTCGAGAACGACAGCCGTCCCGCGGCGCTGTTGAACGCCACCAGTTCCTTCAGGCCGGGCTCGAAGATCGGCACCTTGCCTTGATTGAGCGCGGCAATCCGGTCGGCGGCAATGTCGACGCAGAGCATCTCATGGCCGATGTCGGCCAGACAGGCGGCCGTGACCAGTCCGACATAGCCTGTTCCGAAAATTGCAACTTTCATGCCGATTCAATCCAGACTTGTTCCGAGGTCTTGCGTTCCCGCGACGTGCTCCGAGGCTGGCTGGGGCGCCAGGATTCGAACCTGGGAATGGCGGTACCAAAAACCGCTGCCTTACCACTTGGCGACGCCCCAATGCGCCGATCGAGGGCCCCCTCATATCGGACGAGGCGTCAAAGCACAATCGGCGGCCGCCGGCGCATGGCGGCGCCGGAGGTCCCGTGCGGCCCGCCTCGGGGCCGCCGGTTTCCCGGTCGACAATGCATCGTCTCGCCGGGTAAGAGGATCACCCGGTTGCAGGCAACCTCGAGCTGACAGTCATTGATGACGCTTGCGTGGACACGGCGCCCTCCCGGCGAGGGTGCGAGCGGCAAGGTGAGACACTCGCTCACCATCGCCTGTGCGCTGAGCTATGCCGTGTCGCTGGCGCTGCTCGGCACGAGTAGGAGCTACGGCTATTTCCTGCTCGCCTCGATCCTGCTCGGCTTGCCGCTGCTGCGCCCGGGGCTGTTGCGCGATTTCAAGCCGAGCCGTCCGCTGATCTTCTATGGCATGGCGGTGATTGCTCTGCTGCTGCTTGTGATGCTGCATGTGATGGTACGCGGCTCGTCTTGGGCGCAGCTCGACAACGTCTCGCGGCTCGGCTTCGGCCTGGTCAATGGCGGTTTCTTCTACATGCTGTTTTCGCTGCGGCGCGAGCGGCTGTTCATGTTCCTGCTGGCGCTGGCGCTGCTGCATGTGCTGGTAGCGGGCACGGCGATCGTCGCCCAGGCGCTCGAGGCCTCGGCGCTGGCTGGCCGGCGCTTCGGGGGCGCCACCAATCCGATCCCGTTCTCCGAGCTGCTGATGGCCTCCTACGGCCTCGTCGCCATCCATTGGATCGGTCGCCTGGGGGACCGGCGCGGCCTGCTTCAGACCCTCGGCCTGGCGGCATTCGCCACGCTCGGCCTGGTCGGGCTGGTGCTGACCGGCACCCGCGGGACGCTGCTGGCGCTGGCGCCGCTGACGCTGCTGATGATCTCCAACCTGCGCGGCCGGGGTGCGCGCCTTGTTCTGCTGGCGGCGATCGCCGCGCTGGCTGCGGTCACGCTGTGGCTCGCCGCCCCGCTGCGGGCGCAGATCGTGGTGCTGTTCGGCGACCTCGGCGAACTCTGGTCGCACGGCGAGGACATCGGCGCGCTGTCGGTCTCGACCGGCCAGCGCGTCGGCATGTGGGACGTGGCGCTGCGACTGGCCGGATCTCATCTCCTGTTCGGCTACGGCGCGGGCAGCTTCCCCGGCCTGCTTGCCGACCCCGCGCTTGACTTGCCGGCAGCCGATGCCACGCTCGCCATCTACAACCAGCTGCACAATCAGTATCTCGACCTGCTGCTGGAGACCGGCCTTGCCGGCCTTGGTCTCTTCGCGCTCATTCTCGGCATCCCCTTTGTGGCGGGGCTGAGGCTCTATGGCCGTGACCGCGGCCTCGGCTGCGCGCTGATGTGGGTGGCGGCCTGCTACGCCTGCTTCGGCCTCAGCCAATCGTTCTTCAGCCACGCCAGCACCAGCCTGCAGATCGGCGCCTATCTCGGCATTCTGATGTGGGCCGTGCCGGCCGGCGGCCGCCCTGCCTGACCGGCTATGGCGTGAATTTTGGTCGACCGTCCCGCCGCGCGAGCGGCCGATGGCGTGTTCGAAGTCCCGCTTTTGCGCCGGCTGCCGAGCGATGCGCCTTGATGGCAAGTGCGGTTCGATCCGCGCTCACTCCGACGCACTCCGCCAAAACAGCTTCTTGCCCATTCAAGCCTGCTTCGTTCAGCAGTTTGAATCACATTTTGTCTGCGGCGGGAAACCGCTCATCGCGTACGAACCCTATGCGGCCGGTCTCGGCGTCGCTCCTCCGGGCCGAGGGCGGGCGGCAAGCGCCGCTCAGTCAGGCCTGGCGAGTGCGCGCTCGGCCGCAGCCAGCCCCCATGTCAGCATGTCGGCGGCCCGCCCCAGCGAGGCTGCCTCGGTGTAGCAGCGCAGCTCCGGCGCATTGCCGGAAGCGCGGAAGTGGATGACGTCGCCGGTCTCGAGCACGAAGCGCTCGCCGTCGATCGAATCGCGGCTCGCCACCGTCCCGAGTTCGGCCAGGAAGCGGTCGGCACGGGCAGTATCGCGCAATCCGGTCAGGAACGGGCCGCTGCGCTCGGCCCCGACGTGCTCGATCCGGCCGCTTTGGGTGAACCGGGCGGGGAGTTCGCCCACCAGCGCCGACAGCGTCACGCCGCGCTCGGCCGCGCTGCCCAGCACCGCCAGGATCGGCAGCATCGCGTCGCGGGTCGGCAGCGGCCCGATCGGGCCGCCCCGCCCGGCAACGCCGGAGCCGAGCAGCACGCCGCCATTGGCCTCGAAGCCGACAACCCGGCGAAAGCCGTCGCGGACCGCCTGGCCGAGCTGCTCGATGACATAGGGCGAGCCGACCCGGCAGCGGTAGACGCGGGTGAAGCCGGACGCATCGACCGCGGTGTTGGAGGTGACCGGCGTGGCCACGGCATCGGCGTCGAGAAACCGCGCCGCGAGGATGCCCACGGTGTCGCCGCGCAGAAACCGGCCGGCCTCGTCGGCAATCAGCGGCCGGTCGGCATCGCCGTCGGTCGACACCAGCGCCGCGAGGCGGTGCTCGGCAGCGGCCCGTTCGCCGAAGGCGATGTCGTCGGCACGCAGCGCCTCGGTGTCGACGGGCACGAACACCTCCGAGCGGGCGAGCGGCACCACCTCGGCGCCAAGCTCGGCGAGCACCGCCACCATCAGGTCGCGGGCCACCGAGCTGTGCTGGTAGACGCCGATGCGCATGCCGGCGAGCGCGGCCGGCGCCAGCAGGCCGCGGCAGCGCGCCTGGTAGGCGTCGAGCGCGGCCGGGTCGACCGGCAAGGCCGCCGGTCCGGCGGCCGGCTGCCCGGCGCCCGGCGGATCGGACCCCAGGCCGGCGACGATCCCGGCCTCGTCGGCTTTGTCGATCTCGCCTTCGGCCTTGTAGAATTTGAGGCCGTTGCGATCGGCCGGGATGTGGCTGCCGGTGACCATGATCGCGGGGATGCCGAGCGTCAGCGAGCGCAGCGCCAGCGCTGGGGTGGGCAGCGCCCCGCAATTTTCCACGGCGACGCCCTCGGCCTTGGCAGCTGCGATGCATTGCGCCGCAATGTCGGGGCTGGAGGCGCGCAAATCACGGCCGACCAGCAGACGCGGCTCGGCCGCGAGGCCGCCTTGCCGCCCGAGATGGCCAATGAAGGCCGCCGTGTAGCTCCGGCAGACCACGTCGGTCAGCTCGCTGACCAGGCCGCGCAGGCCGCTGGTGCCGAATTTGAGGCTGCTCGCCATGGCTTCCCCTCTCCCCTATCGTCCTTTGGCCGGCCGTCAGGCCGACACCGCGAGTGCTGCCTGGGCGGCGGCCAGGCGCGCGATCGGCACGCGAAACGGCGAGCAGGAGACATAGTCGAGCCCGACCTCCTCGCAGAAGCGGATCGAGGCCGGGTCGCCGCCATGCTCGCCGCAAATGCCGAGCTTGAGGTTCGGCCGGGCCTCGCGGCCGCGCTCGGCCGCCAGGCGCACCAGTTCGCCGACGCCGTCGACATCGAGCGAAACGAACGGATCCTGCTCGATAATGCCCTTCTGCCGGTAGACCTCGAGGAACGCCGAGGCGTCGTCGCGCGAGATGCCGAAGGTGGTCTGGGTGAGGTCGTTGGTGCCGAAGGAGAAGAACTCCGCCGTCTCGGCGATCGCGCCGGCCCGGAGCGCCGCCCGCGGCAGCTCGATCATCGTGCCGACCAGATAGTCGACGGGCGCCCCGGTCTCGGCCGCGACGCTGGCGGCCACCTGGTCGATGCGCGCCTTGACGAAATTCAGCTCCTCCACCAGCCCGACCAGCGGCACCATGACCTCCGGCACCACCGGCGCGCCGGTCTTCTTGGCGGCCGCGGCGGCCGCCTCGAAGATCGCGCGGGCCTGCATCTCGGCGATCTCGGGATAGGAGACCGCCAGCCGGCAGCCGCGATGGCCGAGCATCGGGTTGAACTCGTGCAGCGCCTCGGTGCGCTGCCTGAGCTTGTCGGCCGAGACCTTCATCACCTTGGCGACCTCGTCGATCTCGGCCTCGGTCTTGGGCAGGAATTCGTGCAGCGGCGGATCGAGCAGGCGGATGGTGACCGGCAGGCCGGCCATGATCTCGAACAGATCCAGGAAATCCGACCGCTGCATCGGCAAAAGCTTGCGCGAGCGCCGCGCGGCGGTCGGCCTCGCGTGTCGGCGAGGATCATCTCGCGCATCGCGACGATGCGGTCGTCGTCGAAGAACATGTGCTCGGTGCGGCAGAGCCCGATGCCCTCGGCGCCGAACGAGCGGGCCATGCGCGCATCGGCCGGGGTCTCGGCGTTGGCGCGCACGCGCATGCGGCGGATCTCGTCGGCCCAGCCCATGATCGCGGCGAAGTCGCCCGACAGCTCGGGCTGCAGCATCGCCACCGCGCCGTTCAGCACCTGGCCGCGTGCCGCCGTCGATGGTGATGATGTCGCCCTGCTTGCAGCGTCACGCCCCGCCGCCGTCAGCGTGCCGCTGCCCGGATGTCGACGCGCAGCCCCCCGGCGCCGGAGACGCACGGCTTGCCCATGCCGCGCGCCACCACCGCGGCGTGGCTGGTCATGCCGCCGCGGGTGGTGAGGATGCCCTCGGCGGCATGCATGCCGTGGATGTCCTCCGGGCTGGTCTCGACGCGCACCAGGATCGACCTTGCGGCCCCTGCGCCTTCAGGTCCTCGGCCTCGTCGGAGGAGAACACGATCTCGCCGGTCGCCGCGCCCGGCGAGGCCGGCAGCCCCGTGCCGATCACCTGGCGCGCCGCCGTCGGGTCGATGGTCGGATGCAGCAGCTGGTCGAGCGAGGCCGGATCGATGCGCGCCACCGCCTCCTCGCGCGACTGATCAGCCCCTCGGCCGCCATCTCGACGGCGATCTTCAGTCGCCGCCTTGGCGGTGCGCTTGCCGGAGCGCGTCTGCAGCATCCACAGCTTGCCGCGCTCGATGGTGAATTCGAGGTCCTGCATGTCGCGGTAGTGCTTTTCCAGCCGGCCGGAGATGTCGACGAAGGCGGCGAAGGCCTCCGGCATCAGCTTCTCGAGCGACGGCTTGTCGGAGCCGGCGGCGATCCGCGCCGCCTCGGTGATCGTTCTGCGGCGTGCGGATGCCGGCGACCACATCCTCGCCCTGCGCATTGACCAGGAACTCGCCGTAGAGCGCGTTGTCGCCGGTCGAGGGGTTGCGGGTGAAGGCGACGCCGGTGGCCGAGGTCTCGCCCATATTGCCGAACACCATGGCCTGCACATTGACGGCCGTGCCCCAGCTTTCGGGGATGTCGTGCAGGCGGCGATAGGTGATGGCGCGCGGGTTCATCCAGCTCGAAAAGACGGCGCCGATCGCGCCCCAGAGCTGCTCGTGCGGGTGCCTGCGGGAACGGCCGTGCCGAGCTCTTCCTCGACCTTGGCCTTGTAGAGCGCGATCACCGCGCGCCATTGATCGGCCGAGAGCTCGGTGTCGAGTTCGCAGCCGAAGCCGGCCTTCTCGTCCTCGAGGATCTCCTCGAACACCTCGTGGTCGATGCCGAGCACCACGTCGCAGTACATCTGGATGAAGCGCCGGTAGCTGTCATAGGCGAAGCGGGCGTCGCCGGCATCGCGCGCCAGCGCCTCGACCGTCTCGTCGTTGAGGCCGAGATTGAGCACCGTGTCCATCATGCCGGGCATCGAGGCCCGCGCGCCGGAGCGCACCGAGACCAGCAGCAGGCGCTCGGGGTCGCCGAAGCGCCGGCCGGTCGAGCCGCCCGACTTCGGCCAGCGCCGCTTCGACATCGGCCGCCATCGCGGCGGGATAGCTCTTGCCGTTGGCGTAGAAATGATTGCAGGCCTCGGTGGTGATGGTGAAGCCGGGCGGCACCGGCAGGCCGAGGCTCGCACATCTCGGCGAGATTGGCGCCCTTGCCGCCGAGCAGGTTCTTGTCTCCCGCCCGTCCTTCGGCCGCGCCGTCACCGAAGCCGTAGACCCATTTCGCCATCCGCCGTAGCCCTCGCGTTCCAGTTCGGCAGAGCTTGCCGCTCTCTCCGGCAGGGCAAGCCGCACCGCGTCCGTTGCCGCGCCCAGCGATGCCACCGGAAAAGCCAGGCCGGCCGACCCGTCCGGTCCGGCCGGATCGAAGAGCGGCGGA
The DNA here is from genome assembly GCA_963791325.1 of uncultured Alphaproteobacteria bacterium. GTDB lineage: Bacteria > Pseudomonadota > Alphaproteobacteria > Rhizobiales > Rhizobiaceae > JBEVJK01. The sequence continues at coordinate 249,574 of CAWBRU010000008.1, read as the reverse complement.
GCCCTCTCGTCCGCAATGCAAAGAGCGATAGGGTGAGAAAGCTTCAAAGGCAATCCGCCGGAAAGGCCAAGGCCGATGCGAATCGATTAGGCCGCCAGGCCCGCGCTTCGACAAACGATGGCGGCAGATCAGCCATCCGAACAGCGGCGGAGGTCGGTTCAACGCCGACCGGCCAACCTCGGCACACGGCCCAGAGGGCCGCAACAGCCGAAACAATTGAGGTGGCCGAAACCACCGAGATGGCCAAACAACCGAGATCGCCAAACAACCGAGATGGCCGAATGGCGAATAGCCTGCCTGCCTCTGCCGTGCGGACAGACGGGCTTACGGCCCCCACACCGCCAGCTCGTTGCCGGCCGGGTCCCGTAGATTGAAACGGCGACCGCCGGGGAAGGCGTAGATCGGCTTCAGCACGGTGCCGCCGGCAGCCTCGACCGCGGCAAGGGCCGCCTCGACGTCCTCGGCGTAGAGAACCGGCAGCGGCTTGGGCGCCGCCTCCCCCGGCTCGGCCTGAAAGCCGCCCTCCAGACCCTCGTCGAAGGCCGAATAGGTCGGTCCGTAGTCGGTGAACGACCAGCCGAATGCGGCGCTGTAGAACGCCTTCACGCGGTCGAGCGTGCCGCCCCCGGCGGGCAGTTCCAGATAGTCGAGCTTGCCTGTCTGACGCATCGAAAACATCCCCTGATCATCGCCAGTCGTTCTTGGTATGTTCTAGCACATCCCGACCGCCCGGGCAACAGCTGCGAAGGCATTTCGGCTGGTTTTGTCTTGCCTCGCCGCGCTTCGGTTTGCTCAAGATTGTGCTTTATGTTCTTCAACTTTATGAGCTATCGCTAAGATCACTCGGGCACCCAACTCGGCAGGCGGGCGGTGCGGCCGGCGGAACAATCGGCCGAGGGCAAGTGGAGCGAGCATGGCTGAGACGGCACGGATCTTCATCGGTTTCGATTCCAAGGAGGTGGTCGCCTACCATGTGCTGGCGCAAAGCATCATCGAGCACGCCTCGACGCCCGTTGCCTTCTCGCCGATCGTGCTCTCCCACCTGCAGGGCCTGTTCACCCGCGAGCGCAACGCGCTGCAATCGACCGAGTTCTCGTTCTCGCGCTTCATGGTGCCCTATCTGAGCGGCTATGAAGGCTGGAGCCTGTTCGTCGATTGCGACATGCTGGCCCGCGCCGACATCGCCGAGCTCTGGTCGCTGCGCGACGAGCGCTTCGCGGTGATGTGCGTCAAGCACGATTATCAGCCCAAGACCGAGACCAAGTTCCTCGGCCAGACGCAGACGAAATACCAGAAGAAGAACTGGTCGAGCGTCATGCTGTTCAACAATCGGCGCTGCCGCGCGCTGACGCCTGACTTCGTCAACACCGCGACCGGACTTGAGCTGCATCAGTTCAAATGGCTGGACGGCGACGATCAGATCGGCGAATTGCCGAGCGCCTGGAACCATCTGGTCAACGAATACGACTACCGCGGCGATGCCAAGCTGGTTCACTTCACCGACGGCGGGCCGTATTTCGACGAGTATCGCAACGACGACTATGCCGAGGAGTGGTTCGCCACGCGCGAGCGCGTGCTGCATGTGACGCAGCGCCAGCCGGCGTCCTAGACCAGGGCAATTCCAGGACAAGCGGCCACTGTTTTCCGTCCAAAATTGCGGAAAAACAAGGGCTTCCAGGGGAAACCGATCCGAAAGCAAGTGGTCCGCTCCAACGGGCCGAAGGCGTGTCTTCGCCTCGGCATCTTACTCTAATCCTTTGATCGAGCACGATCTTTCCGAACAGCCGATCATCCTCTGGCCGTTCCTCGGGGCAGGGGCTCCGAGCCGGCCGAGCACCACGGCAGCGGGCCTCAGCTTTCGTCGAAGCGCGGGTGCTCGCGGCCGGGATCGCGGCTCAGCGTGCGCTCCTCGCCGTCATCGGGCAGGGCTTCGTCGCTGTCATTGTAGGGATTGTCGTCGTCGTCGATCGCCTCGGCCTGCGCCGCCTGCTCGGCCTCCTCGCTTTCGACCCTGAGATCCGGCTCGTCCAGCGTCGGCACCACCTCCTCACCGCCCTGAAGGCTGTCCCAGTCGAGCGTCTTGACGGGGATCCGGGCGTTTTCGGCCGGCGCGCTGCGGCCGTCTACGGACTTGGCCATGATGTCTCACCTCGTTTCAAACCCGCTTGCCGACCTGAACGGCCGAGCGAGCCATGGGTTGCACGGAGCCTCTGGCCCGGGCGGAAAGCGGGTTGTGGCGCTGCCTGATCCGCCCCGGCGCAGGCAGGATGCGCAGATGAATGCGCCGATTAACGCCGCTGCGTCCGCCGACATCGACGGCCGCTATGCCTGGTTGCGGCTGGTGGTGTCGGTGGTGCTGTCGGCCGTCGGCGGCGTCGGCACCTGGGCGGTGATCGTCGTTTTGCCCGCCGTCCAGGCGGAATTCGGCACCGACCGCGGCCAGGCATCGCTCGCCTATACGGCGACCATGCTGGGCTTTGCCGCCGGCAATGCGCTCGGCGGCCGGGCCATCGACCGCTTCGGCTTCGTGCGGCCGGCGCTGGGCGCGGCGCTGATGCTCGGCGCCGGTTTCCTGCTCGCCGCCCATGCCCGTTCCATCGAGCAATTCACCCTTGTCCAGGGCCTGCTGATCGGCATCGGCTCGGCGGCCACGTTCGGCCCGCTGATCGCCGACATCTCGCACTGGTTCGTGCGTCGCCGCGGCATTGCGGTAGCGATCGCCGCGGCCGGCAACTATCTGGCCGGCGCGGTCTGGCCGGCAACCATGCCACCTTTCATCCTGTCGTATGGTTGGCGGTCGACCTATATCATGATCGGACTGTTCTGCCTGGCGAGCATGATCCCGATGGTGCTCTGCCTGCGGCGGCGCCTGGCGCTTGCGGCCGAGACCTCGGTCGCCGCGCATCGGGCGCGCAAGGTATCGCTCAACATCGCTCCCGGCCGGCTGCAGCTGCTTCTGGTGGCCGCCGGCATCGGCTGCTGCACGGCGATGTCGATGCCGCAGGTCCATCTTGTCGCCTACTGCATGGATCTGGGCTACGGCGTCGCCCGCGGCGCCGAGATGCTGTCGTTGATGCTGGCCGCAGGAATCGTCAGCCGGGTCGCCTCCGGCTTCGTCGCCGACCGGATCGGCGGCATCGCCACCGCGCTGATCGGCTCGATGCTGCAATGCATCTCGCTGCTGCTCTATTTGCCGTTCGACGGCCTGGCCTCGCTCTATATCGTCTCGTTCGTGTTCGGGCTGTCGCAGGGCGGCATCGTCCCCTGCTATGCCATCATCGTGCGCGAGACGATGCCGGCCGTCGAGGCCGGGCGGCGGGTCGGCATCGTCATCATGGCAACGGTCATCGGCATGGCGCTGGGCGGCTGGCTGTCGGGCTGGATCTACGACCTGACGGGGTCCTATCAGCTTGCCTTTCTCAACGGCATCGCCTTCAATCTGGTCAACATGTCGATCCTGTCGTTCCTCTACTGGCGTGCCCGGCCGGCACTTCCGGTGGCCGGAGGTGCCGCTGCGGCAGGCTGACCGTGCCGGCGGGGCGGCTTTACAAATCCTGCTCTGCATCCGACACTTGCCGCCGCAATCAGCCCTGCCGACTTAAAAAGGTGGGGACATTTCCAGGGTTTAAGGGAGGAAATGAACAATGACCATGATCACCCGCCGACTGGGCTGTGCGGCGCTCGCCGGCTTGGCGCTGTTGGCTGCCCAAGCGGGCGCCCGGGCGGCCGACGTCAAGATCGGCTTTCTCGGCGGCTTCACCGGCCCGATCGAGAGCCTGGTGCCGCCGATCCACGACGCCGCGTCGCTGGCCGTCAAGCATGTCGACGACCAGGGCGGAATTCTCGACGGGCGCAAGCTGGTCATGGTGCAGGGCGATTCGACCTGTGCCGACGCCACCGCCGCCGCCAACGCCGCCGACCGGATGGTCAATGCCGAGAAGGTGGTGGCGCTGGTCGGGCCGCTGTGCTCGGGCGAGACGATCGCGGCCGCCAACAGCGCGGCGATCCCCGGCGGCGTGGTCATCGTGTCGCCGGCAGCCACCTCGCCGGCCTTGACCACCATCGACGACAAGGACCTGCTGTTCCGCACCACGCCCTCCGACGCCTATAGCGGCGACGTGCTGGCCAAGATCCTGAAGCGCAAGGGGATCGGCTCGATCGCCGTCACCTATGTCAACAACGACTACGGCAAAGGCTTCGCCGACGCGCTCGAGGCGGCGTTCAAGAAGGAAGGCGGCACGGTCGCGGCCAAGGAGGCGCACGAGGACGGCAAGGCCGACTATCGGGCCGAGCTCGGCTCGCTCGCCTCGGCAGGCGCCGACATGCTGGTGGTGCTGGCTTATGCCGACGGCTCTGGCCAGACCATCATCCGCCAGGCGCTGGAAGGCGGCGACTTCTCCAAGTTCGCCGGCGGCGACGGCATGATCAGCGACTCGCTGGTCAAGGCGATCGGCGAAGGCAAGCTCGACGGCTTCACCGGGGTCAAGATCGGCCGCTCCGAGACGCCCGGCACCGCCAAATATACCGAGCTTGCCAAGGCCGCCGGCCTCGATCCGGCCGCCTCGTTCGGCCCGCAGGCCTACGACGCGGCATTCCTGCTGGCGCTGGCGATCGAGAAGAACGGCTCCGACAGCCGCGAGGGCCTCTCCAAGGCGCTGCGCGAGGTGGCCACCGCGCCCGGCGAGCCGATCTACCCCGGCGAATGGGAAAAGGCGGTCAAGCTGATCAAGGAAGGCAAGGACATCAACTATGAAGGCGCTTCGGGCTCGCAGGAGTTCGACGATCACGGCGACGTGCCGGGCGTCATCATCGAGATGGAGATCGCCGGTCCCGGCTTCCGCGAGGTCGGCCAGGTCAACTGACCGGCAGCGCTGCGGGGGTGCGCCGGCGCCCCCTCAATCGTGGTGGACGATTTTTTCGGGCAGCAGGCCGCGCGGGGCAAAGCGCAGCACCAGCGTGATCGCCAGGCCGATGACGAAGACGCGCATCTGCAAGGCCCGGGTCGCCAGATCGCCGGGCGCCTGCCAGCCGAACAGCTGGCTGCCCCAGTCGGCGCCATGCTGGAACAAGAACAGCGTCGCCGGCTCCGACATCACCCACACCACATAGATGATCAGCGCCCCCAATATGGTGCCGAGATTGTTGCCGGCGCCGCCCAGGATGACCATCACCCAGATCAGGAAGGTGTGGTTGAGCGGCTGGAAGCTGCCCGGATCGAAAATGCTGGAAAAGGTGATCAGCGCCGCCCCACCGATGCCGATGATGATGTTGCCGAGCACCAGGATCTCCAGCCGGCGGCGGTTGACGTCCTTGCCCATCGCCTCGGCGGCGACCTCGTTGTCGCGGATGGCGCGCATCATGCGGCCCCAGGGTGCATGCCAGGCGCGCTCGAGCAGGACGTAGAAGACGACGATCAGCACGGCGACGACGCTCAGATAGGCGGCCCGCGACCAGACGAAGCCGAGCTCGTTGGGTGTCGGCACCGGCCACGGCAGCGGCGAGACGGTCAAGGTGCCCTTGGTCAGCCAGTCGGCGTTCTTCAGCACCGCCTTGACGATCTCGGCAATGCCCAGCGTGGCGATCGCCATATAGTCGGCGCGCAGGCCGAGTGTGATCCGCCCCACCACCCAGCCGAGGCCGCCGGCGGCGAGCCCGCCGAGCAGCCAGCCAAGCCCGACCGGCAGGCCGAGCCCGCCGATGAAGCGCGCCTGGCTCTCGATCAGCGTGGCGGCGGGGTCGAGCGCGCTCTGCGCCCAAAGATAGGCGATCGCGCCGACCAGCACCGTGAGCAGCGTGCGCATCCGGCGCGGCAGGCCGAGACGATGGGTCTGGCTGGCCGCCACCGTCGCGGCCACGCCCGCCGCGGCAACCAAGGCGGCCTGGCCGAGCATCGCCGGGCCTGCGGAGTTCCAGAACAGGCCGTTGACCGGATAGGAGACGAGCATCGAGACGAAGGCCGCGATGGCGACGAAGCCCATGATGCCGGCGTTGAACAGTCCGGCATAGCCCCATTGGATGGTGAGCCCGAGCGCGATCAGCGCATAGCAGCTTGCCTCGACCAGCATGCGCATGCCGTAGGCGGCGCCCAGCCAGGCGAAGACCAGGCCGACCAGAAGAGCGGCTCCGGCGATCATCAGCGCCGCACGGCTGCGATAGCTGGTCATTTCGCCAGCCTCCCGCGGAAGATGCCGGTCGGCCGCCAGATCAGCACGGCGATCAGAATGACGAACGGAACCACGATCTTGTACTCGGTCGGCACGAACGCGAGCTTGGCGGGCACCTCGATCCAGGCGGGCAGCAGCGGCTGCAGCGGCCGCAGCAGCACCGACCAGTTGAACACCGCCAGCGTTTCGGCATAGCCGACCAAGAGGCCGCCGGCGATCGCGCCATAGGGCTGGCCAATGCCGCCGACGATCGCCGCGGCGAAGATCGGCAGCAAGAGGTTGAAGGAAAGGTCCGGCTTCAGCGAGACATCGAGCGACAAAAGCGTGCCGCCCGCGGCCGCCAGGCTGCCGGCGATGATCCAGGTGGTGCGCACGACCGTCTCCGTGCTGATGCCGGAGATGCGCGCCAGGTCGGCATTGTCGGCCATCGCCCGCATCGCCTTGCCGAGTCTTGAGCGGGTCAGGAAGAGGTGCAGGAACAGGACGGCGGCCAGGGTGAACAGGATCAGCAGAAGCTGCGGCCCGGTCAGCACGACGTCGCGTCCGCCGATCGGCAGCTTGTAGATCGCCTTGGCCCCGGCGTCGATCTGGCGCGCCTCGGTGCCGGCAAACAGCCGGATCAGCCCCTGCATCATCAGCATGACCCCGATCGAGGCCATGACGATGACGATCGGCTTGACCCCGGCCTGGCGCAGCGGCCGGTAGAACACCCGGTCGAGCCCGATCGCCAGCGCGGCAGTCACCGCCATCGCCACCGGCATCAGCACGAAGGCGGCCGGCAGCCCGACCGCGGTGCCGACGCCCGGCAGCAGGGCAGCCAGGATGGCCGCCACGAAGGCCCCGGCCGTCATCATGTCGCCATGCGGAAAATGCGAGAAGCGCAGGATGCCGGCGATCAGCGTGACGCCGACGGCGCCGAGCGCATAGACCGAGCCGATGATCAGGCCGGCGATGAGCCCCTTGTTGATGAAAAAGACCAATTCGTTGATCGGCAGGGCCGAGAGCATGCCGCTCGCTCCCATGCTAGTGGCCTCCGCCAAGAAAGCTTTTGGCCACCTCGGGATCGGCGAGCAGCTCGGCGCCGGTGCCGGTGAAGCGGTTGCCGCCGGTCGCCAATACGAAGCCCCGGTGGGCGATCGCCAGCGCCTGGCGGGCATTCTGCTCGACCATCAGAATGCCGACGCCGGCCGCATTGATGGCCAGGATGCGCTCGAAGATCTCGTCCATATAGAGCGGCGACAGCCCGGCCGTCGGCTCGTCGAGCAGCAAGAGCTTGGGCCCGGTCATCAGCGCGCGGCCGATCGCAACCATCTGGCGCTGGCCACCCGACAGCTCTCCGGCCGGCTGCCGCCGCTTGTCGCGCAGCGGCGGAAAGAAGCCGTAGACCTCGTCGATCTGCGGGCGGAAATCGTCGCGCCTGGTATAGGCGCCCATCTCCAGGTTCTCGTCCACCGACAGCGTCGGGAAGACATTGAATTCCTGTGGAACGTAGGACAGCCCGCTGCGCACCAGCCGCTCCGGCGGCAGGTTGGTGATCGGCCTGCCGGCAAACGCGACCGAGCCATCCGACACCCGAAGCAGCCCGAACACGGCCTTCAGCATCGTCGATTTGCCGGCGCCGTTGGGGCCGACGATGACGCCGATCTCGTCGGCATCGACCGCGAGCGATACGCCGTTCAAGATGTCGGCCCCGCCATAGCCGCCGTGGACGTCGGTGACTTGGAGCAGGCTCATGCCCGCGCGTCCCGGCCGCGGCCGCCGCCGAAATAGGCCTCGATCACGCCTTCGTGGCCGCGGATCTCGGCCATCGAGCCTTCGACCATGACGCTGCCGGCGGCCATGACGATCACCGGGTCGCAGAGCCTGGCGATCAGGTCCATGTCGTGCTCGATGACGAAGAAGGTGAGGCCCTTTTCCCGGTTGAGGCGCTCGACCGCGGCGGCGAGGTCGTTGAGCAGGGTGCGGTTGACGCCGGCAGCGAGCTCGTCGAGCAGCACCACTTCGGGCTCCGTCATCATCACCCGGCCCAGCTCGAGCAGCTTCTTCTGGCCGCCCGAAAGATTGCCGGCGGGCTCGTTCTTGACGTGGCCGAGGCGCAGCAGGTCGAGCACGTCGAGGGCGCGGCGGCGGGTCCGCGCTTCCTCCCGCGCGACGATGCCGCGGCGAAAGCAGGCGGTGAACAGGCTCTCGCCCGCCTGAGCCGCCGGCACCGCCATCAGGTTCTCGAGCGTGGTCATATGGGAGAATTCCTGGGCGATCTGAAAGGTGCGCAGCAGGCCGCGGGCAAACAGCTGGTGCGCGGCAAGGCCGGTAACGTCGGCGCCGTTGAGAAGAATACGGCCGGAGCTCGGCGGGAAGGCGCCGGCCACCATGTTGAACAGCGTCGTCTTGCCCGCACCGTTGGGGCCGATCAAGCCGGTGATCGAGCCCTGCTCGACCGACAGCGAGCAATTGTCGACGGCAAGAAGGCTGCCGAAGCGCTTGCTGACATTGTCGACGTCGATGATGGCGGCCATGGATCCCGATGCCTGGGGGCGGCAGATGCGCAGCTGCTGCCGAGATCCGGCAATGCTTCGGCGCGCGGCCCGGGCGGCTGATAAGCACGTGCGCGGAGTTTTGACAAGCGCGCCGAAGCTTGGCCGGCCGCCGCCCCGATCGCCGGGAATGAAGGGCACGCCGGCGACCCACACTCTTCGCGCGACGGCGGCGGTCTCGGGCCGGCCGGCGGCGGGATGGTGCCGAGGTCGGGACTGCACGACCCGTGAGCCCATCGACATCGAGCCCGGAAAAAGCATGTGCTCGGCGGGCGAACGTCGGTGGGGGCGGGAGCCGTCCCCGGCCCGCCGAGCACGGCGGCGCGGTGGGAGGGCCGAGCAGCCGCAAAGAACATGCCAAGATTAGGCTGGAAGCACCATGGGCAGATCTGCCCATATGCCATGGTTTCCTGAGCAATCCAGAAAAACTGGCGGCTGTCTCCCGTCCGGAATAGCGGAAGACCGGAGATTTGCAGTGAAGCACCGGCTCGAACAACCGATACTCCGCTCCAAGGTCACCTTCTGCGGCTCTTGCGGATGTTCGGCCGGCTATTCCCCGACGTCGCTGTCGCGATCTCTAAGCTCGATGTGGCAGCAGTCCGAGCCGTGTCCGGGCGACCATGTCGTGTTGGCAAAGCCGACGCCGACTGCTTCGAACAGGCCGCGGTCGAAGGCGCCGGCGATGCGGCAGAGCGTGGCGAGCCGCTCCTCCGGGACGCCCGCCGCAACCCAGGCGTCCTTCAGCGGACAGCGCCGCACCCTGAAGCGGATGCCGGCGGCAGTGCGCTCGACGTCGGCCGGATAGAGCCGGCCGCTGTCCGGGCTCGCCGCCAGAAACGCCTCGCCGACGGCCCGGGCCTGGTTCGGGCCGAAGCCGGCGAAAGCCTGACGGGCGACCTCGCGGCCGCGTGCCTCGATCGCTCCGGCGAGCACCGTCTCCGCGCGGCGAGGACCGAGCTCGGCAATCAGCGCCTCGAGAATGAGACGGTAAAGATCGGCGCGGTTCCAGAAGGCGGCCGCGAGCTCGCGGCTGAGCCGCTCGGCGCGCGGCTCGGGCGTGTCGGTCATGGCGAGAATCCTTCGGCAGGCGGGGCGGAAAGCCGCGGCATGGCGGCGACCAGCGCGCGCCCGGTGGCCGAGCGCGGATTGTCGATCACCGCGCGCGCCGGACCGGCCTCGACGATCCGGCCGCCATCGAGGATGGCAATCCGCTCGGCGAATGCGCGCACCACGCCGAGGTCGTGCGAGATCAGCAGATAGGCAAGCCCGTCGCTTTGCCGCAGCGAATCGAGCAGCGCCAGGATCGCGGCGCGCACCTCGACGTCGAGCGCCGATAGCGCTTCGTCGAGGACCAGCAGCGCCGGCCGGGTGGCGATGGCGCGGGCGATCGCCACCCGTTGGCGCTGTCCCCCGGAAATCTCGTGGATGCGCCGGTCGGCGAGCGCGCTCGGCAAGCCGACGCGGGCGAGCAGGGCGGCGACGGCGGCCGGCCGTCCGCTCGCCGCCGCCAGGCCGTGGATGCGCAGCGGATCGGCGATCGCGCGGCCGACCGTGGCGCGCGGGTTGAAGGCGGCGAGCGGATCCTGGAACACCATCTGCAGCCGGGCCCGGGCCGCCCGCAATGCCGCCCCGCGCAAGGCGAGAAAATCCCCGCCGGCGAAGCGGATCTCGCCGCTGTCGGGCTCGATCAGCCGGAGCACCAGCCGCGCCAAGGTCGATTTGCCGCTGCCCGAGGGCCCGACCAGCGCGACGGTCTCGCCGGCGGCGACGGTCAGCGAGACATCGTCGAGCGCGGCGAGCGTCGCGCCGCTGCGCCGGAAGCGCTTGCTCAGCCCGGCGACTTCGAGCAGGGCGCTCACGGCAGCCTGCCTTCGAGCGCCAGCTGGGCGGCGACGAGCGAACGGGTGTAGGGGGCCCGCGGCGCGCCGAGGACCTGGGCGGCCGGCCCGATCTCGACCAGGCGGCCGGCGCGCAGCACGGCGACGCGCTGGGCAAGGCCGGCGGCCAGCGCCAGATCGTGGGTGATGAACAGCAGCGCCATCCGCTCCTCGGCCACCAGCCGCCGAAGCAGGGTCACGATACGGGCTTGAACGATCGCATCGAGCGCGCTGGTCGGTTCGTCGGCGATCAGCAGCGACGGCTGGCCGGCGAGCGCCGCGGCGATCGCGACGCGCTGGCGCTGCCCGCCGGAGAGCTGGTGGGCAAAGGCCCGGCGCATGCGCGCGGGCGTCGGCAGTTCGACCCGGGCCAGCAGTTCCTCGGCAAGCGCCAGCGCCTGCCGCCGGGCAAGCCCGCGATGAACCGCTGCGACCTCGGCGATCTGGTCGCCGACCCGCATCAGCGGGTCGAGGCTGGCGCCGGCATCCTGGAAGACGAAGCCGATGTCGCTGCCATTGGCCGGCGGTCGGCCGATGCCCGGCCAGGCGATGCTGCCCGTCACCTCAGCCGACGGCGGCAGCAGGCCGGCGATCGCCAACGCCAGCGTCGACTTGCCCGAGCCGCTTTCACCGATCACCGCCAGCCGCTCGCCCCGGCCGAGCGCAAAACTGGTCGGGCTGAGCGCCTCGGCCTTGGCGCCGCGATAGCGCACGGCAAGCTCGGCCAGGTGAACGAGCGTGCTCATGCCAGGCTGCGGCGCACCGCGGCGGCTTCCACCGCCGCTTCGCCGGTCAGGTAGACGGCAAGCACGGTGGCCACCAGCGCCAGGCCGGGGATGATCGACAGGAACGGCGCGGTGCGCAGCACCGTGCGGCCTTCCGCGATCATCCCGCCCCAGGTGACATGGTTGGGATCGCCGAGGCCGAGGAAGGACAGCGCCGCCTCGACCAGGATCGCCTGGGCGACGATGACGGAGGCGAGCGCCAGCACCGGAGGCACGGCGTTGGGCAGGACCTCGCGCAACGCGATCTCGACCGGGTGCATGCCGGCGACCCGGGCAGCTGCAACGTAGTCGCGTTCGCGCACCGACAGCACCTCGGCGCGGGCAAGCCGCGCCGGCGCCGTCCAGGCCGACAGCGCGATGGCCGCGGCGATGACGCCGAGCGAGGGACCCGCCACGCTGACGAAAGCCAGCGCCAGCAGAAAGCCCGGCACGGTCTGAAACGCCTCGGTGATGCGCATCAGCACGTCGTCTGCAAGCCCACCGGCGAAGCCCGCCGCAGTGCCGACCAGGGCGCCGCAGACGAGGGCCGCGGCCGCTGCGGTGAGCGCGATGGCGAGCGAGGTGCGGGCGCCATGCGCGAGCTCGGCGGCGACGTCGCGGCCGAGCCGGTCGGTGCCGAGCGGCAGAGTCGGGTCGGTGAGGGGCTCGACGAGCGGTTCTCCGGCGATCGCCAGAGGATCGCCGGGAAACAGCCAGGGGGCCGAAACCGCGACGCCCGCCAAAAGCAACAGAAGGAGCGCGCCCGCCGCGCTGCCGGGCGAAGCGAGAAACCCCAGTACCGGTCTCATCGCCGCCGCCCGGTCGGGTCGACGCGCGGATCGAGCGCGCCATAGAGGAGATCCACCGCGAGATTGGCGAGGATCACCATGACGGCGCTGACCAGGATCACCCCGAGCAAGAGCGGCGTGTCGCGCTTGCCCACGGCCTCTGCGGCCAGCCGGCCGAGGCCGGGGATGGAGAACACCGTCTCGATGACCACGCTGCCGCCAAGCATCTGGGCGCATTGCACGCCGAGCATGGTGACCAGCGGCAGCATGGCGTTGCGGGCGACGTGCCGCAGCACCAGCCGCCGGCGCGGAATGCCGCGCGCCTGGGCGGCGAGGACGAAGTCCTGCCGCCAGACCTCGGCCATGCCGGCGCGCATCATGCGCAAATAAAGCGCCATGTAGATTGCGCCGAGGGCGGTGACCGGCAGCACCAGGTGACGGGCAATGTCGAGAGCCCGCGCCAGCCCGGCCTTGCCCGAGGCGATCTCTTCCAGGCCGCTCGAGGGCAGCCAGCGCAGGTCGACGGCAAAGACGACCGTGAGCACCAGCCCGAGCCAGAAGCCGGGGACGGCATAGAGCGCCAGCGAACCCACCGACAGGGCGCGGTCGAGCCGCCCGCCGGGGCGGTTGCCTGCGGCCAGCCCGAGAAGCGCGCCGAGGCTGAAGGCAAGCAGGGTCGCCGCTCCCATCAGCAGCAGGGTCGTCGGCAGCCGTTCGGCGATCAGCGTGGCGATCGGCCGGCCGAAGGCGACGGAATGGCCGAGATCGAGGTGGGCGAGCGACCAGAGATAGGCGCCGAGGCGGGCGAGCGGCGAGCGGTCGAGCCCCCAGGCCTGGCGCAAGGCGCCGATGAGGCCGGCATCGCCGCCCGACGCGGAGACGAGGTAGGCGTCGACGGCGTCGCCGGGGGCCGCCTCCAGCAGGAAAAAGGCGCCGACGACGACGACGAGCAGCACCGCCAGGCTGCCCAGCAGCCGCCGCATGATAAGGGCCGAGATGCCGGTCACGCGCCCGCCTGGCGCGAGGCTAGCCGGTGAGCCACGTGTCCGCCCAGTTGGAGACCGCCCAGCGCGGATTGTCCGAGACGTTGTGGACGCTGTCGCGGGCGACGGTGATGAAGCTCCAATCGACGACGTTGATCAGCGGCAGGTCGGCCGCGACCAGTTGCTGGAAGCGCTTGTAGAGCGCCACCCGTTCGCCCGGCTCGAGGGTCACCGCCGCCTTGGCGATCACCGCGTCGAGCTCGGCGTTGCTGTAGCCGCCCTGGTTGGAGAAGGGGACGCCGGCCGGGATGCCGCTTTCGACCAGGATCGTGGTCGAGATTGCCGGGTCGCCGCGAAACACCGGCGGCGCCACCGCAAGGTCGAAATCGTGGTCGCTGTAGACCGCCTTCTGGTGCCCGGCGGAGTCGTGGTTGACGATCTCGGCATCGATGCCGATCTTCGCCAGCGCCTGCCGAAGATAGTCGCCGAACTGCTTGGTTTCGTTGAAATAAGGGGCTGGAAGAAGTTTCAGCCGGAAGCGCGTGCCGTCGTCGCGGCGGGCATAGCCGGCCTCGTCGAGCAGGGCATTGGCCTTGGCGGGGTCGAACGGGTAAGTGGGCACGTCGGCGGTATAGAATTCCTTGCTGCTGGCCGGGACAGGCCCGGTCGCGGCGGTGGCATAGCCGAGGAAGATGGTCTTGACGACGAAGTCCTTGTCGATCGCATGGGCGATCGCCTGCCGCACCCGGCGGTCGGCGAGCTCCTTGCGGCGATGGTTGATCTCGACCACCAGCTGATAGGTCAACGCCTCGTAGCCGCGCGAGATCACGCTGATGCCCGGCACCTTGCCGATGCGGGCGAGGTCGGCAAGCGGCACCGCCGAGAACGCGGCGAGGTGGATCTCCTCCGCCTCCAGGGCCGCGGCCGCCGAGGTGCGGTCGGGAAGCACCTTGAACACGATCTCGTCGAGATAGGGCAAAGGCTGGCCCCAATAGGCGGAGTTCTTCTCCAGCCGGTAGTATTCGCCGTCCCTGTGCTCGGCGAAGCGGAGCGGCCCGGTGCCGACCGGGGCGGTATTGGCCGGGTTGTCGGCGATGTTGCCCTGGTCGTAGAGGTGCTTGGGCAGCACGCTGGTCAGCGCCGGGAGCGCGTTGCGGATCAGCTGGAACGGGGTGGGATTGGCGAACCGGAACACCGCGGTATGGGCGTCGGGGATGTCGACCGCCTCCAGGTCCTTGAACACCAACCGGCCGAGATTCTGTAGCGGCTTCCAAACATTGAGGGCGGAGAAGGCGACGTCGGCGGCGCTGAAGGGCTGGCCGTCGTGCCAGCTCACCCCTGGCCTGAGCTTGAACGTGGCGGAGAGCCCGTCGGCCGAGCCCTGCCAGCTCAAGGCCAGGCGCGGCGCCAGACCGTCCGGCGCGTCATAGGCCGCCTCGGCGAGCGGCTCGACCACTTTGCTGGCGACGAAGAACACGCCGTTGGAGGCGACGATCGCCGGGTTGAGGTTCGGCGGCTCGGAATCGGCAGCGACGATCAGCCGGCCGCCCGCCTGGGGCGTATCGGCGCGGAGCCGACAAGGCCACGCGGCGCCCGCCAGAACGGCACTGCCGCCGGCCAACACAGTGCGCCTTGATAGTGTCGTGTTGATCATCGCTTCCCGCTCCTGCCTGCCGGCCGCCGAAAATCATAGGCCCGCGGCGCGTATTATGGACAGCCCCGCCGATTGGGCCAGAGACGGAATTGCCGGCCGGCGCTGCCCATTGGAAAATGATCCATGCGGATCGGCCAAGGCTACTCGACGGAGACGGTGACGCTGGCCGCCCGCCCGGCCGCGTCGATCACCGTCAGGGTCGAGGTGCCGGCGCCGTCGGGCTGCCAGGCAAGCCCGCGCCGCCGGGCCGCTGCAGCAAGCGGGCGGCCGTTGGCGAGCCAGCGGAACGGCGGCCGGCCGTCCTGCAGCTTCAGCGTCAGCGGCGCGCCGCCCGAACCGGTGAGGTCGATGCGGGCACCGTCGGGCGGAAACACGATCTGCGGCGGCGGCTCGAGCGGCGCCGCGGCTGCCGGTCCGGCGCGCCCGTCCGGCTGGGGCGAGAAGCGCGCCAGCGTGACCGGCAAATCGCGGCGCGCCTGTCTCAGCGCCCCGGCCGGCGGGCCGGGCAGCGGCACGGCGGCCAGCCCGGACCGTTCGAATGCTTCGAACAGGATCGGTGCGGCGCTCACATAGCCGGCGAGCCCCGGCACCGCGGCCCCGTCGGCGCGGCCGACCCAGACGCCGAGCACGTGGCGGCCGTCGAAGCCGACCGACCAGGCATCGCGATAGCCGTAGCTGGTGCCGGTCTTGTAGGCGATGCCGCGCCGCATCGCTCCGGCCGGCGGACGCACCCCGGCGAGCATGTCGGCCACCTGCCAGGCCGCCTGCGGTTCGAGGATCTCGGTCCCGGCGGCCGGCGGCGGCGCGGCCTCGCTGCCGTCCCGGAGCAGCGGCGCCCGGCCGCCATTGGCGAGCCCGGCATAGAGCTGGACCAGGTCGCGCAGGCTGATGCCGACGCCGCCGAGCCCGATCGCCAGCCCCGGCGCGTCGCCGCGCGGCAGAACCGGCTCGACGCCGACCCGGCGAAAGCGTGCGATGAGCCGCGCCGGACCGACCGCATCGAGCAGCCGGATCGCCGGCACGTTGAGTGACAGCTGCAGCGCCTCGCGCACGCTGACCTCGCCTTGGTAGGTCATGTCGAAATTCTTCGGCCGGTAGCCGCCGAAGTCGGCCGGCCTGTCTTCGATCACCGTTTCCTGTGCGATCAGCCCCTGCTCGAAGGCCAGCCCGTAGATGAACGGTTTCAAGGTCGACCCCGGCGAGCGCAGCTGGCGGGTCATGTCGATGTAGCCGAAGCGGCCGGTGTCGAAGGCGCCGGCCGAGCCGACGGCGGCCAAGATATCGCCATTGGCGGCGTCGGCGAGCACCATGGCGACCGACAGCCGCGGGCCGAGACGGGCGGCAGCGGCCTGCGCCACCGGCTCGAGCCGCGCCTGGACGGCGCGGTCGAGGGTGAGGCTGAGGCGGTGCGCCGAGGGCGCGGCGCCGAGTGCCGCGGCGGCCACATGCGCGGCCAGAGCAGGCAAGGGCCGGCGCCCGTCCGGCATCGGTTCCGCGGCCGCCCTGGCCGCTTCGGCCGGCTCGAGCTTGCCGTCGGCGACCAGGCGGTCAAGGACGCGGGCGCGGGCGGCACGGGCAAGCTCCGGCTGGCGGTCGGGCCGGCGCCGCTCCGGGACCTGCGGCAGCGCCACCAGAAGCGCCGCCTCGGCGACGCTCAGCCGGCGCGGCTCCTTGCCGAAATAGGCGAGCGCGGCGGCCCGCACGCCTTCCAGGTTGCCGCCATAGGGCGCCAAGGTCAGGTAGCGCGCGAGAATCTCGCGCTTGCTCAGCCGGCGCTCGATCTGCACGGCGCGGAACGCCTGCCTGAGCTTGGCGGCGAGCGAGCGGCCGGCGCGCGGCTCGATCAGCCGGGCGAGCTGCATCGACAGGGTCGAGCCGCCGGAGACGATGCGGCCATGGCTGAGCAGTTGGCCGGCCGAGCGCAGCATGGCCAGCGGGTCGATGCCGTCATGGGCGAAGAAGCGCTTGTCCTCATAGGCGACCAGCATGTCGGGCAGGCGCGGGTCGACCGCATCGAGGTCGACGGCCAGCCGCCAGCGCCCGTCCGGTGTGGGAAATGCCCGCAGCAGGGCGCCGTTGCGGTCGAGCACCTCGGTCGAGACCGTGGCGAGCACCGGCAGCGGCGGGGGAAAGCGCGCGTCGGCCCAGCCGAACGCGGCAACCGCAGCAGCCGTGGCGCCGGCCAGGCCCAGGGCGACCAGCAAGGCTCTGCGCAGCCACACCACCCACACCGCCGGGCTCTCCGCTCTAAGGTGCCTTCACCTGCATCATCCCGGTGGCGGTGCGCGCCGCAAATTGCGGCCGGTACATGTCCTCCACCTCCGCCGCCGGATGGGCATAGACGCCGGGGGTCACCGCCCGCACCACATAGGCCATGGTCGCCTCGCGGCTTTTATCTGCGCCATGGTCGAAGGCGGCGACGAAGCGATCGTCGCGGAACTCCAGATGTGCCGGTTCGGTCTTCTCCAGCCAATCGAAATTGGACAGCTCGGCGCTGGAAACCAGACCGGGATTGTCGATCTCGAAGCCCGCCGGCAGAAGGTCGGTGACGATGATGCGCGACGGCCAGTCGTGGAGCTCCGCGATCTTGATCACCACGACGAAGCGCTCGTTCTGCGCGACCTCGGTGACGTTGGCCTCGCTGCCGTCCATCCGGTAGTAGGTTCGCTCGATGGTAAAGCCGTCGCCGCCGGCCGGCAGCGGCTCGGCAGGGGCCGCGACCGTGGTGACGACGGCATCCACCGGGGCAGCGCCGCGATTGACCAGCGTGATCGGCTCTGCCGCCAGTTCGCTGCCGCTCAGCCGCCGGGCGAAATTGCCGTCATGCGGCGCGCCGTCGACATCGAGCTTGAGGCCGCTGTCGCCTGCCTGGACGGCGCGGGCGGCCAACAGCAGCCAGGCCTCGTCCTGGGTGCTGGTCGAGACCGCTTTGCGCCGCGCCTCGGCGACATAGCCGACCATCGCCGGAATGGCCGCGGGCAGCGGCTTGGTCTCGGCAGCCAGCGCCAGCATGGCGGCGCCGTCGCGCAGCGGCGAGCCGTAGTCGGCCCGGTAGAGGTCGAAATCCTTGCCCGAGCGGGCCAGCGAGAGCGCGCTCTGGAAGGTCGCCTGGGCGCGCTGGCTGTCGCCGTAGAGCGCCAGCGCGGCCGCCAGCTGGGCCACCGCCATCGGGCTCGGAAATGCCTCGAGCTTGCTGTCGGCGAAATAGCGCAGATCGCCGATCGAGGCCTTCTTGTTGCGGGCAAGCACATAGAGCGCATAGGCGATGTCGTTGCCGCGGTCCTGGACATCGACGTCGTAGCCGACCGCATTGCCGAGATTGTCGAGCGCCAGCTGCATCGCCTCGGCGGGGACCCGGAAGCCTTTCTCGCGGGCGCGGGTCAGGAAATCGCTGACATAGGCGTCGAGCCAGAGATCTCCCGAGCCGGGCGCCCAGAGGCCGAAGCTGCCCGCCGAGGACTGGTAGTTGAGCACGGTGTCGATCGCCGCCTGAATGCGATCGTTGAGCGCCGGATCGTCGGCGAGGCCGGCCGACTTGGCCAGCTCGGCGACATAGAGCAGCGGCAGCGCCCGGCTGGTGGTCTGCTCGGCGCAGCCGTACGGATAGCGGTCGAGCGCCAGGAGCAGCGACGGCACGTCGAGCGCAGCCGTTGCCGATACGCCGACGCTGACCTCGGCGCCGTCGAGCTCGGCGGCGGCGATCAGCGCGCTGTCCACCTTGAGGCTGGCGCCGGGCGCGAGCGCCACCACATTGCGCGTGGTGAGCGGCATCGCCGGCACCCTGACCGGGACGGTGAGCATCTGTTCGACCGCCGGACCGCCGGGACGGGCAAGGGCGACCGTAACCGTGCCGTCGCCGGTGCGGCCGCCGGAGAGCGGCACGGCGAGCGCCGTGCGGGCGCCCGCGGCAAGCGTCACCGTCTTCGCGGCGGCGGCCGGATCGACGCCGACGCCCGCGTCTCCGGCGACGGTGAGCTGATAGTCGCCCGCCGGGCCGTCGGTGTTGGCGATGTCGAGCCTGAGCGTGGCGGCATCGCCGGGCGCCAGGAAGCGCGGCAGGCCGGCGGTGATCACCACCGGGTCGCGCACGATCACGTCGGTGCTGGCATGGCCGACCGCCTGCTTGGTCCAGGCGACCGCCATCACCCGCACCGTGCCGTTGAACTGCGGCAGATCGAACATCACCGTCGTGTCGCCCAGCCGGTCGAGCCTGACCGGGCCGGAAAAGAAGGCGACCAGCTTCTCGGTCGGCGGGCTGCCTTCACTGGACATGTCGCCGCCGTCGCCGCCGGTGCGCAGCCGGCCGGCCGCGCCCAGCGAGCCGTCGATCAGCCGGCCGTAGAGGTCGCGCAGTTCGAGCCCCATGGCGCGCTGGCCGAAGAACCAGGCCTCCGGGTCGGGCGGCTGGTAGCTGGTCAGATTGAGGATGCCGACGTCGACCGCTGCGACCATGACATAGGCCTCGCTGTCGGTTCCCGCCCCGCCGACATGGATCGGGATCGGCAAGGCGCGGCGCGGCTCGGTCTTGGCCGGCGGGGTGAGGGCGACGGTCAATCTGTGCTCCCCGGGATCGACGGACAGCCATTTGACTCCGATGGCGCGCGCCGGCATCCGGCTGGGCACCCCGTCCCCCGGCCGGTAGAGGCTGGCGGTGACATAGGCGCCGGCACCCCAATCGCCGCGCACGGGAATGTCGATGGTGGCGCCCTCGGCCGGCACGGTGGCGGTCTGCGTGGCGAGCAGCGACTGCGCGCCGACCGCCACCAGCAGCTCTCCGGCAAAGCGCGGCGAGACCTTGAGATGGGCGATCTCGCCGGCTTTGTAGTTCGGCTTGTCCAGCGCAATCTCCAGA
The DNA here is from genome assembly GCA_963791325.1 of uncultured Alphaproteobacteria bacterium. GTDB lineage: Bacteria > Pseudomonadota > Alphaproteobacteria > Rhizobiales > Rhizobiaceae > JBEVJK01. Next base: position 229,958 of record CAWBRU010000008.1, on the reverse strand, counting down.
CCGTCCGGCGTCTCCGTCGAGGTCGCCGCGACGAACCAGCCGGCGTCGAACTCGACGCTGGTCGCCGGCCCGCTCGGGTCGTCGCTTGCGACCTCCAGGCGGTAGCGCCCCCAGTCGACATCGGCGGCGATCTCCGGCTCCTGGCCGGGCGCGGCGTCGACGTGGCCGTCGGCGACGGCGCGGGTGGTGGTCACCGGCTCGTAGCTCCAGGCGTTGCCGCTGCGATACCATTGATAATTGCGTTCGATCTTGACCAGCGACCAGGCCAGGCCGGGCAGCGACCGGCGGTTGCCGTCGGGATCGACCGCGATCACCTTGAAGGCGGCGCGCCCGCCCTGCGGGACCTGGTCGCCCTTGAACTGCGGCTGGATGCCGATCAGCGGCCCTTGCGGGCGCAGCTCGATGTCGAGCGTGCGCTCGACCGCCCGGCCGCTGCCTTCGCGCATGCGCACCGCCACCTCGGCGTCGAGCATCCGGGTGGTGGCCGGCAGCTGGTCGATCTCGACCGGGAACGTCGCCTTGCCGTCCGGGCCGACCGGAGGCAGGTCGTCGAGCGCGATGCGGGTCGCTTCGGCCTCGTCCTCGTCGGCAAGCCCGAACCGGTAGCCGGGGAAGCGCTCCCACTCGGTCATCGTCGACAGGTTGATCTCGCCTTCGAGCGCCAGCCCGGCGGCCGGCGCGCCATAGAGGAAGCGGCCGTCGACGGTGACGTTGGCCGCCTCGCCGGGCGCGATTTCGTCCTTGTCGCTCGTCATCTCGAAGGCGATGCGGTCGGGCACGAAATCCTCGACCAGGAACTTGGCCTCGGCCACGGCCGGCTTCTTCGGGTCGGTCAGCACGCTGACCTGCCAGGTGCCGCGCATGGCGTTGCCGGCCAGCGGCAGCTCGACCGCGTAGCCGCCAAGCGCCGCGCCGTCGCTGACCAGGCGCCGCTCCTCGACCCCGTCCGGCCGGGTGAACTGGAAGCTGAGCGGCAGGTGCTCGACGGCCAGCGCCGCCGCGTCGCGCGCCAGCGCTGCGGCATGCACCGTCTCGCCGGCCCGGTAGATGCCGCGTTCGGTGTAGGCATAGACGTCGAGCGCGCCGGGCGCGGCGCGGCCGCCCACGCCGCGGTCGGAGAGGTCGAAGCCCGCCCGGGTCATGTCGAGGAAGACGAAGTCGCCCTGCGCGCCGTTCGCGAGCAGCGCGGCCGGCACCATGCCGCCGTCGCCGCGCAGCAGTCCGGCGGTGAAGATGGCCTTGCCGGCCTTGTCGGTCTTGGCGGTGCCGAGCACCTCGTTGTTCTTGGCAAGCAGGGTGAGGCTGACCTCGCCGAGCGGCTTGGCCGAGGCGAGCGAGCGGGCAAACACGGCGAGCCCGCCGTCGCCGGCATAGGTGGCGAGCCCGATGTCGGAGACCACGAACCATTGGCTGGCGCGAGTCTCCCACGATTCCCGCTTGTCGTCGGGCGGCGCGGCGGTCAAAAGATAGACCCCGGGCTTGCGCTCCGGCAGTGCCTGGTCGACCGGAAACGAGGTGGTGACCTCCTGGTTGAGCTGACCGGCAATCTCGAGCTCGCCCTGCCAGACCGGCGCGCCGAGCTGATCGGCCACCGTCTCGATGTCGTAATTGTCGAGCTGGCGCAGGAACTGCGACCCGGCGAGCAGGCCGGCGAGCGCCCGCTCGCCGATCCGGTAGAGCTTCATGTCGGCGCGGTCCATGTTGACCGTGACCACGGGAATGCCGTGGCGCGCGCTCGCCGGCAGCACGAAACTATCGCCGGTGAAGCGCGCCGAGGGTGCCCGGTCGCGGACATAGACGTTGAGCTCGACCGGCGCTTCGAGCACTTCGCCGATCGCCGCCGGCAGCCCGGCGCGGAAGGCGATGCGGTAGCGCTCGCCGTGCGCGAGCCCTTCGATGCAGATCTGCTTGTCCTTGGCCTCGATCGCCTTCGGCGCCTTGCCGTCGAGGGTCACGAACGGCTGATAGTCGACGCCGCTGCGGGCGAGCTCTTCGGAGAACTGGGCGCATACCCGCGGCGTCGCGGTGTCGGCGTCGATCGAGTGGTCGACGATCCGGAAGCCCTTGCGCGCCTTGAGGTCGCGGTACTGTGCCTCGACCGCGCCGGAAGCGACCAGTGCCAGGCTGGCCTCGTAGGCCGACAGCGCCGGCCGGGTGAGGTCGCGCTTGTCGAGCGCGGCGGCAAGCGCGGCAAGCGCCTCGGCCCGGGCAGCCGCGCTGCGTGTCAGCCGATAGGCGTTGAGCGCGGCGGCGCTGGCGGTGCGCTGCAGCAGCGCCGGTTCCTCGCCGTTGGCGGGCTCGACGGCCAGCGCCGACCTGGCGAGAGCGACCCACAGACCGGCATCGTCGGGGGCGATTGCCAGCGCCTGCTGGTAGCTGGTCTGGGCGCTGCGCGCATCGTTTCCGGCCAGCGCCTGGCCACCCGCCTCGACCAGCGCCGCAAGCCCGGTCGTGGCGCTGCTCTTGTCGGCGGCGAGCCCGGCGCGGAACTTGCGGGCCTCTTCGGCGAGCCAGGCGGGAAGGAAGCCGAGCTCGGGCGGCGCACCGATGTCGGGATCGCCGGCGGCCGGCACCAGCTTGCCGGCGACCGCGCCGGGAAACGGCTTCAGCTGGTTGTAGTCCGATTTGAGGAAGCACCAGCGCGCCTTGGTGTTGTAGGTGAAGGCGCGGCAGCCGGGATCGCCGAGGCAGGTCTGCCGGCAGGCCTGGAGCGACAGGTTCTGTTCGGCGCGCAGGTCGAAGCCGAAATAGTCGGCATTGTCGGTGGTGACGACGCTGCGTTCGGGCCCGGCGGCAGCCGCCGGGGCCAGCGGCCAGCCGAGAAACCCGATCGCCAGCAGGAGCGCCGCTCGCCTCGACATGGTCCATCCTCCACGAATGCCGGTCGGCCGCAGTCCAGCAAGGTCTTCACCGACTTGTCAACGGCCGCGGCACGAGAGCCGCGCCGCAGCGCTGGCCCAGCCGTTCCGAGGAGGCTGGCGCTTCATCGCCGCGCGCCCGCCGGGTTATGATAGCAGACTGGCAGCGATATCACTAAATCTGTGATGCAATAGCGCATTTGCGTCAAGATTGTCGCGTTCGCGCGAACTGCTCCCCTGGCAAAGTTGCACATTCCCGGCACACGCTGGCGTTCCATCCGCTTTGACAATGCGGTTGGGATGGGAAATGCTAACCGGCAGAAAGCCAAAATGGGAGTTGGTGATGAAATTCTACAAAAGCAATGGGGACAACGTTCCGGACTTCGTCAAGGCCATGGCCGAGGGCGCCAAGGCCGGCACGGTTGACCGACGCGAGTTCCTGGCGCTGGCGAGCGTGTTCGGCGCTTCGACAGCGATGGCCTACGGCATGATGGGCTTGGCCATGCCCACCCCCGCGGCCGCTGAGGAAGAACCCAAGAAGGGCGGCACCATCAAGATCGCGTCATTCGTCAAGGCGGTAAAAGATCCGCGCACGGCCGATTGGTCGGAGATCGCCAACGCACAGCGTCAGTCGCTTGAGCCGCTGGTTAAGTACACCAGCAAGTATACCTTCGAGCCCTACTTGCTCGAGAGCTGGGACGTCAACGACGAAGCCACCGAATACGTGCTGCACCTGCGCAAGAACGCGGCCTGGACGAACGGAGACCCGTTCGTCGCCGAGGATGTCATCTACAATATCGGACGCTGGTGCGATAAAAGCTCGGAAGGCAACTCGATGCCGGCCCGGATGGGCACGCTGGTCGATGCCAAGACCGGCAAGCTGCGCGACGGCGGCGTCGAAAAGGTCGACGACCACACCGTCAAGGTCAAGCTCACCGCGCCCGATATCTCGTTCATCCCCAACCTCGCCGATTATCCCGGCCTGGTCGTGCACCGCTCCTTCGACGAGACCGGCGCCGACTTCACCAAGAACCCGATCGGCACCGGCCCGTTCGAGCTGGTTTCCTACGACGTCGGCTCCAAGGTCGTCTACAAGCGCCGCGAGAACGGCAAATGGTGGGGCGGCGAGGCTTATCTCGACGGGGCCGAGTTCATCGATTACGGCACCGACCCGTCGGCGACCGTCAGCGCATTCGAATCCGGCGAGGTCGATGCGAACTACGAGACCACTGCCGACTACATCGAGATCCTCGACGGGCTCGGGCTGAACGAAGTCGGAGGTCGTCACCGCAACCACCATCGTCGCCCGCATGAACGTCAAGAACAAGCCTTACGACGACCAGAAGGTGCGTCAGGCGATGCTGCTCGGCGTCGACAATGCGGTGGTGCTGCAGCTCGGCTACGGCAATGCCGGGACGGTGGCGGAGAACCACCATGTCTGCCCGATCCATCCCGAATATGTCGCGCTGCCCAAGGTCGCCCGCGACATCGGCCAAGGCCAAGGCAGATGATGGCCGATGCCGGCCAGGCGGATTTCGAGCACGAGCTGATCACCGTCGACGAGGACTGGCACAAGAACTCGGGCGACGCCATCGCCGCCCAGCTGCGCGAAGTCCGGCATCAAGATCAAGCGCACGGTGCTGCCGGGATCGACCTTCTGGAACGACTGGACCAAGTACCCGTTCTCGATGACCAACTGGAACATGCGCCCGCTCGGCGTCCAGGTGCTGGCGCTGGCCTACAAGAGCGGCGAGGCCTGGAACGAGACCGCTTGGTCGAATCCCGACTTCGACGCCAAGATCGCCGAGGCGCTCGGCGTTGCGGATGCAGAGAAGCGCAAGCCGATGATGAAGGACATGGAGACGATGCTGCAGCAATCCGGCATCATCATCCAGCCTTACTGGCGCAAGCTCTATCGACACATGAAGCCAACGGTGAAGAACTTCGACATGCACCCGATGTTCGAGATCGATCTCGGCAAGGTCTGGATCGCCGAGTTGGATGCTGGCGATGCACCCCCTGGCAAGGGGAGCCGCGCGGCTCCCCTTGCGCGTCCGCTGAGAAGGACCGTTCGCGGCTGACCCCAACCGGACTGGCAGGGGACGACGATGCTTGCTTTTATCCTGCGACGTCTCGGCACCATGGCGCTGACGATGCTGTGCCTGACGCTGATCGTCTTCTTCCTGATCAATCTCGAGCCGAACCTGAAGAAGCTCGCGATCAGCCAGCTCGACATGCGAACCCCGGCCGATCAGCTGGAAAGCTGGCTGGTCAAGCAACGGCTACCGGCAGAATTTCTTCGTCCGCTACGGCCAGTGGCTGGGCGTGGTCAAGAAGCAGCCCATCATCGACCCGGCCACCGGCAAGGCGGTGCCGCGCTTCGCGCTTCTGCGACGAACCAAGCGAGCCCGACTTTCGGCGGCATCCTGCAGGGCGACTTCGGCTGCTCGACCAAGTTCCGGACCAAGGTGTCGGCGAAGCTGTTCCCGGCGCTCGGCGCGACCGGCATCCTGATGTTCTTCGTCATGGCTGATCATGGTGCCGATCGTCGCTGCTGATCGGCATTCTGGCCGGCATGCGCGAGGGGTCGCGCACCGACCGCTCGCTGTCGGTGGCCTCGATCGCCACGACCGCCACGCCCGAATATGTCTCGGGCGTGATCTTCACGGTCATCTTCGCCACCTGGCTCGGCTGGCTGAACGGCTCGGCGGCGAGCGCGACGGGGAAGGGCATCACCTTCTACAATTTCACCCTGCCGGTGATGACGATGGCCATCTACGGCATCGGCTACATCGCCCGCATGACACGTGCCTCGATGGTCGAGGTGATGACCCAGCAATATATCCGCACCGCCCGGCTGAAGGGCCTGTCCTTCGGCAAGGTGGTCGTCAAGCACGCGCTGCGCAACGCGCTGATCGCGCCGTTCACCGTCATCATGCTGCAGTTCCCCTGGCTGCTTACCGGCGTCGTCATCGTCGAGACGATGTTCCGCTACCAGGGCTTCGGCTTCACGCTGGTCGAGGCCGCCGGCAACAACGACATCGACCTTCTGCTCGGCTGCTCGCTGGTCTCGGTGGTCGTCGTGCTCTTCACGCAGCTGATTTCCGATATCGGCTACGCCTACCTCAACCCGCGCATCCGCGTGCAGTAAAGGCGGATCCGATGCAGATCGAGTATGTCGGCTGGTTCCAGGTGGTGGTCGGCATCCTGGGCCGCTTCTGGCCCGTCTGGGTGGCGCTGATCCTGGTGCTGGGTGCCAGCTATGCCTTCCGCCGCCGGCTCGGGCTCTACGGCCAGCTGTTCGACAGCGGCGTCGGCATTGCCGGGGTGGGCATCTGCTTCTTCTGGCTGTTCACCGCCATCTTCGCCCACAAGATCGCGCCGTTCGATCCGCTGGCCCAGGTGCCGATCATGAAGGACACGCTGCCCGGCGCCATCGATCCGGCCTCGCACGGCGTCTATCTGCTCGGCGGCGACAAGCTCGCCCGCGACGTCTTCAGCCGGATGGTGGTCGGCAGCCAGATCGTGCTGATCATCGCCCCGGCGGCGACGGCGTTCGCCCTGATGGTCGGCATCACGCTCGGTTTGCCCGCCGGCTATTACGGCGGCCGGGTCGACACCGTGCTCTCCTTCCTGGCCAATCTGGTGCTGGCCTTCCCGGTGATCCTTTTGTTCTATCTGCTGGTCACGCCCGGGCATCATGGACACGCCGATCCCCTACGGCTTGGCGGGCCTGTTCTTCCTGTTCCCGATCATCTTCTTCGTCACGCTGTTCTATACCCGGTTCAAGAACCGGCCGCAGCTGCTGGCAGTGCAGCTGGCGCTCACCTTGCTGATCGGCGGCTGGATCTATGCCGGGCTGGTGTTCAACGCCGATCCGTTCGGCATCATCTCGATCGACCCCAATCAGCTCAACATCTTCGTGGCGGTGGTGTTCGCCTCCAGCCCGGGCGTGTTCCGCATCGTGCGCGGGCTGACCATGGACATCAAGACGCGCGACTACGTCGCCGCCGCCCAGACCCGCGGCGAGCGGCCATGGTACATCATGCTGTGGGAGATCCTGCCCAACGCCCGCGGGCCGCTGATCGTCGATGCCTGCCTGCGCATCGGCTACACCACGATCCTGCTCGGCACGCTCGGCTATTTCGGGCTCGGCCTGGCGCCGGAAAGTCCCGATTGGGGCACGGCGATCAAGGATGCCAGCCGGCTGTTGCGCTCGTTCATCCATCCGGCGCTGCCGCCGACTTTTGCGCTGATGTCGTTCGTGCTCGGTCTGAATCTGCTCGCCGATGCGCTGCGCGAGCAATCGATGAAAGACTGACGGAGGCCTGTCGATGAGCGAAGCTGTCAGCAATCCAGCCGCCCCGATCCTGGAAATCGAGAACCTGTCGATCTCGTTCTTCACCCGCCGCGGCGAGATCCCCGCGGTGATGGACTTCTCCTGCGCGGTGATGCCGGGCGAGGCGATGGGCATCGTCGGTGAATCCGGCTGCGGCAAGTCGACGGTCTCGCTCGGCATCATGCGCGACCTCTCCAATGTCGGCAGGATTGTCGGCGGGCGCATCAAGTTCCAGGGCCGCGACATGGGCGACATGTCGGACGAGGAGCTGCGCTCAGCTGCGCGGCAGCAAGATCGCGATGATCTATCAGGAGCCGATGGCGAGCCTCAATCCGGCGATGAAGATCGGCCAGCAGCTGATGGAGGTGCCGCTGATCCACGAGAAGGTCTCCCGCAGCGAGGCCTATCCGCGCTCCTTGGAAATGGTGCGCTCGGTGCGCCTGCCCGATCCGGAGCGGATGATGCGCTCCTATCCGCACCAGCTCTCGGGCGGCCAGCAGCAGCGCATCGTCATCGCCATGGCGCTGCTGTCGAAGCCGGCGCTGCTCTTGCTCGACGAGCCGACGACGGCGCTCGACGTGACGGTCGAGGCCGGCATCGTCGAGCTGGTCAAGGATCTCGGCAAGCGGTTCGGCACCTCGATGATCTTCGTCTCGCACAATCTCGGGCTGATCCTGGAGACCTGCGACCGGATCACGGTGATGTATTCGGGCGAGGCGGTCGAGACCGGCACGGTCAAGGACGTCTTCGACCGGATGCGTCACCCCTATACGCAAGGCCTGTTCCGCTCGATCCCGCTGCCCGGCGCCGACAAGAATGCGCGGCCGCTGATCGCCATCCCCGGGCAACTGCCGCTGCCGCACGAGCGGCCGAAGGGCTGCAATTTCGGCCCGCGCTGCCAGCATTTCGTCAAGGGCGTGTGCGACGCCGCCGAGATCCCGATGATCGCGGTCGCCGGTCATGACAATCACCACAGCCGCTGCGTGCGCTTCGACGAGATCGACTGGCGGGCGCTGCCGCCCGGAGCCGACAAGGTGCGCGAGCCGGTCACCCCGGGCGCGCCGGTGCTCAAGATCGACGATCTGCAGGAAGTACTATCGGGTCGGCGGCAACGAGATCTTCGGCCGTGGCGAGGGCCGCGTCGTCAAGGCCAATGAGACGATCAGCTTCGAGGCGCGCGAGGCCGAGACGGTGGCGATCGTCGGCGAATCCGGTTGCGGCAAGTCGACGCTTGCCAAGGTGCTGCTCGGGCTGGAAACGGCGATCTTCGGGTGCGGTGTCGGCTCGGCAACACCGAGATCCAGTCGACGCCGATCGAGGAGCGCGACGTCGACACCATCTCCTCGATCCAGATGGTGTTCCAGAATCCGTTCGACACGCTGAACCCCAGCCACACGGTCGGCTCGCAGATCATCCGCACGCTGGAGAAATTCGACGTCGGCAGCACGGTGGCCGAGCGGCGGCAGCGCATGCTCGAGCTGCTCGACCTGGTCAAGCTGCCGCGCGCCTTCGCCAGCCGCATGCCGCGCCAGCTGTCCGGCGGGCAGAAGCAGCGCATCGGCGTGGCGCGCGCCTTTGCCGGCCACGCCAAGGTGGTGGTCGCCGACGAGCCGGTCTCGGCGCTCGACGTCTCGGTGCAGGCGGCCGTGACCGAGCTGCTGATGGACATCCAGCGGCAGATCGAAGACGACGATGCTGTTCATCAGCCACGACCTCTCCGTGGTGCGCTACATCGCCGACCGCGTGGTGGTGATGTATCTCGGCTACATCGTCGAGCAGGGCACGACCGACCAGATCTTCTCGCCGCCTTACCATCCCTATACCGAGGCGCTGCTCTCGGCGATCCCGATCGCCGACACCAGCGTGGTCAAGAAGCACATCGTGCTGGAAGGCGACATTCCGTCGGCGATGAACCCGCCGACCGGCTGTCCGTTCCAGACCCGCTGCCGCTACAAGCACCTGGTGCCGGATGGATCGTGCGAGAAGGAGGTGCCGCCGCTGCGCGAACTCGGCGAGGGCCACCGCAGCCTGTGCTGGCTGCCCGACGAGGTGCTGGCCACGATGGAGCCGGTGATCAGCTTCGACAAGGGCGGCGAGCCGCATGCCCATGACATCGTGCCGGAGGATGCCGGCACGCCGCGGCCGTTCGGCACCCAGCCGCGGCCGGTCGCGCCGCCCAAGCGCAAGCGCGCCACCCCGGCCGCCGGCGCGCTGGCCGGCGAGATTATCGAAGCCGATGAGGCCGCCCTGGCAGCCGCAAGCGATCCCGACACCGTCACCGCGCCCGACCCGGGCGGCGGGCGCTTCGCCGGCGCCGTCCTGCCGGCGGAGCCGATCGCCGAGGTGGGCGATGGCCGCCAGGCACTCGATCCGCTGGTGCCGCCGGCCGGCGCGGCGGCCCCGCCGCCGCTCGACCGGCCCGCCGATGCCGACGATCTGCAGCTGATCGCCGGGATCGGTCCGGCGATCGAACGCCAGCTCAACGAGCTCGGCGTCCTGACGCTCGCGCAGATCGCCGCCTGGACCGACGCCGAGCGCGACTATATCGACCGCCAGCTGAGATTCCGCGGCCGCATCGATCGCGAGCAATGGATCCGCCAGGCGGAGGTGCTGGTGGCCGGCGGCGAGGCCGAATATATCCGCGTGTTCGGCAAGCCGCCGCGCTGACGGCTCGCCATTCGAGAGAGTCTTGACACGGCGTTCAAAACCAGCTTCGAATTGTTGAGTAACACGCTCAACTTTCATGGCAAAACAAGGACTTAGCCAAAATTTGACCGATTGATAAAAAATGAATCTGTGCTAGCCTTCGGCAAAACGACACGAGGGGTCGACCGGAAAGCCGGGGATCTGCGGGAGCTGGGATGGACGGCCAATACAAGCACGGGATCGCGCCGGCGCGGCTGCCGCCGGCGCAATATGCCGAGAACTTCTCCGATCTGCACCCGGCGCTCGATCATCACGAGGCGCTGGTCGAGTCGGACCGCTGCTATTTCTGCTATGACGCGCCCTGCATGCAGGCCTGTCCGACCTCGATCGACATTCCGCTGTTCATTCGCCAGATCTCGACCGGCAACCCGCTCGGCGCGGCCAAGACGATCTTCGACCAGAACATTCTGGGCGGCATGTGCGCCCGCGTCTGTCCGACCGAGACCTTGTGCGAGGAGGTCTGCGTGCGCGAGGTGGCGGAAGGCAAGCCGGTGCAGATCGGCCGGCTGCAGCGCTTTGCCACCGATGCGGCGATGGCCGCCGGCAAGCAGTTCTACGGCCGCGCGCCGCTCACCGGCAGGCGGGTCGCCGTGGTGGGTGCCGGCCCGGCCGGCCTTGCCGCTGCGCATCGGCTTGCCCTCTACGGCCACGAGGTGATCATCTTCGAGGCACGCGAGAAGCCCGGCGGGCTCAACGAGTACGGCATCGCCGCCTACAAGACGACGGACGATTTCGCCCAGGCGGAGGTCGACTACGTCACCGCGATCGGCGGCATCGCGATCGTCAACGGCAAGGCGCTCGGCCGCGACATTCAGCTTGCCGAGCTGATCGCCGAATATGATTCTGTGTTTCTCGGCCTTGGGCTGGCCGGCGTCAACGCATTGGCCACCGACGGCGAACAGACCGAAGGCGTCGACAATGCCGTCGACTTCATCGCCGAATTGCGCCAGGCGAGCGATCTGGCCGGGCTGCCGGTCGGCCGGCGCGTGGTGGTGATCGGCGGCGGCATGACCGCGATCGATGCGGCCGTGCAGTCGAAACTGCTCGGCGCCGAGGAGGTGACGATCTGCTACCGGCGCGGCAAGGAGCACATGAACGCTTCCGGTTTCGAGCAGGAGCTCGCCACCGCCAAGGGCGTCGCCATCCGCCACTGGCTGAGGCCGCTGCGGGTGATTGCCGAGGGCGGCAAGGTGGCCGCCGTCGAGCTCGAATATACCCGCCTCGCAGGCGGTCAGCTCGGCAGCACCGGCGAGACCCTGACGATTCCCGCCGATCAGGTGTTCAAGGCGATCGGCCAGTCGTTCATGCCGGCCGCGCTCAACGGCAGCGGTGCGCAGCTGGCGCTCGAGGGCGGCCGCATCAAGGTCGACGGCGAAGGCCGCACCTCGCTGGCCAAGGTCTGGGCCGGCGGCGACTGCGTGTTCGGCGGCGAGGATCTGACCGTCGCCGGCGTGGCGCAGGGCCGTGACGCGGCCGAAAGCATCCATCGCGCGCTCACCGCCAATGGGAGGGCCTGAGCATGGCAGACATCCGCAGCGATTTCGTCGGCATCAAGTCGCCCAACCCGTTCTGGCTGGCCTCTGCGCCGCCCACCGACAAGGCCTACAATGTGATCCGCGCCTTCCGCGCGGGCTGGGGCGGCGTGGTTTGGAAGACGCTGGGCGAGGAAGGGCCGCCGATCGTCAATGTCAACGGCCCGCGCTACGGCGCCATCTGGGGCGCCGACCGCCGCTTGCTCGGCTTCAACAATATCGAGCTGATCACCGATCGCGAGCTTCAGACCAATCTGCGCGAGATCAAGGAGGTGAAGCGCGACTGGCCCGACCGGGCGCTGGTCGTGTCGCTGATGGTGCCGTGCCTCGAAGAGGCCTGGAAGGCCATCTTGCCGGTGGTCGAGGACACCGGCGCGGACGGCATCGAGCTCAATTTCGGCTGCCCGCACGGGATGTCGGAGCGCGGCATGGGCTCGGCCGTCGGCCAGGTGCCGGAATACATCGAGATGGTGGTGCGCTGGTGCAAGCAGAACACGCGCATGCCGGTGATCACCAAGCTCACCCCCAACATCACCGACATCCGCCGGCCGGCACGCGCCGCCAAGGCGGGCGGGACCGACGCCGTGTCGCTGATCAACACCATCAACTCGATCACCGCCGTCGACCTCGACAGCTTCTCGCCCGAGCCGTCGATCGACGGCAAGGGCTCGCATGGCGGCTATTGCGGCCCGGCGGTCAAGCCGATCGCCATGAACATGGTGGCCGAGATCGCCCGTGACCCGGAGACCCGCGGCCTGCCGATCTCCGGCATCGGCGGCATCACCACCTGGCGCGATGCGGCGGAGTTCCTGGCGCTCGGCGCCGGCAACGTCCAGGTCTGCACGGCGGCCATGACCTATGGCTTCAAGATCGTCCAAGAGATGATCGAGGGACTGAAGAACTGGATGGACCTGAAGGGCCATGCGAGCCTCGACGACGTCGTCGGCCGCGCCACCCCCAATGTCACCGACTGGCAGTACCTCAATCTCAACTACGTCGCCAAGGCGCGCATCGACCAGGATCTGTGCATCAAGTGCGGCCGCTGCCACATCGCCTGCGAGGACACCTCGCACCAGGCGATCACCGCGCTCGTCGACGGCATGCGCCATTTCGAGGTCAAGGACGAGGAGTGCGTCGGCTGCAATCTGTGCGTCAATGTCTGCCCGGTCGACGGCTGCATCAGCATGGTGCCGCTCGCCGCCGGCGAGGTCGACCTGCGCACCGGCAGGACGGTGTCGCCGACCTACGCCAACTGGACCACTCATCCCAACAACCCCGCCGCCAAGGTCGCGGCGGAATAGGGTCGGCCGGGCTGGCTGGAGCGAACCGCGGGCCCGCAGGCTGCCGCGGGTCTGCGCCTAGACGTCCTTGGTGTCGATGAAAAACAGATCGACGCCGCCGTCGGCGAAGTTCGACAGGTCGGCGGCCGTCGCCTGGCCCTCGGGCGTGCCGAGCGCCGCCTGGATGGCGTCGACCGAATCGAAGTGCAGGATGGCCACGAGATGGACGTTGGAGGCGCCCTCCGGCCCGAGCACGGCACCCTTGCTGATCTCGTAACGGCGTAGGCCGGGCACCGTCTTGGCGATCGGCACGTGGGTGGCGTGGTAATAGCGGTCGAAGGCCGCTGCATCCTTCGGCGTCTTATAGAGCGCAACCAGTTTGGCCATCCAACTCTCCTCCGCAATGTGGGCGCCAGGACCATGGCCGATCCCGGCGGCGCTGAAAAGCCGGACCAAAGTCGGCTGCCGCGGCATTGCTGCTCAATCAAAGGATTGGAGCAAGGCGGCGGTTTTGAAGAAACGCCCTCCCGCTGCGCGGCCGCAGCCGAGTTAAACGCCGCCCGCGCTCAAGGGCGCGGCGTCAGCCCGCGCGTGAACAGCTCCTCGAGAAACCGCGCGGCATCCTCGAACCGGCCCTCGCCGCCGCGCTCCGGGCCGAGCACGGCCTGCACCTGGACGTCGAAATCGGCGTAATGCTGGGTGGTCGACCAGATCGCAAAGATCAGATGGACGGGGTCGGTGCCGACGATCCGGCCGGCACCCATCCAGCCGCGGATCACCGCGACCTTGTCGTCGACCAATTGCCTGAGCTCGCCGGACAGCATCGGCAGAACGCGCGGCCCGCCTTGCAGGATCTCGTTGGCAAACAGCCGGCTCTCGCGCGGGAAGTCGCGGGCCATCTCGAGCTTGCGGCGGATGTAGGCCCTGAGCTCGGCCATCGGATCGCCGCGTCCGTCGAGCGCCCTGAGCGGCGCCAGCCAGGTCTCCAGGAGCCGCTCGAGCAGCGCCCCGTGGATGTCCTCCTTGCGGCGGAAATAATAGAGCAGATTGGGCTTGGACATGCCCGCCGCCTCGGCGATCTGATCGAGCGTGGCGCCGCGAAAGCCATGGGTCGAGAACACCTCCAGGGCGGCTTCGAGGATCAGCTCGCGCTTCTCGGTCTGGATGCGGGTGCGACGGGGAAGGGCGGAGGCGAGCGTCATCTCGGACCCCGGCAGGCCGCCGCGCCCCCAGCTTCCTGGCCCAATCGGCTGGACCAGCTTTTCAGCGGTCGTGGCGCGCGCTCGCTCGGCATCGTTCCTCTAGTTTGGCCTTGACCGGCGCATGAGGCGCGGTCAACTTTGTCCAACCGGTCAAATTTCGCCTACCACATCTGGCTGCCGAAGGCCACGCCGCCGCGGCCAGCGCAACAGGAGAACGCGGGTCATGTCGAACCGTCTGAAAGTCACCCCCAACGACCTCAACGCGTTCTGGATGCCGTTCACCGCCAACCGCCAGTTCAAGCAGGCGCCGCGCATGTTCGTGTCGGCCAAGGACATGCACTACACCACCAGCGACGGCCGCAAGGTGCTCGATGGCACGGCCGGGCTGTGGTGCGTCAATGCCGGCCACTGCCGGCCGAAGATCACCGAAGCGATCCAGGAACAGGCAGCCGAGCTCGACTACGCTCCGGCGTTCCAGATGGGACATCCGCTGGTGTTCGAGCTCGCCAACCGATTGGTCGATCTCACCCCCGCCGGCCTCGACCGCGTGTTCTTCACCAACTCCGGCTCCGAATCGGTGGAGACGGCGCTGAAGATCGCGCTCGCCTATCATCGGGTCCGCGGCGAAGGCTCGCGCTTCCGGCTGATCGGCCGCGAGCGCGGCTATCACGGCGTCAATTTCGGCGGCATCTCGGTCGGCGGCATCGTCACCAACCGAAAGATGTTCGGCACGCTGCTCACCGGCGTCGATCATCTGCCGCATACCCACCTGCCGGCCAAGAATGCCTTCAGCCGCGGCGAGCCCGAGCATGGCGCCGAGCTTGCCGACGAACTCGAGCGCATCGTCACCTTGCACGACGCCTCGACGGTCGCCGCCGTCATCGTCGAGCCGGTGGCCGGCTCGACCGGCGTGCTGATTCCGCCGAAAGGCTACCTCAAGCGGCTGCGCCAGATCTGCGACAAGCACGGCATCCTGCTGATCTTCGACGAGGTCATCACCGGCTTCGGCCGGCTCGGCACCCCCTTCGCCGCCGACTATTTCGACGTGCTTCCCGACATCATGACGACCGCCAAGGGGGTGACCAACGGCGTCATCCCGATGGGCGCGGTGTTCGTCAAGAAGGAAATCCATGACGCCTTCATGACGGGGCCCGAGCACGTGATCGAGTTTTTCCACGGCTACACCTATTCCGGCAATCCGATCGCCTGCGCGGCCGCCCTGGGCACCCTCGACACCTACCGGGAGGAGGGCCTTCTGACCCGCGGTGCCGAGCTCGCGCCGCACTTCGAGGCAGCGCTGCACTCGCTGAAGGGCGAGCCGCACGTCATCGACGTGCGCAACATCGGCATGGTCGGGGCCATCGAGCTCGAGCCGATCGCCGGCCAGCCGAGCAAGCGGGCCTTCTCCGCCTTCGTCAAGGCGTTCGAGCGCGGCGCGCTGATCCGCACCACCGGCGACATCATCGCCCTGTCGCCGCCGTTGATCATCACCAAGGGCCAGATCGACGAGCTCTTCGACCATGTCCGCGAAGTCCTGAGAATGGTGGATTGAGATGGCCGACCGACCGCAGGCGACACCGACGCTGCTCCTCGACGAGCAAGCGGTGCGCATCACCCGCTGGAGTTTCGCGCCAGGTGCGCAAACCGGCTGGCACCGGCACGAATACGACTACGTCATCACCCCGGTAACCGACTGCGCCTTCCTGCTCGAGGAGCCGGGCGGCGGCAGCCGGCGCGCCGACATCGCGGCAGGCGAAGCGTACCGCCGCGAGGCCGGGGTCGAGCACAACGTCATCAACGCCGGCGACACGCCGATGATGTTCATCGAGGTCGAGCTCAAGCGCTGAACCGGGCTTGCTCGGGAAGGGAGTGGAGACTGCGGCAATGGCGGCACCTGGCGAGAATCTGCGTATCAATTCAGACCGATTGTGGGATTCGCTCATGGAAATGGCGAAGATCGGCCCGGGTGTCGCCGGCGGCAACAACCGCCAGACCCTGACCGATGCCGACGGCGAGGGCCGCCACCTGTTCCAGCGCTGGTGCGAGGCGGCGGGGCTCGGCATGGGCGTTGACGAGATGGGCACGATGTTCGCCCGCCGCGAGGGCACCGATCCCGACGCGCTGCCGGTCTATGTCGGCAGCCACCTCGACACCCAGCCGACCGGCGGCAAATATGACGGCGTGCTGGGCGTGCTCGGCGGCCTCGAGGTGATCCGCTCGCTCAATGATCTCGGCATCAGGACCAGGCACCCGATCGTCGTCACCAACTGGACCAATGAAGAGGGCACGCGCTTTGCCCCGGCGATGCTCGCTTCGGGCGTGTTCGCCGGCGTGCTCGACCGGGACTGGGCCTATCAGCGCACAGACCACGACGGCAAGCGCTTCGGCGACGAGCTGACGCGGATCGGCTGGAAAGGCGAAGAGCCGGTCGGGGCGCGCAAGATGAAGGCGTTCTTCGAGCTGCACATCGAGCAGGGTCCGATCCTCGAGGACGAAGGCATCGACATCGGCGTGGTCACTCACGGCCAGGGGCTGAAATGGCTGCAGGTGACCTTGACCGGCAAGGAGAGCCACACCGGTTCCACGCCGATGCCCAAGCGCCGCAATGCCGGGCTCGGCATGGCCCGCATCATCGACCTGGTCGACGAGGTGGCGATGGACTACCAGCCTGACGCGGTCGGCGCCGTCGGCCACATCGAGGTCTATCCCAATTCGCGCAACATCATCGCCGGCCGCGCGGTGTTCACCATCGACATCCGCTCGCCCGACAAGGCGACCCTCGACGAGATGGACCGGCGCATCCGCCGCGGGGTGGCAACGATCGCCGAGGCGCTGGCGATCGGAGCCGAGATCGAAGAGGTCGGCCATTTCGACCCGGTGACCTTCGACGAAGGCTGCGTCACGGCGATCCGCGACGCCGCCGAGCGGCTCGGCTACACGCACCGCAACATCGTCTCCGGTGCCGGCCACGATGCCTGCTGGATCAACCGGGTGGCGCCGACGGCCATGGTGATGTGCCCGTGCGTCGACGGGCTGTCGCACAACGAGGCCGAGGAGATCAGCAAGGAATGGGCCGCCGCCGGCTGCGACGTGCTCTTCCACGCCGTGGTCGAGACCGCCGAGATCGTCGAGTAGATTGCCGCGCAAGGCCGCGCCCGGCCATTGCGATGTGCGGCCGGGCGGGTAAGCTGGCGGCCAGGCGGTCCGCGGGGGAGCCGTCCGGGTTTCAGGGGAAGATTCGACGCTTTGCAGCCAGGACCGGAGATTGTCGTCCAAGCCAGCGATCTCGGCCTCACCTTCCAGACCAATGACGGACCGGTGCAGGCGCTTGCCGATGTCGAGCTGACCATCGGAAAGGGCGAATTCGTCTCCTTCATCGGCCCGTCAGGCTGCGGCAAGACCACGCTTCTGCGCCTGATCGCCGATCTCGAGCAGCCGACCTCCGGCACGCTTTCGGTCAACGGCATGACCCCCGACGAGGCCCGCCGCCGCCGTGCCTACGGCTATGTCTTCCAGGCGGCCGCGCTTTATCCCTGGCGCACGATCGAGCGCAATGTCGCGCTGCCGCTCGAGATCATCGGCTTGCCGCGGACCGAGCAGCGGGCGCGAATTGCCCGCACCCTCGACCTCGTCAACCTGTCCGGCTTCGCCAACAAATATCCCTGGCAGCTGTCGGGCGGCATGCAGCAGCGCGCCTCGATCGCGCGAGCGCTCGCCTTCGATGCCGATCTGCTGTTGATGGACGAGCCGTTCGGCGCGCTCGACGAGATCGTCCGCGACCGCCTCAACGCGCAGCTGCTCGACCTGTGGGCGCGCACCGGCAAGACGATCTGCTTCGTCACCCATTCGATCCCGGAGGCGGTGTACCTGTCGACCCGCATCGTGGTGATGTCGCCGCGGCCGGGCCGCGTCACCGAGATCATCCGTTCCGACCTGCCAGCTGTGCGGCCGCTCGACATCCGCGAGACGCCGCAATTCCTGGCGATCGCGGGGCGGGTGCGCGACGGCCTGCGCGCCGGGCACAGCTATGAGTGAGGCGGCCGGACAGCGCCGGGCCGGCGCCACATGGTTCGCCCGCAGCCTGCGCGCCGGCCAGACCGACGCCGAGCGCGTGATCTGGAGTGAGCTTCGCGGTCGCCGGCTCAACGGCCACAAGTTCGTGCGTCAGTTCCCGATCGGGCCCTATGTGGCTGATTTCGTTTGTCGTCATCGGCGTTTGCTCGTCGAACTCGACGGCAGCCAGCACGCTGACCCGGGGCGCAACGAGGCGCGAACGTGCTTCCTCCGCAGCGCGGGCTATGCGGTCTTGCGGTTCTGGAACGAGGAGGTCATGCGCGAGCGCGCCGACGTGCTCGAGACGATCTTGGCCGCGCTCGAGGGACGGCTTTCGCCCTCACCCGGCCTGCGCTTCGCTCCGCCCACCCTCTCCCCGAGGGGAGAGGGGGACGCCGGCCGCAAGGCTTGCGGCCCTCCGGCGACGCCAACTCAGCCTTTCAAACGGCTACCGCCACCTCGCCCCGACGGGGAGAGGTCGGCTCGGGCTTGTCCCGAGCCGGGTGAGGGGGAAGCCTCCTCCAAGCGGGCGCCAGCGTGACTGAGCTCGCCCACTCCGCGAGGCCGGCAACGGCGCAGGCACGGGCCGCCGCCGGCAGCACGGTGCCCGTGCTGATCGTGGTCTTCGGCATCGTCGTCATCTGGTATCTCGCCGCGGTCTATCTCAACAGCCCCTTCCAGCTCGGCCTCTATGAGCGCGACGGCAAGGACTGGACGGCCGCCGATCTCGTCCGCGACACGCTGGCTCAGGAGCGGCCGGTGCTGCCCTCGCCGCACCAGGTGGCGGCGGAGCTCTGGAAGACCACCGTCGGCACCCCGGTCACGTCGAAGCGCAGCCTCGTCTATCACGGCTGGGTGACGCTTTCCTCGACCTTGCTCGGCTTCGCCATGGGGACGGTGCTGGGTATCGTGCTTGCCGTCTTCATCGTCCACAACGCCGCCGCGGAGCGCTCGGTGATGCCGTGGGTGGTGGCCAGCCAGACGATCCCGATCCTGGCGATCGCGCCGATGATCATCGTCGTGCTCAACGCGGTCGGCCTCTCCGGGCTGTTGCCCAAGGCGCTGATCTCGACCTACCTGTCGTTCTTCCCCGTCGTGGTCGGCATGGTCAAGGGCTTGCGCTCGCCGGAGCCGATCCAGCTCGACCTGCTTGCCACCTACAATGCCAGCCGGGCTCAGACCTTTTGGAAGCTGCGCTGGCCGAGCGCGGTGCCGTTTCTGTTCGCCTCGATGAAGGTCGCGGTGGCGATCAGCCTGGTCGGCGCCATCGTCGGCGAGCTGCCGACCGGGGCGGTGGCAGGCCTCGGCGCGCGCCTGCTTGCCGGCTCCTATTACGGCCAGACCGTGCAGATCTGGGCGGCATTGGTGGCGGCGGCCGCGATCGCCGCCGTCCTGGTGGTGCTGGTCGGGTTCGCCGAGCGCCTGGTGCTCCGGCGGATGGGGACGAGATGAACCCGCTGATCCTGGCGGCCGCGCTGATCTTTTGGTTTGCCGCCTGGGCACTCAACCATCGACTGGTGCAGCTGCGGCCGCGCGGCATCTGGCGACGGCGGGCGATCGGCGCGGCGGTGCCGGTGATCTTCGGCATCACGCTTTTGGTGCTGTGGGAAGGGCTGGTGCGCGGCCTCGCCATCCCGTTCGTGCTGTTGCCTCCGCCGCTGGCGATCTGGGACCGGATCATCCATTCGCTGCCGACGCTCGCCGCCGATTTTCGCCAAACCTTTCTCAAGGCGGTGCTGATCGGCTACGCGCTGGGCTGCGGCGCCGGCTTCCTGGCGGCAATCGCCATCGACCGCTCGCCGTTCCTCAAGCGCGGGCTGTTGCCGCTCGGCAATTTCGTCTCCGCACTGCCGATCGTCGGCGTGGCGCCGATCATGGTGATGTGGTTCGGCTTCGACTGGCCATCCAAGGCTGCCGTGGTGGTGATCATGACCTTCTTCCCGATGCTGGTGAACACCATCGCGGGATTGGCGGCGGCCAGCCCGATCGAGCGCGATCTGATGCGCACCTACGCTGCGGGCTACTGGCAAACCCTGTTCAAACTCCGGCTGCCGGCGGCCGCGCCATTCATCTTCAACGCGCTCAAGATCAACTCCACGCTGGCGCTGATCGGTGCCATCGTCGCCGAGTTCTTCGGCACGCCGATCGTCGGCATGGGCTTCCGCATCTCGACCGAGGTCGGCCGCATGAATGTCGACATGGTGTGGGCCGAAATCGCAGTTGCAGCGCTGGCGGGTTCCGTCTTTTATGGCGCCATCACCTTGATCGAAAGGATCGCCACGTTCTGGCATCCGTCCGTCCGTGGTGGATAGAAAGGTCTTGGCGTCAACTTCAGAGGGAAGACAAAATCATGAAACAAACGATGATCTCGCTGCTGGCAGGCGCACTGTCGCTGGCTGCGATGCCGGCGCTGGCCGCCGACAAGGTTGCGCTGCAGCTGAAATGGGTGACCCAAGCGCAGTTCGCCGGCTATTACGTCGCTAAGGACAAGGGCTTCTACGAGGCAGAGAACCTCGATGTCGACATCAAGCCCGGCGGGCCCGACATTGCGCCGGCGCAGGTGCTGGCCGGCGGCGGCGCCGATGTGATCATCGACTGGATGCCGTCCGCTTTGGCCACCCGCGAGAAGGGCGTGCCGGTCGTCAACATCGCCCAGCCGTTCAAGAGCTCGGGCATGATGCTCACCTGCCGCAAGGATACCGGCATCACCAAGCCGGAGGATTTCAAGGGCAAGACGCTCGGCGTCTGGTTCTTCGGCAACGAGTATCCGTTCCTGTCCTGGATGGGCACGCTCGGCATCAAGACGGACGGCGGCGCCCAAGGCGTGACCGTGCTCAAGCAGGGCTTCAACGTCGATCCGCTGCTCCAGAAACAGGCCGACTGCATCTCGACGATGACCTACAACGAGTACTGGCAGATCATCGATGCCGGCATCAAGCCTGAGGATCTGATCACCTTCAAATACGAGGACCAGGGCGTGGCGACCCTGGAGGACGGCATCTATGTGCTCGAGGACAAGCTCAAGGATCCGGCCTTTGTCGACAAGATGGTGCGCTTCGTGCGCGCCTCGATGAAAGGCTGGAAGTGGGCCGAGGAGCATCCCGACGATGCGGCGATGATCGTCCTCGACAACGACACGACCGGCGCCCAGACCGAAGTCCATCAGAAGCGGATGATGAAGGAGATCGCCAAGCTCACCGCCGGCTCCAACGGCGCGCTCGACGATGCCGACTACCAGCGGACGGTGAAGACCCTGCTGGCCGGCGGCTCGGACCCGGTCATCTCCAAGGAGCCGACCGGCGCCTTCACCCACGAGATCACCGACAAGGCGCTGAAATAGGCACCGGACCGCACTTTCCGGTCGGCCTCGCTACGGCCCGGCACCTCTCCCCCGCAGGCGGGGGAGAGGGCGCACGCACCCAGCCTCCGCCCCAAATCAAACCGCGTTGAGCGTCAACAGCTCATACGTGGCGACCGGGGTTTCGTCCTGGTTCTCGACGGTCACGTCCCAGCGCACCTCGCCATAGTCGTCGCGTCGCGGCACCTTGTCCTTGACCGTCAGGTGCACCCGAATCGCGTCGCCCGGCGCGACCGGTTTCAGAAAGCGCAACTGGTCGAGGCCGTAATTGGCCAGCACCGGCCCCGGCGCGGGGTCGACGAACAGCCCGGCAGCAAAGGCCAGCACCAGATAGCCGTGAGCGACGCGGCCCTCGAAGAACGGGTTGGCCTTGGCCGCCGCCTCGTCCATATGGGCGTAGAATTTGTCGCCGGTGAAGGCGGCGAAATGCTCGATGTCGTCGAGGCTGATGCTGCGCCAGTCCGACACGATCGACTGACCGACCGCGAGCTCGCCGAACCGTTGCCGGAACGGATGCGTCCGGCTTGGCTGGACGCGGGCCCCGGCGACGTGGCGTCGGGTGATGCCGGCGATCAGATCGGGGCTGCCCTGAACGGCGGTGCGCTGCATGTAATGGAGCACGCCGCGGATGCCGCCGAGCTCCTCGCCGCCGCCGGCCCGGCCGGGTCCGCCATGGATGAGATGCGGCAGCGGCGAGCCATGGCCGGTCGCCTCCTTGCCGCTGTCGCGGTCGGCGAAGTAGAGCCGGCCATGCCAGGCGCCGGCTTCGAGCACGGCGCGGCGCGCCACCGCCGGATCATGGGTGAACACCGAGGCCACCAGCGCGCCCTTGCCGCGATTGGCGAGCGCCAGCGCATGGCCGAGATCGCGGCTGCCGATGACGGTCGCCACCGGGCCGAATGCCTCGACCTCGTGCACCGCGTCGGCCGCATCGGCATCGTCGGCGAGGAACAGAGTGGGCGGCATGAATGCCCCGACAGCCGCGTCGGCGCCGTTGAGGCTGAGCAGCGCGGGATCGCCGAACACGCGCTTGGCCTCGCGCCCGATCGCGGCGGCCTTGGCGGCGACGTCGGCACGCTGGGCAAGGCTCGCCAGCGCGCCCATGCCGGTGTCCTCGCGGCGTGGATCGCCGACCACGGTCGCGGCCAAGCGCGCCGCGATCGCCTCGGTCACGGCCGCACGCTCCTCGGCAGGCACGAGAATGCGGCGGATCGCCGTGCATTTCTGGCCGGCCTTGGCGGTCATCTCGCGGTGCACCTCGGCGAGGAACAGCTCGAACTCGCGCGTGCCCGGTACGGCATCGGGGCCGAGGATCGTGGCGTTGAGCGAATCCTGTTCGGCGATGAAGCGCACCGCGTTCGCCTGGAGCGCGGGGTTGGCGCGCAGCGCCCGGGCGGTGGCGGCCGCCCCGGTGAAGGCAACGACATCCTGCGCTGTCAGCCGGTCGAGAAGGTTGCCGGCCGGTCCGGCGATCAACTGGACCGCCCCTTCCGGCAGGATGCCGGACTGGGCGATCAGCCGGAAGCAGGCCTCGGCGACCCACGCGGTGGCCGATGCCGGCTTGACGATTGCCGGCAGGCCGGCCAGCAGCGCAGGGCCGAGCTTCTCCAGCATGCCCCAGACCGGGAAGTTGAAGGCGTTGATGTGGATCGCCACGCCCTGCAGCGAGGTGGCGACGTGCTGGCCGACGAAGCTGCCGCCCTTCGACAGGGCCTCGAGCGGCCCGTCGGTGAGGAGGACGTCGTCGGGCAGCTCGCGGCGGCCTTTCGAGGCGTAGACGAACAGAGTGCCGATGCCGCCATCGATGTCGATCATCGCGTCGGAGCGGGTCGCGCCGGTGTCGAAGGAGAGCTCGTAGAGGCCCTCGCGATGGGCGTTGAGATGCTGGGCCAGCGCCTTCAGCAGGGCGGCGCGCTCGTGGAAGGTCAGGCGCCTGAGGAGCGGGCCGCCGACCCGGCGGGCGTGATCGAGCATGGCGGCGAAATCGGGTCCGCTGGAGCCGATCTCGGCGACGACGCGGCCGGTCACCGCGCTCCGCAGCTCGGTGACGATGCCCCCCGGCGGCAGCCATTTGCCGGCGGCGTAGCTCTGCAGGAAGAGACGCGGCATCGGCGGGAACCTCCTCGCGGGCTCAGCTCTTCGGCCGGTTGTCGACGATCCGCTGCGCCTTGCCCTGGCTGCGCGCCACGCCGCCCGGCTCGGCGACGTCGACCTTGGCGGAGATGCCGATCGTCTCCTTGATGCGCTGCGTCAGCGTTGCGGCCGCTGTCCGGCGGGCGTCCGGCGCCGCCGCGGCAGGGCTGGCTTCGACGTGCACGGTCAGGCCGTCGAGCCGGCCGTCCCGCCACAGCTCGATCTGAAAGTGCGGCGCCAGCCCGCGGACCTTGAGGATCTGCTCCTCGATCTGGGTGGGAAAGACATTGACGCCGCGCACGATCATCATGTCGTCGGCGCGGCCGGTGACTTTCTCCATCCGCCGCATCGAGCGGGCGGTGCCCGGCAGCAGGCGGGTGAGGTCGCGCGTCCGGTAGCGGATGACGGGCAGCGCCTCCTTGGTGAGCGAGGTGAACACCAGCTCGCCGAGCTCGCCGTCGGGCAGCACCGCGCCGGTCGCCGGGTCGACGACCTCGGGAAAGAAATGGTCTTCCCAGACGTGCAGGCCGTCCTTGGTTTCCACGCATTCGTTGGCGACACCCGGCCCCATCACCTCCGACAGGCCATAGATGTCGACGGCGTGCATGTCGAAGGCGTCTTCGATTTCGGCGCGCATCGCATTGGTCCACGGCTCGGCGCCGAAGATGCCGACCGCGAGGGGACTTTGCCTGGGATCGAGCCCTTGCGCCCGGTATTCGTCGAGGATCGACAGCATGTAGGAGGGGGTGACCATGATGGTGGTGGCGCCGAAATCCTCGATCAGGGTGACTTGCCGGGCAGTCATCCCGCCCGACGCCGGCACGACCGTGCAGCCCAGCCGCTCCGCGCCGTAGTGGGCGCCCAGCCCGCCGGTGAACAGCCCGTAGCCGTAAGCGACATGAACGATGTCGCCGGCCCGCGTGCCGGAGGCGCGCAGCGAACGCGCCATCAGCTCGGCCCAGGTGTCGATGTCGCGCCGGGTGTAGCCGACCACGGTCGGCTTGCCGGTGGTGCCGGACGAGGCGTGGATGCGCACCACCTGCTCGCGCGGCACCGCAAACAGGCCGAACGGGTAATGGTCGCGCAGGTCGGATTTCAGCGTGAACGGGAACTTGGCGAGGTCGTCGAGGGCCGAGAGGTCGGCGGGGTGGACGCCGGCCGCGTCGAACCGACGGCGGTAGAACGGCACGTTGTCGTAGGCGTGGGCGAGCGACCATTTCAGCCGGTTGAGCTGCAGCGCCGCGATCTCGTCGCGCGAGGCGCGCTCGATCGGTTCCAGGTCACCCGGGCCGGGGCGCAGATCCCGCATCGTTCGTCCTCCCTTCCGCCGGCCGAAAGTGTTCGCCCGCCAGGGTGCGCGAGGCGCCGCGGAAGGCGGCGACCAGCGCGCCGTCCTGGTTGGTCACGGCGACATCATAGAGCCCGGAGCGGCCGTTGCGCGACAGTTCCCTCGCCGAGGCCGTCAGCCGGTCGCCGAGCTTTGCCGGGGCGACGAAGGTCACCGTCGCGTGCTGGGCGACCGCCCGCTGGTTGTAGGAATTGCAGGCGCAGGCAAAGGCGGAATCGGCCAGCGTGAAGATCAGGCCGCCATGGCAGATGCCGTGGCCGTTGACGTGCTGCCGGGCGACCGTCATCGCCAGCACGGCAGTCCCCGGACCGGCCGCCTCCAGCCGGATGCCCAGCCCTTGGGAGGCGGTGTCGCCAGCCCACATCGCCGCGATGCTGCGGCGGGCGATCTCCTCGGCTGTCATCGGCCCGCTCATACCGCGTCGAAATCCAGCACCAGCCGGCGGCTGGTCGGCCGCGTCTGACAGGCAAGCGTGAACCCGGCCGCAAGCTCCCACGGCTCGAGGGAATAGTTGACCGCCATCTCGCCGCTGCCTTCGACCACCCGGCAGCGGCAGGTCGAGCACATGCCGGCCGCGCAGGAATAGGGCAGCTCCAGGCCGGCGGCATGAGCGGCATCGAGCACCGAGCTCGACTGCTCCCGCATGGCGAAGCTGCGCCGTACCCCATCGAGCAGCACCTCGATCTCGGTGCCGTCGCGCGCCGCCTGCCGCGCTTCCGGAGAGGGCGGTTTCCCGGCCGGCAGCTCGCCGTCCAGCGTGAACCGTTCGACCCGGATCTTGTCGGCGGCGACGCCGTGGACGGCAAGTGCGGCGGCGATGTCGTCGATCATCGCGCCGGGGCCGCACAGGAAGACGCCATCGGCGGTGCTCGGGCTGATCAGGCCGCGCTCGGCCATGGCGACGATGCGCGCCCCGTCGAGGCGGCCGTTGAACAGCGCCACGTCCTGGCTCTCGCGCGACAGCACCTGGATGAGGATGAAGCGGCCGAGATGCAGATCCTTGAGATCCTGCAGTTCTTCCTCGAACATGATCGTCGCCGTCGAGCGGTTGCCGTAGACCAGGCTCACGGTGCTCTCCGGCTCGTGCGCCAGCACGGTCGCGGCGATCGACAGCATCGGGGTGATGCCTGAGCCGGCAGCGATCAAAAGATAGTCGTGACGGCCGCCGAGCCGATGGGCGGTGAAGCGGCCCTCCGGCGGCATCACCTTGAGCGTCGCACCGGGGCTGAGCTCATCGTTGACGAAGCGCGAGAAGCGGCCGTCGGCAACCCGCTTGATGCCGACCTTGAGGGTGGCCTCGCCGGGGCTCGAGCAGATCGAATAGGACCGGCGCACGGGCGCGCCGTCGAGCTCCGCGGCCAGCGTCAGATATTGGCCTGGCTGGAAGGCGAACACCTCGCGCAACGCCTCCGGCACGTTCAAGGCGACGACCACCGCATCATCGGTCTGGCGCTCGATCGCCGCGACGGTGAGTTCATGAAAGCGGCGGGCGGCCACGGCTCAGATGCACTTGAACTGGTCGAACGGCTCGCGGCAGCCGAGGCAGCGGTAGAGCGCCTTGCAGGCGGTCGAGCCGAACTCCGACAGCCGCTCGGTATCCTGGCAGCCGCAGTGCGGGCAGCCGGCGGCCGTCGCGGCGAACAGCCCGCGCACGGATCGCGCCGCGGCGGGCGGCGGGGCGATGCCGGCCGCCGCCAGCTTGGCCCGGCCCTCGGCCGTGATCCAGTCGCTGGTCCAGGCGGGCGCGAGCTGCCGCTCGATGCGCGCCGCAAAGCCGGCCGCCGCGAGCGCCGCCTCCACCGCGAGCTCGATGATCAGCACGGCCGGGCAGCCGGAATAGGTCGGCGTGAGCTTCGCCACGGCGACGCCACCGGCAATCTCGACGCCGCGCAGGATGCCGAGGTCGGCAACCGTCAGCCATGGCAGCTCGGGATCGGGCACCGCGGCGGCGGCCGCCCAGGCGCGGCGGCGGGCGATCTCGCCGGCCGGTTCGGCCGCGGCAATCTCTGCGGCCGCGCTCACCAGCGGGCTCCCGGATAGGCGCGCTGCATGAATTGCAGCTCGGCGAGCAGGTGGCCCATCGCCTCGCCATGGCGGCCCTCCCGGCCGCCGCGCTGGACGAAGGGAGCGGTGGGCGGCTCCAGCCCGGCCCGCGCGAAGACCTCGCTCACCGTCGCAGCGAAAGCGGGACGGAGCGAGGACGGCTGCGGGCCGATGCCGGCTCGGGCGACCGCTGCCGTGACCGGATCGTCGGCGAACAGCTCGTCGAGGAACGGCGCCAGGTGCTCGGCCGCCGCCAAAGTCCGCCGGCGGCTCTCGGCCGTGCCGTCGCCCAGCCTGACCACCCATTCGCCGCTGTGGCGCAGATGGTAGGCAGCCTCCTTGACCGCCTTGCCGGCGATGGCGGCGAGCGTGGTGTCGGAGGATCCGGCCAGCGCCTGCCAGAGCGGCGCCATCCAGGCGGAAAAATAGAGCTGGCGCAGCATGGTGCGGGCGAAATCGCCGTTCGGCTGCTCGGCGAGCAAGGCGTTGAGGTAGTCGCGCTCGCGCCGGAGATAGGCGAAATCATCCTCGCTGCGGCCGCGGCCTTCGAGCTCGCCCGCATGCTCGTAAAGCGCGCGCGCCTGGCCGATCAGGTCGAGCGCGATGTTGGGCATGGCGAGGTCTTCTTCGAGCGTCGGCGCGTGCCCGCACCATTCCGACAGCCGGTGGCCGAGGATCAGCTGGTCGTCGGCCAGCCTGAGCACGAAGGTAAGGTGCGCCGATGGGCCGGTCATCACATATGCCCGACGTCGTCTGGCACCGCGTAGAAGCTCGGATGCCGATAGATTTTCGAGGCGGCAGGTTCGAAATTCTCGCCCTTCCGGGCCGGGTCGGCGGCGGTGATCGCCGCCGACGGCACCACCCAGATCGAGACGCCCTCGCCACGCCGGGTGTAGACGTCGCGCGCCGCCTGCAGCGCCATCTCGGCATCGGCCGCGTGCAGCGAGCCGCAATGCTTGTGCGCCAGGCCGTTGCGCGGGCGGATGAAGACCTCCCAGAGCGGGGCTTCGGTGGCGGCCATGGCGCTACTCCGCGGCCAGGGACTGAGCAGCGGATCGGCTCTTGGCGGCGTGCGCCAGAGCGGCCTCGCGTACCCAGGAACCGTCGTCCCAGGCCTTCTGGCGCGCGGCGAGCCGCTCGCGATTTATCGGTCCGCCGCCCTTCACCACGCGCCGGAACTCGTCCCAGTCGATGGCGCCGAAATCATAGCCGTTCTTGGCGTCGTTCCAGGCAAGGTCGGGGTCTGGAACCGTGAGCCCGATCGCCTCGGCCTGGGGCACGGTGGCATCGACGAATTTTTGGCGCAGCTCGTCATTGGTGAAGCGCTTGATCTTCCACGCCATCGATTGATCGCCGTGCTGGCTGTCGGCATCGTGCGGCCCAAACATCATCAGCGACGGCCACCACCAGCGGTCGAGCGCATCCTGGGCCATGGCTTTCTGGTCGGCATTGCCGCCGGCCAGCGTCAGCATGATCTCGTAGCCCTGCCGCTGGTGAAAGCTCTCCTCCTTGCAGATGCGGATCATCGCCCGCGCGTAGGGGCCGTAGGAGCAGCGGCAGAGCGGGATCTGGTTCATGATTGCGGCGCCGTCGACCAACCAGCCGATGGCGCCGATGTCGGCCCAGGTCTGGGTCGGATAGTTGAAAATCGAGGAATACTTGGCCTTGCCGGCGAGCAGCTCCTCGGTCATCGCCTCGCGCGAGGCGCCAAGCGTCTCGGCCGCGGCATAGAGGTAAAGGCCGTGACCGCCTTCGTCCTGCACCTTGGCCAGCAGCGCCGCCTTGCGGCGCAGCGTCGGCGCCCGGGTGATCCAGTTGCCCTCCGGCAGCATGCCGACGATCTCGGAATGGGCGTGCTGGCCGATCTGGCGGACCAGGGTGCGGCGATAGCCCTCGGGCATCCAGTCGTTGGGCTCGATCTTCTCCTCGGCATCGATGCGCACCTGGAAGGCGTCGAGGAAGGCCTGATCCTCGACCGTCGCGGTGTCGGCGCCGATGAGCCCTTGGCTGTACATTTCAGCCTCCCCGCCGGCACTCCCGCAGCACCGGATCTGAAAAGCGTAACAGAAAATCGGGCGAGCTTCAATATATTGTAACAGAAAGCGGCGTCTGGCCTATCTTACGATGGCTCCCGGTGCGCCGCCGAACCGGCGGCCGAAGCCGGCGGGATCGTCGAGCGGCGGCAGGCCGGCGCGATCGAGCCAAGCTTCGCTCGGGCCGGCCAGCCGGTGGTAGATCAGCCCTGCGCGGCGGCGGGCGCGCTCGCCCGGCCAATCAGCGGGCAGCAACTCGGCCGGCAGCCCGGGGTCGTGCAGCACGATGCGGCGCCAGTCGTGCACCAGCAGGGTTCGCGCCGCCATCGCATCGAGCGGGCCGGCAGGCTCGCTGCCGGCTGAAACAGCCGCCGCAAGCGGCGCAAAGTGGGCCTCGAAGGCGGTGTAGGCGGCCGCGGTGCCGGCCAGGTCCCAGAACCGGCCGAGCGCTTCTGTCCGCGGGAGTGACATGCCCTCGACGAACAGCAGCCCGGCGAGATCGGCGGTCGCGGCGGCCTCGCTTTGGTCGGTGTGCGGCCGCAGCCACGCCGCCGTGCCGGCGGCAGCGAAGCCGAGCGCGGCGAGCCGCTCGGCCGCCGCCTTGAGGTCGGTTCCGGGCAGGGCGAAGGCGGCGCTGACCTTGCCCTGCCAGGCCGGCGGCCCGCCCGCATAGATTTTTCGGGTCGCGAGGTCGAAGGCGTGGCGGCCGCGCGCGTCGAGCCCGTAGAGGCTGTTGCGCCCGGCCTTTTCCCGGATCACCCAATGATCGGCCGCCAGCCGCGAGAGCGCGGTGCGCAGCGCCCCCGGCTCGATCGAAAGCCGGGCCAGAATGTCCTGCAGCGCGGCAAGCGGCACGCGCCCGCCGCGGGGCATGACGGCGTCGCCGAAGATGGTGATCACCAGCGACCAGACCCGCAAAGCCCGGCGCGCATTGAGCCGCGCCACCAGGTCGCCCAGCGCGCGTTGCAGAGGGGTCATCGTCGCAGCCGCAGGGTCGGCGCCGGCCCGCCGGTCACCGCCGGTCCCGGATCTCGCTCAAGCTGCGGGCCGGCGTGATCGCCTCGAGATCGAGCTTGATCTCGATCAGCGCCGGCTTGCCGCTGCCCACGGCCCGCTCGAATGCCGCTGAAAATTCCTCCGTCGCCGCCACGGTCTCGCCGTGGCCGCCATAGGCGCGGGCCAGCGCGGCGAAATCGGGATTGGTAAGGTCGGTGGCCACCACCCGGCCCGGATATTCCCGCTCCTGGTGCATGCGGATCGTGCCGTAGCTCGAATTGTTGACGACGATGACGATGATCGGCAGCCGGTATTGGACGGCGGTGGCGAACTCCTGACCGTTCATCAGGAAGCAGCCGTCGCCGGCGAAGGCCACCACCATGCGGTCGGGGTAGAGCGCCTTGGCCGCGACCGCTGCCGGCGTGCCGTAGCCCATCGAGCCCGAGGTGGGAGCAGCTTGCGTGCCGTACAGGCGGGAGCGGTGGAAGCGATGCACCCAGGTGGCGTAGTTGCCGGCGCCGTTGGTCAGAATCGCGTCTTCGGGCAGCACCGTTTCCAGCTGGCGGATGATCGGCCCCATCGCCACCGGCCCCGGCCCGCTTTCGGGCGGCGTCGACCAGGCAAGGTAGGCGCCATGCAAGCGCTCCGTCGTTTCGGCCCAGCCCGGAACGCCGTCGGGCCTCAGCTTTGCGAAGGCGCGGACGAAAGCCTCGGGCGTGGCATTGATCGCCAGTTCGGGACGGTAGACGCGGCCGAGCTCGCTCGGGTCGGGGTGGACATGGACGAGCGGCTGGTCCGGGTAGGGGCTCTTGAGCAGGGTGTAGTCCGAGGACGGCATCTCGCCAAAGCGGCCGCCGATGAGCAGCACCAGGTCGGCTTCGCGCACATGGCGCGCCAATGCCGGGTTCGGACCGATGCCGACATCGCCGGCATAGCAGGGATGGAAGTGGTCGAACAGCATCTGCCGCCGGAACGAGCAGCCGACCGGCAAGGCCCAGGTCTCGGCCGTTTTCTCCATGGCATTCTTGGCCGCCGCGCTCCAGCGGCTGCCGCCGAGGATGGCGATCGGCCGCCGGGCGGCGCCGAGCAGCTCGGCCAGGCGCTCGATCTCGGCCTCGCCCGGCGCGGTCTCGACGGGCGTGGCGGGGCGGGCGGGCGGCGCCTCGGCTTCTTCGGTCAGCACGTCCTCGGGCAGCGCAACGACGACCGGCCCCGGCCGCCCGGACGTCGCCACCGCGAAGGCGCGGGTGACGAGCTCGGGGATACGGGCCGGGTCGTCGATCTCCACGGCCCATTTGGCGATGGCCCCGAAAAAGCGCCGGTAGTCGACCTCCTGGAACGCCTCGCGCTCGCGCGCGCCGCGCGCGATCTGGCCGATGAACAGCACCAGCGGGGTCGAGTCCTGCATGGCGATATGAATGCCGGCCGATGCATTGGTGGCGCCTGGGCCGCGGGTGACGAAGCAGACGCCCGGCCGGCCGGTCAGCCGTCCGTGGCAGTCGGCCATCATCGCTGCACCGCCTTCCTGGCGGCAGACGATCGTGCGGATCGGCGAATCGTGCAGCGCATCGAGTACGGCGAGATAGGATTCGCCCGGCACGCAAAAGATCCGCTCGACGCCGTTGGCCTCGAGCGCCTCGACGATCAGCTGGCCGCCGGTCCTCATCGCTCAGCCTCCTTCGCTTCAGCCAGGATCTCGGCGGTGTGCTCGCCGAGCCGCGGCGCCGGCCGCAGGTAGGCCGCCGGGGTCTTGGACAGGACAATCGGGGTGCGCACCCCGGGGAGGCGGGTGCCGCGCCCGTCGTCGAGGTCGAGCCGGAGGCCGCGGGCGACGGTTTGCGGATCGGCGAACATGTCGGCGATGCTGTTGATCGGGCTCGCCGGCACGCCGGCGGCCCCGAGCGCGGCTAGCAGCCGATCGCGCTGATAGGTCGCCAGCCGCGGCAGAAGTGCTGCGCGCAGCCGCGCGCGGTTGGCGACCCGCGCGGCGTTGGTGGCGAAATCCGGATCGCCGAGCAGGTCGTCGAGGCCGACCGCACGGCAGAAGCGGTCGAACTGGCCGTCATTGCCGACCGCCAGGATGACATGGCCGTCCGCGACCGGCACAACCTCGTAGGGGGCGATGTTCATATGCGCATTGCCCAGCCGCCCGGGCGCGCTGCCGGTGACCAGGAAGTTGAGATTCTGGTTGGCGAGCACGGCGACCTGGGCATCGAAGAGCGCCATGTCGATCAGCTGGCCCTCGCCGGTCGCCTCGGCGTGGCGCAGCGCCGCCAGGATGGCGATGGCGGCATAGAGTCCGGTGAACAGGTCGGCGATCGCCACCCCCGCCTTCTGCGGTTCGCCTCCTGCCTCGCCGGTGATCGACATCATTCCGGACATGCCCTGGATGATGAAGTCGTAGCCCGGCCGGGCGGCGTATGGGCCGGTCTGGCCGAAGCCGGTAATCGAACAGTAGACAAGGCGCGGGTTGAGGCGGGCGAGGCTGTCATAGTCGAGCCCGTATTTCTTCAGCCCACCGAGCTTGAAGTTCTCGATCAGCACATCGGCCCCCACCGCCAGGCTACGCACGGCTGCGGCGCCCTCGGGGGTGGCGAGGTCGATCGCGGCCGAGCGCTTGCCCCGGTTGCAGGCGTGGTAGTAGGCGGCCGAGAGGTCCGCCCCGTCGGCGCCGGCGACGAACGGCGGGCCCCAGCTGCGGGTGTCGTCGCCACCGTTCGGGTTTTCGATCTTGATCACGTCGGCGCCGAGGTCGGCCAGCACCTGCCCGGCCCAGGGGCCGGCCAGAATGCGCGCCAGCTCGATCACGCGGATGCCGTGCAACGGGGCTTCTGCCATGCTTGTTCCGGCCGGTCCCTATGTGTCCGGCAGGCCTAGCAATTCGCTTGCCCGCTGTCACGCGGCATCGCCCGCCAGGTCGGGGCGCTCGGCGACGCGGTGCGCCCAGGCGAGGAATTTCCGGCAGATGAAGTCCTGGTTGAGCTCATTCAGGGATTCATGCCGGTTTTCCGGGTAAATCTCTATCTCCACATCAAAAAAGTCGAGGCGCCGGAGGCGCGCGGCAAACGCCAGCACGGCGCGGCCGCCGTCGGTCGAGGGGTCGCCGGTGCCGCCGACCAGATGGAACGGGAAGCTCCTCGCGACCCCGGCGAAGGCGGCATCGCGGGTGAGGCCAATAATGATGGCGAAGAGGTCGCGCCACAGCGAGACGCTGGGATCGAAGCCGCAGAGCGGGTCGGCGATGTAGGCGTCGACCGCGGCGGGATCGCGCGACAGCCAGTCGAACGGCGTGCGCGCCGCCGGAATGCGTCCGGCCCAATGGCGGAAAGTGAGCCGCGGCATGAGCCGCGACGGCACGTCCGAGCCGAGCCGCAGCTTTTCCCAGAAAAGCAGCGTCAGCGCGGCCCGTGCGCTGACGGCGCCGGCGAGATTGGCGTTCCACACCGCCGCACCCGCCAGGCGTGAGGACCACCTTGCAAGGTAGCTAACTGTCAGAATGCCGCCCATCGAATGGCCTAACAGGATGACAGGTATGCCAGGCATTTCGACGGCGATCATGTCGCGCACCGCATCGATGTCGGCGACCAGTTTCTGCGGGCCGCCGGACCCTGCGAAGCGGCCGGGCTGCGCATCGCGGGCGGTGGTGCCGCCGTGGCCGCGGTGGTCATGGGCGTAGACGGTGAAGCCGGACGCGGCGAGCGCGGCGGCGAAGCGATGATAGCGGCCGGAATGCTCGGCGAGCCCGTGATTGATCTGCACCACCCCGCGGGGCATGCCGGCAGCGGGTTGGGTATAGACCTTGAGCGTTGCCCCGGTCGGCGAGATGAGCCGGCGCGGCGCGGTCCAGCCGGTGCCCATCAGTCGGCCATCGTCTCCAGGCTGGCAAAGCCTTCCGGCGCCTTGCCTTCCTCGAAGGGCGTCGTCACCTCGACGAAGGTGTCGGGGTAGAAGCCGTTGAAGCGGGTGCGCAGGGCCATCGAATAGGCGCCGATATGGCCGATCTCGACCCAGTCTCCGGTGTCGATCGTCTCCGGCAGCCAGAACGGCCGCGACAGGATGTCGACCGAATTGCAGGTGGCACCGCAGACCTTGAACGGCACGATCCGCGCCTGGTCGCCGTTGCGGCTGCGGATCGCCGGGTCGGGGATGAAGCGGGCGGGCAGTGTGATCTTGCCGGTCCAGCTGTCCGACAAGGAGGCCCAGATACCGTCATTGATGTAGAGCCGCCGGCCCTTGCGCAGCAAAACGCGCACGATCAGCGAAAACGCCTTGGCGACGATGACCCGCCCGGGTTCGGCGACCAGGGGCGTGTCGTCGAACTGGTATTCGGCAAGGTCGCCGCGCAGCCGCGCCATGATCTGGCCGAGCGACGGCATCACCGGCTTCTTGCGGTTGGGATCGTGGCCGTATTCGGCCGGAAAGCCGCCGCCGACATCGAGCGCGGCGAGCGGCGGCGCCATCCGATTGCGCACCCAGTCGGCCGAGGCGAGCGCCCGCTCATATGTGTCGGGGTCCTCGATCTGGCTGCCGACATGAAAGGCGAGCCCGACGCGATAGCCGGTGCGGTGCAGCCGGTTTGCCAGTTCAACCGCATAGGCCGGCCCGGCGCCGAATTTCTTCGACAGCTCGTAGGCGGCCGAGCCCTTGGTCTGCAGCCGCACGAACACCGTGACCGCGCCGGGATCGATGTCGAGCGCCCGCACCACCCGGGTGAGCTTGGTGAATTCGTCTTCGTGGTCGAGCGCGATGACGCGGATGCCGTAGGCTTCGAGCGCCAGGCGGATGTCGGACTGCGCCTTGACCGGGTGCATGTAGAGCATCTCGGCGGCGGGGGCGACGGCACGCACCGCCTCGAACTCGGCCGGCGAGGCGACGTCGAAGGCAGCAACCCCGGCCTCCGCCAGCGCCTTCAGCACCATGCGCTCGCCATTGGTCTTGACCGCGTAGGCCGTCTTGCCGGGAAACATCGACATGAATTGGCGGCAGTCCGCCTTCAGCTGCTCGGGCCGGAAGCAGTAGACGGGGTCGTCGGGGCGCAGCGCCAGCGCGGCCTCTCGCGCCGTCTCGAATTGTTGCATCGGACCCTCCTCGGGCCGCGCAACCTATCAGCGCACGTCGCCCCCTCCAAGCGGGGCCGGTCGGAGCGTGGCCCGGCCGGGACCCCGGTCGTCAGCCAGCGGCCGGCTCGCCGAGGCCATGGCGAAAGTTTTTTTGACCGCCGCGTTCGGCTGGGAAAACAACGGCGTAGCTGCCACAATCAGGATGTTTTGGTCACATTGCTGTCGCAATGCAGCACGTTTTTTCCTTGCCTGTTGCAGAATTGCCTCTAGATTCTGGCCTCGCTGAGCATTGAAGAGGAGGCTATGCCATGGGACTGACACGGCCAATCAACGCTCTCATGATCTGCGCGGCCTTCGCCTTCATCGGCGCCCTCATCATGGGGGTTCTGCCCTGATCGGCTAAGGCCCGCAGCTTCGACAATCAGGCAATGCAAGATCTGAGAAGGCCGGGCTAACTGCCTGGCCTTTTTCATCAATCAGGCGGCCGCGGTGGCTGCCGCGGCGACTTTCGGTTGCGCAGCCGGCGGGCAGATGTCGCGGATCCCGATCATATGGCAGACCGCAAACGCCAGGTCGGAGCGGTTCATGGTGTAGAAGTGGAAGTCGCCGACGCCGCGCTCGACCAGGTCCATCACCTGCTCGGCCGCCACCGCGGATGCGACCAAAGCGTGGGTCTGCGGGTCGGCGGCTAGCCCGTCGAACCGCTCGGCCAGCCACTGCGGGATCAGCGCGCCCGCACGTGCTGCGAAATTGGCAACCTGGGCGAAATTGTGCACCGGCAGAATGCCGGGCACGATCGGGATGTAGATGCCGGCGCGGCGGACGCGTTCGACATAGCGCTCGTAAAGATCGTTGTCGAAGAAGAACTGGGTGATGGCGCGGGTGGCGCCGTTGTCGACCTTGCGCTTCAGCATGTCGATGTCGGTGGCGAAATCGGAGCTTTCCGGGTGCTTCTCCGGATAGGCCGACACCGAGATGTCGAAGTCGCCGGCCCGGCGCAGCGCCGCGACCAGTTCCGCCCCATTGGCATAGCCGTCCGGATGCGGCCGGTAGCGAGTGCCGACGCCGGCGGCCGGATCGCCGCGCAAGGCGACGAAGCGGGTCACCCCCATGGCTTGAAAGTCGGCGATCACCTGGTCGACGGTCTCGCGCGAGGCATCGATGCAGGTGAGGTGCGCGGCGGGAACGAGCCGGGACTTCGCGCAGGATGCGGCCGACGGTGCGGGCGGTGCGCTCGCGGGTCGAGCCGCCGGCTCCGTAGGTCACCGACACGAAGCTAGGCTTGAGCGGCTCCAGCCGCTCGACGGTCTGCCACAGCCGCGCCTCCATCTCGTCGGTTTTCGGCGGGAAGAACTCGAAGGACACGTGGATGCGCTGGCCGATATCCGGCCGACGGGAGAAGCTTTGCTGGGTCATCAGGCCGTTTCCTTGTCCATCTCGATGTCGGCGGGATCGGCAAGCAGCAGGCGGCGGTCACGCCCCACCCAAAGCTTGACGGTGAGCTTCTTGCCGGCCTCGGCGCCGCGCGCCTCGAAGCTTTCGCTGTCCTCCAGCTCGAGGCCGGCCTCGGAAAACCAGTCGGCGATCTGCCGGTCGGCAAAGCCGAGCCGCACATGCGCCTGCTCCTCGCGCAGGAACTCTAGCGTGTGTGAGGCGAAGTCGACGATGACCAGCCGGCCGGAGGGGCGCAGCATCCGGGCCGCCTCGCGGACCGCCAGCTGCGGATCGTCGAGATAGTGAAGCACCTGGTGCATGGTGACGAGGTCGAAGCTGTCGCGCTCGACCGGCGGCGCATAGATGTCGCCCTGGCGGATCTGCGCATTGGCGATGCCGGCGCGGTCGAGATTGGCACGCGCTACGGTGAGCATCTCGCGCGACAGGTCGATGCCGACGCCGCGGCGATAGAGCGGCGCAAACAGCTCGAGCAGACGCCCGGTGCCGGTGCCCAAATCGAGCATCGCCTGGAACGGGCGGTTGCCGACCAGGCGCTTGAGCGCCGCCTCGACGGCCGCGTCGGGCGCATGCAGGGAGCGCAGCCGGTCCCAGCTCGTCGCATTGTTGCTGAAATAGGCGCTCGCCCGCTCCTGGCGACGCCGCTTGACCGCAGCCAGGCGCTCGAGATCGCGCTCGACCTGGGGGTCCGAGGAGTGCACCCGCGACACCAGGCTGTGGACGAAATCGTGCTCGGGCTCGGCGTCCGAGAGCCGGAAATAGGCCCACGAACCCTCCTGATAGCGGCCGATCAGGCTCGCCTCCAGGAGCAGCTTGAGATGCCGCGACACCCGCGGCTGCGATTGGTTCAGGATCTCGGTCAGATCGGAGACCGTCAGGTCGCCGCGCGACAGCAGCGCCAAGATCCTCAGCCGGCTGGATTCGGCCGCCGCCTTCAAGGTATCAACCATGGTGTCCAAGGTGGCATGCGGCCGGGTCAGCATTTCGGTCTCCAACAGATATAAAGATATGTTTATATGAAATCCGGCGGGAAGGCAAGAGCCGATGTCGGTATTGGACAAGAAAATGCCGCGACGGGTCGAACCGGCGGCTTGGTAATTCGCCCGGCTGCGGCGCGGGCCCCCGCGTGGCGCCTGTGGAGAGGCCCGTGATCCGGGCGGCGACCGGCCGGCAGAGGGCGATCGCCAAGGCGTTGACGGCGCTGCTGCCGCTGGCCCCCTATGCCGACATCGAAGCGATCCGCGCCGGCGCCGGCGCGGTGCATCTCCGGGCGCTGCCGCCCGGTGTGGCGGTCTGGCTGGCCACGGTCGCCCATGTGCGGCATCAGCACACCGACTACGAGGCGCTGATGGCGGAAGGCTACGACCGCGATTCCGCCCGCTTTTTCGTCCTGGATCAGATCAACCGCACGTTGACGGCGTGGCGCGCAACGCGTCTGTTGACAGGCGATGAGGAGGAGGAATAGCCGTTGACCCGATGGAGCAAAGCCGGTTCGATGGCCGCCGCACACACTCCACTGAAGGCGACAGGGCGATGGCGCTGATCACCCCCGCACAGTCGATGACTTGGACATTCGTCGACGGCGATTGGCATGAAGGCAATGTCGGCCTGATCGGGCCGCGCTCGCATGCGATGTGGCTGGGCTCCAGCGTCTTCGACGGCGCCCGCTGGTTCGAAGGGGTGGCGCCCGATCTCGACCGTCACGCCGAGCGGCTCAACGCTTCGGCGATCGCCATGGGGCTAGCGCCGACGATGAAGGTCGACGCCATCGTCGGCCTCACCTGGGACGGCCTCAAGCGGTTCGACGGCAACACCGCCGTCTACATCCGGCCGATGTATTGGCCGGAGCATGGCGGCTATATGGGCGTGCCGGCCGAACCCTCGTCGACGCGCTTTTGCCTGTGCCTCTACGAGGCGCCGATGATCTCGCCCCAGGGCTTCTCGATCACCGTGTCGCCGTTCCGCCGGCCATCGCTCGAGACCGCGCCGACCAACGCCAAAGCCGGCTGTCTCTACCCCAACAACGGGCGGGCGATCGTCGAGGCCAAGATGCGCGGCTTCGACAATGCGCTGGTCCTCGACATGCTGGGAAACGTCGCTGAAACAGCCACTTCCAACATTTTCCTAGTCAAGGACGGGAACCTGGCCACGCCGGCCGAGAACGGCACCTTCCTGTCGGGCATCACCCGTGCACGGGCCATTGCGCTGCTCGCCGAGGCGGGCCTGCCGACCGTCCAGCGGACGCTGTGCGTACGCGATTTTCTTGAAGCGGACGAGATCTTCTCGACCGGCAACCATTCCAAGGTGGTGCCGGTGACGCGCATCGAGGAGCGCAGCAAGCAGCCCGGACCGGTCGCCAGGCGGCTGCGCGATCTCTACTGGGAATGGGCCCATTCGAGCGCCAATCCCTAAATGCCGAACGGCCCTCCCGCTGCCGCACGAGCAACTTTTAGGCCTGTTCCGGCGGTTCCATTCGCGCCGCTTTGGCCCTAGATAGTCTCCGGGAGTTCGACCGCCGCGGGCTGGCCCGCGGGGTTCTATCGTGCCGGCTGGGAGGCCGGCGCCGAGATCACGATGAGGAGTTGAGACGATGGCCTTCGAATTGCCGGAACTGCCCTATGCCTATGATGCGCTGCAGCCCTTTATGTCGCGCGAGACGCTGGAGTTTCACCACGACAAGCACCACAAGGCCTATGTCGACAACGGCAACAAGCTGGCGGCCGAGGCCGGGATGGAGAACCTCCCGCTCGAGGAGGTGGTCAAGCAGTCGTTCGGCCGGAATCCGGGCCTCTTCAACAATGCCGGCCAGCACTACAACCACATCCATTTCTGGAAGTGGATGAAGCCCGGCGGCGGCGGCAACAGGCTCCCCGGCGCGCTGCAGCAGGCCGTCGATGCCGATCTCGGCGGCTACGACAAGTTCAAGGCGGATTTCGTCGCCGCAGGCACCACCCAGTTCGGCTCGGGCTGGGCCTGGCTTTCGGTCAAGGACGGCAAGCTGGCGCTCTCCAAGACGCCGAACGGCGAGAACCCGCTGGTTCACGGCGCCCAGCCGATCCTCGGCGTCGATGTCTGGGAGCATTCCTATTACATCGACTACCGCAATGCCCGGCCGAAATATCTCGAAGCGTTCGTCGACAGCCTGATCAACTGGGACTACGTGCTGGAACTCTACGAGAACGCTCGATAGTCCGACAATTCGCTTCGGTAAGGGGTGAGAAGGGCGTCCGCTCCGGCGACGCCCTTTCTTCTCAGCTCGGCGCTCGCGCCTCACGAAACCGTGAAGCCGGCCGGCGGAATTTTCTGCGCTAGTCTGGCGTTGTTGCCGCGAGGCCTCAGAGAACCGGCCCGCCGTCCGTCCTAGACCTTTCCCCGGAGAGACTTCATGAGAAAGCTGATACTTGCCATCTCAGTCCTTGTGCTGGCGGGAACCGCCGCGTTCGCCGATGATCCGCTCGCGGAGCGGCAGGCGCTGATGAAGGCAAACGGCAAGGCAGCCGGGCAGTTGGCGGCGATCGCCAAAGGCGAGCAGCCCTTCGATGCGGCGGCCGTGCTCGTCGCCCTGAAGACGCTCAACGACGATGCGCAGAAGCTCGATGTGGAGAAGCTGTTCCCGGCCGGCAGCGACAAGGGCAAGACGGAAGCCTCGCCGAAAATCTGGCAAGACATGGCCGGTTTCAAGGCCCGCGCCGATGCCTTCAAGAAGGCCGCGGCCGCGGCGGTTGCCGCACCGCCGGCCGATGTCGCGGGGGTGAAGACGACGCTCGGCGCCATCGGCCAGACCTGCGGCGGCTGCCACGAGAACTTCCGCATCAAGAAGGGCTGACCGGGCCCAAATGGGTCTTGCCGGCAAGCTCGGTGTCGCGGTCCTGGCGCTTGCCCTGGCCGGCGGCGCGGCGGCGTGGGCGCTGTCGGCGCCGCGCCGGCTCGACGACACGACGCTGGCCGCCATGGGCCCGGGCGACGCGGCGCGCGGCGAGCGCATCTTCAATGCCGGCGGCTGCACCTCGTGCCACGCCCGTCCCGGCGCCGAAGGCGACGCGCGGCGAGAACTCGCCGGCGGGCTCAAGCTTAAGACGCCGTTCGGCACCTTCGTGCCGCCGAACATCTCCTCTGATCCCGACCGACGGCATCGGCCGCTGGTCGGAGGGCGACTTCGCCAACGCCATGCTGCGCGGCGTCTCCCCTGCCGGCGCCCACTATTACCCGGCCTTCCCCTATCCGTCCTATGCACGGATGAAGCCCACCGACGTCGCCGACCTCTATGCCTTCCTGAAAACGCTGCCGGCGGTGAAGGGCAAGGCGCCGGGTCACCAGCTCGGCTTCCCGTTCAACATCCGCCGCGGCATCGGCCTGTGGAAACTCTTGTATCTGAGCGATCAGCCGGTGCTTGCGCTTGCCGCAGGCACGCCTGAGCCGGTGCTTGCCGGCCGCTATTTGGTCGAAGGCCCCGGCCATTGCGGCGAATGCCATACCCCGCGCTTCTTCACCGGCGGGCTCGACAAGTATGCCTGGCTGGCCGGGGCGCCGGCCGCGGA
This sequence comes from uncultured Alphaproteobacteria bacterium, assembly GCA_963791325.1. GTDB lineage: Bacteria > Pseudomonadota > Alphaproteobacteria > Rhizobiales > Rhizobiaceae > JBEVJK01. Next base: position 189,027 of record CAWBRU010000008.1, on the reverse strand, counting down.
AGGCACCGGCATCGTGCCCAACATCACCGGCGGCGAGGGCGGGATCGGCAGCTGGTCTGAGGCCGACATCGTCAACTTCTTCGAGACCGGCTTTACCCCCGAATTCGATTCCGTCGGCGGCGCGATGGCCGAGGTGCAGCGCAACTTGGCGAAGCTGACCGACGGGGACCGCGCCGCGATCGCTGCCTACCTCAAGGCGGTGCCGCCGCATGCCAACGGCTATCCGCCGCGGGCGAAACCGGCGGCGGACACCTCGGGCGGCGGGTGAACCGGCCGGTGCTTTAACCCCCGATTCCGAACGGAGAACCGGTTTCCACTTCCCGGAAATTGCCTCAGAGATGCCGGTCGCCGAGAAACTCGAACCCGGCCTCGGCGAAGAACAGATTGTAATCGCAGGTGAGTTCCTCGCCGACGGCGATGTCCCGCCGCGCGATGACCACGTCGACCTGCGAGACGTCGCAATTCGGGTCGTCGGCGTGGTTCATGTAGCGGGCATCGTCGGCCTCGAAGACGATGAAGCGCGGGTCGGCGCGGTGCGGATAGGCGTAGCGATCCAGATAGGCCTTCACCGGACCGGTCTGCGCTTCGTAGACGTCGACCGCGATCAGCCTGTCGAAGTTGAGGTCGAGCCGCCACACGACCTCGCCGGCGGCGACTTTCTGCTTGGCAAACACGCCGATCCCCTGGACCGGCGACCGATCGAGATAGGTGTCGATCAACAGCATGCGTGAGACGCGCCTTCCGTCGGTTCAGATTTCGGCCGCCACGGGCGCCTCGGCGGCCTTACGTCCCGCTCCGCCATGGCCGCCATGGCCGCCATGCGCCTCGACCCGCGGCGCCTTGAGGAACAGCACCAGGATGGCGACGGTCAGGAATGCCGACGCCTCGTAGATCAGGGCGCGGTCGAGGCTGGCGGCAAAGGCCGGGTGCGGGGCGATGCCGGCTGCTCCGAGGGTCGCCAGGCTGGAGAAGAAGATCTGCCCCATGATGGCGATGCCCAGCGCGCTGCCGATCTGCTGGAACGACTGCAGCGCTCCCGATCCCGACCCGGCGTCGCGGTGCGGCACGCTGGCGAGCACGGTCTGGAACATCGGCGAGATCGCGCAGCCCAGGCCGAAGCCGCAGAGCATCAGCGGCGCGGCAAGCTGCCAATGGCTGAGCCCGTCGCCGAGCCGCGCGACGATGACGAACAGGCTCGCCATGCCCGCCACCAGGCAGAGCGCGCCCGCGGCGATCCGCGGCCGGGCATAAGCCAGGCCGAAGCGGCCCGACACGAACGAGGCGATCAGCACGCCGAGCGGAAACGGCACGGTGGTGACGCCCGACTGCAATGGGGAAAAGCCGAAGCCGCTTTGCAGGAACACCGCCAGCACCAGGAAGAACCCCGAGACGCCGGAAAACAGGATCACGGTCATCGCCGAGCCGAGCAGGAAATTGCCGTTGGCAAGCAGTGCCACCGGCAAGAGCTGGCTCTTGCCGTGCCTCGCCTGACGCCGTTCGTAGAGGTAGAACAGCGCAAAGCCGATGAGCGCGGCTCCGATCATCAGGAACGCCCAGCGCGGCCAGCCATAGGCGTGGCCTTCGATCAGCGGGAAGACGGTGAGCAGGATCGACGCCGCGGCGATCGCCATGCCGCCCCAATCGTTGCGGATCTCCGGATTGCGCCGCGACGGCGGCACGATCCACCAGGCGGCCAGCACCGCCGCCAGCCCGATCGGCAGATTGACCAGGAAGACCGGGCGCCAGTCGAGCCCGAACAGCGCCGCATGGATCAGCAGCCCGCCGGAGAGCGGTCCGGCAACCGAGGCGAGGCCCGCCGCCGTGCCGAACAGGGAGAAGGCGAAGGCCCGCTCATACGTTGGAAACATCGTCTGCACGATCGCCAGCACCTGCGGCATCATCATCGCTCCGGCGAGCCCCTGCAGCGCGCGGGCCACGATCAGGCTGGTCATGTCCGGCGCCAGGCCGCAGAGCAGCGAGCAGAGCGTGAAGCCGGTGACGCCGAGGAGGAACATGCGCTTGCGGCCGATGCGATCGCCGAGCCGGCCGAACGGCAGCAGGCCGAGCGCGAAGGCCAGCACATAGGCGGCCACCACCCATTCGATCTCGGTCGAGGTGGCGCTCATGCTCACCTGCATCCGCGGCAGCGCGACGTTGACGATCGAGATGTCGACCAGATTCATGAAGCCGGCCGAAAGCAGCACCGCCAGCGCCAGCCAGCGCTGCGGATAGGGCTCCTCGGCAATGGCCTGCGCCGTGCTCAAGACGGCTCCGCCTCCGCCTTGCCCGTGACCTTCAGCGCGAAGGCGTAGGTGTAGGCGATCTCGTCGAGCCGGGAGAAGCGGCCGGAGGCGCCGGCATGGCCGGCGTCCATATTGATCTTGAACAGCACCGGATTGTCGCTGGTCGAGCGGGCGCGCAGCCGCGCCACCCATTTGGCCGGTTCCCAATAGGTCACCCGCGGATCGGTCAGCCCGGCGACCGCCAGGATCGGGGGGTAGGGGTGCTGGGCGACGTTGTCGTAGGGCGAATAGGCGGCGATCGTGCGGTAGTCGGCCTCCGAAGTGACCGGGTTGCCCCATTCGGGCCATTCCGGCGGGGTCAGCGGCAGGGTTGCGTCGAGCATGGTGTCGAGCACGTCGACGAACGGCACTTCGGCGATGATGGCGCCGAAATCCTCGGCCGCCATATTGGCGACGGCGCCCATCAGCATGCCGCCGGCCGAGCCGCCCTGTGCCACGATGCGGTCATGCGCGGTATAGCCGGCCGCCACCAGATGCCGGGCCGCGGCGATGAAATCCAGGAAGGTGTTCATCTTCTTGGCGCGTTTGCCGTCCTCGTACCAAGCAAAGCCCTTGTCCTTGCCGCCGCGGACATGGGCGATCGCATAGACGAAGCCGCGGCCGGTGAGCGACAGCGTGTTGGTGTTGAATGCGGCCGGCACGGTGATGCCGTAGGAGCCGTAGCCGTAGAGCAGGCAAGGCGCGCTGCCGTCGAGCGGCGTGTCGCGACGGTGAAACAGCGAGATCGGGACGAGCTCGCCGTCGTGCGAGGGTGCCATCAGCCGGCGGGTGATGTAGTCGTCGGGGTCGTGGCCGGAGGGCACTTCCTGGGTCTTGAGCAGCACCCGCTCGCGGCTCGTCATGTCATAGTCGAACACCTGCGCCGGCGTCGTCATCGACGAATAAGTGAAGCGCATCGTCGTGGTGTCGTACTCGTAGGAGCCGGAAAGCCCGAGCGAATAGGCTTCCTCGTCGAACGCGATCAGGTGCTCCTCGCCGCTGCCGCGGTGCCGCACCACGATGCGCGGCAGCCCGTCCTTGCGCTCCAACCGCACCAGGAATTCGCGGAACGACAGGATCGACAGGATCAGCCGGCCCGGCTCGTGCGCCACCAGCTCGCGCCAATTGGCCCGCGAAGGATCTTCCACCGGCGCGGTCATCACCTTGAAATCCTTGGCGCCGTCGGCATTGGTGAGGATGAAGAAGACGTCGCCGCCTTCCTCCAGATCATATTGCAGGCCGGTCTCGCGCGGCGCCACCAGCTTCGGCTCGGCGGCCGCGTCGTCGGCCGGCAGGATGCGGTACTCCGACGTCTCGTGATCGTTGATGGCAATCAGGATGAAGCGCTTGTCGCGGGTCCCGCCGACGCTCATGAAGAAGCCGGGGTCGGCTTCCTCATAGATCAGGCGGTCCTTGCCCGAGGCGGTGCCGAGCGCATGGAAATACGTCCGCGACGGGCGGTGATTGGCATCGAGGCGGGTGTAGAAGAAGCCGTCATCGGCGGCGTTCCACACGCCCGCGCCGGAGGTGTCGGCAACGCGGTCGGCAAGGTCGGCGGCGGCTGCGATGTCGCGCACGGTGAGCGTGTAGAACTCGGAGCCCTTGTTATCGAAGGCCCACAGAAGCCGTTTGTGGTCGGACGAGTGGTCGACGCCGCCGAGCCGGAAATAAGCCTGGCCTTCCGCCTCGCGGTCGCCGTCGAGGATGATCTCCTCCGCGCCGCCGGCGGCCGGCACCCGGAAATAGCGCGGCTGCTCGCCGCCGAGCTTGAACGACGAGCCGTAAGCCCAGGGACCGTCACGCATCGGCACGGAGGAATTGTCCTCACGGATGCGGCCCTTCATCTCCGCAAACAGGGCCTTGCGCAATCCGGCCGCATCGGCAAGGAGCGCGGCCTGATACAGGTTCTCGGCCTCGAGATGGCTGCGGATCGCCGGGTCGAGGGTGGCGGGATCCTTGAACACCTCCTGCCAATTGGCCGCCCGCAGCCAGGCATATTCGTCGACGCGGGTGATGCCGTGCACGGTGGCGGCCTGCGGGCGGCGCTCCGTCTCGGGCTTGGCGATATCGGGAAAGCGGCTGGTCTGCGGCATCAGGCGGGCGAAGGGCAAAGCGAGAAATCGGAGGACACCCTTTACCCGGTTCGGGGGCAAAGCGACAGGCCAAATCCATGTCGTTCCCGGCAGGGCCGGCCGGTGCGGCGGCCGGCCCTCAGAGGCGCCGGCAGATGGGGCTCACGGTGGCCGATGCGGGCAAGCGGCCCGGCCGTGGGCGCACAAGGCGGCGAGGCAGACGGGGATCCCCTTCCGCCGATAGGCAAGCGGCCCAGCCGGCCAACCCGCGCGGATCCTGCAACTTGAGATTTTGGCGTGCGATGCAAGCACTCTGGCATGCTCGGCGACTGCCGCGACGTCCGCGGCAGTCTATATTGGCGCCGTCGGTTGCTCCGGGCTGTCCTTCACACGGCTGCCCGCGATCGGCAGACGCATTCGGCAAGATCGATTTCTTAGGCGGTTGGGCAGCGGCGGCGGTCGGGGGCGAAGGCCGTGCGCGCAAAGCTCATCCGGCCTAAGTTGAGTTGCCGGTGTGGGTTCGCTCACACCGGCGATTTTGCCCGCCTGGCGCGCCGGCTCGTGGTCTGATCGGGCGGTGCGGGAGGTTGTGCCGCGCTGGAGTGAGGCGCGGGTGAAGCGCGGGTGAAGCGCTCGAGTGGCTGCACCATCTGTGCTTCGGCGGCGCGTTAGGAATTGGTCCAGAGCTTCGAGGAGAAGTGGAAACGGCTTTCCGCCCGGAATTGCGGACCCTGAATTGCGGACAAAGTCGTCTGGAATTGCAGCAGCTCGTCCGGAATTGCGGAAAAACAAAGACTTAGAGGGAGCACTGATTTAAACAAGCGGTTTCAAACAAGTGGTGATCCGGTCTGGTCCGGGGCATAGATCCATTGCTCGGGGATGCGCACGGTGAGCGCCTCGCCGGCCGCGATCGTGCCGGGCTTCTCGACCCACGCGGTCAGCCCGCGCAACCGCTTGGCCACCTTGGCGAAACGAAGCGCGGCTTGGGCGCGATCGACGCAGCCGGCATGGGCGGCGACCGCGCCGCCGGCCAGCCGGCAGGGCGCGTTCTGGCCGTCGATCTTCAGCGTAACGCCGCCGGCGAAGAACAGCAGGCTGCCGGCCGGCAGCATCGACAGAGCCGGCACGCCGGCGAGCAGGAGGTTGGCGCCCAGCCATTCCGGCAGCACTTCGGCGACGCCCATGCGCGCCGCGATTTGAGCCAATTCGTCGGCAGCCACCAGCGTGAGCTGGCGCGCATTGCGCATCTCGGTGCCGCGCCGGTACCACGGTTCGCGGCCGCCCGACCGGCGCGTCCACCCGGCATGGAGATCGCCCACAATGCCTTCGAAGGAGAGTGGCAGGGACGCCACCGGACGGCTGACGAAATGCTCGCTATCGGCGACATAGAGCCCGGCAACCCGCGCCTGCAGCTTGCAGGCGGGGTGGATGACGGCCGGCCCGACCGCCGTCGCCGAGGCCTCGGCTGCGGCCTCGAAAAGCTCGCTCATCGGTCTGCGGCCGGCCTGGAGCAATTCCGGGAGAAGCGGAGGCCGGTTCTCCGTCCGGAGTTGCGGAAAAACAAAGACTTGGAGGGCGGCACCGATTCGAACAAAAGGTGATCCACTCTGGAGCAATTCCGGGAGAAGCGGAGGCCGGTTCTCCGTCCGGAGTTGCGGAAAAACAAAGACTTGGAGGGCGGCACCGATTCGAAGAAAAGGTGATCGGCTCTGGAGCAATTCCTGGAGAAGCGGAAGCCGGTTCTCCGTTCGGAATTACGGGACAACAAGCACCAAGACGGCAGTGCCGATGCGAACAAAAGGCGATCCGCTCGAGGGTTGCCGGTCATAGCATTCTCAACAGCGCGCCGCCGATCGAATAGCCGGCGCCGAAGGCGCAGAGCAGGCCGTAATCGCCGGCATCCATGTCGGCATGGTTCTCGCTCATCGCCACCACCGCGCCGGCGGCCGCCGTGTTGCCGAGCCGCGACAGCACCATCGGCGCCCGGTCATTGCCGACCTCGTGGCCGAAGGCGAGCTTGAGGATCATCGCGTTCATCCGCTGATTGGCCTGGTGCAGCCAGAAGCGGCGGATGCCCTCCGGCGTCAATCCGTGCTCGGCCAGGAAATCGACGATGAAGCGGTGGCCGGCGACGGTGACCTCCTTGAACACCTTGTTGCCGACCTGCTTGATCATGTTGCCTTCCATGGCCAGAAGATACGGGTCCTCGGAGGCGGTGCGGGTGAGATAGCCGAAATTGGTGCGGATGTTGTTGGAGAACTGCGTCCAGCCGCGCGTGTCGAGCACCTCGAGCCGGCCCGGCCGCCGTTCGCCCTTAGGCAGCGCCTCGACCAGCATCGCCGTCGAGGCATCGCCGAAGATGAAGTGCGTCTGGCGGTCGCGGAAGTTGAGATGGCCGGTGATGATCTCGGGCGTCACCACCAATACCCGGTTCTGGGCGCCGGTGCGCACCAGATTGACGGCGACATGCAGCGCCGCGGCCGCCGAGGAGCAGCCGAGGCCCATATCGAACCCCGCGCCGACGGTGCCGAGCGCATGCTGGATCTCGATCGCGATCGCCGGATAGGGACGCTGGTGATGCGAGGCCGCGCAGATCACCATGTCGACCTCGGCCGCCTCGCGGCCGGCATGCGTCAGCGCCTTGCGCGCCGAAGCGACGCCGAACTCCGCCTCCAGCGACAGTGCCTCGTCGGGCCGCGCCGCAATGCGCGGCGCCATGCGGGCCGGGTCGAGGATGCCCTCGCGCTCGATCACGTGGCGGCGCTTGACCCCTGAGGCATAGACGATGAAATCGCTGCTGGAGTGCTCGAGCGGCGGCAGACCGGCGGCGCGCCGCTGCGGGTTCTCGGCATCGACCCAACTGTTGAAGCTGTCGACCAGCTCCTCATTGGTGATCACGGGCTGGGGAATCTCGACCCCCATCCCGCTGATGATGACGCGATTCATGTTCGTCGTCGTTCCTTTGCCGGCACGCGGGCTGCGCCATCGCCAACCATGAAGGTCTTTTCAAGGCGTTTATGCCAGTTTCTTCAACTTGCAAAGCGGCCCGGCGCCGCGGTTCCGGTGGCCAGCCCGGCAACGCCCCCGCCCGGCCCGCCGCCCGATGCCGGCGCGGCCGATGGGCGAAAGCGATTGCCGCGAACGGCCGCTTCGCCTAAATAGCGCCCCAACTCCTCCGCAACGACCGACGGGACAAACGCGCTTTGGCACGCCAGTTCATCTATCACATGTCCGGCCTCAACAAGGCCTACGGCACCAAGAAGGTGCTCGAGAACATCCACCTCTCCTTCTACCCCGACGCCAAGATCGGCATCCTGGGGCCGAACGGCGCCGGCAAGTCGACCGTGCTCAAGATCATGGCCGGCATGGACAAGGAATTCACCGGCGAGGCTTGGCTGGCCGAAGGCGCCACCTCCGGCTACCTGTCGCAGGAGCCGGAGCTCGACCCCGCCCTCAACGTGCTCGGCAATGTGATGGAGGGGGTCGCAGCCAAGAAGGCGGTCCTCGACCGCTACAACGAGCTGATGATGAACTACAGCGACGACACCGCCGAGGAAGCCGCCAAGCTGCAGGACGAGATCGACGCCAAGAACCTGTGGGACCTGGACAGCCAGGTCGAGATGGCCATGGAGGCACTGCGCTGCCCGCCGGGCGAGGCCGACGTCAGCTCGCTGTCGGGCGGCGAGCGGCGGCGCGTGGCGCTCTGCCAGCTGCTGCTGCGCCAGCCGGACCTTCTGCTCCTCGACGAGCCGACCAACCATCTCGATGCCGAGACCACCGCGTGGCTGGAGAAGCACCTGCGGGACTATCCGGGCGCGGTGCTGATCGTGACCCACGACCGCTATTTCCTCGACAACGTGACCGGCTGGATTCTCGAGCTCGACCGCGGCCGCGGCATCCCCTACGAGGGCAACTATACCGCTTATCTCGACGCAAAATCCAAGCGCATGGTGCAGGAAGGCCGCGAGGACGACGCCCGCCAAAAGGCGATCGCCCGCGAGCGCGAATGGATCGCCTCCTCGCCGAAAGCCAGGCAGGCCAAGTCGAAGGCCCGCATCCGCGCCTATGACGAGCTGGTCGACGCCGCCAACGATCGGCGTCCCGGCGATGCCCAGATCATCATCCCTGTCGGCGAACGGCTCGGGCAAGTGGTGATCGAGGCCGAGAGGCTCGGCAAAGGCTATGGCGATCGGCTGTTGATCGACGACCTCGACTTCAAGCTGCCGCCCGGCGGCATCGTCGGGGTCATCGGCCCGAACGGTGCGGGCAAGACAACGCTGTTCCGGATGATCACCGGGCAGGAGTCCCCCGACGACGGCGCAATCCGCATCGGCGACACGGTGAAGCTCGGCTATGTCGATCAGAGCCGCGACTCGCTCAATCCGGACAAGACGGTGTGGGAGGAAGTGTCCGGCGGCAGCGACGTCATCAAGCTCGGCAAGCACGAGGTCAACAGCCGTGCCTACTGCTCGGCGTTCAACTTCCGCGGCGGCGACCAGCAGCAGAAAGTCGGCACCCTGTCGGGCGGCCAGCGCAACCGCGTCCACCTCGCCAAGATGCTCAAGAACGGCGGCAACGTCATCCTGCTCGACGAGCCGACCAACGATCTCGACACCGAGACGCTGGCGGCATTGGAGGACGCGCTCGAAAACTTCGCCGGCTGCGCGGTGATCATCAGCCACGACCGGATGTTCCTCGACCGGCTGGCGACCCACATTCTGGCATTCGAGGGCGACAGCCATGTCGAGTGGTTCGAGGGCAATTTCGACGACTACGAGCAGGACAAGATCCGCCGGCTCGGTCCCGACAGCGTCAACCCCAAACGCGTCACCTACAAGCGCCTGACGCGGTGAAGCCATTCCAAGCAGGGCAGCAACGGTTTTCCGGCCGGATCTGGAAAAAAGCAAAGACTTAAGGCAGAGCACCGTTTCCGAGAAGCGGTTCTCCGATCCTCCCCTCAGCCGAGCGCGTGCGCCAGCGCCGCAAGCGCCGCGCGGGGATCCCGTTCGAGCGGCTCCCCGTGCGAGGGCAGCACCGTCCTCAAGCCGGATTCGGCGGCCCACGCGAGGAGTTGGCGCTTGAGCGCCGGCTTGTCCTTGATCAGCGCCAGCTTCACCATGCGCGGCACCTGCGGCCGGCCGCCGCCGAAGCCCAGCATGCGGATCAGCAGGCGGGCGACCCAGTCGGGCGGGAAGGGGACGTTGCCGATGATGTCGTTGACCACGACGGTGAGGTTCCGGCCGCGGCGCACCTCCAGTGCCGCCTCGCGCTCGCCGGTGCCCGGCACGGTGATGAGCGACACCTCCGGATCGGCGAGCGTCCCGCGGTCGACCGGCACCACCTCCTCGACACGTGCCGCCGCACCCGCCGGCGTCAGCACGCGCAGCCCGGGATAGCGGGCCTTCCAGATCTTGGCGTCCATGCGGTGGAAGGGGCTGGGCACCACCAGCACGCTCGGCCGGCCCAGTGCTTCGAGGCGCGCCATCTCCGGCTCTGCAAGCGCGATGCCGTTGTAGATCAGGCTGCCGCCGTCGGCGAGCCTGGCCACCGTCATCCGGCGCGGAAAGCTGAGCAGCGGCATGCGGATCTCGCCGGTGACCGTGAGCAGCCCCTCGTCGACCTCGTGCAGCGGTCCGTGCGGCAGAACCTGCCAGCTGTCGAGCACTTTCGGCATGCCGCACCTCGTGTCTTGACAGGCGCGACCCCAGCGCGCGCCCAGGCTTTTGGAACATGGTGCGTTGCGCCGGCCGGGCAATATCGTCACGAGGGGGGCCGAGCAAACCCCTTCTCAAGCCGATGACGGCCTTCTAGGCTGCGGAGGGGGAGGGGTGTGCTCATGGGGTTTCGCGCGGCGCTCATCGGGCTTGCCATGCTGGCCGCCGGCTCGGCGGCCAGGACGGCAGAACTGGTCGAAGACTTCGATGCCGGCAGCCTCGACCGGAACGTCTGGGACGATTGCCAGCTCGACGGCGAGCCGCTCAAATTCGAGACCCAGCGCGACGCCGACGGCAACCTGCGGCATGTGCTGCGCAACGTCGTCGATCCCTCGACCGGCAACCGCAACGATCTCTGTCAAAAGGTTCTGGCCCTGGTCGGGCGCACCCCCTTGATCGGCCAGGAGGTGCCCCCCGCGCTCGACAGCGAGGCCGAAACCCTCGGCCCCTCGCTGATGTCGCCGTCGCCGCTCGAGGCGCTCGGGGCCCCGGAATGCCCGCGCGGCGGCCCGGACTATCAGCGCAACGAGCTCAGGCTCAACGCGGCCGCCGGGCTCGAGCACCTGCAGACCGAGCCGCACTGGTACTCCATCACCTTCCGCGCCGACGGCGACATTCCCTCGTGCGGCTCGGCGCGTTGGATCCTTGCCCAGTGGAAGCAGGAGCGGAACGGCGCGAGCCCGTTCCTGGCCCAACGCTTCGACAACGGCGTGCTTCACGTCACCGTCCAGAATGGCGACTGCCGCTGCGTGGTGGCGCAGTCGGAAGGCGACTTCGACGCGCTCTATTCGCTCTACGGCGCCACGCCGGGACGTGCACAGTCGCTGGGGCCGACGGCGCCGATCAAATGCATCCGCTCCGACACCGACGCCGAAGTGCTTTGCCGGCCGACAGGCCTGACGGTGTTCACGCTCGGCGGCAGCGCGGCGCCGTCATTGCCCGACCCCAAGCGCGGCTGGGTGACGATGACCTATCTGGTGCGCGGCGGCTCGGACGGGAACGGCACGGTCGACGTCTATGCGGACAACCGCTTCGTGGTGCGGGTCAAGGGCTTGATCGGCTATCCCACCGGCGACCCCGGGCCGGTCAAGTTCAAGTTCGGTCATTATCGCGACCGCGTCGGCGGCACCGCTTCGGTCAGCGTCGACCGGGTCTGCATCTCCCCGGACGTCGCCACCTGCGCCCCGGGGCTGAAGCCGATGCCTTAGCCAGCTTGAGTTGAGCCGATCACCGATCTTTCGATGGCCGTGCCTTTTCCCGGCTTGTTGGTGCGTGGGCGAGCAGCCGGTCAAGCAGCCGCTCGGCCGCGTCGGGGATCACCGTCCCCGGCGGAAAGATCTCGGCCGCCCCGGCGGCGAGCACCGCGTCGAAGTCCTGCGGTGGAATCACCCCGCCGGCCACGATCAGGATGCCGGCGCCCCCCAACCGGGTGAGCGCCTGCTTGAGCTCCGGGATCATGGTCAGATGGCCGGCGGCGAGCGACGACACGCCGACGACGTCGACGCCCTGGTCGAGCGCCGACTGCGCCACTTCCTCCGGCGTCTGGAACATGGCGCCGACGGCGACCTCGAAGCCCAGGTCTCCAAGCGCGGTGGCAATCACCTTCTGGCCGCGGTCGTGGCCGTCCTGGCCCATCTTGGCGACCAGAATGCGCGGCGCCGCGCCGGTGCGGGCGGCGAAGGCCTCGACCTTGTCGCGCACCCGCGCGAGGCTCGGATGCGCGCCGAGCGCCTTGCGGTAAACGCCGCCGATGGTGTTGACCTCGGCGACATGGCGGCCGAACACCTTTTCCAGGGCCAGCGAGATCTCCCCGACGGTGGCGCCGGCGCGGGCCGCCCGGATCGAGAATTCGAGCAGGTTGCCCCGGCCCTTGGCAGCCTCCGTGAGCGCCGCCAACGCGGTCTCGACGGCGGCGACGTCACGGGTCCCCTTGAGCGCTTGCAGCTTGGCGAGCTGGCGCGCCCGCACGGCGGCATTGTCGACCTTGAGCACGTCGACCTCGTGGTCGGCCGCGGGCCGGTAAGCGTTGACGCCGATCACCGCCTGGGCGCCGGAATCGATGCGCGCCTGGGTGCGCGCTGCGGCTTCCTCGATCCGCTGCTTGGGAATGCCGCGCTCGATGGCGGCCGCCATGCCGCCGAGCGACTCGACCTCCGTGATATGGCTCATTGCCCGCTCGGCAAGCTCATGCGTCAGCCGCTCGACAAAGGCCGAGCCGCCCCAGGGGTCGATGAGTTCGGTGGTGCCCGATTCCTTCTGCAGCACCAGCTGGGTGTTGCGGGCGATGCGCGCCGAGTGATCCGACGGCAGGGCCAGCGCCTCATCGAAGGCATTGGTGTGCAGCGACTGGGTGCCGCCCTGGGTCGCGGCCATCGCCTCGACCATGGTGCGCATGATGTTGTTGTACGGATCCTGGGCCGTCAGCGACCAGCCGGAAGTCTGGCAATGTGCCCTGAGCGCCAGCGAGCGCGGGTCCTCGGGCGAGAAATTCTTCTGCATCAGCACCGCCCAGATCAGCCGGGCGGCGCGCAGCTTGGCGACCTCCATGAAGAAGTTCATCCCGGCGTTCCAGAAGAACGACAGCCGCGGTGCAAAGCGGTCGATCGGCAGCCCGGCAGCGACGCCGGCGCGGGCGTATTCGATGCCGTCGGCGATAGTATAGGCCAGCTCGAGGTCGAGCGTCGCCCCGGCCTCCTGAATGTGGTAGCCGGAGATCGAGATCGAGTTGAATTTCGGCATCCGCTCCGACGTGTAGGCGAAGATGTCGGCGATGATGCGCATCGACGGCCGCGGCGGGTAGATATAGGTGTTGCGCACCATGAATTCTTTGAGGATGTCGTTCTGGATGGTGCCGGCCAGGTCTCTTTCGGCCACGCCTTGCTCCTCGGCGGCGACCACATAGAGCGCCAGCACCGGCAGCACCGCGCCGTTCATCGTCATCGAAACCGTCATGTCGCCGAGCGGAATGCCGTCGAACAGCTGGCGCATGTCGAGGATCGAATCGATCGCCACGCCGGCCATGCCGACGTCGCCGGCGACGCGCGGATGATCGCTGTCGTAGCCGCGATGGGTGGCAAGGTCGAAGGCCACCGACAGGCCCTTCTGGCCGGCGGCCAGATTGCGCCGGTAGAAGGCGTTCGATTCCTCGGCCGTGGAGAAGCCGGCATATTGGCGGATCGTCCAGGGCTGGCGCACATACATCGTCGGATAGGGTCCGCGCAGGAATGGCGGCGCCCCGGGGAAGGTATCGACGAACGGCAGCCCCTTGAGATCGCGCGCGCCGTAGCTCTTCTTGACGGCAATCCCCTCGGGGGTCTTCCAGACGGCCGCCGGAGGCTTGGCCGGAGACGTTCGATTGGCCGGCCAAAGCGGCTTGGCCGGCAGCGGCGGCGACCAGGCCAGTGCGGCGAAGTCCGGGATCATCCGCGGCCCGAAAGCGCCTGGTCGATGCGCTGTGCCGGCAACGGCTCGCAGCTCACGGCGCCGTCGTCGAGCACCGGCCGCAGCTCGGCCGGAAGCGTGGTGACCGGGCGCTCGCCGGCGAGCGGGAACAGCGTCGTGCCGACCAGGGTACGGGCGCCGCTCCGATAGGCGCGGAGGCGGGTCTCACGGGCGCTGCGGACCCGCTCCTGCAGCTTGCCGGCCGCCAGGCTCCTCAGCGCCCCGCCTTCCTTCTCGATTGCCTGGAATACGGTCCAGGCGGCCTCGCACAGTCCATCGGTCAAGGCTTCGACGCTGCCGGCGCCGGCAGCTGGATCGGCGACGAAGTCGATCTGGCTCTCGCCCGAAATGATCAGCAGCGTGTTGCGAGCGATCCGCCGGGCGAAGGCGTCGGGCAGGCCATGGGTTGCGGTGTAGGGCAGCACCGAGAGGGAATCGGCGCCGCCGGCGGTCGCCGCGAAGGCGGCGATCGTGGCGCGCAAGATGTTGGTCTCGGGGTCCCGCGCCGTCATCATCCGGTAAGAGGTCTCGGCGTGGATGCTGGTTACCGAGGGGGGGATCGAGCATGCCTCCTGGGCGCGCGCCCAGAGCCGGCGCATGGCGCGGATCTTGGCCATCGACAAGAACTGGTTCTGGTCGACGCTGAGCGCGAAGCCGATATGCGGCGCGGCATAGATCAGCGGCTGGCGCGCTTCCTCGAACATCCTGAGATGCGAGACCGCCGACGACAGCACGATGCCGAGCTCTTGCGCCTCGGTGGCGCCGGCGTTGTGGAACACGCGGCCGTCGGCCTCGAGCAGCACTCCCGGCACGCCGAGGGCGAAGAAATGCGCCAGCGATTGCGGCATCGAGGCGAGCAGCGCCTCGACCGACATCCTGAGGCGGCCGGTGCCGGCGAACACGGCGGCCGGATCGATGCCGAATGAGAGGCTGAGCTTGGCCGGGTCGATCCGGCGCGACGCGATCAGCCCGACCAGCCAGTCGATCGACAGCCGGCTCTGCGGATGGGCGTCGATCCGGAGATAGGTGCGGTCGAGCGCAACCCCGTCGAGCACTGCCGACAGCGCCTCGGCGCTGGCCGGCAGGCCGTAGCCGAAGGCATTCGGCGCGCCTTCGAAGATCAGCGCCAGTCCGCCGGCCCCCTGGGCGATATCCTCGCCGACTTGGCGGCTGGCCCGCTGCGGGTCCGGATCATCGATGCGCTGCACCAAAAGGGTTCGCGCGCCCGGCTCGGCGCGGATCGCCGGGCGCGGATCGGCGACGCGCGCCGCGAGAGGGTCGATGCGGATGTCGTCGTCGGTGCCGGCCAAAAGGCCCTCGCCGCCGGCCAAGGCAGCCTGAGCGAGCGCGCGCCAGCGGGTCTCGTCGAAAGGCGGAAACACTGCATCCCGAAAAACAGCGCCAGCGTCCATCATCGTCCCTTGCATCCGCGGGCAAGCGGCCTTCCAGAGCGCCGCCACCCGCATCCTTCGAGCGCCTGCTTGGCTCTCGGACCCTCCCGATTGCCAAAGCTTTCCGGGTCCTGCAACCCTCAGGAGATCACATTCTCGCAGGCGAGCCCCATCAAATAGTCGCGGGCGCGGCCATTGTCGGTATCTGCTGCGCTCACTATACCGAATATGGCGGCCGGTTGCCGCCAGCATAGCCGAACGAGACACGCCATGGCAGACGACACCAGCATCTTTCTCGGCGCCAGTCGCAAGCCCGACGACAGCTACCAGAGGCCCGAGCGGCTGCGGCTCGCCTACGGCAACCGCCACGGTCTGATCACCGGGGCGACCGGCACCGGCAAGACGGTTTCGCTGCAGATCCTGGCCGAGGGCTTCTCCAACGCCGGCGTGCCGGTGTTCGCGGCCGACATCAAAGGCGACCTTTCCGGCCTTGCCGCGATCGGCCAGCCGAAGGATTTTCTCCAAGAACGCGCCGCGCTGGTCAAGCTCGATCCCTATGAGTTCCAGGAGTTTCCGGTGATCTTCTGGGATCTTTTCGGCGAGCGTGGCCATCCGATCCGCGCCACCGTGTCGGAGATGGGGCCGCTATTGCTGTCGCGGCTGATGAACCTCACCGAGGCGCAGGAAGGGGTGATGAACATCGCCTTTAAGATCGCCGACGAGGAAGGCCTGTTGCTGCTCGACATGAAGGATCTGCAGTCGCTGCTCGCCAACATCGCCGAGCGCGCCGACGAGATCTCGGCCCGCTACGGCAATGTCACCAAGCCATCGGTCGGCGCCATCCAGCGCACCCTCTTGGTGCTCGAGCAGCAGGGCGGCAGCGCCTTCTTCGGCGAGCCGGCGCTCGCCATCGCCGATCTGATGCGCACCACGCGCGACGGGCGCGGCGCGATCTCGATCCTGGCGGCCGAGAAGCTGATGATGTCTCCGCGGCTCTACGCCACCTTCCTGTTGTGGCTGATGTCGGAGCTGTTCGAGGAACTGCCCGAGGTCGGCGATCCGGAGCGGCCGCGGCTGGTGTTCTTCTTCGACGAGGCCCACCTTCTGTTCAACGAAGCGCCGAAGGCGCTGATCGAGCGCGTCGAGCAGGTGGTCCGGCTGATCCGCTCGAAAGGGGTCGGCGTCTACTTCGTCACGCAGAACCCGCTCGATGTGCCCGAAACGGTGCTGGCCCAGCTCGGCAACCGACTGCAGCACGCGCTGCGCGCCTATACGCCGCGCGAGCAGAAGGCGGTGCGCACCGCGGCCGAGACGTTCCGCGCCAATCCCGATTTCGACTGCGCCGACGCCATCACCAAGCTCGCCACCGGCGAGGCGCTGGTCTCCACCCTCGAGGACAAGGGCGTGCCTTCGGTGGTCCAGCGCACGCTGATCCGGCCGCCGGCGTCGCGGCTCGGTCCGGTGACGGACGCCGAGCGCGCCAAGATCATCGCCCAAAGCCCGGTCGCCGGCCGATACGACAAGGCTGTCGACCGCGAATTGGCGTTCGAGACGCTGGAGAAGCGGGCCAAGGCCGCAGCCCAGGCGGAAGCCGATGCCGATGAGCGCGCCCCGCAAAGCGGCCGCTCACGCTGGACCCTGCCGGATTTCGGCGGCGGCGAGACCCGGCGCGGCGATGCCGGGAGCGTCCCGCGGACCGGCCGGCCGGCGCCGCGCGGCGGCGGCTATGAGCGCCAGACCATCGCCGAGGCGGCGATCAAATCGGTGGTCCGCTCGGTCGGTTCATCGGTCGGGCGCGCCTTGGTGCGCGGCGTTCTGGGCGGCCTGAAGAAGGGCTTTTGACCGAGCATCAGTAGACCACGATCGGCGTGCCGTTCGGGACGCGGTCGTAGAGGTCGATGACGTCCTGGTTGATCATCCGCACGCAGCCCGATGACACCGACTTGCCGATCGACCACCATTCGGGCGAGCCGTGGATGCGATAAAGCGTGTCCTGCCCGCCCTGGAACAGATAGAGGGCGCGGGCGCCGAGCGGGTTCTTCAAACCCGGGTCCATGCCGCCATTGGCGATCGAAAACTTTGCCAGCTCCGGCTGGCGCGCCACCATCTCATCGGGCGGGTTCCAGCGCGGCCATTTGCGCTTCCACTGAATGACCGCCCGCCCGGACCAGGCAAAGCCGGCACGGCCGAGACCGACGCCATAGCGGATCGCGCGGCCACCGGGGAGCACCAGATAGAGAAAGTGGGTCTGGGTGTCGACGACCACCGTGCCCGGAGCCTCGCCGGTTGGGTCCTGGACGATCTGCCGCAGAAAGCGCGGATCCATCTTGTCGATCGGAATGGCCGGCAGCTCGAAGCCTTCATCGGCGAGCGGGCCATACATCTGCGCATCGCTCGGCAGCGCCGGCACGGGCGCATAGAGGGCGCCGCCGCCGGCGGTGGTACAGCCGCTCAACGCGGCGGCAGCAGCGGCTGCCGCGGCACCCGACAAAAACCCGCGCCGGCTGACACCGGCACGCAATGTGACTTCTGAAAACATGGAACTCCGCTCTGCCAAAACATGAAAAACTATTCAGATCGAAGCGCGAACAGAGGCTTCCCCGCCCTGCGGCGCGCGCCTCATGAGATAGCGTGGCCGATATCGGCCTCAAGTTGAACAATGCGTGACATAGCTGTGAAGCTGCGCCCCTGTGACATTTGTGCAACTGAGGGCTGCAGCCGCTCAGCGCGCCGACAGCAACCCGTCCAGCGAGCGCAAGATCAAGGCCGGCGGATGGTCGCGGTATTCTTCGGGCTGGTCGGCGCGGTTGATCCAGACGGTGCGGAAGCCGAACTTTTGGGCGCCGGCGATATCCCAGCGGTTGGACGACTGGAACGACACTGCTCCGGGGTAAAGCCGCCAGGCGGTGGTGACCAGGTCGTAGACGGCCGGATCGGTCTTGAACCGGCCGACCTCCTCGACCGAGAACACGGCATCCAGCATCGGCTCGAGCGCGGCCGATCGCGCCGCGGCCTCCAGCATTGCCGGCGAACCGTTGGACAGGATGGCGAGCCGCGCGCCGTCGGCCTTCAGCGCCTTGAGCACGGCCGGCACCTCCGGATAGCAGTCGAGATGCCAGTAGTCTTCGAGCAGCGTGTCGCGCAGCCCGCGCTCGAGCGAATGCACCTTGGCCAGCGCGAAATCGAGCGCCTCGACGGTGAGCGACCAGAAATCGCGATGCGCGCCCATCAGGGTGCGGACCCAGGAATATTCCAGCTGCTTGGCCCGCCAGATCTCGGAAAACAGCTGGTAGTCCGGCCCGATTGCCGCGGCGTGGCGGCGGGCCACCGCATGCACGTCGAACAGCGTGCCGTAGGCGTCGAAGACATAGGCGGCGTGGCGCATGATGCGGCGATTGTGACGTGCCCTGCTTCCCGGTCAAGGGCGGGCGAAGGCGGAGCTGGCGGGAGCGGCTGCAATCGGGCTCTCTAAGTCTTTGTTTTTCCGCAATTCCGGACCGAAAACCGTTTTCACTTTTCCTGGAATTGCTCTAGATCAGCGCAGCGTTGCGGGTAGCTTCTGCGGCCGCCGAAACCGTGCCGACCAGCCGACGGGAATGCCGATGCGTCTCAGCCACTGCCACAACTTCGCCGACTTCCGCCGCCTGGCCAAGCAGCGGCTGCCGGGGCCGATCTTCGACTATATCGACGGGGGCGCCGACGACGAGGTCACCTTGCGCCGCAACAGGGCCTCCTTCGACGATTGCGACCTCGTGCCGAGCGTGCTGGCCGGGGTCGGCGAGGTCGACCTCTCGGTCACGGTCATGGGCCAGACACTGGCAGTGCCGGTCTATTGCTCGCCGACGGCGCTGCAGCGGCTGTTTCACTATGACGGCGAGCGCGCCGTGGCAGCCGCCGCGGCGCGCTACGGCACCATGTTCGGAGTGTCCTCCCTCGGCACCGTGGCGCTCGAGGAACTGCGCCAGCACCGCTCGCCGCAGGTCTATCAATTCTATTTCCACAAGGACCGCGGGCTCAACCGGGCGATGCTGGAGCGGGCCAAGGCGGCCGGCGTGGAGATCATGATGCTGACCGTCGACAGCATCACCGGCGGCAACCGCGAGCGCGACCTGCGCACCGGCTTCTCGATTCCGTTCCGCCTGACGCTTGCCGGCATGGCGCAGTTTGCGCTGAAGCCCCGCTGGGCGATCGACTACCTCACCCACGAAAAGTTCAGCCTGCCGCAGCTCGACGCGCACATCGCCTTCGGCGGCAGCGCGCTGTCGATCGGACGCTATTTCACCGAACTGCTCGATCCGTCGTTCAACTGGGCCGATGTCGAAGAGATGGTGCGGCTGTGGGACGGCCAGTTCTGCCTCAAGGGGGTGATGAGCGCCGCCGATGCGCGCAAGGCGGTCGACATCGGCTGCACCGGCATCGTGCTCTCCAATCACGGCGGCCGACAGCTCGACGGCTCGCGCAGCGCCTTCGACCAGCTCGCCGAGATCGTCGACGCGGTCGGCGACCGGATCGACGTGATGATCGACGGCGGGATCGAGCGCGGCACCCATGTGCTCAAGGCGCTGTCGCTGGGGGCCAAGGCGGTCGGCGTCGGTCGCTATTATCTGTTCGCGCTGGCGGCAGCAGGGGAGGCGGGGGTCGACCGGGCGCTCGGCTTGATGCGCGCCGAGCTGGTGCGCGACATGCGGCTGATGGGCTGCCGTTCGGTGGCGGACCTATCGCCCGGCAATCTCCGCTTCCATGCCGGGGCAGCCACCCGGCCGGATGCCGCCGCGGCGCTTGGCGGTGGTTCGGGCAGGACTGCAGAAAAGGCCGCGCACAGGGCGCGCTCGGCCTGACCGGCAGGACAGCCGGAGCGCGCCGCCTATCCGGGATTCGCCAGCGAGCCCGGTCGAGGCCCGTGTTGCGACCGTGTCGGCAAACTCGGCCTCAGCGTCTCGACGATCTGCGTCAGCAACTGCTCTTCGGTCACGAAACCGCAGCGGAACAGGCCTGCAGCGATAAAGCCCGCATCGGCTTTGTCGGCATCGTTCAAGACCACCCGCTCGTGCAGGCGCGCAAGCGCGCGGTTGATCACTTCGAGCTCCACCGGCATGAGTTCTTGCAGGACACTCATGGAAACCTCCCCAAGTGCGAGATCCGGGAGGGTACTCAGTCTCTGCGATGCCCGCATTTAAAAATGGAAATCGCTCTACATCCGCCTTCGGATTTCTCGCCCTTGAGAACAAATGTTACTATCACCAGCATCCCAAGGACTTTGGAGCGTTCAATGACTTCAACCTTCACTGTTCACGAGGCAGCCGGCTATGAACAGCTTATGGGCCGCTGGAGCCAAAAGCTGGCGCCTCTGTTCATCGACTTCGCGGGACTTGCGGACGGCGAAAAAATACTCGACGTGGGCTGCGGCACCGGGAGCCTGACCTTCGCGCTCGCCCGGTCAGCCGGCCTCGGCGAGATCGCTGCGATCGACTATTCTCCCGTGTTCGTCCGGGAGACTGCCCGGCGCAACTCCGATCCGCGCATCAAGATCCTCCAGGCGGACGCCTGCGCGCTGCCGTTCGAGGACGGCAGGTTCGACCGTGCCATGGCGCTGCTTGTCCTCCATTTCGTGCCCGAAGCTGGGAAGGCCGTCGCCGAGATGCGCCGGGTCGTGCGCTCGGGCGGCGTGGTTGCTGCGGTCGTCTGGGACCATCTCGGCGGAATGCCGGGCATGCGGATGATGATCGACACGGTGGCCGCACTCGGCGAGGCCGGGCGCCAGATGCGCGGCCGCTATTGCTTCCAGCCGATGATGCGGCCCGGCGAAATGAAGCAGACGTTTGTCGAGCAAGGTCTCACGGACGTCGGCGAAACAGAGCTGATGATCCGCATGGATTACCAAGACTTCGACGACTACTGGGCGCCGATCGCGGCGGGCGAAGGCCCGCTCGGCAAGTTCGTGGCTTCGCTCGACCCGGCCGAGCGGGCGCGAACCGACGCTGCCATACGCGACGCCTACGAGGCCGGCCAGCCCGATGGGCCGAGGTCGTTTGCAAACGTCGCCTGGGCATGCCGGGGTCTTGTTCCCTGACCCGAGGCCGGTCACGTCTCAAGATCTCGCCGGCCAAGGGGTTCAGCTGTCCAGCCAGGCGGCGAGGCCGTCCAGCGTCTGCAGCCCGTATTCCACCGCGCCGAAGCCGATGACCACCTGACGCCGCTCGCGACTGGGATGGAGCTGGCGCATGGTCAGCACCGTCTTGCCGTCGGTCTGCTCATCGAACGTCACCGTGGCGCGGAAACGGTCGGGGTCGTCGGGGTCGGGCGTACCATAGTCCATCACGATCCGCTCGTTCGGCACGATCTCCAGAAAGCGCATGAGGTTCGGGAAGCGCTGCGCCCGGCCCTCGAACACGCCCACCATGTCGAACCGCCACACCCCGCCCTCGCGGATATCGGCCTCGTGACTCTCGATGCTGAGGCCGGCGGGGCCGTACCATTCGGCGAGCGCCTTGGGGTCCATCCAGGCGGCAAACACCTTGTCGCGTGGGTGGTTGAGCAGCTTCACCACCACGATTTCGCGATCGAGCGACCACGTCTCAAACAGGTTTTCCATGTCCTTCATCATCCTCTTCCGCCTTGTCCAAGTAGACTTCCAGCCGATCCAGCCGCTCGGCCCAGCGCCGGCGCTCCGCTTCCATCCAATCCGCCGCCTCGTCGAAGCGCGCCAGCACCAGCCGGCACCAGCGGCTGCGCCCGCGCTTCTCGCTGACGATCAACCCGCAATATTCCAGCACCTTGAGATGCTGGGCGAATGAGGGCAGCGCCATGTCGAAAGGCTCGGCCAGAGCGCTGACCGGCACCTCGCCCTCGGCCAGACGCGACACCACCGCGCGGCGGGTCGGGTCGCTCAGAGCGTGAAAGGCAAGGTCGAGGGGGGCAGAATGATAAGGCATATGCCTTAGTAACGTGTTCTGCGACGCCGGTCAAGGAGACTAAGGCAGTTGCCTTACTGACGGTGCCCCAGACCGCCAGCTCTAGGCCGCGGTCCGGTCATCCACGTGATCAGATATGATCTTCGCTACCTCGGCGGGATGAGTGGCGATCATGAAGTGCGCCGCGCCTTCGATCTGTGACAGAACGGCGCCGGGTATGCGTTGCTTCATCGACTCATTTGCCCGTTGCACGGCCGGATGGCTCATTGTCCCAACCGTGATCTGAGTAGGTACGGAAAGGGCTGACAGGGCGACGTTCGAAGGCGTGAACGCGTAGGCGCCCGCCCAGTCGAGCAAATTGACCGGCGTCGTTTCGACGGCATACAACCGAACACGCTGGGGCCATGACGCAAATGTGCCGGCGCCACCGTAGAAATCGATCATGGCTGCGATTGCCTCGCGGTGGCCACGCCGGTACGCGCGAAAGTAACCGTCGGTGAGATTGCGGAAGTCGCGATAGTGATTACCGTCGCCTTTGCCGCGCAGGAAGCCGACGGCCGGCGCTTCAAAAATGGTCAGGCTCGCCAATGGCGCGTGACCGCGAAGAGCCACGGCCAACGCCACCAGCCCTCCAAATGAGTGACCGACAATGTGGACGCGGCCGCCAGTTCGTTCGATCACCTCCTCCACGACACGGCACTCGTGGTCGATCGAGAAGTCGGCCGTTGTCCTGCTTTCGCAGGTATCGCCGTAGCCGAGCAGGCTGGTTGTTACGCATCGGAAGCGGTTGCCCAGATGCGAAACCACGGAACGCCAGGCGGCTCCAGTGCTGCACGATCCCGGCACGAGCACCACCGTCGGGCCGCTGCCCCACTCCTTGTACTCGACCGACGCCGGCTTCACCTCGGGAAAGCCGCTACTCGCGGCGGTGGGATACACGCCCAAGCGGGGGCCGATCTCAGCTTCCTGAAAATTCTGCGGGGAGCTGCCGTACATGGTCTGGACCGTTTCGCCGTTTGCCATAGGCGCACTGTAAACACCGACCCGGTTTCGGCCGAATGTCGGAGTGATTGCCGAATTGTTGCTGATCAGCTCGCTTTGTATCGGTCACTGACACACAAGCGCGAGCGATTTGGCATTCGGCGCCAATCACACCTCGCTCGCCAATGTCGATATGAGGGAGGTCCGGCCATCTTAGACGGCCAGGTTACGCCCGCAGGTCAGTCATCCCCACCTTCCCGTCCATTCCTCAAAGCAGACAGCGCTGATGCCCGCCCAGGCCGCCCGAAGCGGCCCAGCGGTCAATCCGGCCATCGCAGAATAGCCGACGGATCCTTGCGAGGAGCGTTCAGGGCATGAGCCGGGCGCTCGGACGATATCAGCACCGCCTTCAAGGTATCCGCAACGATTTCTGCCTCGCCAGGATGCAGGTTACATGGATCGAGGAAGAAATGACCGCGTTCAACCTCATGGTTGCGGACTATGATCGGAGGCGAACCGGCGGCGAGTGTCGATGCTAGTCCAGCGGCGGTGAATCGGCTCTCCGGGCGCACCACCACCTGCAGCCTGTCGAGGGGGTTGGCCGTGGGGTCCGGCACAATCTGCGCCGAAATTCCCGGAATGCCGTCCAGTGCCCGTTTCCAAAGCTCGAGAGCCGCTTTTTCCCGCTTGCGAATGCCGCCATGGTCGCGCTTTTCCCAAGCCTCCAGCGCAGCCATCGCGCCTGCAATGCTCTCCTTGCCGACCTTCATCCCCCGTGCGAGCCCGCGGTTCTGGAGGTAGGCTGCGCGCACGAGTTCCTTGCGGCCCGTGACGATGCCGCTCGTGGGGCCGCCGAGGAACTTGTGGCCGCTGTACACGACGATGTCGGCGCCGCTGGCAAGAAAGCCGCGAAGATCGTATTCCGATGCCGCGTCGACGATAACCGGAACGTTGCGATCCCTGCATATCTCGCAGAATTCCACCAGGGAGAGCATCCCATACTGGACGGTGTGGTGGGCCACCACGTAGACAGCTGCCGCGGTTCGCTCGTTGATCGCGTCGCGCACGTGGTAGTCCTGGGTGACGCTGACAGTGCCGGCCGTAACTACCTTGGCCCCGGCGATCCGGATCGACTGGTCGATGGGCGCGCCGTAGTTGACCGCATGGCCGAGCTGGATGATCACCTCCGTTTTCAGGCCGTCGGTATTGTCGGGCAGCCGCTCGATGGCCAGCAGCTTGGTGCCGGTCATTGCGCCGGCGACTGCCATGGTGATGCCGCCGGCGCAGCAGGCGGTGATGAAACCCGCCTCGCCGCCGGTGAGGCGGGAGACAACGGCGCTCGCCGCTCGTTGCAGGTCGTCCAACTCCACCCATTGCGGGGCGATTTCAACCATCGCCCTGGCGGCCTCGGGAACGATGATCGAGGCGCCGAGCGCGGTCATCGTCCCCGATACGTTGATGATAGAGCGCAATCCGAGCCGTTCCCGGATCGTTGCATTGCTGCCTTCTGAGGATATGGCCGACATGTTCTCGGAACCTTTGGTTGATGGAGTTCGGCAAGGCGGGGATACGGCGACCATCACGGTTTCTCGCCGGCCGCGCGCTTCCGGCTTCAGAAGGACGAGGCGCGGAAGCGCGCCAGGAAGGTGCGAAGGCGCTCGTTGTTCGCTTCGGCCGCCAGGATTTCCCGCGGGTGTCCGGCAGCGCTGATGCTGCCGTCGGCCATGAAGACGATGCGGTTGGAGGCGTCGCGCGCGAACGCGATCTCGTGGGTGACCATCAGCATTGTCATGCCTTCCGTGGCGAGGCTGCGCACGACCTCGAGAACCTCGCCGATCAGTTCGGGATCGAGCGCGGAGGTTATCTCGTCGAGCAGCAGGATCTTCGGCTCCATCGCGACTGCGCGGGCTATGCTGACCCGTTGCTGCTGCCCGCCGGAGAGTTCCGCTGGCAGGCTGTCGGCCTTGTGAGCCAAGC
Source organism: uncultured Alphaproteobacteria bacterium (assembly GCA_963791325.1). Taxonomy (GTDB): domain Bacteria; phylum Pseudomonadota; class Alphaproteobacteria; order Rhizobiales; family Rhizobiaceae; genus JBEVJK01. Next base: position 164,258 of record CAWBRU010000008.1, on the reverse strand, counting down.
CGACGCGGGCGAGCCAGCGTTCGGCGGCAGCCCGTGCCTCCGCCTTGGTCTTGCCCCGCACCTTGCGGAGGCCGAGCATGATGTTGCCGGCAGCGGTCAGGTGGGGAAAGAGGTTGAAGCTCTGAAACACCATTCCGGTTTCTGCCCGCATCGCGGCGAGATCGCGCTCGCCTCGGCGCCGGCGGGCTTCCGCGTCGCGGTAGCCGACTTCCTTGCCATCGATGCGGATCGACCCTTCGTCGTAGGATTCGAGGAAGTTTACGCAGCGCAGCAAGGTCGTCTTGCCGCTGCCGGACGGGCCGATGACGGTAACAACCTCCCCGCGGTGCACCTGAAGGCTCACTGAAGCCAGTACCTTCATTGAGCCGAAGGATTTCGACACGTCCTTTATCTCTAGAAGCGGTGCCTGACCGTGCGCAGTTGCTGCCATTTTTCTACTCGCGAATGAAAGCGAAGCGCTTCTCAAGCCGCCTGCTGGCCAGCGAGAGCGCATAGTTGACGCCAAAATAGATGAACGCACCCAGCACGTAGAGCGGCATCGCTTCATAGGTGCGGCCGATCACCTGGTTGATGGCCTGCATCAGGTCGGTAATGCCGAGCAGCGAAATCAGCGCACTGCCCTTGACCGCGTCGGTCACGCCGTTGATCCAAGGCGGCAGGAAGCGTCGGAAGGCTTGCGGGAAGATCACATGGGCGAGGCTGTCACCGAAGGTGAGCCCGATGGCTTTCGCCGCTTCCTCCTGGCCCTTCGGGATCGAGGCGACCGCGCCACGCAGGTATTCGATCACCTGCGCCGTCTTGAAAAGCGTCAGCGCGAGCACCGCTGCCCAGAAGGACTGGATTTGAATCCCGACTGCCGGCAGGCCGTAGTAGACGAAGAACAGCAGCACCAGGATCGGGATGCCGCGAATCGTGTCCGTGAGGATTCGGACAGCCCAGCGTAGCGGCGCGGGGCCATAGACGAGGCCGACTCCCAGCGCGACCCCGGCGATCAGGGAAAGTGCCACGACAAGGAAGGAAACCCACAATGTCACCGCGAAGCCTTCGCCGAGGAAAGGCAGCGCGTAGAATATCTGCTCGATCATGCTAGCGTGCCACCCTGAAGCGCCGCTCAAGGAGTCGCAGCAAGTAAAGGAGCGCGTAGCCGGTTGCCAGATACATGGCTGTCACCACGAGGTAGACTTCCACGATCCGGAACGTGTTGAAGTTGATCCATTGTGCGCCGTAGGTGAGCTCCGGAACCGCAATTACGGAGGCGACGGACGTATCCTTGAAAAGCGAGATGAAGGTGTTGGAGAGCGCCGGCAGCGCGATCCGCATCATCGTCGGCAGCCGCACGTGCACCAGCCGCTGCCATGAAGTGAGCCCGATCGCCTTGCCCGCATCGGTCTGCCCGCGTGGGACCGCTTCGAGACCTGAGCGGAACACCTCAACCAGGTACGCGCCGCTGTAGACGGAGAGCGTCGCCACGAAGGATGTTTCCGCGCTATAGGCAAGATCCACCACCGTAGGCACGCCGTAAAAGACGAGGTAGACCAACAGGATCAGCGGCACGTTGCGGATGAACTCAACGTAGGCCGCAATCACGGAGCGGACGAGCCGTCCCGCCGACACGTACCAGACAGCCAGCACGAGGCCGATGACGATGCCGATGGCGATCGAGATGACGGCGAGTTCGAGGCTCAGGAGCAGCCCGTCCCAGAGCTTGTCGAAGTTCCGCCAAATCAAGTTGAAGTTGAGGTGGTAACCCATCGTGCTTCCGCGCTCTGCAGGCGAGGAAGGGCGGAAGGGCGGATACCCACCCTTCCGCCGCTTGTCAGATGGCCGGGAACCCGGTTTTCCGCGTCGGCGGCTCCAGGCCGAAATAGTCCTTGAAGGCCGCGTCGAAGAGAGCGTTCTCGTGGCCGAACATGGCCGTGGTGAAGGCGAGGTTCACGAAAGTTAGCCAGTCCAGATCGCTCTGCCTCAGGGCAGCGCCGTAAAGCATGCTGTACCAGCTTTTGCCGGCGTCGAAGTAGCGGTCCGGATTGCGCGAAGCCAGCCAGCGTACCGTGGAAAGATCGACCGCCGCAGCGTCGACTCGCTTCAACTCAAGCGCCTGGATCACGTTGGCCTGTGTATCTATTTGCATCACCTGCGCCTGCGGAAGCTGCGCGTGCACCGAGTTCTCCGCATCGACGTTCTGCAAGATCGACACCCGCGTGGAGGACCCGCCCGAAAGCAGCTTGTCGAAGGTCTTGTTCTCGGCGCTGGGGAGGGTGAGCAGCGCCACGCCCTCGACGTAATAAGGTCGCGTGAAGGCGATCAGTTGGGCACGTTGCGCGGTCATCGTCATGAACTGGATGGTGATATCGACCTTGCCGGTCGTCACGTTGGGAATGCGCTGGGCTGGGTCCTGTTTCACGAATTCGATGGCGGCCGGATCGTCGAAGAGGCCCTTCGCCAGAATCCGGGCCATGGTGATATCCATGCCGACGAGTTCGCCGGCATCGTTCTCGAAATGCCAGGGGGCGTTCGTGCTGCCGGTGCCGACGATCAGCTTGCCGCGATTGAGCACGGTCCGCAGCAGGCTTTCCGGCGCCGACTGCGCCGCAGCCTTCTGCGCGTCCACAGTTGCCGCAGCTCCAACAACGCCGGCGGTGGCCAGGCCAGCCATCCCGAGCTTCAGAAAGTCACGCCTTCTGGATGCATCATTCATTACGACCTCCCTTGGTTGTTCCCTCAGCCGGCATTCCCGGCACCTTGCCTTGTCCTCTGGAAGGGACCGATGTATCTTATACAGGACAATTGTTAGCATTGGAAAGGCATAATGCAAGACGGTAACGCCGTGGCCTGGGATAGGGTCGACGAGCAGAGAAAAGTTGCAGGGTCTCGAGAAAACGGCCTCAAGAGGGTCTTTGACATCCTGGAATACCTGCATTCCGTGCAGCGTCCGGTGGCCATAGGCGACTTGGCAAGAGGCACGAACGCGCCCCGCTCAACGACTTACAGCCTCGTCCGCATTCTCGCGGAGGCAGACCTGCTGAAGTTGAGCGGCGACGGGGTCTACTTTGGGCCGAAGTTGCACCTCTACGGCATGGACTACATGCGTGGAAACGACCTCCTGCGACGCGGCCGGCAGGAAGTCGACATGCTGGCGCGCGAGACCGGCGAGACGTCGGAGATGTGTCTGCTGCAGAGCGGGCGCGCTACCATCGTCCACTCCTCGCCCGGCACCCGCCCTTTGCGGATCGGTTCGGCCATTGGACAGCAGGCTCCCCTGCCTTGGACCGCATGCGGACGCCTGCTCCTGGCCGGCTGCGACAGGACGAAGATCGAAGCGATGGTGTCTGATGCGGACCTCGTTCTGCCCGACGGCCGCAGGCTCTTGCTCGATGACTTCTTGGACGATATCGCGGCCGCCCGCGCGGCCGGTTACAGCGTCATGACTGGTCTGGTCGACACGAACACCAAATGCCTCGCCGCTCCTGTCTTCTCGGCGCCAGGGCATGTTGAGGCGACGATAGGTCTAGTCATCCCGATCGAAACCGGTGAGGCTCGCATCGACGAACTGGTCGCGCTGCTGCGTGGGCGCGCCGCGATCCTGTCGATCGCAACGGTGCCGAATTAGACCCTTCAGTTGACGAGGCCCGCGCCATGACGGTTCGCAACCCGGCCTGTTGATCTGGCGCACGGCGGCTATTGGCCGCAGCATTCGACCCATGATCAAGGCGGCTGGCTGGTCGAGCGATCCATGAGCTGCCGGACTGTCCGCCGCCGATGAACGATACTGCCCAAGCTTTGGCGATTATCGCGGCCGCGGCAATGGTCTATCGTTTGCCGGTCGACAGGAGCAACGGAACCGGAGGACCTCATGGGACGAATAGGCAAGATCATTGCGGCGGCCGCAACGGCGACTGCCTTTGCTGCCGGTCCAGCTGCACAGGCAGCGGAGCAGGAGAAGTTTGCCTTCTCGGAAGCGCTTCCGAATGTGCCGGGCCAACGCCTGACGGCTGTCGTCGTCTCCTATGCTCCCGGCGAGTCGTCCCGCGCCCATCGCCATGCGGGCAGCGTCTACGCCTACATTCTCTCCGGAGCCGTTCGATCCAAGAACTCCGCCACGGGCGCCGCCCGTGTCTATAAGGCCGGAGAGAGCTTCTTCGAACCGCCAGGCAGCACTCATCTGATCAGCGAGAACGCCAGCAAGACCGAGCCTGCGAAGCTGCTCGCGGTGTTCGTCGCCGATGATGGCGCAACGCTTACAACGCCTGTGAAGTGATGCGACCGGTTGGAGAGAGGTCCATGACAACGCTGCCTCAGACGATGCTTGCCTGCCGGGTCAACGCCTTTGGGCCGCCGAGCGCAATTGCGGTCGAAAAAATTCCCCTGCCGATGCCCGAGAAGGGTGAGGTGCTCGTGCGCGTCAAGGCGGCCGGCGTCGGCCCGTGGGACGGATGGATCCGGTCGGGCAAGAGCGTGCTGCCGCAACCCTTGCCGTTGACACTTGGCTCCGACCTTGCCGGCACAGTCGAGAAGTTGGGACCGAGCGTGGATGGGTTCGCGGTCGGAGACGCGGTCTTTGGGGTTACCAATCCGCAGTTCACCGGCGCTTACGCCGAGTACGCCGTCGCGTCTGCAGCTATGCTGGCCCATATGCCGGCCACCCTCGATTTCGAAGCTGCCGCATCGGTGCCCGTCGTGGCAGTGACGGCGTGGCAGGCGCTTTTCGAGCAGGCAAAGCTCGTGAAAGGGCAATCGGTGCTGATCCATGGCGGGGCAGGCAATGTCGGCGCCTATGCCGTCCAACTTGCGCATCAAGCAGGTCTCACGGTCGCGACCACCGTGGGGCAGGATGATCTCACCTTTGCCAAGTCGCTCGGCGCCGATCAGGTGGTCGACTATCGTGCCACCGCCTTCGAGGATGTCGTGGTGCCGGCTGATGCGGTGATCGACCTTGTCGGCGGCGAGGGCCAGCGCCGTTCCTTCAAGGTGATCAAGCCTGGCGGCGCGCTGATTTCTGCCGTTTCGCAGCCAGATCAGGATTTGGCGGCACGGGCCGGGGTGACGGCACGATTCTTTCTGGTGGCGACGACGACCGAGCGTCTGGAGCGAATCGTCTCGCTGATCGAGAAAGGATCGGTAGCGACCAGCGTGGGTACCGTTTTGCCGCTTTCCTGCGCCCGCATCGCCCATGAGATGCTGGAAGGCACCCGGCAACATCCGAGGGGCAAGATCGTGCTCAGCGTGACGCCGTAATCGGGAGATCTTTGCGCTTGGCTGCGGGCCACTGCCAACGGTGCAAATTTCGGCCGGCCGCACTGATCATTGCGCAGAAATCATCGCCGCATAGCGAAAATGGAAGGTGAAACATGTCTCGGACCGGATTGATTTTGCTTCTCGTCTCGCTTCTGGGCTTGCCCGTGGCAATGCCGCGCCCGGCGGAAGCTGCCTCGGTCAGCATCTCGATCGGCACGAACTTGAGCGGCGGTCGATCAATCAGTTGCGCCGAGGGAGCGCGGCGTGTCCGCAGCCGAAGTTTCCGCAACGTTCGGGCGATCAATTGCAGCGGCAGGTACTTCGTCTACCGCGGCTGGCGCGGCAACCGGCAGTTCGAGATTGCGGTACGCCGCAGCAATGGCCGCGTGGTCGACATGCGGCCTGTGGGCAGGCGCCGCTAGTCGAAGTGGATCATCCGCTTCGACGTTGTCTCAAAAGTCGCAGATTTTTTGGCTGCTGCTGCCCCAAACTGCGATGACGTCGCCGTCGGCATTTTTGCGCAAGGCGGCGCCCGCTATTCGGCTATGATCCGTTCCGGCACTGCCTGATAGGGTTCCGCGTGAGCGACGGCTGTCGTCTTCGCCTTGGTGCCCGGCATGATTTCGAAGCGGGGATCGAAATCCACCATGGTTTCGGCAAGCTTTTGAAGAACGCCGACATCGCCCTCTGCTTTGGCCGTGCCGTCGGCGAGCTGCGCGTCGAGCGTCTTTGCGCCCATCATCGTCTGTTCCAGATCGGACCGGTTGATGGTCAAGGTGAGATCGGGTTTCGCCGCCTGGAAGCCCTTGATGTTGGTGAGAGTGGCGTTCTCCATCTCGACGATGAACTTTTCGCCATTATCGGGGGTCACCAGGTTAATGGTGAAGCGCAGTCGTTCGGCCTTGCGGCTGTCCATGCGGATGCCCAGAAAATTCAAGAACAGCTCGGTCGTCATCGCTCTGATGACATCTGGACTGCTGGTACTTCCGGCTTCTCCTTGTGGGATGCCGGTGCGCAACTCGTAGGCACCGGCGAGGAAACTGTTGCGAAGTCCTGGATTTTCCTGCTGGTAGCCAAGCTGCTCGAAGATGTCGGCGAGGAGATCCTTGGCATCAGCATTGTCCGGTTCGGCCTGGACCAACTTGTTGACGATTTCCGTGGCGAGCATGTACTGGCCGGCATCGTGCAATTCGCGCCCTCTGGCGAGGATCTTCTCGCTGCCGCCCATCATCTCAACATAGAGCGGTGCCGAGTCCGCCGGCGAGAGCGGGATCAGGGTCGCCGGATTGCAGTCCCAAAATCCGAGATAACGCTGGATGACGCCGCGGGCGTTGTGCTGTGGCGAGCCATGATAGCCGCGGCAGAACCACTTTTGCTGTATTTCCTTGGGCACTTCGTAGACGTTGTGGACCTGGTTGATCGTCACGCCGCTGTTGGCGAGGTGCAGCACCTGATTGTTCATATTGGCATAGAGGTCACGCTGGCCGCGAAGGACCTCCTGCACGCGCACATTGCCCCAACGGGGCCAATGGTGTGATGCAAACAGCACCTCGGCCTCAAGGCCGAACAGGTAGAGCGCCTCAGCAATATACTTTGACCAGGCCAAGGGGTCGCGAACCTGCGCACCGCGAAGGGTGTAGATATTGTGCAATGAGGCGATGACGTTTTCGGCCATCCAGAGCGCCTTCAGCTCCGGGATATAGGTGTTCATTTCTCTGGGCGCTTCAGTATTCGGCGTGTTCTGAAAAATCATCTTCACCCCGTCGACATCGAACTCCTCGATCGGCTTGCTGACCAATCGTGTGGGCGCTATCAGCCCTGTCGCACCGGCGGAGACACCCTGGCCCAGGCCCTGGCCGACATAGCCATGCGGAGCCGCTGGCAGCAGCAGGCCATATTGGTAGAAGAGCCGCCAATTCATCGCATTGCCGGCGTAGACGTTCTCGGAGACCGTGAAGTCAAGGAAGTCGATCGGTGCAATGACCGGGATCTTGCCGGAGCGAACGTCCGCCTCGTCGATCAAGCCGCGCACCCCGCCCCAGTGATCGACGTGAGTGTGAGAGTAGATCACGGCCGACACCGGCAGCCCCTTGCCGACATGCTCTTGAAACAGCTTCCACGCCGCACGTACTGGTTCGCCGGTAACCAGCGGGTCGAAAACGATCCAGCCCGTCTTGCCGCGAACGAAGGTGATGTCGGAAAGATCGAAACCACGTACCTGGTAGATGCCGGGAACCACCTCGTAGAGGCCGTAATTGTTGTTGAGCCGCGAGATCCGATGCAGCGACGGGTGGATGCTGTCGAACTCATCCTGCTGATCAAGGAACTGGAACCGCTCCATATCCCAGGCGATGTGGCCGGCATCGGCTGGGATCGTCATCTCCTTCATTGGTGCGATCAGGCCACGTTTTTGCTCATCGAAATCGCGCGTGTCGTCGAACGGCAGCCCGGTCTTGGCCTGTTTCAACGCCTCGACGGTGAATTTCGAGGGTGCTTTGCCTTTTGGATGAAAGTGGCCCTTCAAGGGCGCTTGCTGCGCGTGGGCAGTGCTTGGTTCAGCCAACAGATTTCCCGTCAAAGCAAAAGCGGCTCCGATAGCAGGGATTGTCCCAAGAAATTCGCGGCGGTTCGTCATTGTTTCTCCTGTGCAAGAAGCCGGGTCTGCGAGGACTGGCTTGCGTCCGACCTGCCGGGGCGGAACAAGCCCGGATCGCCCGAGGTCACTGCGGAGCGAGGCGGTCAAGGCCGGCGACGATGGGGCAGAATCCGAGTACCGGCAATTGTCCTTTGGGGAAGAACGTTCCCAGCCGCATCCCGCTTCGCGGCGCTTTGCTCGCAGCTCCTGGAACGGTTGGAGACAACTGGTGCGATCGATCAGCGACCGGCCGCGTCAACAGCGTTCCTATGTCCTTCAGGACAGCGCGACGATCTCAAGAAGGCCGGGCTTCATGCGGTGAGCAGGGGACGTGAGCTGGGGACGTCACCCAGGGCTCCTTGCGCCGGTGGCCGCCCGCCAGTGGAGGCCCGGCGGTTCACGGCCTCAAGCTAGTCGGCTCCATCGCTTCGCGCATACGCGATAAACTTCGCCGCCACCGCTTTGCCGAGCGCCACTCCCGCCTCATTGTCCATCGGGTAGTGGATGCCGGCCCAGATCCTCGAATCTCCTCCCTCCTTACCGACCTTTCGAATGAACTCGCCATGCTCGGGAAACAGATACGCCAAGATCTCGCAACGGGCAGTCGATAGGGTCGAGTGGTTGGACGGATAGCTTGGAAATGGCGGAACAGCAAACAGGGGAATGATTTTCGGGTCGAGCATGCTGGGACGCAGGTACCAATAGGCAAACTTGCCGTCATTGCTTGCGATGAAGGCGTCATAGTGAACCGCGGCGAGCAGCGCATAGGCCCGCGCGGCCCGCGGAGCGTTCGAATTGGTCTTGTCCTCGAACATCCACTTGCTCGCGGACTCATACCAGCTTGTGAACAATCCGGCCGGGCTCTGCCAATAGAACGCTTTGTAGTTGCTGGGGAAATTCCGTTCGAAGTTCCGAACGGCCTCGACCTCGGCCTTGGCGGCGGGCGACTTGCAATCCGGCGGCGCCGGCGGCCTGAATTCATCGGCGGACGCCAACAGGATTGGTTTCCAGTTCGGCATTGTCACGTTGCCGGGCTTCGTTCCAACCCACATGCAGGGGCCTGTCGGTACCGTGCCTTTCCAGATGGCATCCGAGCCATCGGCCTTCGCCTTGGCAATCACCTGCTCGGCAACGCGGTGCCCGAGCTCCAGTCCGGCATCGGTGTCGCTCGGGTAGTTGACGCCGGCAAGAACGCGAGACTGGGCGGCTTCAACGCTCATTGCCTTGAAGGAAGAGGCTTCGTCAGGGAAGAAATAGGCCAACAACTCGCCGGCCGCGGCGGCCACTGCCGCATGTTCCGAAGGGTAGGACGGGCTCTTCGGTTCCGGCAGCCTTGCTGGCAACGTCTTGTCGAGCGTGGCCGGGCGCGGTCGATTGTAGAAGTATTTCGATTCCCATGCGGCGATGGTTGCGTCGTACATCGCCATGGTCAGGTAGGTATAGATGCGGTGAGCGTTGGGGATCGGCGTGGCTGCCTCGAGGATGCGACCGTTCACCAGTTCGATCCACCGATAACCGGGAGAGCCGGCATCCCAAAACCTGATCTGTAGATCAGCGCCCGGATTAGATTGCGAAACGAGCTGCCGTATTTGCGACAGTTCCAGAGTCGTCGCGGATGCGTCCGGCGGTGGCGGAACGCGGAAATCCTTGCCGGAGGATATCACCCAAGTCTTCCAGGTCCCCGCCGCGGGTTCGATGGAGTCGGATTGAGCATAGGCGGACGTGGCCGACATTGCGACGGCCACCCACATGGCAGCCAAAGTGCGGATCATGTTCGTTCCTCCCGATCACAATGCCCGACTTCTCGACCTTCAAGGGAGATGTCGCTCGATATTGGGACGGTCGAGCAGGCAATATTGTACCACGTTTCAAGTATCAGTCCGATAACGTTCGGAGACAATGCACATGCTGTTCGCCCCACCTGCTTCAAACACGGAAATCGACAGATATGCTCGGGCCATGTTCTGTGCAGATGAGCCAGATTGCTTGGAGAAGAGTGCACGGAAGACTTCGCTCTCTCGATAGGTGTGTGCAGGACTGCTGCCGGCAACAGGACCTTCAGCCGGACCGTAAACCTCCGCCTTTGGGATCGTCATGATGACGCTGGCGCGCCGGCCGACGGCAGAGGGCGAGGAGTTCGAGGCCCACACCGGCGACGTCATCTATGCCAACGCCGCCGGCATTCTGCACCAAGAGTCTGAGGGCAACGCGAAAGTCGGCGTCACCGCCTATCCTGCGGTCAACCCACCCGCCTCTGGCAAAGTCCGGCTCAACTCGTCGTTCGGGTAAGCCGCCGACTTCAGCGCTTGGAATCTGAGAATCTCAGCGAGTAAATGACCGGGTCGAAACTCTTGGCGATCGACGCCGCCTTGCCCATGTGCTCGCCTGCGCCGGGGAAGTCCTTCATCTTTGCAAATGCATCCCGGCTCTCCCACTGTGCATAGTTGACGACCCTAGTCCGATCATCGCTGACGTGCAGATTGGCACTCACGAATCCGGGCACGTTCCGCATCACGCCTTCCGTGGCTTCCTGCAGGATCGCGATCAGCTCATCGACGTGATCCGGCTCGACCTCGAAGGTGTTGATCAGCACGGCATAGCCGTCATCAGGATCGAGTTTGGTCATGGTCCGCTCCTTTGGATTCCGGGCCAACGAGGAAGGGGATGCTAAGTTCCAGCCGGCTCAAGCCGGCGCGATGAAGGGCTGAGAAATCGCCTGGAAAACCGGCAGCGCTTCCATGCTCGAAGCATGCCTGTCGAGGGCCGGGTAGTCCCGCATCTCGACCAGGCCCGGATGCGCCTCCCGCAAGTGCCGCAGGGCGGCTGCGGCCGCGATGTCGGCGTGCCCGAAGCGCTGGCCGAACCAGTAGGGCGTCGGCCGCACCGCGCGTTCGGCCTCCAACGCGGCGAGCGTATCCCTGATCTGCGCCGTCACCCGGTTGGCAAGCAGCTCCGACACAGGCTCGTGCAGGACCTTTTCGTAGAACAGACGCACGGCCAGATCGGCGATCCCGGTCGCTTTCGCCGCGACGGTCATCGCCTGCCGGCGGGCCGGCTGATCCACCGGGAACAGCCGCTTGTCTTCGGCGACCAGACCGTCGATATAATCGATGATCGAATGGCTATCGACCATGACCTCGCCGTCGTCCAGCACCAGCGTCGGCACCCGCGTCAGCGGATTGTAGGCGCGGAGCTTGTCGGCATCGCCGAAGGTCGACCACGGCCGGTGCTGATAGGGAATCTCGTAGAGCGTCAGCGCGATGCCCACGCGGCGAACGAATGAGGAGTCATATTGGCCAATCAGGATCATCAGACCACCTCCGTCGTCGCGCTCCCAGGCTGCATGATGTCGCCCGCTGGAACAAGGGTGTGCGTGAAATGGGCGCGACGATGGTCGGCCAGCTGGCGCGGCGGTCGCCCGTACCCGCGAATTGGCGGATCGGGACGAGGTCGCCTTGCCCTACGAAACCAGCATATTCGCCTATCGCAAGGTGTGAGGAGCGCAGTAAGCGCCCCGTGGTCGGGCGGTCGAGGGGGAGGCGAGGGTGGGACCGGGCGTCAACCCACAGCGCTCAATTCGCCGATCTTGGCTTGCGGGTCAGGGCCGCGAACAACTGGCCGGTCTCGAGCTTGGTGGTGCTCAGGCCGCAGTCGGGCGCAACGCGGGCCAGAAAGTACTGCCAGCTTTCCGGGCTCCAGAAGTTGACATGACCTCCGTAGGATTGAAGTTCGGGGTTGAAGTTTTCGGCGGCGTAGGAATCGACCCGCCCGTCGGGCACGGTCAGCACAAGCGTGCCGCCGTCGGCGAGCAGCTCGACGAGGTGCCTGACCGCCGCCTCCGGCTCGACCAAATGCTCGAGCACCTGCATCAGGAATACCACATCATAGCTTTTCCATTGCTTCAGTTCCGACAGCGAACAGAAGAACAGCTCGGCGCGGACAGGCTCGCTTGGCCATCGCCAGCTTCACCTCGCTGATGTCGCAGCCGACGGGGGTGGCATCGGGATAGCGCGCAGCGATGAGGCGCAATAGGCAGCCGGCGTGGCAGCCGACGTCCAGCACCCGCTTGCCGGCGATCTCGATGTCCGCGGCCTCGCACTGTTCCAGCAACAGACGCACCATGGCGAGCCGGTGCGGGCTGAAATAACCGTAGAGGAACGCCGGGGTCGGCCAGGTTCCGGTGGCGGCGTTGGCCTGCACCTCCGGGGTGATCGCCTGCAGCAGGTCGGCGGCATTCTCGGCATCGCGGCCGGTCGGCGCATCGTGCTCTTCGATCGGCACAAGCCGATAGCCGTAGCGCGCGAGTGCCGAGCGGATGAACTTCTTGGCGGGGAAAATCATAGCCATTTGCTCAACGTATGACGCCACCCTGTCCGGCCTCATACTGCCCATGCCGGGCTCCAGGAACAAGCTGGGATGTTGCCCGCGCGTTGACGCGGCCGCCGGGCGCTGGTCAACTCGGTCTGAGGCGCGCAACCGGGAGGGCAAGATGATCGCCGGCGGATGTCTGTGTGGTGCCGTCCGCTACCGGACCGAGGCCGAGCCGATTCTCACACGGCTTTGCTGGTGCCGGGTCTGTCAGTACTTTGCGGCCGGCAATGCCGCAGTGAGCGTCTGTTTCCCGTCGGCCGGAATGGCGATCACCGGCACGACGAGCGATTTCCAGAGCCGCGCCGACAGCGGCAACAGGATGCACCGGCGCTTTTGCCCGACCTGCGGAACCCACCTGTTCAGCGAAGCCGAGGTGCGCCCGCATCTGATCTTCGTGCGCGCCGGGACGCTGGACGACCCGGAGATCGCCAAGCCGGCCGCGACGATCTGGACCAGCAAGGCGCCGTCATGGGCGTGCGTGGATGCGGGCTTGCCGAGCTTTGCGGAGCAGCCGCCGCCGCCCGCCTGACCTTCGCCGCGACGCGGTGAGGTCGACGGAGATCGGGGCAAATGGAGATCGGACATGGGAGACCGGGAAATTCGCGCGGCGCTCGACCGTCACTGGGCGGCCTCGGACGGCAATGACTTCGAGACCGAGCACCTGATCTATCGTGACGATGCGGTGCTCGAATATCCGCAGTCGGGCGAGCGCATCCGCGGCCGGCAGAACATCCGATCCTCCCGCGCCGCGCAGCCGAACCGCAAGCGGTTCACCGTCCGCCGCATCGTCGGCGCCGCCGATCTCTGGGTCACCGAGTATATTCTGACCTACGACGGGGAGCCGTCTTATACGGTAAGCATCATGGAATTCCGCGACGGCGAGGTTGCCCGCGAAACCCAGTATTTCGCGGCTCCGTTCGCGCCAGGGCCGTCGCGCGCCCGCTGGGTCGAGCCGATATCCTGAGCCGAATCGCCCTGAAGATGACCTTGGGCCGCGCGCTTGTCCGCTCGGAGCTGCCGAACGAGACCGGCAGCCTGGCGCGTTTTCTGATCGGCAAGATGCTGATGCGGAAATTGCCGGACGGCATCGCCGGCGGCCGCATCGTCGAGACCGAGGCCTATCTCGTCGGCGACGCCGCTTCGCATGCCTTTCGCGGCATGACGCGCCGCAACCGTTCGCTGTTTCTCGAGCGCGGACACGCCTATGTCTATCTCGCCTACGGCACGTCCTACATGCTCAACGTCTCGAGCGAGAGTTCCGGCATCGGCGCAGGGGTCCTGATCCGGGCGATCGAGCCGCTGGAAGGCATTGCCGTCATGCAGCACAATCGCGGCGTCGACAGGCTGCGTGACCTGGCACGCGGTCCCGGACGGCTGGCTGCGGCACTGCGCATCGACCTGGCGCTCGATGGCCTCGATCTCTGCCGGGAAGGCCCGCTCTGGCTCGGCCCCGGCGACGCCGCGGCCGGCGAGGTCGGGGAAAGCGTCAGGATCGGCATCTCGAAGGATGTCGACAGGCTGCTGCGGTTCTATCTGCGCGGCAGCGCCTTCGTCAGCGGCGCGAAAGCGCTCAACCGGTAGGACGCAAAGCCGGATCCGAGAGCCGGAGCGGCTCAGCGCTTGTTCGCATCGCGACGTCTCCTCGAATGTGCTCTAGCCTTTGACGGCTCCGGCCGTCAGCCCCTGGACCAGATAGCGCTGGATCAGCAGGAAGAAGAGGCAGGCCGGGATCAGCGCCAGCACGCCGGCTGCCATCATCTGTCCGAAGTCGACCGAGAACTTGGACACGAAGGTCAAGAGCCCGACCGGAAAGGTCGCATGCTCGTTGCCGGAGATCAGCATCAGCGCAAACAGCAGCTCGCTCCAGGCCGCGGTGAAGACGAAGCCGAGCGTGGCGGCCAGGCCGGGCAGCGTCAGCGGCAGAATGATTTGCAGAAACGCCTTGAACTGGCTGGCGCCATCGATCTTGGCCGCTTCCTCCAGCTCCTTCGGGATGCCGTCGAAGAACGACTGCATCAGGAACGTGGCGAACGGAATGTTGAACGCGGTATAGACCAGCACCAGGCCGCTCAGGCTGTTGGTGAGGCCGATCGGCGACAGCATCTTGAAGATCGGCGCCACGAGCATCACCAGCGGGAACATCTGGGTGAGCAGCATCAGTCCGACCAGCCAATATTTGCCGCGGAAGGCGAAGCGCGAAAGGGCGTAGCCGGACAGCGAGGCCACCGCGGTGACGATCACGGCGGTCGCGCCCGAAACGATCAGGCTGTTGCGGAAGAAGATCGGGAAGGCGCTGTGGGCGAGCACGAAGCTGAAATGCTCCAGGCTGGTTCGCGAAGGCCACAGCCGCACACCTTCCGAATAGAGCAGATCGTTGGGGGTCACGGCGACCTTGAGCAGCCAGAACAGCGGGAAAAGCGCAAACACCACATAGGCGAGGATCGCCAGCCGATGCAGCACCGTGCCGAGGATCGCGCCGGCCTGCATCGTCTCAGCCCCGCTCCAGCAGCATCCGGCGGGTGACGACGATCACCATCGCATAGCCGAGCAGCAGCAGGAGCAGCACCAGCGCAATTGCCGAGGCATAGCCGAAATCCAGCGCTCTGAAGGCCTGGGTGAAGATGTAGCTGGCGACGATCTGCGTCCGGTCGGCCGGCCCCCCGTTGGTCATGACGACGATCAGGTCTGCGAAGTTGGCGATCCAGACGGTGCGCAACAGCACGGTGATGGCGATCGTCGGCGCCAGAAACGGCAGGGTGATCGCGGTGAAGCGGCGGATCGCGCCGGCACCATCGATCGCCGCGGCTTCATAGAGGTCGCGCGGGATCGCCTGGAGCGCTGCAAGCATGGTGATGGCGAAAAACGGGATGCCCCACCAGACATTGGCGGCGATCGGCCCCCACATCGCGAGCTGCGGGTCGGAGAGGATGTTCCGCGGCTCCGTCATCAGGCCGAGCGCGAACAGCCAGTGCGGCAGCGGCCCGATCACCGGGTTGAACAGCCAGGCCCAATTGAGGCCGGTGAGAAAGCTGGGCACCGCCCACGGCAGGAAGACCAGCGCCTGGGCGAGGCCACGCCCGGCAAACGGCCGCTCCAGCAGCAGCGCCAGGATCAGCCCGAACAGAAATTGCAGCAGCACCGAGGCACCGGTCCACCACAGCGTGTTGCGCAAGGCGCGGTAGAAATTGTCGTCGGCCGCCAGCGCGCGGAAATGCTCCAGCCCGACGAAGCCGCCGGAGAGCGGGTTGAGCAGCTGGACGTCGCGAAAGGCATAGGACACGCCGAGCGCCAAGGGCACCAGCATGATGGCGACGATCAGGATCAGCGCCGGCGCCGCGTAGAGGTAAGGCTCCAGGCTGAGCGACATCCGCTCCAGCAGGGGCCGGTTCGGCGGCGCGGCGGCATCTTGGACGGCCATCGGGCGGGCGATCTTCGTGAAGCTCCGGTTGAGGTCGGGCCGGCCGGGCAAAACCCCGGCCGGCTGCCGCGGCCGCCCGCCGCGCAGGCGGCCGGCTGCAGCCAGGGAAGCGGCGGCGCTTTTACTTCTTGCCGGCCAGATATTTCTGCTGCGCCTTGGTCAGATATTGGGCCCATTGATCGGCCATCTGGTCAGGCGTGATGTCGCCGAGCAGCGCCTGCTGACTGGTCTTGATGACCAGCGAATCCTTGAAGAAGGCGAACTCCTCCAGATAGGTCGGCATCACCGTCGGCACCGCGTTCTTGTCCTCGAGCTCGGCAAACCAGCCCTTGAACTGCTCGCTCGAATAGAACGGGTCGGTGAGCGCCGATTTGTGGACGGGGAGGGCGCCGGTCTTCTTGTTCCACTCGACATTGCCTTCCGGACCTTCGAGCGTGGCGATCAGCTTCCACGACAAGTCCTTGTTCTGGCTGGCAGACAGCATCGACCACCCGGCATAGCCGATGGTCGGGAACGTCTTGCCGTCCGGACCCTTCGGCATGGTGGTGATGCCGTAATCGTCGGCCTTCATCCGCTGGGCGATGGCAATCAGCGCATCCGGATCCTGGTCGAGCATGGCGCAGGTGCCGGTGTAGAAGCCGGCGACGATCTCGTTGAAGCCCCAGTTGACGCTGTCCTTCGGCGCCAGCCCCTTCTTGTAGAGGTCCACCACCCAGGTCAGGCCCTTGACCCAGCCCGGGCTGTTCATGGTCGAGGTGCCGTCGTCGTTGAAGAAGGCGTTCGACCCGGCCATGCTGGCGCCGAACATCACCCAGCCGTTCAAGCCGCCCGGGCCGCCGCGCAGGCAATAGCCGGACTTGCCGGGCAGCTTCGACACCTTCTCGGCCGCCGCCCAGAACTCGTCCATCGTCTTCGGAGGCTCGGCCACGCCGGCCTCCTGGAACAGCTTCTTGTTGTAGAACATGGCCCTGAGATAAAAGCCGTAGGGCAGCATATAGGCAGTGTTCTTGACGTCCCGGCCGAGTTCCAGCGCCCGGTCGGTCAGGCCGCCGGTATATTCCCATTTGCTGAGATAGGGCTCGAGATTCTCGAGCAGCCCGTTGTTGGCATAGAGCGACAGCCAGGTGTCGGGCATTTCCATCACGTCCGGCAGGTCGCCCGCCGACACCATGGTCGCGAACTTCTGGAACGCCTCGCCCCACGGCAGCGAGACGATCTCGACATGGGTGCCGGGGTTGGCGGCCTCGAACTTCGCCACGATCGACTTGAGCGTCTCGGTGCGCTCGGGGCTGGTGATCACTTCGACGAGCTTGAGGGTGGTGTCGGCAAGTGCGCTGCCAGCCATGAGAGCGCTGGCGAGGGCGGCGATCAAAAGCGTCTTCATTGGGGGTTCCCTTCCCGTTGGCCCGGAGGTTTCTCGTTGGCGGAGGCGGCAGCGATTGCCGCCTCCAGGTCGCTCCACAGGGCCTCGGTTCCCTCGAGGCCGACGTGGAGCCGCACCGACCGCGGATGGATGCCGAACGCCACCGCGGAATTCGGTTCTGCCTTCTGCTGCAGCACGACCTCGCCGGGCACGATCAAGCTTTCATGGCCGCCCCAGGAGACGCCGAGCTTGAACAGCGCCAGCCGGTCGGCAAAGCCGCGGATGTCGACGCCGTCGCGGAAGATGAAGGAGAACAGGCCGGAGGTGCCCTTGAGTCCCGGCGGCAGCTGGTTGGCGAGGCCGGGATGGCAGACCCGCTCGACGGCCGGGTGCGCCTGCAGCCGGCGGGCGATCGCCAGGGCGGACGCCTGGTGCGCCCGCATCCTGACGGGCAGGGTGCGGAGCCCGCGGATCAGCAGCCAGGCATCGAACGGCGAGAGCTTGCCGCCGAGATAGGGGTAGGCCTCGGCGCGGATCCGGCCGATCATCTGCCGCGGTCCGGCGACGATGCCGGCCACGACATCGCTGTGGCCGCCGAGATACTTCGAGGCCGAATGGACGACCAGATCGACGCCGAGCGACAGCGGCCGCTGAAACACCGGGCTCGCCCAGCTGTTGTCGCAGATCGCCGGCACCCCGTGCGCCTTGGCGAGCCCGGCAAGGGCAGCGAGGTCCTGGGTCTCCATCACCCAGCTGGTCGGGCTTTCCAGATAGAGCAGCGCGGCGCCCGGCAGGGCCTGCGCGACCGCCGCTTCGTCGCGGCCGTCGACATAGGTGACCTCGATTTGCATGCGCTTGAGCAGCGTCCCGAACAGGCGGAACGCGTCGGGGTAGACATGCCTGACCGCGACGATGCGCGCGCCCGGCTGCACGAAGCTCAGCACCGCCGAGGAGATCGCCGACATGCCGCTGGCAAAGCCGATGGCGTCTTCCGCGCCTTCGAGCGCCGCCACCATCTCCTCGAACAGCCGCACGGTGGGGTTGAGGCCGCGCGTATAGGTCGGCCGCAGCTTCTCACCCCGGTAGGTGGCGAGCATCTCGTCATAGCTGGGGAAGGTAAACAGCGAGGTCTGAACGATCGGCGGCACGACGGCATCGAAGGCATGAGGCGCGTCATGCGCGCCGATCAAGGCGCAGGCATCGAAGAAGTCGTGGTCGTCGTTCATCTCGACAGGGCCCGCGATGTCCTTTCCCCGACCTTCAGGATCCGCACGGCAATACTGAGATTACCGGCGCGGGCCGAGCCTTCCAGCAAACCCAAGGGAATGCAAGAGCGGGGCCGCGACGGGACGCGAAGCGACGTCGGATCCGCCGGCGACAGGGCGAGGATCTAGACCCCGGTCACCATCACGCGGTGGACCTCCAGCTCCTGGCCGATCCCCCGGAGGCGCTCGTAGCCGCGGGACACCGCGCGCGAACCGAGGATCTCGGCAACGCCAGAGCCCTCCATCACCGCCGCGCTGATGCAGATCTCGTTGACGTCCGCCAGACCCTGCACCCGCGCGGCGATGTTGACATCCTGGCCGAAGTAATCGATCCGGTCGTTCAGCGTGACCGCAATCGCGCGGCCCCGGTGGAGGCCGACCTTCAGTCCAAGCGGCCGCGAAGCCGTCCGATTGAACCGCGAAAGCTCCTCGATCATCTCGATGGCCGCCTGCACCGCGTCCTGCGGATGCTCGAAGGCCGCCATCACCGCGTCGCCGATGGTTTTGACGATGATGCCGAGGCGTTCCCGGATGATCCGGTTCAGGATTTCGAAATGCTGGCGGACGAGGAAATAGGCGTTCACGTCGCCGACGTTCTCGTACAGCGGGGTCGACTGCTTCAGGTCGGTAAACAGATAGGTCAGGTCAGCGACGCTGAGGGTCTCGCCCTCGTCGACCAGCTGAGCCTTGAAGAGTTCGCCGAAGCTCGGGCTGAGCAGCAGCCGCTTGCCGGAAAGGAACGGCTCGTATTCGACCGGATGCGGCTCGAACCCGGGTGGATATTGAACAAACCAGAAGCGGCCGCGTTGAGCGGTGCGATTGTCGATCCGGATGGTGTGGCTGCCGGGGGCGAGATCGGCGGCTTGGCGGAAGGAAAAGCGGCCGTTGCCCAAGACCATCTCGCGCGGGGCCGTCGGCCGGTCAGGCAGATGAAAGCGGCCGGATTCGAGCTCGACCAGAGTCTGTTGCGGCTCTGCCGGCTCGCCGCCGACGAAAAACACCAGCAACAGTCTGTGGCTCAGATCAAGCACCTCGAAACGGCCGGCCGTGACTTCGAATGCGAAGCTGCCACCCGCATGGCCTTCGATATCGGCAAAGCCGCGAGACAGCGCGGCGACAAGCTGTTGGTGAGTCATGCCGAACGGCGCAATGAAGCCCTTCGAGAAATTATAACGCAGATAGAAGTCCTCGACCGTAAGCTCTTCCGGACGATGGAAAACGATGTCGCGCACGCCGCGCGAGATCGTGAAGGCGACTTGAATATAGTCGTCCAGCCCCACATCGTTGACCGCGTTGCAAAACGCGCAGCGGAAGCGGGGATGAAGCTGGTCGAGGTCGCGAAAGCTCCCGGCGACCTGGGGGCAATAAGCGCAGATGAGCAGCCAGTCCATCTCGAACAGGCCGACCTTTGCGGCGTGGACGAACAGTTCGATCGCCTGTGTCTCGGAAAGGTCTTGCGCGGCGCCGTACTGGATGGGGTTGACGCGAAAGAGCTCATAGTCGTCCGCGGTACGAACGAAGCTTTCGAGCCGCGACAGAGCCTCCGGGGCAAGCCTGTCGACCGACCCGAGTGCACGGAAAAGTGCGCTCAGGTGATCGTCATCGACCGGCGGCGGCATATCCATCCCCTCAGGCATTGGTTTCAATCGAACGGCCACGGTATCAGCGCGGTCAGAGCCTTTCCACCAACCACGGTGCGAGCAGGGAATTCGACGCCTGGTTTCCTGGAACGGTCCGGCTTTACGTGCCGGCCTCGGTCGATTCGATGATCTGCCCGTCGAGCAGATTGTATTTGCCGAACCCGCCCGCCAGCGGATCGACCCGCACATCGCTGGCGTCGGGCACCATCTCCATGACCCAGCTTCGCGCCGATTCCAGATCGGCAATCCGCGCCAGAAACACGCGGATGCGGCCGTCATCGACCACGGTGATCCTCCAGCCTTCGGACATCTGCGGCTCCTCTCGCGCTTGCCCTCCCAGCCAAGCCTACTCCATGCGGCGGCCGCCGTCGCGCGCTCGAGCAAATCCAGGAAAAGTGGAAGCGGTTTTCCGTGCGGGACCTGCGGAAAAACAAAGACTTGGAGGGAGCACCGATTCGCAGAAACGGGGATCCGCGCTAGGTCGCGTCGTGGAAGATGATGCCGACGGTGTGGCGGGTGCCGGAGCGGAGCCGGCTCACACCGTGCCGCAGCTTGACGCGGTAGGTGCCCTTCGACCCCTCAACCGGTCGGGTATTGACCGCGAACGCGACGGCATCGCCTTGCGTCAGCGGCACCACTTCGGCACGGCTCTGCATGCGTGGCCGCTGTTCGGCGAGCACGAACTCGCCGCCGGCAAAGTCTTCGCCCGGCCGAGACAGGAGCACGGCGACCTGGATGGGAAAGGCCAGCGCGCCATAGAGATCCTGATGCAGGCAGTTGAAGTCGCCGGCGACATATCTGAGCAGCAGCGGTGTCGGCCGCGTCTGGCCGGCCGCGTGGCATCGCTCGAGGTAGGCGGCGTGCTCGGCCGGATAGCGCTCGGCGATCCCGAGGCGAGCGTTCCATCGGTTGGCGACAGCGGCGAGCGGAGCGTAGAGCGCGGTCCGCAAGCCGCCGAGCAGCGGCGGCAGCGGGTAGCTGAAATATCGATACTCACCGCGGCCGAAGCCATGGCGGGCCATGACCACATGGCTGCGGAAATGCCGCTCCTCGGAATAGAGGGCGGCAAGATCGCTGCATTCCTGCGGCGACAGCAGCTTCGGCAGCACGGCCGAGCCCCAGCTGTCGAGCTCGCCGGCGAGAGCCTGCCAGTCATAGGCTGCGATCCGGGCCGCGGCGCTGCCGCTCTCGGCAGTCGGGGCGACAAGGCTCAAGCGGCGGCTCATGCGCGCATCTCCTTGGGAACAAGACCCAGCCGGCATGGCTGCGTTCTTCCGTCCGACTCTCGGGGAGATCGGCGCTTCCTGCCACCCGATTTCCATTGCTATTCACTGGAACGACGCCGGGCGGTGGCCGAAGCAACCGGCGGCGACTCCGGTCAGAACGGTTCGCTGTTGGTCAGGTCGCAGACCAGAAGCACGACCAGGACGTAGAAGACGACGAGAAAGGCGCCTCTCCAGATGCCGAGCCGGGTCTCGACATCGTCAACGAGCAGTTCCAAGGTGGTGATCTGCTTATGCAGCCTGTCCTCGCGGCCCGACACCTTGCGCGGCTCGGGGGGGCCGGCCAGATCGCGGGCGATCTCTTCGCGGCCCTCTTCGAGGTCTTGCAGCAACTTCTTGCGATACCCACTCATACGCCCGCACCCTGCCCCAGAGTGCAGGCTTACACGAAGCCGGGATATCGGCAGAGTTGGCCAATCGCATGCCTGCTTCCGTCAATCGGGCAGTCAGGCTAAAGCATGATCCGGAAAAAGCGGACCCCGGTTTCTCCTCGCGCAAACGCCGAACGCGTTGGTCGCGGAGATCCCGCTCTCGGGCGGACGATCGGGCCCCCCGTGGCGGTCCTCAATTGCGGTGCGCGGGCAGCGCCTCGAAGCTGCGGACGAAGGCCTCCATCACCATGTCGACATCGTCGAGCGACAGGCAGAGCGGCGGGCACATGCGGATGACGTTGCGGTGGGGCCCCGACCGGCTGGCGATCAGACCGTGCTGCCGTGCCGCCTCGAACACAGCCAGAGCCTCGTCCGGCGCCGGCTCGCGGGTCTTTCGGTCCTTGACCAGTTCGATCGCCAGCATCAGGCCGCGGCCGCGAATGTCGCCGATCAGGGCGAAGCGGTCCGTGAGGGCCTCGAGCCGCTCCCTGAGCACGGCGCCGACCAGCTTGGCGTTCCGCTGCAGGCCCTCTTCCCGAATAACCTTCAGCACGGCGCGGCCCGCCGCGCAGGCGACCGGATTGGCGCCGTAAGTGTGGAACAGGAACTTGTCCGCCATGGCCTCGGCCACGGCGCGCTTGGCGACCACGGCACCGAGCGGGATGCCGTTGCCGATGCCCTTGGCGGCGACCATGATGTCGGGCTCGACGCCATGCGACTCGAACGACCAGAATGCCTCTCCGGTGCGGCCGACGCCGGCCTGGACCTCATCGAGGATCAGCACGCCGCCGGCTTGGCGGACCCGCGCCGCCGCTTCGGCGATGTAGCCGGCGGGCATCGGCACGATGCCGCCATAGCCCTGCACCGGCTCGATGATCATGCCGGCCAGCCGGCCGCAGGTGGCGCTGGCGATGACCCGGTCGAGCTCGCCGAGATAGGGCTCGACGGCGTCGCCATGGATGCCCCGATAGGCATTCGGCTCGGCGACGAAAGCCACTCCGCCGAGCTGCGGGACCGGGTGGCGGAAGCCTGCGATGCCGGTCACCGACTGGGCCCCGAAGGTGGCCCCATGATAGCTCGAGCCGAGCGCGACGATGTCGATGTTGCGCGTGAAGGACCGCGCCATCAGGAGCGCGAGGTCGATCGCCTCGGCACCGCTGTTGGTGAAATGCACCACCCAGTCATGGCCGGAGGGCATGGTGCCGGCGAGTTCCTCGGCATATTGGGCTGGCACGGGGTGATAGAACATGGTCGTGCAGTGGGTCAGGTCGGCGACCTGCTCGGTTGCCGCCCGGACCACTTCAGGGTGTGCGTGGCCGACCGAGATGCACAGGTTCATGCCGAGCAGGTCGATATATTTGCGGCCCGCCTCGTCCCACAGATATTGGCCGCGCCCGCGCTTCAGGATCAGCGGCTCACGGTAGGGAACGAACTTCCTCTGCGAAGCCGAATAGAAGCGGTTACGCCGCTCGACGATCGCTTCGGTGGACCAGTCGACGTCGAGGCCGGTCTGGCAGGGAGGCGCGTTCATGGCATCCTCATCGTTGATCTCGTCGGCACGGTGGAGATCCACCACGGATCGGGGCGTTGCGCACGGCCAAATTCATCCGATCGCAATAACTGATGGGCCGGATTAGTCCGGCAGCGGCCGTTCGCTGCCGAAGCTGCCGGCCGGCAGCTCCGGAAGACGCCGCCTGATCGCCTGGACCAGCACCTCGGCGGTGCGATCGGCAAACGCTTCCGGCAGATCGCTGAGCTCGCGTTCGCGCGCCACCAGGGTGATGGTGCGCGACAGCGGGGTGAAGGGCAGCGGATGGACATCGATCTCCATGCCCTCGGCGAGGCCGTCGATGAGCAGCGTCGGCGTGAGCACGGCAAAGCCCATGCCGGCCGCAACCGGTGCCATCACTACGCTGGAGCGGTCGCCTTCCATCACCCGGGCGATCTCGAAGCGCAGCCGCGACAGATGCTGGTCGACCCGCAAGCCGACCGGCGTCTCGCGCGAGAAGCGGACAAACGGCAGCCGCTGCGCCAGCCGCACGATGTCCGTGACCGCGCCGTCGAAGCCCTTCGGGGTGACGAGCAGGAATTTTTCCGTCATCACCGGATAGCGGGTCAGCCCTTCGATCTCGAACAGCTCGCCGGAGGTGACCGCGAGATCGGCCCGGCGGGCCCTGAGCAGCGCCACATGATCGGTCGCCAGCCCGGCAAACAGGCTGAGCTCGGGAATGCCGAAGGTCTGCCTGGCGAGGACCGAAAGGGCCGGCGCCAGCGTGGTCGCGATCGAGGCCAGCAGCGCAACCCGCAGCAGCGGCAGCGGCGCGGCGTTGATGCGCCTCGCCTCGGTCCTCAGCCCCTCGACCTCGGTGAGCACCGCGACAGCCCGCCGGTGCAGCGCGATGCCGGCCTTGGTGAGCTCGATCGGGCGCAGATTGCGGTCGATCAGCCTGACGCCGAGCGCGGTCTCCAGGTTCTTGAGATGCTGGGAGGCGGCCGACTGGGTCATGCCCAGCATCTGCGCCGCCTGCGTCACGTGGCGCGTCTCGACCACGGCCACGAACACCTCGATCGAACGGAACAGATTTCCGTTGAAGTCCATTTGCATGACCTCGCATAGCGTAGCAAAAAACCAGGGAAATCAGGGCGTCTCCCCCAACCGGCTATCTTAACCAGTAGCATCCCGTAGCATACAATTGCACTCTCAAAGGGCAATTGGGAGTGCAAGCGAGCATGGCGAGCGTCATCAGACAAGCTTACCGACCAGCAGGTCAAGGCAGCGAGCGAGCCTGGCCGCTCGACGACGGCGGCGGTCTCTACCTTGCAGATCGGCAAGACCGGCGGCAAGTCCTGGGTCTTCAAGTGGACACGCGGCAAAAAGCGCACCGTGCCGGGCCTCGGTCCCTATCCGGCCGTCAGCCTGGCCGAAGCGCGCGAAAAGGCCGCCGCCTGCCGCAAGCAGCTTGCCGCCGGTCTAGAACCCGCTCACAGAGCGCCGCAAGAAGGCGACGCCGACCTTCAGGGAGGCGGTCAAGCACTTCCTCGACGAGCAACGCTTGGCCGCGTGGCGCAACGCCAAGCACCGCGATCAATGGCGGACGACGCTCGGCGAGGCCTACTGCAAGGCGATCCTCGACAAGCGCGTCGATGAGATCGGCACGACCGAGGTGCTCGCCGTGCTCAAGCCGATCTGGCAGGAGCAAGGCGGCGACGGCATCCCGCCTGCGCGGCCGGCTCGAGCGCGATCCTCGCCTTCTGCGAGGCGCGGGGCTGGCGCCCGGAGGGCAAGAACCCGGCGCAATGGCGCGGCGGCCTCGATGCGATCCTGCCGCCAAGTCGCAGATTGACCCATGGCCACCATCGAGCATTGCCCTACACCGCCATGCCCGCGCTGATGGCACGGCTCAAGCCAGCGGTGGGGGTGGCGGCGCGGGCGCTTGAATTCATCGCCTTGACTGCCGTCCGCTCCGGCGAGGCGGTCAACGCGACCTGGGCCGAGATTGATGTCGAGAGCCGGCTGTGGACGATCCCGGCAACCCGCACCAAGGCCGGCCTGTCCACACCGAGTGCCGTTGTCATCGGCGGCGCTCGCCGTCCTCGACGTGATGGCCGCCGAGCGGCGCAGCGGCAGCGACTGGGTCTTCCCCGGCCAGGCGCGTGGCCGACCGATCACCGCCGGTGCGGTCGAGATGTTGCTCAGGCGGTTGGACATGAAGTCGGTGATGACCGTCCACGGCCTGCGCAGCACCTTCAGAGACTGGTGCGGCGACGCCACCAATTTTGCGCGTGAGACCGCTGAGCAGGCACTCGGGCACGTCGTCGGCAGCGCCGTCGAGCGCGCCTACCGGCGCGGCGACGCGCTCGACAAGCGTCGTCGGCTGATGGACGCCTGGGCGCACTACTGCTGCGCGGGCTCCAACGCCAAGGTGGTGTCGATCGCGAGTAAGGTCGGGCGCTAGAGCTTGATCGCGACGCTTGGCCGCCGATCGACCGTCCGCCGTTTCCTCGTTTCAGCCGGGGGCGGCCGTGTCCGTCTAAGCCGCTTACTTTGCTCGGCGGCAAGGTGATCAACCGCCAAGACAGTAAGACTAGGCGGACATACTTGATTGTCGCCAAGTAATCGCCAGTAATGCGATGCCGGAGTTTGGCACGCAGTGGCGCAGCTTCGTCGAAGCCGCATCCCGGTGCCTCCGATAACAACGGGAGGACAGCTGATGGGCAAGGGCAAGGCTGCGGCCAAGATCGGCGAGGGCCAGCGCGTATTCGCCATCGCCGCCGCCGCCCGCGTGTTTGGCGTCCACGCGACGACGGCGCACCGCTGGGTCAGGGACGGCAAGCTCCAGACCATCGACACGCCGCTCGGTCGACGCGTGCACATCGACGAGATCCGCCGCCTGAGCGGCGAGGTACCCGAGGAGCAGCCCCTTGCGGGCAGAGCCGGCCGAACCGGCCGAATAGAAACGCCGGGCAGGCTTGCGGGCCCACCCGGCGGTGATCGACAATTTCGTGACAGGTCGAAGGTCACGACAATTAGTCGATCGCATCCCGGCTCCGCAAGTCTCCCGAATTTCCTGACGGAGACCGATCAGTGCGCGTCCCTAACCCGTCGCCGCATTCCAACGAGCCCCTTGATCCGGCTGCCATAACGGTCTCGCGACCGCCGGGATCCGTCTGGCCAGCGCGCGACTGCGTCGCCACGCGCGCAAGGTGCCATCGCACGACTGGCGAACGGATCCGGGCGCGCCGTGTGCCGCCGCCCAAAAGTGCCTCTCCCTGCGAGGACGGCGATGAGCGGATGGCGACACGGTACCGAGGACGAGAAGCGGCGACGCGGCGACCCGAGCGACACCGTGGCAAGAAAGCGGACAGCGGGGGAGGCCGCCGCGCGATGGGGTGGCGCCGATGTCGGCGGCCGAGCGCCAGCGCCGCCGCCGCGCGGCAAACAGCGAAGGCACGCGAGGCCGAGGCTGCCGAGACGAAGCCGGTTCAGTCGACCGCAGCGTCGGCTAAGAGCGGCAAAGCCCGCGAGCGACGGTCGAGACGGTCGACTCGCGTCAGCCGCAATGGCCCGCGACGCCGCACGGGCCCGCCGCGCTGCGGAGACGGCCGAGGAGCACCGTTGGCGGGCGCGGATGGCCGCGGCCGAGGAAGCGGCTGGCGTGCGCGTTCGCCTCGCGCGCTTGGCGCTGCAACAGGCCGGCTTGTTGCCGTTGCCGCGAGGCAAGCGGCGCGCCCCCGCGGCTGAGACGCAGTCTGGCGATGACGCTGAGGAGTGACGCCATGTCACAACAGATCGACATCCAGCGCTTGCCCCATCGTGAGGGCGGCCTCTCGGTGCTCGCCTTCAACACCGTCGCCGGGCCGAACACCCTGCGCGGCTTCGTCGACCTTCACATCGTGCCCTGGCACTTCCGGATCCTCGGCTGCCCCGCGCACTGCCAAGGCGAGCGCCGCTGGGTCGGCCTGCCGGGCAAGCCAATGACCGACCGCGACGGCGTCCCGCTGCGCGACGAGACAAATGGCAGGGTACGTTACGCCTCGTTCGCTGCCTTCGACAACAAGGACACCCTGCGCCGCTTCAGCGATGCCGCCGTGGCCGCGCTCGACGTCTACACAAACGGGGCATGGAGCCGATGACCTCGCGCCTCGGCACCATCCAGACGGTTCGGCGATGACCGGGTTGCAGTTCATGGCCTGGAACCGCGAGCAGGCGAGGTTGGCACGCGAGGATCGCTCGCCCGAGACACTTGCCCGGCACGCTGCGGCCGAGGCAGCGGAAGCCGATGCAGTTGCACGCGGCCTGGCCAAGCAGGAAGGCTGGGAGCAGGAGGAAGAGCGCGCCGGTGGGCGCAATAGCGATCCGGGCACCAACTTCAATCCCGCCCTCGCGGTGCCGCCTCCCGGTCGCTACCAGGTCGAGGTGCTGCCAAGGAATATCGCTCGCGTCCGGCACGGCGAGGCGACCGGCTTTGCCGTCTGGATCGGCATCATTGGCGGCGCTTTCGACTGCCGCGAGATCGGTATCGAGTTCATGACCGCCGACCCGTCCGGTCGGCTTGGCTCGGTAGTCCGGCACGATATGAAGGTGCTGGCGGCCTGGCTTTCCGGCCTCGGCATTGGCCCGGTCGAAGACGAGCTTGAACTGGTGCGCAAGCTGATCCGCAAGGGCGCTCAGCACGATGTTTTCGCCACCCTCGGACACAAGTGCTGGCGCCGCGGGCTCGACCTTTACATCAGCGATATCGAGGTGCGGCCGTGAGCGCTTCTCCGTTCGCCTTCACGCTCGCCAAATCAGCCGATCCCGGCAAGCGCGCGGCCAAGAAAATCGTCGGCAAGCGCGACGGCAGCCGCGAGACTTTCGCCTACGACCGCGTCCAGCACTGGCTGTTCAGACCGGCAGAAATCGGCAATCCGGATCGGCTTGCTGCCTTTCTCCGCCAGCTTGCGGCCCGGCCCGACCTGATGCTGGTGATGGGGGCGCCGCGCCAGGGCCTCGATCTGTCGCAGCCGCAACTCAGGCGCTGGGCCGATCCCGATCCGACCCGCAACACCTTGGTCGACGTACCGCGCGCCTGGGTGGCGATCGACGTTGACGGCTATCGCGTGCCGGACGGCTGGGGTCTCGCCGAGCGGCTGGCCGATGCCGCCGCGGCAATCCGTGACGACGCGCTGGGCGACGGCTTTGCCGGCGCCGCCTGCGTGGCCGCCGCCACTGCCTCGACCGGCCTGGTTGGCGCCGACACCGCCAAGTGCCGGTTGTTCTTCAGCCTCAATCGCCCGCACCCGATCGCCGACCTCTACCGCTGGGCGCGCGGCGCCCAGATCGCCGGGCTGCCGGTCGATCCCTCGGTGATGCAGGCCGGGCAGCCGATCTACACCGCCAGGCCGTTATTTGCTGGCGCGCTCACCGACCCGGTGCCGCCTGCGCTGCGCGCCATCGCACTGCCGGGCAGGGGAGACGGGATCGCGCTTGACCTCAACCGCTACGACGCACCCGCGGCGGAGGCCGAGCGGCGCACCCTGGCGAGCGAGCATGCTTGCGGCGGCGACTGGCGGCGGCTGCTCGCCGATGCGCTGGGCGGCTCGGCTTCGTTCTTTGCGCCGCTGACCTGCGCGCTCGGCCTGGCCGCGCGCACCGGCGCGGCCGAGGCCGAGATCATCGCTTTTGCGCAGCAGCTGCTCGCCGAGCGGGCCGATCCCAGCCGGCTGCGGCAGTACGGGCCACGATGGTGCGCCGCGACGATCCGGCGGTTCCGCGACCGCGACCGCGCCGTGGAGGATGACATCGGTCGGCTGCGGACCAGGATATTCGGGGAGCACGCCGGATGAAGATCGACCCGGCCAGCAACGTCGCCTGGGAGCGCCCCAACGCCAAGCGAAGAAGCCGCAACCGCGTCTATCAGGGCCTGATGTCCAGTGCCGCCTTCCTGGCGTCGAGGAAGGCGCCCACCTACCTGGTTGACGGTCTAATCGAGCGCGGCAAGGCCTACACACTCAGCGGCAGGACCGGACACGGCAAGACGCTGGTGCTGCTGCTACTGGCAATCCGGGTGGCCCTCAAAGACTGGTTCTGCGGCCGCAAGTGCCGGCAAGGCACCGTCGCCTTCTTCGCCGGCGAGAATCCCGAGAACGTCAAGATCCAATTTTATGCCATGTGCGCCGACCTTTGCATCGACGGCGCCGCCCTGCCGATCGTCTGGCACGAAGGCGTTTTCGACCTCGACGAGGCACGCAAGACGGTCGCCGACGACCTCGCCAAGCACCCTGACCTCGCCCTACTCGTCTTCGACAGCCAGCAGGCGTTTTTTCTGGGCGAGGACGACAACGCCAACATGGCGATTCTCGATCTCGCCATCGGCTTCCGCGAGATGGGCGCCGATCATCCGGGCCAGCCCGCCATCCTAGTCGCCGCGCATCCGGTCAAGAACGCAGACCAGAGCAATCTCCTGCCGCGCGGCGGCGGCGCGATGCTCGCCGAGTTCGATGGCAACCTGACCTGTTGGCTCGACCTCGAAAGCAACATCGTCACCCTGCACTGGCACGGCAAGCTTCGCGGCGCGCCGTTCGAGCCGATCAAGCTGGAAACTGCGGTGATCAAGCCTGAAGGCCTGGTTGACGCTGAAGGCAATCAGATGCCGTGCACCGTGGTGCGGCCGCTGGGCGCGCGCCGCGAGGCCGAGCTTGAAGAACAGGCCATTCATCGCGAGAAGGCGATCTTGCAGGCGATCAGTGACGACCCCGCCGTCAGCCAGAACACGCTGGCAACAAAACTGGCGCTGTCGCGCTCGACCGTGCAGCGGACGATCGCTAGGCTGAAAGAACGCAGATTGGTGCGCCAGATGTTTGGCAAATGGGTGGTCACCGAGGCCGGCGAAAAAGCCCTCAAAATGGCGTCCAAAGAGGCCTGAGATGGGTAGGCCAGGCGAACCGACCATCTCGCACAATTGCCGGTTGCTGGCCCAGCTAAAAGATGGGTGGGCCACCATCGATGTTTATGTCAACAGAATCCAAATGTTAACTCCAAGAGATGCCTGGGCCGGCTCACCATGCGTGAATGGCTCCCGGAGGGTGGCCCGGCCCACCTCTCCTCCCTTAAGGAGAGGAGTGGGCCACCACGGGCCATTTGGGCCGCCGGCTAACCCCCTCTTCCAGAGCCGAATCCCCGCTGCCGGAATCACCATTGGTTCGGCAGCTGGGTGCGACGCATCTCCCCCCGGCAAAGTGTAAGAATCGCTAATGGCAAGGCTGCGGCCGAACTTATCCCAGCCGCTGCTGGCTCCTGGCGGCCGGCAACACGGCCACATTGCCGGGCTGTTGGTGCCGATCAGTTCGGCCAAGTGTCGCTGCGACATGTCGAGCTCGATCCGCAGGAAGCGGAACTCGGCTCCTTTCAGGGTGCGCGGCAGCTTGACCAGGGTGCGACCGATCAGGCGGTGCAGATCGCGGGCCCGCGTTATCGGATCCCCGGCGCGGTGCGCGGCTGAAGGATCGTGGCGTTGGCGTTCACCGCCTGACCGAGACGGCGCGTGTGCCGGTACCCGATCTGTAGCGCATCATCACCAAGGACCGGGGCTCCCTGGCCAAGGACGACCGCCTGGACGTGCTGGCCATGGCTGCGGCCTACTGGGTCGAGAGCATGTCTCGCGACGAGGCCAAGCTCGAAGCCGAGCACAAGAGCAAGATGCAGGACCAGGAGCTACGGAAGTTCATGGAGAGCTTCACCGGCAAGACCCACGACACCCTGTGGGCTCGCGTGTAGCTCTGCGCTATGATGCCCTGTCTGCTCCTCGCTGTTCGCCAAACGACAGGAGCAGAAGGCGGCGGCAGGAGGCCGCACACTTCCTGTCGTCGCTCGACGTGTCCCACCTTCAGGGACCATCTCAAGGGGAAGGATCCTCTGAAGATCATTCCTCAATAGGTTCTCTATAGGTGTCTCTCTAGGAGATCTCTAAGAGGTCAACAGGTGAGGGTAGTTCATGCTACTCCAACCCACAGGTCACCACCACAGGTCCCCCCTGGGTCCCAGCACTCTCTGACGAGAGAGCATTGCCCAGGGGTTCAGACCTTACTAAATGGAGGCCCATGCCAGCACGAATGAAAGTAGGTGACCGCGTCACCATCGACGCGCGGGTCCGTAGAGTTGACCCGGAGACCTTCACAATCCAGATCGGCCACCTGACCCCGATCACGCTCCCGCACGACCATGAGGCCGTGATCTCGGTGCAGACCGACAAGGCTCCGCCGAAGCCACCCAAGCGTCCCCGCAAACCCACTCGGGAGGACGACGTCCAGATTGCTGGGGTGAGATCCGACGACATTGAGTTTGTGCGATGCAACCTGACGTAGTACGTGAAGAGATAGAGTGGCGTCGGGCAGCGGCGCCTTGGTGCGCCTTGCAGGGCAATTGGCGAACGCCTACGTGGTTCGTGCAGTGCCCGGAAGTTGTCTGTGAGAACGCCCTGGACGAATATTTGTCCAGGCTTGTGCCGGGTGCCGTCTTCACCTCGAACGTGTATGGCGAGAGCGCGGTGATCGCCGCAGCCCTTGGGGTCAACGGGGTTTTGTCGGTCGTCAATGGCGATCCGACCCCGTTGCACCCTGCCGGACAGTGTTCGATTTGGATCGAGGACGGCGCGGTGTTGCACGCCGGGGGCGTTTATTTTCTGGTTGCTGATGCAATGCGGGTCCATTCGTGGGCGATTGGCTCGCATGACGTTTATCCGGGCTACCCGTAAGGGGTGGGCGTCTCGGTCGGGCTAAGATCGGGGCCGCCCACCCCCAGGGTCACCCTGTGCCTCCTGAGGCATTAGGTGAACGACCGTCATGCGGGAATGTTTCACAAAATGTGAAGTTCTCTCGTGGGGAGACCAGGGGTGATCGTTAGGTGCGCTGCAAGGCCCGCGCGGTCGAGGAGCGGTTCCCCTGATGTGACCGGGGGAGGTCGTCACTGCCCCCAGCCACCACCCTGGCGAGCCATTGCCCAGTCTCACACAGGGCTAGTCCCAACTCGGCAGACCCCGGGATGTTCTGACGTAAAAATCTGAAGTGGCAACGATAGCACTCCGAAGGGGACCGGGCAGCCCTGAGAAAAGCGAAGGACCCGCTAGCCGCCCGGTCATGCCCCGCACCAGTGCACCTGTCGTGAGGAGCGGGGCACCACCTAATCATGGTCGGGCCCCGACGGCCACTCCCTGAAGTAGCCGTCGCTCCCGCCACTCCGTGCGTCGTTTGGGGGGTGGCTGGGGCCGCATCGTTGGCAGTAATGGTACTGTCAACGACTCCAATGACTGCCTCCCACCCGGCCGGCCGACATCATTCTGTTCGTCCAAGTTTGGACTAGCAGAACTGTCGGCCGGCTTGCGGGTTTGCGCCTTTTTAGGCCGGCCTGTTGAAGCGCGCCGACAAGGAACGCAACAAGCACCGTTCAACTTTTCCCAGGCTTCCAGCCCTTTGCCTTCGCCGCCGCAATGCGCGCCACCATAGCGTCGTATTCGCGTTCGACCGAATGGCAGGCCTCATCCCGGGAGGCGGCCGTGCCGGCGACCGAGCCGGACCATCTGGTTGGGGGTCAACATACTGATCCCTGACAAGCCTAAAGCCGAGGTGGGGTTCAAGACGCTCCCGCCAGGATTCACGCGCGATCGGCGCTCGCCATTCGGTGACAAGCCCGCACCGCGCGACTTACTCGCACCTTGACGAATCGGCTGGGGGACAAATATTCCCCCAGTGTGCAATCGCACCTCAGTCTCCTTTAGGAGAGCGCCGCTTTGCCTGCTGATAGGCCAGGCAGGACGCCGCCGCCACCCCGCCGAGGTGAATCAAATGCCGCCTTTGTAGGCTTGGATCTGAGCAAGGAGATCGGTATAATTGCTGCAGGTGGTGCCGCAGCGCTTCTCGATCTCGGCAAGTTGCGCCTTGGCCGCCGGGAGATCGCCAATCTGGAGCAGCGCCTCGCCCAGATATTCGCGCACCGGCGTGTAGTTCGGATCGTTGAGAATGGCCTCGTGGTAGTAGCCGATGCCGACGTTGACGCGCCCTTCTCTGCGATGCGAATAGCCGAGCATGTTGAGGATGCGCGCGTCCGTCTTGTCGGCGGCCAGAGTAAGGATGGTGATCGCCTCATCATAGCGTCCAGCAAGCGCCAGATCGCGACCGGTCTCAAAAATGCTGTCGTCGTCGAGCGCGCCTTCCTGCTGGGCGACGCACTTCCGCTTGGACTTGTTCCAGACCAGGGACCGCTTGCAGCTAGGGATTTTCTGTTGGCTTGCGCTGCTGCCGCCGGCATTGCCGGCGCTGCCGGCGCTGTGTCCAGCGGCCGATCCACCACCCATGCCACCCCCAGCGGAACCGCCAGCCGAAGAACCTCCGGCGGATGATCCGCCAGCCGAAGAACCTCCACCGCTGGAGGCCGCCAAGGCGGGTGCAATTGCCAATGGGGTCGCAACGAGCAGGCACCCCAGCCAAACTGCCACTTTTGAGCGCATCGAACTCTCCTCCAAACTTGTCCTTTAAAAGCCCCCACCATTAACGTCTCGAACGTCTCGGCTCACCAATCTATTCCATGCGATATGCCGCAAGCCTTCACGTCGTCGTGATCGAGCACCGAGCCTAGCGGAAGGCCCGTGCCATTGTTTCGTCGCGGCGTGGGACGAACTTGGCCTCGTCTGTCGTTGAAGGAGGCAACGGGACGAGATGGGTTCACGCGGCGACAGCAAGATCGCGGCCCTGGGCCGCAAAGCGCTCGCCGGGGCAGCGGCGGGTGCAATCCTGCTGGCCGTCACGGGCCTGCCTGACGCGGAACCGTTTTTGGACGGGCCACAGCAGGCGTTCAGTCCGGCCGAGCGGCAGACGATCGCCTCACTGTCGCTTGCTAACCTGCCGCCCTTGCCAGCCGATCCCACCAACCGCTTCGCCGACGATCCCGGTGCGGCGGCCCTCGGCGCGACCCTGTTCTTCGATCAGCGGCTGAGCGCCAACGGCAAGGTGGCGTGCGCCACCTGCCACAAGATCGACCGCCAGTTCCAGGACGATCTGCCGCTCGGGGAGGGCCTGGGTACCGCGAACCGGCGCACCATGCCGCTCGCCGGCGCAGCCTGGAAGAGCTGGTTCTTCTGGGACGGGCGCAAAGATAGCCTGTGGTCACAGGCGCTCGCGCCGCTAGAGAAACCAGCCGAGCACGCCGGAAACAGGACTGCCTATGCCCACTTCATGGCCAAAAATTTCGGCCCCCGCTACGCGCGCATCTTCGGGCCGATGCCGGACCTGAGCAGGCTGCCGGCCGATGCCGGGCCGCTCGGCACGCCGGCCGAGCAGGCGGCGTGGGGGGCGATGAGCGAGGCCGACCAGCGCGGCGTCGACCGCATCTTCGCCAACATGGGCAAGGCGATCGAAGCTTTCGAGCGCGCCTTGCCCTATCCGCAGACCCGCTTCGACCGGTTCGCTGCCGCGCTGGCGGCAGGCCAGGCGCCAGCGCCGGCCGACGCGTTCTCGGCCGAGGAGACGCTTGGTCTCAAGCTGTTCGTCGGCAGGGCCAATTGCGTGACCTGCCACAACGGTCCGCGCTTCAGCGATGGCGGCTTCCACAATACCGGCATTCCGGTCGGTGCCGGTCTGCCGCCCGACCTTGGCCGCGAGACCGGCATCAAGGAAGTCTCGGCCGACCGGTTCAATTGCCTGGGGCCGTTCAGCGACGGCAATGCCGCGTCCTGCACGGCACTTGCCACTCTTGCGGGCCAGGGCACTCGGCTCACCCGCGCCTACAAGACGCCGTCGCTGCGCGGCGTCGCTGGCCGGCCGCCCTATATGCATGCCGGCAGATGCCAACGCTGGAGGCCGTGCTCGATCACTATTCCCGCGCCCCGGGCGAGTTCCGGCGGCGCGTCCGAAGTCAAGCCGCTCAATCTGACGGAGGAGGAGCGAAAGGCGCTTGTGGCATTTCTGCAGACGTTGGACTAGTGATCGGGTGTGCCTTGGCCGCCTCCGGCCCATGTTTCAGTTACATTTCAGCCCTGCAATCAGCCGGCGAATTGACGGCATCCTAGGACCTTCGTTTCGTCTTGGAAAGCGGTGCTGACAGGCATCGAAGACCGAAGCGCCGCGTCTGAGCAAATCTGCCCACGGCACGCAACCAAAGAGGAGGCGCAAGTTGATGGCGGTCGTGCGCCTCTTGCGAAAGCTGGTGCGCGACCGGGCGCATCTCGAATATTTCAAAATGCGGCCGCCCGTTCCCATGCCGCCTTACGGCACCTACCTTTTGGCATGGGTTCAGTCAAAGTTAGGCGAGCGAGAGATGGCGAGCAAGTCGACAGCCGGGGTTGGTTTCAAATCTCAAACCTGACGGGCTGCCGGCCCTTTGGTGCGGAGGAGTACCATGCTGTCTAAGGCCAGGCACCGGATCGAAGTTCACGTGAGTTTGGAACGCGGTCAGCCATTCGCGAGAGCAGATCGCCTGCCGATCGGAGCCGGTGTTGACCATCCTCGGGAGAGTTGGTGCTGCGATGGCGAGCCGAGGGAGGTCCTAGGCATCGCCCGGTGCGAGGCTGAGCGTCTCGGCCTTCCTTTGGAAGTCGAGGTCGATGATGACGTTGAGTGGCAGGAAAGCTGGAATCAGCACTGCGAGCTCGGCTGAGCTTGTGCGGGGTGACCGCCAAAGCCGTCTCAAGTCACTTTTGCAAACCCGGCGGTGGCTGTCTTAGCCGGATCGAGACGCCCACCCCTATGGGAAGAACTCCTCGCTGTCCCGTTCAGAAGTTCCATTAAACGTTGCGAATTCCGTATCAACCTAAGCCAGAGGGGCGCCGGCCGGCGCTTGTTATTGCAGGCAGCGCCAAGGCACCGGTCTGATCTGCCCGCTGGGACTGAAAGTGTGCGTCATCTGCGTCATCATCGTCATGACCGCGTGACGCAGATGACGCACGATTTGGAAGCTAGCTGTCGTTGCTATGGAGTTGTCCGTCCGAGGCTTGGATGCGAGGTTGCGGTTACCACACACGCGACCGTCACCCAGGAGCCTCGGATGGACATTCATGAGAATGCCAGAACCACGCCGCGCAGTCGAATGCTGATCGTGGAACGTCTTGAGGCGGGCTCGACGGTCGCGGCCGTGGCGTCGGCGTTCGGTGTCGACGGCAGGACGGTGCGCAAGTGGCGCGACCGCTTCCGGGTGGAAGGTGCTGCCGGCTTGGGCGACCGCTCGTCGCGGCCGCATTCCTGCCCGTTCCGGCTCGATGCCGCCGCCGAAACCGAGATCGCAGTCCTGCGGCGCCAGCGGTTGTCGGGGCCGGCGATCGCGCGCCGCCTCGGCCGGCCGATCTCGACGGTCGGCAAGGCGCTGCGCCGGATCGGGCTCGGCAGGCTCAAGGCTCTCGACACGGCCGTGGCGGTCGTCCGCTACGAGCGGGAGCAGCCCGGCGAACTGATCCACATCGATTCCAAGAAGCTCGGCGGGATCGACGGCATCGGCCACCGCATCACCGGCGACCGGCGCGGCCAGAGCAGCCGTCGCGGCCGTGGCGAGGGTCTCGGCTGGGAGGCTCTCTTGCAAGGGGGCGAGGTGCTCCTCGGACAGATGCCAGAAACCGGTCTCGTCAACGCCGACAAGGGCATGACAGCAACGCCATCCGCCGCCAGATCAGCCAGCGGGCAGCCGCAACATCCCGCCCAAGGCCAATCGCATCTGGAAAACCGCTTCTCGCCCTTCCTATACCGCGATCGGAACGCAATCGAGCGTATTAGCTCAGCGGCCCGATCGACCGGCGTGTCGCATTGCACCCGCAGCCCAATGCGACAGAGCCGCTCGGCACCCGACGAATCTGATGGATGGACGGTTCAAAAGGAACTTCCAATAGTTCCTGCTCGTTTGTTAGAAGAAGGGACAGGAATGGCTCAGAAGGAGCTTGCTTAAGATGAGCAATCACCTCTCAGGCTTGTGCAGTGCAACGCTCGCGATCTCGCTCGCAGTTGCCGCCGCGCTTCCGGCGAACGCTGTACCCCTCTTCGTTCCGAGGGCGGTTGCCCCCTCATCCGACACTGTCGAGGTCCAATCTCCACCGCCGATTATGGGCCCTGGCGGCTTCGGCCCGGGGTCCGCTCCCGGCCCGGCATTCGGTCCCGGCCCGGCATTTGGTCCTGGCCCGGCAGTTGGTCCTGGCCCAGTTGGTCCTGGCCCAGAAGATGGCGAGCCCGGCTGGTATCGGGGTTATCGGGGCTACCGCTACTACCGTCCAGGCTATCGCTACTACGACGGCTATTGGTTTCCGAGCTTTCTGTTCGGAGCGCTACTTGGAAATGCCATAGCCAGCCAGCCGAGCCAGGTTTACGACCCCGACGCACATACCCGCTGGTGCTACGAGCGCTACAGATCCTACCGGGAATGGGACAATACCTACCAGCCGAATCACGGTCCGCGCCGGCAATGCTGGTCGCCTTATAGCTAATAATTATGAGACCATTGTTGCCATCTGACAGTCCACGATCCACGAGCCGAACAAATAGTTCGCAGATGACGTGGGCCGTGCGGGCTGAGGCCCGATCTTCACCCGAGGCACGTGATCCAGGGACGTTGGATGGCTCCATGGACCAGGGTGGTCACCAGAGCAGGCGCGAGCCGATGGACGCGGCCAATCTTCACCGCGTCATCGAAAGCGATGTTTTCCTCCGGCACGTCCCGGCTGGCCGAGATCGTCCCACCGCATCTCGGCACGGTTGGCGGGCCTGGCATCTTGACGGCGGCTTCGCTGCCGGCGGCGCGCCATGCAGTCATCCGGTCGAGGGCCGGCCAAGCGATCCTAGCACGGCAACTTCCACGCGTTGAACAAGACCGGCAAATCCTGTCCGGCTTGCTGGCTGCCGCGCGCGCGGAGAACCTGCGCGACCGTTCCGACGAAAGGGGGTGGTGACGAGCAGGAAGAGGGCGTGCACCAAACGCATCCCGATGAGGAGGGCAAACACGCCGATCCCAACGCCCATCCAAGCGGCAACAATAGCTCAAAGCACGGAAGCCACCCCACGAGGTTGAGCCGCTCCATATAGGCATAGCCTCTCAGTTCACTATTCCAAATCGGCCAGACCGGCCCCAGGACGCACGTTCACCTCGGCAGGCCCCCTCTTGCCCGGAACAAGCCGCCCGCGCTCCCGCCAAGCGCAGAGCCGCCTTCCTGGCCGGGTCCATGGCCTGCGGGCTGAACCTGTCGAGAAGGACGCCCGGCGCAGGGCGTTCCGAGGCTAGTCGTCGCTGCAAATGTCGGCGCTGATCACCCACGCGCGGAAATGCTCCAGCACGGCGGCGGCAGCCTTCTCGCTAAAGATGCCATCCTCGTCGGGGGTGAAGCCAAGCTTGGTGGCTGTTTCCTCAAGACTTGCGCTGGCCATGTCGAGGGCGATTCGGTCGATTTTCTCAGTCTTGTTCATGCCCCCTAATGTAATGGCAGGACACGGTTTCCGCATCTAGCCACGCAGGGCACGAGCGCGTCGGCCTAGTTGAAGGAGAGGACATCATGCGCGCCACGGCCGGCACCGCTAAGCTCAGCGAGCCATGCTTGATCAAGCCGAGATCCCCGCTGCCGTTCCGCCCGTCGAGCGCCAAAGCTGGACTTCGTCGGAGTCCTGCACCGTGGCTCATGTGGCGACCGAGGTCAGCGTTACGAGGTGCGGCTCGATGGCGAAACCATCGTCACCAGTTCGGTCAACGCCGAGTTCGATGCCTGCCGCGTGCTCAAGGCGCGCGGACTCCACGGCCGCATCGGCTTCCGCCACCATGGCTCGCAGGTCATCGGCATCGTCACCACCATCGACCGAGGTGCTGAACTGACGATCGAGGAGGATGCGACCGGTCGTGTGCGCTTCCGCAAGTGGAGACCGTACGAACCGGGCCAGAAAGTTCGGAGCGCGGCGCACTGGCGCGGTCTGTGACGTTTCCGAGGCACTGGGGCAGCCCGCAGCCTCCCCGCCCTCTGTGGAGTCCTTCCCACGACGCTGACGCGGGCTCTCCCTAAGACGACGCTCCCGCGTCCTGGCGGCCTTTGCCAGCCACGAAATCGGTGTTATCGTGCCCGCGCCATGTCGACCAAGCCAAAGCCGGAAAAACTGTCCTCCCGACAAGAGCGCTTCGCGCAGGCGGTTGCGTCCGGCATGAACGGCGTGGAAGCGGTCCGCGAAGCCGGCTACCAGGCGACCCCGAACGCCGCCGGCGTCGGCGCCCACCGCCGTCTAAAGACGCCCAAGATCGCCAAACGGGTGCGCGAACTCCAGGCGAAGCATGCCGACGCGCGCCGCCGTCACCGTCGACGGGCAGTACGCCAAACTGGAGGAAGTCCGCCGCAATGCGGTCGAGGACCGCCAGCACGGCGCCGCCGTCGCCGCCATCGTCGCCCAGAACAAGCTCTACGGCCTGATCGTCGACAAGGCGCAGATCGAGGCGGTCGTCCGTCGGCCCGCTCCCGCCCCCGCATAGATTGCTCCGGCGTGCATCCTGTCCGAGGACGACTGGCAGCGGCGGCTGTCGCAGGCACTAGACCGATGCCCGTCGAGGTCGCCGTCACCCCGACCCGCCGGCAGTGGGATTTCATCCGCTGCCCCGCCGATCATCATCCTGTTCGGCGGCGCCAGGGGTGGCGCCAAGACCATCGGCAGCCTGCTCGACTTCTGGTACCACGCGATCGAGCACGGCGAGGACGCGCGCGGCCTGATGGTGCGCAAGCAACGCACCGACCTGCGGGATACGATCCTGACCGCGATCCGGCTCTACGGCTCGGCCGCCGAGTGGCACGAGCACGGCTCCTACTTCCAGTTCCCCAACGGCGCCCGGCTGTCGTGCGCCTACCTGGAGCGCGAGACCGATGCCGAGGCCTATCAGGGCTGGTCGCTGACCCGCGTCTACATCGAAGAGGCCGGCCAGTTCACCTCGCTGGCGCCAACCTGGCGGCTGATGGCGACACTGCGTAGCTCGGCCGGGGTCAAGTGCCAGATGCGGCTGACCTGCAACCCTGGCGGTCCGAGCCATTTCGCCCTGAAATCGTTCTTCGTCGACAACGGCCCGGATCGCATCGTCCGCGATCCCGAAACCGGCCTGACCCGGTGCTTCATTCCCTCGAAGATCGCCGACAACCCGCATTTGCTGGCCAACGACCCCAACTATGTCAATCGGCTGATGGCCTCGGGCAGCGCCGAGCTGAGGCGGATGTGGATCGACGGCGACTGGGATGCCGGCCTCGAAGGCCAGTTCTTCACCGAATGGTCGCGGGCCAGGCACGTCGTCGAGCCGTTCGCGATCCCTGAGCGGTGGACCAGGGCCCGTGGTCTCGACTGGGGCAGCGCCAGGCCGTTCGCGGTGCTGTGGGCCGCCGTCGTCCAGGATACGTTCGAGCACGACGGCCGCACGCTGCCGCGCGGGGCGCTGGTCATCTATCGAGAGTACTACGGCATGCAGCTGGGCAAGCCGAACGTCGGCTTGAAGCTGCCGGCCGAGGAAGTCGCCCGCGAGATCGTCAAGCGCGAGACCGACCCGGCGACGGGCAAGCGCGAGCGGATCAATTACGGCGTCGCCGATCCGGCCTGCTTTGCCGTCATCTCCGGCCCGTCGATCGCCGAGACGCTGATGCGTGGTGGCGTCACCTTCCGCCGCGCCGACAACACCAGGGTGTCGATCCCCAAGAAGATGGGCGGCTGGAGCGAGCTGCGCAGCCGGCTGAAGGGCGACCTCGACGGCCATCCGATGCTGTTCGTGTTCTCGACCTGCCGCGATCTGATCCGGACGATGCCGCTATGATGCTCCACGATCCGACCCACCCGGAGGATCTCGACACCGACCTTGAGGACCACCTGGTCGATGCGCTTCGCTACCTGGTGATGAGCCGCGCCTATCGTCAGCGCGAGCCGGATCCGGCGATCCAGTCGCAGGTCCGTATCTGCTCGTTCGCGACGCTTTTAAGCTCGACGCATTGCGCGACTCAAGGATTGACGCCTTGCCGATGCCCCTGCTCGATCTGTGGGAGGAGCATTGGCCGGATGCGGGACGGTTGCCGAGCGAATCCGTGAACAGGCCGCGGTCGATTCGGGCGATATCCGAGCGCGCCCGCTGCCTCGGCCAGGTCATCGGGAAGATCATCGCGACCGATTGCGATATTCGGATCGTCGAGGGCGAAGTTGCGGAGCAGCGCAGCCGGTGGAAGCGCCAGATGCTGGTTGCGACCGAGCGCTGCATCGGTTCAGCCTGGCGCTGGCCGAACTGCGCGAGGCGCTCGGGTCTGGGACCGAAACGAGCGCCTGAGCAAGCGGCGTGGCAAATCCTTATGCGGCATCGGCGGACTGTTGGCGCTGGCGTTCGCGGCGACGTGCCCACCGCGATTCCAGCTGGATGCCTCGCTGAACTCGGCCTCGTGGCGCTCTCGTTCTGCGCGCCGGCGGGCTCCTCCTCCCGCCGGCGGCGCTCCGCCTCGCAATCCCAGGCACTGAGACCGGCGCGGAGCTTGGCGGCGCCCGAACGGGGCGCAAGGCAGGCAGCGCTTACCTGATCGTGATCAAGACAACTTGCTCTCACACGCCAAAGAATTGCTGTTGAATGCCGCATATGCCTTGAGCGCGAGCACGACCGTCAGGCAACCATCGGGCTCGCTGTCACGCACCAGGCACTGATCCGCCCGGTCGCAGCTACGGTTCATGTTAGTTTCATTCTCACCGATCCGGCGAAATACAGGCGGCATCCTGTTCTCACGTGGAGCCCGAATTTTTGGTATAGGTGCTTCCTGCGGCATTTGAGCATGACGGAGGAAAATCCAATGTCACGAACTCTGGCAGTTTCGATTTGCTTCCTGGCGCTCGCTCAGCCAGCCTTTAGCGTGGACCAGGTAGATCCAGCCACGGTGACCTGCAAAGAATACAACGGGAGCAGCCATCAGGGCATGGTGGACATTAACGCGGCGGTTTACCAGTCAACGAGGGAAGACCCCAAACTCGGGACACTCACCGAGAACCAGTTGGGGGACATGATGGACAAGGTCTGCGCCGCCAAGCGAGACGCGAAGGTGATCGACGCGCTCCAGCAGCAGTAGCCATTTGGCTTGCTTTTGCGACAGCCGAGCAGCGCCAGACGGAAATTTTTCGCGGCCCGATCCGAGGTACTCTCGGCCATGGATCCGCAGATCGATCATCCACCGCCAGACCGGCCTTGGCCTAGCCGCGAGGAGTTTCGCGCGCCCTAGCGAAATGGGATCCGGACATGCGCCTCGCCGCCAGCCGCATGCCGCTCGTCGTTCCAATCGACGTGGACAGCCAGGGTCGATGTCGCCCGACGTCACTACTGAGTCTATCTCGGCGCCCTGCTCGGCCTCGGCGCCCCGTTCCCGGAAGCCTCCGTCCTCGCCGCCGATCTGACCGCGTCGATGTATGCGTTGCCAGCCGATTTTGGCCCGGTCGAAGGCCACTGCTGAAACCTTGCGCCGCTCTACCGCCTGGGTGACCGAACACGGGCTCGACCAAGGCAAGCCGTGGGAACATATGCCGGAGCGCAGCTGCGCCATGAAGATCGCTAAGATTGTTTTTAGGAATGGTCCTAATAACGACGAGTTTACGGAATGTCCTAACACCCGGCCGACGAACATCATGACGTGGTGGCGCAGGCAGCATCGCGATCAGGTCAGGCCCTACAACAGGACCAAGGGGAGCCGTGGAGCGATGTCAGGGAGCGGTCGAGCGCGACGAAGGTCACCGAGACGCTTTCAAAGGCTGTTCGCAGACGCGGCCGAGCCACATGATGTCAAGCTGCGAGCGACTTGCCGGGACAATTGTCCCACCAAACAGCCCACGGAAATTGCGGAGAGTCGGACCAACAGTCGGACCAGAGGCTCTCGGCAGATGACGGCTTCTCGTCTCGGCGGGAACGAGACCCAGTCGCGCGCTTTCGCTGAGCGGAATGGCCACTTCGTCTTGCCGGATTCGACTTTGCCGAATCAGGATCGGGTTCTGACGAGGGCTTGGCGGCTTGGTTCCGACGTCACGCATGACCATGACGTGGCCTGAGGGGTCAGTTGAAAGTGCAATCAGGCTCTTCGTCACATTCCAAATTTCGAAGCGCTATCAGATGTTTAGCCGAGTTGATTTGCGGAACAGATTGAAGTCGAAGCTTCCAACCTTCATCCGGCGGCTCCATCCGAGCGCACATAAGTTTTACTAATGCTGCGAGAAAGCGATTGAAGGCAAGCGCCGGCCGGGAAAAACTTCGGCGAATTTTGACGGAGTCGTGGGCCCGTGTCGAACAGCGCCCGCATCGTGATCATCGGCGGCGGCGTGATCGGGCTTGCAGTGGCGTTCCACCTCGCCGAGCGCGGCGAAAGTGATGTGGTGCTGATCGAGCGCAACCGGCTGACCAGCGGGACCTCCTGGCATGCGGCAGGGATCGTCGGGCCGCTCAGGGCAACGCTCAATCTCACCCGGCTGGCCAGCTATGCCGCCGCGCTCTTTCCCCGGCTCGAAGCGCTGACCGGCCAGCCGTCCGGCTATCGCCGCACCGGCGGGGTGTGGCTGGCGCGGACCCGGGAACGTCTGGAAGAGCTGAAGCGCATCGCCCCGCTCGGGGCCGTGGCGGGGCTGGATGTCGCCTTGGTCGAGGCCGCGGCAATCGCCGGGCGCGTCCCCGGTCTCTCTGCCGAAGGTCTTCTCGGCGGCCTCTGGGTCGAGGAGGACGGCCAGGCCAATCCCGTCGACATCTGCAATGCCTATGCCAAACGCGCCCGCCAGGCCGGGATCCGGATTCTCGAG
The DNA here is from genome assembly GCA_963791325.1 of uncultured Alphaproteobacteria bacterium. Taxonomy (GTDB): domain Bacteria; phylum Pseudomonadota; class Alphaproteobacteria; order Rhizobiales; family Rhizobiaceae; genus JBEVJK01. The sequence goes on along the minus strand of CAWBRU010000008.1, from coordinate 120,429 downwards.
AATACAAGCTGTACAGGGTTCAGCATCTCCGACAGAGCGGTGAATGCCGTTCAGGTCTCCCCGGGCGGCAGCATTTCCTGTGACGCGGTGGTCAATTGCGCCGGCGCCTGGGCGCGCGACATCGGTATGTTGGCCGGGGTGCCGGTGCCGCTCCAGGCGGTCGAGCACATGTATGTGGTCACCGAACCGGTGCCGGGCCTTGCCGATCCGCTGCCGATCGTGCGCGACCTCGATGCCGGCATCTACGTCAAGGGCGATGCCGGCAAGCTGGTGCTGGGCGGGTTCGAGCCGAATGCCAAGCCGTTCGACACGAGCGGCCCATCCGGCGATCAGCCGTTTCTCGAACTGCCGGAGGACTGGGAGCAATTCGAGCCGTTCATGAGCGCCGGACTCCAACTCTTTCCAGCATTGGCAGAAACCGGCATCCGCCACTTCATGAACGGTCCCGAAAGCTTCACCCCCGATACCCGGCCGCTGCTGGGCGAATCGCCTTATCTGCGGGGCTTCTTCGTTGCCGCCGGATTCAATTCGACCGGCATGATGACTTCGGCCGGTGCCGGCAAGGCGATGGCCGAGTGGCTGCTCGACGGGGCGCCGGCGCTGGATCTCTGGCCCCTCGACATCGCCCGCTTCGATCGGGCGGCGGCCGCGCCGGCGTTCATGCAGGTGCGCATGGAGGAGGCCGTCGCCGACCTCTTTCGCTTGCACGCGCCCTTCAAGCAGGCGCAGGCCGGGCGCGATATCCGGCGCTCGCCGTTTCACCGCGCCTTCGCCGAGGCCGGCGCGTTCTTCGGCGCCCCGGCCGGCTGGGAGCGGCCCTTGTGGTTCGCACCGTCCGGCGAGGATTTTTCCGCGCCAAGCTTCGGCCCGCAGCCCTGGTGGCCGGCGGCTGCAGCCGAGGCAAAGGCGATGGCGGCCGGCGTCGGCCTGTTCGAGCTGTCGCCGTTCACCAAGCTCGATATCGGCGGCCGCGATGCGCTCGCCTTGCTCGACCGGCTGTGCGTCTCGCGCATCGACGTGGCGGTCGGCCGTGCCGTTTATACGCAGATGCTCAACGCGGCCGGCGGCATCGAGGCGGACCTGACCGTTACCCGGCTGGCGGCCGACCGGTTCAGGGTGACCTCCGGCGCCGCTGCGCGGCAGAAGGATCTCGCTTATCTGGAGCGCAGCGTTCGCGACTTTGCGCTCGACGCGGCGGTCTTTGATGCGACGTCGGGGGAGGCGGTGCTGGGGGTCATGGGGCCGCAATCTCGGGCCCTGCTCCAGTCGATCACCCGCTCGGATCTGTCGGCCGCGGCGTTCCCGTTCTCCACCGCCCGCCGTATCGCGGTCGGCATGTGCGACGTCTTGGCGACCCGCGTCAGCTTCGTCGGTGAGCTCGGCTATGAGCTGTCGGTTCCGGTGGAAATGGCCGAGAGCCTGCTGGCGGCGCTCCGGGCCGCGGGAGAACGCTTCGATCTCGTTCTCTGTGGTCACCATGCGCTGGACGGCTGCCGGCATGAGAAGGGCTTCCGTCATTGGGGTCACGACATCGGTCCCAAGGACACCCCGCTTGAGTGCGGATTGGGCTTCACCGTCGATTGGCAGAAGGGCGGTTTCCTCGGCCGCGACGCTCTCCTGGCGCAGCGGCAAAACGGGGTGACGCGGCGGCTGGTGCAGTTTGCCGTCGATGGCGCCAACCCGCTCTTGCTTCACGACGAGCCGGTCCTCCGCAACGGCAGGCCGGCAGGGCTGACCACCTCCGGCGCGCTCGGGTTCCGCACCGGGCTCAGCCTGTGTTTCGCCGCGATCGGCTGCGCGCCCGGCGAGACATTGCGTGAGATGATCTCATCGGACTACGAGATCGAGCTTGCCGGCAGCCGCTACCGGCTGCTGCCGCTCGCCAAGCCGCCCTACGATCCGAGCGGATCGCGCATGCGCGACCGCGACGCCAAGGAACCTGCATGAGACAGCACGCGCGTGTTCTGATCGTCGGCGGCGGGGCGATGGGCGTCTCGCTGCTCTACCACCTGGCCAAGCGCGGCTGGGGCGATTGCGTGCTGGTCGAGAAGCAAGAGCTGACCGCCGGCTCGACATGGCATGCGGCGGGCTTGTGCACGCATTTCGCCCACAATGCCACGATCATGGAGATGCGCGCCCATTCGGTGCGGCTCTACCGCGAGATCCTGCCCGCCGAGACCGGCCTGCCGACCGGCTTCCATGGCAGCGGCGCGCTGCGCATCACCCGCTCTCTCGAGCGGATGGACGAGTTCCGCCACGTCCAGGGTCTCGGCCGCTTCGTCGGTCACGATTTCCAGCTGCTGTCGCCGGAAGAGCTTAGCCGGATCTATCCGCTTTGCCGCATCGACGGCATCGTTGGCGCCATCTACGAGCCCAAGGACGGCCACGTCGACCCGACCTTGGCCACCAACGCCATGGCTGCAGGCGCGCGGGCCGGCGGCGCCGAGATCATTCGCCACAATGCGGTGCGGTCGATCGACCTCAAGCCGTCGGGCGAATGGCTGGTCCGAACCGCGCAAGGCGACATCACCGCCGAGCACGTCGTCAACGCTGCCGGCACCTGGTGCCGGGAGGTCGGTGCCATGCTCGGCCTTGATTTGCCGGTGGTGCCGATGCTGCACCAATATGTCGTCACCGACACCGTCGCCGAGATCGCCGAGCGCATCGCCGCGGGCGCCGGCGAGTTGCCGATCATCCGCGATCCCGAGGAAAGCTGGTATCTTCGCCAGGAGCGCGACGGCTACATCGTCGGCCCTTATGAACGCGCGGCCGAGCCCTGGGCCGTCGACGGTGTTCCGGCGGGGTTCGGCATGGAGCTGTTGCCGCCCGACCTCGAGCGCATCGAGCCCATCATCGCGCTGGCGATGGCGCGTGTGCCTGCGCTCGCCGATGCCGGCATCAAGACCGTGGTCAATGGACCGATCACCTTCACCCCCGACGCCAACCCGTTGATCGGGCCGGCTTTTGGTCTGCGCAACGCGTGGCTGCTGACCGGCTCCAGCATGGGCGTCATGGAGGGTGGCGGCGCCGGCCGCTTCCTTGCCGACTGGATCGTCGACGGGGCGCCACGCAGCGACCCGCTGGCGGTCGATCCCAGGCGGTTCGGCAGCTATGCTGACCGCGACTACCGCGTCGCCAAGGCCGTCGAGGGGTTCGGCCTGCAGTTCGGGATCCACTACCCCTACGAGGAACGGCCGGCCGGACGGCCGCGCCGGGTGACGCCGGCGTTCGAAGCGCAGCAGCGCCAGGGAGCCGTGTTCGGCGCCGCCTATGGCTGGGAGCGGCCCAACTGGTTCGCAGGAGAGCCCGCCGGCGATGCCGGGCAGGCGCTGACCTTCCGCCAGCCCGCCTGGCTTGCGGCGGTCGGCGCCGAATGCCGGGCGGTGCGCGATGCCGCCGGGGTCATCGACCTGTCGGCGCTCTCCAAGTTCGAGGTCGGCGGGCCGGGCGCGGCCGACTTCATGGCCTCGCTCGGTGCCAACCGGCCGCCCCGCCGGCACGGGCGAATCGGGCTGATCCATGCGCTCACGCCGGCCGGCGGCGTGGCCGCGGAATTCACCGCAACGATGATCGGCGAGGACTGGTACTACCTGACCAGCGCGGCGCTGGCCGAACGCCACGACGAGGACCTGCTGCGTCGCCATGCGGCTCGGTTTCCCGGCGTCAGCGTCGACAATGTCACACTGAAGCGCGGGGTGCTCGGGCTGATGGGGCCGCAGGCGCGCAAGGTGCTTTCCGCGCTCACCGAGGCCGACCTGTCGAACGAGGACTTTCCCTGGCTCTCCGCAAAGCTGATCCGGGTGGCCGGGATTAAGACGGCGGCGCTCAGGGTCTCCTATGCCGGCGAGCTCGGCTGGGAACTGCACGCGAAGCTCGGCCATCTCGGCCACCTCTACGACGCCGTGCTGGAGGCCGGGCGGCCCCATGGGCTGCGGCCGTTCGGCATCTACGCGCTCAATTCCATGCGCATCGAGAAGGGCTACCGTGCCTGGGGCGCCGACCTCACCACCGAGCGCACCCCGCTCGAGGCCGGGCTGGCGCATCTGGTCAAGGCCGAAGGCCGCAGCTTCGTCGGCCGCGAGGCGCTGGTGCGGCGGAGCGGGGCGGATGCCTGGACGATGGCGTTGCTCGACATCGAAACGGAAGGGGATCTGCTGCCCTTCTTCGCCCACACCGTTTTCGACGGGGCGAAGCCGGTCGGCGTTGTCACGTCGGCGGCGCCCGGCTTCCGCACCGGCCGCACGCTCGCTTTGGCCTATCTGCGGCCGGGGGAGGACGGGCAGCGCTTCGACGTCTGCGTGCTCGGCCGGAAGCTCCCGGCGCGGATCCTGCGGAGGCCGCCCTACGATCCCGAAAATCTGCGCCTGCTTGACAAAACCGCCGCCGCAGCCGCGGCGGCGTCAGCCTAGAGCAATTCCAGGAAAAGTGGACACGGCTTTCCGTCCGGAATTGCGGGAAAACAAAGACTTAGAGCGGAGCGCCAATTCAAAGAAACGGTGATCCGCCCGAGAAAGCGAGCGACGGGGATGCAGGAACGCAACGGGGCCGCCCACACGGATGCACGGACCCGGACGGGCGGTCGGGCCGGCCGCCGCGTCGAGCGCGCCGCGCGGCCGCCGCGGCGCCCCTATATCCAGCGCCGCATCGGGACCTTCAACATCCTCGACGAGGAAGGCCTTTGCCTGATCGAGGCGAATGCCGATCGCATCCTCAAGGAAATCGGCATGGAATTTCATGACGACGCTGAAATCCTTGGACTTTTCCGCCAGTCGGGGGCGGACGTCAGCGGCACCCGGGTGCGCTTCGAGCCGGGCATGTGCCGGAAGATCGTGCGCGCCACGGCGCCGGCGCAATTTCGCCAGCACGCCCGCAATCCCGAAAATTCGGTGCTGATCGGCGGCGATGCCACGGTGCTTTGTCCTTCCTGGGGTCCGCCCTTCGTCCACGACCTCGACCGCGGCCGGCGCTATGCCTCGCTGGCCGATTTTCGCGACCTGGTGAAGATCCACCAGATGATCCCCTATCTTCACCACTCCGGCGGCGTGGTCTGCGAGCCGGTGAACCTGCCGGCCAACAAGCGCCACCTCGACATGCTCTATGCCCACATCCGCCATTCCGACCGGCCGTTCATGGGCGCCTTCATCGGGCAAACGCGGGCGGCCGACGCGGTGGCCATGGCCAAGATCGTGTTCGGCGATGCGTTCGTCGCCGAGAACGCGGTGCTCTACAACGTCGCCAACACCAACGCGCCGCTGGTGCTCGACGCCAACATGTCCGGCTCGCTCAAGGTCTATGCCCGCAACAACCAGCCGGTCGCCTGCACGCCGTGGACGCTGGCCGGCGCGATGAGCCCATGCACGGTGGCGGGCACGCTCGCCCAAGTGCTGGCCGAGGCGCTCGCCTGCCTGGCCTTGGTGCAGCTCATCAACCCCGGCGCGCCCTGCCTGATGGGCAGCTTCGCCAGCACCCTGTCGATGCAGAGCGGGGCACCGACCTTCGGCACGCCGGAGGCCGGCAAGATGGTGCTCGCCTGCGGCCAGCTGGCCCGGCGGCTCGGCGTGCCGTTTCACACCGTCGGGTCGCTCTCGGCCGCCAAGCTGCCCGACGCCCAGGCCGAGCAGGAGGGCACCTGGGGCCTTTTAATGTCGATGTTTGCCGGCGCCAACGTCATCAACCACGCCACCGGGTGGCTCGAGGGCGGCTTGGTCACCGGCTATGAGAAGACGATCATCGATGCCGATCTCTGCGGCAAGGTGGCAAGCCTGTTTGAGGGCATCGACCTTTCCGACAACGCGCAGGCGATGGACGCCATCCGCGAGGTCGGTCCCGGATCGCATTTTCTGGGCAGTGCCCATACCCAGGCGAATTTCCTCTCCGCCTTCTTCCGGCCTACCGTCAGCGACAACAACTCGTTCGAGCAGTGGAGCGCGGAAGGCGGCCTCGATGCCGCACAGCGGGCCAACCGCGAATGGAAGCGGCTTTTGGCGACCTATGAGGATCCCGGGCTCGATCCGGCGATCGACGAGGCGCTGACGGCGTTCATCGCCAAGCGCAAGGAGAGCATGCCGGACCAGGATTACGCCTGAGTTCGGCAAAGTCCGTCTCAAATCCATGCCTAATGCGGTGCATCGTTTTTGCTAATGGCGCTGAAATTGGACGGGGTTGGCTCACGCTTCGGCTAACTTCAGGCCACCATCAACGACAATGAAATCGTGGGGAACTTGATGAAGATCCGTCTGCTTCTGCCGCTGGCCATGGTCGGCGCGATCGGCGCGCTGGGCAATGCCGCATTCGCTGCCGATGTCAGCATGCCCGACCCCAACTACGCCACCGCGACGGCGGTGATGAACGTCATCAAGACCGCCGCCGAGCAGGAACTCGGCCTCGAAGTGTCGACGGTGACGACAACCGCGGTGCCGGTGATCTGGGAGGCGTTGGACCGCAACAAGGGCGAGGTCGACATCTGGCCGGACGTCTGGCTGCCCAACCAGCAGGGCCTGGTCGACAAATACGTCAAGGGCGCCAAGACGGTGAAGCTCGCCGACAACGGCTACGAGGCCAAGCAGGGCTATTGCGTGACCAAGGTGACTGCCGAGAAGCATGGCATCAAGGACGTCTCCGACCTCGCCAACCCCGACAATGCCAAGCTGTTCGACACCAATGGCGACGGCAAGGGCGAGATCTGGATCGGCGCCTCCGGCTGGCAATCGACCAACATCGAGAAGGTCAAGGCACGCGACTACGGCTTCGCCGACTTCTTCGATCTGCAGGTGACCGACGAGGCTGTCGCCGGCGCCTCCCTCGACCGCGCCGCCAAGGAAAACAAGCCCTGGGTCGGCTACTGCTACAGCCCGCACCAGAATTTTGCCCGCTACGATCTCGTCTTCCTCAACGAGCCGAAATACGATCCGGCCAAGTTCGTCATCGTCCAGCCCAACGACGACCCGCAATGGTTCGAAAAGTCCAAGGTGGCGTCCGCCTACGCGGATACAACCGTCCACATCGCCTATGCGAACTCGCTCGCCGAACGGCAGCCGGAGCTGACGGCGGCGCTGGAGCGGATGAGCTTCGACCCCGACGAGATCAGCAAATGGGCCTTCGCGATCATCGTCGACAAGAAGCCCGCCGATGCCGTGGCCAAGGAATGGGTCTCGGCGCATCCCGACATCGTCGGCAAGTGGTTCGGGCACTGAGCAGCGCCGGGCCGCGACCGGGCCGCCGGGAATCGAGGCGCCCGGTCGCCCGGGCGCGATGACGGCGCCCGCGCCTGGCGACGCCGGCGGCCGCGACGCGGTGGTGATGAACGGCGTTTGGAAAGTCTTCGGCGACCGCGCGCCGCAAGCCATCGCCGCAATCCATGCCGAAGGGCTCGACAAGGCCGCTGTCGCCGACCGGTTCGACTGCGTGGTCGGGGTGGCCGACGCGACGTTCGCCGTCCAGCGCGGCGAGATCTTCTGCATCATGGGCCTGTCGGGCAGCGGCAAGTCGACGCTGATCCGCCACTCAACCGGCTGATCGAGCCGTCGGCCGGCGAGGTGCTGGTCGAGGGCGAGGACATCTGGCGAAGTCCCCGGCCGAGCTGCGCGAGCTGCGCTCGCACAAGATCGGCATGGTGTTCCAGCATTTCGGCCTGCTGCCGCACCGCACCGTGCGCGACAACGTCGCCTTCCGCTGGAGATCCAGGCGGCCAGCATCAAGGTCCGCTTCGACACCGCCGAGGCGGCACTCGCCAAGGTCAACCTCGCCGGCTGGGGCGATCGCTACTGCCACGAGCTCTCGGGCGGCATGCAGCAGCGGGTCGGACTGGCCCGGGCGCTCGCCGCCGACCCGGCGATCCTTCTGATGGACGAGCCGTTCAGCGCGCTCGATCCGCTCATCCGCCGGCAGCTGCAGGACGAATTCCTGGCGCTGTCGAAATCGATGGGCAAGACGGTGGTGTTCATCACCCACGACCTCGACGAGGCGATCCGCATCGGCGACCGGATCGCGATCATGAAGGATGGCGCCATCCTGCAGATCGACACCCCCGAGGATATCGTCACCGCGCCGAAGCACGACTATGTCGCCCGCTTCGTCGCCGACATCTCGCCGCTCAACGTGATCACCGCGCGCCGGGTGATGCGCCCGCTCGGCGCCGACCAGGCAGGCACCGCGCCGGCGCTCGACACGCTGCGCATGGTTGCCCCCGACGCCACTTTGGCAGCGCTGGTCGAGCTCGCCGCCGCCGACGCCGCGCCGCTCGTCGTCGCCGAGCCGGGCGAGCGCCCGCTCGGCATCGTCGACCGGCAGATCCTGCTCGACGGCCTCCGCAAGCGTGGCGGCGCATGACCCGCCAGGACGATCCGGCGCCGCCCGCCGGCGGCGATGATGCCGGCGCGTTCCGCCAATTGGTGATGAGCTTCGCCGGACCGAATGCTGCCTATTATGTCCGGGTGTTCGGCCGCATCCGCGGCGCCGTCGGGACGGCCTGGCCGTTCAACGGGGCGGCTCTGCTGCTCGGACCCGTCTGGGCGGCCGCGCGCAGCTGCCTGCTGCTGTTCTGGATCGCCTTCCTAATCGATCTGCCGGCGGTGGTCGGCATCGGCGTCGGCCTGGCCGGCAATCTCGGCGGGCCCGAGCAGGCCCGCGCGGAACGGCTCGTCCGGCAGGCGACGGCAAGGGCCGAACAGGCGGCGCAAGCCGAAGCCGGCGGCGCCGACAACGCCGCCGGGCTGAAATCCTCGGCGGCCGCGCTGCAACGGGCGGCCGACGCCGCCGCCGAGAAGGCGCAAGCCGCCAAGCGGCAGGGGCCGCTGATCGCTGCCGGCGGGTTGCTGCTTTTGCTGGCTGGACGGCTGCTCTGCGGCGTGCTCGCCAACCGCATGCTGCAGCGCCGCTTCGCCCGCTGGCGCTCCGAGCGCAATCTGCGCCACGGGCTCAGCATGCCGCTGGCGGCCTTGGCCGGCCTGTTCTGCCTGTTCGCCTACGGGCTCACTGCCTACCGCTTCGCCGCCGCGGCGCCGCCGGCCTGGCTGGCCGCCGCACCTTCGAACCGCGACTGGCATGGCCGGGTGGCGGCCGTCCTCGACCGGCTAATGGAGGATCTCGGCCGGGCAGGCGCCGGGGTATTCGGGGCCATCACCGGCGCGATCAACCTCGTCCTCGACGGCTTTGCGGCTGCCCTCACCGGCACGCCCTGGCCGGTGACGATGACGGTGATCCTGGCGCTTGCCTGGCAGCTGGCCGGACCGCGCGTGGCGATCTTCTCGGCCGCCGCCCTGGCCTATCTGGCGCTGCTCGGCTTCTGGGAAAAAAGCCTCGAAACCGTGGCGCTGCTCGGCACCGCGGCGCTGCTCTGTCTGCTGATCGGCATTCCGCTCGGCATCGTCTGCGGCCGGCGGCCGGCGGTCTATGCGGCGCTCAGGCCGGCGCTCGACTTCATGCAGACCATGCCGGCCTTCGTCTACCTGATCCCGGTGATCGCGCTGTTCGGCATCGGCAAGCCGCCGGGGGTGATCGCCACGCTGATCTTCGGCACGCCGCCGGTGGTGCGGCTGACTGCGCTCGGCCTGCAAGGCGTGCCGCCGGCGATCCGCGAGGCGGCGCAGGCCTATGGGGCGACGCGCTGGTTCCTGCTCACCCGCGTCGACCTGCCGCTTGCCATGCCCTCGATCATGGCCGGGATCAATCAGACCATCCTGATGTGCCTGTCGATGGTGGTCGTCGCCTCGCTGATCGGCGCCAAGGGGCTCGGCGAGGACGTGCTCAACGCGCTGCAATATGCCGCGATCGGGCAGGGGCTGCTTGCCGGCCTGGCGATCCTGCTCTGCGCCATGATCATCGACCGGATCGTGCAAGGGCGGGCCGGCTGAGGCCGGTCGGGCACCCGCCGCACATCATGAGGCGGCGCGGCCCATTGCCTGCGATTTCTCCAGAGCAGCGCCGAGACCGGCGCTGACGGCGCGTTCAAGACCTGCTGCGCGCATCGCAGCGATCGCCGCGGCGGTGGTTCCCCGATAGCCGACGAACGTCTCGACGACCTCGGCCGGGTCCTCCGGCTTGGCCGCGAACATCCGCCCGGTGCCGACCAGCACGGCGGTCACGGCGCGGCGGGCGACCGACGGATCAATGCCGCGCGCCACGGCATCCTTCTGCATGGCGTCGGCCAGCAGCGCCGGAAACGCCGGCCCGCCGCCCGACAGGCCGGTGAGATAGTCGATCTGGCTCTCGTCGGCCACCTCGTCGGCGCTGCCGCAGGCTTCGAAGATCGCCCGGACCCAGGCACGATCCGCCGCGGTGACCTCGTCGGCGGCGCGCCAGGGCGTGTAGGAGCACCCCACCTCGGCGGCCGCATTGGGCAGCGTGCGGACGACCCGGCGGGTGCGCAGCTGCGACTGGATCTCGGCGATGCCGATCCCCGCCATCACCGAAATCACCAGCCGGCCCGGCGCCGACAGAACCAGCGCCGGCCAATCGGCCGGCCGCACCGACACGATGACGATGTCGGAGCGCTCGATCAGCTCTTCGTTGCCGGAGGTGAGATGCACGCCCGCAAAGCCGTCCGGCTCCCGGCTGCGGTAGGAAAGGGTGAGGTCGGCAGCCGGAACCAGCGCCGCGTCCAGGATGCCGCGGGCGATCGCTCCGCCGAGCCAGCCGCCGCCGCCGATGATGCCGATTCGCGATCCGTCCGCCACGTCGCCGTCCTCCGTCGCTCCGCCTGGTCTCAGCCGGCCGGGAGCCAAAGCTAGCCCGCGAAACAGCCGGCTCAAAGCGTTTTGGCCTGGCGGTTGCGGGAGGCCGCCGGCCTGAACGAATTCCTGAAGGCAAATTCATTTTGTACTTGGCTCCCTCGGTGTTATCATGCCGACGGCTTGGACCGAGCCGTCCAAGCGCGGGCCCGATGGGGAAACCCTCCTTTCTTCACATGGCGGGCCCGCCTCGTTCCGAAAGCACGTGCTTCGGCGCGTGTGTCCGAAGGTGGTTGCCAGTGGAACCACCTTCGGACGTCTCGTTGGGCGCTAAAGAGTGACGGTGGGTGGCCGGGTCTGCGAACGGGGCGGCCCACGGTGAGCGCCGCGCCAGCCAGCTGTGATCGGCCTCGGCAAGCAGACCGTCATTGAGCGGCAGAGCGCGATGTGATGTCCTGCAAGACAGGGCGGTGGAGCCGGCAGGCGCTTCGTGGATTTCCCTTATCAGAAACCCAGTCGGGCCGGGGCGATGAACGGCAAGATCGAGCTTCAGTCCATGATTTCCCTCGGCGAGGCGGCGCGGCGGCTCAATGTCTCGCCGACCACCCTGCAGCGGCTGGCCGATGCCGGGACGATTGACGTCGTCCGCACGTCGGGAGGACATCGCCGGATCTCGCTGGCCGAGATCCAGCGCTACCGGTCGGAAGCCGGGCGCCAGTCCCGCAACATTGGTGACCCGCTGCTGCTCACTCTGCTGTCGGGTGATCTGCGGCAAGTCCTCAATGCGTTGCGGGCGCTGCGCGCACAAGCCGGCTCGTGGGCCGCCGCCGGCGACCGAGTCGCCCGCTCGATGACGGATCTCGGTCAATTATGGGCTTCCGGGCAATGCCTGGTGTTCGAGGAGCATACCGCCAGCGAGGCGCTCCGGCGGGCGACGCTCGACCTGATCGGTCAGCACAAGCCGAAAATTCGCGCCAAGTCGGCCATCCTCTTGCTGCCGCCCAAGGAGCAGCATGTGATCGGATCGCTGTTTGCCGAACTGGTCCTGGTGGAGAGCGGCTGGAAGACGCTGTGGATCGGCAATGCGCCGCCGGCGAAGGAGCTCGCGCCTCTGTGGCGGGCGGCCGTGCCCGATCTGATCGTTGCCTCGGCCTCGACCGGGCTGCCCGTCGCCGGCCTCCGCCGCTTCCAGGAACGGCTGGAGCTGGCGGCAAACAGCCATCGCATCCCGCTGGTGCTGGGCGGCAGCGGCAGCTGGAGCCGTTCGGGAAGGTCGCGGCCGGCGGCGAACTTCGTCGAATTGGCCGGCTTGATCAGCGATCTGTCTTAGAATGGTGCAGCGGGAGCGGATCAGCGGTTCTGCGAACCGGCGCTCCGCTCCATCCCTCCGCGCCGATGCCCCTTGCCGCGGGTCAGGGGCCGAGATTGATCAGCTGGACACGCCGGTTTGCCGCGGCGCCCGGATCGGCAGCGTCGATCGGCCATTCCTGGCCGACGCCGAGGCTGTAGATGCGCTGAGGCGCCACGCCGAACGTCGTGGTCAGCGCATCGGCGATCGCCTTGGCCCGCTCGGCGCTGAGCTTCAGATTGTGCTCGGCGCCGCCGGTCGCGCTGCTGTGGCCGACCACCAGGAAGCGGTAGGGCAGCAGACGCGGATAGTGCAGCGCGTCGGCAATGACGCCGACATTGCGATAGGAGCTCGGCTCGATCGCGATCGAATTGTTCTCGAAATCGACCTCGACGGCGAATTGCGGCAGGGTGGCCAGCGTGCTCCAATGGGGTAGCTGGGCGACGCCTTGGCCGAGATGGGCATTGAGCTCCTCGTTCAACAAGGCAAGATCGACGGCAGGCGCGGCACCCTGGAGCTCGCCCAGGCTGTCGATGATCTGGCGGTTGTCGAGCTGTTGGGCGGGCGCGTTGCTCGTTATCGACAAGACCGCAGCGAATGCAAGGCTTATAGGTTCGAACTTCATCGGTGGTCTCTCCTCATCCGCCGGGCGTTCAGCGCCAGCCGGCTTCGCTGATGGCCTGATTGCATTCCGCACCGTCGATGCGCTCGGTGATCAGCAGGCAGCCGAGAATGTTGGCCTCGCCGACGACGCCGCGGCAGTGCCTGGCAGCATCGCCGCGGCATAGCTTGAAAACGCCGGCCTGCGCCTGCAGGCGCTCGCTGATCGAGGCGGTGACGCTGGCCAGCGTGCTTGTGCAGGTCGGGGATACTTCGGCCTGATGCTCCTGCAGGCAGGCTTGGATGGCGTTGTTGGCGAGGTTGACGCCGCGGCAATGGCGTTCGATGTCCCGCCCGCACTCCTTGGCGAGCAGCGAGATCGCGTCGGCATAGCTGATGGTGTCGGCGGCAGCGGGGACCGCCCAAAGCAGCGGCAGCGCCACAGCCATCCCGAGCCGTCGGCCGCTTACGCGATTCCATGTTCGTCTGTTCACTTCCGCTTCTCCCTCATCGCCAATTCGGCGGCTGCGATCCTAGGCGATGGCTGCCGCGGAACGGTATTGTCCTTTGGGGAAGCGGAAGCCGGGACGGCTACGGGCGAAGGCCGACCAGCTTGATCGATTGCAGAAGCTCGTCACCATATTCATTGGCGAAGTCGCGGAGGGCGGTACGGAAGCCATCGATGGAAAAGCCGCCGCGCCACAGCGACGGGTCTTGAACGACCTTGTTCTTCCAGAACAGGAACCGGTGATCGATGACCGCCTGGTTGTTGTCGTGCGACATGTCGATCACCAGCACAAGCTTGTCGGGAACGCCGCGCGTGCTCGATGGCGACCAGCCGACGAGATACGGCCCTTCGCCGTCGAAGACGGCATGCTGCCGCTTCGCATCCCTGATTGCAGCCGCAGCCGCGTTCAGATCGTAGTGGTCGACGACATAGTCACAGTCGTCGTTCCGCGCGCCACGCGATTGCGGGTTGTCGATCGGCCACACGGTGATCATGCGGTTGCGCAACGGCACGTCCGACGTTTCGTTGCGGGGGAAGAACGACACGAACGAATTGCACACCATCTTGAGCTTGTCGCGGTTGGCCGGCGTGGCCTTGTACTGGAACACCACCAGGCCGTAAGCCCCGGCACCGGCGGGCGGAATCTGCCGGGCGCCGAGGTAGTCGCGCACCGGGGTAAGATCGTCGTTCGCCAGCGCCGCCGGCGCCGGTGCGGCGCCGCCCGAGCCTTGAGCCCCGCCGCCGGACGTGCCCGACCTGTAGTGATGGTGATGGCTGTGATTCGTCGCCGGCGCATCGGGTCGCGCGGCACCGTTGCGCTTGGCGCAATCGCGATCGCCGGGCGGACATGCGGCTGAGGCGAGATCGGCCCCCATCATGGCCAACAAGGCGAGCGCCAGAACGGCGATGCCGCTGGTCTTGGCAGTCATTTCGAGACGAACGTGCCGAGGTATTGCAGGACGACCGCCATGACGTTGCAGGCCAGCGCCGCCAGCACAACGAGAAAGACTGCGCCTGAACCATTTGGCTCGACCCACCACACCAGGGCGAAGCCGAGCAGAAGGCCGATGGCCGTCGAGAACAGCGTATTCCTGATCACCGCCGCGTTCCTTCCATCCGCCTCGTCCGGCTAGAGATAGCCATGGACGGCGCGAGCCGTAAAGCAGGCCCGCGGCCGCCGCATCAAGGGGCTGGAGTGGATGGCCGCTTCTTTGGATCGGTGACCCACTCTAAGTCCTTGTTTATCTTGCACTTACGGACGGAGAACTGCGTCCGTTTTCCTGGAATTGCGCTAGGCGGCGAGGGACTTGCGGCTGTTCCAAGCGGCCGCCGCCCGTTTCGACCACTGGATGCGGCTCGTCAGATTGGGCTTACCCGGCCGCTCGAACTGTTCCATGAACGAGCGCGCGGCTTCCTCGATCGATCGCGCCTTGCGAAGCTCCTCGAGCGATTGCCGTTCGGTGCTCTGCCATTCCTGTTTGAGGAAGCCGTAATTCGCATCGTCGGAGGCAAAGGCCAGGCCATTCATCTGCGCCCAGTTCTCAAAATTGCGCCGGCGGGGGCCGGTCCACTGGAACCAGCCCCAGCCGCCCCGCGGCGGCTTGACCCCCATCTCCTGGAGGCTGCGGAAGCCGTTGCATTCGTGGCCGGCATTGCCGAGGACTCCACAGGCCTGCTCGAGGGTGAGATCGAAGTCGGCCATCAGGCGGCCGATGATCATCGGAGCCTTTGCGGCGAACTGGTCGTTGGCGGCCATCGGAACGTCGGGGCGGGGCGCAGGCTTGGTTCCGGTCGAAGGCAGCGTCGGCCTCGGCGAAGGCGGCTCGGCGATGCGGTCCTCCTCGCGCCGCGCCACCGCCTCGGTCAGCACGGCCTTGTTGATCATGTCCTTTTCCTTCGAGCCGCTCGACGACCCGAAATGAAAGCCGATGACCGTTGCGAACGCGGTGGCGAACGCACCCAGCGCGATGTTGAAAACCTGGTTGTCCTGGGTTTTCAGACCGGGCGCGAACAGCAGGGCATAGACCAGCCCCATGAACCCCAGCGTGATGGTGACCGACAACGCCGGATTGATCCAGGCGAATACCGGCTGCGACTGAGCAAGGTTGGAGTAGAACGCGCGGGCGTCCGCCTGCGACTTCATCTCTTCCCGGAAGTTGTTGAGCTCGTCCTCGCGGGCGCGGGCGGCTTCCTCGTACTGCTCTTTGAGAACATCGAGCTCGATGCTGCGCTTCGCTTCATCGGCGCGATTTTGCTCTTTGGTCTCCTCGAGTGCGATGTCGGCGAGCTGCTTCTGCAATGCCGATCTCACGGCGGGGTCTTCAGCGACGGCCTTCTGCACGCCGGCCTCGTCGGAGGATTTGGTAACATCCTTCACGGTGGTGACGATCTTGTTGGCAAGGGTACCGTTGCGATCTCCGGCCAGAAGCCGAACAAGGTCGGGCAAGAGGCCGAGTGCAATGGCCAGGAGCGGATTCATCGGGTCACCCCTTCGATGAAATTCGGGACACGATAGAATGGTCATCACAGACCTGTGGGCAAAGAGACCAATCCGGGTAGTACTCCGATTTTACCCGTTGACCGGTATTCGAAGTCATCTTTGATAAATTACTTGCGGCTTACTAGGACAATCAAAGCATTTGCATCGCAGGAACGGCGCCGATGCTAAAGGGAGCTGAAGCGTTTGCGGTGTCGTCGCCAAACTCGTCGGCCGCGGGCCGAAGCGGGCGCCGCGCCCCGACAGCCTGCCGGGCGAACCGCGAGCCGATCCGGCGCAGCCTGGCCGTCACCGCCGAAGCACGTAGGCGCCTTGCTGCCAACGAATTTGCGGCCTATATGGCGGGGATGTCGATGTTGTAGACGAACGTTGTTGCTGCGCGCGCTCGCGCTCTGACGATCTTCCTTTTCAATTTCGGGATTGCGCCCTTTGCCATGCAGCCATGGGGCGGGAAATCACATCGTCGGGCGGCGACAGCAACAGCAGTTTTTAAGGACAAACATGCAGATCCTGGTACGAGACAACAATGTGGAGCAGGCGCTCCGCGTTCTGAAGAAAAAGATGCAGCGCGAAGGTCTGCTGCGCGAGATGAAGGCGCGGCGCGCCTACGAGAAGCCGTCAGAAAAGCGCATCAGAGAAAAGGCCGACGCCATTCGCAGGGCCCGCAAGCAGGCGCGCAAGCTTGCGCAACGCGAAGGCCTGCTGCCCAAGCCGAAACCACGCATCCAGAGCAGCCGCACGTCCGCTGCCCCGCGCTCGACATTTCCGACCGGCGGCTGACCAGCCGGGCCGGGGTCGAGTGCGTCGAAGCAGATAGCCGAATGGTCTGAGGTCCGAGGTCGCCTGCCGCGCGCAGGACTCGTCCTAGAGCGGATCACCGAGATCACCGCTCTTTGAATCGGTGCTCCGCGGATTAAGTCTTTGTTTTTCCGCAATTCCGGACGCAAAACCGTTTCACGTTTCCCGGAATGGCTCTAGTTCTGCGTCACGACCTTGATGTAATTGACTGTTTCCATTGGTAATTTCGAGCGGCGGCCGAACATGCAGCGCTCGCCGCAATTGTAGCCGGTCAAGGTCTGCTTGATGTCGCCGCCCGACAGCTGGAGCAGGTGCTTGAGCTCCTTGACGCCGGCCTCTGCGCCGCTGCGGCAGTCGCTCAGCTGGCGGCTCGAGTAGCCGTGCTTGGCGCCGGTGCGCGGCATGACCTGCATCACGCCGAGCGCGCCCGCCGAAGACTTGGCGCCGCAGTTCCCGCGCGACTCCTGCTTGGCGACGCGAAGCGCCAGCTCGACGGGAACTTCGTGGATCTTGGCGGCGCGCACGACCTCCTGATAGCCGGGCTTGTCCATCTCGATTCCAGCCACGCTGGAGAGCGGCTGATCGAGCGTCGGGTTGGCCGCATTGCGGATGCCGAACAGGGACGACAGCCGCCATTGCTGTTCGAGGGGTGACTGTTCGGTATAGGCCGTCTCGACCGCCGGGCTCTTCGTCGTCTGCAGGATGATCTTGGTCCTGGTCTGGACCGTGCGCACGGACTTCTCGACCGCCGGCGGTTGGGCGCTCTTGCGCTTATCGCGCGGCTGCTGGTCATCGGCATCCTGCTGATCGTCCGCGCCGGAGAAAATCACGGGAACCTTGGTCTGCGCGTCGAAGCCTGCGACGCCCTCTTCCCGGCCGAACCTCGACGCGATGGGCGTGGCCGACTCGCGCGCGATCGACTGGGTCTGTTCGGGCGAGGGCTCGAGCGAAGCGTAGGCGTCGCCTGATTTCGAGCTCTCGTCGAAGTGGGAGTAGATCACCGCAACGGTCTGCCTCGCGGCGATCGTGCCGGCTCCCTCGTCGCGCCCGAACCGTGCTGCAATCGTACCCTGAGCTTCGTCACGCCCGAACCGTGCTGCGACCGGGGCGGCTGCCTGTGCCTCGCTTTCGATCGACCGCGTTTGTTCCGTTACGGGATGGAGTCGTGCGCCGGTGTCTGGATTTGGACAGCTCAGCAATGAAGCGAGCAGACAGACGGCTGCCGACATAAGGTCCCACCTCTCCAAGTCGGCCCGCTCCATCGAAAAAAGCGGGAGCGGCGACTCTCTTGCCATCTACGGCACGATTAATTTTTCATGAATGAATTCGCAGACAAAGCGCAAAAGCGCAGGCCATGCGACATCCCCAGGCGCAATTGCCGGCGGCTGTGGTAAAGATGCCACAGGCCGCGGGTTTTTCTACAAGCGGGCGTTGATGCGGCAGATCTGCAACGCCTTCGGCGCCAAGCTTCTGGAGGGTCAAGGCAGGCCATTCGGATGGCCGGCGACGGCAGCGATGGCGCGTGCCGTCGGAGCCCGTCGCGGCGGCAGCCCTTGCCGAAAGCTTCTGCCGAGCCTATATGAGCGGTGTCGATCTTGTTGACGAACTTTGTTTCTGCGCTTCTGCGTGCTGACGATCTTTCTTCTCAATATCGAGCTTTGCGCGTCTGGCATGTGGCTGGACGCCGATCAACCGTGCCGATTTGAAAGGAAATCGCCATGACTTCAGGAACTGTGAAGTTCTTCAATTCCACCAAGGGCTTCGGCTTCATCGAGCAGGGCGGCGGCCAGCCGGATGTGTTTGTTCACATTTCGGCCGTCGAGCGCGCTGGCATGCAGACTCTCGTCGAGGGTCAGAAGCTCACCTTCGACGTCGTGATGGACAGCCGAAAAGGCAAGAGCGCAGCCGAGAACCTTCAGGCTGCCTGACGCCATAGCGCTTCTGGCCTTTGACCACGGATGTACTGGCATCGGCCATCGAGGCGTCTAGGAGAAGGTCGGGCTTGCCCGGCCTTTTTTCTTGTTTGGCAAAGGAGGCCACTATGAAGTCGATGCCCGAAACAGGGCTTTTCAAGCCGAAACCGTCACACTCGGAGGCCAAGGGCGACGCCACGACGAGGGCGGCGCGCGAGATCATCCGCAGCGAGGCTGCGGCGAGAGACGCAAAGACCGAACGCCTCAAGGCAGCGCGGATGGCAAATCCACCCGCCCAACCGGCGGCGGCTCCGGCCAAGAAGAAGGTCGGCAAACGCTGATCCGCAGCAGCGGCCGCCGATGGGTGAGCTGCCGCCCTTCCAACGGAACCCGCGCGCCCTGCCGGGGTTTGCCTCTTGGCACATCAGCCAAGGGAGTGAGCTTAGGAGCGCGCCATGCCGGGTCCCGACACCGATCCCAACAACCCGCAGCCGAGCCCCGGCAATCCTAACCCCGAGCCGGCAAGGCCGCCGCTTCCCGCTGAGCCTGAGCGGCCGGACGAACCGCCAGGCGTGCCGCCGCCGACGCCCGACCCGATTCCCGGCCCCGGCAACGATCCGGTTGAAATCCCGCCGTCCAGTCCGCCGGAAATTCCGCCCGGACAGGATTTTCCCGCGCCCACAGCTGCCCTGGCCAGCCGGAGGGCGGTGAGACCGGCGCTCCTGCTGTCCGCCGTCGCCGGCGTTTTCCTGCTCGGCCACCCGGCCCTTGCTCAATCGCAGCAGCAGGATGAGCCCCGCGCAGAGGCTCCCTGCCAGGCCGCGCCGGAGAACAAGAGCGGGGACCGGTCCGACCCCCAAAGCGGCGACGGGGCGGATCGCTCGGGCAAAATGCTCGAGCGCTGCAACGGCGTGCTGCAGCCGCCGGCCACCGGCGATCCCGCAGTCAAGCCGCCGCCGGAAGACACGGGCGCAACGCCGGTCATTCCGCCTGGCGTAGTGCCTCAGCAGCCGTCGCAAACGCGTTGAGAATGAACGGAAATTGCGGCTGCGGGAGCGTCTTTCCCGGGACTTCTTCCCGTACGACGCCGATCGTCACTTCCAAGTTCAGCCGACTCGCGATTTTATCGCGTCGGTGAACGACGAGCCTCCGGCATGACGCAGCTGATCACTCTGATCCTGTCCAACATTCCCGCAATCATGTTCGTCGCCGCGCTCATTGCGGCCCTGCTGGCTCCCAAGTCGCGCCGGTTCCGTGCGCGGCTGCTCGATTGGATGCTGCTGCTTTCGATCGGCATTTCCTATGTCTGGGCCGGTTTCTTTCACGTCTTCTTCCCCGAGTTGGCGGCGCGTTCGATCGGTTGGGCGGTGAGCCCCTTCCAGTTCGAGATCGGCGTGGCCGACATGGCGATCGGCATCGCCGCCATCGCATCGTTCTGGAGAAGCTTGCCGTTCAAAGCCGCCGTGGTGGTCTACATCGCGCTGTTCAGCCTCGGCGTAGCGATCGGCCATGTCCGGGAAGCCGTGGGAGCGGGAGATTTCGCCGCCAACAATTTCGGGTTGCTGCTGTTGATCACGGTGGCGCAAATGATCCTTCTGCCGATCTTGCTGCGGCTGGCTTGGAGCGATGGGAACTCGGGATGACGATCACCATCACGGCGTTCGAACGGTCTCCCGACCGCGGCAGGGGACTTGCGCGTGACATGCGCGTGCGCTGGGCGCTGGAGGAAGTCGGCCAGCCCTACGGGGTCCGGCTGCTCTCGTTCGAGGCGATGAAGCAGCCCGCCCATCTCGACGTTCATCCCTTCGGCCAGATCCCGACCTTCGAGGACGGCGATCTGGCTCTGTTCGAATCCGGCGCCATCGTCTTCCACATCGCCCAGCGCTTTGCAGGCTTGCTGCCGGACGAGCCCGATGCCCGGACGCGTGCGATCACCTGGATGTTCGCCGCGCTCAGCACCGTGGAGCCGCCGATCGTCGAGCGCGAGAGCGCCATGTTGATGGAGCGCAAGCAGCCCTGGTACGAGGCGCGTCTGCCCATCCTCGACGATCGCGTGCGCAAACGGCTTGCCCAACTCTCCGATCGGCTCGGCGGTGACGACTGGCTCGACGGTGCGTTCAGCGCGGGTGATCTGCTCATGGTGACGGTGCTGCGCAGGCTGGACCGATCGCCGATCCTGAAGGAATATCCGAACCTCTTGGCCCTTATCGCCCGGGGCGAAGCGCGGCCGGCCTATCAGCGCGCCTTCGCCGCTCAATTGGCGGTGTTCACCGGCGGCCGTCCGCAAGGCTGACAGACCCGCAATCGGGGGTTTGTCGGCCGATCACGAGCCGGATGGTATCCGGAACCAGGCCGCAGCCGTCCCGCGGAACATCGCGTCCTTCTCCTGATCCGAGAAGCCGGCGACGATGCGCTCATAGGCGTCTCAGGATGCGCGCGGACGACCTCAAGCAGATCCGGCAGTTGCGGCGAAAACACCTCCAGCCCGCAGCGCAGCCCGCGTTCAGCGAGCGCGCTCAGCCCGTTGAGCCAACTCGGGTCGCGCATGAAGTCCGGGCGGGCCGCCATCCGGCGCAGCGGCGTCTTCTCGTCCCAGGCCAGATGCTGGCGCACAGCGGAGAGGCCCGGGACGTCGCCATAGGCGTCCAGCCGGCGCGGCAGGTCCGGATCGGCGAAATCGACCAAGCCGACCAGCGCCACCGGCATCGGCGCCGAGGCGGCAAGCCGCTCAGCCCAAGCGATCTCGGCCGACCGGTCCTCGGCGATGAACTCGTGCCAGACGAGACCTGTCACCTCGCGCGACTGCGTGGTCTGCAGATAATCGTCGAGGCCATAGCTGCGCGGTAAGGCCGCATAGTCTCCCACCAGCGCCTCGAAGGTCGCATTCCGCTGCTCGAAGATGCCATAGCGGACCGCGCGGCTGTCGTAGAGGTGCATGTGGGCATCGACAATCGGACGCCGGATCGGCGAACTCCCATAGGGCATGGCCTATTGCCTCCGGCCGGATCCGCTGTGTCGAGCGCGCTGGGCGTGTCGTCAGAGGGTGAGCGCCGATCGCACAATATCCAATCAGGCGGGGCAGGGGCTGTCCAGGTCCGACCGAGGCGGGCAGCCGCCTGGGCGGATCGGGCCGGTCGCCGGCTTGCGGCGCGGCCGGACCCGGATCGTAGCGGCGCCGCCCGCCCGAGATCGGGGGGCGGAATTGAGAACCTTCCAAGCGTCCCTACGACCAAAGGGGTAGATTGACACCCGCACCCCCCGAGGGAGCTAATAGGGTGCCGCCTTCAGTTGCGGTCTGCCGGGGAGGCGACCTTGCCCCTTCCAGTTGCGCCGTTGATCGCATCCCGCCCTCCGAATCTCGCAGGATCTCAGGAGCAAGCCTTAGATCTGACGACCCTCTTCGAAGAAGAAGCATTCAAGACGCTGCTCGCCGACGAGGTTTGGCGCAACGCACAACCGATCAACTCGCCTTATCCGTTCGAGTTTGTGCGTCCGCGCCTGTGGGATCGGCTGCCGGCAGGCCTGGGTTGGAAGTCAGGCGTGAGCTTGATCGGGCTTTTCATGGTTCTTGTCTTGATCGAGATGGGAACGAGCCTCGATCTCGGCTTGGTGCCCAACGGCTCGGGGTCCGCTCCCGCTCAGGACAGCGAATCGATTGCGCGCGGCGGCTCGAAGCCGGCCGCCTCGACGACAGCTGCCGGCAGCAACGTTGACGCAAGCGAACAAACGGCATCGACCCGCCGGAAACTCGAACCGAAACTGACCGCGCAGCATCTCGCCCAGGCGGCTCTGTGGTGGCCCGGCGCGGGTCTGGTTCCCGGCGCCGTCGTCGCGGCGCGCAAGTGACCGAATTGTCGGAGGGCAATCAGCCGCCCCAATTCATATGGCGCCCACCGTCTCGCACAGCTTGCTCATGTCCGGCGTTGCGGTGTTGGTGTTGATGTTCTGGCAGTCGGACCGTACCTGCTGCTGCTGAGCCGCGCTCAGCGCGGACCAATTCTGCCTGATGTCGGTCTCCGACCGGAGCGTCATGTCGCTGTTGAAGAACGCTGTGCCGATGCTGCCCGACCAGCTGCCGGGCATCGCGGCCTGGTTGCCTGCAGCGCCTGGCGTACCGACGCCATTGGCGGCGCCGGCTGTCCCGCCATTGGTCGGCGCGCCGAGCCCCTGAGAGTCGCCGCCCGAGTTGCCCGATGTGACACGGCCGGAGATGCCGGTGCCGTCCTGCTGCGACTGGCCGGAATTGCTGTTCGACTGAGATCCTTGGTTTTGCGAGGCGGCGCTGTTGCCGCCCGCCGCGCCCCTGCCGGTGCCGCCGGAGGTGCCGGAACTCATGCCGCCTGAGCTGCCGGAACTTGCGCCGCCGGAGCCGCCCGAGCTTTGCGCCAGCGCACTGGACGTGACGAGGGCCGCAATCGCTGTGGCGGCGAGAAGTTTTCTGATCATCTTTGAACGCCTCCTTGAGGCTCACTGAGTTTTTTTGAACGTGAGCTGAACCAGCTTGTTCCTGCCGAGTTCCAACTTTCTCGGCGGTGCCGGGATCCAGTCGTCCTGCTGCCCATCGCCGATCCCAAGTGTTTGCCGATGGCCCTGGAACCATGATCCGTGATGACATAGGCTCACGCGGCCGGCAGAGCGCCGGCAGCCTATACTTTGCGGCTGCAGCAACTCTGCTCGCCGGGTTCGTGACGGGCCGCAGCAAGAGGGTGGAATGGCTGAGGTCGAGGCGCCTGAGCTGGACGAGCTGCATCGGCCGCCGAGCCCGCAGGATATGGGCCGGCTGCAGTTTTCGACGCTGCTCTATTATCTGCACGAGACCAACCCCGACAACGGGCTGGTGCGCGACAAGACCGATGCCAACGCGCCGGCCAGCATCGCTGCCATCGGCATGGCCCTGGCAACGCTGCCGGTCATCGTCGAACGGGGCATCATCATTCGCCCGTTCGCCGCCAAGATCGCCCGCCGGCGGCTGCGCTTCCTGATCGATTGCCGGCAAGGGCCGGAGCCGGATGCATCCGGCTACAAGGGATTTTTCTACCACTTTCTCGATATCGAGACCGGCCGGCGCGTCTGGAACTGCGAGCTGTCGACCATCGATTCGGCGTTTCTGTTCGCCGGGGCGTTGACGGTCGCGACCTATTTCGACGGCGACACGCCGGATGAGATCGAAATCCGGCGGCTCGGCCATGCGCTCTACGAGCGGGCCGATTGGGAGTGGATGCTGAACGGCGGGCTCACCGTCACCCATGGCTGGCGGCCGGAGACCGGCTTCCTGCCCTATCACTGGGAGGGCTATGACGAGGGATTGCTGCTCTACCTGCTCGGCCTCGGCTCGCCGACCCACGCCTTGCCCGCCGAGAGCTATGCCGCCTACACCTCCACCTACCAGTGGAAGAGCATCTATGGCTGGGATCTGCTCTATTCGGGGCCGCTGTTCACCCATCAGCTGTCGCATATGTGGGTCGATTTCCGCCGCATCCGCGATGACTTCATGCGCCGCCACGACAGCGACTATTTCGAGAACAGCCGGCGCGCGACCTTCGTTCAGCGCGACTATGCCATCCGCAATCCGCTGGGCTTCACCGGCTACGGCGAATTCTGCTGGGGCTTCACCGCCTGCGACGGGCCGGGCTGGGTCAAGGCCACGGTCGGCGGGGTCGAGCGGCAGTTCTTCGACTACATCGCGCGCGGCGCTCCGTTCGGACCGGACGACGGCACGGTCGCGCCTTGGGTGGTGGTGGCTTCGCTGCCCTTTGCACCCGAGATCGTCGTGCCCACCGCCCGCAACTTCGCCCGCATGGATCTCGGGATGACGCGGCTCTACGGCTTCAAGCCGTCGTTCAACCTCACCTTTCCCCATGCCGACGGGACCACCGGCTGGGTCACACCGTTTCACTTCGGCATCGATCAGGGCCCGGTCGTGCTGATGATCGAGAACTACCGGACCGAACTTCTGTGGAAGATCATGCGCCGCTGCGCGCCGATCGTCACCGGCCTCAGGCGAGCCGGCTTCAGCGGCGGCTGGCTGGGCTGAACCCGTCAGCGGCGGCCGCGGAGCCCGCTCACAGGTCGAACAATTGCCTGATGCGGGCCCGCAACGGCTTGATCGCCCTCCCATTGGCAGACGTCTCGCCGGGGCTCAGCCGGCTGAGCTCTGAGGCGATCCGGGTGGAGAGCAGGCCGGCGATCTCGTCGGCGATCGCGGGGCGGTCGCGCATCAGCATGGCCAGGCACTCCTGGGTGATCTCGTAGGCGACGACAAAGGTCACCGCCTCGATGCTGCCGGGCTCGCCCGATCCGGTCAGCAGGCCGCCTTCGCCGAAGAAGTCGCCTGGCGCCAGATGCCCCAGCTCCGTCACCCGCCCGTCATCGCGGCAGATCACCGCGACCACGCCGCTTCTGACGATCATCAGCGACTTGAGCACCGCCCCCTGTTCGGCCAGCACCTCACCCTTGCGGAAGGTGCGGCGCACCATCCTTTCGGCAAGCGCATCCTTCTCGCCGTCGGTCAGCGAGGCAAACAGCGCGATGGCGTCGAGCACGCGCCGCGGCGTGACGTGCTGGCCGAATCGCGGCTCGTCCGCGTCAGGCGCGGCGGTCGCCACGGCAGGGGCGTCGAGCGGCGACGACAGCGCCAGGCCTGCCGCCTTGGCGTGCCGGTAGATCAGGTCGAAGATTTCGCTCCTGGCCCTGGCCGCCGCCCCGATCTCGCCAACGCGGAACGAAAGCTCGAGTTCGACGGCGTTGCCGTCGAGCGACACGACCTGAACGGTCGGCTCGGGCAGATGCAGGATCGTGTCGCTGCTGATCAGCACCGAGCGCATCACCTCGGCGATGGCGGACGGCATCGTGGTCGGCCGGAAGCGCACCTGAAGGGTCACCCCATGACTGCGCTCCGGGCTGCTCAGGTTGGTGAGCCGGGCCTTGGCAAGATCGCTGTTCGGCACCACGACGAGGTCGTTGGCATTGGTCAGAAGGTGGGTCGCCCGCCAGTTGGTCTCGACGACCCGGCCTTCGATGCCGCTGCCCAGCACCAGCCAATCGCCGATGCCGTATGACCTGGCGAGGTTCAGCGCAATTCCCGAAAACAGGTCGCTCAACGTGCTCTGAAGGGCGAGGCCGAGGATGATGGCAACGGCCCCGGAGGTGGCGATCAGCGTGCCCACCGGGGCATCGAAGACATAAGCGACCACCGACAGGAACGCGCCGACATAGATGATGCCGACGACGAGATCCTGCAGCAGCCGGCCCTCGCGCGGCTGCAGTTCGAAGGTCAGGAACACGCGCACCAGGCTGATCAGCGACCAGGCCGCGTTGATCCACCAGATGATCTTGGCAATCCCCAGAAAGACCCGCTGCAGGATGGAGGCGCCCGGCGGGCCGGCCTCGTAGGGAATGATGCCGTGGTAGAGAAGCAGGATCGACAGCGCCAGGAAGAAGGTCAGCTGGCCGACGAGGCGGCGCACCGGGCGGCCGCGCAGGATGACACGCGTCACCAGCGCGCCGGCGACCGCGAGCACGCCGGTCTGAACGAACGGATCGGTCAGGGCATTGACGAGGTCAGACGTACTCAGCATCGCTCCGACGACAGCCTTTTCGCCCTCCTGCCGCAATCCCCGACGATCTTGGTCCGGGTTCTACCGCGTTTCGCCGGGATCTGGCCAAGCGGTCAGGCCCGGCTCCGCTGAGCGGCATTTCGCCGGTCCGCCGCCGTTCGCCCCCGTCATTGGCGTTCCGAGAACGAGATCGGGTAGGCGGCGCTGCGCACATCGATCATCGGATCGGCAGGGGCGATGCCGTCAGGGACATTGTTGGGGAGGAACAGCAGGCTTTTGCTCATTCCCTCCTGGTCGGCCGCCATGCCGGTCAATGTCAGCACCCCGAGCTTCACCAGTTTCCGCTCCTCCGGCCATGGGCTGGAGGGGTCGTCCGGCTTATCGCCGGCCTCGGCGATCTGCGCGTACCAGTCGAAGGCGACCGGACCCTTGCCGACGCGCTCGGCGATCTCCCGCATGAGGTAGTCGGGGCCTTTCGCCGCGGCCGCCGCCGCATCGAGGTACTTTTCGCCGGCTTGCGGCACGAACCGGTATCTCACGGTCGTCTGCTTGCCGCCGGCATCGGTGAAGGTGAACGCGTTGACACCGAAATAGCTGGTGGTCGCCAGACTTTCCGGCGGCGGCTTCTGCTGGGTCACGAACGGCAGCGCATTGGGGTGGGCTTGAAGGTATTTTTCGATCGGCGTCGGCTTGGCCACGCCGGCGCCGCTGGCCGCTGCCGCCTTCAGGAACGCGTCGAAGTCTTGCGCGGTCGCGGCGGGGAAGCCATTGAAGCTGTGGGTGACGATGTCCATCTCTGCGCCGTCCGGCAGCAGGAACTTGACGGCAAGGCCGTGGGGCGAGGCGTTGGGATCGGCATCGGGGATCGTCGGGATGCCGGTGGTGTCCGACAGCCGCGCCGTGGCACGAACCTTGCCCGCGAAAACGTTTGCTTTGCTGAGCGTGCGGGCCGCATCCGTCGGCTCGAAACCGGCGTCGAGAACGACGCCCTTCGCGTGCACCGCCCGTTCATGGTGCTCGCCGAAGATGGCGTGAATGTCCTTGACGAGCTCGGCGGGGTCGACGTCTTGCGCCGCCGATCCTATCGGCAGGGCGAACGGTTCGAAGCTGACGGCGAGCAGCGCGAGCAGGCTCGTCGCGACGATGTTGTTCCTCACGAAGTCATCCCTCATTCCGCGGTGAATATGGCACGATCCGCCGTGCAGAGAACGCAATACCGAGCGCTGCCGGGACGGCACGACGTCTCGTGGGGGCGCGACGATATAGCAGCCGCGCCTTCCGGCCAACCCGAAGACATGCGGCGGCGGAGCGCACTCGGGAAGCTGGACGGCCCGGCCACCCGTGCCTGACCCGGGGCGCGCGACATGAGAACGCTATCGAACAGTTCGCCTTTCAACCTTTCATACCAGTTTACTGTTCGATGGTCGTACTGGTCGGTTCCGACCTGCAAGCCGGTCCCGGGCTGCCGACCGACGTGTCGACACAGCCATCGCCGGCTTGCGGTTGTAACCCGTTGCCGCCGGTCGGCACCACCTTGGGGTGGTACCTAAAAGGCGTATCGTGACTGGGTCGCCGCTTGTGTTAGGCTTACTTGGGGCTTCTTTGAACGTAGCATGAGGGCCGAACATGCAGACGATCGAGATCACCGAAACCCTTGACCCCCCGATGACTTGGCGCGACCTTGTCGCCGATATTGCCCGCTATGGCTGGCATGTCGTCGTCATCGCCGTCCTGTCGACGGTGATGATCGGCGCGATGTTGGCGGCGCTCGATCCGGCAACGGAATTTTCGGACATTCCCTGGGCGCTGTCCGGCGTCACGGCACTGCTTCTGGCCCACCGGATGATGCTGTTCCTCATCGCCGCAAGCGATCTCAACCGACGTTGACGGAAATCCGAGGCTTCGGGCAACTCGGGCTGCCCGTTCTGCCGCGCGGCCTGACCCAGGTGAGTGCTGCCGTGTCAGCCGCCGCAGGCCGCAGCGTCGAGGGTGTCGATGCTGCTCAACTTGTCACCGGTGACGTGGAGCTTGACGCAGGTGCCGGTGCTCGCATTGAACCAGGTGCCGTCATTCTTGCCGGTCGCCTTGTAGCCGAGCACTTCCATCGCGCTTTCCGCCCCCTTGGCGCCTGCGCCGACCAGCTTGGCCAGATCGGCAGGCGCTTCGGCCAGAGCACCGTGCAGCACCATGCCGCCAAGAAGCGCGCCGGCGACGATGGCTGCGGCAACGGAAGGTCGGTAGGTCATTCGGGCGCCTCAGTCTGGCTCGAGGTTATCTCCGCGGCAGCTTGCCTCCATTAAGTTAATGAAAGCTGCGGGCCGAGATGCTCAGCCGATGCCCGCCGTCGCCAACGCTTGCGACAGGTCCGAATAGAGATCGTCGGGGTCTTCGATGCCCACCGACAGCCGCAGCAGATTCGGGGGACATGGCGAGTCCGCCCCCTCGATCGAGGCGCGGTGCTCGATGAGGCTCTCGACGCCGCCGAGCGAAGTCGCTCTCTTCCAGAGCGTGACCGAAGCCGCCGTGCCGATCGCGGCACGGTCACCTCCCTTTGTCAGCACCGAGAGCATGCCGCCGAATCCGCCCTGCATCTGCCGCGCCGCGACGGCGTGTCCGGGGTGGTCAGCCAGGCCGGGATAGAGGACTTTGGCGATCATCGGATGGGCTTGCAGCCGCGCGGCAAGATTTTGCGCGGAGGCGCAGGCCGCCCGGACACGCAGATCCAGCGTCCGCATGCCGCGGATGAGAAGGAAGGCCTCGAAGGGCCCGAGAATGGTCCCGAACTGCCTGCGGTACGCGACGATCTTGTCCCAGAACTCATCCTGGCGCGCGCAGGCGAGGGCACCGGCGACCACGTCGGAGTGCCCGTTGAGGTATTTTGTGGCGGCATGCATGACGATGTCGGCCCCGTGCCTCAGCGGCTGGGTGAGCACGGGCGAGGCACATGTCGAATTCGACGGCGAGGCGGGCGCCCGCGTGATGAGCGATCGTTGCCAACGCACCGATATCGGTGACGTCCCAGAGCGGGTTGGCCGGCGTCTCGATCCAGATGATGCGGGTCTTGCCTGGAACGACGGCGGCGCGCACCGCGTCCAGATCGGTCGCGTCGACCAGGGTCAGCGTCAGGCCACGCTGCACCGCCTCGGTGCGGAGCCAGGACCGCAGGGCCCAATACATGATCTTCGGCGCGATGATGTGGTCGCCCATGGCGAGCGACTGGAAGACGGCTAGGGCCGCTGACATGCCTGAGGAGAACACCAGCGCCGCCGAGGCTTGTTCCAGCATCGCGACAATCGCCTCGGCCTCGCGCACCGTCTGGTTGTCGGGACGGCCGTAGACGAAACCGGAAGAATAGGCGTTGTCGGGGTCGCGGACAAAGGTGGTCGAGACATGGATCGGCGGCACGATCGCGCGGGTGACCTGGTCGACCGTGCCCATCGCCTGCGCGGCCATGGTGCGCGCCGACCAGCGTCGGCTTTCATCCTGCGATGCCAATGTTTCATGCCCCCACGAGTCTCGCCGCCGGAAATCTAGCAGCCTGCGGCCCGCACAGCCAGCGACACGCGCTTTGCGGATGACCGGAGCGAAGCACCGGCGCTAAGATGCCGCAGATCATGCCTTCGAGCGGAAGGCAGCTTGCCAGATATGGAGCACCGTTCATGGATTCGGCTGAACTCAAGGCGATACAAACGCCGCTCAAGGAACGCTACCGCGAGACGCCGGAAAGCGCGGTGGTGACGCTCAGGGCTGTCGGATCCGTCGAAGACCAGGCGATCGCCTGCAAGGTCGAGACCGGCCGCGCGCTGGCGATCGCCGGCCTTCACCCGGCCACAGGCGGGAGCGGCGCCGAGCTGTGCTCCGGGGACATGCTGCTCGAGGCGCTCGTCGCGTGCGCCGGGGTCACTCTGAAGGCCGTCGCCACCGCGCTGGAGTTCAAGCTCGACGGCGGCACGGTGAGCGCCGAGGGTGACCTGGATTTCCGCGGCACGCTGGGCGTCGCCAAGGACGCACCTGTCGGCTTCAAGTCGATCCGCCTGCACTTCGATCTGCGCACCGAAGAGCCGAAGGAGCGCCTCGATACACTGATCAAGCTCACAGAGCGATATTGCGTCGTTCTGCAAACGCTGGCTCGCTCACCAGCGCTCACCGTGGCAGCCGCAGGTCGGGGCGGTTAGGGCAAGCGGAGCGCGCTGCGCCGAACCGCTGCGTCACTCCGATTCAATCTCAGCGGCAACGTCATTGCGGTCCGCTTGGCATAGGGATTGCTACACCGTTGGCGGCAACGGGGGATGTATCAGACTGAAACGATCGCAACGCCGCACGTCTCGGTCAGACCAGGTCGACTACATCATTCTGTGGCCATGTGAACTCTGCGACAGATCGGCGGATTCGCGAAGAGTATTGTCAACACAGGCCAACAGCTTCTCTGAGAAACGACGGGGATCGACATGGAAGACTTGAATCTCTTTCCGGGACGGGAACTGGAGATCGAATACTTCGCCCTGAGTCACGGCCTGTCGGTCGAGCAGGTGCAGTTCCTTGTGGGCGAGCACAGCTATGACCGCGTGGAACTGGTGAGAGCCGCTGCCCGGCTGCAGCACACCCGACCCGCCCGCTGAGCCATTCCACGAAAAGCGGCAACGGTTTTCCGTTCGGAATTGCGGAAAAAACAGACTTGGAGCAATCCAGGAAAAGTGGTGACGGTTTTCCGTCCGGAATTGCGGAAAAAACAAAGACTGCAGGGGAGTGCCGGTTTCGAAGAGTCGGTGCTCCGCTCAACCGGGCAGGCGCCTTTGTCCCGCACCGGCAAGGGCCGACGGCTGCGCCGACCGCTCGATCGCTCGCCGGTCCTTCGACGGCTGCGCCGCTGCGAATTCCCCATCCCGCCGCCAGCGCTGATCCGGTAGAGAGGTGACAGCCGCTCATCCGATTCGACAGATTTGCGGACCGCCTGTCCGGTCCTCACAACAGGGGAATTGCACGTGCCACAGACCGATCCCGTTGACCGCGTGCCCCCGCTGGAGTTCGAGATGATGTACTTCGTCCGGACGACAAATCCTTTGGAGCCGACGGTTGGTGCGCCTCGCGGCGCGCGACAATATTGGCAGGTGAGCGAAGCCCGACTGGAGGGCGGCAGGATCAAGGCCGAACTCGCCGGCACGGGAACCGACTGGATGCTGGTGGGCGACGACGGCTTCTGGCGTCCGAATGTTCGGCTCCAGTTCCTGACCGATGACGGCGCCGTCATTCTGCTTCATTATACCGGGCTGGTCGAGCAAACCGAGACCTTCAAGAAGGCTGCCCAATCCGACCAGGCAACCCGGTGGGAGGACCAGTACATGCGGCTCTCCCTAAGCTTTCTGACGGGCGACTCCCGCTATCAATGGCTCAACCGCAATCTGTTCGTTGCCAAAGGGCGTCTCGAAGGAACGGGGCGGATCGCCTACGCCGTCTACCGCCTCGGCTGAGTCACGGTGCCGATGGGGCGCTGCCGGAAGCTGCGTGTCGTTTGGCGATTTCGGAAGCAGGCGCGGCCGCGTTGATCAGAGATCGTTGTTTTGCGGCAGGATCACCAGATCGCGGATGGTGACGTTGCGCGGCCGGGTCAACATGAACAGCACCGCCTCCGCCACCTCCTTGGCCTCGATCAGCCCGCCGGCAGCCATTTCCTGGTCGAGCTTCTCCTGCGGCCAGTCCTTGATCAGCGCCGTCACCACGGGTCCGGGCGCGACCGCGCCGACGCGCAGCCCGTGCTTGGCGACTTGCCGCCTGACGGTATGCACGAACGCCTGGAGGGCGTGTTTGGAAGCCGTGTAAATCGGCTCCCAGACGACGGGGACGAGACCGGCGATCGAGCTGGTGACGATGATGTCGCCCGTCTTGCGTTCGACCATGTGAGGGAGCACCGCATGGACCGAGCGGAACACGGCATTGATGTTGAGGTTCAGCATGCGATCCCAGGCATCGGGGTCGCCGTCGAGCACATCCCCGCCGACATAGCTTCCGGCATTGGCGTGGAAGATGTCGAGCTTGCCCGTCCGTTCGAGGATCGCCGGCATCATGCCGCCGACACTGCGCGGGTCGGTCAGATCGACCACCAGCGGAATTGCCGGTGCCCCCAGATCGCGGCAGGCCTCGCTGACGGCTGCTTCGGCACGATCGACGAGGAACACCGTGGCGCCAGCCGCGATCATCGCGCGCGCACATTCGAGGCCGATCCCTGAAGCAGCGCCGGTGATCGCTGCGACCTTGCCGGAAAGTTCCTGGGCCATGCTCTCTTGTTCCCGAACGATTAGGCGCGGCCGTGCGACGCGCGCGAGCGCCGGGCCAGCGAGTCGACGATGACAGCGATGGCAAGCACGGCCCCGGTGATCATGTAGCGAAGCGACGAAGACAGATCGAGCAGCGTCAGCCCGCTGGCGATCGACTGGATGACGATGATGCCGAGCAGCGCCGAATAGGCGCTTCCGCGGCCGCCGAAAAGGCTGGTTCCGCCGATGACGGCCGCAGCGATGGCATTGAGGTTGACATCGCCCGTCCCGGCCTGCTGGCTGGCCGAAGCAAGCCGAGCGGCGGCCAGAACGCCGCCGGCGGCCGCAAGTGTCGAGCAGACCATGAAAGCGGTCATGTAGATGAAGCGGACATTGATGCCGGCCCGGCGGGCGGCCTCGCGATTGCCGCCGACGGCATGGATGGAGCGCCCCCATTTGGTCCGGGTCAGCGCATAGTTCATCGCCACGCACAGGCCGACGAAGAGCCCGAACATCCACGGGATGCCCCGATCCTGGTTGAGGTAGAAGGCGACCGCCTCCAGTCCCACCGTGATCACGGCCGCTCGCGCAGCGACGCCGGCGAGCGACTGCGAGGAAAGGCCTGCCGCTTTCCTGCGGGCTGCGTTGCGCAGGCCGGTCACCAAGATCGCCAGGCCGGGGATCATGGCCAGCAGGTAGGAGAGGAGATGCGGCATGACCAAGGTCTGGCCGAAGTTCACCAGCGCCGAACCGTAGGGCAAGTTGATCGAGCCGGTCGACCCCAGCAGGTAGAGCTGCAGCCCGAGCACAGCGAGCAGGCCGGCGAGCGTTGAGACGAAGCTCGGCATTCCGAAGCGGTTGAGGAACAGCGCATAGATCCAGCCGATCAGCGCGCCGACGACCAAGGCGGCGAGGATCGCCAGGCCGACCGGCCAGCCCTGGTTGACCCACAGAACGCCGACGAGGGCCGAGGCGAAGCCGCTGACGGAGCCGACCGAGAGATCGATCTCTCCAACCATCAGGATGCACACGATTCCGAGCGAAATGACCCCCACCGTCGAGCAGTCGAACAGCAGATTGACCAGATTGTTGGATGCCAGGAAGACCGGGTTCAGGCTCTGGAACGCCGTCCAGATGATCGCCAGCCCGACCACGACCGGCAGCGAGCCGAGATCCCCGGATCGGACACGCTCGATGAAGGCGCGCACGGCACCGCCGACGCCCTCGGCATGGCTGACGCGCTCGTCGGCCCGGTCGAGCAGCGGTGCCGTCGGAGCCTTGCTCTCGCCGGCGTCGGTCATGGCCTGACCTCCAGGCCGTGCTGCCGCCGGCTGGCCCGGCGTGATACGGAATTGTTGGCTGCCCCGGTGATGGCGCTGACCAGCTCCTGATTGGAGGCGTCGGGCAGGAAGATGCCGTTGTTCTTGCCGAGCCGAAGCACCACGATGCGGTCGGCGACCGCGCGGACGTCCTCCATGTTGTGGCTGATCATGATGACGCCGAGGCCGCGATCGCGAACCCGCTCGATCAGGTCGAGCACCTCTGCGGTTTGCGCCACGCCCAGGGCGGCCGTCGGCTCGTCGAGCATGATCAGCTTCGGATCAAGCAGCAGGGAGCGGGCGATCGCCACCGTCTGGCGCTGGCCGCCGGAGAGCGACGCGATCGGCTCGCGCACGCTGGGGATGCGGGCGGAAAGCTCGTTGAGGAGCTTCCAGGCCTTGATCTCCATCGCGACCTCGTCGAGATGATAGGGACTGACTTCCTTGCCGAGGAAGATGTTCGCCACCACGTCGAGGTTCTCGCAGAGCGCCAGATCCTGAAAGACGGTGGCGATGCCGAGCCCGAGCGCGGTTGCCGGATCGCTCAACGCGACGGGGTTGCCGCGAAAGGTGATGGTGCCCGAGTTGGGCTGATGGACGCCGGCCAGGATCTTGACCAGCGTCGACTTGCCCGCGCCGTTGTCGCCGACCAGCGCAACGACCTCGCCGGCATGGACGTCGAGATCGATGTCGGTCAGGGCCGAGACGGCGCCGAAGTGCTTGGACACCCCTCGCAGCGTCAATACCGGTTCGCCGTCGCTCATCACCTTCCCTTTCGGCTGACAGGGCACAAGCAGGCCGATTGTCCAGCCGCCGCGCGGCGGCTGGACGGTGTTCGGGCGAGATCAGTTCGTGATCC
This sequence comes from uncultured Alphaproteobacteria bacterium, assembly GCA_963791325.1. GTDB lineage: Bacteria > Pseudomonadota > Alphaproteobacteria > Rhizobiales > Rhizobiaceae > JBEVJK01. The sequence goes on along the minus strand of CAWBRU010000008.1, from coordinate 86,113 downwards.
CGAGCTTCTTGCAGCCCTCGGCATAGCGGTCGACGCAGAGCTGTTCGGGCGTGTTGATCTTCTTATCGATGATCTCGGCCTTGAGGTTCTCCTGCGTCACCACAGCCGGCACAAACAGTTCCGAGGGGGTGTTGAACAGCGTCGTCTTCGGTTCCGGCTTGTCGCCCTTGAGCAGCTTCACGGCGACATTGGCGGCCGCCGCCGCGACGATCTCGCTCGGCTTGGAGATGGTGTTGTACTGGTCGCCCGCAATGACCAGCTGCAGGGCCGCGATCGTCGCATCGTTGCCGGTCACGGCCGGAACGGGATCGACGCCCGCCGCCTTGAAGGCGGCGATGGCGCCGCCGCCGGTGCCGTCATTGGCCGCGACCACGCCAAGAATCTTCTTGCCGAACCGCGTGATCTGGCCGCTTGCCCACTGCTGGGCCTTGGGCGGGGCCCAATCGGGCGTGTCGTATTCCGCCAGGATCGGATAGCCGGAGCTGTCCAAGCCGGCATGGATCCCCTTCTTGATCAGGCCGGCGGCCGCATCGGTGGGCGAGCCGTTGATCTGCAGCACACCGGTGCCCTCGGCGGCGGTGACGCCCGAGGCCTTCAGATGCTGGATCAGCGAGTCGGCAATGGCCTTGCCGATGCCTTCATTGTCGAAGGACACATAGTAGTCGGCCTGCGCATCGGGGATCGGCCGATCATATGCGATGATCTTGATGCCTTGGCTTTGAGCCTGCTTGACCAGCGATGCGGCAGCCGTCGAATCGACTGGATCGAGGACGATCACCTTGGCTCCCTGCGAGATCACCGAGTTGAACTGCTGCTGCTGGCGCGCGGCATCGGCGTCGGCATTCTGATAGAGGACCTTGCACGTGGAACAGAGCTTTTCCATCTCGGCCTTGAAGCCGGGATAGTCGTGCTCCTCGTAGCGGGTCGAGGCCTGGTCCGGCATCAGAAATGCGACGGTGGCGCCGTCCTGTGCATGGGCAGAGATCGTACCGGCCAGTGTCAGCGCCAGCATGGCCAGCCCACCGGACTTCCAAGAAGCTTTCCTCATCCGTGTTCTCCCTTTGACGATGGTGTTGCAGGCTCCAGATGCCTGCCGCTTGTTGTTCGGTATTTCAGCGCCCGCCTTCGCTGTCTCAGGCGGCCTTGGCGGCATGGATATTGTCGACCAGCAGCCTGCGGAAACGGGTGGGGGTCATGCCCTTCTCGGCCAGGAACTGGCGATTGAAATTCGACAGATTGTTGTAGCCCACCTCGAAACAGATATCGGTGATCGGGGCTTGTTCGTCGCTCATAAGGATTTGACAGGCGAGGTTGATGCGCAGCCGTTTTACATACTGGACAAGAGACATGCCGGTGTGGCGTCGGAAGGCGCGCGAGAATGCGCCCGTCGATTGCCCGGCGATGGCGGCCAGTTCAGGCTCGCCGAAGGGCTGCGTCAGGTTTTCGCGGATATAGGCAAGGGCCTGATTGATCCCGATCGACATATAGCCGGATGGGTCGGGCAGGTAGCTTGGGCTGGCGAGCGGCTGCGCTCCCCGGGCTCGGCAGAGCGCACCGACGATCTGCACGAACAGCTCGATGCGGCGCACGCCCTGCGCGGCCATCAGCTCTTCCATCAAAGGGGACAGATGCGCGCTGGTCGCTGCGTCGAACAGCGCCCCGCGCCGCGACAGCTCGAGCACGGGGCCGAGCGAAGCCAGTTCCGGAAAGACGTCGATGGCCTGGTGGATGAACGTTTCGCTGAACTGGATGATGCGGCCGCGCAAAGGAATGCTCGTCCCCCGCGGGATGTCGCTGACCCAGTTGTGCGGGAGGTTCGGGCCGGTGAGGATCAGATTGCCTGGCGCAAACTCGCCGATGAAATCGCCGACGAAGTAGCGGCCTGTGGTTTCAACGACTTGGTGGAGCTCGTACTCCGGGTGAAAGTGCCAGCGCACCGTGTGGAACGGGTAGCCGTGAGACCAGGCCTTGAACAACTCGCCGCGGCGAATCTGGACGACTTCCAGATCCGGTTCCATCTGCGTCTCCTCCGGAGCAGCGGCGTCTCTCGGCGCTGCCCGTTTCTCGGCCGACTTGCCGCCGGCTCTCGTCTAAGCGTTGACGGTACTGGCTCGGCCAGTCCATTGCCACCACGAATTGCGCCCCGATATGATACTTTTTTGACACGGCCGAAGCGGCCGAGCGGCCGGCTCCGGAGCTCGAGCGGATCACCGTTTCTTCAGAATCGGTGCCCCACTTTAAGTCTTTGTTTTGTCGCAAGTCCGGACGGAAAACCGTTTCCACTTTTCCTGGCATTGCTCTAATCGCCCTCGTCCGGGATGGCCAGAATCTCCCCGCAGGCTTTGCAGTAGACCGCATCGGGGTCGTGACGCTGAAGCGCGCATCGCGGGCAGGGGAACAGCACCTTTGTCGGGCGAATAAGCGCCTGAGCCAAGCGGACAAACAGCGTGATCCCGATGATCATGGTTGCAATGGCGATGAGCTTCCCACCGACGCCCGGAAGAACGATGTCGCCGAAGCCGGTGGTCGTGACGGTCGCGACCGTAAAGTAAAGCGCGTCCACGTAACCGGACAGGCCGGCATCGGATCGGAAGAAGAAGCTGTACACAAACCCGGTGACGATGAAGAGAAACGTGACCAGATTGATCACCGAATGGCACGCTTCCTGCCATTGCTCGAGATGCAGCGGCTTGAGCGGACGCCAGAGGAAGCCGCTCCGCGACAATGACCAAAGCCGTATGATGCGGAGAAAGCCCAGGTTTCCCAAAGTTCGCGGAAAGATCAGAGTCAACAGGATGAAAGCGTCGACCCAGACGGTCGGCTTCAGCAGGGGGCGAATGCCGGGTGGCGATGCCAAGCCCCGACCTATCATGTCGAGCGCCAGCAAAGCCGCAATGGTGTAGTCGAGCCAGAAGAATGAGCGGGTATCATGGAATATCGGAGCTGCGATGAAGAACGCTATGACGGCGAGGTCGATGCCCAAGACCGCGAGCTGAAAACGCACGGCTCTGCTGCTGTCACCGTGATAGAGTTCGCGGAAGAGCTTGCGGAGACTCATGACCTGTCGCGTCGCCCTTGTGTGCCGACTGAGATGTCACATATCCGACCGCTGGCGGGGATCAAGGGTGCGCAGAGCGCGGGGAACCGGCGAACGCGCCCGGGATCGCCGGATCCTCACCGCAGGCTCTGCGGTAGAGCGCATCGGGATCGTGACGCTGAAGCGCCCATCGCGGGCAAGGGAAGGGCACCTTTTATCGGGCGAACAAGCGCCTGAGCCAAGCGGACAAACAGCGTGATCCCGATGATCATGGTTGCGATGGCATGAGCTTTCCACCCACACCCGGAAGAACGCATAGTTCCTCCTTGCTCAACTTCTGGTAACGTTGCCCAGCCTACTCAATGGTGGGCTGCAGCCGGCGTGTGGGTGGCCCCGTCGGCCGCAAGGAGATCAGAACATGACGTCATCTTTGATTGCGGCCGCGATTGCCGCCGCTCTCGTTGCGGCATTCGCCGTGATCGTATTTTCGCAATGGTCCAATCTCCTTGTGTGGGCGGCATTCATCGGCTGGGCCAGCTACGATCATTCCGGAGCAAATCGGCAAGCGGCGTTGCGAAGCTCGGCGTGTCTGGTGTTCGGCGCTGCAATGGCGTGGGGCGTCGCGGCCGTGGTCGCGACGGGCACCGTTCCCCTGTCTGCAACGCCGGCGACCGCTCTCGTCGCCGGGGCCGCATCGTTCCTCATTGTTGCAGCATCCTCGGTGCCGATCTTGAGCATCGTGCCAGCAGTGTTCTACGGCTTCGCGTCGACTTTCGCTTACGCAAGCCTCGTTCCCGGGGCATCGGCAATCGGCAGTCTGACAGCGTTCACTTGGCGAAATGCCTTCGTGGCGGTCGCGATCTCGTTGGTCGCTGGGACCGCCCTTGGCCTCCTTCATGGATGGTTGGCAAGCGCACTAACTCACCCGTCGAGGCGGCCCACTTCGGGGCGAGCTGTCCGTCTCGATGGCTCACCCGCGCCAAAAAAATCCGAACCGCAGCCACAATGAATTGTGGCCGGCCTTGGCGATGCGGCAGACGAGATCCGCTCAGGCCAGTGCGCGCTTCGGCGTCTCGGCTTCGTTCGGAAGGGCACCGCGCAGGCTCGGGTAGAAGCGCGACAGCCAGGTGATGATCTCGTCCCGGGCCAATCCGGAGTTGCCGACCTGGCAGTGCTGCTCGCCGCCCTCGCGCGCGGTGAAGATGCGCGCGGTCACCGAGCGGGCGCAGACCAGCTCGCGCATCGCGCGATGGATCCAGTCGATGTCGAACAGATGATCCTGCTCGCCCTCGGTGAGCAGCACATCCTGCGTGACCTGGTGCAGGACGCCGTCCAGAGACTGCCGTGAGATCGCGCCAAGGAAATCGAACGGCGTCGTGGTGCCGGTGATGTGCATGCCCTGGGTGATGCACCATTCGAACACGGAGCCCGGCAGCCGCTCTTCTGCGATCAAGGCCTCGCAACCCTTGCGATCGCCGGCCTTGAACAGCGAGACAAGATACTGCGCCTTGCCCGGCCGCATCTGTCTCAAGGTCATGTCTAGGCCGAAATAGGTGAGCGGCATCGAGATCACGTGCTTGATGCGCGGCTCGAACGCTGCGGCGCGCATCGCCATGTAGCCACCGCAGGAGGCGCCCAGCCAGTCGACCGACTTCAGATCGAAATAGTCGAGCACGGCCTTGGCCGGGTTTTCCCAGTGCGGATCCAGGAAGATGCCCTGCCGCAGCGCGCCGCCTTGCCCAGGTCCGTCGAAGCCGATCACGGTGAAACCGAGTTCGGTCAGCGGCAGCAGGAAGGCATAGAACTCCTCGACGAAGGAATCGTAGCCGCCATGGAAGACAAAGGTGGAAATCTCCTTGCCTTTTGCCTGCAGGCGAAAGCCCGGAAGATTGCCGCCGGGATAGGGCACTTCGATCTGTTCGTAGCCTGCCAGGCCCTGCACCGCCTTGGACCAGTTCCGCTTGAAGTCGTCATAGAGCTTGTTGCGGGCGTCTCCGGCGGGCAAGTAGAACTCGGCGCCGTGGTAGTAGGAAGCCGCGTCGCCCCAACGCTTCTCCGCCTCGGCCCGCAACGCCAGTTCGAGCCACACCGAGTGCCAGGAGTCGTAATCCTTGATGCGCGGGGCGACCGCTCCGACTTCCTTCATTCGCGACGGTGACGTGCCATCCAGCAAGGGGCGGTTCAGCGTATAGTTCATGCCCGGATCGGGCAGCATGTGGACATAGGGCATTGAAGGCTCTCCACTGGGGTGAAATGGGCAAGGAAGAGTGGCCCCCAATCGATTTGGACGCCATATCAATCCCGATACCGGTCCGTTGCCCAAAATGTAACGCGCTCTGTTGCTGCCCTTACTGCAGATATTTGTCAAGCGACCGACCTGAGATCTCATCAGGCGACCGACCGGATTTTACCGCATCGTGGTTAAGCTTCCCGGAAGGCCGAGCGGATTAAGGGGGAGCCCGGTTCGATCTCCGAGCGCTGCGGGGAGCCGGCTCCCCACCCGACGACGCTGCCGCAAGCGCGAACGAGCGATCGCCAGCCGTTACTCGGGCGAATGAGGTTGGGCGCGGGAATAGCGGCCGCAGTAGTCGATCACGGTGTCCATGAACACCTTCGCAGCCGGTGACAGCGACCGTTCGCTTCGGAAACAGACGCAGAACACCAAAGGCTCGTCGGCAAACTCTTCCACGGCCGCTATGCGCAGCGAATCCTTGGCGAGTTCCTGCTCGACCGCGAAACTCGGCAGCAGCGTGCATTGCCTGCCGATTCCCGCCACCTCCTTCACAAGCGCCAGCGAGTTGGTCACACAGAAGGTTTCGGGCGTGAACTCGTGCCTGGCAAAGACACGATCGAGCTGCTGGCGAAGGCCGAATGAAGGCTCGGTGAGCACGAACGGGAAGTCCTTGAGGTCGCGCAACGACAGCGTGTTGCGGTCGACGAGCGGATGCTTGGGCGAAAATGCCGCGACCATGCGGTCGCGAAACACTTCGACGCGGGCGACATCGTCGCGCTCGGGCGCATTGATGACGAGCCCGATTTCCGCCTCGCCGGAAATCAGCGCCTCGATGGCTTCGTCCGTGCTGCTCATCCGAACGTTGAAGGTAACGTTCGGATATTGCACGTGGAACCGGTTCAGGACCGGGGCCACGAAGCTCTCGATTGCGGTTTGGAAGCTGTAGATGTCGACCCGGCCTGCCTGCAGGTTCTGCAGCGCGGCAATGTGCGACTTCACGCGCGAAAACTCGCGCATCACGGTGTCGAACTTCGACAGCAGGATCTCGCCGGCCGGCGTCAGCTTCATGCCTTGCGCCCGGCGGTCGAAGATCGGAGCACGCAGTTCATGCTCGAGCTTGGCGATCTGGCGGCTGATGGCCGACGGCGACACATGAAGCCGGTCGGCCGCGGTGCGAATGGAGCCGGCCTGAGCCGTTGCGGTGAAATAGCGAAGGGCCGTGAACTCCATGCCTGGGACCTCGCCGCTTCGAGGCGTTGCCTTTGAGGCAACGGTCAAACTGGGATCGTTATGGCATTCGTGAGGATCCGAGAATAAACTAGGGGTTGAATCGCGTGCCGCCCCCCATGCGGCGGGGCGGAACCAACCTGAAGACGCCCGCCCGCCCGCCAAGCCGGGGTGGTGGGTTGCTCAAGAGGTGAGTGATCGCGCCACGGGCTTGTCTGCGATGCCGAAGAAGCCGCCCCGGCGCGGCCTGTCGGTCTGTCGAGGTGAAAAGAACAGCATTGCCACGGCCGCGACCCCGGTCAGCAGCGTCATCTGCAGAACGGATGCCGTGCTCCATCCGAGCCAGGAGACCAATCTGGCCATCGCGTAGCCTGAACCGGCCGCCGGAATGTTCACGGCCGCAAGCATCAGTCCCGATGCCCGGCCGATCAGCGGTGTCCGCACCGAGCGCTGCATCAGCGAGTAATTGTTGACGAACAGGAAGCCGCTGAATGCCGCACCCTGGACCGCCGACAGCAGCCTTTGGAGATCGAGGCTCGTGGCGACATTGAAGATGAGATAAGAGGTGGCGGCGAGCACCGACAGGGCAGCGATGGTGATCCATTTCTGGCTGATGCGATCCGCCATGTAGCCGCAGACGATTCCCGCGGCGGCGCCCACGCCGTACATGCTGGCGGCAGCGCCGGCATCCTCTATCGAAAAGTGCAATTCGGTCCGCAGATAGGTCGGGTAGAGCGCCAGATAGCCATAGGCCGCCAGACCCCCTGCCATCGAGGCAAAGGTGAGCAGGCCCGTGTTCCGGTTGATGAGGCCTTCCGGAATGTCGGTCTTGCGGCCGGGATTCGGATCGCGGGCCTCCGGTTGGGCCTCGCTGAAGCTTCTCGGCACAAGCAGGATGAAGAGAACGGCACCAAGCAGGCCCAGTATGCCATAGATGGTCAGCGGGAGCTGCCAGCTTCCGTAGGCGGCCAGCATGTGCGCTGCCCAACGCGGGCCGATGAATGAGCCCAACGCATAAGCGAGGTTGAGAACACCGAACGCCAGGGTTCGGTCATTCACGAACCAGGCCCCCGCAATGGTGAAGATCGCCACGTTCTGGAATGCTTCGCCGACCCCGGAGACGATCCGGTAAAACGCCATGTCCAGGAAGCCGACCGCCCAGCATGTCAGAATCGTGCAGCCCGAATAGATGATGATGCCGCTGACGGCGACCGTCTTGCGGGACCATCGCTTGAACAGGTAGCCGGCGGGGAGCCCGCCGATGCCGAGCCCGAAGGTGAAGATGGTGGCAAGAAGTCCGCCGGTCGCGAGGCTGAAACGATACTGAGCGTCGACATCGCCCAGCAGGACCGGGAAGACCCCCCGGTCCATTGCATTGACGATGTAGGTGACCGCCAGGACGGTCAGAGCGCCGATCGAGACCCGGAGCGTGGCCATCGAACTCCTCCCAAGGCGGATTTGCCCTGCGGCTATATCGGAACGAAGTTTTGGCTGCTGGTCGGCTCAGACACATCATATGAGCTTTGAGTTTCGCTCACAAGCAACGACAGCCGAGTTCATCGTGTTTGCCTGGAGCGCGGCTGTTGGCGCGCGGTCGCTGCTTTGTTCGGCTGGAACTGTTCAAGATCTGGCTCGTTGATGCTGCCGGGGCGGTTTCCGCCCTTGCCATGATCGGAGCTGCAAATTGCGTGCCATCCTCCTGTCGCTCTGCCTGCTCTGCCCGGCTCTCGCCAATGCTCAAGACGACGCCAACGAGGCTGTCGCGATTGGACCATGGCAGATCGAGGCGAGCTACCGGGGTGCCGACTTCCAGCGCTGCGTCATGCGCCGGACGACCGAGGATGGGATCGACGTCAGCTTCTCGCGGGATGCCGGAGGTCTTGAGCTCAGAATGGCCTCGCCGCGTTGGCGCCTGAAGCGCGGCGACTCCTACCCCGTCGACCTCATCGCCGGTTCGACGTCGATCATGACCAACGTCAACGCTTCCAAGAACGCGGTTTCGCTCGCCATCGAGGATGAGCGCTTTCTGAAAGCGCTGCGGCTCGCCGACGAACTCGACGTGAAAGGTGCGGGATCGACCATTTCGGTGGCTCTCGACAAGAGTGCCGCGGGGCTCGAACGCCTCGACACCTGCTATACGAAGAACACCGAATCGACCGAGACAAACCCGTTCGTTGCGCCGAGCCGCAAGCCCTGAGAGATCAGCCGGCCCGGGAAGCTGAGGTCCCGGCCGGCAGTCTCGGCAACAGATCGGCAAGCACCGCGGCAATCTTGACGCCGCACAAGGCGGCCATCGCTGTGACCGATTCGACCGTGTCGGGCTGCTGGTCGGCGCCACCCGTGGCGGCATTGGCGACGGCCGAGAGCCCGAGCACCTTCATCCCGGCGTGATTGGCGGCGATCACTTCGATCACGGTCGACATCCCCACCGCATCGCCGCCGGCAGAACGGAAGAAGCGGCGCTCGGCCGAGGTCTCGAGCTCCGGACCGTTGACGCCGACATAGATGCCGCGCCGCATGTGAGTGCCTGTGCGCCTGGCCGACGCCATGGCAAGCTCCGCCAGATCCGGATCGTAGAGGCGGGATTGATCGGGAAAGCGCAGACCGAGCGCATCGTCGTTGGCCCCGATCAGCGGACTGGTGCCGGTGAAGTTCAAATGATCGTCGATCAGCATGATGTCGCCCGCCGCGAAGTCCGCGTTGAGCCCGCCCGCTGCATTGGTGACGATAAACGTGGCAGCGCCGAGCCGGGTCAGCAAATAGACGGCGAGAGCAATGTCGCGCGGGTGCCATCCCTCATAGAGGTGAAAGCGTCCCTGCATGGCCACACTGCGCCGGCCGAACAGAGAGCCGATGACCAACCGGCCTTTGTGGCCCGGCGCGGTCGAGACCGGAAATCCCTCGATTTCATCATAGGGGATGATGGTGGCGCCCGTCACGGCCTCGGCGAGCTCGCCGAGACCTGAGCCCAGCACCAGCGCAACCTCGCAGGGCGCGCCGGCGCGTTTTGCGACCGACAGATGGGCGCGCGCCAGTCGCTCGGCCTGGCTGTCCATCAGGTAAGTCGCCATCAGGCCACCGCCGCTTTGATGCTCGGCACCAAGTCTTCGACGGCGGCCAGCGTGTCGTCGAGCGAAAGGCGGGTGAGCTGGCCGTCGCGGACGACCTGCTCGCCGGCCAGAAAGACGTGCCGCACGTCGGATTTGCCGGCCGAATAGACGAGATGCGTCAGCGGATTGAAGAGCGGGACGGCATGCGGCCGCTTGATGTCGATCAGAACCATGTCGGCGAATTTGCCGGGCTCGAGGCTGCCGATCCGGTCCGCGGCACCGAGCGCTTTCGCACCGTTGGTGGTCAGCATGTCCAAAGCCTGCCGGGTCGAGATCAGGTCGGCACGCCCGGTGAAGCCCTTGTGAATGGTCGCCGCCAGCCTGAGCGCCAGCCACATGTCGAGGTCGTTGCCGGAGAGCGCACCGTCGGTGCCGAGCGAAACATTGATGCCTCGGTCCAGCATCTCCGGCACGCGCGCGAAGCCGGATGCAAGCTTCATGTTGGACATCGGGTTGTGCGCGACATGCGCCCCCGTGCCGGCGATGATGTCGAGCTCCTCATCATCGAGGTGAACGCAATGCGCCAGCACCGTGTGCCGATCCAGGCAGCCGAGATGGGCAAGGTGGCGCACAACGCTGCGGCCGTAGCGCGTTGCGACATCCTGCTGCTCGGCGCGCGTCTCAGCGCAGTGCGTGCAAAACAGGCCGCCGCATTGGTGGGCGACCTTCCAGGCCGCCTTCAGATTGTCGGGGCTGACGGTGTAGGCACCATGCGGCATGGCTGCCGCGAACACGTCTTCGGCGCCGCCGAAGGCCTCGAAGAAGCGCTCGGCCTCGGCGACCCGCTCCTCGATCGACAGCGAAGTGACCCCTGCCGGATCGAAGAAGATGCCGCCGGTCGAAACGCGCAGGCCGACCTGCCGCGCTGCCGCGACCGTTTCGAACGGATACCAGAACATATCCATGACTGTCGTGACGCCGGACAGCAACAATTCGGCGAAGCCGAGCACGCTGCCCAGCCGGGACGTTTGAGCGTTGAGAATGGCCCCCTCGGCCTTCCAGACGGTCTGCAGCCAAGGCTCCAGCGGCAAATTCTCGACCAAGCCACGGAACAGGCTGTCGGCGGCGTGGCAATGCGTGTTGACGATGCCGGGCATCAGGATATGGCCGCTGCCGTCAACCACGTTCAGGGCGTGCGCAGCGACGGCGGCCAGCTGCTCGGCGGTTCCGAGCGCGACGATGCGCCCACCGGCGACCGCGACGCCACCCCTGTCGATGACCGTGCCTCCTGCGTCGCAGGTCACGACGGTTGCGTTGTTGATGACGAGATCGGTCACATCAGAGCTCCGCACTAGGCCTGTCGCCGCATCCGCCACCAGGAGAGCACGGTGAGCACGATGAGGGTCGCGAGGTAGGGCATCATGTCTGTGAATTGCTGCGGCAGGCCAAGGCCCTGCACCCGAAACGACAGGCTGTCCACCATGCCGAACAGCACGGCGATGAACAACAGCGGCCATGGCCGCCCGCGCGACAGCAGCACCGCGACCACCGCGATCCAGCCCCGGCCGGCGCTCATGTTCTCGACGAAAAGGTGGACGTTGGCTATCGAAAGCTGGGCGCCGGCAAGGCCGCAGAGTGCGCCGCAGATCAACAGCGCCGCGCATTGTACCCAGCGAGGATCGACGCCGCCGGCCCTCAGCGCCGCCGGATTCTCACCGGCGGCACGCATGCGCAAGCCCAGTCGATGGCGGACGAAGAAGATCTGCAGAACATAGACGAGCAGCAGCGCCAGGTAGAACAGGATCGATTGCCCGCTCAGCAGATCGCCGAGCACCGCAACCCGTTCGAGCCACGGTACGCGAATGGGTTCGAAGCCGGCGATGGCCGGATCGTTGAATGCGCCGGCGACCCCGAAGATCGCCCGCAGCAGAAATGTGGACATGCCTGCAGCAAGCAGATTGATGGCGATCGACACGACGATGGAATCGCCACCCCTGCGCAGGTTGAACTCGGCAAACAGCGCCCCCAAGGCCATGCCGGAGAGAAGGGCGGCCAACGCGCCGACATAGGGCGACCCCGAAAGGTAGGCGCCGACGACGGCAAAGAAGGCGCCGATCAGCATCATCCCTTCGAGCGCGATATTGAAGACGCCGGCGCGCTCACAGATGGCGCCGCCGAGCGAGGCGAGCAGGATCGGCGTCACGAAGCGCGGCACGGAAGCAAGGAACGAGGCGTCGAAAAGCAGGTCAAGACCCATCGTCGGAGGCCCGTTGTCGGTTCTGCGACGAGAGCAGCGCGCCGGATACCCGGCTGGCGACGAACAGAATGATCACCGCCTGCATCACCAGCGCGATCTCCTTCGGCACGCCGGCCGTGCGCTCCATCCCCGCTGCGCCGGTCTGGATCGCGGCGAAGAAGAATCCAGAGAAGGGAACCAGCCAGGGGATCATGCCGACCAGCAGCACGGCGATGATGCCGGTCCACGCATAGAGCGGCTGGACGAGCATGCCGTCGATGTAGCGGTGGTGGACGCCAAACACCGCCAGCGCCCCGACCAGCCCGGCGATGCCGCCGCTCAGCGCGAGCGTCTGCAGGGCGAGACGTCGGACCGGGAGGCCGACGGTGCGGGCAAACTCGGCGGAGAGGCCGTTCAGCCGCGCCTGGTAGCCATGCAAGGTGGCGTGGCTGTAGATGACCGCCAAGATGCTGATCACGGCGACGAAGAGGATGCCGACGTCCAGTCTGACGCCCGGGAGATAGGCAAGCCATGTGCCGTCCGGCACGAGATGCGATTGCAGCATGCCCGACTGCACGTCGCGGAACGGGTGCGCGACGAGATAGGACGCAATGTAGCGGATCGGGAAATTCAGCAGCAGCGATCCGACCAGCAGCGGAACGCCGACATAGACGTAGAGGACGCCCGCAAGCAGCGCCCAGAGCATGCCCGCCACCATGCCGGCAAGGAGGGCGGCGAGGAGAACCATGAGCGGCGGACCGGGGAGCAGGATCGCCGTCAGCGCCGACACAAGGCCGCCCGCCACCAGCTGGCCTTCGCCGCCGATGTTGAACAGCCCGGCGCGGAACGACAGCAGGACCGAAATTGCCATGCCGATGATCAATGTGGCGCGCGATAGCGTTGCCATCAGGTAGGCGAGACGGCGGCCGCCGAAGGCGCCGCTGATGAAGCCCGACAGGGCGTCGCCGAACGGCGCCGCGACCACCAGCATCAGCGCGGCAAGGATCGCCAGGATCCAGGCCAGCGTGAAGATCCATGCAAGCAGGCTGCCGGCCAGCAAGCTCGCAGGGCGCGCCGTCATGCAACGCTCCTCAGCGCCGCCTCGGCGCGCGAAACCATCAACGAACCCAGCCGATTGCGATCGGCCTCGGCGGCTTCGATCGGATCGGAAAGCGCGCCCGAGTACATGACGAATATCCGGTCCGACAGACGCAGGATCTCGTCAAGATCGGTGGAGACCAACAGCACCGCATGGCCAAAATCGCGCATCCGTATCAGCTCGGCATGGATCATCTCGATCGCCCCGATATCGACGCCCCAGGTGGGGTTTTCGGCGATCACCAGCGGCGTCTCGCGCGACAATTCGCGGCCGACGACAAGCTTCTGCTTGTTGCCGCCCGACAGGGTCGAGGCAGGGATCGAGGAGGCGGCAGCCTTGATGCGATAGCGGTCGATGATCCCACGGGCATAGGCCGCCATCGCCTTCCGGTTGAGGAATGGGCCTCGGGTAAAGCCGGAAACGTCGTCGCGGCCGGCGTTGGCGTTTTCGGCCACGGACGCGGCCAGCGCGAGCCCGACGCGCTGCCTGTCCTCGGGGATATAGCTTTGCCCGGCACGGCGACGCGCGGCGATATCCAGCCTGTCGATGCGCCTGCCGGCCAATTCGATCTCGCCGGAGGTGAGAGGCCGCAGACCGGTCAGCGCCTGGATCAACGCCGCCTGTCCGTTTCCGGTCACACCTGCGATGCCGATGATCTCCCCGGCCCGCACCTCGAAGGAGAGGGGCCCGAGGCTGGTGTCCCGCGACGTGACGACCAGGTTCCTGACCGCAAGCACCACGCCGCCCGGCACGCGCGGCGTCAGCTTCAAGGGGGCCGGCAGGTCGCCGCCGATGATTTCCCGCGCGATCCGATCCTTCGACGTTGCAGCGAGCGGCCCCGACGACACCAGCCTTCCGGCACGCATGACGCTGACGCGGCCGGCGATCTCCATCACCTCGTCGAGTTTGTGGGTGATGATGACGATCGACCTGCCTGACTTGGCGAAGCTGCGCAAGATCCCGAACAGAAGGTTCTTTTCCTGCGGGGTGAGCACGGCGGTCGGCTCATCGAGGATCAGCAACCGGGCATCGCGGTAGAGCATTTTCAGGATCTCGACCACCTGGCGTTGGCCGACGGCGAGATCGCCGACCGTCGCGTCGAGATCGATGTCGATCCCATGACCCTCGAAGCCTTCGGCGAGCTTGCGCCGGGCTGCCCTAAAATCGACCAAGCCGAAGCGGTCTACCGGCTCGCCGCAAAGCACGATGTTTTCCAGGACGCTCATCTGCTCCTGCAGCATGAAGTGCTGATGGACCATGCCGAGGCCGGCGCGGATGGCATCCTGGGCGGACGTCCAGCTGCGTGCCAGGCCGTCGACCGTGATGGTGCCCGCGTCGGGCCGGATCAGCCCGAACAGAACGTTCATCAGCGTCGATTTGCCCGCGCCGTTTTCGCCCACCACGGCATGTATCTCGCCGGCGTTGATGTCGATCGAGACGTCATCCACCGCGGCAAGCGGTCCGAAGCTAACTTTGATGCCGGTAAGCGCGGCGTCCATCAGCGGTCTCTCGACAGGCGAATGGCGCGCCGGGGCTCGGCGCGCCGTCATTGCCAAGACGTCGCCTACTTGGCGAACATCGGATCTTCGAGCTTGAGACTGCCGTCGACGATATGCGCGGCCGCCTCGCGCATTTTGGCCGCCACGTCCGGGTGATCGGCGATCAGGCATTTGCTGTCGCCGATCTTGGCCTCGTCGAGCGCAACGGCGCCGACGCCGCCTTCCTTGATGCCGAGTGCCATGAACACGCTGTCCTTGCCGTCGAGGATCGCGCCGATCGCCTGCACCATCGCGGTGTCGACCTGTTTCAGGCTCTGGTCGATGATGATCCCAGGCACTTCGGGGCAATGATCGGTGTCGACGGAGAATACCTTGAAGTTCTTCTCCTTGGCGGCCTCGAACACGCCGAAGTCGCCGCCGGCGGATGCCGTGTAGATGAGGTCCACCCCGGCGGCATTCATCGCGACAGCCTGCTCCTTGGCGCGCACCGGATCGGCAAACGGACTGTCGCCGCCGACCCAGCGGATATCGACTTGCACGTCCGGGTTGACCGACTTGACCCCTTGCGCAAAGCCGTCCGTGTAACGGTGCAGGAAGGGAATATCGAGCGCGCCGACCACACCGACCTTCTTCGACTGCGTCAGCATGCCGGCGGCAACCCCCATCAAGTAGCTGGCCTCGTATTCGCGGAAGACGGCGCAATGGATGTTCGCGGGACGGTCGTCGATGCACTGGTCGACGATCAGGAAATCGACATCCGGGGCAGCCTTTGCAGCTTCCTTGACGATGTCGTTGAATTCGAAGCCGAGCATGACGACGATGTTGGCGCCCTCGCTGACCGCAGCGTTGACGTTTTCGAGCCGCTCGGCCGCAGTCTTGGATTCGAACGTCTTGACCTCGGCGCCATACTTGGCGCCAGCCGCCTCGATGCCTTTCTTGCCCATCTGCAGGAAGGCGTTCACGCCGATCGTATCCGGCGACACGTAGACGAACAGCTTGTCCTGCGCGGCCGCGCAGACGGATCCACCGAGGGAGATTGCCGCTGCCGCGACCAGCGACTTCCACAAGCCCGTCATCTCTTTCCCCTGTCGGCCTGCCTTCGCGACCGGCGGCAGCCCCAAAAAGTTGTTCCGGTTCGTCTTCCCCGCGAAGTCTCGATGGCGAGGCGATCGTCGGTCCCACCAGGTCTTCGGAAAGTCTGTGACCCTGCCTGGCGTTTGTCAATTCGCTTTCGCATTTGTCGAAGCGCCATGCGATGCTTCCCCAAAGGACAATATCTGGGGGCAGATCAGCTCACTAGGATGACGTAAGGGAATGCCGAGGATTGCCTCCCTTCCCTTGCATCGTCCGGCTCTGGTACCTCGCGAATCCTCGCGAAGCTCGCTGGCGGACGGGCAGGGGTGCAAAATTGACGTCCACCATCACCGATATCAGCTGGCCGATTGGCCTAGTCGAGGGAGCATGCGCACATGAAAGCTGGAAATCGAACCTGTCTCACGGCAGCACTTGCGTTGGGTGCAAGTCTGCTGTCGAGCACGGCCTTGGTCCACGCTCAGGACCAGGCCAAGCCCAACATCGTCGTCATCATGGGCGACGACGTCGGCTGGTTCAACATCGGCGCCTATCACCGGGGCATCATGTCCGGCAAGACGCCGAACCTCGACAAGCTGGCGTCGCAGGGCATGATGTTCACCGACTACTACGCCGAGGCGAGCTGCACGGCCGGCCGCGCCAACTTCATCACCGGCGAGATCCCGCTGCGCACGGGGCTGACCACGGTCGGCCAGGCCGGCGCAGACGTCGGCATGCCCGCCAAGGCGGCGACGCATCGCCACCGCGCTCAAGGCGCAGGGCTATGCCACCGGCCAGTTCGGCAAGAACCACCTCGGCGACCTCAACAAGTACCTGCCGACGGTGCACGGCTTCGACGAGTTCTTCGGCTACCTCTACCACCTCGACGCGATGTCGGACCCGTACTGGTATTCGTTCCCGGACGATCAGTCCTATCGCGACAAGGTCGGCCCGCGCAATCTCGTCCACAGCTGGGCGACCGACACGGATGATCCGACGGTGCAGCCGCGCTGGGGCAAGGTCGGCAAGCAGAAGATCGAGGACGAAGGCCCGCTGGCGCCCTTTCCGGACATGTCGAACGTGCCGAACATGCACGACATCACGCCCAAGGCCAAGTACGACATGACCACCTTCGACGAGGTGCTGGTCAAGGCGTCCTGCGACTTCATGGACAAGGCCAAGAAGGACGGCAAGCCGTTCTTCCTCTGGCACAACACCACGCGCATGCACGTCTGGACGTTCCTGTCGCCGAAATACCAGGCGATGATGAACAGCACAGACGAACTACGGGCTCGAAGAGGCCGGCATGGCGCAGCTGGACGACAGCGTCGGCGCCTGCTCAAACGCGTCGAGGACATCGGCGAGGCCGACAACACGATCGTCATCTTCACCACCGACAACGGCGCCGAGGTGTTCACCTGGCCGGACGGCGGCATGACGCCGTTCAAGGCCACCAAGGGCACGGTCTATGAAGGCGGCTTCCGCGTGCCGGCGATCATCCGCTGGCCGGGCAAGATCAAGCCGGGCATCGTCGAGAACGGCATCTTCTCCGGCCTCGACTGGTTCCCGACCCTGGTGGCCGCGGCCGGCAATCCGAACATCACCGACCAGCTGCTGAAGGGCGTTAAGCTCGGCGACCGGACCTACAAGAACCACCTCGACGGCTACAACCAGCTGGACCTGCTGCAGGGCAAGGGCCCGTCCGCCCGCGCACGAGTTCTTCTACTTCGGCGGGCCGCATCTCGGGGCGCTGTCCGCATCGACGACTTCAAGTTCCAGTTCTTCCAGCAGCCCGAGGGCTGGCCGGGCCCGAAGGTCACGACCGACATGCCGACGATGGTCAACATCCGCCAGGATCCGTTCGAGCGGACCCCGTCGATCGGCGGCCAGAGCCTGAACGACCTGGGCGGCGGCTACATGAACGACTTCTACGCCCGCGAGTTCTGGCGCTTCGTCATCGTCCAGCAGGAGGTCGCGAAGCTGGCCGAGACGGCGATCGACTATCCGCCGATGCAGGATCCGGCATCGTTCAATCTCGACGCCATCAAGCGCGAGATCGACGAGGCGATCCGCAACAAGCCGGGAAACTGAGACCCGTCTGCATGCTCTCGATGGCGAGGCCGGCGATCCCGGCCTCGTCGTGATTCTGAAGCAATTCCAAAAAAAAGCGGCAACGGTTTCCTGGCGATTTGCAGCGCCTCCACGGCTCGAACTGCGCTAGAAGGCGCGTGAGACGATCACCAGCGCTTTGCAATCGCCTTTGGATTGCGGAGCGTAGCTGTGCGGCCGGGTTGAATCGAACAAGATGGAATCTTCGGCTGCAAGCACGAACTCGGCCTCTTCCAAGCGAACAAGCAGACGGCCTTTGATCAGGTAGACAAACTCCGGGCCGAGATGGCTGTGGGGATGCGAAAGGCCGTGGAATACGGCGAAGTAGGCATCCATCGACCGGTCCGTCACGGGGTAGTCGAGACTCTCGAACGAGTAGGCCGGCGGATCCTGGGCAGGATCGTTCGGCAGCCGCAACCGCTGCTGCTTGCGCACGACGAAGGCCATCGGCTTGGCCTGCTCGACAAAGAAATGGTCGAGCCCGACGCCGAACACCAGTGCAATACGCAACAGCGTAGGCAGGGGAGGGACGAGTAGACCTCGTTCGATTTTGGACAGCAGTCCGGCCGATAGACCGCTGTGTCTGCCGAGTTCCACCAGCCCGATGCCCTTCGACTGACGCAAAGCCCGGATCTTGGGCCCGATGGCGTATGTCTGCAGGTTTTCGGCGACGACGTCGGTGGTCATTGAAGCCTCATTTGCACGGTGCTCACATCGCCGGCTGAAATGTTCTCAAAAGTAAAAGGCATTTGTATATAACGCAATTGTGATTCTTATGATCATTTCTTTGAGAATAATGCAAACCGTGGATAGGCATCGACAAGGGAGAGAGAGATGATCGGGATCACAAGAGTCGCGGCAGCCGCCGCTGTCGCCCTGACGGTCATGGCTGGCCAGGCCGCACGCGCAGCAGACGCCGACATCGTCGATGTCGCCGTCGCGGCCGGTGATTTCAAGACCCTGGCAGCCGCCCTCAAAGCGGCCGGCTTGGTCGATACTTTGAAAGGAGCGGGCCCGTTTACCGTCTTTGCGCCGACCGACGCGGCCTTCGCAAAACTTCCGGCCGGAACGGTCGAGACGCTGCTGAAGCCCGAGAACAAGGAACAACTTACTGCCGTTCTGACCTACCACGTGGTGCCGGGTAAAATCATGGCGGCGGATGCCGCCAAGGCCTCCGAGGCCAAGACCGTCAACGGCGCTCCGCTGAAGATCGCGGCCAGCGGCGACAAGGTGACGATCAACGACGCAAACGTCGTTAAGGCGGACATCCCTGCCTCAAACGGCGTGATTCATGTGATCGATAAGGTTCTTCTGCCTCCCAAACAATGAACACGATCTGCGCTTGAAGTTATGACCTGTGGGCCGCGACACGGCGGCCACAGGTCACAACTGGAGCCGGTAAAAAGATCTCCGGAGGAGAGTTGGCGATGAACAAGGTTCTCATGGCAGGTACGTTGATGCTCTGGTTCGTGGGTCAAGCTGCAGCCGCTGCGCAACTCAATGCTCCGAGCATGTCCTGCGCCTCGCTGAAACAGGCCGTTTCGTCCGCGGGTGCGGCGATCGTGTCGTTCCGGTCGAGCCGGGTTGCGGGACCGCCTCTCTATGAGCGGCTGGTTCGCAACAGCCAGTTCTGTCAGGGCGACGAGGTGACGCAAACGAGGTTTGTGCCGGCACTCGATACGCCGAGCTGTCCGCTGCCGCGGTGCGTGCCGACCGATTGCAACGATTCGAACGGGCGCTGAAACGCAATCACCGTTTTCCTATGGCGGCGAGCGGCAGCCGCCGTCCACGGCGCCGTTCAGAAGCTGTTGCGTTCTCGATAGGTGCGCAGGAACGCGTGGATACGGGGGTCCGCCGGCTGGTGGAGGATGCGGTCCGGGCTGTCCACGCCGACGAGCTCGCCCTTTTCCATGAAGGCAACCTGGTCGGCGACATGGGCTGCGAACCCCATTTCATGGGTGACGACAGCCATCGTCATCCCCTCACTGGCCAGCGTCCTCATGACTTGAAGCACTTCGCCCACCAGTTCCGGGTCGAGCGCCGAGGTCGGCTCGTCGAACAGCATCAGCTTCGGCTCCATGGCGATCGCCCGGGCGATCGCAACGCGCTGCTGCTGGCCGCCCGAAAGATGCGCGGGATGGCTGTTCAGCTTGTCGGACAGACCGACCTTTGCCATGGCCTGCGCTGCACGCCCCCGGGCGTCGGCCTTGGGCAAGCCGCGGACGCGGATCAGCCCCTCGGCCACATTCTCCTGCGCCGTCATGTGCGGCCATAAATTGAACTGCTGGAACACCATGCCGATCGAGCGCCGCATGGCGCGCAGCCGGCGGCCTGGGGCCTTGCGGCCCGGCGCGTCGTAGCCGACCAGTTCCCCGTCGATGCGTATCTCGCCGGAATCGTATGCTTCGAGGAAGTTGATGCAGCGCAGCAGCGTCGACTTGCCGGAACCGGAAGGTCCGATCAGGCAGGTCACCTTGCCAGGCGGAATCGTGAGGCTCACCTCCTTCAGCGCCTGGAAGTCGCGGAAGAACTTGCTCACGCCCCGAATTTCGACCGAGGAAGCCTGCACCGTCATGCGCTATCGACCAGATGTCGGGTGACGATCGCTTCGAACTTCTGGCCAACCCGCGACACGGCTTCCACGAACCCCCAGAAGAACAGCGCAAGCACGAGGTTGGCTTCCAGATAGCGGAAGGTCTCCGTTGACATGCGCTGCACCTGATACATCAGTTCCGGCACCGTGATGATCGACAGGATCACCGTTTCCTTAGACAGGATGATCGAGAAGTTGACCAGTGCGGGCAGCGCCGAGACCAGGCCCAGAGGCATCAGGATGCGGCGCACGATGACCGGTTCGGACAGGCCGATGGCGCGCGCTGCCTCGATCTGGCCAAGCGGCACGGCGCGGAAGCCGGAGCGGAAAATCTCGGCGAAGTAGGGGCTGCCATAGACCGTCAGGCCGAGCAGGCCAGCCGGCAGCGCATCAAGCCGCAGGCCCACCAGGGGACCTCCATA
The DNA here is from genome assembly GCA_963791325.1 of uncultured Alphaproteobacteria bacterium. Lineage (GTDB taxonomy): Bacteria > Pseudomonadota > Alphaproteobacteria > Rhizobiales > Rhizobiaceae > JBEVJK01. The sequence continues at coordinate 65,537 of CAWBRU010000008.1, read as the reverse complement.
GTAGAGGACGAAGAGCTGCACCAGAAACGGCGTGCCGCGGATGATCTCGATATAGGTCTGCAGAATCCAGCGCAGCGGACGGGGGCCGTAGCGTTGCGCGAGCGCCACGGCAAGGCCAAGCGCCATCCCGAAGACGGTGCCGAAAAGCCAGCAGAACACCGTGTTGCCGAAGCCTCGCAGCAAAAGCGGCCCGTATTGACTGAAGACGCTCAGGTCCATCAGACAGCCGTCCTATGCTCGAGGACGCGTCCGAGTGCCGACAGGCAGAGATTGATCAACAGGTAGATGCAGCCGGCGGCGAGGTAGACCTCGAGCGGGCGGAACGTGGTGGCGGCCTGGGCTTGGGCGGCGCGGGTGAGCTCGAGGATGCCGACCACGGAGACGAGCGAGGAGGCCTTCACCAGCAGGATCAGCTCATTGACCAGGGCCGGCAGCGACAGCTGAACGGCCTGGGGCAGGATGATGCGGATCCAGACGTCGCGCGGCCGCATGCCGATGGCGATCGCCGCTTCCGTCTGGCCCCTCGGCAGGGCGGCAATGGCGCCGCGCCAGATCTCGGAAATATAAGCGCTGGCGCAGATGCCCACCGTCACGACGGCGGCCATGATCGGGGGCATGTCGACGCCGATCACCGGCAGCGCGTAGTAGAAGACGAGAAGCTGGACGAGCAGCGGCACGCCGCGCAAAAAGCTGACCCACAAGGCTGCGAAGCGCCGCAGCGCCGGATAGGGGGAAAGCCTCGCGGCGCAGATCAGCGTGCCGATGACCAGCCCGAGCACGATGCCCAGAACGGAGATCAAGACGGTATAGCGCGCCGCCCAGAGCAGCGGCTCGAAGCTGCGGAAGAAGATCGTCAGGGAAAACATGGCGCTCCGGCTTCGGCGGGCAGGAGAAAACTCCGCCCGCCGACGGGCCTATGGCGAGTTACTTGGTCGGGACTTCGCGGGGAAGCTCGGTATAGGCGCCGAACCACTTCTCCTGGATTGCCTTGATGCGGCCGTCGTCGGTCATCTTCAGCATCGCATCGTTGATCGCCTTGGCGAAGCTCGCGCTGTCGGCATCCTTGCGCAGCACCCAGGAAAAATAGGTCGGCATGCCGAACTGGGAGTGCTCGACCATCGCGAAGGTTTCGGGACGCGTCTTGACCAGATAGGCGAGATTCGGCATCGAGCCGGCCACCGCGTCGAGACGGCCGGCGGCGAGATCGGCATAGGCCTCGTCGGTGGTGCCGTATTCCTTGATGCTGACGCCGCCGAGCTTGTTGCCGAACGCGTCCAGCTGCTTGAACTGCGCGGTGCCTTGCTGAACCCCGACGGTCTTGCCCTTGATGTCCTCCGCCTTGGTCAGCGCCGTGTTGCCGGCGCCCTTCACCAGCGCAACCGTCGCGTCTGCAATCGGCAAGGTGAAAGTATAGCGTTCCAGGCGCTCGGGCGTGATCGTCACGGGAGCGATCACGATGTCGAATTTCTTGACCTCGAGGCCGGGCAGCTCGGCGGTCCAGGGGATGTCCTGGTAGACCGGCTCGGCGCCGATCTCCTTCGCCACCTGGTCGAACAGGTCCTTGGTCATGCCTTCATAGGTACCGTCGTTCAGCATGTCGAAGGGCGCGTAATGCATGTCGGTCGCCGTCACGATCTTGCCCGCGGCCTTCACGTCCGCAAGCTGATCGGCCTGGGCAGCGCCCGCAAGGCCGAGCGCGACCACGCCGGCGGCAAGCGCGGCCTTGATTGTTGGGGATAGGGACATTTCTTTGCTCCTTTCGATCGGTTCAAAGGCAAGAAGACGGCGTGCCCTGCCGCATCGCAAGCATTTCAATCAGAGAATGGCACGCAGATTCAAGTCCTGCCGGCGCGAGAGCTCCTTCCCATCCCGCAATGCCGTCAGCGCCCAGGCGACCTCCGCCATCTCGCTTCCTCACGGCCGGCATGATCGCCTGTTCATCAGCGATGGGCGCGTGCCTGCACATCGGCCGATGTTCAAGCATGGCCGCTGCCGTTCAGCGTCGACTCCGCAAAATTTGCCCTATAGCTTGGACGCGCGGCGAGGAACTCAGATCGCATCCCGGGAGGATTTGCCATGACCGCGAAAGTCGACGATCGAGACTCCGGCAACAGCGCCTATCAGGAGCGGGAGGCCGTCGCCATCTTTGCGGATGAAACGTCGCTCAACGCAGCGGTCGACGAACTCATGCAGGCTGGGCTGCGCCAGCAGGACATGAGCCTGCTTGCCCATCTCGACCGGTTCGGCGGCAAATCCGCCGAGCAGCTTGCCGACAGCCCATCCTCGCCGAGGGCTGCTTTCGTCTCAGGCGACGCGCGCACGATGGGCGAGGCGGCCGTCGTGGCAACGCCGGCGCTGCTCGCGGGAATGGGCGCGGCGATCGCGGTGGGCACCGGTGGCGCAGCATTGATCCCCTGCCTGCTGGTGACGATGGGCAGCTCTGCGGCGGCCGGCGGGCTTGGCCTCGTGTTCGCGCGGGCCTTCGGCCGCAAGCATGCCGATCAAGTCAAGAAGCAGATCGTGAACGGCGGTATCATCCTGTGGGTCCACGATCCCGACCCGGCCGATGACGGCAGGATCGTCGACATCCTGACACGCAATGGCGGCCAAAATGTTCATGTCCATGTGGCTACCCGCAACTGGGGTGTTGCGGACGTCCCCTTCCATGACGCCAATCCGGACCCCCTGCTCTCCGACACGCCGGGTAACCGGTGAGGCAGCGGCCGCGAAGGAATAGGCGCTGGCGCCGCGAGACACACTGATTCTTCGTTCGGAAACGCTCAGGTCGCGGGCACACAATAGACCATCGGCAATGTCGGCTGACTGCCGGGGGCTCTGGTCACGGTTGAGCCGGGGTGCTTGTCCAGATATTGGGCATCGGCGACCTCGTTGACCTGCGTGCTCCAATCCGAAATCGCCTTATATTGCTGGTAGATGGCGGCCTTGGCGGCCTCGCAGGCCTCCGGCTTGGGGTACTCGATTTGGGTGCTCGAGCCCTGGAAGGCCATCAAAATGAGCAGTGTTCTCATATCCTCCTCCGATCCTTGCCATTCAGCCTGATTCCGGCGCCCGATGCCGTCTGAGACTTCTCAAGCGCGCGCTCTTACGGCGGCAACTTGCCAGACCAGGGTAGCGAATTCGTTGCCGCTTTTGTCAAGAAGGCTGGTGGCGAGGGGAAAGTCGGGCGGCCGAGCCGGGCTGCCGCCAGTGAGCGGATCCGGCGCTCACACCTGATTGCGCCCGAGCAGCTGGTCCACCCTGTTCCGATCGGTGCAAAGCAGCCGCCTGATCTGGTACTGCGGGTGAGTTGAAGACCACGAGGCAGCCACCGGTTGAGACAGCGCCAAACACTCGGTCATCGCGCAAGGTTCGGACACGACGAAATAGTGACAATCCTCCGTCGCGCCGAAGCACGCCAGGATAACTAGGACAGTATTCATCCCTTATTCAGGCCTTTTATGGGCCCGTTCCCCTGTTTCTTGCTTTGTTGGCCCCTAGCTTTAAGGATAGAGAATAAAATCGCTGGAGGCCAGCAACCAAAAAGACGTATCTATTGCAACCTAAAACCAAAAAGCAATCCGAGAACTTTCATTTGAAAAGCTGGATCTACCGTTGCGGCGGTATCAGATAACCTAAGATCATTGGCCAAGCGCGAAAATTGGGAGTAAAGTGGATGAGCTGAGGGGATCAAATCTAGGGCACCACTCTAGGCCACTTAGCCGAGCGCGAGCCGGGTGTTCCCTATCACCTTGCTCGCGCCTGTCGCCCGGCGCAGCGCCTTAAGCCCTTGGCTATCCTGGAGGGCGCGGCCGAAGCAGCTGCTCTGCTCTGCGCAGCAGCGCCCGGATCTACCGGCGAAGGAATTCAAGGTCGGATCGGCGCCGTCCTGTCTCCGGTTCGGCGGCGCCAGCGCGCCCTTCGGATTCTTCTCACTGCGCGTCCCGTTCAAAACAGGCCCGGAGCAGCTGCATTCCTTCCTCGATGCGGGCCGTGGGAATGGCGCCATACCCCAGCATAAGCCCGGCCCGCCGGTTCTCGCTCGCAGCGAAGCGCGACAGGATCTGCACGGCGATCCCGCCATCGGCAGCGCGGTTGGCGACCGCGGCGATCTGATCCGTCGACATGCTCCGGGCCAACGCGGTGAGGTGGAGCCCCGTCGCCGATGGGATCAGCTCGAGATGCGCGGCGAAATCACGGGTGACGGCATCCGCGAGGATCCGGTGCCGTTCTCGATAGACTGCGTTCATCCGGCGCACGTGACGCGCAAACTCACCCTCATCGAGAAAGCGCGCGAGTGCCGCTTGTGCGAGCGCGGATGAATGCCAGTCGCTGAGGAATTTCGCTTTGTGCAGGGCCGCCCGCAGCGACGGCGGCGTCACCAGGAAGCCCAACCGAAGGGTCGGCAGCATTGTTTTCGAGAAAGAGCCGACGTAGACGACCCGGCCTTTTGCGTCGAGCGTCTGCAGCGGCTCGAGAGGACGACCCCCGAAACGGAACTCGCTGTCGTAGTCGTCTTCGACGACGGCCGCGCTGTTCCGCTCGGCCCAGGCCAGCAGCGCCTGCCGGCGCGGCAGCGTCATCGTTACGGAAAGCGGGTATTGATGAGAAGGCGTCACGTACACGGCTCGGATTCCGCGCGGCAGCGCATCGACGACCAGCCCCTGGCGATCCACCGGTACGCCGACCACGCGGATGCCCAAGGCCTTGAACAACTGCCTCGGAGGGCCGTAGCCCGGGTCTTCGACGGCAATTCCGTCTCCCGGTGCCAGCAGGACCCGTGCCAAGACATCGAGCGCCTGCTGCGTGCCGTTGGTGACGATGACATCGTCTGCCGAAGCGCTGATCCCTCGTGAGATACCTATATGCCGGGCAATTGCCGCCCTCAGATCGCGATTGCCCGCGGGGTGCTCATAAACACCGGGACGCGTTTCGGCCGCACGCAGCGCCCAGGTCACCGACCGCCGCCATGACCCGTGGGCAAACAGCGACGCATCGCAGAGGCCGGTGCGAAAGTCGAACTGAACCGCCTCGAATGTCGGCGGTGGTGCGATCGTTTCCCAGATCGGGCGCGGCTGGAGCGCACCGGAGGATCGGCGCCTTGGCTTTTCGCGCCCGCTCAGCGTGACCAATTCGCCGACGAATGTCCCGGACCCCTGCCGGGATGTCACGAACCCTTCCGCGGCAAGCCGCTCATAGGCCACCGTCACGGTGGCACGCGACACTGCAAGCGCCCGCGCCAGCTCGCGGCCGGGCGGCAGAGGATCGCCGGGCCGCAGCCGCCGATCCAGAACGGCGCGGCGGATCTGACGATAGATCTCGCCGCTCAGGTCTTTGCGCCCGACCAGGCTGACGTGAAAGGCAATCATATCCGGTAAGAATTGGACATTCGCCGGCCCTGCGCGCCCTTTCTTTGATCTGGCGCTGACCTTGCGCCGCACGCGGTCGGCCGACCGTCGATCGGGCCGACCAGAATGAATTGGCCTGGCGAAGAATGCCGGAATTGGCACTTCTGTCAGTCCTATGGCTTTCTTACCATGTCAGAGCCACAACGTTAAGGAGCGGGTCGGTCCGGTGCCGATCCACCCCAAGGGAATGCACCATGATAAACAATCTCCAGCGCGCTGCCGCGCGCACGACAATGCTTGACCGCGAGCCCGGTTCGATAGCAGGCGAGACAAAGCTGCGGGCGGTCGATCAGCCGATGGCCGCACCGGAGCTTCCTTCCGCCGTCCCGCTGATGGCCCTGTCGACCGGTTTCTGGGCATTCAAGACTCTCGCCGCTGCGCATGAGCTGGATGTCTTCAGCCGCCTCGCCGGCGGCCCAGGCACGACCGCCGGCGAGTTCGCGGAAGCGCTCGGTCTACACCCACGCCCGGCAGAGATGCTGCTGACCGGCTGCGCTGCACTCGGGCTCCTGGAGAAAACCGATGGGCGTTACCGCAACACGCCTTTAAGCGACGCCTATCTGGTGCGCGGGAAACCGTATTATTTCGGCGGCTTCGTGCAGATGGCAGACAAGCGGCTCTACGCGGGCTGGAACAAACTGGCCGAAGCGCTGCGCACCAACCGGCCGACCACGTGGGACCCGGCAGTCCAATCCTCGATGTTCGACGGCGTGGACCCGACCATGCTGGCACTCTTCTGGGAGGCGATGCATTCGCTCTCCACGATGACGGCCCGCAAGCTCGGCGAAGCCGTGGACCTCGGTCATGTCCGCCGCCTTCTGGACATCGGCGGCGGATCGGGTGCGTACGACATCGAGCTCTGCAAACAATATGGCGAGCTGCGTGCGACCGTGTTCGATCTGCCGCATGTGGCCGCGATCGCCGCGGGAAAGATTGCCGAGGCCGGGTTGACCGGCCGCATCGAGACCGCCGGCGGCAACTTCTTCGAAGAGCTTCCCGAGATCACGACATGCATCTCCTGTCGATGATCCTGCACGATTGGGACGAGGCGAAGAACCGCGCCCTGCTGCGCCGGTCCTTCGAGGCTTTGCCGAGCGGCGGCGCTGTCATCATCAGCGAGCTTCTCGTCAATGACGAAAAGACCGGGCCAGCGCCGGCGGCGCTGATGAGCCTCAACATGCTGATCGAAACGGAAGGGCGAAACTACACACCTGCCGAATACTCGGCGTGGCTCGACGAGGCCGGGTTCCGGAACATCGAGACGGTCTGGTTCGACGCACCCGCCGCGAACGGCGCCGTGATCGGCCGCAAGGCTTAGGGCGCGAGGCGGAGTGGGAGAAACGCGTTGCAGTTCGGATCCTGAGGACCTCCACAATGTGCGAGCTCGCGATCTGCGGCGCGCGCGGCGCCGGTCTGTGCTGCGGCACTCCTGCCGGCTCGCGACGGATCGGGGCCGCAGGTCAATCGCACCACGCCCGGTCGACTCCCGCGCGGGCATAGATGGCGTCGATGGCGGCCATGTTGCCGACCGGGTCGTGCCCTTCCGTCGGCAGGGATGTGCCGTCCCGGATGGCAGCGATGACGGCCTCCAGCTGATAGTCGAAGGTGGTGTCCCCGGCGAGGGTGAACTCGCGGAAATCGCCGTCGATCACCTCCTGGATCGAATGCCCGCGGTGCGGCACCAAACTGTTGATCAGCAGAAGCTTCCCGCGCTCCCCCAGGATCTCGAAGCGGGCATGCATGTTCCATGGCGAGGTCATCCGCGTTTCGATCTCGGCGACAATCCCGGACGGAAATCTGAACCGGGCGGTCGTCTCCTGGTCGACATCGTTGAGCATCGTGCAGCTTGCGGCTTCCACCGCCGGCTCCTCGCCAAGGAGAGCACGGCACCAGTGAACTGGGTAGCAGCCGAGATCCATCAGCGCGCCGCCCCCCGCTTCGCGAACGTGCCGGAACTCTCCCGGCTCGGGGGGAATGAAATGGTTGAACGCGGCCTTGAGGGAACGAACCCGGCCCAGCCGTCCCGATGCCACCTGATCGGCCGCGTAGCCGAATACGGGGTGATAGACGTCATGGAAGGCCTCGATCAGGCGACGACCGCACGACCGGCCGGCGGCCACCATCGACCGGGCCTGCGCCGCAGTCATCGCGAACGGCTTCTCGCAGAGCACGTGCTTGCCGGCTTCGAGAGCGAGAAGCGAATACCGACAGTGATTGTTCGGGGCCAAGGCATTGTAGACAAGATCGACATCCCGGTCCGCGATCAGGTCCTCATAGCGCTCATAAAAGCGTGGTATTTCGTGTGCCCGCGCGAAGGCCTCGGCCTGTCCGGGCCGCGCCGACGCGATCGCCACGATCTCGACATCCCGTCGTCTTGCCGCGGGCTCGAGGATAGCCATCTTGGTGACCCGCGCCGCTCCTAGCAGACCGATCTTCAATATTGCTCTCCTCGTATTGCGGGCTGGGTGACGCTCGAGCCAAACCCTGCCGCTTTTGATGTCTCGTGCGCTTCATCGCTGGGCAGGAGATGCATGCCCAAATCCCACGGATCGCGCGGCGATCAGCCGATCTGAACCACCTTGGTGAGATGCCGCGGTGAAACGGTGTCGATGCCGCGTGCCTGAGCCAGGCGCTCTCCAAGCAGCTGCAAGGCAGGCAGCACGACCAGCGCCCGCGAAGCGCCCGTCGTCTTCACCGGCAGGGAAAGGTCACCCGGGCCGCCCAAGCCGACGACGAAAGCTCCCTTTTGCGAAAGCTCTGCCGCCAGCTTGGCCTCCTCGGCTTCCGTCTCATCGCTGTAGAGGAAGGCCACCGCGCTGTTGGCGTCGATCATGCTGATCGGACCATGACGGTATTCGAGCGGATGATAGGCCTGAGTGAAGACCTGGCTCATCTCCTGCAGCTTGAGCGATCCCTCCACGGCAATTCCGTAGAGCGGGCCTCCTCCCAGGTAGACGATGTGCTGTCGCTCGGCGACCTGAGACAGCTTCGCCTCCAGGCGATCAAGCAGTGATTGAGCTTCCTCTGCGGAGCCCGGATCGATCTGGACGCCGGCCAATCGCAACCCTGCTATCAGCATCAATGACGCGGACGCCGTCATGACGATTCCCTCATCGGGATGGGTCTCGGCAATGATGACGCGTTCGCCCAAGGATGCGAGTTCACTGTTGGGAAAGCAGGTGACTGCCGTCACCGGATCGCCCGCCTTCCGTGCCGCTCTTGCCGCGTCGACAGCCTCGGTGGTTTCTCCGCTGCGCGACAGAACCACGATCTGCAAGTCAACTCCGCTCGCCGCGTAGTCGCGCCTGCGCCGCAGCCACTCATGCGCAGGAACGGCCTGCGCTGAGTGGCCGGCCGCGTTGAACGCTGCGGCCAGGGAGAGAGCCAGATTGTACGACGTGCCACAGCCGACGAGTACGGCGTGCGGCCCCGCCAGCTTGGTGATTTCCGGCGCATCGAGGACCGCTTGCCAGAAGGGAAACTGCTCGCGGATGACTGTCTCGGTTTGGGTCATGATACTCCGTTCTCGGCAACCGTATCCCGGTCGCCTGTCGGGTGATGGTGCAACCTGTCGTGCAGGGTCTCGGCCAGTCTGTCGACGAACAAGGGCGAGGTCGGGACCTCCGCGGCCTCGGCGGCCAGCAGCAGCGAGCCGCCGATCGGCGGTAGCACCGGCTCCGCTGGTTTCCCCAGCCGGTCCTCCAGCTCCCGTCGGATGCGACGGCTGTCGAACAAACCCCCTGCATAAGTCCAGCAGGTTTCAAGGGTTCCCATCCTGCCCCACGCGGAACGGACCAGGGCGGCCAGTTCATCGGCGGCGCGTGCGAGGACCGCGATCGCCACCGGGTCGCCGCATTCGGCCAGTTCATCGACCGTCCTCGACAAGGCTGCAACGTCTGCGCGCGGCTGGGCGAGCTGCGAGTACCATGAGAGCACGGCGTCCATCGAAAGCGCGGGAGCGAGTCCGAGCTGCGCAGTGATCGCCTTGAAAAATTCGCTACCCTCGATCCGCCCATCGACGATCTTGCAAACGGCGGAAAGCGCTTCGCGGCCGACCCAGTAAGCGCTGCCTTCGTCGCTGAGGACGTGTCCCCAACCGCCGACCCGGATATCGTTGCCGCTGGCATCTAGGCCCCAGACCATGGACCCTGTCCCGGCCAAGAGCAATATTCCAGGCGTCGTTCCTGCAAATGCACCGGCATGCCCCGCCTTGACGTCGTTGACGATCCGCACCGCCGTATCAGGCAGAAGCGAGGTCACGAAGGTCTGCTGCCGCTCGGTGACGGAACGCGCTTCGCCATAGGCGGGAAGGGCCAGGCAAGCCTGCCCGACCCGGTCCATATACCGAGAAAGCGGCGCAACCAACTCGCGGAGGTTCGTTTGCCAGCGCTCGTTGTCCATCGGATTGACGCCGGCTCCCAAAGACATGGCCAGGACACGACCGGCCTGATCCGCGATCGCGACCCGCGTGGTCGAGCCGCCGCCGTCAACACTCAGAATCAGCGCGCCGGGAAGACGAGACACCTGGATCACCGACCTTCTCCACCTATCCACTTTTTGCGGCCAGATTCGATCGCAGTCAAGCACGATGGTGATCGATCCTGATGGTATAGGGGGACAACCATGCACCTTGGATGACGCAATCAACCCGCTAAATGCCAATTCCGATCATAAATATGATTGACAGGCGCAACGACCAGTTCAATCATGTTCGGATGAAGGCTGACCGCCGGACCGCAATCAGGGAGCACCTCTACCGGAACGGTCCGACCGGGATCACTGAACTTGCGGCCGCCACCGAGGCCTCCGTCGCAACGATCCGGCGTGATCTCAATAGGCTCGAGCAGGCCGGGCTGATCTTGCGCACGCACGGCAGCGCCAGGATTGCCGATGCGGCGACGACGGAGGTGGCGTTTCGGATCCGCGAAACCCAGAACATAGCCGCCAAACGCGCCATTGCTGCGGCGACAGCCCCATTGATCAGGCCAAACTCATCAGTATTCCTCGATGCAGGAACGACGGTGCTTCAGTTCGCCCGGCACCTGCGGCTCAATCCAATGCCGTTGACGACGTTCACCAACGGACTGATGGTCGCGATCGAGTTGCTGAACCTGCCAAGGGTCAACGTGACGGTGATCGGCGGGCAGATGCGCGACGAGAATGTATCGCTGATCGGACCGTTCGCGGAATCGATGCTCAATTCGATCTGGCTCGATACCTTGCTCCTCGGAGCCGGCGCGGTTTCGAACGACGGCCGCATCTACACCTATGATGTCGGCGAGGCGAGGTTGAACGCGCGGATGATCGGGCGGGCCTCGCGCGTGGTCATCCTGGCCAATTCCAGCAAGTTCGGCCAAACCGCGACATTTGCGGTCGGTGCGGTTCCTCCGGGCGCCACCATCGTTTCCGACGAAGGCTTGTCGGCGGCGTGGCGGGAGCGCCTGACCGACCTGGGGATCACGGTCGTAATCAGCAATGTCGACACCGGCTGACGAGTTGCTGCCGCACAGGGCCTGCCGCCCTCTCGGGCCTAAAGAACCTAAGGCAACAGAGTGCTTGTCAAAAATGGGAGTGATGACATGAAACGATTGCTTGCAGCATGTGTCGGGGCCGCAGCCTTGGCTGCAGGGCTCCTTCCCGCTTCCGCCAAAGACATCACCGTCGGCCTGGCTGCGGCCAATTCGGGCTGGCCATGGTATGCGACCTTCATCAAGCGGGTGGAAGCCAAGGCGGCCGAGAACGGTTGGAAGGCGCTGGTGTTGAGCGCCAACGCCGACGTGCCGACGCAGCTCAACCAGATCTACGATCTCGTCTCGAAGAAGGTCGATTACATCGTCGTCGGTCCGATCGACGGAAGCGCAGTGATCCCCGGGCTCAAGGCCGCCAAGGAAGCCGGCATTCCGGTGGTCGTGATCGGCAACCCGGTCGACAAGTCGGGAGATGAATTTGTTGCGGCGTCACGCCTGCCGGACGACACCGATCTCGGCCGGGGGAGCGCCGAGTTGGCAGCAGAGGCCGTCGGCAAGGGAGGGACCCTTGTGATCATCGACGGCTTCCCCGGCCAGCCAGCCGTGACGATCCGCCATGCTGCCATGGACAAGGTCTGGGCAGCAAACGACATCAAGATACTCGGCGTGCAGCCGGCCAACTGGGATTCGACCTTGGCCGCCACGGTCACCGAAGATCTCCTGACCCGCTATCCGGATGTCAAAGGCGTGTTTTCGCTGGACGGTGCCATGACGCCCGGCGTTCTGCGCAGTGTCGAGGATGCCGGGTTCAAAGGACCGGTGATCGGATTGGGAGGGACAGCGACAGAGATCCAGGCGATTCGTGACGGCAAGCTCTACGGAACGACGTGCATGTCCGCCGGCTTCAACGCCGACGCCGCGATGCAAGCCGTGGCTGATCTGGCCGGCGGCAAGACCGTGGAAAAGCTGCAGATGGTGGCCTCTCCGAAGATCACCAAGGCCAATATCAACTCCTGCCCCGGCGATTGGTGATCCCTGGGCGATCGGAGCAGGCAGTCCGACAGCCTGCTCCGAGCCGGGGAAGAAGCGTCATGTCCAGATCTACGTGGAAGATCGGAGCACAGCTTTCCACCTCGCATACCGCGCTGAGGTCCCTGCCGGCAGCGCGGATCGCCGCCATTCTCGACACTGCGCTTGCAACGGTGCCGCTCGACATCGTCGCCGCAGGCACCCGCGAGGCCGGCGAGGTGTTTGCTCTCGTTTGCGAATTCGGCCGCGAACGAGGCTACAGCTCATATCTCTGGTACAACCTGCTTTCCGACGTGGTCGGCTCCGAGCCGTCCGAGCTGGTGGTCGACTTCGAAGGGCGCCCGAGCAGTGGCTGGGGAACGTGGGACGGCGGCGACGATGCCGCCCATGAGACGTTTCGCTTCATCTGTCCAAACAATCCGACGGCGCGGGCAAGGACGCTCGGGCAGATCGCGGAGCTCTTGACCCGCTATGCGTTCGACGGATTGTTTCTCGACAAATGCCGGTTCCCCTCGCCGGCCAACGGGTTCAGAGAGGTGCTCAGCTGCTTTTGCGATCACTGCCACCGGGCGGCATCGGCCCGGGGGCTCGATCTTTCCCAGTTGGCTCGAACGCTACGCGATGGCGCGATCTTTGATCAACTTGGGCCCGATCGACCCCATGGCCCGGCAGAGCAGGGGTGGGTGGCGAGCCTCGTCACCCCGACAAGCCTCCTCGGCCGGTTTATGAAATTTCGTACAGACAGCATCACCGGGCTGATTGCCGAAGTCAAAGCCCTGACCCAGCGTCTCGGACGGGTGCTTGCGCTCGACCTTTTCACCGCCGGCCTAGCCCCGATCGTGGGACAGGATTACGCGAGGCTCTCCACTCTGACGAGCTGGACCAAACCGATGACCTACCGTAAGGCGCTTGGGCCTGCCAGTCTGCGGCTCGAAATCCCTTCGCTTTGTGACGGGCTGGCGGAATATTCGGGGATCCAGAAGGGCCGAATAGAAGACTGGGCGTCACGACATGTCCCCGGTTTCCCATCGGGATTGCTGGCCGTCGCGGAGCGCGACAGGGTTCCGCTCTCTCTCGTTGGGGCCGAGATCGCCGCCGCCGTCCGCCAGATGGGCAAGGTTCCAGTCTATGCCGGGGTCGAGACGCTTTCCTATCCAGGCGTGATCGACATCGACCCTCGAACGATCCGAGACATGGTGGGAGCCGCACGCGCCAACGGCGCCCGCGGCGTCATCGCCTCGTGGGACCTTGTCTACACACCGGAGGAGAACCTGGCCGCGTTGCGAGGTGACGCTTGAAGGCCGGCTCTGCGATCGAAGTCAAAGGACTCTCCAAAAGTTTCCCCGGGGTCCAGGCCCTCAGACATGTCGACCTTTCCATTCATGCCGGCGAAGTGCATGCCCTCGTCGGCCAGAATGGGGCGGGCAAGTCGACGCTGATCAAGATCATGGCCGGTGCGTTCGGTCCCAGCGAGGGCGCACTTCTCGTCCGCGGTTCGCCGGTGCACTTCTCGGCGCCGCTCGACGCTATCCGGAGCGGCATCGTCACCATCTCCCAGGAGATCAATCTGGTACCCACGCTGAGCGCGGCGGAGAATGTGTTCATCGGACGGCTGCCGCGTCGACGCGGCAACCGCGTCGATTGGCAAGCGATGCGGGCGGAAACGACCCGCCTGCTGCGCGACATCGGATTCGACTTCGATCCCGGCATCATGGCGGCGGATCTGTCCGTTGCGCAGCAGCAGGGCGTCGAAATCGCGCGCGCCACATCGCGAGACGCCGATATCGTCATCATGGACGAGCCCACCTCTGCCCTCGCGGCCCATGAGGTCGCACGATTGATGGAGATCGTCGGCAGGCTCAAGGCGCGCGGCAAGACGATCATCTATGTCAGCCATCGCTTCGACGAGGTTTTCCGCATTGCCGATCGGATCTCCGTGTTCCGTGAAGGTGCCCGCGTGGCAACCCTCGACGCGACCTCGACCGACCAGGATTCCCTCGTCAAACTGATGATCGGGCGGGTGATGACAAGCCCCAAGGCGCGCCGCCACGAGATCGACCGCTCAGCCGATCCGATCCTCAAGGTGGAACGGATCACCCGCCCCGGCGCCTTCGAAGACGTCTCGTTCAGCCTCTACAAGGGCGAAATTCTCGCCCTCAGCGGATTGATCGGTTCGGGTCGAACAGAGATCGTAAGGGCGATCTTCGGCGCCGATCCGCTGGCGGCGGGGCGGATCCTGGTCGACGGCAGGCAGGTTTCCAACCCGCGTCCCGACACGATGGTCGCGCTTGGGCTGGCACTGGCGCCGGAAGATCGCAAACGCCACGGCCTTGTCCTGCCGATGTCGGTCCTGGACAACCTTTCTCTGGCATCCCTGGCTAGGCGCAGCGGCCTGCTGATCCGGAAATTCCGCACGGAGATCCGCGCGGGACGGGATCATGTGAAGGACATGTCGATCCGCACCCCGCGTTTATCCGCTCCCGTCGTCAATCTGTCGGGTGGGAATCAGCAAAAGGTGGTGATCGGCAAGTGGCTTGAGACCAAGCCGCGCATCCTTATCCTCGACGAACCGACGCGCGGCATAGATATCGCGGCAAAGGGCGACATTTTCGAGATCATGAAATCCCTTGCCGACAGCGGCATCGCCATCATCATGATCTCGTCCGAACAGGCGGAAGTCGTCCAAGTCGCCGACCGCACGATCGTCATCCGGGCCGGCCGGATGGTTGCCGAGTTCGGCAAGGAGGAGGTCACCGAGGCGAAACTCACCCAGGCAGCGTTCGGCCGACTCGCCACCGTCGCAGCGGACCCGATATGACCTTGACCTCGATCGGCAAAGCGCCCGCACGCGCCCTGGTCGGCAATGCCGGTCGGCTGCTGCAGGGCTATTTGCCGTGGCTGATGCTGCTCCTGATCGTCGGCGGGCTGGCGGCGTTGCTGCCGACCTTCCTGACCGTCAACAACCTGCTCAACATCCTGCGCCAATCCTCGTTCATCGGCATTGTCGCGGTCGGCATGTCGTTCACGATGATTGCCGGAGCTTTCGATCTGTCGGTCGGCTCCATCATGGGACTGGCAGCCGTCATCTTGCTCAAGGCGCAACCTTTGGACACATCGATGATGCTGGCGGGCGCCGGGCTGGCCTTCGGTGCGGCTTTGCTGATCGGTCTCGCCAACGGCTTTGCGGTCGGCATCATGCAGACCAACTCGGTGGTGACAACCATCGGGACCGCCTTTGTCGTGCTCGGCCTGACATTGATCTATACGCAATCCCAAAATGTCACGGCCGTGGGCATCCACCCGCTGCTCGAATATGTCAGCGGCGGCCGCCTCTATCGGTTCCCGGTGCCTGCAATCCTGTTTCTGATCATCGCCGTAGCGGCGCAATTTGCCCTCGCGGTCACGGGCTATGGCCGCCAGCTCTACGCCACGGGCGGCAATACGGCCGCGGCTCGCCTGTCCGGCGTCAATGTCGGGCGCGTGCGGATCGTTGCCTATGTCGTCTCTGCGCTGCTGGCCGCCCTGGCGGGGATGCTGATCGCCGGTCGGGTCCGAAGCGTCAACAGCTCGTTCGGCTACGGCTTCGAGTTCGACGTTCTCACCGCCGTCATGCTGGGCGGCATGAGCCTGTTCGGCGGGCGGGGCAGCGTTGCCGGCACCGTGGCCGGCGTCCTCATATTGGCGGTCATTGCAAACGGCATGACCCTGTCGGGCATAAGCTACGAGCTGCAGCTGGTCGTCAAAGGCCTGCTCCTCGTTGCGGCCGTAACGGTCGATGAGCGCCTGCGTCAGAGGCTGCCTTGATGAACAAAATCAGCGCACTGGTTGCACGGCAGCCGACGATGATCATCCTGATGGTGTGCATTCTCGTTTCAGCCGCTGCCAACAAGGAGTTTCTGACGGGGGCCAATTTCTACAATTTGCTCCGTCAGATCGCGCCGTCCGGGATTGTCGCGCTGGGGATGGCGGTCGTTATCATCGCCGCCGGCATCGACCTGTCCGTTGGCGCAATGGCCGCGCTGGCAGGCGTCATCGTCCTCACGCTTCAGCCGCTGGCAGGTTCAGCGGCCGGGATTGCTATGGCGTTGGCGGCCGGTGCGGCTGCCGGCCTTGCCAATGGAACCGCTGTCACATGGCTGCGCATCAATCCTTTTATCAGCTCGCTTGGCACTATGATGGTGCTCAGGGGAGCGTCTCTGACCATCTCCGACAGCCAGACGATCACCGGCGAGAATTCCTGGTTTGGCCGGCTCGCCGACTTTCCCATCCTGGGGATTCCGCTTGCCGCAGTTTTGTTCGCCGCGATCTTCATTATCCTGAACTTCGTGCTGACGTCGACGCCCATCGGTCGAGCCCTTTACGCCGTTGGCGGAAGTCAGGAAGCCAGCCGCGCGGCAGGCCTCAAGGTCAATCATGTCTTGATGCTGGCCTATGTAACGACCGGTGTCCTGGCTGCGCTGGCCGGCATCATGATCGCGTCGCAGATCAATTCCGGGTCCCCCATCATCGGCGACCGCATTCCGCTCTTCGCTATCGCGGCGGTTCTGATCGGCGGGGTCAGCATGCATGGCGGCGCCGGATCTCTTGCGGGGGTGGTGCAAGGCGTGTTCGTTCTGGCGGTGATCCAGAACGGCATGAACCTGTTCGGCATCGGCGGCCAGTATCAGATCACCGCGATCGGTGCTCTGCTGATCGCCACGATGATGTTCGACGAATTCTTGGTCCGTCGGCGCAAGCCGCTCTTGGCGCGCGGCAGCGGCAACTGATTGGCGCGACCTCCGGCAATCTCCTGCGCGGCGCGCGTGCGACCTCTATCGTTTGGAATCCTTCATTCTTCGTTTCTCAACCGATGCGGCAAAAGTCCGCTGTGCCGTTCAAGCACCGGATAGGCCGCGGCGGCCACGAGATGCGAATTGACCTGCTTGAGGTCCCTGAGCAGATCGAGGTGGAGAGCACTCGTCTCTGCCGTTTCGACCCGGCCCGAGCGCAACCGGGCGAAATGAGACGCGGTTGCGTCGGCCTCGCGATCCCTGAAGATCAGCTTCTCGTTGGCGAGCAGCCGCGCAGCCCGCATGTCGCCGGTCATGAACAGCGATCCGGCCTGGCGGGCATTTGCGACCAACCGCTCAGCCAGCCCCAGCAGCTCGGATTTCCCTTCCTTGGACAGGCTGAGGCCGCGTTTCAGGCTCTTGGATGCCAATCCCATGAGGTTTCGGTCCACGACATCGCCAGCCTGTTCGATGTTGGTCACGAAGGTCAGGATCTCGTTGACGCGTCGAACGTCCTCATCGGCGAGAGATGCCGGGTCCAAGGCCACGAGGTAAGCTTTGATGGCGGCATTGAGCCGATCGAGAATGTCGTCTGACCGCTTGATCTCCTCGATTTGCAGCCTGTTGGGCTTGTCGAGGGCGCTGACGAAACCCTCGAGCATATGCTCCAGCACGTCCGTCATGCGCAGGGCCTCCCGTGCAGCGCCTCCGAGTGCGATCGGCGGTGCTTCGTGGGCGCTATGGTCGAGATAGATCGGCTGCGAGGGGTCGGCCGGACTTATGCGGGACGGGATCATCCGGCGCAGCAAGGCTGCGAACGGGGTGAGAAGCGGAAGAAAAAGCAACGCCAAGGCCAGATTGAAGGCCGTGTGGAAGTCGGCGACGGCGCGCGCATTGTTCGGCTCGATGCTGACCATCAACGGCCCGATGAACGGCAGCAGGGCCATGCCGAGCGCCACGCCGACCAGCCGGTTGACAAGGTTGCCCAGCGGCAGGCGCTTGGCTGCAAGATCGTTCCCGGAGGCGCCTTCGAGCAAGGGATTGATGGCCGTGCCGAGGTTGGCGCCCAGCACCAGTGCGAAGGCAGCGTCCATGGAAACGGTGCCTTGCGTGGCGAACGACATGACGAGAAGCACCACCGCCACGCTCGAATGTGCGGCCCAGGTGAGGGCGGCGGCCAAGATGACGTCCAGGATCGGCTGGGTCGAGATCGCGCCCAGGAGCAGGCGCAGGTTCGGGACGTCTTCGTAAGGCTCCAAAAGGCCGATGAACTGATGAAGCGACATCAGCATCAGGCCTAGGCCGATGAATACGCGTCCGAAGTCACGCGTGCCGGCGGTCAGGCGTTGAAACATGATGACGCCGATCAGGATCAGCAGCGGCGCAACTTCCGCGACATTGAACGACAGGGCCTGGACGATCAGTGTGGTGCCGATGTTCGCCCCGAGCATGACCGCCAGGGCGGGCACGAGGTCGACCAGGCCGGCGCCGACGAAGCTTGTCACCATCAGCCCTGTCGCCGTGCTGCTCTGCAGGATGGCGGTCACGCCGAGGCCTGCCAGCAGCGCCTTGAAGCGGTTGCTCAGCGTTCGGGCGAGAAAGCCGCGCAGCTGGGCGCCGAACGCCCGCTGCACGCCGGTCCGGATCATGCGGATGCCCCATAGGAGCAAGGCGATGGATCCGGCGAGGTTGATGATCGTAAGCGGAAGATTCACGACCTGTCCTGTTGTCTCACGGCTGCCTCTAGCGCGCCGGATCATCGGCGCCTCCGATATTACACGACAGTCGGCGGTTTGGGTTGCAGGCGCGCTCTGTCGGCAGCACTTCCGGCCGCCGGCCCACGCAGCCGGTCTCGGCCAATGTGACCGGCGGCCGCTCCTGCCCGCCGACGGACTTGCCGGGTACCGCGCCCTGGCGACGGCGAGCGGCTGCTGGCCGCCCGCGCGACCGCCTCGTGGCGTGCGGCGAGCCGGGTTGCGAAGGCCACGTCGGATTCGTGGCGCTGATCGGCGTGGCGGACGACCCGCGGCCGCATAGCCGTTGCCGCCGGCGATCGTCGCCGCCAACGCGCCGAGTGTCGTCTGGTGATAGCTCTCCGTCCGCGGTGTGCGAAAGCTGTTCGGCATGTCGGCGGCGCGGCCCGTCACTTCCAGGGTGCGCGGGGGCGAGCTGATGCGCAGATCGTCGAGGATGAACGGACCGAAGGACTGGGCTTCGCGAAGCGATCCGAATAGCTCTGGCGTTTGATCATGCTGGTCATGCATGAGATGGTTGCGGCAAAGGACGAGACAGGTTGCAGCCGAACGGCCGTTCTGGAAACGACACTTACCTGGGAAAGCACCGGCCCTATCCGAGAGATCGGCAGAACAGGCGTTTTCAGCATCCGTCACCCGAGTCCAGAACTTGAGACGGGCTGCCTCATCCGCGACGGGTCACGGTCACCGTCATCTCGGCCCGAACCACGAACCCGATCGACCGATATAGGCCGATCGCGGCCTCGTTGACGGCATAGGCATGCAGGTAAGGCCGCTCGCCCCGGTCGCAGATCTGCCCGGCCACTTTAAGGGAAAGCAGCCTGGCATATCCCCTGCCGCGATAGTCCGGATGCACGCACACCCCGCTGAGCTCGCGAAATCCGGTCTGCGCCATCCGTTCGCCAGCCATGGCGGCAAGGCGATCGCCGTCGCGAAGTCCGATGAAGCTGCCCAAGGCCAACGCCGCGGGTGTAAACGGGCCGGGTTGCGTCAGTTCCGCCAGCGCGAACATCTCGGGAGTGTCATCGGGGCCGAGCCGCACCAGCCGGGGGTCGGCGACCGGACGAAACGACAGCATCGAATGCATCTGGACCGCACGAGCGATCGACGTCGCCACCAGGCCGGGCGGCAAGGCGACAGGTTCGGCCTCGACCAGGACGACCCTGTCTTGATGTCCGACCAGCCGCACGAGCGCCGCGCCCGCATCCGGGTCGGCGTCGCGCGCCGCCGCAAAGGGTACCAGGCCCGGCCGATAACGGCGGGCGGCGCCATCGCCCACCGCCAGGCCGGCATGCGTGGAGGCCAGCGCGCTCCAGACTGGACGATCAAGCAAGTGGCTCATCAGTCCCGCCCTTCAGCCGGCCGGCCCGGGAGCGCAGCGGTTCGCGATCGAGACCATCCTCGATGGCGGCCAATTGCGCCAGCAGCGGGCCCGATAGAGGTGCACAGAGATCTGCGACCGCCGCCTCGATGCGCGGCCATTGGTTGCCCTTGGCGAGGTCGACCAGAGTTCGACCTTCGGCGGTTAGGGACACCACTCTCACCCGTCGGTCGTCGGGTGCCGGACGGGCATCGAGCAGCCCGAGCTCGACCAGTTGCCCCAGACTGCGGGTCACGCCGGGCTGACTGATGCCGATCGCTTCCGTGAGCTCGCCGATGGTGAGCGGACCGAGCCGGTCGACGGCTGCCAGAAACGGGTACTGGCCGACTTGCACCACACCGCCCAGCGTTTCGCTCAGTCGCTGTGTCTCGGTTTGCAGTCGTTCTCCCAGCCGCTTGAAGCGGGTCCCGAGGCACAGAAAGCCCAGCGCGCGGACGACATCTTCGACCATGATCAACCCCCATTGCGTAAACTATAACCAGTTATATAACATCCTATATATTTGGCAAGCCCTGGGTGCGAGGTTGGCTGCCGGGCCGGACTTGACTGCCGAAGCCGGATTTTCAGAACCGCACGCTCCCTGAATTCGGCGGTTTAGGGCATCTGCCTTCCGGCCGTAGGTCGAAGCCAGCTGGTGTCACAGCCGGCGGAGCCGTGTATTCGGCATGGCAAGGCGAGGCGAGGGGAGGGGATAGAATGGCAAAAATCGTCTCGCAATTCCCCCCATCAAGGGCAACCGGTGTCGCGCAGGCCACCGGTCGGGATCGAGTCCTGCAGGGTCCCGGTCACCTGCACGCCGAGGGTCCCGTGGCGGCAGCAACCCATGCCTCTCCGACGTCATGGGTAAGGCCGGCGACGTAGATCGCGGCCGATGGCAGCAGCACAGCCAGCGGGGCTACATCGTCGCCAACCTCAGCAACAACCGGATCGGCGGCAGGACCGGCACCTATCTAGCCTGAACTATTCGAGGCCCGCACGACGTAGGCCATCGATATACCTAGAGCGGTCCTCAGTACGGATCAGTGGATAGTATTTCTCGACCCAGGCGATGCTGACGTTCGGCTGCAGACGTCTGCATTCGGCGAGGCCCTGTCGCGCGAGCTCCAGGTCGCCCGCGAGGCCCGCGGCTGCGGCGAGCGTGCGCCAGGCAGTGCCGAAGTCGGGCCGGAGCTGGACAGCGCGCCGCTCGGCGGTAACTGCTTCGTCATAGCGGTGGGCGACCAGATGGCACAGTCCCTCGATCGAAAAGTTCGCGGCCTGAGTGTAGTCGCGCGGGCTCAATCGCGTGGCGATCTCCAGCTGGCGATAGCCCTCCTCCGCAAGCCCGGCGTACCCGTACGCGAGGGCCAGAATGACCCGCGCAAGGGCGAAACTCGGGTTGCGCTGCAGCGCTTCGTTCAGCTCTTCAACCGCCGGTCCGGTGCGTCGCGAGAACGTGAAGACATAGCCGGCGGCCAGGTGAGCCCATGGGTCTTCCGGATCGAGGTCGATCGCTCGTTGGGCGAGAGTCAGACCATCGGAAATGCCGCGCTCGTAGTCCATGGTGCCGAGCGGCACCCGCGAGGCGAAGATCCAGGCCAGCAGGCAGTGCGCCCGCGCGTAGCCGGGATCGAGTTCAATGGCCCGTTTCAGGAGGTTGATGCCGGTGTCGTCGTTTTGGGAAACCCAGGTCCAGATAAAGGGCATGGCCCTCACGACGCAGCCCCAGGCATCGAGGCTTTCCGGTGGCTTGCTCTGCAGACGAAGATTCTCGGCAGCGTAGAGCTGCGGTTCGATTGCCGCGACAACGCTAGCCGTGATCTCGTCCTGCACCGCGAAAATATCGGAGGTGGGGCGGTCGTAGCGCTCTGCCCAGATGTGATTGCCGCTAGCCGCGTCGATAAGCTGCCCGGTTACCCGCAACCGCTCACCTGCCTTGCGGACGCTGCCTTCGAGTACGTAGCGAACACCGAGCTCGCGCGCGACCTGGCGGATATCTGGCGCCTTGCCCTTGTACGCGAAAGTCGAATTGCGCGCGATGACGAAGAAGCCGCGGAGCTTTGACAAGGCGGTGATGATGTCCTCGGCGATACCGTCGCCGAAATATTCCTGTTCCGGGTCGCCGCTCATGTTCTGGAACGGCAAGCACGGCGATCGATGGCTTGTCGGGCAGCGCTAGTTTTCCACCTGACAGCGTCGGGCACAATCGGCTCTCTCGGCGTGTCCCGGTTCAAGGCCACGCGATAGGCTCGCACCGGCCGTGCAATGTTTTTGAGTTCCTTGTCGCCGAGATCCTCGAATTCTTCCTTCAGCTTGTCGCGCACCTGTTCATATGCCGCACCTGACAGGCAAATCCCATTTGGTTCGGCGATACCTTCCAGGCGGGCAGCGATGTTGACACCGTCGCCCATCAGGTCGCCGTCGCTCTCCTCGACGACGTCGCCGAGATGGATGCCGATGCGGAACTCGATGCGGCGCTCAGGCGGCACGCCGGCATTGCGCTCGACCATGCCGTTCTGCACCTCGATGGCGCAGCGCACGGCATCGACAACGCTGCGAAACTCGACGAGGGTTCCGTCGCCAGTGCGTTTCACCACGCGTCCGGTGTGCACCGCGATGGTAGGATCGATGAGGTCGCTGCGGAGCGCCCGGAGTCGCGCGAGCGTCCGATCTTCGTCCGACCCAGCCAGCCGGCTGTATCCGACGACATCGGCGGCCAGGATCGCCGCAAGCTTGCGGGTCTCGCTCACCTTGCCCCTCCTTCGCTATCCGACATAGCACAGACTCGGGGACAGGGCCGCTTCATTGTGGAAGGGGTTTGGCTGGACTGTCTTCAGGTGGTCGTCGTCATCGCCGGCATCCTGGCGGTCTGGATCGATGCGCGAAGCTATGTCGCCCAGCAGCTGGACGAGAGATCAGCGTTGTTGCGCTTCAGGCGGGTTGGATGAACGCACCCGGTATTCTCAAGCGGGCCGAGCTCACCTCGGCCCGCCCTTCGGCAGTGCGATGATTTGATTAGTAGACTTCTATGATCTTGCGCGTTTGCGGTTCGACCACGACCGTCTGCTTGCCCACGACCGCGTACCGATACTTATGCTTGATCTTCGGTGACTCGATCGTATGCAGCTCGATTGTGTCCGGCACGGTCCCGCCGACGCTCGCGGCAAACCCTGACGGCGCCTCGATGGCAGTTGTCTTCTGCGTCGTCACATACTCATGCACCACGGTGGAGTCTTCGGGCGTCAACACGATGGTGTCCTGGGCGGCAGCTAGGGCCGTGCCGCCGAGGAGCGCCAGTCCGGCAAAGGCCGGTAAAAGGTGGTTTTTCATGTGAGCATTCCTGTTCCAAATGCGTCCCGACGCTTTCAAACGGCGCCGGTTTGAAAGGGTTCCTCGCCGCGAGCAGGCGGCATATGTATAAAGACAGGGGTTGTTGATCCTCTGGCCTCATTCCTCCTGAACTGTGGAAAGACCTCCTTGTTCTGCCCGAAGCAATGGAGCGATGGCCGTCTTTCATGACTTTTTTTGATTGGGCGAGGGTTTTCGTTACTCGGGTATCCGGAACCCTGCGACTGAATCTCCGTTGCGCCAGTGCCCTGGAGGTTGCACTGCCTCGGGGCCGAGGGGCGGGTGCCCGCAGGCCCACCACGCCAAAGGAGCCCGTCCTACGTGTTTTCAATGACGCAGGATTTGTTCGATGTCGCCTTGGACCGATTGTTTCGACGACCCCTTGGGCGGAGCCCGTGAGCGCGCCCGAGCGCGCCTGCTCCCGCACGCACGTAGGCGCCCGCCGCGCATGCACCGCACGCCACTTCGTTCTGGGGGACGAGCCGCCGCCGCTGCTCCTCGCCCGGCACCTGTGCTGCCTTGAGGGCCCGCGATCGATTGGAACACCATCGGCCGGAAGCCGGTTCCAAGGATCAATCGCACAGCTTGATCCACATAACCGCCTTAAACAAAGGGTGAATCCCGCCGGCGCCGCTGATGGGCTACGAGGCTCCTCAGTTCGGCGATCCCGTCGCAGGTTTACCGAACTGCGCGCCGGCGGCCCGAAAAGCCCGATCCTAGCGCCGGGGCCGCCGGCGTACCGAGGCTGCCTCTGGTTCTCTGTCCGGCGTCAGCACCAATGAGACAAAATCGGCTTAACTGAGAGCGGAGGATTTCTGGCTCATCGTAGCCTTTCAAAAGGAGCGAAGATGAGCCAGAAATCCGGGACACAGAAAGCGTCGGCAGAGGCCGTTATCAAGGACATCCGGCGCGCGACGCGCAAGCAGTATGGGGCGGAGGAGAAGATCCGCATCGTGCTGGAAGGTCTGCGCGGCGAGGAGTTGATCGCCTCGCTGTGCCGACGTGAAGGGATCGCCGAGAGCCTTTACTACAACTGGTCGAAGGAATTCCTCGAAGCCGGCAAGAAGCGGCTGGCTGGTGATACAGCGCGGGCTGCCACCAGCGATGACGTTAAGCAGCTGCGCCGCGAGACCCGCGATCTGAAGGAGGTCGTCGCCGAACAGGCGCTGGAATTGCGTCTGCTCAAAAAAAGCATGATCGCGGATGGGGGCGGCGACGAATGAGATACCCTGCCTGCGAGAAGCTGGAGATCATCCGGCTCGTCGAGCAGTCGCGCCTGCCGGTGCGCCGCACGCTGGAGAAGCTTGGCATTCCCCGCGCCACCTTCCACCGATGGTATGATCGTTTCCTGACCAGCGGCGTCGAAGCGCTCGAGGATGGCCGGCCACGGCCGAAACGGGTCTGGAACCGCATTCCTGATGAGGTGCGAGACAAGATCATTGAGCTTGCCCTGGACAGGCCGGAGCTGTCGCCGCGCGAGCTGGCAGTCTCCTTCACCGACGCCGAAAGTTATTTTGTCTCCGAGGCTTCGGTCTATCGCCTGCTCAAGGCCCACGACCTGATCACCAGCCCGGCCTTCATCGTCATCAAGGCCGCCGATGCGTTCAAGGACAAGACCACGGCTCCCGATCAGCTCTGGCAGACCGACTTCACTTATCTCAAGGTGATCGGCTGGGGCTGGTTCTATCTGTCGACCATCCTCGACGACTTCTCGCGCTACATCGTCGCCTGGAAGCTGTGCACGACCATGAGGGCACAGGACGTCACCGACACGCTCAACCTGGCGCTTGTCGCATCAGGCTGCGACAACGCCAGGGTCATGCAGCGGCCGCGGCTGCTCTCCGACAACGGACCATGCTACGTCGCGGCCGACCTGGCCGAATGGCTCTCGGACAGGGCAATCGATCACGTCCATGGCGCACCAAGCCACCCTCAGACCCAGGGCAAGATCGAGCGTTGGCACCAGACACTGAAGAACCGCATCCTGCTGGAGAACTACTTCCTGCCCGGCGACCTCGAAGCCCAAATCGCCACCTTCGTCGAGCACTACAACAACCGCCGATACCACGAGAGCCTCGACAACCTCACCCCGGTCGACGTCTACTTCGGGCGCGGCCACACCATCCTGCTGCAACGAGAAAGGATCAAGCGACAAACCATCAACCAGCGGCGCTTGCTTCACCGCAACGCCGTCGCCTAAATTGACAACCGAGATGGGCCAGAGCCTCCACTAAATCAGGCCGCCAGTTGTCTCAAATTCCCTGACGACGGACACTGGCTAGCGGCCAACCCGATGTGATGTTTGTCCACAGTCGCCATTTTCTTGTGCCGAGGTGCGTTTCGGGTGTCGGATTGGCTGATCTCCGTCACCTCAGATCACGCTCAAAGAGCCTCGCAAAGCGCAACTTGGATGGTTGGTTGTGGCGAGCTTGGCGGTATTTCAGCACCAGCAAACGTCCTCGCTCGTGCATGTACGCCGCACCCCAGCCCAGACTAGCAGCCTGCAAGGCTGGGCCGTGGCACTAGCAGCAGCGGCGCCCGCACTAGCCGAAATGGCGCCGTCGCAAAAACGGCCTACTCACAATTGGTAAAAGCGTTCGCGATTGGGCTTAGACTTCGTTCCACAATGAAGTGCGGGCCAAGCCTCTTCTAGCCTTTTCCATCAAGGCTTGGGGTCAGTCCGGCACATCGGACGGCATTCTCTTGAATGCGCAGACATCCGGCTCGCATTCGTCTTGATTCCAGCTCGCAAGCTACCGCAACTGACTGGCAACTGCTCCAAAATACCCGGTCGCAACTGCCGTACTTGCCGACGACTATGCGGCCTGCCGGGCTGGGCTATTCATCTCAATCGGTTGGTTGCTCTGGCTTGGGACGAGCATGTGATTTCGGTCGCACCTCTTGCGCCTCTTGAGCTCGCTCGCCGTCATCGCCCACCACAAAGCAAACAGCAAAGATGCAGCTGTCCAGATCACGATCAAAATGAAAACAATGTTGATCATTGAGCTCGCCCTTTCACTTTGGGAGTTACAACGTTCCTCGTTGCGCGTAAGTGTTCGCCGCGGCTAAGGACTGAACCCGCGCGGGTACCTGCCCGAGCACTCAGATAGCGAGCCAGAAATCTCTTGATTTGTCTCGTGATGCCAATTCCTAGCGAAAAGCTGCCAACCCTGTAGTTTGGGTCCTGGAACGGCGGCTGACTCAATCAGCATCTGCAAATTGCATGGGAGATGGATGCGATCCACCCCACGCGGCCAACTTGCCCTCGGCTTGATGACGAGCTGCTGGTCGTTGCTTCTTTCGCGAACTTTGCCCGGCTGGATACTACCACTTAAGCATACCGCTCGGGATGATGTCGGCAACTACTTACGCGGTATGATCGGCTAAGAAACCACTAGGCAAAGCGCAGCTCAGTTGAGCGTCGCTGCCAATTGTTTGCGCTGTGCGGCCAAACCTCATCCAGGTGAGTGTTACGATCTTGTAATATTGCGAGATCGCTGCGATATACCCCCCAGTCAGGTCGGCAACCTTCGGGGGGAGCCGATTTCCAAACATTCGAAGCATAGCAGTCTTCGGCCCTGAATAGGTCGGCGGCGACTTTTGGCGTGGACCCGAGAGGTCATCGCTGGCGCGACTGCTGCTCCACCCTGTCCTGCCGAACGAGACCAGCTCGGTTTCAGCGGTGTGCAGGGGCGGTGCTCGTTGACGTGCCGAATAAGACAGGCGTCGTGCAAACAGAAATAGGTACTAGGTCGGAATTACCAAATGCGAACAAGTAGCCACTCAGTGCCTGCCTTCCAGGCAGTGATGAAAGAAGCCAAACGAGCGATCCGGCCGCTGGTCGGGCTTCAGTGCCGGCATCAATGTGCTTATGCTGACCGGCTCGTTCTACATGCTTCAAGTCTATCACCGAGTGCTGGCGAGTCACAGCGTTGAGACATTGGTGATGCTGTCGCTGATGGCGGCGGGCGCGTTGCTGACGTCGGCCGGGCTGGAAGTGGTACGGGCTAAGTTGCTCGCCAACGTCGGGGCATGGATGAACGCGCGCCTCGCGCCGGTTCTCCTGCGGGCATCGGTCGAGACCTCAGCTGCAGCACCCGGTCAAGGCAGCGCCCGCGCGCTACGTGACCTTGACCAAGTGAAGAACTTCTTCACTAGCCCGAGCATCTACCCGATCCTCGACGCGCCGTGGGCACCGTTGTTCTTCGTCGCCATCTTCGTCATGCACCCGTTGCTCGGCTGGGTGGCCGTGATCGGCGGGGCCGTCCTGTTCGCACTGGCATTGCTGAACGAATACGTCACCCGCAAGCCACTGGCGGCGGCAAGCCGGCGCACAAGCCCGTGCCCACGGCCAGGCCGAAGCCGCAGTGCGCAATGCCGAGGTGGTGCAGAGCATGGGCATGCTGCACGCGATCCTGGACGGCTGGCGGGAACAACAGAACGAGGCGAGCGCGCACCAATCCGCCGCGGCCAACCGGGCCAGTGTCATCTCGACCCTCGCCAAGACCTTCCGCTCGGCCCTTCAGATGGTCGTCCTCGGCACCGGCGCTTATCTGGTGCTGAAGAACGAGGCTTCGCCCGGCATCATGATCGCCGCGTCAATCCTGATGGGGCGCGCGCTGGCTCCGGTCGAACAGGCGATCGGCACATGGAAGGCGACGATCGGCGCGAGAGCTGCCTACAAGCGACTGGCAGCCCTCGCCGGCGCACCGGCCCGAAGCCCAACAGGTTCTGCCGTTACCCCGCCCGACTGGACGCTTTGAAGCCGAGAACATCACACTCGCCAAGCGCAATGGTGAGTACCTGCTGAAGGGCATCAGCTTCCAACTGCGCCCAGGCGAGGTGATGGCGCTGATCGGCCCGAGCGGGGCCGGCAAGACCAGCCTGGCGCGCGTTCTCGCCGGCGCTTGGCAACCGTCAGGTGGTCGCGCTCTGTTCGACGGCATGAGCGTGGCGGAGTGGGCCGCGGAAGACCGGGGCCGGCACATCGGCTACCTGCCGCAGGACATTGAGCTCTTCGCCGGGACCGTCGCGGAGAACATCTGCCGCTTTCAGAAAGCTGGACCCGACAGGTCTTCAAGCAGGTCGTCAAGGCTGCTGAACTCGCCGGCGTCCACGAACTGATCAAGGGATTGCCGCAGGGCTACACCACCAACATCGGTGAAGCCGGTGCAACCTTGTCCGGTGGACAGCGCCAGCGGATCGGTCTGGCCCGCGCCCTCTACGGCGACCCGGCACTGCTTATCTTGGACGAGCCCAACTCAAACCTCGACCGTGAGGGTGAGGACGCACTGATGGCCGCGATCAACGCCGCCAAGGCACAGGGTACGACCGTCATCCTGATCGCTCACCGGCCCAACGTCATGGAGAAGGTCGACAAGGTGCTCGTCATGAACCGAGGCACGACAGGACCTTTTCGGCCCGCGTGACGCCGTCTTCAACGAACTCGCCCGCCGTACAAACAAGGTAACCCAGATGCCGAAGGTCGCTCACTTGGCTGTACAAGGAAGAGGTGAAAGCATGAGCCGCCCAACGCTCAACGTCGTCCCGCTGCCGGCTCACCGCCCGCACCCCCGGACCGCTGCCCGCTGCAACCTCAGGGGCGTGAAGCTTGCCGGGACCGCGATCATGCTGCTGTTCTTCGGCGTGGCCGGGGGCTGGGCGGCACTCGCCCCGCTGGACAGCGCCGCCGTCGCACCCGGCGTCATCAAGGTCGCCGGCGACCGCAAGCTGATCCAGCATCTCGAGGGCGGGATCATCGCGGACCTGAAGGCCACCAACGGCCTGATCGTCAAGACAGGGGACGTGCTGATCCGGCTGGACGACACCCAGGCAAAGGCACAGCTGGAGTTGATCCGGAACCGGATCGCGACGCGCGAGGCGCTGGCCGCACGGCTGCGGGCCGAGCGCGACGGCAAGACCGAGATCGCATTCGATGCGGCATTGCTGGCAAACCCATCCTCAGTCGCACGGGACGCGGTGGCCGTGCAGCGTGACGTGTTCGTGACCGGCTACCGCAACCTGAAGGACGAACAAGAAATCCTCGCCCAACGCCGGCGGCAGACCGAGGAGGAGATAGCGGGACTGGAGAAGCTTATCGACCACGGAGGATCAACAGATCGCGGCAATCGAGGGCGAGATGAAGGACCTCGAGATGCTGCTCAAAAAGGGTCTTACCACCCGCGAGCGGAACCTGTTGCTCAGACGGCAGCAGCGGGAGTTCGAGGGCGAGCGCGCGACCAACATGGCGTCCATTGCCAAGGGCCGCAGCGCCATAGCTGAACTCGACATGCAAATCTTGAACCTAACCACGGCACGATCGAACAAGGCGCTGGACGAATTGAGCAAGACCGAGGCGGAATTGTTCGATCTCCGAGAACAGGAACGCAGTGCCAAGGACGTGCTATCGCGCACCGACATCACCGCGCCGGTCGACGGCGTCGTCATGGACCTGAAGGTGCACACGACCGGTGGTGTCGTGAAACCCGGCGAGACGTTGCTGACGGTCGTGCCGCTCGGCGACAACCTTGTGGTCGAGGCCATGGTGAAACCCGAGGACGTCGAAACAATCGCGCCGGGCCAAACCGCCCGCGTGAGCTTCCCGGCGCTGGCTAAATACAACCTGCCGCCTCTCGAAGGTACCGTGAACACCGTCTCGGCCGACCGACTGGTAGAGGAGCGCAGCGGCGCACCCTATTTCGCCGCGACCGTCGTGATCGATAAGAATGAGCTGGTCAAACTGGAAGGGCGCAAGTTGCTACCCGGTATGACCAGCGAGGCGATGATCCGCACGGGCAGCCGCACAGTCCTGGCTTACCTGGCGGAACCCATCACA
Organism: uncultured Alphaproteobacteria bacterium; assembly: GCA_963791325.1. Lineage (GTDB taxonomy): Bacteria > Pseudomonadota > Alphaproteobacteria > Rhizobiales > Rhizobiaceae > JBEVJK01. Next base: position 35,569 of record CAWBRU010000008.1, on the reverse strand, counting down.
CAGAACCTGCGACGATCCATGCGCGAAAAGTAACGACCGAGAGCACCCAAGATTAAGTTCCGACAAGGTGAACAGATTTGCTTGAACTGCGCATAGCGTATTCGGGACGGAGTTAGGGGGACTCTTCCTCTCTCCCAAACACAGACTTGAGAATACCGGGTCGGCCGTGAACGCGGGCGACGACGGACCCGGTTTGCCTACAAAACAGCCCACTTCGAGACTGAAAGAAAGTAAAAGTATGATTGGTGATACAAAGACCTTCGACTTCGTGTACAACGGGTTGAACCTTCAGGTCATCGCTACCGACTGCGGTAATGATACCTCTTTCGTGATCAAGTGCCTCCAGGGCGCTGCCGACATCAACGCCCTCTACTGGGGCGACGACGTGGCCGACAAGACGAACGTCGACCTGGGCGGCAGCCTGAACATGAACGGCCTCAAGCTCGACTGGGACGGCGCGATCAAGTTGTCGGATACCGGCCTCGGACAGAAGGCGATAGACGGTACCTCCGGAGCGGCGAACAAGTCGACTTATCTGACGACCGGTGAGACCTACACGATCAAAGTCACCGGACTTGACTGGGACAACGTCGACCAGCTGGGCGTCCGCGCGACGAGCACCAGCACCGCCGAGGGCAGCATCAAGGGCGTCGATACCTGTGCCGTGGTTCACACACCGCCCCCGCCGCCGACCGAGCACAAGGGCGACCTTCTCTTCTTGGAGACGTTCGACGGCTACAACAACCAGCTGGAGCACGGCACCTGGGGTCAGGTCAACCTTACCGCAGGCAGCCCAAAGCAGCCCGATGGCCAGGTCCACTACTGGGCTCAGGCTGACGGCAACGGCGGTTGGGCATCCGTCGGCGGTGAAGTCGTCAAGGGGAACGCTTTCCCCGGCAGCATCGGTGGTTCCAGCACCCAAAGCGGCGACGACTTCTGGCTCGACACGCAGAACTCGCCGGGCGGGATCAACATCAGCAACTGGTTCCACGATCCGTCGGGTGGCAAGTTCCTACTGGAGTTCGACATCGGCACCCACGACTTCGGTACCGGGCCGATGGAGGAGACCGACCCGAACGCCTCCTTCGACGTGTCGATTGACGGTAACGTAGTGGCGCACTTCGCCCACATGGGTGGCGGTGACCCGAACAACAAGTTCGACATCGACAACTGGACGCACGACCAGATGCAGCACATCTCGCTCGTGCTCGATGGTGGCAGCGCGGCGGCTGATCACCTGATCACTCTCCACGACACCACCGCGGCCACGGACCGCTACGTCGGCTTCGCGGTCGACACGATCCAGGTCCACGATTGGGTCGTCTGACCAGATCTGACCTAAATCTCTCTCGTTCCTGAGAGTGACTTCCCCCGTCCAACAGGCGGGAGACGGGGGAAGTTTAACCACCGCCCATCGAAGAGAAAGTAGTACAGATCATGACAAGTTTAGTTGAAAGCCAACAGGCGGTCGAGAAGGAAGCTGCGGCGACGCTCACCGCCGCGATCAAGGCTAGCGCCGACTTCGCAAGTTGGATCGGGTGGGAGTATCTTCAAAACCACCCCTCCGACCTCGCCACCGCCCTCAAGATCGAGGCCTCCGTCAAGGCCGGTCAGTTCACCCTGGACGATCTGTGCAACGCTGCGCAGTTCAAGTCGATGACTGCAGTCCCGGGCAACCTCGACGGCAACCCGAACCCGGTTCTCAAGGTCCTCGGTTATTCCTTCGACATCGCTGACCTGCTTAGCGGCACGAAGGTCGAGGTCTGGACGAGCGGCAACGCCAAGAACCTCCAGTACCACGCCCGCGAATTCTTCACCGGCGTCGAGACCGGCCCGAACGCCGGCCCCGACGGCTACGTCAAGGGCTGGGAGAACCCGAACCACGCGCCGGTTGCAGAGGTCAGTCAAGGTGCCGTCGATGAAGGCGACACCTACTACGGTGCCGTGCACGCCACCGACGTCGACGCCGGTGACACCCTGACCTACGCGCTCAAGGGCACCGCCCCGGCTGGTCTCAAGTTCAACCCCAACGGCACCTACGAGTTCAACGCCATCGGCGACGAATTCCAGTCGCTCGCCGCGGGCGGGACGAAGGAGATCAAGGTCACCTACGTCGTCACCGACAGCAAGGGCGCCACCGCCGAGTCAACCTTGACCATCACGGTCACTGGCACGAACGACGGCCCAGTGGCGATCAACGACGTCAACGCGATCAAGGAAGACGCCGACCCAATCATCGGCAACGTCCTCGCTAACGACAGCGACCTCGACACGAATGACACGCATTCGGTGCAGTTCGTCAACGACTAGGCGATCAAGAAGGCTGGCAGCGACGTCGCCGGGACCTACGGCACCCTGCACATCGACGGCGCCGGCAACTACACCTACACGCTGGACCCGGCTAAGGCCGACGCGCTGCAGCAAGGTGAAGTCGTTAAGGAGACGTTCCACTACGTCAACGCCGACAACCATGGCGGGTCGGACGATGGCGATCTGGCGATCACCGTTACCGGCACGAACGACGCTCCTACTGCTAGCGCCTGGTCGGTCACCGACAACGAGACCAACGCCATGGACGGTCTCGGCAAGGATGTGACGGACATCCTCAAGATCGACCTGCTCGACAGCGCGTACGTCAGCGACGTGGACGGCAACGGCCTCACCATCGCGCTCGACAGCATACTGTTCGCCGGCAAGCCCTTGCCGTCGTTCATGACACTCGACGCCGACGGGCACACGATCCTCGTGGACCTGAACAGCGCCGACCTGGATTTCATCCGCCAGAGCGACAAAATGATCGGCAACATCTCCTACGTCATCACCGACGACTACGGTGCCTCGGTCAACAACTCGGTCGAGGTCAACATCGTCGGCACCAACGACGCCCCGGTCGTCTCCGGTCCGGTAACGGCAGCCGTGAACGAGGGTGACGTCGCCTCGACACTCGACGCCCTGGCCAACGCCTCGGACGTCGACTACGACACGACGAAGACGTTGCAGGTCGTGAGCGTGCAGGACAACTTGCCGGCCGGCGTCACCTACGACGCCGATACCAATAGCTTCACGTTCGACCCGAAGGACGCCGCGTACAACCACATGGCCGCCGGCGACACCGACACGGTCACCGTGAAGTACTTCGTCACCGACGGCATCGCCGCCCCGGTGCCGGCCTCGGTCAGTTGGACGATCACGGGCACGAACGACGCCCCGGTCGCTCAGCCAGTCGAGAATTTGACTGTCGAGGACAAGATCGTCACCGGATCGGTCGCCGCAACCGACGCGGACGATGGTGCGGTATTGACCTACGAGTTGGTCAGCAAGACCGCAGGTGGGTCCTTCGAGTTCAAATCGGATGGTTCCTACAGCCTGGACCCCTCCGGTAAGGGCTTCGAGGACCTGAACGTCGGTGAGAGCCGGGACTACAACGTGACATACAAAGCCACCGACGAGCACGGCATTTCCTCGGAATCGACGTTGACGATCCACGTTGACGGTGTCAACGACGCCCCGATCGCCAGTGCGGACACGGCCGCCGCCGACGAGGACGGCGTCACCATCACACGGTTCCGTCTCCACCAACGACTTCGACGTGGACCACCTCGCCTCGCTGTCGTACTCGCTCGACGCTGACGTCGCCGGTCTGACGATGGCTGCCAACGGCTCCTACTCGTTCGACGCCGCCAACAAGGCTTATCAGAGCCTCGGTGTCGGTGACTTCATTGATGTAGTCGCCAACTACACCGTGACCGACGAACATCAGGCCTCGGCTCACTCGACCCTGACCATCCGGGTGTTCGGCACCAACGACATCCCGACGGCCCAGGACATCACTGCCAGTATCAACGAGGACGGCCCGGCGGTTCAGCTAAAGGCGGACTTCAAGGACGTCGACGCTCACGACAGCCACACTTTCTCGGTCGACGTGACCGGCACGGTTGGCAAGGTCAACGACAACGGCGACGGCACCTTCAACTACGACACCAACGGGAAGTTCAACTTCCTCGGCGTCGGCCAGTCGGTCACCGACACCTTCAAGTACACGGTGGACGACGGTCACGGTGGTATGGTTACGCAGACGGCGACGGTGACCATCAACGGCCAGAACGACGCCCCGACGGCGGAGTCCTGGACGGTCAAGGCCAAAGAGACGGACTCGAAGCTGCACGACAAGTCGTTCGCGGACGTGTTCAAGATCGACCTGCTCGCCAAGGATCACGTCGGTGACGTCGACCAGGACGATCACCTCATCGTCACCAACGTCAAGATCGGTGGTCAGCCGCTGCCGTCCTACATCACCCTGGACAACAACGGCGTCCTGTCGGTGGACCTGAACAGCAGCGCTCTGGACTATCTCAAGCTCAACGAGTTGCTGCACCAGACGATCGACTACACCATCCAAGATGGCAACGGGGGCATCGTCACCAACCACGTCGTCCTGGACATCACCGGCACCGCGGACAAGTATGGAGATTCGGTCTCGCAGACCATCACCAAGACTGACGTCAGCAACGGTCAGACGCTCGGTTTTGATCTGACGTTCAGCAAGGCGGCCGGGGCGTTCGATTTCTCGGGCACGGTGAAGTTCACCGCGTTCGGTGACTTCGACGCCAGCAACGAGCAGGCCTTCGTGCTGGACTCGAACAAGGGCGACCTGATCGACACCCTGTCGGGCAGCAACACCGTCTTCCTCAGCGGTGGTGGCAACCAGAACACCGTCGACAAGAACGGTCAGCCGGACGGTTACCCCGAGGACCACGTCACCCTCAACTCGGGTGCCATCGGGGTCTCCAGCGCCGGTATGGCCGACGGTCACGTCACGTTCAGCGGCTCGTTCAGCGGTCAGGTCGACGCCGATTCGACGCTCACCGCCACGCTGACCTACGAATACTGGGCCTAGTATCTAGTACCCAGCGGGAGGGCGGCTTCGGTTGCCCTCTCATCGCCTGAACTGATCTGACGATCTGCTGTGTATGACAAACAGCCAGAACTGCGTTCTCCAGGTGACAACATGAGAAGCAACTCCATCATCATATTCGGCTTCGCCGGCCTTATCGTCGCGGCTTGGTTTCTCCTCGTCGCTGACCACAATGCACCGCGTGACATCGGTCGGCCGACCAGCCCGTACAGCACGCTCCGCTGACTCGTCCTTGTTCTGATCTGCCGACGCACCGCCTATGGCAGGCAAGGAGACATGACATGAACGCCAACGAATTCTCCCTGTAGGATTGCCGATCGTCTTGGCAGCCTTCCAGGAACGCTTTGTCGGTAATAAACCCGACTGGTCGCGCCAGAAGCTATGCTTCGGCTTCCCCGCCGTGTTCCGACGGAGCTTGTCGGTCTTACTCTCGCCGCTAAACGCTTTCCGGTAGGATCAGGGAGCCCCCAGAGCGATGGCAAACTCAGCCGAAATGCCCCGTCAGAGTGCGCGGCCGAATACAAACTTGCGCGACGTCTTTCCAGGTCAATGATCTAGTCAGATTTCCGGCGCTGGCCGATCGCGGCAAGCATTTGACATCTAGCGGCAACTTTCTTTTTCGGAAGCTGCTCATCTAGGCGGCATCGCTCCGACCAAGACCGGAATTGACCTAGGATGCGCCCAGAACCAATGCTTTCGAAATCCAGGTATCTCGCCGGGCTCCAGTGCGCTCGGCGGCTATGGCTGGGATGGCATGACCCGGAGCCCAAATCGGAGCCTGCCCCAGGAACGGTACTAGCGATTGGCACCGATGTCGGGATTGCGGCGAGGCAGCTTGTCCCGGGCGGCGTTCTCGTCGACGAGGGACCCGATCAGCACGACCGTGCCGTAGAACGAACCCGGGAACTGATGGACAAATCAGGTGCACCGGCCATATTCGAAGCGGCGTTCACATTCGATCGCATCCGGGTCCGTGTCGACATTCTCGAACGACTTCCAGGCGGCGCGTGGCGACTCGCCGAAGTGAAATCGAGCACCCGCACCAAGCCTGAGCATCTGCACGACCTTTCGGTACAAGCCCACGTGATTTTGGGATGTGGCATACCGATCGAGGAAATGCTGCTGGTCCATGTCGACACGACCTATGTCCGCGGGGCGGATGGCATCGACTGGTTCGGGTACTTCAAGCGCGATGACGTAACGGTCGAGGTCCGGGAGCTGCTGCCGCTGGTCCCGGGTCGGGTCGCGGAGATGCACGCCATACTTGGCACAGCCGGATGCACCGGAGATTCGCCCAGGCCGCCATTGCTCCTCACCCTTCGAGTGCGAGTTCTGGAAGAGATGCACCGCCGAGGAAGCCGCGCGACTGGATCTTCCACCTGCCGCGCCTCCGGCGGAATCAATTCGAGGACTTAGATGCACAGGGTATCGAGTCGATGCGCGACATCCCGCCTGAGTTTCCACTTAGCTCGCTGCAGCGACGCGTGGTGGACGCAACGGTTTCCGGGCAGGGAGTTCGTGTCGATTGAATTGGGCGAAGCGCTTGCGCCGCTATCTCCGCCCGCAACTTATCTGGATTTCGAGACCTTCTCGCCGGCGATACCAGTCTACGCGGGAACCAGCCCCTATGAGCGCCTTCCGTTCCAGTGGTCGGCGCATCACGATGACGGCCATCAACACGTCGAGCATTTCGAGTTTCTCGCCGATGGCGACCGCGATCCACGCCGGCAGTTTGCCGAGACGCTCTTGGCGATGATCGATCCGCTGCCGGGTCCGATCATCGTCTACTCGTCATTTGAGGCATCCGTCCTGCGGAAGCTGGCATCACATTTGCCCGACCTGTCGCAGCGCTTGCTGGCTCTGAAAAATCGACTCCAGGATCTCTTGCCAATCGTGCGCAGTCATGTCGTGGCCTCGCCATTTCCCGGATCTTTTTCGATCAAAGCCGTTGCTCCGGCGCTCGCCCCGGGCTTCGGTTACGAAGACTTGCTTGAGGTTGCCGACGGCAGTGACGCCTCGAGCGTTTTCTACCAACTCGCGTCAGGCAAACCTTTGCCGGACGAGCGCCGAGCGGATTGCCGCCGTGCCTTGCTGGCCTATTGCGCGCACGACACCCTAGCACTGCTGACGATGCATCGAGCGCTTCAATCTAAAATCGAGAGGTTCCTGTGACACCTATGGACTCAGATGCCCGCCACGCTGGCGATCCAAATGCGGACCCCGGTAACATCCAAAGCTTCATGTTCAGAGGCATGCGGGAAGTGACGGAAGACCTTCGACACCCCTTTGACGATCCTAAGGCTTTTGTTGAGAAGTTCCTCCAGGAAGCGCTCGAAATCATGGCAAAGCATGGGCCCGACAAATATAGAAAGACTGGTGACGCATGGCTAAGCGCGTTGAGGGAAGCGTTCGGTGGAAAATACGAGCTGTTCCGTGGTCGCCCAGACAAGCCCCGGATTGCGGTGTTCGGTGGGAAGCCGCCCAAGGACGCACCAGATAGCCGCAACCCGCACGGCTTCCACCAGTGGCACCGTTGGGAGTTCATGCACGATGTATCAGTCATCGAGCTCAAATGGATCGAGTCAGCCTATCACGAAATTCTCGTGCCAGTCGTGAAACGGGTATTGTGGCAGGTAGAGTCTGAAGTGTCCACGAATGGGACCCAGGTGGCCGAAGATCTGAGCAAGCTCATAGCCGGCGTGGCAGACTACAAACTCTTGATCGTTGCTCGCACAACTCAACCGGATCCGGTGCCGTGGGCCCAGTTCCATGAGCGTGCAGCTGAGGGTATCACCGGCACCGCATTTGTAGCCGAGATCCCGACGTACGCTCGGAAGGACATCAGGGATTGGTGCCAGGATGCCAAGTCAAAGATAGAAGTTCGCGAGTTGGGAGTCCGAGGCTCCGCAGCCAGAAGCCGGAATCCTGAGAGCACCCAAGGACAGCAGCCATGGACAATGAGGTGAAGGGCACCGTGGAGGGCCTTGAACCCCTGCTTACGGACGGCAAGGTCGGGTTTTTCTGGATCGTGAGCGACCGTTCTGGCCGGGACAAGCTGCTGGCGGAATCCCTCGAACTGGCGCTGTTAGCGTCGGTGCAAAACTGACCCAATCGCCGATTGAAGTCTGACCCACTCGGTAGAGTGTCTCCTCGTTTGGGAGGGGACCTGGATGGTGGGAGCAGAGATGGCATTGGAGATCCGGGTTTTGCATCGCTGGGAAGGGCGTGCGCGAGATCGCCCGCGAGCTTGGGGTGTCGCGCAACACGATGCGGCGCTATCTCCGTGACGAGGAGGCGGTGCGCTACAAGGCGCGGCCGCAGCGGGTAGCCAAGCTCGACCCGTTCAGGGGCTATGCTGTCGCCCATGGGCGGGCTGCGGTCTGCCACGAATTTCTGTATGTCCGGGATGGCAGGCGCGACGAGAACCGTCTTGCCGCAATCCGCCACGCCCGAGCCGCGATCGCGCTGGGGCCCGACGATGCCGCTGCATTGACCTATGGCGGGATCGCGATCGGCATGGTGGAGCACGATCGTGCGCTCGCCCAAGAGGCGTTTGAGGCCGCACTTGCCATATCTCCTTCGGCCTCGTGGGCCTATCTTGGGGATCCCTGATCCTGGGCTGGGGCGGAAAAGCGGAGCACGCCATCGAATGGGGCGAGCGAGGCATCCGTCTCAGCCCGTTCGATAATGGATAAGCGTCGCGCTGCATGGCATTTTCCTGGGACACTTCCTGCGTGAACGGTACGAAGAGGCGGCAACCGCAGCCTGCCGTGCCATCCGCGCCAAGCCGGGCTTCAGCATTTCGCATATGATGTCGGCAGCAGCCCTAGCCAGGCTCGGACGGCATGAGGAGGCCAAGGCGGCAGCTCAGCGTGTGCTGGCCCTTCAACCCAACTTCAGCAGCGGCGGACAATGCGAAGCCGTCGGCGCCGTGCCCGAATTGGCGAAGCCCTTTTTTCAAAGCGCTGCGGATGGTTGGCTTGCCGGACTGAGATTTCGGGCTGATAGCTTGGCGCTGTTGAGATGCGCCGCATGGGTGAGGATTATGTTCGGCGGCTACTCCCGCTCGATCTCTCGACGGATGACAGCCAGGAGCTGATCGAGATGGGCATACTGCGCAACTGGAGCCTGCCCGATCCGCTAAGCCTTTTTCCGGAAAAGCTTGTTGATTGTCCAAGCACCGTATCGATAAGGCGGAGTGAGTTGGTTCGAATCCAAACCCCGGGCACCCTTCTCTTCGTGCGGCGGGTTCATCCACCCACTGTCGAAGTACCAATACGCAAGCATGGCAGTTCACCGTGAGCATCGAAATTTGCGAAGGAGCGCTTCCGCCTCGTCTCTGGTCACGAGGGTGCGGAGGTCAGTGCGTAGTAGTCCTGATGGCTATGCTGCAAGCCGGGCTCCGAGACAGAAATTCTTGGTGGAGAACATCATGCCAAGCAGTTTCAAACCACGCATTTGCCGATCCTTTCGAGGATAGGGCTGCATCATTCGGCTATTCCTACGCGCGCCCGTCGGCACATTCTGTAACTGAGTTCACATCATCCGCGACTATCGGCGAGCAACCCTCACTGGTGCTGGTGGGTCACCCTTCTGACGGCGTCGCCGACTCGTCCATAGTGTCGATATGGTGGCGTTCGACCACGGTATTCACCCGAGTATCCTTGGGTTCGTCGACGAATAACCACATCGCCAGCGCCAAGGCGACAGCAATCATGAGCCCCAGATAGGTCTCTCCGACCGAAGGTTGTTTATGCTTGCCGTGTTCTTGTCGCTCGCGCATCGCTCTATCCTTTCGAAAGCGAGAGGGAGAGCTCCACGATTACTCGAACCTGGGCGATCGCAATGTAAGTTGTGTCACATCGATACTCACGTGCCCCTCACGACTGAGTGACCTAGCGCGGCCGCACTCGATGCGCATCGACGTGCATTCGCCCCTACGAGCCACTCGTTTTAGGCCACCACGATCCGAATTCAGGAGCCTGGCCCTGCTACGCGCGTTTGGTCGGGTGCGAATGCGTCGTCGCGTGAGGAAGGCTGCGCAAATTGAGGTGCAAGATCTGCTCCTGGCACGCGGGGCAGCCTCCTCGGCCGAATTCAATATCGGCAAATGGGCCGAGTCATCGGCAACGTCTGCTTGGGGAGATAGCGAGGCTGATTTCAACGGCCGAGATTGGGCTTCGCAATAATGGCAAAGACTGCAGTTGCCGGGGTCGTGCTCAGCACCCCCCAAGTTCAGGTAGAACCAGAGCCTCGAGTGAGGGCCCCGTCATACAGGAATTCCACGTGAGAGATCCAAGTCACTACGACCTCTCGACGCAGCCTCAGGCGGGGGACGGTTGCTCACATCAGGTCGAGCCTCGCCAGAACGGGAGACAGCAAGACTGTCCAGCAGAAGGGTGGTGTATCCAATGGCTGGTGATGCCCTGCGATGAAGAGGTATCGGATCCTGGAATGACTAGGAATAGTGTGTTATATTAGGCACGCTAACATATTGAAATCATTGCACTTTGGCGTCCCAAAACCGTCGTACATGATGGTTCTTGTTCCGGATCTGGAGCGAGAACCATCTTGGTCCCGGAGAAAGGAATTGGCTGATGACGCCAACATCCGCCCGCGGCGCCGGCGCAGGTGATCGATCCTGATCCAGACGTCCCACGGCATGTGAAGGCGGCAACGGTGGACGGGCGGCCTAAGTTTTCGCGCCTCGCAGATGCAGGTATTGCGGCAGCGGCGGCCGTCACGAAGGATGAAGTCACACTTCGGCGCGTGTCGCCTACCTTCAGCCAGGGCGGTATGCCAGCGCGGAACGCCAGCGCGCACGACTTCGATGCCTAAATATTCGACTGGGTTGAGGGTGGCACCATCTGCCCGGTTGTGTAAATGTGGTGTGGTATCATTATACCATAATAGCTTGCTAGGTGCGATTGGGGGAGCTTTATTGGCAAGTAGGGCTTAATGAACAGCGAGCATCGATCTTGTCGCTAGTAGCGAGGAGCGTCGACCGAAATTCAGACCCCGAAATGTGCAACGGTGTTTAGGCCGAGTTTGCGCAGATGAACTCTAGGAAGGAAGTAAAGCAGCGCGGTTGTGGTTTGGTGCTGCAAAGAACGTAAAAGGTTCAAGAACTTACTATGGTAAACATGCGTGGATCGAACTTGCGACCTGCTGAACAAGGATCAGCGGTCTAGCAGGGGAGCCCTGGACATACGGAACGGAGGCCTACGAAATTCGGACAGATGCACTCACCCCCTGGCCGCCTTCTGCCCCGGGGCGAAAGACCGAGGCCCGACCGCTCGGCAAAATTTCGCAGATTTTAGGTCTGTCCGACGGATGGTTCCGTTCGCAGGCCGATTGGTGGTACACTGACAAGCTGCTAACCCGGCCGCTGTACTATGACGAAAGTAACAGCTTTACCCGACGGGGTAGATTTCGAAGTGGCCGGCAACGAGACCTTGCTTGAGGCCGCTCTGAGATCTGGGGTGCCCTTCGCCCATGCCTGCGGCGGACGGGCAAAATGTTCGACATGCCGCGTCTGGGTACTCGATGGGCTGGAGGCCTGCCCGCTGCGGAATGCCAATGAGACTTCGATGGCGGACCGACTGGGACTGGCGGATGAAATTCGGCTAGCCTGTCAGCTCGGCCGGAAGGCCAGCTTCGCGTCCGACGCCTGGTGCTGGACGAAACCGACATGATGATCACCAGCCAGCTTGGCGGTGTCGCCACGCGTTCCGGCGAAGCAAAGCATGTGGCGGTCTTCTTCAGCGACATCGTCGATTTCACGGCGCTCTCAGAGCGGCTTTCGCCTTACGACGTGATGTATCTCCTGAATCGCTACTTCGCCAAGTCGGCGACGTCATCGAGCAGAACGGCGGTTTCATCGAACAAACTCATCGGTGATGGGCTTATGGCAATATTCGGCGTCGACGGCCAGCCAGACGCTCCACTCCGCGCCGTGAACGCCGCACTTCAGACGCTTGCGACGGTCGATCGCCTCAAGCCGTTCTTTGCATCGATGTATGACATCGATTTCGATATTCGTATCGGACTCAACTATGGCGAAGCCGTCATCGGGACATTGGGTTTTGCTGGGCACGAGCATGTCACGGCGATCGGCGACGTGGTCAATCTGGCCAGTCGGGTCGAAGCCGCCAACAAAGACGCCGGTACGCGACTGCTGATATCTGAGTCCCTCCGTGACCAGATCGCCGACAAAGTAGAAATCGGCGACTTCGTCAGGGTGCGCCTTCGCGGTACCGGCGAGCGCACAAGTCTGTTCGAAATCGTCAGGCTGAAGCCCGAAATCGACGCCGAGTTAAATGCCAAGGGGGTGCTCGCGAAACCATTCGTCAGGGTGGCCGGAGGTGGATCCGTGCTTTTGCCGAAGGCGAGCTTCAGCCCTACGAACGCCGGATTCTCGAATTTGAGAATTGCGACATCGTCGTCGTTCGAGGACCCGACACCTACTGTGCCTTCAACAACGCATGCCCGCACCTTCATCTGCCGCTTTACGAACGCCGCAGCTCCACAGAGGCCGAAAGACTGAAGCTTCCACACACGGAAAGCACGATCACTGGAGATCTTGGCCTGGTCTGCCGCTGGCATCAGAGCTGTTTCGACCTGCTCACAGGCGAAATCAGGGGATGGGCGAAGTTGGAGCAGGATGGCACCAGGGCTGGCCTCGAATATTTGGGTGACATCTCGAAAAACCGAGCAAAACTGATCGTATACCCTTGTCGGACACAGGACGGCTTTGTGTGGATCGGGATCGAGTGAAGCTGACCACCGCGGCCCCTCATTCTGCATCGGGGTGAGAGTTGACGGTCGGGCAGGGAGAGCGACTGGAAATTTATGGCTCAGCACGCCCCAGCACCGATTTTGTCGCTACTCGCCCCCTGGCCGCCTTCATGCCCGGGCGCGCAGGACCGAGGCTCGGCCGCTCGGCAAAATTTTCCAGATTTTAGGAAAGCGTTCAGGAATGACCTGCGTGTGAACAAAGGCGAAGCCTGCGCGGCAGGCTCCCGACGACAGCGACAATCTATTTTGGTGGGGCGTATGCAAATCGATACGCGAGCTTTCGCCGGCGAGGAATTCCCGCCATTGACCCGAAGCCGGTTGCCCATGCATTGAGACGAACGGCGGCTTAGCGCCGCATGTCGGCTGTAGCTGCGCTTGATCCCGCTGGAGGGCTGACCTGATTTCACTCCTGCGAGCGCGGCTCGATCGGCCCGATAGCGAGGTCCAGAACTCTCTCGAGGGCACGCGCTCCGGCCAGCACGCGCCCGTCTGCACGGGTGCGGCCGATGATCTGAAGTCCAACCGGACGTCCATCGCTGGTCAACCCGCAGGGAAGACTAAGCGCCGGGGACGCCGTCAAACTGATCGCGTACGCAATTGCCAGCCACTCGACATAGTTCGAGAAGGTCTGGCCGGCACATTCCTTGACGTACCGTTCACTTGCGGGATAGGCGGCAACGATCGTAGCCGGACAGAGAAGCAGGTCATAGGTGTCGAAAAAGGCGCTCATCCTGCGGAACATCGCGGCGCGACTGTTTTCCGCGCGAACTACATCTGCCATGGAGTAGCTGAGGCCCTTCTCAATGTTCCAAACGACTTCCGGCTTCATCGTGTCGCGATATCGATCCAGCAGTCCGGCATAGCTTGCAGCGAACACCATGCCCCGCATGACCTGGAACGTGTCATGTGCCTCAGAAAGGTCGGGATGTGCCTCCTCCACGACGGTGCCGATGTCGCTGAAACGTGCGACCGCTGCGCGACAAATTGAGGCCACTTCCGGGTCCACCGGCGTGATACCGAGATCGGTGGAGAATGCGGCACGCGCTGGCCGCCAGCCGGAGCGCGCAGCATCAAGGAAGCTTTCGGTCTTCGGCAACGATAGAGGGTCTGAAGGGTTCTCACCCGTCATCGCGTCAAGGAGAAGAGCCGTGTCTTCGACCGAACGCGCCATCGGCCCCTTGACGCCGAGCAGGCGATCGATCTTGGCCCCCGGATTGCTGGCAACGCGGCCGGGACTTGGCCGTAGTCCCACCACGCCGCAGAAGCTTGCGGGATTGCGTAAACTGCCGCCAAGGTCCGACCCCTGCGTCACCCAAGCCGTGCCGGATGCAAGTGCGACCGCTGCCCCGCCCGAGGAACCCGCGGCAGAGAGCTTCGTGTTCCAGGGATTCAGTGTCGCGCCGAAGACGTCATTGAAGGTGTTGCCGCCAGCGCCGAATTCCGGTGTGTTTGACTTTGCATAAATGACGCCGCCTTCCGCCTCGATCTGCTCGACCAGAATGTCGGAGCTCTCGGGAACATGGTCCGCGAAGATGGTTGAACCATAGGTGGTACGAACACCGGCCACGTCAGTAAGGTCTTTTATTGGCACCGGCAGCCCCGCCAAACGGCCGCGGTTGCCGAGCGGCCGCTGCATCAGCCGGCGAGCCTGATCACGGGCACGATCGAAACAGCGCGTGGGAAGCGCGTTGACGGCCCCGTCGACGGCCGCGACGCGGGCCTCGAGCGCCTCCAAGCAGTCGAGCGGCGTCACGTCACCCCGATCGAGTAGATCGACGACCTCGCAGGCCGACAGGTCCGTCAAACTCACATCACTGGCCATGCCCTGCTCCTCCGTCGGAAACGTCCCCAAGAGGAATACCAACTGTTAACTCTCCAGACTTCTCTGAGCTAAGGGCCGAATTTTGAACGGAGTATTTCATCGCAGCGGATTGGGCTGAGCTAGAACGCTCATCGGCCGGCTCGACCTCGATCCGGTCGATATCCATCGTATCGGCAGTAGGTAGGTAATCGCGATAGTGGCCGATCTTGAACTTGGTGTGCGATACTTTGCCTGGTGCCGGTTCATAGCCGATCTTTCCGGTGACCCTCGCGATGAACCGCCCATTAGCATAGATCTCGATTGCTGCGCTCTTCGAGCGACCCATCTGCACCCGATATTGCATGTCTACCCATGCTCCGCGCGCAGAGGGTAGAACGGGATCCGCACCATATTCGACAGTAAGATCAGCTGTACAGGCGGTGGTGCCAGGATCGCCTTGCCGAGTTGAGATGCAGTCATGTGCTGCCCCGGGTCTGGCAGGCCAGATTGAGCCGTCAGGCATCGGTGCAGACGCCACTCGGCAGCGGCAATCCCCGTCTTGAACAGTCACGTGCAGCACGCCGTCGTCGAAGCGTTGAGCCAGCACCGGACTTGGGTCTTTGTAAGCGGGGCTGACGGGCTCTTGCTTCCACTGGGCGGTCACCCAACGGACCGAGGTTGTCGTCTCCTGGATAACTGCCGGCATGCGGAAACGCAGCTTGTAGGTGTATGGTTCGTCAGCGGCATGGGTGTACTGAGACTGAAAGCGCAGCTCCTGTCGCTGGATGCATCTACCTTCCTCGCCCGCTGCCACGGCTTTCTGGATGATTTCGCTACTGCAGTAAGGGTCGGCATTTATGTCGATGGTCGATCCCGGGACTGCCCTTGGAGAATCGATGACAGTTGGCAGCAGCTTGGGTGTATCCGGTTCTTGAAACGTATGCGGCCGCTCAGGAGATGGTGAGAATGCCGAAATCGGCTTCCGACATTCGTCATCAGGTGGCCGCACGCGACACACGTTGCCGCCGAGCGAATTGATGTCGGCCGTGATCCGTGCAAATTGATTGCTCGGATCATCGGGATCATGCAGAAACTCGATTGGAGCCCTGCTCATGTTTACCTGACAAGGGCACCACAAGTTGCGATTTAGTTCTGAAGCCGAAAAGTCATCAGACCACTTATCGCCGGTCGAAGCCGGCCCGGGCACGACGAGGCACACGCAAAGAACCATCTTCCAGCAAACGTTCATATGACCTCCGAATTTGAGTACGACCGACAGCAAGCAAGCCTCGCGGTACCGACGACAGGGCCATGTACGCGCATCGCCACGACGCCTCGAAGTGGCGCGAAGCGACTTTCGACAAATCGCAGTTCAACGTCCGCTGCTGAGCCAAAGTCGATTTGCGTTTGCAACGACGGGAACGACAGCTTTGCGCCCAAATCAGCCATAGGGGTAAGCCTTGCCGTTGCCCGAGAGCAGACATCGTCGGCGAACATGCTGTAAGTCGCGGTTGCGCCAGGAGCAGGCTTTCCAATTGAGCGGCACGAGAGAGAATTTGGCATTCAAACGGACGCAATTGAGAAAGTCAGAACTTCGACGATGCGGTAAGCCGTCCTGGGACAATCGTGCCGCGGATTCTTTATTCCCTGGTTCTGTGCGCCGCTGAGGCGGCCTGGCGGCCACAACTCCGCCCGGCCGACATTGTTGACGCGCCGTTAATCGCTGCCCTTGCTCATTGCCCTCATCATGGCTTGGTCGACCGCTTTCTTCATGCTCAGCGTGTCCGCACCCTGGCGGGGCGGATAATCCGAAATGCTTTGCAAATGTGCCTGTAGAAAGGGACCGGCGGCCGTCGGTGCCCACAGCTTCTCAGCGAAGAATTTGCGGCCGATGTAGCCCCATTCGTGGGACTCCGGATCGATCCGCTCCATGGGATCCATGAGCAGGTTGAAGACGTAAGGGACGCTCGGATATTCCTTAGGGTTCCACCAGCTACCCTCCTTCTTTACCCCGAAGGCGACCTTCCAGTGATCGACGCGTATCGCCATGAGGTCGGTTTCGTCATAGTAAAAATACTCGCGACGACCCGACTTGTCCGACTTGCCGGTCCATAGGTCGAGGTTGTTATAACCGTCGAGGTGGACCTTGTACGTCGTCTCGCCAAGCTTTGTCCCACCGAGCAGCTGCTCCTTCAGGTCGGCCAGGCCAGCGGCCGCGGCAAGCGTCACGAAAAGATCCTCGTGGCTTTGCAGGGCATTCGAGACTGCCCCGGCCGGAGCCTTGCCCGGCCAGCGCATCAGGCATGGCACACGCACGCCGCCCTCCCATGTCGTGCCCTTCTCGCCGCGGAAAGGCGAGTAGCCACCGTCAGGCCAGAACGCCAGCTCAAAGCCATTGTCGGTCGAGTAGATGACAATGGTGTTGTCGGCGACACCAAGCTGATCGAGCTTGTCGAGAAGCTTGCCGACCAGTTCATCATGCTCAATCATCTTGGCGCGAACAACATCCTCCTCGGCACGCCCTTCATCGACCGCCATCTGCACGTATTTTTGCTGCGGATGTGACCAGATATGGATCGCTGTCGAGTTGAACCAGCAGAAAAAAGGCTTGTCACTCTTGCCGTTCTTGTCGAGCCATTTCAGCGTCTCGTCGGCGACCTCGGAGTCGATGGTCACCATGCGCTCGCGGGTCAACGGGCCGGTGTCCTCGATGCGCTGCTTGCCAACTCGGCCGAACTTTGGGTCTTCGGTCGGATCGTCGGTATCTGTTGCCCATGCGTGCAGGACGCCACGCGGGCCGAACATCTTCTTGTAGTCGGGGTTCTTCTGCCCCGGATAGTCGAGTTCCTCGGGTTCCTCTTCGGCATTCAGGTGGTAGAGGTTGCCGAACCATTCGTCGAAGCCGTGCGCAGTCGGCAGGAATTCATTGCGATCCCCCAGATGGTTTTTCCCGAACTGCGCTGTCGCGTAGCCGACAGATTTCAGAACTTCGGCGAGCGTCGGGTCTTCCTTCTGGATGCCGCGGGTTGATCCTGGAATTCCGACTGTCGTCATCCCGGTGCGGACCGGCAGCTGCCCCATGATGAAAGCGGCGCGACCGGCGGTGCAGCTCGGTTGCCCATAGTGATCGGTGAACAGCATGCCCTCTTTCGCGATGCGATCGATGTTGGGGGTCCTTCCCATAAGACCGAGCGAATAGGCTCCGAGGTTCCAATAGCCTATGTCGTCGCCCCAGATAACTAGGATGTTCGGCTTGCGGCCGGCCGTTTGCGCGCGTGCCGGGCTAGTGGCTACAGGTGACGCCATCGCGGCGGCTGACGCTAGCGCAGTCCCTCCAAGCAGCAGCAGGGTGCGTCGGTTGAGTTCGCCTCGACTATCAGACGCATCGTGGTTACGACTTTGGCCACTGCCTGTAATGTCTTTGCTCATGGCTTCCTCCTCCTCTTGTGCGCTGCCCGGCACAGGTCCACGCGCCTTCGGCGCTGTCATTCGGAAAAGAAGGTGCGAGGCGTATTGGCCGTTACCGCATGACTTTAAATGTACATCTTCAGCTGATGGGCCGCCACAGGATAGTTGGCCTTAGAGCCCATTTCGTCTTCTCTGGTTCGCGGGATCGGTTCCAGGATCAGACCTCGTTCCGAGGCTCGCTGTCCAACACCCTCGTGCGAGATGTTCTTCGCCGCGTCGTTCCACTCGACAATGTAAATGTCGTGGTTGGGTCAGATTATGATGGTGCCCGCGCCGGCCCTAATGTCTGCTCTTGACGATTGGCAGCCTGAAGCAGCCGGTCCGCTCTCGGCCCTTTTCGACGTCTATGGCCGCCACATTCCAAGGTCCGTTCCTGATCCAAAGTCGACTTTGTCTGCCATCGCGGAAAAGACAGCTTTGATCAGCTTGGACAATCGCTCGGCGTCGCCTTCGACGGGAAGGAAGAAGCGACGCCGTTCGCAGGCGATCAGTTCGCGCGAGACAGTTTGCTTCGCGAAATCGATGAGGTCTTCCGGTGTGGGAAAAACGCGAACGACGCGAGGGTCCTGCTTGAAGGACACGATCACGACCCTGGTTCCATCCGCATTGAAGGTCGCGCGCGTCGGTGCCGGCCGCTTGTTCTCCTCGTCCGGACTGACAAGTATCGCCATCTGGCGCCCCGATTGAGCTGTCCAGAGACGGACCGTGCGATCCTGGAACGAAGCGGTCACGACATAGAGGCCATTGGCACTGAATTGCGCGCTATTCACTCCGCCGCTGTGTCCCCTCAGAACTGCCATTTCCGTTCCGTCTGGGATGTTCCAGATTCGCACGGTACCGTCGCGGGAGGCAGTCAGCGACGGAACTGCCGTCGTGATTGAAGGACACTGTCGTCAGCTCATCGCTGTGCCCTTTGAGGATCGCGACGGTGCTTCCGTCCTTGACCGACCAGATCCGCGCCGTGTGGTCGAGCGAGGCTGTGGCGACCAGTTGGCCATCCGGACTGAATGCCGCCCCTGTTATTCGACGCTCATGTCCGACCAGCCTTCTCAGTTCGGTCCCGTCAGGCTTCACCAGGTGTCCCGCGCTGCCGGTCGCAGCGAAGAGCAGGTCACCTTCTCGGTTGAAAACAACCTGCGGAAACGTCTCGCTTGTAGGGATGATGGCGACTTCGGCGCCGCTCGCTGCGTCCCACAACCGGGCAGTACCGCGACCCGAACCGGTCGCCAAAACGTCTCCTGCCGGGCTGAACTGAATATCACGCAGCCCGATCGGGTGATTTGATTTCTGCGATTTGGCGCTTGCTCGCGATGTCCCAGACAAGAACCCGGCCTGCGAGAGACGCGGTTGCAATGCGACTTCCGTCGGGGCTGAACGTCGCGCTGCGAACGATTTCGCCGGTGTCGAATTCAGCAATCTCACGGCCGGCCACGTCCCAAAGGTGCGCTTTGGCGTCACCGCCTCCGGTCAGAAGGTGCATATTGTCAGGGCTGAACACCGCGAAGGCCGGCGGGTTCTCGTGCAACAGATCGGTCGTCAGGATCCCGTTAACATCCCAGAGCCGGGCGGTCCCATCATGTGAAGCCGTGACAAGCGTATTGCTGTCGACCGGACTGAACTCCAAGGTGCTCGACCAAGCCCCGGTGGCCAGAGATAGTAGCGGAAAGCGATGCTCGATCGACGTCCCAGATGCGTGTTGGACCGTCGATGGAAGCGGTGGCGAGGAGGCGATCGTCGGGGCTGAACGCGCTGTTCATTTCCTTGTCAGGATCCTGGGGACCTTGTTCAGCCAGTTTTAAATTCGGGGTTTCCTGGCCGAGCACGTCAAGCAGGGCTCCCGACTTGCCGTCCCAGATCCGTGCGCTTCCATCGAGCGAGACGGTTGCGATCCGGCGGCCATCGTGACTGAAGATGACACCCTGCGGCTGGGTGTCGCTCTTGTGGCCGCTCAGCCTGGCGATCTCGGTCCCGTTCCATACGTCCCAAAGAAGCGGGAAAGTGCCGTTTGAAATTGCGCCCCACGAGCCCACCAACAGCCGACTTCCGTCCGGGCTGAATGCTAGTGTGGATGCCCAAATGCCAGTGTTCCATTCATGCATCAGAGAGCCATCCATGGCATTCCAGACAAAGACCTTCCGTTCTTGTGAGCTCGCAAAGCTGCGACCATCCGGATTGAAGGCGGCCACGATTGACGAAACGTTTATGGAATCTATCTCCGGTGCAACGCTCAGAAGTTCCGCTCCCGTGCTGGCGTCCCAAAGGGAGGTGTGGACGTTTTGCCCCGCCGTCAGCACCCGCTCGCCGTTCGGATCGAACACAGCGGTTGCGAAGTTGCCGACGGGCTTAAGCACGGCACTCTGCTTACCGGACGCGGCATCCCAGATCCTCGCGGTGCCGTCCCTTGCGGCCGTGACGACTCGGCGCCCGTCGGGACTGAACTCGGCTCTCTCCACAGGTCCACGGTGGCCCCTCAAGACTGCAACTTCTGTGCCCTTCGAGACGTCCCAGATGCGTGCGGTCTTATCGAAGGAAGCTGTGACGATGCGATCGCCCGTCCGATTGAATGCCGCCTGCGTCACCTCCGGCGTCGTGTTTGAACACCGCTGCTTGCCGGTGAGCCAACAGAGCGTTGAAAAGTGCGGCCTCTGCTTCAAAGAGATAGGGCCGCGCAGGCTCCGCCCCGCTTCTTCTCGGCAACGCCTCGAGCGCCAACAGAATCGCGGACTCCGTATCGCCACTCGCTGCGGTTTGCTGCGAAAGAAACGAAAGCGAAAGAGACTGGTTGCGAAGCGCCTGATCGCGTGCCGCGAGAGCTTCCTTTTCTGCCTCTAGGCCTCCTTTTCGGCGACCCTCGCCTTGTCTGCACTCTTTTCCGCCAACTCCGCTTGCCGGGTTGCTTCCTGTTGCCCTCTGAAGCCGAAGAAGGCGCCCGCGCCGGCCGTGAGAGCCAATACCGTCGCCACTATTGCAGCATAGCGCGTGCGCCGCGCGAGCCGGTTGGCTGCCGCGGCGGTAAGGTTGCGGCGTTCGGCCTCGCGTTCAAGACGTTCCGCCTCGCGCTCCAAGCGCTCGCGTTTTGCCGCTTCGGCTGCCTCGATCAGTGTCCGCTCCGCCTGTCGGTCCTTCTCCTCCCGCTCGTTCTGGGCACGCGAGGACGCCTCGATGTATTCGATGACTCGATCGTCGACTTCTTCCCGTCTCGACTGCAGCAGTTCCTCGCCTTCGGCGAGACGCTTGCCGGACGGCAAGAGAAGTTCCTGGTTCCTGTTGTCCGAGATGCCAGCGATGGGCGTCAGCCATGAGCCGCGCCCGCGTCTCGAGGAAGCTTCGGTTCGCATTGACGATGTCGCTCGCCCGCGGCCAGCGGCTCAACAAGGCTTCATGGGCCACCCGAACAAAGACGTGGCCTGCGGCATCCTCGTCGCTGACCAGTAGGCGAGCGGCGACCAACGCCTCGACGAGAGACGATCGCTGAGGCGTGCCGGTGACGTCGGCTAGCAAGGCCGGGCGTGCCGCAACCGTTTCATCACCGGGCCGCACCGTGGTGAGGGCACGCAAGACGACCGGCAGCTCGTCCTGGATGTTCGGTCGGGAGCGCGTCGACGACTTCGTCGGCCCGGCGCGCGATCGCCCCTTCAAGGCCGCCAAGTGCCCGATACGCAGCAAAGGTCAGAACTCGGCGTTCCCGCCCTGCCTCGTACAGAGCGTCGAGCACGAATTCGAGAAGCGGCAAGGATCCGGGATCGGCCGATGCGGCATCCTGAAGCACATCGTCGAGACGTCCCCGATCCCGACTCTCCTCGAAGCGGAGCCCCGCCGCGCGCGCCGGCTCGCGAATGATCTGGGCGATCTCTGGGCCGGACGGCGGCAGGAGCTCGTAGCTGCCGAGCCCATCCTTCAGTCCCGAGAAACCGGGGACTTCGCTGCAACGGTGAAAGAAATCCGATCGGATCGTCGCAATAACCCAAGCCAGTCCACTGCCGGCGAGGGCCGCGAGAAGCCGCACCAGCACTTCGCGGGCTGCCGGCTTCTCCTCCGTCGTGAACAGCTCCTCCATCTGATCGATGGCAACGATCAGCCGCAGTTGGGTCGGGAGCGAACCTGCGGCGGCGGCCGTCTTGGCGTGGGCCTGACGAATGAGAGCCAGGACCCGATCCGGGGAACTCCAACAGAGTTGAGCCAGCGCCGCCGGTTCGCAACCAAGCTCGGGCAGGGCGCCCTCGGAAAGCAGCCCCGCCGCCAGCGATGTGACCGGATCCGGCCCCTCCGACGGGCGGAATAGACACCGGCGCCAGAAAGCGATGCCAGCAACTGCGCCATGGCGGGTGATAGAAGGCAACAGCCCTGCTCGCAGGAGGGATGACTTGCCAGAGCCGCTCATGCCGTAGATGAGCAGGAATGCCTTGCCGTCGGCGGCCTGCAGCTCCAATCGATTCATGCAGTCGGCAGTTGCACGGGTCCGGCCAAAGAAGAGGTCAGCGTTTTCGAACTCGAAGGGGTTGAGACCTCGAAACGGCGAGGTGACCTGCTCCTCAGATGGGAGAGGAACGCGGTAGGCGTGCACGGGCCGGGCGATGTTCTTCACCCTTTGCTCGCCGAGATCGACAAATTCGAGCGAGAGCCGATCGCGGGCCTGCGCGTAGACTGCTTCTGAAATGCAGATTCCACCCGGGTGTGACAGCGCCTCCAGTCGGGCGGCGACGTTCACGCCGTCGCCCATGAGATTGTCACCATCGACGACGACATCGCCGAGGTTGACGCCGATGCGAAAGCGCAATCGGTTTGCATCGCAAAGCTCAGCATTTTGTTTGTCGACTTCCAGCTGAATTTCCGTAGCGCAACGAACCGCTTCGACAGGGCTTGCGAACTCAGCGATGACGCTGTCCCCAGCGCTCCCGAACACGCGTCCCTCGTGTTGCTCGATCAGGCGGTCAATGACCTGCCGGTGCGACCGCAGGGTCGCAAGTGTTCCCTCCTCGTCACTGCCTACTAGCCGGCTGTAACCGACTGCATCAGCAGCGAGGATAGTCACTATCCTGCGGTGAACGCGATCCAAGGCGTTACCCCTCCCGCGATCTCGAAGGTATCCTAGTGGAAACGCCGTCTGATGAGGAGGGGTGCCGAACCGCGGCAAGGGTCCACTTCGCCCTGGGAGCCGGATATCCTGTGATGCCACATCGCTGGATGTCTGCTGTCGCGCTCTGTATGCCAAAAGCTGACCGTTGGTTCACGGCCAAAACAAGACATCGCAACCTGTGAGCAATGACCGGTACCGGAGGAACTAGCGGACATTCGTCCCGCAACTCATATTGTCGGCGAGCTTTGATGTCGGCTGGCGAAGTCGGGCAAGCTATTAGTCGATGCTGGTGTCGGTGTTGCTATGCTTGGCGTCCTCTGTCGAGGCAGGCTCCGGATGGCTCATCCTTGCTAGCATCGATTTTGTCGCATGGGAGTTGGTTGACGTCGTCCTCGAATTTCAGCCTCCATGATGCACGCCCCAAATGCACGACGGTGTTTAGGCTGCTGTTTAGGCAGCTTTGCTCCAAGCAAGGTAGAAAGCCAGCCTTTACAATGGTCGCAGCTGAAATAAATCTATAAACCTCAATGAGTTGCTATGGTGGGTGATGTAGGGATCGAACCTACGACCCGCTGATTAAGAGAAAGGTGCTCAACGGTTAATTCTGTGTACAGCCGCTAAATTCAGAATTCGCTAACCGCCCATTATAGCTTATAAACTAGCTGCTGTTAGCCGGAAGTTAGCCGCTGTCACAGTCCTAAAATGTTAGCCTACTGTTAGCCTGAGGGGGAAAAATGGCACGAAAAAGCCTCTCCGACGCGGGCGTTCAGGCGCTCAAACCAAGAGGCGCGAGATATGCCCATCCCGACCCGGAACTCAAAGGCCATTTCGTCCGCGTCACGCCGGCAGGTGTGAGGTCCTTCGTCGCCGTCGCGCGCGATCCCAACGGCCGACAGGTGTGGGCGACGGTCGGCTCGGCCGACAAGATTGGCATTGAGGCGGCGCGGGATGCAGCCAGGGAAGCCATCAAGCGCATCAGGGCCGGCCTGCCAGCGATCGAACCTAAGGCGTCCACGACAACGTTCAAGGCGGTCGCACAGAACTTCCTGAGGCGCCACGTCGATGCACGTGGGTTGCGCTCGGCGCCTGAGATACGTCGCATGCTCGATAAGTATGTGTACCCGCGCTGGGAAGGCCGACAGTTCACCAGCATCGGCAGGCGCGACGTTGCGACGCTGCTTGACGAAGTGGAAGACGGCCACGGGCCCAGCCAAGCGGATGCGGTGCTGGCCGTTGTCAGGAGCGTTGCTAACTGGTTTGCAGCGCGTGATGACAACTTTGTGTCGCCGATCATCCGCGGCATGAAGCGGTCGACGCCGACGAAGCGAGACCGCACTCTTACTGACGCAGAGATCCGCGCAGTATGGCAGGCAGCCAGTAGGGCAGGGACCTACGGCGACATAGTGCAACTCGCGCTGTGTACTGGGCAACGGCGCGAGAAGATTTTGTCAATGCGCTGGGCCGATGTCTCGGTTGACGGCGTGTGGTCGATTCCATCTGAAGACAGGGAGAAGGGGACGCCTAGCGAGATCCGCCTGCCGCGGCTGGCCCTGGATGTGGTTCGCCGTAGGAATCGGGTTGGCGAGAACGAGTTTGTCTTCGCGGGCAGGCGATCCGATCGCAACTTCAGCGGCGTATCCAAGGCCAAGCGCGCGTTGGATGAAGCGGCGGGTGTAGAGGGCTGGCGGTTCCACGATTTGAGGCGCACAGCGCGTTCTCTGCTGTCGCGTGCTGGAGTGCCCAGCGACCTGGCCGAGCGCGTCCTAGGCCACGCCATTGCCGGCGTACGCGGGGTGTACGACCGACACACCTACCGCGACGAGGTCGCCGACGCCCTCGCCCGCTTGGACGTGCTCCTGCGCGGCATCATTGATCCTCAGGCAAACGTGGTTCCGATCCGAGGGCGCCAATGACATCGATCTCTATCAGCAGACACGCAGAAGCGGTGACATACGCGCGCGACCTTTTTGAACGGGCCCGAGTCGATGAAGTCGACGCACTGTTTGGGATAAAGGTGAACTGGCTCGAAAAAGCTGGCAATCGTCGCTTCGCGATCGAGATGATTAAGCGCTTCATGCAATCGCGGACAGAGAACCTCATGGCTGTCGTCGACGTAGCGCGCGCCGGCTGGGGGATTGCGGACGAAGCTCTGCGCGAAGTTATCCTCGACCATCTCAATCGCGGAGAGCAAATGCCGGCCTACCTAGCCGCCTACAGCATGGAGGTCGTCGGCAAGAGAACTCCGAGGCAGCGCGGAAAGCAGAAGGCGGACTACCTGTTACGTGACCTCACCATGCTCGTCGCCATCATCCTGGTCGCCGAGGAATTCGACCTTAAGCCAACCAGCCGAGATGGGCGCAATAGTTGCGCCTGCAGCGTTGTCGCAGACGCGTCTTCCAAGGCTGGCAGAACGATGGGCTACAAAAACGTAGCCGAGATCTGGCGCAAATATGGCCGGGCGGTTGCGCCTCATCTCGCCGGCTGACCCGTGCTAAAATTAAGCGCGAAAAGATACAGCACCACCGCCTTCTAATCTGCGCGTAATTCAGTGTCTCGCAACCAAAAACAGCGAGGCACCAAAATGCGACAGGTTCGAAGGTTCCAAGATCTTAAAGCGGCTGGAATTGTCAAGAATTGGCCGCATCTCAAGCGGCTCGTCGAACATCACGGGTTCCCGCCGGGACGGAAGCTCTCCGATAATATTCGGGCTTGGTTCGATGAAGAAATCGATCCGTGGATTGACTCTCGCCCCCTCGCCGGTCAGCGCGAGGAGGACGTGTGATGTCGGTCGACATTGATCCTGACGCCGCCGTCCACCTGGCCGCCGAGTGGCTGGCCAAGCAGGACCGCGACGCTATGGAGCGCGCCGCCGTTCCTGAATTGCGGACGCGGTTTGGCTTGACCACGCCGCAAACGGTAGATGCTATCCGGCAAGCTTGGGAGCTTAAGTATGGGAGGGCCAGCGCATGAGCCCGCCCGAAGAAGAAGTCGCCGCCCCGCCGGCAAGCGGGAACGGCGACGAGATGGGTAATCAAAGGACCCCACAACAATATTCCAGCGACTGCCCGCTCGCAATAGAGATCGGCCTGATCCAGGTCGACCGGGACTTGCAAATGCGCGAGGCGGGCGTCGATCCTGGAACGGTCGCTGAATATGCCGAGGCAATGGCGGCCGGAGCCACCTTCCCCCCGGTCACCGTCTACTTCGACGGCGAGGCGTATTGGCTGGCCGACGGCTTCCACCGGGTCGAAGCGGCACGCCTTAACGGGGCGGAAACGATCGTCGCCAATATCCGGGAAGGGACCCGACGGCACGCGACACTGACCGCCGTCGCCGCCAACGCAAGTCATGGATTGAGGCGTACTTCAGCCGACAAGCGGCGAGCGGTTGCGAGGTTGCTGAGCGATCCCGAATGGGCGAACTGGTCGAGCCGGCAGATTGCCTTGGCATGTGCCGTCGACAAGGGAACCGTCGAAAGGGTGCGCTCGGAGCTCACTGGCGAAAACGCCACTCAGCGCACCTACACGACCCGCCACGGCACCACGGCCACCATGAAGGTGCGCGCCCCTGAACCCGGCGGCAGCATGGTGGAGAAACTGCTGGCCAAGGCAGAGACGGCAGCCTTGGTCGCTGAGTGTCGTCGGCGTGGGCTGGAGGTATCCGGCCATGAGGATTGATTACGACGGAATTAAGCAGTTGGCCGAGGAGGTCGGCTGCCGGGTCACCGACCTGCTCGCGCTGACCTATCAGAATGACCCGTTCTATGCGGGCATCCCGGGCCGGCGCGAGGCTGCGGAATGGTTCGCCGAACTCTGGGTCAAATGCGGCTGGGTGGTCGGCAGTCATCCCCGCCGGCTGCACTACAACGTAATCTCGCAACAGCCGGTAATTATCAAGCCAAACGGTGAACCGTACCTGAACACCGAGAACGACTGGAAGTATTTCGCGGCTGCATCTCTGGGCGCACGATACCTCCGCCTGATACCCGATGGCGCTCTCGCGGATCACCGGAACGATCCGCCTATAATAAACTCGATCAATCTGGGCACGGCCGGGGCCGTCTGCCGGGTAGGGCAAGCAGATTCTGCGGACCTTGATTGGGACATTCCGACTGACGAGGTGATTGCCCCCTGGCTCCACGTCGAGGAGATGCGTGTGGCCCAGCCTTACCTGGTAGAGGTCTGGGTCGAGAAGTCGACGCAGAACGACATTCTGGTGCCGCTTGCGGCCCGCCACGGCTTCAACCTAGTTCCAGGCACCGGCGAGACCTCGGAGGTGCTAGCCCGTCAGACGATCGAGCGCGCGCTCGAAGACCGTCGTCCAATGCGGATCTTGTACGTAAGCGACTTCGATCCAGGTGGCCGCTCTATGCCGGTGGCGCTGGCTAGGAAACTCGAATTCTGGGTTCGCGAGGCTGACCTCGACCTCGATATTACGCTCGATCCTATCATTCTGACGCCTAAGCAGTGTGAGCGGTACCGACTGCCGAGAACGCCGTTAAAGGAGACCGAGCGCCGCGCTACCAAGTTCGAAGACAGGTTCGGCGCTGGCGCTACCGAGTTGGACGCGCTGGAGGCGTTACACCCGGGCGAACTTGGGAAGATCGTGGAGGCCGAGGTCTTTCGATACCTAGACCCGACCCTGCAATCGCGCGTTGATCTTGAGAACTGGAGATACAAAAGGTCCGTCGCGGCGGCAGAAGATGAGGTGATGGAAAGGTTCGACATCTCGGAAATCGAACTGCGTTACGAGGAGATGATCGCCGCCTTCAAGAATGGGGTCACGCGCCTTGAGGCCAAGACGGAAGAACTCTGGCCGCAAATCGCCGAAGAGCTCGAAGAGGTAGCCCCCGTCTTCGACGAAGATGACCTGCCGGCGGCGCGCGCGGCGACGCCGCCCGCGGCACCGCTGTTCGACAGCAAGCGGGACTATGTCGAGCAGATAGACCACTACCGCACCTGGCAGGGGAGGCGGTGATGGCGAAACGTAAATTCAGCATGCTCGCGCCAGAAATTTGGACGTCGAAGCGATTCCGAGCCCAAACTGAGCGGAGCAAGCTGCTCGCCCTGTATCTCATAGCCGGTCCGCACCAGACCAATCTCGGCTGCTACTGGTTGTCCGAAGGATACGTCTGCTCCGACATGGGATGGACGCCAGACGAATTGGAGGCTGCCCGCACGCCACTTATCGAGGCCGGCCTGATAGCCTTCGACCCCGAAACCGACGAGGTGTTCGTGCCCGGCTGGTTCAAGTTCTGTGGTCCGAAGAACGACGATCACGCCGTTGCAGTGGACAAGCAGCTTGCAGACATCGACAGCAAACCATTGAGGGAACAGGCTCGCAAAGAATTCGAAGAATATGAAAGTAAACGGCCCCGGAATAGGCCAAGGCTATCTGCCATTCAGGGAGGCTATCGATGAGTTTCCGAACACAATGGCGTCACCGTGGGGACACCATGTCCACAAGGTGGGGGGACAATAAGACAGAGAAGGAAAGGGATACTGAAAGAGAGATTGAGACAGAGACGGACACGCAGACGGAGACGGAGACGGAGAGCCGCTGGAGCTTGCTGCTTTCTTCCCTGCCCTTCAGCAGCGTTGGGTACCTCTCTTCAACCTAGCCGCTTCATGCTGCAATGGCGCAATAGAGACGCGCGGGCGCGCGGAAGGTCAGACATGACCGGCCCCCAGCCTGCCTGCGGCGAGCAGGTTCCCCAGCAACTTGGCAGAAAACCGGTCTCCCCGCCGCCCGCCGCAGGCAACGATCACCGCCGCGCGCTAAAGGCCAGCGGTCTTGGGCGGCTCTCGGTTCTTCTCGTCCGGATTAGGCGTGGGCTCTTCGTCCGGGAGCCGTTCCGGCTCCGGCTCTTTGACAGGCGTGTTCTGGGTCGCTCCAGGTTCGGGCACACGCACCGGAGGGGTCTTGGGATCGGGCATCTAACGTCCCTCCCGCTCAACGTTGTCGGTACGGCGCTCTATCTCTTCAGCCTCGCCGGACTCTTCCGCGTCATCACCGTCGATCCTCTCGAAGTCGACCCTTCTCTCGATCACTTCGGTCGATCCGTCGTCCTTGTCGATCTCAACAAACTCCTCGGTGCCGTCGTTTTCGTCGTCCTGGCCCTCATCATCCTCGTCGTCTTCGTCGAGATTGGGATCAGGCAGGTCGGCCTGGCGAGGATCGGGGGGCAGTTCGGGAGGGGCTCCTGTGATTGGCATAGCGGGATTCACTTCGTCGGCATCGGGTCTTTGCATGGTGCGTGTCCCTTGGCTCAAATACGCCCCCAATCGCCAAGCGCATCGTGTGTTCCTGCTTGTTCTCGAAAGTTCGTCCCGATGATCTCGGCCGACCGGACTCGCGACCACGGCGGCCGATCATCGAGCGGGCCAGCCGAAGTGCTGTTGCTTGGCGAGTTGTTCCGAGGCCGACTACAAAAATCGACGCGACTTCCGCAATCGATGTACCGACGTCTCCTGCATACACATGGCCGGTCGGAGGGTGGCTTCTCCGATACATGCCAGACAGATGCGGGGGGGCGGGTCAGAAATCCTGGCAGGGTCCCCGCCAAGGACCCGCGTGGTCCGCACGCACAGATTTTTTTTGGACACCCTGGAGAATTCGAATGGTACAATCCCTAGTCGACGGCTTCCGTCCCGAATTTCCCCCTCCGTTAAAGCGACCCCCCGGACGGCCGGGACATAAGCCAACGCCATTGCTGCGGCGGTTCGTGACCACGCTTTCAGCCCACGGAGTTCCTCAAATCGACATCGGACTTGCGCTTGGCATAAGCGCTCGAACACTCCGCCAGCACTACCGGCGCGAACTCGATCATGGTTCCGCCCAAGTGTACGTAACGTTGGTCTTGAGACTTGCAGAGTTCGCGGACGGCAGCGGCCCTGTAGCCTTGCGAGCAATCATGTTCGCGCTCCGATGTCGGTTCGGTTGGTCAGAGTTTGTACCGGTGCAGCGCAAGTAGCGCATCAGTGATGCCCCACCACTTGTCGGAGCGAGATGAGCCAAGGCCATTCCGCCTGCTTGGAACTTGCGATCTGACGGGCATCTAGGAAAAGTACCCGTTGCTGGAGCACGTTCTTGATAGCGCTTTGCATCTTTTTTTCTGGGGTATCTTCATTTTGGCAGTGCTCGCGCTTGCTGCATCGTACGCGGTGCCTGCCCAGGCACAAGACATGTCAGCGAGTAGCCAGCAGGCATCTTCGTGACGAGCCAACGTTGCCACTCAGCTCCCGGGTCCGAAAAAGACGTTAAATCATCTCCTCGGCAATGACCGCTGTTGGCGCTAACACGACCTCCAACACGGTCCGCCGCGATGTCTGCTTCCGGCCGGAGGCACTGCTAGCCTCTAAGGCCGATATGTGGCGCCAACCGGACATTCGGGGTTTTCCTGGCAGACTGCTCTGGGCCTAAGACGACGGTAGGTTCCTGTCGTCCAGAGCGGGTTCGGGGACGCGCAGGCACGGTACATCACCGTCTCCGACCCAAGCCGAAACGTAACGGACAGGTGAACGAGGCAGGATCCACCCCAACCCTAGGCTATGACACCTCCGGGCCTCTGCTTGAGCATCTCAGCATAATCTGCCGCCATGCGTTCAGTTTCTCGCAGGTAAGACGCAGCAGTTGGTCGAGATTGAACTAGGTCGTAGAGCTTGGCGACAGCGGGATAGCGCTGGCACACGCCTTCCTTGTCTAGATATGCAATCCAGAAACTCAGGTAGAAATCGGCCAGAGAGAAGCGCGCCCCAAGGATGAAAGGCCCCCTGGCCGCCAGCTTTGTGTTCACGACCTGTAGGCGGCTTATGACCAGCGACTTTGCCATTTCCTGCACGGCGACGTCGTCTTCTCGTCTCAGTGAAAACCGATGCGGGAAATGAAAGCGCTTCATCTCAGCTTGTATGTCACTGGCGATATAGAACACTGCCGAGAGGAAGTGACCTCTGTCCTTGTCGGTCAATGCGGGTGCCAGATCGGTGAGCTGATGCCGGTCAGCCAAGTGCAGCATCAGCGCCGCCGCTTCAGAAAGCACGTCGCCTTCTGGCGTGATCAGCACGGGTACCAGGCCCGCGGGGTTGAGGGCGAGGAATTCCGCAGAGCGGTGCTCGCCTTTGAGAATGTCTATCTTTCTGAGCTCATACTGGATCCGTCCCTCCTCGAGCATCCATTGAATCAGGGATGCACGCGTAAAGTCGCCTCCGTAGAGGATGTACATCGAGCTGCCTCTCGAGTCTGGCGCTGTCTGGGGTTTGTGCCATGCGGTGCTCGAATGGCAAATACCACAACTGCGGCTGCCGGTTCGGCTGGAACTTATTCGGAACGCCCTCGAGAAGTTCTTAAATCTCGTCGTGCTGGCGGGCCACGTCGCAATGCCACCGCCTGATGCGCCACGATGGATGCTGTTCCTGCCAGAGTGCGATCTGGGCCTGTCCGGCAACCATACAGGTCATCAAGGAGACCTCCATGGCATCGTAGGTAAGGCGGGTCTCTCTGCACTCGCCCGAAGTGGCGAGGCATGCAGCAATTACCAGCTCGATCATTTTCCATCCCCTCTCGGGCAGTTGCGCCTGTCGGGAGGATGTGACGCTGTCTCGGACGGGTCATGATCAACGAACGATCGACAGACGAAATTTGGACGAAACCTCTCTATTCTGACCGAAATTCCGGGTCTCGCTGGTCCAATCCCCCCGATTGCAGTAACGTTTCAGTGCACGAGCGTCGAGGGGTGTTCGCCATGGGTGGATCAGCTCCAACTTCGCTTCGCCTGAACGGTCGAGATGTCGATCTTCAGAGAGGCGTCGTTGCGAAGACTTCCGGAACGACGGTTACACTCCGACCTCAGGCAGCAGCGGTGTTGCAGGTGTTGGCCGCCCGCCAAGGCAAACTGGTGAGCAAGGACGAGCTCGTCGCCGCCGTTTGGCGGGGAGTGGCAGTCACCGATGACAGCCTGGTCCAGTGCATTGCGGAGATCCGCAAGGCGCTTGGCGATGATCGGCATACGGTCGTAAAGACCGTCCTGAAGCGGGGCTACATGCTGGCCGTCGAGCCAGGCGCTCAACAATTCTGGCGCAAGCGGTCGACCCTGGCAGCTGCCGGTGTGCTGG
The DNA here is from genome assembly GCA_963791325.1 of uncultured Alphaproteobacteria bacterium. Lineage (GTDB taxonomy): Bacteria > Pseudomonadota > Alphaproteobacteria > Rhizobiales > Rhizobiaceae > JBEVJK01. The sequence continues at coordinate 3,401 of CAWBRU010000008.1, read as the reverse complement.
CGTCGATCATCGCTGCCGGCAGCTTGCTCCTGTCATCCCCCGGTTCCGCCCGCAAGCCGCCGTCGCTCGCAATCTTGCCATTCGAGAAATCTTGGCGGCGAGACCAGTTGGAGCGGCTTCGCCAACGGCCTCACCGAGGACATCATCGCGGACTTGGCCCGCTCAGCGCAGATCCCCGTCGTCGAGGCGGCCCGGGCGCTGCCCGCGCGTCTCAGCCCGCAAGATCTGCGTAAGGTCGCCCAGGATCTATCGGTAAGATATGTGCTGCATGGCACGTTCCGGGTAGATGGATATCGGATGCGGGTCACGGCTCGACTGATCGCCGCCGACACCGGCATCAATGTGTGGTCTGAACAATACGACCGCCCTGCCGAACGCTTGCTGGATGTCCAGGACGATATCACGCAGCGGATCGCCGTGACGTTGACGGGTTGGCAGGGCGAGATCAACAAAGCCGACCGCGCCGTTGCCCGCCACAAGGGTGAAAGCGAGCTCGACCCGTACGACTACTGGCTTCTTGGCATCGAAGCAAAACATCGCATGACCCCCGACAGCATGGGCGCGGCCAGACGCTACTTCAGCAAGGGACTCGAGCTTGCGCCGGACTTCATGCCGCTCGTCCGCGATTGGGCCATCACCTATGGTGTCCAGATGGATCTCGGCGCGCCGATCGACTTTCCGGCTGCCGTCGAAGCCCAGCGGAGATATGCGGAACGGGCGTTCTTGCTGGATCCCGGCGACGCCATCGCCACCTATCAGATGGGGCTCGTCAGCAACCTGCAGGGAAAAAGTGAGCAGGCAGAGTTCTATTTCCAGCACGCTGCCGAGCTTGGTCGTGGCAATTCCGACATTCCGATCCTGCTTTCCTGGGTGTTGGCCGGGACCGACCCCGGGCGGGCAATGGCGCTCATCGAAAAGGCCGTGGCACTGAACCCCGGCCATCCCTCATGGTGGAATTTTCCGATCACCGAAGCCTTCTTCTCGTCCCGAAGGTTCGATGAAGCCTATGCGGCTGCGTCGCGCATGGGAGCTTCGCCCAACCAGTCCGCTTTCGTTTCGATGAGCGCGGCTCAAACGGGGAAGTTAGATGTCTCCGCCAAGGCCAAGTTGGAGACATTGCGCCTCAATCCAGCTTGGACCGCGGAGAGCATGTTTCCCTACCAGGTGTTCAGCGATGATGCGCTGCTGATCCAAGGCGCGGAAGCGGCAGGGCTGCCCGTTTGCATGAACCAGGCCCAAGCCCAGGCCTTCACCGGCGCTTATCGTTTCGCCTGGTGTGAAGAGCAGCGATCCGGAAAAGCGAGCGCCCAACAAGGCAAACGGTCCGTTATCCCGTAGACGTAGGCCCAGAGATGTCCGTTCAGAAGGCTGTTGAGGTCGTGCAATCGCCGAGATGTGAGTCATCTGGGGCATAGATCTCGATCCATGCTTTCGGTTCGATCAGTAATGTATGAGCGTCTCTGACCCGAAAGGTATAGGATGTGAACAAGAATGAGCATGCTCAGGTTGACGGTCGATCATATCCAGAGAATCCACAGGGTTGTCGATGACGGTGGCTCTATGCCCGGGACCCAGCTGCACACAGATGCCAGGCACGTGGTCCAAACTCATCCGCCCCTTCAATTGACGGCAGGCGACCTCGGCCTGGACAGGTGACCAGAAGCCCGCCGCTATCTGTGCTGTTTCGATATGCCCAGCGGGAGGCCCTAGGAGATGAGTGGCGGCGTGATTGTACGCATCAGGCGTTCGCCTGCTTTCTACGGGATTTGACGGCTCAAACTGCTTGAGGCCTTAATTGAACTAGGCCGCCAGAGGTTTTCCGGCGTCTTGATCCGCTCGAGCCGCAGCAGCCTCTTCAATTGCGGCCATGACTTCGCTCATCGATGTTTGGTGCACCATGTGGCCGGCTCCCTCCACACGATGGAAGGTGCTTTTCGGTAGCTCGGCATGGAGTCGTGCTGACTGTGCGTTGATATCGACAAGCCTGTCTTCCTCGCCGGCGATGATGACAACAGGCATCGTGAGTTCGACATAATTTCCGCGCGCCGCGAAGGCGTCGGGGATCATTAGCGCGCTCTCCGCCGCGCTTGCACGGATCTGAGATGGACGGAATGTCATCTCCTTCGGAAAGCCGTCGTGGAATTTTTCCGGTACTGGTGCCGGGCCAAAGATCCTCCGGGTAAGAAGCGGCCAAAAGAGACGGGCAAGCAGGGGTGAGATTGTATATCGAATTAGATCCCCGATCACAGGTATGGCGGGACCGGACATGGTGACCGCATCTGTACGCGTACTCGGAAAATAGTAGCCCGAAGCAAGAACCAAACTTCCCACCAAGTCAGGACGTCGGAGGGCGAGAGCCACCGACACAGAGCAGCCCCACGAATGTCCAAGCACGGTCGCCCTGGAGATCCCAAGCCTGTCCAGCGCTGATGCGATCAACTTCGCTTGCGCGTCCGCCGTCCAGATCGTGCTTCGCGGGCGCTTGCTGTGGCCGTATCCCGGACGGTCGAAGGCGATCACCCGGTGTCTCTTGGACGCTGCATGGATCAGTCCGCTCGATGCGAAGTCCTGGAGCATGCTGCCGTTGCCGTGTAGCAGAATCAAAGGCTGGCCATGCCCTTGCTCGACATAATGCAGGCGAACACCGTCGGCTTCTACGAACTTGCCCGAGGGCGGGTTGTGGCGCTCGGCAGCGGCAGCGAGGAGGCGGTTCATCAAACCGAGGGCGGCCAACGCAGCAGCACCTGCTAGATAGGGATGGGAGACAACTAGGGCCGATAGTCCACTCCTCATTCCCGTCGACGCCTCAAAATTCTTGGCAAGGCGATGCTTGGAATGGCGCAAGGTCATGTCGTGTCTCCGTATCGGCATGCATGACAACCCGAGTTAGTCCAAGATGTTGCAGCGCAACATCAAGCGGTTGGTGGCCCATTTTGTTCCGCCGTTCTCCCGACCGCGTGCCGGAACCGACTACCAAGGCAGGCTGACTAGCGCAGCGGGGAGCGTGCCTGGCAGCCGCCAACATCCCAAATCTGAATTGCTTAGACCGGCCGGCCGCGCCCGAGCGCCGCCGGGATGCGTCGTCAGGTCATCGGGCTTGTTTCGGTTCACCTTTGATGCGCTAGCAATTGAGGAGAAATCAATCCGGAGGATGCACCAATTCGACGGAGCTAGAGCCAATTGTCAGACGCCGTTGCCCGCGACCCGTCCCGTGGAAGGTCGCCGAATTAGGTTCCCCCAACCCGTGCCTTGAGGTCGCGGAAGGCTTGCTTGACCTCGATCGTCTGCCGGCCAGCCAAATTGAGGTTGAGGGAGGTTCGATCTCCTTCAGTCCGGAAGGAGATTACATGGTCCATGTTGACCACGACGGGTCTTCCGTCAGTATCGGTAAGTTCAAGTCA
>CAWBRU010000007.1:0-173524 GCA_963791325.1 uncultured Alphaproteobacteria bacterium | reverse complement strand
CGGCGGGCGTATCATCGCGATCGGCACCAGCGTGGTGCGCGCGCTCGAGGCGGCCGCCGGCCGCGACGGGCGCGTGCGCGCCGGAACCGGCATTGCGACAGGCCGGATCGCCCGGGGCACGCCGCTCCATGTCGTCGACGCGATGCTCACAGGCGTTCATCAGCCCGGCGAAAGTCATTTCGAGCTGCTGCGCGCCTTTGCCGTAGAAGCCCTGCTCGCCAGGGCCTCGGCCGCGTTCGTTGCCTACCGCTACCGCGCGCATGAATTCGGCAATTCCATGCTGCTCAACCGGGGTTGACCGCCCGGCGGTCCGGATCAGCCGTTCAGCCGCTCGGCCGCCTTGTTGCAGTCCTCCCGCGACGGGCCGAAGCGGGCGATGATCTTCCTCGCCTGGTCGCGGGTGAGCTTCCATTTGCGGGCGAAATAGGAGACTTCGTAGGGCTGCTCGGCGGAGATCAGCTTGCGGTCCTCCTTGGTCCGGGTGGGGTCGTCGGCCATCGTGCTAGCCCTTGTCGCGAAAGCGGTTGGTGATCGGATAACGGCGGTGGCGACCGAAATTGCTTGCGGGTGATCTTCACGCCCGGCGCGGCCTGCCGCCGCTTGTACTCGACGATAGACCAGATGCTCGATACGGCGCACCGTCTCGCGTCGTGGCCGCGGGCGACGATGTCGTCGACGGGCTCGTCTCCTTCTCGACGAGCTCGGTCCAGGATGGCGTCGAGCACCGGATAGGGCGGAAGCGAATCGCTGGTCGGTCTGGTTCGGGCCGGAGCTCGGCGGAGGGCGCCTGGTCGATGATCGCATTGCGGGATGACCTCGCCCGATGGTCCGAGCAGCGCCCGCGAACGGCGGCGCGTTGCGCCAGCGCGCGAGGCGGTAGACCTCGGTCTTGAAGAGGTCCTTGATCGGATTGAAGCCGCCATTCATGTCGCCGTAGAGCGTGGCGTAGCCGACCGACATCTCGCTCTTGTTGCCGGTCGTGAGCACCAGCGAGCCGAGCTTGTTCGACAGCGCCATCAGGAGGGTGCCGCGGGCGCGCGCCTGCAGGTTCTCCTCCGTGACGTCCGCGCTTGGCGCCCGCGAAGACCGGCGCGAGCGCCGTCTCGAAGCCGTCGACGGGCGGCTCGATCGGCACCACGTCGTAGCGACATGCCGAGCGCCTCGGCGCAGGCTGCGGCGTCGGCGAGGCTCCCCTCGCGCGGTGAAGCGGTACGGCATCATCACCGCGTGCACGCGTGCCGCGCCGAGCGCGTCGACCGCGAGTGCCGCGCACCGATCGCCGAATCGATGCCGCCGGACAGGCCGAGCACGACGCTCTTGAAGCCGTTCTTGCTGACGTAGTCGCGCAGCCCGAGGACGCAGGCACGCCAGTCGGCCTCAGCGTGTCGGGCTACTCGGGCATCGCGCCTCGGGGCGGTCGGCAGCCGTCGCCCGGCTGGCGGCAAGTCGTGACCACGAGGGCGGTCATCGAACTGCGCTCAGCTGGGCGACGATCCTGCCGTCGCGCGTCGAGCGACGAAGGAGCGCCGTCGAAGACGAGCTCGTCCTGGCCGCCGAGCTGGTTGGCGCAGAGCATCGGCAGCCGCCTCGCGCGCCCGCCGGTCACCGACCTGCTGCGGATCGCTCGGCGCTTGCCGCGCACAGTAGGGCGAGCCGTTCGACCACGACAGGAGGCTCCGCGCCGCGCCTGCGGCCAGCGTGCTCGACAGACGCCGTTCTCCCCAGATGTCCTCGCAGACCGGGACGCGAGCCGTCGCCCGCGGAACGTCGACCGGCCGGGCAGTCTCGGCCCGGCCGAAAGACACGCTTCTCGTCGAACACGCCGTAGTTCGGCAGGTCGACCTTGTGGCGGTACGGCGCAGCACCTTGCGCCGTCGCGCGACGAGCGCAACCGAGTTGTGGATCGCCGCGTCTCGTCGCCTAGGGGGTGCCGACCAGGACCGCGGGGCCGCCGTCAGCGGTCGGCGGCGAGCAAGCGCGCGATCGCTGCGCAGGCGGCGCAGGAAAGCCGTCCTTAAGCACGAGGTCCTCCGGCGGATAGCCGGAGATGAAGAGCTCGGTCAGGACCAGGAGGTCGGCGCCCTCGGCCGCGGCGGCCTCGGCCGCGCCTCGCGCGCCAGGCGAGGTTGCCGGCGACGTCGCCCACCGTCGGGTTGAGCTGGGCAATCGCGATGCGCAGGATGTCGGGGCGGTCCATGAACAGAGGATTTCAGCAATCGCGGCGAAACTGGCAACGATTTTCCATCCGGAATTGCGAAGAAACAACCACTTAGCCGGCGCGGCCGAGCGCCGGCGACGGCGCCGGAGGGCGGCCCGTCCGCTAGTCGCCGAGATAGGCGCGCAATGCCTCGGGCGAGCGGGTCTCGCCGCTCGACATCGCCAGGATCTTCGACAGATGCGTGTAGGGCAGCCCCGTCTCCTCGGCCCAGCGGTTCAGCTTTTCCTGGATCAGCGCCAGGTCGCGCTTCGAAGTCGCCGGCCGGCTGATCTGCAGTCCGGCATGCTGAAGGGCGGCCGTCATATCGTCGGACAGGATGAAAGCATCCCAGCCGATCCAGCGGAGGAAGTACTGGGCGGTGTTGCCGCCGAGCCGGCTGCCATGTTTGCCGAGATAGGCGGTGAGCCCGACCTGGTCGTCGGCCGGCCAGGCCGCGAGAAAGGCGCCGAAGCTGCCGTGCTCCTTGGCGATGGCATCGACGAACAGGGCGTTGTCGCGCACCGCCCGGATCTGCGGGTTGCGCACGATCCGGCTGTCGGCGGCGAGCGCGTGCCAGAAATCGTCCGGTTCGAAGATCAGCCGCTTCGGCACGAAGCCGAGAAAGGCGGCTTCGAATCCCGGCCATTTCTGGGTGATGACGCTCCACACGAAGCCGGCGGAAAAGATGCGCTCGGCCATCGCCGACAGCACCCGGTCGTCGCCGAGCTCTGCCAGCCTTTTCGGAGTACCGGCCGCGGCCCGAGCAGCGACTGGAGCACATCTTCGCCGCCCTTGCGCTCTGCGGCGCGTGCCCGGATCGCTGCAAACGTCACCATCGGCGGACCTGCCCTGCGCGCTCTCGCCCGCTGGCGCGCCTTGCCATCTTCCTATAGTCCGGCCGTTCAACGCAACCGCCCGGAACCTGCCAAGTCCGACCCATGAACAAGACCGTCGCCGACCTTGCTTTGCGCTGGCTTGCCCGCAATGCGGAAGCCTTGTCCGATGCCGAGCGGCGGGTGCTGCAAAGCGCGGTCGACCGCAAAGCGCTGGCGCGGCAACGCGTCTCCGGCGACGTGTCGCACGCCGGCATGGGCGACCGGCTCGCCGACAGCCTGGCCCGCATCGGCGGCTCATGGACCTTCATTTCCAGCTTCCTTGCCTTTCTGGTCGTCTGGGCCATCATCAACACCGTTGTTCTGGCCCGCGGCGCCTTTGATCCCCTACCCTTATGTTTTCCTCAATCTGGTTCTGTCCATGCTCGCGGCGCTTCAGACTCCGGTCATCATGATGTCTCAGCACCTTCCCGTTGTTTGCATTAGATAAATTCAACTTTTTGGCGACCGTTCTTACTTTAAGATCCTGCTCACAAGCCGATCACGTCGGGCCTTCCGCGATCTCTTAGACTGACAGGCTCACATCTGGCGGGTGTTGAAGAAGTCGCTCGCCGCGGCGCTGTCGAGCGTGATCCATTCGCTCCGAAGGGATTCGGAGAGCGATGTATGCGCGGTGAGGACGAACGATCCGGTAAGCTGTTCAGCTACGTTGACCTTGAGGCGCGGGTGCGGCGCGACCACCCGCTGCGCGGTATTCGAGTGCTCGTGAACGAAGCGCTGTTGGCGCTGGAGCGGGATTTCACGGCACTGTACTCATCGATGGGGCGGCCCTCGATCCCTCCAGAGAAGCTGCTGCGGTCGATGCTGCTGCAGGCATTCTACTCGATCCGGTCGGAGCGGCTTTTGATGGAGCGGCTGGAATACGACCTTCTGTTCCGCTGGTTTGTCGGCATCGGCGTAGACGATGCCGTGTGGGACCGTTCGGTGTTCTCGAAGAACCGCGACCGGCTGCTTAAAGGCGACATCGCGGCGAAGTTCCTGACGGCGGTGCTTTCGCAGCCCAAGGTGAAGAAACTTCTGTCCACGGATCACTTCTCGGTCGACGGCACGCTGATCGAGGCATGGGCGTCGATGAAGAGCGTCAAGCCGAAGAGCCGAACTCGGCCGAACCGCCGGCAAGCGGCGGACGCAACGCAGAAGCCGACTTCCATGGCCAGAAGCGGTCGAACGAGACGCATGCCTCGACCACCGATCGGGACGCCCGGCTCTACCGCAAAGGACGGGGCAAGGAGGCGAAGCTGTGCTTCATGGGGCATGGACTGATGGAGAACCGCCACGGCTTGCTCGTCGACGCCTGCCTGGTGCTGGCCGACGGACATGCTGAGCGGGTCGCGGCGCTGCACATGGTCGAGCCCTTAGCCGACCGGCCGCACCGGATCACGCTCGGCGCCGACAAGGCCTATGACGCGGAAGACTTCGTCAACGAACTGCGCTCAATAGAGGTAACGCCACATGTCGCGCAAACACCAGCGGTCGCCGCTCGGCGATCGACGGCCCGCACGACGCAGCACCGCGGCTATGCCGTCAGCCAGCGTAACCGGAAGCGCATCGAGGAAGCGTTCGGCTGGATCAAGGTCGTGGCCGGGCAGGAGAAGACCAGGTTCCGCGGCCGCGATCGTGTCGGCTGGGCCTTCACCCTCGCGTCCGCCGCCTACAATCTGGTGCGGCTGCCGAAGCTCATCGCGGAGACCGGCTGATGGCCAAGGTTCCGGGCTTCGCCAAGGCCTTTGCCGGCCGCTGGCGCATTGTCGAGATGGACAACTGGGACGACGACTTTCTCGATCTCGTCGAACAAGCACATCTCGCCTTGCGCGGTGCGGCGGATGGCGAGATCGCCTTTGGCGCCCTCAAGGGGTTCCTGGACGTGCGCTACGGCTCGCGCGACGGCTCGGCCTGCGCCGAGTTTTCTTGGCAGGGTCACGACGAAAACGACCCCGCTTGCGGCCGCGGATAGGTGATGATCGGCACCGGCGGCCGCCTCGTCGGCCACTTCTAGATCCACAACGGCGAGGAATCAGGCTTCGTTTGTGAACGCAGCTGACTTCTTCAACAACCTGTTAGAGCGCGTTCTTTGTTTAAACATTCCAGGGGCGACAAACGGATCCATCGGCTTCGGCATTTCGTCCGGCAAGTTGAGCCGCATCGCCTTCACATTGCCTTGTGTGGCCACGCGGTCTCGTCCTCGCTGATCTGCAGATTGGGTAGTCCAAAGGCGCGTTGTGACACTCGCTCAGGATCGGATGCCGCGAGCACCGCCGGGACCGGATGATACCGGAGGTAGAGGCGTGCCCGTTCGACGGGCGTGGTCACGACCGTCAGGCTTTCAATGCCCCTCGCATTGAGGGCTGGCGTGAGCTGCGAAACAGCCGCGATATGACGCCTGCAAAAGGGGCAATGCAAGCCTCGATAAAGTCCAACCAACACCGGCTTCTCGCCGCGAAAATCGTCGATAGCTATCTTGCCCGTACCGGTAATCGCGTCGAGCACGAAATTGGGCGCCTTTCACCGAACTGCAGAGGGCGTAGATTGAGCTGCTCTGACATGCTGTTCCTTCCTGCGCGTCAATCACAACCGAAGTGCAGATGATTGCTTCCAGTTAGTTAGTTGGCACGGAGAGCGAAGACGCTACTTCTACGGGGCAATGCTTTGCGCCAAGTGTCGCCCCACGAACCTAGGAAATCGCGCAGACAATCCCAGCAACTCCTCATCTCAGCACTCCATAGCATCATCTGCAATGAATGTGAGTTCCTTCTCTACTAGGTCGGTTTCGACCCCACCGACTTAATCGGGCCGGCGGGGGCGGATGGCTTTGTGGGCCCCTCATTTCGGTGACCCCTCCGTTGGTGACGGATCTCTTTCGGAGGAAGGGCCTCACGATGCTACCCAAGGGTACAGTCGTTGCGGTCGCGGGCGAGCCAATTCGTAGCGGTTCAGGTCTCGGCATAATCTCCCCAGAGCGCCTTGCCGAACTAGCAAAACCAGCGACGGCGGATCAGCTCTTGGGGGGCTTGCCTGACGACTTGGCCCCACCTGCGAAGGCTCGAATGCGGCTCGGGATTGGAAAAAGTCGCACTAGCAGGTTGTTGAAGAAGTCAGCTGCGTTCACAAACGAAGCCTGATTCCTCGCCGTTGTGGATATAGAAGTGGCCGACGAGGCGGCCGCCGGTGCCGATCATCACCCATCCGCGGCCGCAAGCGGGGTCGTTTTCGTCGTGACCCTGCCAAGAAAACTCGGCGCAGGCCGAGCCGTCGCGCGAGCCGTAGCGCACGTCCAGGAACCCCTTGAGGGCGCCAAAGGCGATCTCGCCATCCGCCGCACCGCGCAAGGCGAGATGTGCTTCTTCGACGAGATCGAGAAAGTCGTCGTCCCAGTTGTCCATCTCGACAATGCGCCAGCGGCCGGCAAAGGCCTTGGCGAAGCCCGGAACCTTGGCCATCAGCCGGTCTCCGCGATGAGCTTCGGCAGCCGCACCAGATTGTAGGCGGCGGACGCGAGGGTGAAGGCCCATCCGACACGATCGCGGCCGCGGAACCTGGTCTTCTCCTGCCCGGCCACGACCTTGATCCAGCCGAACGCTTCCTCGATGCGCTTCCTGTTACGCTGGCTGACGGCATAGCCGCGGTGCTGCGTCGTGCGGCTGTCGATCGCCGAGCGGCGACCGCTGGTGTTCTGCGCGACATGTGGCGTTACCCTCATTGAGCGCAGTTCGTTGACGAAGTCTTCCGCGTCATAGGCCTTGTCGGCGCCGAGCGTGATCCGGTGCGGCCGGTCGGCTAAGGGCTCGACCATGTGCAGCGCCGCGACCCGCTCAGCATGTCCGTCGGCCAGCGTCAGGCAGGCGTCGACGAGCAAGCCGTGGCGGTTCTCCATCAGTCCATGCCCCATGAAGCACAGCTTCGCCTCCTTGCCCCGTCCTTTGCGGTAGAGCCGGGCGTCCCGATCGGTGGTCGAGGCATGCGTCTCGTTCGACCGCTTCTGGCCATGGAAGTCGGCTTCTGCGTTGCGTCCGCCGCTTACCGGCGGTTCGGCCAGAGTCCGGGCTCTTCGGCTTGACGCTCTTCATCGACGCCCATGCCTCGATCAGCGTGCCGTCGACCGAGAAGTGATCCGTGGACAGAAGTTTCTTCACCTTGGGCTGCGAAAGCACCGCCGTCAGGAACTTCGCCGCGATGTCGCCTGTCAGCAGCCGGTCGCGGTTCTTCGAGAACACCGAATGGTCCCACACGGCATCGTCGACGCCGATGCCGACAAACCAGCGGAACAGAAGGTCGTATTCCAGCCGCTCCATCAAAAGCCGCTCCGACCGGATCGAGTAGAATGCCTGCAGCAGCATCGACCGCAGCAGCTTCTCTGGAGGAATCGAGGGCCGCCCCATCGATGAATACAGTGCCGTGAAATCCCGCTCCAGGGCCAACAGCGCTTCGTTCACGAGCACTCGAATACCGCGCAGCGGGTGGTCGCGCCGCACCCGCGCCTCAAGGTCAACGTAGCTGAACAGCTTACCGGATCGTTCGTCCTCACCGCGCATACATCACTCTCCGAATCCCTTCGGAGCCAATAAATCACGCTCACAGCGCCGCGGCGAGCGACTTCTTCAACACCCTGCTAGATGTGAGCCTGTCAGTCTAAGAGATCGCGGAAGGCCCGACGTGATCGGCTTGTGAGCAGGATCTAATGTAAGAACGGTCGCCAAAAAGTTGAATTTATCTAATGCAAACAACGGGAAGGTGCTGAGACATCATGATGACCGGAGCTTGAAGCGCCGCGAGCATGGACAGAACCAGATTGAGGAAAACATAAGGGTAGGGATCAAAGGCGCCGCGGGCCAGAACAACGGTGTTGATGATGGCCCAGACGACCAGAAAGGCAAGGAAGCTGGAAATGAAGGTCCATGAGCCGCCGATGCGGGCCAGGCTGTCGGCGAGCCGGTCGCCCATGCCGGCGTGCGACACGTCGCCGGAGACGCGTTGCCGCGCCAGCGCTTTGCGGTCGACCGCGCTTTGCAGCACCCGCCGCTCGGCATCGGACAAGGCTTCCGCATTGCGGGCAAGCCAGCGCAAAGCAAGGTCGGCGACGGTCTTGTTCATGGGTCGGACTCGCAGGTTCCGGGCGGTTGCGTTGAAGGGCCGGACTATAGGAAGATGGCAAGGCGCGCCAGCGGGCGAGAGCGCGCAGGGCAGGTCCGCCGATGGTGACGTTTGCAGCGATCCGGGCACGCGCCGCAGAGCGCAAGGGCGGCGAAGACGTGCTCCAGTCGCTGCTCGGGCCGCGGCCGGATCCGAAAAGGCTGGCAGAGCTCGGCGACGACCGGGTGCTGTCGGCGATGGCCGAGCGCATCTTTTCCGCCGGCTTCGTGTGGAGCGTCATCACCCAGAAATGGCCGGGATTCGAAGCCGCCTTTCTCGGCTTCGTGCCGAAGCGGCTGATCTTCGAGCCGGATGATTTCTGGCACGCGCTCGCCGCCGACAGCCGGATCGTGCGCAACCCGCAAAAGATCCGGGCGGTGCGCGACAACGCCCTTTTCGTCGATGCCGTCGCCAAGGAGCACGGCAGCTTCGGCGCCTTTCTCGCGGCCTGGCCGGCCGACGACCAGGTCGGGCTCACCGCCTATCTCGGCAAGCATGGCAGCCGGCTCGGCGGCAACACCGCCCAGTACTTCCTCCGCTGGATCGGCTGGGATGCTTTCATCCTGTCCGACGATATGACGGCCGCCCTTCAGCATGCCGGACTGCAGATCAGCCGGCCGGCGACTTCGAAGCGCGACCTGGCGCTGATCCAGGAAAAGCTGAACCGCTGGGCCGAGGAGACGGGGCTGCCCTACACGCATCTGTCGAAGATCCTGGCGATGTCGAGCGGCGAGAACCGCTCGCCCGAGGCATTGCGCGCCTATCTCGGCGACTAGCGGACGGGCCGCCCTCCGGCGCCGTCGCCGGCGCTCGGCCGCGCCGGCTAAGTGGTTGTTTCTTCGCAATTCCGGATGGAAAATCGTTGCCAGTTTCGCCGCGATTGCTCTAAACCCTCCGTTCATGGACCGCCCCGACATCCTGCGCATCGCGATTGCCCAGCTCAACCCGACGGTGGGCGACGTCGCCGGCAACCTCGCCAAGGCGCGCGAGGCGCGCGCCGATGCCGCCCGCCAGGGCGCCGACCTCGTTCTCTATACCGAGCTCTATCTGGCCGGCTATCCGCCGGAGGACCTGGTGCTCAAGCCCGCGTTTCTGGCTGCCTGCGAGCGGGCGGCGCTAGACTTCGCCGCCGACACCGCCGACGGCGGCCCCGGGGTGATCGTCGGCACCCCGCTCAAGCGGCAGAGCGGCACCCACAATGCGGTGGTCGTCGGCGACGGCGGCAAGGTGCTCGCCGAGCGCTTCAAGGTCGACCTGCCCAATTACGGCGAGTTCGACGAAAAGCGTGTCTTCCAGGCCGGGCCGGACCTGCCTGGACCGGTCAATTTTCGCGGCGTGCGCCTCGGCATCCCGGTCTGCGAGGACATTTGGGGAGAGCTCGGCGTCTGCGAGACGCTGGCCGAGAGCGGTGCCGAGCTCATCCTGGTGCCGAACGGCTCGCCCTACTATCGCGGCAAGGTCGACATCCGCCAGCAGGTGGTGATCCGCCAGGTGATCGAGTCCGGCCTGCCGCTGCTCTGGGCCAACCAGCTCGGCGGCCAGGACGAGCTGGTCTTCGACGGCGCGTCCTTCGCGATGTCGCGCGACAAGCAATTGGCGTTCCAGATGAGCCAGTTCGAGGAGGCCGTGGTGGTCACCACCTGGCGCCGCCGGGGCGACGGCTGGGACTGCGTCGACGGGCCGATGGCCAAGTTGCCCGACACGCTCGAGGCCGACTACCGCGCCTGCATGCTGGGGCTGCGCGACTACGTCAACAAGAACGGCTTCAAGAACGTCGTGCTCGGCCTGTCCGGCGGCATCAATTCCGCGATCTGCGCGGCACTCGCCGTCGATGCGCTCGGCGAGGAACGGCTGCGCGCGGTGATGATGCCCTACCGCTACACCTCCAAGGACAGCCTCGCCGACGCCGAGGCCTGCGCCAAGGCACTGGGATGCCGCTACGACGTGGTGCCGATCTTTGCCCCGGTGGAGGGCTTCACCGAGGCGCTCTCCGGCCTCTTCGAAGGCACCAAGCCCGGCATCACCGAGGAAAATCTGCAGTCGCGCGCCCGCGGCACCATCCTGATGGCGATCTCCAACAAGTTCGGCTCGATGGTGGTGACGACCGGCAACAAGAGCGAGATGTCGGTCGGCTATGCCACCCTCTACGGCGACATGAACGGCGGCTTCAATCCGATCAAGGACCTCTACAAGATGCAGGTCTACGGGCTGTCGCGCTGGCGCAACGCCCACGTTCCGCCGGGCGCGCTGGGGCCGTCGGGCGAGGTGATCCCCCATGCGATCATCGACAAGGCGCCCTCTGCCGAGCTCCGGCCCGACCAGACCGACCAGGATTCGCTGCCGCCCTATCCGGTGCTCGACGATATCTTAGAAATCGCTGGTCGAGAACGAGATGAGCGTCGAGGACATCGTTGCCCGCGGCCACGACCGCGAGACGGTGGGCCGCATGGAACATCTGCTCTACATCGCCGAGTACAAGCGCCGCCAGGCGGCGCCGGGGGTGAAGATCACCCGCAAGAATTTCGGCCGCGACCGCCGTTATCCGATCACCAACCGCTTTCGCGACAAGGGCTAGCACGATGGCCGACGACCCCACCCGGACCAAGGAGGACCGCAAGCTGATCTCCGCCGAGCAGCCCTACGAAGTCTCCTATTTCGCCCGCAAATGGAAGCTCACCCGCGACCAGGCGAGGAAGATCATCGCCCGCTTCGGCCCGTCGCGGGAGGACTGCAACAAGGCGGCCGAGCGGCTGAACGGCTGATCCGGACCGCCGGGCGGTCAACCCCGGTTGAGCAGCATGGAATCGCCGAATTCATGCGCGCGGTAGCGGTAGGCAACGAACGAGGCCGAGGCCCTGGCGAGCAGGGCTTCATCGGCAAAGGCGCGCAGCAGCTCGAAATGACTTTCGCCGGGCTGATGAACGCCTGTGAGCATCGCATCGACGACGCGGAGCGGCGTGCCCCGGGCGATCCGGCCTGTCGCAATGCCGGTTCCGGCGCGCACGCGCCCGTCGCGGCCGGCGGCCGCCTCGAGCGCGCGCACCACGCTGGTGCCGATCGCGATGATGCGCCCGCCGTACGATCTTCTACGTGCGATCTGCGCCGCGGCATGCCTGCCGATCCGGTAAGGTTCGTCGAACGGCAGGCGTGAGTCGAGTTGGGGATCGCCGGTCGATGAAATCCCGGCGGCATGGGTGAGTGTGGTGAAGCCGATGCCGCGCTCCCGCCAGGCCCTGAGCAGGCGCCAGTCGAGCGCAAAGCCTGCCGACGGCGCCTCGAAGGCGACCGGCTCTGCGGCGATCCCGGTCCAGACCTCCCACAGGTTCAATGGCGCTGAAACATGCGCGTATTGGATGGGACGGCCGTGCCGCACCAGCCCGGCGACCACCTGCGAAGGTCTTCCCAGGAACCGCACTTCCAGCAGGCGAGGCTGGCCGAGGACCCGCTCGACGACGGCGTCGAGCGATCCGAACCGGAGACGGTCGCCTGGTGAAAGCGGCGGCGGGGGCGGGCGGTCTTCCGTTCGGGTTCGGTGATCGCCCGCACCGAAGGCGATCACCCGGAACCGGTCCGGCTCGGGAAATTCAATCCAGCCCGCGAGGCGGATCTCGATGGCTGCCCCACTCTCGATATGGACGCCGCAAAGGCTTGCCGGGAGGGTGGCGGCGTCATTGGCGACCACCAGGTCGCCGGGCTCGAATTGCGCCGCGAGCGCGGCGCGGGGAAGGTCGTTCATCCTGCCGTCCGCCTCGACCGCGAGCAGCCTCGCGGACCGCCGGCCGGCATGGTCCGCGGCCATCATCGATGCGCCTCGGCAAGTCGCACGGGGCGTATCGGCAGCGCGGCGCGGAGCGTGTCGATGATCTCGGCCGCGGCCTTTTCGGGACGCTTCAAGGTGCGCGGATCGGCGTCGGGAACGGCCAGCGCATGCAACGGCGTGTCCATGTCGCCCGGATCGGCCGCGATCAGCCTGATGCCGTCGGCTTTCGCCTCCTCGTCCCAGATCGCCGTCAGATGGGCGAGCGCAGCTTTGCTGGCGCCATATGCGCCCCAGCCGGGGTAGGCGCTCACCGCCGCGTCGCTCGAGACGTTGAGCACCAGCGCGCCCCGGCCCTCGCGCGCCGACGCGGCGAGCGCGCCGAACAAGGCCTTTGTCAACCGGAATGCGCCGACGAGGTTGACCGTGAGCGCCGCTTCAAGCGCCTCGCATGCGGTGTCGGCAAGCAGCGCCAGAGGGACGGGACCGAGGCTCGAGGCGTTGTTGATCAGGACGTCGAGCCCGCCGAAGCTCGAGGTGATCTGCAAGGCGATGGAGTAGATGTCGCCTTTCCTGCCGATATCGCCGACGACGCCCAGCGCGCCGGTCTCGTCGGCGATGCGCTCGACATTCGCCGCCGTGCGGGCGACGAAGGCGACACGCGCGCCCATGGCGGTGAGCTGCCGTACGAGCGCCAATCCGAGGCCGGACGTGCCGCCCGTGACGGCCACGCGCAGCCCTTGAAAATCGCGATCCAGCTGCATTTGCCTGTGCTCCTTGGGTTCGGGATCATCCTTTCTACAAGTTAAAGTGAACTTGAAGTCAAGCGGCAGTTGTGCTGTTGTTCCCGGATGGATGGAATGCTGACGATCACCGAGGTGTCGCGGCGCAGCGGCGTCGCCTCGTCCGCCCTGCGTTTCTACGAGGACCAAGGTCTGATCGCCTCCGAGCGGGCCGGCTCGGGCCACCGGCGCTATCCGCGATCGGCGCTGCGCCGCATTGCCTTCATCGTTTTTGCGCAGCGCGTCGGGCTGACGCTTGACGAGATCGGCGCCGAGCTCGCCAAGCTGCCGCTGGATCGGGTGCCGACGCGCCGGGATTGGGCCGGACTGTCAAGCGCTTGGACCAAGCGCATCGACCTGCGCATCGCGGAATTGCAGCGCCTTCGGGCCGGGCTGGCCGAGTGCATCGGCTGCGGCTGCCTGTCGATCGACCGATGCAGGCTGGCCAATCCCGCCGACATCGCGGGACGCAGGGGGCCCGGGCCGAGATACTGGCTGGGCTGAAGGCAGGCGGCTGCCCGGCTCGGGCGCTGTTCAGCCGATGCCTGCAGGCAGAGCCGACCATAGGCGTCACGCTGAGCGCCGGGGTGGTTCGGCGGTCCGCTTCAGAGATCGAAATTGGTGGGCATCATAACGACGTCCCGGATTGTCATGCCGCGTGGCCGGGTCAGCATGAACATCACCACCGCAGCCACGTCGCCGGCCTCCAGCAGGCTTCCCAACTCCCTGGCCTCCCTGAGCTTCTCCGGCGGCCAGTCCGCGAGCAGGGCGGTGACGACGGGTCCCGGGGAGATCGAGCCGACGCGGATACCATGCTTGAAGACCTGCCGCCGTACCGTCTGGACGAAGCAGTTGATCGCCCATTTGGACGAGGCGTAGACCGGCTCCCACGGCGTCGGGAAGTGGGCGGCGAGGGAGCTCGTCACGACGATATCGCCGGTGCCCCGCTGGATCATGTGCGGCAGCACGTCGTGGACATTCTTCATGACGACATTGACGTTGAGATTCAGCATCCGATCGATCGCCGCGGTATCGGCGTCGACCAGGTCGCCGCCCACGTAAGTGCCCGCATTGGCGTGGAAAATGTCGAGCTGGCCGGCCGCTTCCAAAACTCTCGGCAAAAGCGTCGCGCAGTCCCCCGGGTCGAGCAAGTCGATGACCAGAGGAATGACGTGGTCCCCGTGCTTGGCCCGGAGCGTGGCCAGCGCCGCCTCGTCGCGGTCGATCATCGCCACGCGGGCGCCCGCGGCCAACATCGCCTCGGCGCTCGCCAGTCCGATGCCGGAGGCCGCTCCGGTGATCGCGGCGACTTTGCCTTTGAGTTCTCGTGTCATGAGCTCCGTCCTTTGCTCCCGTCGCAGCCGATTGTACGCGTCGCGGGAAAGATGAGGGCTCGTTCGGCTTACCGAGCCATCTCGATCTCGCTATTTGATTTCCCAGACGCGCTTGTGGTTTACGACGTAGGTCGGCCTGCCACCCGCATTCGCGTGGAGCTCGGTTACAGTGTAAGGCGATTTGCCGGTAATCCCCTTGTACTTGCCGGTGCCGCCGACGAGATGATCCGTTCCCTCATCGAACGTAACGAAGATGGTGTCGCCATCCTTGTCTGTCTCGATGCAGCTGCCGTTTGACTTGTAAGCGCCGCTGATCATGGTCCAGTGGGCAAGGCAATACACCGACATATCGTTGAAAGGGTCTTCTCCCTTGACATTGCGGGACACGCCGTTGAATTCGTCGATGCCGGCCGAGCCGACGTCGTTTTTGGGCATCGTCGCGCGCGAGTCGAATATGTAGTAAGTATCAACGTCGGCCTCTCCCTTGTTCGGAAAGTCCTTGGCGAGTGCGGAGCTGATGGGGAGTGCGAGCAGAGAAACTGCCGAAAGCATAATTATTCTGATCATATCGTCTTGCTCCCAGATGGTTGCAGGCGGAGTTTTTGCAGAAGAAGGCTATCATGGCCCTGTCGGCGCTCAAAGGAAGTGCCTGGTTTATCTGTACCTGGAACGTCCCATCGATTCGGCTGCTGGGCGAGACTGGGCGAGATAGGTGGCCCATGATCCAAACCAAGGCCGTTTCGGATAACGGTGATCCGCCCCGCTCCGCCTCGCTCACGTCGGTGTCCCGGCAATCCGCGCCAGCCGATTGAACCGGTCGTCGTGTCGAAACCCGGCGCCCGTCCGACCATCAGAGCGAGGCTGCGTCAATCATCGGTCTTTTGCTGCCCTGTTGCCCATGAATATGACCTGATGTCTATGTGTCGGTCAGGCCTGTAAGTCGCCAGCAGGTGCACCCGTGCAAACGAAGATCGCAGCCACCGGAGATCCAGAGCCGTCGACGCGGGGCGGACGTCCTGCCATCCAAGGCGGGATTGCGGTCGGGCGTTCCCATGGAGCTGGACAGATCCTGCTTCCAATCGATCTCGGCTGGCGCAATGTCGTCTTTTCGCTGAGAACGGCTGCGGCCTCGATTGTGGCCCTGGCGATCGCCTATTGGCTCCATCTGGACGATCCGCAATGGGCGACGCTCACCGTCTATCTGCTTGCGCAGCCGACGGTCGGCGCCGCTCTTTCGAGAGGCACCTGGCGCGCCCTAGGCACCGTCTGCGGCGGGCTCGTGGGCCTGGTCATCGTCGCGCTCTTCTCGCAGACACCGGAATTGCTCGTTGCAGCCACCGTGACGATGATCGGGATGACGTTCTACCTCGGTGCCAGGCTGCGCAACTCCGTTTCGTACGGCATGCTGATCTGCGGCTTCACCGGCTTGCTGGTCGCCTACGAAGGATCGGTCGATCCCATCAATGCCTGGTCGATCGCCGCCGATCGCATCGGCGCCATCCTGATCGGCATCGGCTGCGTTACGATGCTGGGTGCGGTCGTCTTCCCGCGCTATGCGAGCGACGCCCTGCGCGACGCTTTGTCGAACATGTTTCGCAACTTGGCCGGCTATGCGGCGGCGGCGCTTCGCCTGTCGCCATCTCCCGGCGTGTTCGCCGAACTGCGCGGCAATTTGGTGCGCCAGGTCATTTCCTTCGACGCCTTGCGTTCCTCCGCCATGTTCGAAGGGCCGGATAGGCTGGCCAGCGCAAGGGGCCTGCAGCGCATCGTCGATCAATTCCTGGCAGTGCTCTCGGTGGGGCGTGGCCTGTTCGCACGCCGCGACGTGTTCGACCAGGAGGGCGGCCAGGCGGTCGACTTGCGTCTGCGTCCGGCGCTGGAATCCATCGCACAGCGGCTCGAGAAAGCCGGAGCCGATCCGTCGATCTGGCGCGACCCCGCCCAGTGGCGCGGCGACTTGCGCGAAGCCCACCGCGATCTCGACACGGCAGCAGCCGATCTCGAGGGAATGGCCGGCGTGGCCCCCTTCGAGCCGCTGGCCAACGGTGTCCTGATCCTGAAGCGCGTCGGCGACTTGCTCGACGGGCTTGCCATCGTCGTCGTGGCCGAGGCGGCCAGCCTCGGCGCCAAAGGTTCGAATATCGGATCGCCTCGCATCGCCCGGGATGATTTCGCGGAGCAGAGAGAGGCGATGCTGGTCGGGGTTCAGGCCGCGCTTGCCATCGGCCTGCTGAGCCTGTTCTGGATGGCCACGGGCTGGAGCGAGGGATTCACGGCGATCTCCGGCGGAATCATCACGCTGTTGCTGGCCGTCAACCAGGACAACCAGCAGGCTGTCCCGCGAACCTTCCTGATCTGGTCGGGCGCCGGCATCGTCCTTGCCTATCTCACGATGATCTTCGCGCTTCCACATATCGAAGGGTTCGGCGCGTTGGCCGTCGTGCTGATGGCGATGCTGTTCCTTCCTGGCCTGATGGCCGGCACTCCGAGCCGCGCGTTGGCCGGAGTTGCGTTCGGCGCATTTGCGATCTCCCAGATCAGCACCGGCAACGTGTTTCAGCCGAACGAGCAGGCTTTCGTCAGCAACGCGATCGCGCTGCTTCTCGGCATGCTCGTCTGCCTCACCGTGATTGCAGCGACCCCCGTGACGTCGCGGGCCCGAAGGGAGCGAAGCTGGGACCGCGCGATCGGAACGATCCTGCCCGCCGTGGCGCGCGGGTCGGTCGAACCCCGGCGTGCCGCGCGCGAGATCGTCGCAGCGCTTGCGGCGCTGCTGCCGCGCCTCGCGCCTTATCAACAGCGTGACGATGATTTCTTCAGGGGAACGCTTGGAGCTGCCTCCTCGGCGCTCGAACTCGGCCGGCTGATCGAGCTCAGATCGGACCCGAACCTGCCGGGCGACGTGGCCGCTGCCCTCGGCCGCTTCCTCGAGCAGTTTGCGTCAGCGCTGGAAGCCGTCGCGCGCGATCGCGCCGGTCGCGAGTCTGCTCTCGCCAAGTGTGAGGCCCTCGTCACCGAGATGCGCGCTACCCTTTCATCGTTGCCGCTTGCGCCCGGACCGAACGCGCGATCCATGCTTCGCGCCGGTGCCGCCTTGCGCTTTATCGCGGATCGCTTCTACATCGACCGGGCCTATCTCGGGCGCGGCTTCTACGACGGGCAATGAGAGCCAGCATGGACGAGCCGAATCTTGCGGTTTTTCACACTGTGGAGTTCATCGGGTTCTATCTGTCGCCATTGGTCCTGTGGGCTTCCGCGGCGATTGTGCCGTTCGTCGTCTTGCGATGGGCGTTCGGGTGCGTCGGCCTCTATCGGCTCGTCTGGCATCGCTCGCTCTTCAACATCGCGGTTTATGTGCTTGTGATCGGAGGTCTCATCTATTTCGGAAATCGCCTATGGCTGTGACCGCCGTGCTGCGCGTCGTCCTTACCCTCGCCGTGGTGGCCGCGGCCGTGCTGGTCGGATGGTGGTTGTGGAATTTTTATACACTCTCGCCTTGGACACGGGACGCGCTCGTGCAGGCCACCATCGTCGAGGTCGCCCCCGACGTTTCCGGGCCGATCACGTCGATCAATGTCGTCGACAACCAGAAAGTGGCGAAGGGCGATGTGCTCTACGTGCTCGACCAGCAGCGCTTTAAGCTGGCTGTCGCGCAGGCACAGGCGGCGGTGTTGCAGAGCCAATGGTCGGTGAAGCTCGCGCAGGACAATGCCAATCGGGACGCCCAGATGATGAAGAGGGATCCCGGCGACATATCGACCGCGACGACCGAGGCGTCCCGCACCAAGGCGAACGAGGCGGCCGCGGCCGTTCAGCTTGCCCAGGCGCAGCTGGCGACGGCCCAGCTCAATCTGGAGCGCAGCACCGTCCATTCGCCGGTCAACGGGTTCGTCACAAACCTGACGGCCGGTGCCGGTGACTATGCGAACGCCGGGACGAGCGTGCTGGCGGTGGTCGACAGCGATTCCTATTATGTCTACGCCTATTTCATGGAGACCAAGCTCCCCGCCGTCGCCGTCGGCAGCGACGCTGAGATTCGCCTGATGGCGGGGGGAACGGTCCTGAACGGCAAGGTGCAGGGGATCAGCCGCGCGATCGCCAACCCGACCGCGGTCGGCAGCGGCCTTTTGGCCACGGTCAACCCGAATTTCGAGTGGATACGCCTCGCGCAGCGCATCCCCGTACGGATCACGCTAACGGACGTGCCCGGCACGGTCGAGCTGGCTGCGGGCATGTCGGCGACCGTCGTGGTCCATGCGCCGTCGACCCACGATTGACCACGGCAAGATCACGCCGGCGCGACTCCGCTCCAAGCCTTCGTTCTTCCGGGAATTCCGCACGGAAAACCGTGTCCGCTTTTCCAGGGAATTGCCCTAAAGCAGCGCCCGGGCGAGCGGCCGAGCCGCAGCCTTGCCGCCGCGCCGTCCGGCCTCGGTGCCGTAAGCCCGCAGGAAAAGGTCGACCCCGGCCTCGACCACATGGGCGGCTTCGGCCGCGCCGGGCGCCTCGGTGCGGTAGCCGAACAGCCGCTGGCGGAAGAGCCCGGCCATCATCAGCTCGGTCAGCTGGTAGGCGGCCAGCTCGAAATCGTCGATCGTAAGCAGCCCACGGCCGGCGGCGAGCTTGAGGAACTCGACCACCTTCTCATGGCCGCGCAGCGGCCCGCGCTCGTAGAAGCGGGCGCCGAGCTCGGGAATGCGGTCGGCCACGCCGACGACGATGCGCTGCGCCATGATCACCTTGTCGGACAGGATCTTGTCGATCAGCCGGCTGCCGAACCGCCCGAGCACGACCCGCAAATCCTCATCGCTGGTCAGCACGTCGTAGAGATCGTTGAAGATCTTGCAGCGCTCCTCCTCGATCAGCGCCTCGAACAGCTCTTCCTTGTTCTCGAAATAGACGTAGATCGTGCCCTTCGACACGCCGGCCGCCCGGGTGATGTCGTTCATCGAGGCGGCATCGAAGCCCATGTCGATGAACACGCGCCGCGCACCCTCGATGATTTGCTGCCGCTTGACCGGGTCGCCGCCGGCGGCGCGGCGGCTCCGTCTTGGCTCCAATTCGGAGCGGGTCTCGGTGTCCATGGCGTTTCCTACCCGAATCTTTTTTTCGAACCGATCGGTTCGATTGACTTGATATGCCAACCCGGCTGCGCTAAGTCAAGTTCGAACCGAACGGTTCGGTCAATATCAGGTGAGACATGCCCCGCAGCGTTGCCGAGAAATCCAAGACAGACACATTCGAGCCCGCGGCGGGCGAGAGCGAGAGGCTGCGCGTGGTCGAATCGCCGGCCAAGCCGCGCCCGGCACCCGAGCCGCAGCCCGAGCCCGAGCCGCGGCCCCAAGCGGAGCCCCAGCCGCAGCCGGAAGCGCCGCCGGAGGCCAGGGATGGCAAGCCGGAGCCGGCCAAGAAAAAGGGCGCCGCGCGCCGCTTCGTGCTGCCGGTCATCGGCTTGGTGGCGCTCGCCGCCGGCGGCTATTACGGCTACCACTATTGGGTCGACGGCCGCTTCATGGTCGGCACCGACGACGCCTATGTCGAGGCCGACATCTCCTATGTCGCGCCCAAACTGGCAGGCTATGTCGCCGCCGTGCCGGTCAAGGAGAACCAGCACGTCAAGGCGGGCGACGTGCTGCTCAGGCTCGATGACGGCGACTATCGCATCGCGCTTGCCCAGGCCGAGGCGCAGATCGCCACGCAGCACAAGACGGTGGAGCGCATCGCGGCGCAAGCCGAAGCGGCCGATGCTCAACTTGAACAGGCCAAGGCGCACCGCCAGGCCTCCACGGCCACTCTGTCCAACGCCGAGCGCACCGCGGCGCGTGCCGACCAGCTGGTCAAGACCAGGGTCGGCACCCAGGCGCAGCTCGACGATGCCCGCACCGCGCTCGACCAGGCCAAGGCGGGGCTCGCCGGCGACGATGCCTCGATCGCCGCGGCCAATGCCAATGTCGGCGTGCTCGAAGCGCAGCGTGTCGAGGCCGCCAGTCTGCTGCAAAGCCTGGAGCTCGCCCGCCAGAAGGCCGAGCGCGACCTCGGCTTCACCGTGCTCAAGGCGCCGTTCGACGGCGTCGTCGGCAATGTCGCGGTCGAGCAGGGCGACATGATCGCCGTCGGCCAGAAGCTCGCCGCGCTGGTGCCGGTCGACCGCCTCTATGTGGTCGCCAATTTCAAGGAGACGCAGCTTGCCCGGCTGGTGCCGGGCCAGACCGTCAAGCTGGCGGTCGACGCCGCCGACGGCGAGACGCTCACCGGCAAAGTGTCGTCGCTGGCGCCGGCCTCGGGCGCGGTGTTCTCGCTGCTGCCGCCGGAGAATGCCACCGGCAACTTCACCAAGGTGGTGCAGCGCGTGCCGGTGCGCATCGACGTGTCCGACAAGGACCTGGCGCGCGGCATTCTGCGGGCAGGCCTGAGCGTCGTCGTCTCGGTCGACAGCCGCACGGCGCCGGCGGCATCGCGCTGAGGCGTGAGGACGGACGGCCATGGCTTCCGCCTCCGCCACGACGATCGGCGCACCGCCGCGCGCGGCGGTCAGCGATCACATGGAACCGCGCCGGGTCATCGCCTTCCTGGCGATGGTGTTCGGCATGTTCATGGCGATCCTCGACATCCAGATCGTGTCGGCCTCGCTCTCCGAGATCCAGGCGGGCCTGAGCGCCAGCGCCGACGAGATCTCATGGGTGCAGACGGCCTATCTGATCGCCGAGGTGGTGATGATCCCGCTGTCGGGGTTCCTGGCGCGGCTGATGTCGACCCGGGTGCTGTTCACCATCTCCGCCGCCGGATTCACCGCCGCCAGCGCGCTATGCGCGACCGCCTCCAACATCGACCAGATGATCGTCTACCGGGCGCTGCAAGGCTTCATCGGCGGCGGCATGATCCCGAGCGTCTTTGCTGCCGCCTTCACCATCTTCCCGCCGTCGCGCCGCGCCGTGGTCTCGCCGATGATCGGCCTGGTCGCCACCCTGGCGCCGACGATCGGCCCCACCGTCGGCGGCTATATCAGCCATGCGCTCTCCTGGCACTGGCTGTTCCTGATCAACGTCTTTCCCGGGGTGCTGGTGGCGGCGTCCGCCTGGACGCTGATCGACTTCGACAAGCCTGAGCCCGGGCTGCTGCAAAAATTCGACTGGTTGGGGCTGGCCGGAATGGCTGCGTTCCTGGGCTCGCTCGAATATGTGCTGGAGGAGGGGCCGCGCAACGACTGGCTGCAGGAGGACAGCGTATTCGTATTCTCGATCGTCATGGTGATCGGGGCGGTGCTGTTCTTCTGGCGCGTGTTTCGCGCCGAGGAGCCGATCGTCGATCTGCGTGCCTTCACCAACATCAATTTCGCCTTCGGCTCGATGTTTTCGTTCGTGCTCGGCATCGGCCTCTACGGGCTCACCTACATCTATCCGCTGTTCCTCGGCAGGATCCGCGGCTACGATTCGCTGATGATCGGCGAGGCGCTGTTCGTCAGCGGCCTGGCGATGTTCTTCACTGCACCGGTGGCCGGCTTCCTGTCGCGCAAGATCGACCCGCGGCTGATGATCATGGCCGGCTTTCTCGGCTTTGCCGCCGGCACCTGGCGGATGACCTATCTCAACGCCGACTGGGATTTCTACGAGCTTCTGGTGCCGCAGATCCTGCGCGGCGTCTCGCTGATGCTGTGCATGGTGCCGATCAACAATCTGGCGCTCGGCACACTGCCGCCGCACAAGCTGAAGAACGCCTCCGGGCTGTTCAACCTGACCCGCAATCTCGGCGGGGCGGTCGGCCTGGCGGTGATCAACACGGTGCTGACCGACCGCAACGCCTTTCACTATGCGCGGCTGTCGGAGCATGTCGCCTGGAGCAATCCGGAGGCGGTGACGCGCCTCGACAACCTGACGCATACGATGGCCCAGCACGGCCTGGACGGCGATCAGGCCGGCCTGGCGCGGCTGTCGGCGATGGTCCATCAGAGCGCCTGGACGCTCTCCTTCCTCGACGTGTTCCTGCTGCTGACCATTCTGTTTGCCTCGCTGGCGGTGTTTTCGCTCATGATGAGCAAGCCGCCGGCGGCGGCCGGCGCCGGCGCCGGCCACTGACAGGGACGCCGCGCGCCCGGCCGCATCAGCTCGGGGCGACCGTCGGGTTTGCGGCAGCCGCCTGAGCGCCTGGCTCGGCCGCGCCGGCGGGGGTGGTCTCGGTCGAGACCGCGCCCTTCAGCGCATCGCGCAGCTGCTGCTCCTTGCTGGTATCCAGCGAGGTCTTGAGCACGAGGCCGCCATAGCCCTTGATCGCGGCGAGCACCTTGTCGGAGGTCATCTCCTCGACCAGCAGAAACAGGGCCGCACTGCCGGGCGAAATGCTTTCGGCCAGCTGCTTCATGAACGGATCGTTGATGCCGACATCGGTCAAGGCGCCGCCGATCGCGCCGCTCGCGGCGCCGGCCGCAACGCCGAGAATCGGGTTGAGGAACAGGACACCTATCAGAAGGCCCCAGAAGCTGCCCGCTGCCGCACCGGCCGCGGTCATGTTCATCATCTGATGCAGCTTGACCTCACCAGCTTCGGTCTTGGTCGCGATGACGGCATCGCCGAGCTTGATCAGATACTCGCTTTGCAGCTCGAACAGCCGCTTGCGGACTTCTTCTGCTTTTTCTTCAGAGGGATAGACGATCACGATAAGGTCAGACATCAACGCTCTCCATGGTTCGATTTGTGCGACGACCTCGGGAGGCTAACGATAAACAACGGCTCTCATACGACAAGCTGCATAATCGCGCGTCTGCCCGACGCGCCGCCTTGAGCGGGCCAGCGTTTCTGGAATTGCTTTAGCCTGGTCGACCGCCGGCCGGCTGGGTCGGGCCTCAGCGCAGCCCGACCACCCTGCCGGCGGCGTCGAGGCGGCACTCGATGCGCGCCTGGCGCACCTCGCCGGGATAGCTGATGGCGACGTCGATCGGCGCGCTGTAGGTCTGGCCGCGGCGCAGGAGAGCACCGGCACCGCCGACGCGGACCTGGCTCGCGCCGAGCGGCCACGCCGCCGCGGCCACCGCCTTGCGGCAAGCCTCGAACGGCGCGGCGCGCGACGTGCCGAACATGCCGAAGGCACCGCGAATGGCGAGGCCGAGCGACTGGCCGTGCAAGCTTCGCGCCATGGCGCGCTCCGGCCGCAGCCGGCCGGGCAAGCCGACCGACCCGCCACGCCCGCCGCCGACACCGGCGACCTGGCGCGTCGGCGCCGGCGCCCGCTTGGCCGAGGCAGGTTGCGATGCAGTGCTCACTGTGCTCTCGGCGGGTGCGGCAGGGGCTGCTGCCGGAGCCGCCGCCCGTGCAGCGCTGACCGACCCGTTGTCGCGGCTCGATGCCGGGCTGTTGGTGGCGGCGCTGCCGCTGCTTGCGGTATCGCCGCTTGCCGTGCCGCCGCTTGCCGTGCCGCTGCCCGAGGCCGAGCCGCTGGCGCTGCCCGAGGCCGAGCCGCTGGCGCTGCCCGAGGCCGAGCCGCTGGCGCTGCCCGAGGCCGAGCCGCTGGCGCTGCCTGAGGCAGAGCCGCTGTCGCTGCCTGAGGCCGAGCCGCTGGCGCCTGCCGATCCAGCGCCGGTTGATCCGGACGCGCTGCCGGTTGATCCGGACGCGCCGCCGGCCGACGAGCCGGCGCCGCCGCCGGCCTCGCCGCCGCCGGCTGAGTCGGAAGCACCTGAAGCGGCGCCGGAGCCGGAAGCTTCGCCGCCGCCGGCGCTGGTGCTGCCGCCGCCCGTGCTGCCGCCGGCGCCGCCCGTGCTGCCGCCGCCGCTCGTGCTGCCGCTGCCGTCCGAGCCGGCGCTGGTGCCGCCGGTGCTGGTGCCGCCGGTGCCGCTGCCGCTGGTGCCGCCGGCGCTGCCGCTGGTGCTGCCCGCGCCGCTGGTGCTGCCGGCGCTGCCGCCGTCGGATCCTGAGGTGCTGCCGCTCGTGCTGCCGCCGCCGGCACCCGTGCCGCTGCCGCCGCCTTCGCCGCCGCTCGCTCCGGCGCCCTGGCCGCCTTCACCCGCTCCGGCGCTCTGCGCCCGGGCGATGTCGCTCAGATGGAAAACCGGTGCGCCAGCCAGAACGAATCCGAAAGCCGCGGCGAGAAGGGTCCGGTGCATGGGCAAACTCCAAATCGGCAACCTGGCGTTCAGGCTGGGTTGCGGCAACCGGTACCTCCTGATGACCGGGACACCCCTTTTCTCACCCGAATGATTGAAGCGCTGCCAAAAGAGGTAGGCCGAACGATCTATCCAGGCTTGACTTGCCGCCAGGCGGCCGGCAATCGCGGCGATCGGGATGGGGCGCTTCGCTCAGCGCTTCGGCAGCCAGGCCTTGGCGATGCGGCAGACCATGGTGTAGGCCGGGTCGAAGACGTTGCCGACGTCGTAGCGCACCACCTGTCCCATCAGATGGCTGGCCGCCGCGGGGCCGAGGCCGAAATCGCTGGTCAGCCAGCGGAACATGTCGGTGGTCGCATGCTGCAGCGCCTGGTCGAGCGGCCGCGCATTGCCGACGGAAAAGATGTCGGTGGCGCTTTCGCCGCGCGGCCACACGAGCCGGCGGCCCTTTTCGACCGCAAGCCTCACCTCGACCTCGAAGCAGGTCTCGATGCCGGTGCCGACGATCTCGCCGTCGCCCTGGGTGGCGTGGCAGTCGCCGAGGAAGAACAGCGCTCCCGGTACGGCCACCGGGAACCAGACGGTGACGCCGGGACAGAAGCCGCGATAGTCCATGTTGCCGCCGTTTTCGGCGCTGGTCGCGGTCGAGAACGCCTGGCCGCCGGCCGGCGCGACGCCGAAGCAGCCGATCATCGGCTCGAGCGGCAGCACCAGATGCTCGAGCCCGGCGACCTGCGGCTCGAGCGAGGTGGTCAGCGCCTGACGGTCGATCCGCCAAGTGGTCTTGTCGCGCGGCGGCAGCTCGCGGACGAACTCCGGATCGACGACATTGCCGGCGAGCGCGGCGCGCGTCCAGCCGGTTGCACGGATCGGCGTCATGCGCACGATCTCGACCTTGAGCGCGTCGCCCGGTTCTGCGCCGGTGATGAAGATCGGCCCGTTCATCGGGTTGGGATCGCGGCCGCGCTCGATGCCGTCCTTGTCGAAGCCATGCGCATCGAGGGTCTCGGTGATCACCGTGTCGCCCGAGGCGACGGTGAGCGCCGGCGGCAGGGCGGCGAGCACATTGTGCCATGAGCTGGCGTCGAAGCGGTGGACCGTCATTCACCAAGGGGTAGCGGAGAGCCGGCGGCGGGGCAAGCAGGCTGGCGTCGGCGGGCGGGCGGTTTGCGGCTCAGCTGGCGTGGGTCAGTGCGTCTTCGAATCGCTGCCCCGTTCCAAGTCTTTGGTTTTCCGCAATTCCGAACGGAGGACCGGTTTCCGTCTCTCCCGAAATTGCTTCAGAACCGGTCATAGCAGCTGACCTCGACCAGGTTGCCGTCGGGGTCGCGAAAATAGACGGAGGTCATCTTGCCGCGTGCGCCGTCGCGCACCACCGGGCCGAGCTCGACGTCGACCTTCTCCCGCTCGAGATGCGCGCGCAGCTTCGCCATCGGCCAGCGGCAGACGAGACAGAAATCGCCGGCGCCAGCAGTCGGCGCCAGCGCCTTGGGTTCGAAGGTATGACCGGCTTCGTGGACGTTGATCTTCTGATCGGCGAAGGCCAGGGCGGTCGGCCGTCCGGGCGCGTCGATCCGCCGGAAGCCGAGAACCCGCGCATAGAAGGCGCAGGTTTCGTCCTTGGACCGGACGGTCAATACGAGGTGATCGATGCCCGCGATCATCGCCTCCGCCGGCGTCCGGCGATCGGGATCCTGCATCTTACGGGAGGTCACTTCGGCGGCACCGCAGTTGGGGTCGGAGGACCAAAAAGATCACGCCGCCGGGGTGGCGGCAATAGAGCAGCGGCCTCGGACGATTGCCTTGTTCTTTGGAACAAGGCGGCTCTCTTTGCTGCGCCGACGCCGAAACTCGTCGCGGCCGGGCTGCGTTCCTTCCCTATCCGGCCCGGTTCTAGAGAGTGGGCCGGCGCCTGCCGGAAGCCCGCGATTCAGGGTAGCGGCTTCCGGCCTTTTGAGGGCCGAAGCGGCTTGCCGGCCGTCAGGGGTGAATTTCATTTTGCGACGATCGTCGCAGGCCGAGCTTGTTACTTGCAACGCGCAGAATTCGCGCGCGCGAAGCCGGGCAGGGCAAGATGTGCTAAGCTGATGCGGTGTTGGAGGGAAGGACCGCATGCCCAGCAATCAGGAGCTTTTTGCAAAGCAGCTTTCGGCCTACCGGAAGGTCGTTGCACTCAATTATATGGCCCACAAAGAAGTCTATGAGGTGCTGCGCGAGGTCGTTGCGGCCGAGGCGCGGGATGGCTTTGTCTTCGTCGATCTCGGCTGCGGCACGGCGACCGCGTCCGTCGCCGCGCTCAAGGACAGGGCGATCGGGCGCTATGTCGGGATCGACACGTCGGAGCCGTCCCTTGCCGTGGCGCGCGAGGCCGTCAAGGAGCTCCGCTGCCCGGCCGAGCTCCGCTGCCAAGATTTCGTCGCGGCGATCGAGGCTTGGAGTGAGCCGCTCGACGTCGTCTGGATCGGGCAGTCGCTGCACCATTTGCAGACCCCGGGCAAGCAGGCGTTCATGCACCGCGTCCGAGAATTGCTGCCGGCGCGCGGGCTGTTCCTGATCTGGGAACCGACATGCCTGGAGGGCGAAGACCGCAACGGCTGGTTCGAGCGCTTCGGCCGGCTGCGCCCGGTCTGGTCCGGGATCTCGGACGCGGATTTCGCCGCCTTCGACACCCACAACCGCGCTTCCGACTATGCCGAAACCGCCTCGACCTGGCTCTCCCTCGGCCGCACCGCAGGCTTTCGCCGAGCCGAGGAACTGCTGACGGTTCCGAACAAGCTAGCCAGGCTCTACCGCTTCAGCGGCTAGACCGGCGCGCCGTCTGCGGCCAGCGCCCGACGTTCGACTTCCGGCCCATATACGGCCCGAGGCGAAATGGATATATTCATCTAGATATAACGACGGGCTTCGTGCGAACGGACAATAGCGCGCCGCGGCGGCCGCGATTAGAACGGCCGCGTTCGGACGCGGATCCGGTGCCATGTCTGCCGGCATGAGATCGGGACGTCGCCGGGTTCGGACGGTGGGAGGACGGCCATGGACCGCAGCATCGATCACGCCGATCGGGTGCAGGCCGCGGCGGATTCGGACGCCGCGGCGCGCTCGGCGCTGATCGCCTCGTGGCGGCGGTCGGCGGCCCTGCATCACCTCGATCCGTCGGCCGAAAGCGCGCCCAAGCGGCTGACCGAAGCCGAGCTCGGCCGGGCGCGCGAGCGGCTCGGGCGGCTACGCTCGGTGGCGCAGGCAACGCTCGACCGGCTCTATCTGGCGGTCGGCGGGGTCGGCTGCTGCGTGCTGCTTGCCGACAGCGACGGCGTGCCGCTCGACCGGCGCGGCGCGCCTGCAGACGACAAGACCTTCGATGCCTGGGGCCTGTGGACCGGCGCGGTGTGGAGCGAAGACAGCGAAGGCACCAACGGCATCGGCACCTGCCTGGTCGAGCAGCGCCCGCTTACCGTCCACCGCGACCAGCACTTCTTTGCCAAGAACACGCTGTTGTCGTGCACTACGGCGCCGATCCACGACCATCTCGGCAATCTGGCCGCCGCGCTCGACGTGTCGTCCTGCCGTGCCGACCTGACCGAGGACTTCATGTCGCTGATTGCGCTGTCGGTCGGCGACGCTGCCCGCCGCATCGAAGCCGAGAATTTCCGTGCCGCCTATCCGGGGGCCCGCATCCTGCTTGCCGATGCCGAAGAGCGGGGCGGCCATGCATGGCTTGCCGTCGACGCCGACGATCTGGTCGTCGGCGCCAACCATGCGGCGCGCCAGGCCTTCGGGCTTTTCGCCGCCGCGCTCAGCCGGCCTCTGCCCGTCGCCGAGCTGCTCGGCCATCTCCCGCAAGCCGACCTGTTGTCCACCGCCGAGCGGGCGGCGGTGCAGCGGGCGCTCGCCGCGGCCGGCGGCAACATCTCCCGCGCCGCGGCCCTGCTCAACGTCTCGCGCGCCACGCTGCACCGCAAGCTCAACCGTCTGGGCTTAAGGCGGCCGCACTGACATTGCCGGCCGGACTGTCGCAATTCTGCGACAATCCGGCGAGGCTTCCCGCTCACCCCCGGCAGACAGGGCTGCCCGTTCCGGTCGAAGATCGGCCGAGGCAAGTGCCGCATTTCGCGGCGCTCAATCCGGAGGAGTTCGCATGAACAAGGTGGAATTTGCGCGCACCGCGAAAGTGCCGTTCGCGAAGCGCTACGACAACTATATCGGTGGCCGGTGGGTGGCGCCGAAATCCGGCCGGTATTTCGACAATCTCTCGCCGGTAACCGGCCGGCCGCTGTGCGAGGTGGCGCGCTCCGACGCCGCCGACATCGAGGCAGCGCTCGACGCCGCGCACAAGGCCAAGGACGGCTGGGGCAAGACCGCGCCGGCCACCCGGGCGCTGATCCTCAACCGCATCGCCGACCGGATGGAGGAGAACCTCGACCTCCTGGCACTCGCCGAGACCTGGGACAACGGCAAGCCGATCCGCGAGACGACCGCCGCCGACCTGCCGCTCGCCGTCGACCATTTCCGCTATTTCGCCGGCGTTCTGCGCGGCCAGGAAGGGACCCTGTCCGAGATCGACGACGACACCGTCGCCTACCATTTCCACGAGCCGCTCGGCGTCGTCGGCCAGATCATCCCGTGGAACTTCCCGCTCCTGATGGCCTGCTGGAAGCTCGCCCCGGCGCTCGCGGCCGGCAATTGCGTGGTGCTGAAGCCGGCCGAGCAGACGCCGGCGACGATCCTGTTGTGGGCCGATCTGATCGGCGATCTGCTGCCCGAGGGCGTGCTCAACATCGTCAACGGCTTCGGCCTGGAAGCCGGCAAGCCGCTCGCCTCGTCGAACCGCATCGCCAAGATCGCCTTCACCGGCGAGACCACCACCGGCCGGCTGATCATGCAATATGCCAGCCAGAACCTGATTCCGGTGACGCTCGAGCTCGGCGGCAAGTCGCCCAACGTGTTCTTCCAGGACGTCACCGCCGAGGACGACGACTTCTTCGACAAGGCGATCGAGGGCTTCGTCATGTTCGCCCTCAACCAGGGCGAGGTCTGCACCTGCCCAAGCCGGGCGCTGGTGCATGAGAAGATCTACGACACGTTCATGGAGCGCAGCCTGAAGCGCGTCGAGGCGATCGTCCAGGGCGACCCGCTCGACCCGGCCACGATGATCGGCGCCCAGGCGTCCTCGGAGCAGCTCGAAAAGATCCTCTCCTATTTCGACATCGGCCGGCAGGAGGGCGCGGAAGTGCTCACCGGCGGCGAGCAGAACCACCTGCCGGGCGACCTCGCCGGCGGCTACTACGTCAAGCCGACGGTGTTCAAGGGCAACAACAAGATGCGCATCTTCCAGGAAGAGATCTTTGGGCCGGTCGTGTCGGTGACCACCTTCAAGGACGACGACGAGGCGCTGGCGATCGCCAACGACACCCTCTACGGCCTCGGCGCCGGCATCTGGAGCCGCGACGCCAATCGCTGCTACCGCTTCGGCCGGGCGATCCAGGCCGGCCGCGTCTGGACCAACTGCTACCATGCCTATCCGGCGCATGCCGCGTTCGGCGGCTACAAACAATCTGGCATCGGCCGCGAGACCCACAAGATGATGCTCGATCACTATCAGCAGACCAAGAACCTCCTGGTCAGCTACAGCCCGAAGAAGCTCGGCTTCTTCTGATCGCCTCCCAAGGCCGGCGGCGCGGCGGCTCTTTTCGGGGCGTCGCGCCGCCTTTGCAATGAGGTTTGTCCATGACCGAAAAAGTCTCGCTCGGAAAAGTCTCGGCCACGGCGGCCGCCGAAGCGCTGCTCGCGGAGATCATCGCCGATCACGGGCCTGTGCTCTTCCATCAGTCCGGCGGCTGCTGCGACGGCTCCTCGCCGATGTGCTATCCGCGCGGCGAGTTCCTGGTCGGCGACCGCGACGTGCTGCTCGGCACGATCGGCGACACGCCGGTCTATATCAGCGAAAGCCAATATGAAGCGTGGAAGCACACCGACCTGGTCATCGACATGGTGCCCGGCCGCGGCGGCATGTTTTCGCTCGACAACGGCCGCGAGAAGCGCTTCCTGACCCGCTCGACCGTCTGCCGGGTGCCTTCGAGCAATTCTTGGAAAAGTGGCAACGGTTTTCCGTCCGGAATTGCGGGACAACAAAGACCTAGAGGGGAGCACCGATTCGAAGAAGCGGTGCTCAGCCCTGTGGACCGGCGCGTTTCGGCGCCGGCAGGTCAGCGCTCCCTCAATTCCGCTCCGCCCAGGTGAGCAGGGCTGCCCGGCCGCTGTCGGTCAGCTCGTAGCTGCCGCGCGCCACCCGCGCGAACCAGCCATAGACGTTGCGCCGGACGATCTTGGTAGCGGTCGGCCGGATCAGCCGGAGGTCGCGCAGCTGCCGCGGGCCCTCGGCCAGCCCCATGGCGAGCGCATAGGCGTCCTGCCGGTAGGCGGTCATCACCGGCCGGCGGTTGCTGCCGCCGACCGCGGGGTCGCCACGCCGGCGGCGATGTTCCTCGACGATGGCCGAGCGCCGGCGGGGATTGCGCCGCGGCGGCAGCGCCGCCGGGCTGAGCAGCACCTCGACGGCGCCGCTGCGGCTCACCGCGATGAGGCCGAAACCCAGGCTGCGGCAGAGACTGCGGAAGCGTCGGTCATGCTCCCGGCCCTTGCCGTTGCCGGACCGCCGCGCCGCCAGCCAGACTTCGTCGCAGGCCGCGGCGCGCTCGATGCCCTGCAGCACCAGCTCCAGATTGAAGCGGACTTTCAGCTCGCAGACGACCAGCAGAGCCGGGTCGTCGGCGCTCACCCCGACGATGTCGCAACCGCTGACCTCACCCTTGATGGTGAGGCCATGGCTCTCGAAAAAGCGCTTGACCGGCGCATAGAGCGCCGCCTCGCTGTCCTGTTCGACGTCGATCATCTCAGGCTGGGCACGCAGGCATTGTCCGAATCAGCACCAGCCATGATGCGGGCTTTGACGCCAAATCTGAAGCCGGTGCGCGGCACCGGGGCGGAGCACCGCCTGCGCCGGAAGCGGTGCTCCGTTCCGCGTCCTTTTCAGGCGGCGGTGCGGGCGGTGTTCGGTTTCAGCTCGAACCGGTCGAGGTTCATCACCTTGTCCCAGGCCCTGACGAAATCCTTGACGAACTTCGCCTTGGAATCCGAGCTGCCGTAGATCTCGGCGATCGCCCTCAGCTGCGAGTGCGAGCCGAAGATCAGGTCGACCCGGGTGGCGGTCCATTTGAGCGCATGCGAGCGGCGGTCGCGGCCCTCATAGACGTCCTCGCCGGCATGGCTCCACTCCGTCCCCATGTCGAGCAGATTGAGGAAGAAGTCGTTGGTGAGCGTTCCCGGGCGGTCGGTGAACACGCCGTGCTTGGAGCGGCCGGCATTGGCGCCGAGGACGCGCAGCCCGCCGAGCAGAGCCGTCATCTCCGGCGCGCTCAGCCACAGCAGCTGTGCACGGTCGACCAGCGCCTCCTCCGGCATCATGAACTGATGCCGGCCGCCGACATAGTTGCGGAACCCGTCGGCGCGCGGCTCGAGCGGCGCGAACGACTGGACGTCGGTGTCCTCCTGCGCGGCATCCATGCGGCCGGGAGCGAAGGGCACCTTGACCTCGGTGCCGCCGTCCTTGGCCGCTTGCTCGACCGCGGCCGCGCCGGCGAGCACGATCAGGTCGGCCAGCGACACTTTCTTGCCGCCCTGCTGGCCGGCATTGAAATCGGCCTGGATGTGCTCCAGCGCCGTGAGCACGGCGTGCAGCCCGGCCGGGTCGTTGACCTCCCAGTCCTTTTGCGGCGCCAGCCGGAGGCGCGCGCCATTGGCGCCGCCGCGCTTGTCGGAGCCGCGGAAGGTGGAGGCCGAGGCCCAGGCCGTCGAGACCAATTCAGCCACCGACAGCCCGGCCGCCAGGATTTTCTGCTTGAGCGTAGCGATGTCCTGGGCGTCGATCAGCGGATGGTCGACGGCCGGGATCGGGTCCTGCCAGATCAGCGTCTCCTGCGGCACGAGCGGGCCGAGGTAGCGGACCCGCGGGCCCATGTCGCGGTGGGTGAGCTTGAACCAGGCGCGGGCGAAAGCGTCCGCGAACTGGTCGGGATGCTCATGGAAGCGCCGCGAGATCTTCTCATAGGCGGGATCGAAGCGCAGCGACAGGTCGGTGGTCAGCATCGTCGGCAGCCGCTTCTTGCCGGCGTCGAACGGGTCCGGCACGTCGGCATTTGCGCCCTTGGCCTGCCATTGCCAGGCGCCTGCCGGGCTCTTGGTCAGCTCCCACTCGAAATCGAACAGGTTCCGGAAGAAGAAATTGCTCCACCGGGTCGGGGTCTGCGACCAGATGACTTCCGGCCCGCCGGTGATGGTGTCGGCGCCGAACCCGGTTCCGTGGGTGCTCTTCCAGCCCAGTCCCTGGTCCTCGATGGCGCCGGCTTCCGGTTCCGGCCCCATGAACGAGG
Organism: uncultured Alphaproteobacteria bacterium; assembly: GCA_963791325.1. Classification (GTDB taxonomy): domain Bacteria; phylum Pseudomonadota; class Alphaproteobacteria; order Rhizobiales; family Rhizobiaceae; genus JBEVJK01. The sequence continues at coordinate 140,915 of CAWBRU010000007.1, read as the reverse complement.
GATCGCCGGCGCCGTGGGTCTTGCCGAAGGTGTGGCCGCCGGCGATCAGCGCCACCGTCTCCTCGTCGTTCATCGCCATGCGGAAGAACGTCTCGCGGATGTCGTGCGCGGCCGCGACCGGGTCGGGCTTGCCGTTCGGCCCCTCGGGGTTGACGTAGATCAGGCCCATCTGCACCGCGCCGAGCGGCTCGGACAGCTGCCGCTCGCCGCTGTAGCGCTCGTCGCCGAGCCACGTGCCTTCGGGCCCCCAGAACAGCTCCTCCGGCTCCCACACATCGGCGCGGCCGCCGGCGAAGCCGAACGTCTTGAAGCCCATCGATTCGAGCGCGACATTGCCGGCCAGGATCATCAGGTCGGCCCAGGAGATCTTGCGGCCGTATTTCTGCTTGATCGGCCACAGCAGCCGGCGCGCCTTGTCGAGATTGGCATTATCGGGCCAGCTGTTGAGCGGGGCGAAGCGCTGCTGCCCGGCGCCGGCGCCGCCGCGGCCGTCGGTGATGCGGTAGGTGCCGGCGCTGTGCCAGGCCAGGCGGATCATCAGGCCGCCATAGTGACCGAAATCGGCCGGCCACCAGTCTTGCGATTCGGTCATCAGGGCCGTCAGGTCGGCGATGACGGCGCCGAGGTCGAGGGTCTTGAACTCCGCCGTATAGTCGAAATCCCGGTCCATCGGGTCGGACAAGGTCGAATTGCGGTGCAGCGACTGGATATCGAGTGCGTTCGGCCACCAATCACGGTTGCTGCGTCCCCGCGGGCCGCCGGTGAACGGGCACTTGCCCGCCTGGTCGTCAGTCTTGGCATCCATCTTCGGTCTCCGAAACGACTCTTCGATCTGCGCGTCTCGAGCCGCTCGCGTCACGGGGGCACCGCCGACGCGCTGACCGCAACGGTCATAGGCTCCTGGCGGAGGTCATGCTCTCGCCAAGGCGCTCTGTCCACCTTGGAAGATATCGATCAGCAGGTCCAGTCGAATTGTCTTCACGCCACGGCAGCCGAGAACTCCGCCCTAGCCGAGCCGCAGCTGAACCTCGATCGCCGCCTTGTCGATCACCGACCAGACCTCGATGATCCTGTCCGCCCGGAATGCGCGTCTCGAGCCGCTCGCGTCACGGGGGCACCGCCGACGCGCTGACCGCAACGGTCATAGGCTCCTGGCGGAGGTCATGCTCTCGCCAATGCGCTCTGTCCACCTTGGAAGATATCGATCAGCGGGTCCAGTCGAATTGTCTTCACGCCACGGCAGCCGAGAACTCCGCCCTAGCCGAGCCGCAGCTGAACCTCGATCGCCGCCTTGTCGATCACCGACCAGACCTCGATGATCCTGTCCGCCCGGACCTGATAGAACACGTTCTCGGCGAAGGTCACCCGCCGGCCGTCGACGTCGAGGCCGAGAAACTTGCCGGCCGGCGCGCAGGTGAACATCAGCCGGCTGGCCACGAAGGGCCGCTCGCAGGCCAGCAGCTGGATGTCGAAGTGAAGGTCGGGGATGGTGCGGAAATCGTTCTCCAGCATCTCGCGGTAGCCGGCAAGGCCGAGCGGCCGGCCGTTGTGGCGGACATCCTCGCCGACGAAATCGCCGAGGCGCGCCCAGTCCTGCCTGTTGAGACAGGCAATATAGCCTCGGTAGAGGGCGGAGAGATCCGTCTCGGTCATGGTGTCCTCCAGGATCCGCTACTTGAGGAAAATTCTCATGCCGTCGAAATCGAAGGTCATGGCGTAGGGCTTGAAGAAGTCATGGCCGACCATGCCGGCGAGGTAGAAGCCGTACAGGTTCTCCCAGGGAAACGGCCCGTCGAAAAGGCCGGGAACATTGCGCTGCGTGAGTTTCCCGAAGCTCAGGCGGCCGACCACATAGGGCACGGTCTTCAGGGTTCCGCCGGCCCCGGCGCCGCTGGTGGCCTTGTCTTCCTCGAGCTTGATCCCGGCCTGGCCGATCGCCGATTGGGCGAGCTTGACGCCGGCGCCGGCAAGCCCGGTGTCGACGAACAGCAGCGATGGCGGCAGCGTGTCGACCCGCCCCCAGCCGACCATGAAATGATCGCCGGCGATCCAGAACGGCACCGCGACGCTGCCGCGCGCCTCCGCCGCGAACCGGCTGGCCTCTTCGGCGGTCTTGCGGCGAAACTCCAGCGCGCCGCGCGGCAGGTCGAGCGTGGTCAGGAAGTGGTAGAACAGGGTGGTGCCGAGGATCCCGTCGATGCGCTTGACCCCCAGGCCCTCGGACAGCTGGCGCAGCGGCAGCGTGACGGCGGGCAGGTTCTTCACCGTCCAGGATCCGAGCGCCAGCGATTCGATCCGCCCGTGCTCGACCTCGGCGTGCTGGCCGCCGGAGAAGGTGCCCTGCACGGCGCCGAACCGCGGCACGCCGAGCTCGTTGGCGAAATCGGTGTCGAGCGCCACTTCCGAGCCGCCGGTGTCGATGAAGAAGGTGACGGGCGCGCCGCCGTTGACCCGCACGCTGACCAGCGGCAGCGGATCGGTGCGCAGCAGCTCAAGCCGGGTGCTGCTGCCCACGCCGTCGACCAGATAGGGCGTCTGCCCCTCGAAGCTGTTCAGCTTGGCGACGTTGAGCGTCGGAAATTGGTTGATGACCAGCGCGTTGCGCGCCGTGTCCACCCCGTCGAGAGCGGCCGCCGCCCGGCCGAACTGGTCGCGCCGGTAGAAGACCTCGGCGCGCAGCACCTTGACGTCGCTCTCGTCGGGCTTGAGCGCGAGCGCCTTGTCGAGCCAGCGCCCGGCCTCGTCGAGCCGGTTGGCCAGGAGCGCGATCTCGCCCAGCCGGCGCACCGCCTCCGCGTCGTCCGGATGGGCCGCCACCACTTCGGCATAGCGTTTGGCGGCAGCGCCGAACTTGCCGCCACGGAAGAGCTGCTCGGCGGCATGGCGGGCGCCGTTCTCGGCGGCCGAGGCCGCGGAGAGGCACGGCGTCAGCCCGAGCACCAAGGCGAGGCAAATCGGGGCTATTTGCATTGTCAGCCATCCGGCGCTGGGGGCGAGAGCCCGATGATAGCAGCGAAACGCGCGGGCGGTTCACCGATTCTGGCCGGCTCCCCCGCCGGCCGGTCAGTCAGGATGTCGGGAGGACTCTTGACAACCGGTACGGGTATGGCAGGATTGTTAAATCGATTGGGTTTGTTGTTTCTGCGGGGGAACGATGGATCGCATTCACGCAGCCGTTGATCATTATGTCGGCTCGGTATCGCACCGGCTCACGCCGATCTCGACGCGCGATGCCATCTTCAGCATCCGGCAGATGCTGCCGGACCTGGCGGTTTCGGACGCCGGTCTCGAAGACCTGATCGTGACTTTCGCGATCGGCATCCACGCAGCCGTCGAGTTCGACCGCAAGGAAAGCTGCCGGCACGCCGCATGAAGACCGCGTGCGGCCCTGGGACGCCGGCACCTCGGAGCAATTCGGAGGCCGGCACCTCGGAGCAATTCCACGAGAAGTGGAAACCGGTTTTCCGTTTGGAGTTGCGAAAAAACAAAGACTTGGAGGGGAGCACCGATGCGAAGAACCGAACCAAAAAAAGTTGATCCGCTTTAGCTTCCGTCTGCCACCCAGCCGGCACGCAACACCAGAGCGGCACGAAACACGACTTCACCGCGTTCGGAGCGGACGGCGACGACGAATTCCCGCTCGTCGCCGTCGGGCAGCGCATCGCGGGCAATGTCGGGAAGTTCGGCGATGGCTGCGCGGCGCATCGCCTCGCGGTCGACGAAATCGAGGCCTTCGGTGTCCTTGGCCTCGGTGTCACCGTCGTAGAGGTCGAAGAAATATCTTGGCATCATCGACCGTCGGGCAGCCGGCCGGGCGTGTCATTCAAATATGTTGGTCGCGCGCTCCAAGCCGGGGCGACCCAGCAAAAAAGCGTGACGCAGCCTGGCAAGGAAAAGGGCCGAAATACAGCGGCTTAGCGCACCAAGTTCGATAACGTGATGATCTCCGCTGGAGCGGCGAGGGTTGCTTCGGATCGCCGCCCCGCTCCGCTTCTTCTGGATTGCGCATGATCTCCGCGACAAACGCGTTTTTCCGCGTTTCGCGCGAGAAGAACGGGGTCCGCCTTTCCGGTTCATACTCTCGAGCGGTTCAGCGTCTTTCGACTCGCCGACCCGCTCTAAGCCTTTGTTTTTCGCAATTCCGGACGGAGAACCGGTTTCCACTTCTCCTCGAATTGCTCTAGGGGCCGGGCCGCGGCCGATAGTCCGCCGCGCCCCAGTGCAGGATGAGAGGCTTGCCGGCGGCAGGGCGCTGCGGCTCATAGTGGCGGGCAAGCGCGCCGAGTGCCGTCTTGAGCACGACCTTGGCCGAGCGGACCGGCCAGCCCCGCTCGAGCTCGACCAGCTCGAGGCCCTTCAAGAAGCAGCAGATGTCGATGAGCACGCCGGCGAGCTCCGGCCCGACCGCGGCAAGCGCGCGTTCGACGCGCTGGCGTGCGGCAAGCGCACGTTCGGTGAGCTCGGCGGTGTCATGGCCGCCGCGCCGCCCGTCGGACACCGCGACCTCCCAATGCGCGCCGAGCCGCGGCGCGATCCGGCCTCGGTCGTAATCGGCGCGCAGCCGCTCGCCGGCGCGGACCTCGGCCGGCAGGAGAAACGGCCGTCCGTCTCTGCCCTTCAGCCGGGCAAGAACCGTCAGTGGCGATTTCGGCGAGGTTGACGGTCAACCGCGCCGGGCTGCCGCCGACTTCGACGACGATCTGGTCGAGGTCGCGGTGCTGGGCTTGGAAACCGTCGCCCGGCGCGCAGCGGCGCTTCAGCCAGGCTTCGCCCGCGCCCGTCAGCCACAGCCGGCCGCCGACGGCCCTGATCAGGCCGGCCGACGCCATGGCGGCAAGGATGGGCTCGGGCGCAGCCACCGTGCCGCGCTTGCCGGCGTCGAGCAACGCCGTGCCCGCCGCCGCGCCGGCCGCAGCCGCGGCCGGCCCGTGCGCCAGCAGGCGGGCAATCCTGAGCTTTGCCCGCTCGACCGCGCCCCGCCCGCTCATCGGCCCTCTCCCCGCCCGCCGAACGCAGCCGCCGCCACGCGCTCCAGCGTGCCGACGATGGCATCGAACTCGGCGTCGTCGCGCATGTCCTCGACCAGGTGGCAGGCGTGCAGCACCGTGGTGCGGTCGCGCTGAAAGCCCTTGCCGACCTCGGCCATGGTCAGCCCCAGGGTGATGTGGGTGACGTACATGGCGATCTGCCGAACCCGGGAGACGCCTTGGCCGGTCCGGCCGGCGCGGCGCATGTCCTTGCTCGACACCTGGAACAAGGCGGCCGCCACATCGATCATGCCCTCGCACAGCGCGATCGTCTCCTCCTCGCGCCGGGTGCTGCGAAGCGTGGCCGCGGATCTTCGGCGCAGCGGGGCGAACGGCTGCGCAGTCGGCTGGAGCTCGGCGGGGGAGTGGGCCTGGAGCGCTGGCAAGAACATATCCTTTCGCTACTAGGAATATGTTCCTTATATCAACGGTTGCGCTCCCTGTGAACAAAAAACGAACATAAAAGATTCTATTCCTAGGTCAAGTGCCTGATCGGCCTATGGCTTTTTTCAAGGCTCGCAGCCCTGCCCGAAGATTCCATCCACGCTCAGCGAATGCAACCTTAAATAGAAGTGAGCTGCAGAGACAAAAGCACCCCGCCGCGCGCCGTGCCGCGCGTACCCTGGATCAAGCGGCAGGCGGCGCGGCGACCGCGCCGCCGCCCGGCTCAGCTGTCGCCGGAAGGGGCATCGGCGGAGGCCGCGGGGCGCCGCGTGCGGGCGGCCGGGCGTGACCGGACCCGGGCAGGCGCGGGAGCGCTCGATTCCTGCACCACCCGGTAAACGACGTAGCCGGCGGCGAGAAGGAAGATCAGACGCATCATGTTGGGGCTCTCCTCAGCGGGACATCAAGGCGGGGCTCTCGCTGCCGGTGCACCGCCCGGAGCGTGTGCCGCCCCGAACCATTGCCCCTATCGCGCGTCCCGCCGTCGGCTTCAATGAACGCCGCCGCGGCGGCCTTGGTTCCTGCGCGGCTCCAGCAATTCCAGCAAAGGTGGACACGGTTTTCCATCCGGAATTGCGGAAAAATAAAGACTTGGAGCGGATCACCGATTCGGAGAAAAGCTGATCCGCTCTAGACATGGACGTCGCCATGAGCGAGTTCGCCCTCCTTGCCGCTGGAGAAGAAAATGAAGCCGTAAAGGGTGAGATAGAACAGCCCCACCAGGCCGACGATCAGCGATCCGGGCAGCGGCCCGAGCGAGGCGCTGAGCACCGCCTCGCGCACGGAGCGGATGAAGCCGGGATGGCCGCCGCTCTCGCTCAGGCTCGGCGTCGACAGCTTCAGGATCCAAGCGAGCAGGAGAATGTCGAACATGAAGATGTAGTTGCGGCGCAGCCGCCGGACGAAGGCCTGGCGGTGCGAGATCAGGAATTGCGGATTGCGCAGGCTCTCGCCCACGATCAGCAGCCAGTTGGCGGCGAAGTCTTTTTGCGGCGAGAAGATTTGCGCGAAATAGTGGCGCTCGAACTGGCGCACCCGCGCCCGGTAGACGTCGAAGAAGCGGTAGCGGCGCGCCTCGATCCAAAGCAGGAGGAAGACCAGCACCATGGCGAAGATCAAGACGCCGTGATGGGCCGTCGGAGTCGACAGCGACACCGACAGCATGGCGGCGACCACGGTGATCGCCCAATTGGTGGTGCGGTCGAGGCGGTCGCGCCAGCCGGCCATGCGGGCGATCTCGGCCCGATGGAAATGCGACATGGTGTTGACGAGCTCACCCGAGGAGAGTGGCCGGGAGCGATCGGCCGGCAAGGCGAGCGGCTCAGTGGCCATGGCATCCGTTCCCGTCGGCAGTTCGGCGACGACTATGCGGCTGCCCGCAGGCGGGGTCAATTGCAGGCCGGCCGCACCAGGGTGGGGCCGGCCGTGCTGGTGGGGACGATCGAATGCCTCAGCGGCGGGCGACGACCATCAGATCTTCCTGCTCGTCGCGCTGCCGGCCGCCATAGGCCGCGGCCACGCTGGCAATGAAGGCGCCGATCACCAGCGACAGGGCACTGACCAGGGCGAAGGTTGCGCCGGCCTTGCGCGCCGCATCGGCGGCTTCCTTGGCCTTGGTCTTGGCGTCGTTGATCGCAGCCATGGCCTGGTCGATGCGCTTCTCCGCATCCGGCTGAGCAACGCCGGTGCGGGCGGCGATCAGCTGGGCGAGATAGGTCTTGTCCTCGGGGCTGATCTGCCCGGCAGCGGCGCTGGTGGTCAGGATGCGGGTCGCCTGGGCGGCGGCCGTCGCATCGCCCTCGGGTCCGGGTGCGGCCAGCCGGGCCGGATCGTTGGGACGGAACAGCTGGTCGGTGAAATAGGACAGCGCCTCCGACGTGCCGGCACCCGTGCCTGAGCCGGCTGCGGCATTGGCCGCACCACCCGCCGCAGCACCGGCACCCGTCGCGATCCCCGACACCATGGTCGAGGCGGCCTGCACGCCGCCGCCCACGATCGAGGTCAGCGCCGAGCTCAGCACGCCGACGACGAGCAAAGTGGCGAGCGCCCAGGACAGAAAGCCGTGCGCGGTGTCGCGGAAATAGATCTCGTCCGTGTGGACGCCCACCCACTTTGTGCGCAGCCGCCCGGCAAGGTAGCCGCCGGCGGCCGAAGACAGCCACTGAACGACGATCAGCCAGATGGCGGTCGATACGGCGACGCTGGTCAGGCTGGCGCTCTCGCCGCCCCACGGCGACACCATGGTGAGCCCGAGGCCGCTACCGACCAGCACCAAGACGGCCGTCAGCGTCGATGCCGCAAAAGCGCCGGCGAAGATCGGCCCCCAGGAGACCGCGGGCTTTGACGATTCGATCGGAGCGACATTGGCCGCTGTGGCGGGAATAGCCATGAAAAAACCCCTCAGCGCATGAACAGCAGCAACAGAATGATGATCGGAATCGGCACGCCAAGCAGCCAGAGAAGTATTCCGCGTCCCATGCAAATCTCCCGCTAAACGATCTTGATGAAATGCGCCCGCCGAGCAGGCCGCCGGCAGGCGCCGCGCAGTCCAACAACATTCCGGCAGGCTTTATGTTCCGCCCGACCGGGAAGGGTTCGGGTCTGCGGCACAAAAAACCGGTCGAAGGCCGCGGCGACCGCGCCAAAGCCTATGCCGCCCGGCGTCGAGCCGAGGATTTTGTCCACGTCCGCTACGCCTGCCGCACACTGTCGGCGCCAGACACAGGGAGGCGATGATGGCGGGGTGGGCGGAAGAGATCGAAGCGTTCCGAAAGACGCGGGATGAGGCGCAGGGCCGGGCCCGGCAAACCGCCGCATTCCGACTGTTGACGGGCATCGATCTGGAAAGCGCGGTCGAGAGCCGCGGCGCTGCGCGGGCGGCGATCCTGGTGCGGGTGAAGCGCCGGCTGGAGCGCGAACGGCTCAAGGGCCAGCGGCGGCACTGGTCCTACGACCTCAACCGCCACATTGCGCTGAAGCAGGCCTACGACCTGCTCGCCGGCCGGAACAGCTGCGATCGGACGGGCGGCGGGGAAGCCGAAAAGCCGGCCGCATTGCAGGCGCGGCAAAACTTTGAGCGCGCGCAGCGATCCGCCGAGAGCAAATCCAGGAAAGGCGGAAACGGTTTTCCGTCCGGAAATGCGGAAAAAAACGACTTAGAGGGGAGCACTGATTCGCCGAAGCAGTGATTCACTTCAGGGGAGCGCCGCAAGGATCATGATGATGCCGAGAGTGGCCACGTTCCACAGAACCGAGCGCAGCAGGAAGATCCCCGCGGCATAGGACAAAAGGCAGGCGATGCGGACCCAGAGGTAGAGCTGAGCCCCCCATTGCGTCAGCCAGCCGTGTTTGTCCGCGGCATGGGCAATCAGGATTGCTGCCGCGAACAGCGGAAAGGTCTCGAGAAAATTCCGCAGCGCCCGCTGCAATCAGCCGGCCAGCCCGGTCAATGGCGGAACGGCCTCATCGCGCGACCCTGCGGTCCAGAGATAGCCGCGCTGCCGGCTGGCGGCATGTGCGGCCAAGACGATCTGCACCAGCCCGAGGGCCGTGCCGAACGCCAACAGCTTGAGCTCGACGGTCACCGCCGAGCCCCTCCGGATTTGTTGCGTGCATCCGATCCCGGACTCATCACCGTGCGGGTGCTCTCCGCCGAGTCACTTGGAGCGGATCACCTTTTCTTCCAATCGGTGCACCGCTCTCGGTGCACCGCTCCAAGCCATTGTCATCCGCAATTCGGGCGGACAATCGTTTTCACTTCATTTCGGCGGACAACCGTTTTCACTTCCTGGAATTGCACGAGCGGAGCGGCCGCACCTGCGTGCGTGCCGCAAGCAGGGCGCAGCTGGCAAGGCGGCCGCCACCGACCTTGCCGAATGCTGCCGCGCGCCGGAAGCGCGTGGCGGGCTGCGACGGATGCCGGCGGGGCGGCTCAGCGTCCCTTGCGCTTGCGGCCGAGCCCCATCTTCTTGGCCAGCTGCGAGCGGGCGGCGGCATAGTTCGGCGCCACCATCGGGTAGCTCGCATCGAGCCCCCATTTGTCGCGATACTGGTCGGGGGTCAGACCGTAGTGGGTCATCAAGTGGCGTTTCAGCGACTTGAATTTCTTGCCGTCCTCGAGGCAGACGATGTAGTCCTCGTGCACCGACTTTTTCGGGTTGATAGCCGGCTTCTGCTTGTCGGCCGGGGGCTGTTCGCTGGCCCCGCCGACGCGACCTAGGGCGGCATGGACGTCGGCGATCAGGTTCGGCAGCTCACCGACCGGCACTGGGTTGTTGCTGACATAGGCGGCCACGACATCGGCCGTGAGTTCGATCAGCATGTCGCTGTTCTTGGTAGGTGTTTCAGAGATATCCATCTTTAAGGCCCCAAAAATTCAACGAAGTCCAACTGTCCCCGATATTCGAGTTCCGGGGTTTCAGGCGATCAGGCGCTATGACCATCACGATCGCATGGCTTAAATGGGGCCATCAGTATTGCAAGTCAATTGGCAAAAGTTACCAACGGCAAAAGATTGTCGCGGGGCCGGTCTGTGGACTTGCGTTGCTGACTCTCGACCACGCTGCGAAAGATCTATCAGCACGAGTTCACGTAAGGTCAGCCCGAGGTCCGTGCAGGAACTTCCATCAGCTTGCGCTGATATTACTTTTGCCTTGCAGGTCTTTGTTCCGTCGGGTGATATGCTTGTTGCATGTCGTCGCGAACCGATCCGCTCCACAGCCGATAGCCGGCGGAATACGCAGCTTTTGCAAGGAGATGGGCAGAAAGCGGCGCGGTAAGCATGAAAAACAGCACGCCGGCCAAAGCCCGGGTGGCGATGGCCGGGTCGGCTGCGGCGACGGCGAGCGCCAGTAGCATCACGCACGAGCCCATGGTGCCGGCCTTGGAAGCGGCGTGCATGCGGCTGAACAGGTCGGGCAGCCGAATCAGGCCGATCACCGCGGCCAGCGAGAAAAACGCGCCGACCAGGAGCAGGACGCCGGCGATCACGTCGCGCAGCAACAGGATCACGGCTTGACCTCCTCGGCGGGGGCGGGGCCGGGCGAATCGGCCGGCGGGCGGCCGCGCGCCAGGATGAAGCGGGCGAAAGCGACGGTCGCCAGGAAGCCGACCAGGCCGAGCGCAATGGCGATGTCGAGGTAGAGGGCAAAGCCGGTGCGGATGCCGACGGCGGCGATGAAGCCGATCGACACCGCCACCAGCGTGTCGAGCGCCAGCACCCGGTCGGGCAGCGTCGGCCCGCGGATCACCCGCCAGGTGGCCAGCAACAGGGCGGCGGACAGCGTCACCAGGGCCACCGAACTGGTGGCGGCGAGGAAGGCCGAGCCGGTCATCTGAGCGCCTCCAGGATGCGCCGCTCGAAGGCGGCGCGGATCTCGGCTACGGTGCGCTCCGGATCGGCGCAGTCGAGCGCGTGGACGAACAAGGTGCGGCGGTCGTCGGAGACGTCGACCGACAGCGTGCCGGGGGTCAGCGTGATCAGATTGGCCAACAGCGTGATCTCGATGTCGCGGTCGACCGTCAGCGGGTAGGCGAGGATGCCGGGCCTGACCACCAGGCGCGGCGACAGCACCAGCACCGCGACCCGCCAGGCCGAGCGCACCAGCTCTTCGACGAACAGGGCAAGCAGCGCCGCCGCCCGCCGGGTTCTGAGGAACGAGCCGCCGGCGCCGAGGCTGTCGCGGACCAGGAACAGCGCCAGGCCCCCGAGCGCCAGGCCGAGCAGGAGATTGGCGAGCGAGAACGAGCCGGTCACCGCTGACCAGATCAGCGCCAGGACGATGTTGAAGAAGGTGGTGTTCAGCGCGGTTCTCCCGGAAACACGGTGGCGATGTAGCCCCCCGGATCGACCAGCCCGGCGGCGGCCGTGCCGGCAAGCCTGATGAGCGGCTCGGGGTAGAGGCCGATCGCCAGGATCGGCACCATCAGCACCAACAGCGCGATCTCGCTACTGCCGCGGCCGTCGGCGGCGCCGGCCGGCAGCGGTGCGGGAGGGTCGCGCCAGAAGGCGAGGAGGAAGACGCGGCCGAACGCCAAGGTGGTCAGCAATCCGCTTGCCAGGATCGCCGCGGCGAGCCAGCCGGCGCCGGCCTGCAGCGCGGCGTTGACCAGCATCACCTTCGGCCAGAGACCGGAGCCGGGCGGCAGGCCGGCGGCGGCCAGGCTGAGCAGCAGCGCTGCCGCGGCAAGCTGCGGCCGGGCGCTGCCGAGGCCGCCCAGCGCAGCGAGCGAGAAGCTGCCGCCGGCATCGCGCATCGCCCCGGCGAGCAGGTAGAGCGCGGCGATCGACAGCATCGAGTGCAGCGCATAGACGATGGTGCCGGCAAGGCCGTGCGGCGTGCCCAAGGCGACGCCGGCGAGCATCACGCCGACGCCCGAGATGATGACGAAGCCGAACAGCCGGCGAATATCGGTCTCGGCGAGCGCGCCGAGGATGCCGAGGATCATGGTCGCGGCCGCGATCCAGCCGATCAGGCCGGAGAGCGCGGCGCGCTCGGCGGGCAGGAGCATGACCAGCACGCGCAGCAGTGCGTAGATGCCGACCTTGGTCAACAGCCCGCCGAACAGTGCGGCGATGGCGATGCGCGGGGTGTGATAGGACGCCGGCAGCCAGAAGTTCAGCGGAAAGGCCGCGGCCTTCATGGCAAAGGCGAGCAGGTAGAGCGCTGCCAGCGATTTCAGCGGCGCGGCCGCGGCGAGCGCCGGCGCCTTGCGGGCGATGTCGGCCATGTTGAGGGTGCCGAAGGCGCCGTAGGCGAGGCCGGTGGCGACAAGGAACAGGGTGGTGGCGATGAGATTGAGCACGGCATATTTGCTCGCCGCGGCGATCTGGGCCCGCGTGCCGTCGAGGATCAGCAGCCCGAAGGAGGCGATCAGGAACACCTCGAACCAGACATAGAGGTTGAAGATGTCGCCGGTGAGGAAGGCGCCGTCGACGCCGGCCACCATCAGCAGCAGAAAGGGGAAAGTGCCCCAGCGGCGACCGCCGGCGTCGATCGCGCCGGCCGCGCTCGCCGCAGCGACCAGCGCCACCAGCCCGGCCGCCAAGACAAACAGCGCGCCGGTGAGATCGCCGACGAAGCTGATGCCGAACGGCGGCAGCCAGCCGCCCATGGTCATCGCCACCGGGCCGTGAACCGCGATGCGGGCGAGCAAAGCGGTCTCGAGCAGCACCAGCACCGCCAGCCCGGTCAGCGCCAGCACCGGCTGGACGCGGGTGTCGGCGCGCAGCGTCAGAAGCAGGGCTCCGACCGCCATCGGCACGATCACCGGCGCCACGACCAGCCAATCGGCTGGCGCGGTCGGCGCCGTCACCATCGCCTGGGCGAGTTCGGCCGGGGCCGCGGCCATCGTCAGTAGCCGAGCGGCGGCAGCCGCTCGTCGCTTTCGGGGGCGACCTCGCGCATGCCGCGGCTGTCCTCGGTGCCGAGCGTCTGGAAGGTGCGGTAGGCCAGCACCAGCATGAACACCAGGAAGGAGAAGGAGATGACGATCGCCGTCAGGATCAGGGCCTGGGGCAGCGCGTTGGCGAGACCGGCGGGCGGCCGCTCCAAGCCGGGCGGGACGATCGGCGGAGTCGTGCCGGCGATGCGGCCGGCGGCAAAGATCGTCAGGTTGACGGCATTGGATAAGAGCGCGATGCCGAGCACAATGCGGATGATGTGCCTGGACAGCATCAGATAGACGGCGGCGGCAAAGAACAGGCCGGCCAGCGCGGCGACCGCGACCGTCATCAGCCGTCGGTCCGCGCTTCGAGCGCCAGCGCGATGGCGCTGAACGTGCCGACGACGATCAGATAGACGCCGATGTCGAAGACCGTCACCGTCGACAGCTCGATGGCGACGCCGAACGGGTCAAGGCTGGTCCACAGCCCGGTCAGGAAGGGCGCGCCGGCGGGCAGCGACAAAAGCCCGGAGGCGATCGCCAGGATCAGCCCGGCCCCGGCTATCGCCAGCGGGTGGACGCGCAGGGCACGGCGCACCTCGGGCACCCCGCAGGCGATGCCGTAGATGGCAAAGGCCGAGGCCGCGATCAGCCCGCCGATGAAGCCGCCGCCGGGCTCGTTGTGGCCGCGCAGCAGGACGAATGCCGAAAAGATCAGCATCAGGCTGGTCAGATAGGGCGCCATGGTGCGGAAGATCAGCGTGTTCACGGCAGGTCCTCCGCCTGCGGCCGGCCGGCGGTGGCGCGCACTCCGATCAGCGCCAGGATGGCGAGGCCCGCCGTCATCACCACCGCGATCTCGCCCAGGGTGTCGAGGCCGCGGAAATCGACGATGATGACGTTGACGATGTTGCGGCCGTGGGCGATCACCTTGGCGTTGGCCTCGAAGAACGCCGTCAACGTGCCGTCGAACGGCAGCGCGACGACCTGGCTCAAGAGCAGAAAGAGGCCGCCCCCGCAGGCGAGCGCGACCACCCCGCTGCGCAGCCGCGGCCAGGCCGGGCGGCGGTCGGCAGGCGACAGCTTGAGCCGGGTCATCACCAGCGCCAGGATCACCACCGACAAGGTTTCGACCATGAACTGGGTGAAGGCCAGATCGGGCGCGCCGGCGAGCAGGAAGATCAGCGCCACCGCCAGGCCCTGAATGCCGAGCGAGACGATCGCCGTCAGCCGATCCCGGGCGAGCAGCACCGCGCCGATGCCGACCACGGCCAGCGCCAGCACCAGCCATTCATGCAGCAACAGCGCCGGCCAGGCCGGGCGCCCGGGCCATTCGCCGAACACCGCCGGCGGCAGCCACAGCGTCAGCGCCACGACGGTGAAGGTGATCAGCAGATAGAGGTCGAGGCGGCCGTTCTGCAGGCGATCCGTCAGCCACCGCGCCAGAAGCAGCAGGCCGCGCAGCAGCTGGTCGAAGCCGCGGTCCGGCCCCCAGCCGACCGCCGCGACCAGGGCCTCGGCGCGGGCGCTCAGGGCGGCGAAGGAGAAGGCGAAAAGAATGCCGATGGCGATCGTCAGCGCCGAGAGCAGCAGCGGCAGGCCGAGATGCGGCAAGACGGTGATGTCGAGCGCGACCGGGGCTGCTGCCGCAGCCGTTGCCGCCGGGCCGGCGATGAAGCGGTTGACGAGCGGCGCGGCGAAGGCCGCGGCCGGACCAAGCAGGGCCAAGACGAGCGGCCCGGCCAAGACCAGCGGGCCGGCCTCGTGCGGCGCCTTCGGCGTCGTCCGGGCAGGGCCGACGAACGGCGCCAGCCCGACCGCCGCCGCCACCGCGAGCATCAGCGCGTTGCCGGCGATCGCGGCGAGGGCCCAAAGGGTGGCGGCGCGGTCGGCGAAATCGAACGCCGCATAGACCTCCTCCTTGGCCAGAAAGCCGAAGAACAGCGGAATGCCGGCCATCGACAAGGCCGCCAGCAGCGCGGCGGCGAAGGTCAGCGGCAGCGCCCGGCCGAGCCCGCCGAGCTGGCGGATGTCGCGCGTGCCGGTGCCGTGATCGATCGCCCCGGCGACCATGAACAGGCTGCCTTTGAACAGCGCATGCGCCAGGAGATAGAGGACGGCGGCGGCAAGCGCCGTCGGTGTGCCGATGCCGATCATCAGCACCAGGAGGCCGAGGGAGGCCACCGTGGTGTCGGCGAGCATCAGCTTGAGATCGGTCTCGCGCAGCGCCAGCACCGCGCCGGTGATCAGTGTCAGCCCGCCGACGAGCGGCAGCACCGTTTCCCAGGCGGCGGTGCCGCCGAGCAGCGGGCTCATGCGCAGCAAGAGATAGACGCCGGCCTTCACCATCGTCGCCGAATGCAGATAGGCCGACACCGGGGTCGGCGCCTGCATGGCGTTGGGCAGCCAGAAATGGAACGGCACCTGCGCTGATTTGGTGAACGCGGCGGCGAGGATCAGCGCCAGGATTGCGCCGTAGAGCGGGCTGTCGCGCAGCGCCGGGGGCGGCGCCGCAAGAAGCCCCGACAGCGACGAAACGCCGCCGACGGCGGCGGCGAGCAGAAGCCCGGCGAGCAGCGCCAGCCCGCCGGCGCCGGTGACGATCAGCGCCTGCAGCGCGGCGCGGCGGGCGCTTTCGCGCGAATTGTCGAAACCGATCAGCAGGAACGAGGTGATCGAGGTCAGCTCCCAGAAGACGAACAGCAAAAGCAGCGAATCGGCGACCACCAGGCCGAGCATCGAGCCCATGAACAGGAACATGAACGAAAGCAGCCGGCCGAGCCGCGGGTCGCCTGCGAGATAGCCGCCGCAATAGACGATGATCAGCGTGCCGATGCCGGTGATCAGCAGCGCAAACAGCAGCGACAGGCCGTCGAGGTACCAGGAGAAGGCGAGGCCCAGGCTCGGCGCCCAGGGCCAGCCGCCGGCGAACGGCGCTTTGCTCGCGGCAGGCAACAGCATGAGGAAATGGACGAAGCCAGCCAGCGGCGCCAGCGCCAGCGGCAGCACGGCGCGGTGGCCGAGCCGGCGCGCCAGGACCGGCGCCAGCGCGGCGGCCGCAAAGGGCAGGAACAGCACGATCCCGGTCAGCGCGTGCGGCAAACCCGATTTTCCTCTCCGCTTCGCCTTGCCGAGGCCGGCTCGCCGATGCCTCGAATCGGCGTGCCATTTTAGCTTTTATGGGGGCGCAATACCGGCGAGAAAACCGGTTATTCCTGGATTTATGCGCTGCCGACAAAAAGCCTCACGCTGGGCGCGCGGCGAAAGCTGGTGCGGCAGACGGGCCGGGTCAGGTGCTGGCGGCAGGCTCCAGCGCCTGCTCGGCCTCGCGCTTGATGCGCCGGATCATCGCCCTCAGGCCGTTGGCGCGCTGCGGGGTGAGGTGCTCGTCGAGCCCGAGGCGGCGCAGCGTCCCCTCGGCATCAGTGGCCAAAATCTTGCTGGCGCGCTGGCCGGAAAACAGCGCCAGCATGATCGCCACCAGACCCTTGACGATATGGGCGTCCGAATCGCCGGCGAAGCGGATCTGCGGATCAGGGCCGCTGCCGCGGGCGGTGGTCAGCCAGACCTGGCTGACGCAGCCTTGCACCTTGTTCGCCGGACTGCGCGCCGCGTCGGGAAACGGCGGCAAGGCCTGGCCGAGATCGATGACATAGCGGTAGCGGTCCTCCCACTCGTCGAGGACGGCAAAGTCTTCATAGATGGCGTCGATGGTGGTCATGCCGGACTAGCATATAGGCCGCCGGCCGGCCGCGGTCACCCCCCAAGGCAGAAGCCTGCCGGGGCGGCTCAGCCGGGCGTACGCCGCACCGGCACCGGCGCCTGGTCGGGCAGCACGACGGCGCCGCCGATATCGGCAATGACGGCGGCGGGCGGACCGGCGGCACCCTTGGCCAGCGCGGCACCCAGCGCCGCGGCCTCGGCCGGATCGGCGATGATCTTGCGCACCGCCCCGGTGACCTCGTCCGAAGCGGCAACGGCAACGCTGCCGGTGATCGGCGGCCCGCCGAAGCGGGCGTCGAGCACCGAATAGGCGAGCGCCGCGCTGTCGCGGGCGCGGCTGCCGAGCGTCGTCAAGGCGGATTGGCCGACCACGCACACCTCCGGCCTGCGTCCGCATAGGCCGGAGATGTCGGCGAGCGCGTCGCGGGCGGCCAGGAAGGTGTCGAGCGGGCCGACCAAGGCGCCGTCGGGCCCGCGGAACGGCAGCAGGAGCAGCACCAGCGAGAACCAGAAGGCAGAGCGGATCAGGAAGAACATGGCGTCACCGGATCGGGCCGGGCCGGCGCAGACAAAGCGCGGCGCGGCCATTTGTCTCGCCCAATCTGCCACGGCCGATGCAAGGCCGGCTTGCCGCGGCGGCCGGCTTTTTCGTCAACATCGATTCAAATTGTCGACAACGGCTGCGGCCGCGGCAAAGACGGACGATATTCGGGTTCTGGATTGACCGCAGAAACGGCGGCTAAGCCGTTGCCGAAGCGGGCTTTTCCGAGATCAGACCGGCATCCGCCGCGGCGCCGCCAGGGAGGCGGTAAGGAAGGGTTGACCACGTTGCCAGGTCGGGCTTCAAAAACCGCCGGCGCAGCGCTGCATTGCGGTCCGCCGGCGGCCCGACCGATCGGATTTTATTCATTCCTTAAAAGCTCTTTGCAAGGGTGGGGATAGGTCCAAATGACGGGCGGCTCGGCCGCCTTCGGCGTGAGTTTTCGGCCTGGTGCTTAGTTCCGCAATCTCTTTCCGCGACCGGCTCGTGCGTGCCCTGCAAGGCTGTGAGCGGCTGGTCCACAGCGCGGTCGAGGAGCCGGCCGAGCGGCAGCTCCAGGCACGGCTCGGCGTGGTGCTGGCGGTCGCGCCCTTTGTCGCCACGGCCGCCTTCGCGCCGGCGCTTGCCCAAAGCTCCAGCCCGACGCTGGTGCTTGCGGCGATCTGCGCGGTGTTCGGCACATTCTGGTCATCGGCGGTGCTCCTGGTGGCGAGCGGCAGCAGCCTGGGCGCCGGAGCGCTGGCGCTGGCCGGCGCAGCGGCGGCCGCCGCCGCTGCCTTGGCGCTGGCGGACGGCGGCGGCGCCTCGCCGACGGCGGCGCTGCTCTTGGCGCTGGTGCTCGAGCCGGCGCTGATCTGGCGCCGGCGACGGGCCGCGCTCACCGGCCTGGCGGCCGCGCTGGCGGCGCTTGCGGTGGCCGAAGCCTCGGCCCGCGTCTTTGCCGCCGCGGCGAGTGCGCCCAGCGCCTGGCAATGGCTGTTGCCGCTCGGTTATGCCGCGACGGTCGCCGCGCGGCTGACCGGCCTGGCGGCCGGCGCGACTGCCGGCGAGACCCGCGCATCGGCGTCACTGGAGCGGACGATCGAGGCGGTGGTGCTCCGCTTGAGCCCGCACGGCGAGGTGCTCGATGCCTCCGAGCGGTCCTATGAGCTGTTCGGGCTGGCGCCGCCGCTGGTCACCGGCAACGCCTTCTTCGAACGCGTGCATATCGCCGACCGGGTCGCCTATCTGTCGGCGCTCGCCGATCTGCGCGCCGGAGCCGGCACCCGCTCGCTGGAGCTCAAGCTCAGGCTGCCCGGGATCCCGGGCAGCGACAGCGGGC
Organism: uncultured Alphaproteobacteria bacterium; assembly: GCA_963791325.1. Lineage (GTDB taxonomy): Bacteria > Pseudomonadota > Alphaproteobacteria > Rhizobiales > Rhizobiaceae > JBEVJK01. Next base: position 122,476 of record CAWBRU010000007.1, on the reverse strand, counting down.
CGCTGTTCCGGCCGTTCAGCGTCGAGCTCGGCGCGGCGGAGAACAGCGAGGACGGGTTCGTCGCGGTGGTCCGCTCGGCCGCCGAACTCGCTGCCCTGCGGGCCGTTCGCGACGAAGCGGTGCAGGCCCTCGACGGCGTCGAGACCGGCAAGCGGCGCTTCCTGGCCACCGTCGGCCACGAACTGCGCACGCCGCTCAACGCCATCATCGGCTTCTCCGACATGCTCGACCACGGCATCTGCGGCAATCTCGCCGATCCCCGCCAGAAGGACTATGTCGGGCTGATCCGCGACGCCGGCCAGCATCTTCTGGCTGTCGTCGATGCCATTCTCGACATCTCCCGGCTGGAGGCCGGGACCTATCCGATCGCGGCCGAGCCGTTCCGCTTCGCCGAGGCCGCGTCGGCCTGTCACGCGATGCTGTCGCTGCAGGCCGCCGAGAAGCGTCTCCGCTTCGCGCTCGAACTCGGCCACGACCTCGGCGAGATCACCGCCGACCGCCGCGCGGTGAACCAGATGCTGATCAATCTGGCCGGCAACGCCATCAAGTTCACCCCGGCCGGCGGCGCCGTCACCATCGGCGCGCGGCGGGTCGGCTCGCGCCTTCACGTCAAGGTGACCGACACCGGCATCGGCATCGGCGCAGCCGATCTCGGCCGCCTCGGCCAGCCCTTCGTCCAGGTCCACAACGATGCCGGCCACGCCCGCGAGGGCACCGGGCTGGGGCTGTCGCTGGTCAAGGGCCTGGTGGCGCTGCATGACGGGACAATGGCGATCGACAGCGCTCCGGGCGAGGGCACCACCGTGACGCTCAGCCTGCCGGTGGCCGGCCCGGCCGACGGGCCGTCGCCCGCCGCCCCCGCCCCGCCGCGCCGCGAATTGGTGACGCTCAAGGCACGCCCGCATGGCCCGCTCCGCAAGACGGCGTAGCCGCGCGCTGCCGGCCCAGCTGGCGGCCGAAGGCTTGCGCGCGGCGGCTGCGGTGCTGGCGCGCAATCCGCTCTTGGTCGGCGGCGCGACCGCCTTCGTGGTGGCGCTGAGCTTCGTCTCGGCCAATGCGCTTTGGTACCAGCCGCACTTCCACGACGGCGCCTTCTTCGCCACCCGCCAGCACCCCTACAAGGCGCCGTCGCCGTCCAGGCCGGGGTTCGCCGGCGAGCGCGAGACGACGATCCGGCTGGTGCGCCCGGACCCAGGCACGGCGCCGCCCGGACCGGCCGCCGCCGCGCCGCCGGCCGCCGCGGCGGACGCCGCTGCGCCGAAGCCGGACGCAACGGTGAAGCTGGTGCAATCGCTGCTCGCCAAGCTCGGCCTCTATCAAGGCCCGGTCGACGGGCTGACCGGCCCGGCGACGCGCGGCGCCATTGCCGGCTATCGGGCAAAGATCGGGCTGACCCCCGGCGGCGACATCGACGCGGCGCTCTTGGCCGAACTCGCCGCGCAGCCCTCGACCGCGGCCGTCGGGCCGCTGCCGCTGCCGGTGCCGCGCCCCGCCGCCGGCCAGCAGACCGCCTCGGCCGCCGATCCGCTGGTCGCCAAGATCCAGGCCGGGCTAAAGGCGTTCGGCAATGACGGCATCGAGGTCGACGGGGTGATGGGCGAGCGCACCCGCAGCGCCATCCGCGAATTCCAGTCGCTGTTCGGGCTGGCGCCGACCGGCGAGCCGGACAAGGCGCTGTATGCCAAGATGAAAGACGTGGGGCTGACCGATTGAGCGGTGAATGGTGAATGGTGAATAGTGAATGGTGAATAGCGAATAGCGAATAGCCTGATAAGAGGCCTGCCGTCGCGGCGGATTGCTTCACCTCGCAGCCAGCGTTATTCAAGAGGCCGAGCGTTGTTTCCGGCTCTGCTTGGGAGGGATCATGCACAACCTTGCAGCCAAGGCGTTGCTGGCAGCGGCGGCGCTGCTGCTCGTCTCCGCCGCGCGCGCCGAGGCCCCGGTCACCGACCAGGTGCAGTCTGCCCTTGAGAGCTGGCTCGAACGCCGCGCCCCGGTGGAGAAGGTCACCGGCATTGCCGCCTATATCAGCTTCGGCGATCCCGGCCCGGCGATCGAGGCCTTTGCCGGCAAGATCGGCCGCGACCCGCAAGACCCGCCCGTGCGGCAAGGGACGCTGTTCCACATGGGCAGCACCTCGAAGTCCTTCACCGCCGCGATCATCCTCAAGCTGGAGGCCGAAGGCCGCCTTTCTCTCGACGACACGGTCGGCCAGTGGCTGCCGGAATACCCAGCTTGGAAGGACGTCGACATCCGCCGGCTGCTCAATATGTCGAGCGGCATTCCCAACTATTCCGAGACGCAGGAGATGTCGCGGATCTGGTCGATGGAGCCCAGCCGCACGCTCACGGCCGAGGAGCTGGTCGGCCTTGCCTATCCGACCGGCAGCCATGATCTGCCGGTCACCACCGGCTATCACTACTCCAACACCAACTACCAGCTGGCCGGGATGATCGCCGCGCGCGCGGCAGGGGAAAGCTATCGCGACCTCGTCCACGGAATGATCATCGCGCCGCTGGGGCTGGACTCCACCTTTTTCGAGAGCGGCCCGCTGCCGCCGGAGGTGATTGCCCGGCTGGCGCACGGCTATTTCGAGAATCCGGTCTGCACCGACTACCAGCCGAAGGACTGCAAGGCCTCGTGGAACCTGCCGTTTCTCGGCCGCGACATCCGCACCTCGAGCACCAGCTGGGCCGGCGCCGCCGGCGGTGCCATCGCCGATGCGCGCGACGTCGACCGCTGGATGCGGGCGGTGTTCGCCGGGCGGGTCGTGCCGCCGAAGCAGCAGGCGGAATGGCTGGCGATGATCTCGCAAAAGACCGGCCGGCCGATCACCGAGGTCAGCGCCGCCGACCCGGGCGGCTTTTCGCTCGGCCTCGGCCGCGCCATGGTCGCAGGCCCCAACTGGTTCTACGAGGGCGTCACCCTCGGCTACCGCACGCTCTATGTCTGGTATGCCGCGGAAAACATCATGGTGACGCTGCAGACCAACTCCCAGCCGCCCGACGGCGAGGACCGCATCGGGGAACTCGCCGGCCAGCTGCAGGCGATCGTCAAGCCGCTGGCCCACCCCGCAAAGGCGCGCTGACCCGCCTCGGGCAACCAGGCGCCGGCTCGGGCGTTGGCCTTGACAAACCGGCCAAATCCGGCCCCGATCGGCAGCGATCCCATGCGCGTCACCACCGATTTCTGGATTTCATCGCTGATGCGGCGGGTGTTTTCCGGCGGCGGCTTTGCCGCCATCGTCCGTCGCGGTTCGGCCGAGGCCGGGGCGGTGTTCTTCATTTTGCGCGGCCGCGGCGGCGAGCTGACCCTCTACGGCCCGGCCGCCCAGGCCGCCTATGATGCGGCGCGGCCGGACGACCGGCGCTTCGGGCTGGTGATGACCGCGGCAAGCGAGGATGCGCTCGCCGAGCGGCTCGCCCGCGAGCAGCGCTTCGACAGCGATGTGTGGGTGGTCGAGCTCGAGCTCGGGGCGCAGCCGCTGGAAACGCTGATCACGGTCAGCGTGTGAATCAGAGCACCGAATGAACGGTCAGAGGGCCTGGGTGTCGCGCGGCGCCTGGCCGAGCGCCGGCAGGCGCTGGCGGGCGCTCTCGGCGCCCAGCGCGCGGAAGCTGTCGATGAAGGCGCGGATCTTGTCGAGCGCGTCGAAGGCGCCGGGCCGCAAGGCCACGGTGAGCAGGAACGCCTGCTCCTCGGCCAGCGCCAGCGCCTTCCAGGCAACCACCAGGTCGGCGATCGCGCCACGCTGCGCCAGCCGCCGCGCCTGCCCGAGGGTGATGCCGAGGAGCTCGGCCAGCGCCGCCTGAAAGAGCAGCGGATTGGTGCCGAGCGCGGCGTCGACCAGGCGTCGGAAGCCATGCCATTGCCCGGGCGGCGGCTCGCCGGCGGAACCGCCGGCCGGCGTTTCGGCCGGGCGCATCAGGCTGCGCAGGCGCCGGCGCATGCGCTCGGCCTCGCTGTCCCCTGCCGGCCCGGCGCCGCGGTCGTTGGCGGTCTCCTGGCCGGACCCGGCGGCCGCCGGATCGTTCTCGTCGGCGCCGGCGCTGGCCAGCAGCGCCCGGATCAGGGCGGCGATGGTCGGCTCGAGGCCGGGGCGGCGGGCGATCGCCCGGGCATGGGGAACGCCATGGCGGCCGATCAGGACGATCAGGTCGACGTCGGTGAGGCTGGTTGCGCGGATCAGAAGCGGCGCGGCAATGTCGATCGTCTCGTCGGCCAGCCGGCGGACCAGCGCCGCCGGCACGGCCATGCATTCCGACAGAGCCGCGGCAGCGAAGCGCTTGGCCTCGACGGAGGCGGCCGTCAGCAGCGGCAGCGCCAGGTCCTCGAGCTGGGCGAGCTCGCGGCGGCTCGGCCGTGCCAGCGAAGCGAAGGCGGCGACCGCGGCGCGCAGCAGCCGGTCGGCGTTGCCCTTGTCGCCGCGCAGGGCGAGATGCCTGAAGTCGGAGGATGACACCCTAAACGCTCAACGCAAACACCATCGGATCGACGCCGTCCGGCGCGGGTTCGGCCGGCCGCCTCGGTTCCGCCCAAACTTAGCCGCGATCCGTTAGCGCAGTATTAAAGGCTTCTTTAATCTTAACAGAAGGTTAGCCAGCGTTCTTCAAATGTTCGCCGAAGCCCGCCACGGCGGCCGGCCGGCGAGGCCAAACCGGTTTTCAAGCCCTGGAATTGCTGTTGAAGCGGATTACCGCTTGCTTGAATCGGTGCTCCGCTCCAAGTCCTTGTTTTTTACAATTCCGGACGGAGAACCGTTGCCACTTTTCCTGGAATTGCTTAGGCGGCGTTGCCCAGGTCGAACTCCACCGGAAGCCGCCGCTGCACCGCGCTGCCGACCACCATCTGGATGGCGTCCTGCCGGGTGACCCACGGACAGGCCGACTGGATTTCCCGGACAGCGTGGAAAAGAGTGACCGGCTGATTGGGCCGCGCGTAGCGCTCGAAATAGTCCTCGACCGCATCGGAAAGAGGGTCGTGCCTCATGGCATCCTCCAAAACCCCTCGCCCTGTTCCTTGCTTGCCTAGCCTGCCCGCGCGCGGCTCGCAATGACGCAAGTTAATCCCGGCGCAGAAAGGCGTCGGGCTGCGCCTCGCCGGTGGCCCAGGGACCTGCCGGCGCGGGATTTGCGCCGGCCCCGGAACCGAGGCGTGGAGGTTGCCCTTGGAAAAAGCAGGGAACCGGGATTACATGTCCGCGGATGGGAGCAGTTGAATGGCGCTGATGCTTGGGGCCCTTCGGGATGCGCTGGTTGCGGCCGGAGCGCCTGCCGAAAAAGCGGACAGAGCCGCCGAAGAGGCGGCGAGCTACGAGAACCGATTGGCTAAGATCGAGGCGGATGTTTCGATCGTCAAACGGATGATCGGGGCAAACATCGCGCTCACCCTGATCGTGCTCGGCAAGCAGTTGGTCTAGACCCGGTTCGCCGCGAGGCGCCGCAGCATCGCCGGCGGGGCCGCTCCCGGCGCGTGAAAACCGTGGAGGATCAGAAAGATGGGAGGGGATGCGGACTTAACGCGTCGTTAACCGTCGCGGTCGCCTAATCGTCCGGGGAGGCCATGTTGCTCGTCCTGGGGGCGAGACGATAGGAGCGGGAAGACCATGGGCAGCATCTTGACGTTTGCGCCGCGGCAGGCGGCAAAGCCACGCACCGGCAGCGCCGCCGCTGCCGCGCCGGCCGCGGTGATCATCTTTCCCGGCGTGCGCTACGAGCGCCCCGCCGGGCAGCCCGAGCCGGCGGCGGCCGGCCGGCCGGCGGCAGCTCCGGTGCCCGGCGCGCCCGTGCATCACTGAGCTTCGGCCTCGGCCGGCCGGATCAGGCACGTAAGGCCGCCGAGGAAGGCCGACACGCCCGGCCGGAAGCTGTCGTCGGGCACGAAGCTGCGCACCACCACCATGCCGTCGTCGATCGGCGCCTCGACGAACACCGAGGACCGGAATTCGGCCGGCAGGCTCTTGCGCAGGCTGGTCATCTCGCCCGGCGTGGCGATGACCAGGTCGAGCCCGTCGGCCGTGGCGGTGCGATCGTTGAGCGAATAGACGTTGTCGCCGTCGCGGTCGTAGACCGACACCGACCAATAGGGCACCAGGCCCTTGGCGGTGAGGCGGGCGACGCCGTCGGCGAGGTCGAAGCGGCAGGCGGCGGCCTCGAACAGCGGATCGGGCGACTGCAGGAGATCGACGGCGCCGGCACCGGCGCGCACCGGCGTGTAGAGCGGCGCCGCGGCGGCGAGCTTCGACCAGGCGTCGCGCTCGCTGAAGCTGGGCAAGAGCAATAGGATGGCGATGTGCACGATGCCCGCCCCGACGAGGCCGAGCAGGCCGGCGTAGATAAGCCGCTTAAGCATCGCAGCCGGTCCGCCGGATCTCCGGCAGCACGATGCCGCCGACGCCGGCGCTGTTGGTCGAGGGCGTGTCGTAGAGGGTGAGCACCAGGGTCATCGGGCCGGAGCCGGAAACCGCCAGCCAGTTGCCCGGTTCGGCCCGGGCGCCGACGTCGATCGTCAGCGTGTCGTCGGGCTGGCGCAGCGCCGCCAGCGACTGCAGGGCGGCCTTGCGCGGGCCCGCCAGCGGCAGCACCCGGTGGCCGCTGTCGGCGGCATAGAGGGTCCAGAAGCGGGCGACCGGAAAGGCGCCGGCGATGCGGTAGCGGCATTCGCGGCGCAGTGCCGCGCCGCCGGCATCGCGGCTGGCGGTGAAGGTCAAGCCTTCGGCCAGCCCCAGCGCGAGCACGCCCTGGCGCGAGATCCGCGCCTTCGAATAGGGGTCGGCGGCGCGCGTGCCGAGCTCGGGGAAGGTCGTCCAGGTGCCGCGCGTGACCGCCCCCGGGCCGCCCTGCGCGGCGAGCGCGTAGTAGACGCTGGCGGCGCCGCCGCCGATGGCGATCGCCAGAAGGAGTACAGCGGGAAGGATGGTGCGCAACATGGGGGCCGGCAGGTGGGCGGCAAGGGATAGCGCAAATCCGGGCACGTGGAAACCGGTTCTCCGCGGCGCCGGTGCGCTCGCGGGTCCGGCGGGCAGGCGAACGCCGCCGGAACCGCCCCTCCGGATCGCATTCGCACTTTTCTCCCGGCGTGTGAGAGGAAGCGCCAGGGCCGGGAAGCTTGGCGCGACGGCAGAGGCAGAGGAAGCGCCGGGGCCGGGAACCTTGGCGCGTCAGGCTGGGTGAGAAAAGGGCCGCCCCGCCCGCCAAGGGCCCGGCGCGGTGCGGCCGACGCGGCCGAGCCCAGGCCGGACGGATCACAGCGCCGACATGGTCTCCGGCCGGCCGCTGGCCGGCGGCATCGGCGGGGCGGTGCGGAAGGTCTCGGCCATGCCCTTCAACAGCCGCGTGGTCGCCGCCGAGAGGATCGGCGGGCGCTCGTCGGCGGGCTCCCCGGGCGCCGCGCCGGCGGCGGCCTTGGCGGCGACCGCCTTGGCCTTGGCGACCACGTCCGGCTCGAGGAACGGATTGTCGATGCCGGGGATCGGCCTGAGCTCGACGTTCTGATGCGCATATTCCATCATCCGCTGCCAGGTCATCGCCGGCAGCGAGCCGCCGGTCATCTCCTTGGTCGGGGTGAAGTCGTCATTGCCCATCCACACCGCCGCGGTGTAGTTGCCGGTGAAGCCGACATACCAGGCATCGCGGTAGCTCTGGGTGGTGCCGGTCTTGCCGGCCGAGCGGATGCCGGGCAGCGCGGCGCGCCGCGCCGTGCCCCATTCCGGCACCTGGACCAGCATCTCGTTCATCTCGGCAGCGGCCTTCTCCGACAGCACCCGGCGCGGCTTGGGGCCGTCGCGGTCATAATCGTAAAACACCTCACCGGAGTGAGTGAGCAGCTGGCTGATGGCGTGGCGGGTGCCGCCGAGCCCGCCGGTGGCGAACACGTTGTAGCCGGTCGCCTGATCCATCACCGTCATCCCCGAAGTGCCGAGCACGATGGTCTTGAAGCACTTCGAGCGGTCGATTCCACCCCCATCTCGTGGGCGAGCTTGACCACCGGCTCGACGCCCAAATGCTCCTTGGCGAGGCGCACCGGCACGGTATTGATCGACTTGACCAGCGCCGTGGTCAGGCTGATGCGGCCCGAATAGCTGCGGCCGTAGTTCTTCGGCGACCACTTGCCCCAGGAGATCGGCCCGTCGGAGATCATCGATTGCGGCGTGAAGCCGTTCTCCATCGCGGTGGCGTAGACATAGGGCTTGAACGACGAGCCGGCCTGGCGCAGCGCCTTGGTGGCGCGGTTGAACTGGCTGGCGCCATAGTCGCGGCCGCCGACGATGGCGCGCACCGCGCCTCGGTTGTCGAGCACGACGATGGCGCCTTCCGTGACGTGGTAATCCTTGCCGCGCTGGCGCAGGTGGTATTCGAGCGATTCTTCCGCCGCGCGCTGGATGTTCATGTCGATGGTGGTGCGCGCCACCATCGAGTGGATGCCCTTGGCGTCGGCGATCTTCTTGGCCTCGTCGAAGGCCCAGTCGAGGAAATAGTCGGGGCTCTTGACGTCGCCGCGGTCGACCACCGAGGCCGGGTGCAGCCTGGCCGACAGCACCTGGCCCTCGGTCATGAAGCCGCCCTGGACCATGTTGGTGAGCACCTCGTTGGCGCGCGCGCGGGCGGCCGGCAGGTTGACATGCGGGGCGTATTTGGCCGGCGCCTTGAACAGGCCGGCCAGCATGGCCGCCTCGGCGAGGGTGAGATCCTTGACGCCCTTGCCGAAATAGAAATCGGCGGCGGCCGTGATGCCGAACGTGCCGCCGCCCATATAGGCGCGGTCGAGATAGAGCTGCAGGATCTCCTTCTTCGGCACGTTCATCTCCAGCCATACCGACAGGAACGCCTCCTTGATCTTGCGCTCGACGGTGCGCTCGTTGGACAGGAACAGGTTCTTGGCCAGCTGCTGGGTGATGGTGGAGCCGCCCTGGACCACCGAATTGGCGCGCATGTTCTCCTGCATGGCGCGGAACAGGCCGAAGAAATCGATGCCGAAATGGTCGAAGAAGCGGCGGTCCTCGGTGGCGAGCACGGCCTTGATGACGTGATCCGGCATCTCGTCGACGGGCACCGAATCGCGCTGGATGATGCCGCGCCGGCCGATCTCGTTGCCGTAGCGGTCGACGAAGGTGACGGCGAAATCGCCCTGGTTCTTCCAGTCGCCGGCGGTGATCTGGAAGGCCGGCATGGCGAGCGCCAGGAGCACCACCGAGCCGGCCGCGCCCATCGTCAGCGCCTCGCTGCCGAGCTCGGCGGCGAGCCGCCGCCAGCCGCTCACACGGAAGCGGCGGAAGAAGATGGTGAGCGCTTTCCCACCCCTGTGAGAGCCTAAAACCAGCCTCATAGAGCGAGGAGTCGATCCAGGCGTCGACGGCGAGCAGCCGGCCGGCGCGGGGCGCCCGCGGCCGCCGCTTGGGGTTCGGAGATGGCTGCATCGCGACGCTTGGCGCTGGGGGCCCACCTTGCCGACGGTTTTGCCGGGGCGGGGCCCCGACGGGAAGTGACACGTCAGGCTCCGTTTGTCGCCGATTTTGCCCGGCGCGCCAAGGAAAAACGGCGGCGGCGGCGCGCCGCCGCGGCGGGCTTGGGGCTGGGGTGGCCATTTCGCCACAGCGGCGGCGGAGGTGGAGGGCCGTGGCGGGCTTGCGGCAGGGGTGGCCATGTCGCCACAGCGGCGGCGGCCGCGGCGGCGGCAGGGGAAGGGCCGTGGCGGGCTTGGGGCAGGGGTGGCCATGTCGCCAAAGCGGCGGCGGCGAGCCGCGGCGGAAGGGCCGCGGCGGGCTTGGGGCAGGGGTGGCCATGTCGCGCCGCGGCGGCGGCGGAGAGCCGCGGCGGGCTGGAGAAGGGTGGCCAATTTCGCGGCGGCGGCGGAGGCGAAGGGCCGCGGCGGGCTTGGGGCAGGGGTGGCATGTCGCCGCGGCGGCGGCGGACAGCCGCGGCGGGCTTGGGAGAAGGGTGGCCAATTTCGCGGCGGCGGCGGAGACGAAGGGCCGCGGCGGGCTTGCGGCAGGGGTGGCCATCTCGCCGCGGCGGCGGCGGAGGGGAAGGGCCGGGCTGGAGGGATCAGCGCTTCTTCGATCGGCGCTCTCCTGCCGAGTTCGAACAGGTGCGCCTGCTAAGTCTTTGTTTTTCCGCGATTCGGGACGGAAAACCGTGGCCATTTTTGCTCGAATGGCTGGCGGACGATAGCCTTGCGGCGGCGTCACGGTCGTGCGGGCCTGCCGAGGCAGCGGGCAATAGCGGGCCTGGCGCGTCGTGCGGATCGGGTGGAGCGGGCGGCACCTGCGGCTGAGGGGAATGCGCAGGTTGTGATGAGCGTTTGTGTGCAATGTGTGACGTTCTGATGGGTGTGCAAGAAGTTGTGACGCGCATTCGGCGGCGCCGTTGGGCGCGATCTTGGCCGGCCTCAGGGCGTTTGGCCGGGAACCGGGCCGACGTCTGGTCTCGGCCAATGATGGCGGCGGCGCCCGCTGGCGGTGGCGGGCAGCGGAAAGGTTCGCCATGTCTCGAGGCTTTTGGCGGCGAACCGGGCCGACGTCTGGGTCGCGGCCATGGATGGCGACGGCACGGCGCTGGCGGTGGCCGGCGTGAGAAGGTTCGCAACATGACGGCTGGGTTGGGCTGGGGTGGAGCCGCGCGCCGGCAATATTCGCCAACGGATTGAGCTGTTTTGCCGGAATTTTGAGAGCTGTCGAAGCGGCCGTTCGGCGCCGCCACCTGCAGCCATAGGAACCGGTCCTAGGAAAATAGTCTTGACAGCGTAACGCTGTTTTGGTAGGTTTCAGGCAGCTTCCGAGTGGTGGGCATGGAGGGCAGAGGCGGGCAGCTGCGGGGACGCGGCGCTGGGAAATGACGTGGGTGCTGAGGTGATTGGCCCGGCCTGGACATGGACATGGCGTGGGGCGGGATGGCGATGGCACGTGCCTTGCGCCCTCTGCTTCGGAATAGTGTGGCGCTTTGCGGCCGCTTGTGAATTCAGCAAAGCTCTCATTGGTTGGCATGAACGTCCATGAACGTCAGAGGCGCGGCTATGTGCCGCTTGCGGTGGTCAGAAACAGTCGCGATTCGCGATGGTTTGTCACGATTCGGGCAACGTTTCAGCGGTTGAGTGGTGAGGACGGCGCCTCGCCGCGAGACAGCTGTCCTAGGAAAATAATCTTGACAGCGTGATTCTGCTTTGGTAGGTTTCAGGCAGCTTCCGAGTGTTGGGCATGGAGGGCAGAGGCGGCAGCCGCGGGACGCGGCGCTGGGAAATAACTGTGGATGTTGAGGTGGTTGGCCAGGCCCGGTCATGGGGCGTGGATGGCAGTGGCGCGCCTTGCGGGCGCCCCCCTGCCTCGGAATAGTCATGGCGCTGTGGGGCCGCTTGTGAATTCAGCAAAGTCTCTCACTCTTCCGAGTGGTGGGCGTGGAGCGCAGAGGCGGATAGCCGCGGAGACGCGGCGCTGGGAAATGACGGGGGTGTTGAGGTGTCTGGCCCGGCCTGGACATGGGCGTGGATGGCGATGGCACGTGCCTTGCGCCCTCTGCTTCGGAATAGTCGTGGCGCTTTGCGGCCGCTTGTGAATTCAGCAAAGCTTCTCACTGGTCGGCATGAACGTCGGAGGCGCGGCTATGTGCGGCTGGCGATGGCCAGAAACAGTCGCGGTCCGGCGATGGTTTGTCACGATCCGGGCAACGATTCAGCGGTTGAGCGGTGAGGACGGCGCCTCGCCATCGGGACAGGTGTGCCTAGGAAAATAGTCTTTACAGCGTGACGCTGCTTTGGTAGGTTTCAGGCAGCTTCCGAGTGTTGGGCATGGAGGGCAGAGGCGGGCAGCCGCGGGACGCGGCGCTGGGAAATAACTGTGGATGTTGAGGTGGTTGGCCAAGCCCGGTCATGGGGCGTGGATGGCAGTGGCGCGCGCCTTACGGGCTCCTGCCTCGTCATAGGCGTGCCCCTGCCTCATCATGCGCGTGGATGGCAGAGATGCACGCGTTGGCGGCCCTTTCTCGGACAATATCCTTTGATGGGTCGAGCGGCTTGTAAGATCAGGCAGCTTCCGGGTCGTGGGCGTCGGGGAGAGAAGCGCGGTTGGAGCACGGCTGGGACCTGTTGCGGGCGTCGGATTCGGCGCCGCCGTTGAGACGCGCGGCGCTTTCTAAGCGAAAAAACGGCAGCGAACCGCCGAGTGAAAGGCGGACTGAACAAGGCTGTGTCGGAGTGGTGATGAGCGTGGTGGATCGGGGCGCTGTCGATCCGCGTGTATCAGCTCGGGCTGGGCCGGTCCGCCGCGGGACTGCGGTGCGCAATGATCCGATGCTCTGAGTTTAATCTGAGCGTTGGATGGTGCTCGAAGTCCGTGCGGGTGATGGCTATGAGCTATCACTATGAATGCCCCTGATCCGGCCGGCGCGATGCGTCTTTCTCGAGGTTCGCGGCACTGGCCTGAAGCGCAGCGCGAAGCGGGGCCAGTGTCGAAGACCTCGGTCCGAGAGGATCGTTCTGTGCCTGAAGGAGCCCTGGCGATGGCGGAGTCCTTGTCGCGGTGCAAGACCGCGGCCCTGCGGGAGCTGTTCGAGGGCGCGCCGCCGACCTTGCCGCGACTGGCGGCGGCTGCCGGGCGACTGCCGGCGCGGCTGACCTCGACCGCGCAGCGCGAACGCTGGGGCGAGCGGCCGGCCGAGTTGGCGCAGGCGAGCGGGCGGTCCGGCTTGCGGCGCTCGGCGACTGGCTGATCTCGCGGCTGGAGTGGCTGCGCCGGCGCGCCGAACGCGACGGGGCGGCGCTCGACCGGGCCGAGGTCGAGGCGATCGGCGCGCTGATGCGCACGGTCGAGCGGCTCGCGGTGGTGGCCGACGGGTTCGCCGAAGCCGGGGCGGCGCAAATCGAGCACGACCGGCGCAAGGCCGACGTGCTGGCGCGCATCGACCGGCGCATCGCCGAACTCGCCCGCGAATTCGCCGCCCGGGCCGGACCCGCCGCGGCCGGCCGGCCGGCCGAGAGCTGACCCGGATCGGCAGCGGCCGGTCAGGGTTTGGGCAGATCGGCGGCACGGCTGAGGAGACGAACAGCGAGGCTGCATGGCAGGGCCGCGGCAGGCGATGCGGTGCTGCCCGCGCGGCCGGCGCCGCCCCTGCGCGACCTCTCAGCGCGGCAAAAGCGGAACCCGCCTCGTGCCTCGACTTAGCTGTGGCGGAAACGGAGCGCCAGGCTGACATGACCTCAGTTCAACAGCCGGCGCCGACTTGCTCTCCCCACTCTTGGGCGAGAGGTGGTTCGCGCCGGCGAACCGGAGCGGGGGCGGGCGCCTCCGATCCCCCACTCCGGCTTGCGGCGCTCGGCGACTGGCTGATCTCGCGGCTGGAGTGGCTGCGCCGGCGCGCCGAACGCGACGGGGCGGCGCTCGACCGGGCCGAGGTCGAGGCGATCGGCGCGCTGATGCGCACGGTCGAGCGGCTCGCGGTGGTGGCCGACGGGTTCGCCGAAGCCGGGGCGGCGCAAAGTCGAGCACGACCGGCGCAAGGCCGACGTGCTGGCGCGCATCGACCGGCGCATCGCCGAACTCGCCCGCGAATTCGCCGCCCGGGCCGGACCCGCCGCGGCCGGCCGGCCGGCCGAGAGCTGACCCGGATCCGCAGCGGCCGGTCAGGGTTTGGGCAGATCGGCGGCACGGCTGAGGAGACGGACAGCGAGGCTGCATGGCAGGGCGCCGGCAGCCGATGCGGTGCTACCCGAGCGGCCAGCGCCGCCCCCTGCGCGACCCCTCAGCGCGGCAAAAGCGGAACCCGCCTCGTGCCTCGACTTAGCTGTGGTGGAAACGGAGCGCCAGGCTGACATGACCTCAGTTCAACAGCCGGCACCGCCTTGCTCACCCCACTTTTGGGGGAGAGGTGGTTCGCGCGGGCGAACCGGAGCGGGGGCGGTCATCTCCGACGCCCCCCACTCCGCCTCGCGTTCGCTCGGCACCTCTCCCCCACCTGGGTGGGGGAGAGGAAGCGCCAAGCTCGGCATGGGTGGGCAAGTCGGGTCGGGGAGGAAGCGCTAAGCTTGGGTTGGCCCCGAAAAAGCCACGAGGGGGAAGCGCCGGGCTCGACTAGGGTTTGCCAATTCGCAGCAGTTCAACAGCCGGCACCGCCTTGATCACCCCACTTTTGGGGGAGAGGTGGTTCGCGCGGGCGAACCGGAGCGGGGGCGGGCACCTCCGATCCCCCACTCCGCCTCGCGTTCGCTCGGCACCTCTCCCCCACCTGGGTGGGAGAGAGGAAGCGCCAAGCTTGGTATGGGTGGGCAAAGTCGGGGTCGGGAGGAAGCGCTAAGTTTGGCATGGGCCGATCTGCAACTCGGCAGACGGCACCGCCTTCCTCTCCCCATCTTGGAGGGAGAGGTGGTTCGCGTCAGCGAACCGGAGTAGGAGTAGGCGCCACCAAAAGCCCCTCACTTCGCCTCGCATTCGCTCGGCACCTCTCCCCCACCCGGTGGGAGAGAGGAAGCGCCAAGCTTGGTATGGGTGGGCAAAGTCGGGGTCGGGAGGAAGCGCTAAGTTTGGCATGGGCTTGCAAAAGCGGGGCGGCGTCAGGCTCGGCATGCGTCTGCACACGTGAGGTGAAAGATGCCGGCCTCTTGCAGTGATGCGCCGCGTCGCCGGCCGTGATGCGCCTGGGGCCAGTCGAACAAGGAAAGCGTGACATGGTTGAAACGCGAGGAGGCGCGCCGGTCACGGCGCCGCCCGGGGCAGGGCTCCCGATTGCGGACTCTGTCAGTGAAGCAACTGCTGACAAAACAGCAGCAAGGCAGGTCGCCGGTGGGGCCGGGGCCAGACAAAGCCGGTGAGGCCGGCGCTAGGGACAAGGCGAGCGGGGCCGGTGCCAAGAACGATGCCGGCGAGGTCGGCGCAAAGGACAAAGCCGGTGGGGCCGGCGTCAAAGACAAAGCCGGTGAGGCCGGCGCTAGGGACAAGGCGAGCGGGGCCGGTGCCAAGAACGATGCCGGCGAGGTCGGCGCAACGGACAAAGCCGGCGGGGCCGGCGCAACGGACGACTTCGGCGAGGCCGGCGCAACGGACAAAGCCGGAGAGGCGGGGGCAAGGGACAAGGCCGGCGGGGCCGGTGCCAAGAACGAAGCCGGCGGGGCCGGTGCCAAGAACGATGCCGGCGAGGCAGGCGCCGAGGACCAGGCTGGCGGGGTCGGCGTAAGGGACGACACCGGCGGGGCCGGCGTAAGGGACGACACCGGCGAGGCTGGCGCAAGGGACAAAGCCGGAGAGGCGGGGGCAAGGGACAAGGCCGCGGGGCCGATGCCAAGAACGAAGCCGGCGGGGCCGGTGCCAAGAACGATGCCGGCGAGGCAGGCGCCGAGGACCAGGCTGGCGGGGTCGGCGTAAGGGACGACACCGGCGAGGCTGGCGTAAGGGACGACACCGGCGAGGCTGGCGCTAAGGGCCAGGCTGGCGGGGTCAGCGTAGTGGACAAAGCCGGCGGGGCCGGCGCCAAGAACGATGCCGGCGAGGCTGGCCCCAGGAAGGACGCCGGCGAGGCCGGCGCCAAAGACAAAGCCGGCGGGGCCGGCGCAACGGACGACCCCGGCGAGGCCGGTGCAAGTGACGACACCGGCGAGGCCGGCGCCAATGACGATGCCGGCGAGGCTGGCGCCGAGGACCAGGCTGGCGAGGTGGGCGCAACGGACGACTCCGGCGAGGCTGGCGCTACGGGCGCCGGGACGCCTTGCAACCATGACCTTCAACTGCAACCGAAAGGACTTTCGCCGATGAACGACATCCACGCTGCAGAAACCAAGGCGCTCGGCCGGTTCGACCTGCCGCATGCCTTCGACGACTTCATGCGCGCCTTCGAGGCGTTCAAGGAGGCCAATGACCAGCGGCTCGGCGAGATCGAGAAGCGGATGAGCGCCGATGCCGTCACCGCCGAGCGGGTCGAGCGGATCGGCGCGGCGCTCGACCAGCACAAGAAGGCGCTCGACCAGCTGTCGCTCAAGCGCCTGCGCCCGCCGCTGTCGGCGGCCGGCAGCGACCCGGACGAGCCGCAGCCGAGCGAACACAAACAGGCCTTCGAGGCTTATGTCCGGCGCGGCGACGAGCAGGCGCTGCGGGCGCTCGACGGCAAGGCGATGGCCTACGGCTCGCCGCAGGACGGCGGCTATCTGGTGCCCGACGAGACCGAGGCGGAGATCGGCCGGCGGCTCGCCGTGCTGTCGCCGATCCGCGGCATTGCCGCAGTGCGCAAGGTGTCGGGCGCAGTGCTGAAGAAGCCGTTCGCGACCAGCGGGCCGGCCGTCGGCTGGATCGGCGACACCGCCACCCGGCCGGAGACGGCGACCGCCTCACTGACCGAGCTGCAGTTCCCGACGATGGAGATCTATGCGATGCCGGCGGCCACCGCGACGCTGCTCGAGGACAGCGTCGTCGACCTCGAGCTGTGGATCACCGGCGAGGTCGAGACCGCCTTTGCCGAGCAGGAAGGCGCGGCCTTCGTGAGCGGCGACGGCTCCAACCGGCCGCGCGGCTTTCTCGACCACGAGGCGGTGGCCGAGGCCGACTGGCAATGGGGCAAGCTCGGCGCGCTCAACACCGGGGTCGCCGGCGCCTTGCCGGAGAGCGCCCCGTCGGACGTCTTGATCGACACGGTCTATACGCTGAAAGCCGGCTACCGCCAGAACGCCCATTGGGTGATGAACCGGCGCACCCAGGCGATGATCCGCAAGCTCAAGGACGCCGACGGCAACTATTTGTGGCAGCCGCCGGCAGCCGCCGGGCAGCGGGCGATGCTACTTCAAGGACTTCCAACTCAGTCCATGGTGTTCCAGATTGGCTAGCGATAACAACGAGTTATGGCAAATCGCCCTTGCAAGCTGTTCCAACCTGTCGTAGCTGCTACCAGCGTCAACTGTAAGGTAGGGAGTAAGAAAAAATGGGCACGCTGAACAAGCTGTCAGCCACTGGCGTAGCCAAGGCACGCATAGGGCGTCATGGCGATGGGGGCGGACTGATCCTGCAGGTCACAAGCAGCGAGGCGAAGTCGTGGCTGTTCCGCTACATTTCGCCACGCACGGGCAAGGTGCGCGAGATGGGCTTAGGCAGTGCAGCCACCATTTCGCTCAAGGATGCGCGGGACATGGCTGATGTCGCCCGTAAGCAAGTAGCCCGACGCATTGATCCCCTGGACGAACGCAATGCCCGGGCAGCAGTGGTGGCGGTGCCAACGTTCGGGCAATGTGCAGCTGATTATATAAAATCACATGCCAGCTCATGGGTGCCAAAGCACACCACCAACTTGGAACGAGCGCTTAAGCGCCATGTTGGATTTAACGGTAAGCTGATAAACGAAATCACGGTGGACGATGTCCGCTTAATGATCTTCACATTGCGGGAGGTGGGCAAAGCAGCGCTTGGCACCCGGTTACGGGCACTAGTTGAAAGCATCCTGGATGCGAATGACGACCACTTGACTGGCAAAAACCCTGCTAGCTGGTCCGGCCGTTTAAAGAAAAGCATGCCCCCGCCGTCCCGAGTCCATAGGGCAGTGCACCACCCCGCGATGGACTACCAACATGTGCCGGACTTCATGCAGCGGTTACGACGGAATAGGACCATTGCTGCATCAGCGCTTGAATTCACAATACTGACGTCAGTGCGCACAAGCGAGGCGCTTGGCGCGCGGTGGGACGAATTCGTGCTGGTGTCGGACAGCGTTGGCACATGGACCATTCCAGCGGCGCGCATGAAAGCCCGCCGGCAGCATACCGTGCCACTTAGCACCCGGGCGATAGCGTTGCTGGTCGAGCTGCCGAAATTTGTGGGCAGTGATCACGTGTTTCCTGGCACTAGGGAGGGGAAGCCCATTAACAAGGACGCGATGCTTGAACTGCTTCATAAACTGCAACCAGGCGTCACAGTGCATGGCTTCCGCGCCACTTTTAGTAGCTGGGCTAGCGATATGACTGAAGCTAGCCACGAAACAATTGAGTCAGCATTGGCACATGAGCTTCCGTCAGCTGTAGCCCGGGCCTATAAGCGAACAAGCCAAATGGAAAAGCGCCGCGTGCTAATGGAGGCGTGGGCTTCGTTTTGCAGTGAAAAGCCCCAGTTGCGATTGGTGGGATAAGGCAATGGTAAAGGTTGACTTAACCGGCCGAATTTTTGGACGGCTAACCGTTATTCGGGATAGTGGTAGGCGGGAAATAAAAGGAGACGGCACCAAGGGACAAGTTTTTTGGCTATGTCGTTTCGAATGTGGCAACGAAAAGGAAGTTGCTACTGGTAATCTTCGTAGTGGCGGTATCAAAAGTTGTGGCTGCCTAAATAGAGATAACCATTATAAGCACGGACTGACGCGTACTTATTGGGCTCGTATACACAGCAATATTAAACAACGATGCTATAATAGACGAAATCACCGCCATAAATGGTACGGTAAAGAAGCGGTCGAACTTTATGAGCCCTGGCACGACCTTAAAACATTTCACGATGATGTAATAAAGGAAATTGGTGAACGTCCCGCACGGCACCCTACCGAAGGAAAATATACAATTGATCGAATTGATCCTTGGGGCGACTATTGTCCCGGCAACATACAATGGGCAACAATGACCGAGCTGAATAACAATCGTCGTTAGCCCAACGGTAAAGTAAGTCCCGATGGTTGCGCGCTAGCGCTCGGCCTACAGCGACGGTTGTACACGATCCGACCTAGCACACGGGCCGCCCAGCGATCGCGCTACACGGGCCCCTTTTGGCCGCTACGGGTGCTTGGCTCGCGTATTGGCGGCACGGCGGTGGTTATTATAGACCGTATTACAGGCCATACCACAGGCCATACGCTTATTATCGACCTTACTATAGACCATACTACCGGCCATACTACCGGGGCTATCGTCCTTACCGCCCGTATTATGGCCACTACCGGCTTTTTACCGCCCCTACTATGGCCGGGGCTACTACCCCGGGTATTACCCGGGTTACGGTAGCGGCTTCTCGATTATCCTGCAATTCTGAGCCCCGACGAGTGCCGTTAACCACCGGGAGGAGTCGCTCTTCAATAACCCGGGCTCTAATTCGCAGCCGCACGATGACACGGACGACGTAAACAAGGTGGGACTTCAGCTACTGAACTTGCGTCGCGAAGGGCGCTTGGACTACGGTTTGGTTGTTGACTTAAGCCGCCGCAGCTACGAAAACCATAAACATGGGTTTAACACGCCCGAACAACTAATTAAGCAGGACTTGAACAGCGTTGGTGTGGGCTACACCAAGGGCTTGTGGCAAGCCAGCACTACCCGGGTAAGTGTATGGGTTGACAAGGACGCGCTAGTTGGCGTGATAACACCCGTAGCTGAACGGTATGAAGTGGACTTGATTTCATACAAGGGCAACACGTCCGAAACGTTTGCATGGGTTGCCCTCGAAAATTACAAGCATTGTGACAAGCTTGTCGTGCTACACTTTGGCGACTTTGATAGGGCGGGACGAGACTATACCCGCAACGTTTGCCGCAAGCTACTTGAATTTGCCCAGCCAAACGGGCTTGACGTTGAATTTTATGCTGGCGCCATTACCGCTGAACAAGCTGACATATTTGAAGCTGGCAAGCGCACACCGAAACG
This sequence comes from uncultured Alphaproteobacteria bacterium, assembly GCA_963791325.1. Lineage (GTDB taxonomy): Bacteria > Pseudomonadota > Alphaproteobacteria > Rhizobiales > Rhizobiaceae > JBEVJK01. Next base: position 102,898 of record CAWBRU010000007.1, on the reverse strand, counting down.
TGAAGCCGGGCATACGTGGGGTTATGATTTCGCCATTGAATTAGACGCTGTGCCCCCTGACACGCTGCGGGCAATGGTGCGAAAAGCCGTACGGCAATGGCTGCCAACTGAACGCTTCAATGAAGTAAAGCGCATTGAACGGACTGAAAGTAACCGAGCCCGGGTGCTGGCAAACGAAATACGCCAAGTGCATGATGTCGAACTGCTGACGCCACTTACGGGCCCAATTGAACAGGACGACCCCAACCAGCCGGACGAAATACCCTGGTTTGAAATTGCGCTTTATGACCCGCCCGAACTACGTACAGTTGAAGCCCCTAAAGTTGACTTGCCGCCCGGGCTTAGCCGCAAAGCGGTTGTGTATCATTTGATAAGCCGCGACGGCGGTGCGACTGTTAACCAAGTGATTGAAATGATAGGCGGCGACTTCAAGTCAGTTAACAGCTTGATTGGCGACTGTCGCGTCATGGCTAAAAAAGTTGGGCGCCGGGTAGTGCGGACGTTGGATGTGTTTACAATTGAATAGCCGGATTTGTACAAGCTTAAACCGCCGCTTCCGCAGCGTGGGACCAACGCAAACCACGCTGTTATCAGCACAGTGCAGCTTGTACAGCGCGGTTTGTAGCATTTGGCCAGCACAGCTAGTGCAGCAAGACGCCGCAGCGTACAGCGCGGCTAGCACTGCCAGTGGGTAAATCGTAAGGTACAGACGCCAAACAGCGAAATTGTTCAATCAAATCAATGGCGCAGTGCAGCGGGCGATGCTGCTCGGCTTTCCGCTGGTCGAGGCCGAGGAGATGCCGGAAGCCGGCGACCGCACGACGCCGATCGCCTTCGGCGATTTCCAGCGCGGCTACCTGGTCGTCGACCGCAGCGGGGTGAGGGTGCTGCGCGACCCCTATTCGGCCAAGCCTTACGTGCTGTTCTACACCACCAAGCGGGTCGGCGGCGGGATTCAAGACTTCGACGCCATCAAGCTGGTGCGCTTTGCGGCGAACTAGCCATGGCCGCGCTGACCGAACTCAAGCCGCCGGCGGCCGAGCCGCTGTCGGCCGCCGAACTGCGCGCCCATCTCAGGCTGGCGGCCAATGCCGAGGAGGAGGCGCTGCTGTTGGAGTTGCTCGCCGCGGCCCGCAGCTTCGTCGAGGCCGAGGCCGGGCTCTGCCTGATCGAGCGCGAGCTGCGGCTGACGCTCGACCGGTGGCCGGCGGGCGGCACGGTGAGCCTGCCGCGCCACCCGGTGCGGGCGGTGCTGGCCGTCACCGTCGGCGGCGCGGACGGCACTTCCGAGGCTCTGGCGCCCGACCGCTATGCGGCGGACACGCTGTCGCGGCCGGCGCGGGTGCGGCTGCTCGGCCGGCCGGCCCCGCCGAGCGCCGGCCTCAACGGCATCGCCATCGACTTTCGCGCCGGCTACGGCGCGGACGGTCGGGCGGTGCCGGCGCTGGTCAGGCAGGCAATGCTGGTGCTGGCGGCCTGCTGGTACGAGTGCCGCGCCTTCGATCCGGAGGCGCGCAACGCCGCCCAAGGCGTCGCGGCGGCCGTGGCGCCGCTTCTGGCCCGCTTCCGGCTGCGGCGGCTCTAGCGGTGCGCTTCTATGTCGACCCCGGCCGGCTGCGACAAAGGCTGTCGCTGCAGGCGGCCGACCAGCCGGCCGACGGCCTCGGCGGCCACGCACTGGTCTGGCGCGAGATCGCGGTGGTGTTCGGGCTGATCGAGCCGGTCGCCGCCAAGAGCCTGGTGGAGGCCGACCAGCGCTTGACGCGGCTGACGCATCGCGTGACGCTGCGCGCCCGCGACGACATTGCCGCCGGGATGCGGCTGGTCAAGAACGACCGCGCCTTCCTGATCCGGACCCGGCAGGATCCGGACGAAAGCGGGCGCTACCTGGTGTGCCAGGTGGAGGAGGACGAGCCGTGAAGCTGACGATGCGCTTGACCCTGGACGGACTGGTGCGGGCGCTGCGCGGGCGGGCGCATGACTGGGGCGAGCGGCCGCCGGTGCGCCGCAGCCGGAGGCGACGTGGCCCCGGTGCGCCGCCCGCCGCGGCCGAGCGGCCGGCAGCCTCGCGAAGGGATGGCCGATGAGCGCCCCGGCCGAGCTGCAGCAGGCCGTGTTTCAAGCGCTGTCGGCCGACCCGGGGGTGAGCGCGCTGGTCGGCGGCCGCATCCATGACCAGGCGCCGCGCCAGCTGCAGTTTCCCTATATCACTTTCGGCAGCACCAGCATCTACGACTGGAGCACGGGGACGGAAAGCGGCACCGAGCAGCTGTTCACCCTGCATGTCTGGTCGAAAACCCCGGGCAAGAAGGAGACGCTGGCGATCATGGACGCGGTGCGCGCCTGCCTGGAACACACGCCGCTTTCGCTGGCCAGCCGGACGCTGGTCGATATCGCGCTCGAATTCGCCGAAGCCCGCCACGACGAGGATCTCGAAGTGAACCACGGGCTGTTGAGGTATCGGGCGATCAGTGAATAGTGAATGGTGAATGGTGAATGGGGGGATTGAGTGAAATAATCCATTTTGTTTTCTATTTACAGGTTGAAAGCGTACTTTAGTCTTGGTTGTCTTCACCATTCACCATTCACCATTCACCATTCACCATTCACCATTCACCATTCACCATTCACCATTCACCATTCACCATTCACCTCCGGAGGTCGCCATGACGGCACAGCGGGGCAGGGATCTGCTGCTCAAGATCGAGGCGGCGGGCGGCGGGTTCGTGACCGTCGCCGGGCTGCGCTCCAAGAAGATCGCCTTCAACAGCGACACCGCCGACGTGACCGATGCCGAGTCGGCCGGCCGCTGGCGCGAGCTGATCGGCGGCAGCGGCGTGCAGCGCGCGGCGGTCAGCGGCTCCGGCCTGTTCAAGGACGCGCAATCCGACGCGCTGATCCGCACCACCTTCTTTGCCGGGGCGATCGCGCGCTGGCAGCTCGCGGTGCCGGCCTTCGGCACCCTCGAAGGCCCGTTCCAGATCACTGCGCTCGACTATGGCGGCAGCCATGACGGCGTGGTGACCTTCGAAATCGCGCTGGAATCGGCCGGGCCGATCGGCTTCGAGGCGCTGCCATGAACGTCAACAAGAGGCGCGGCGAGGTCGCGGTCGAGCTCGATGGCGAGCCCTATCGGCTGCGGCTGACGCTGGGTGCGCTGGCCGAGCTCGAAGCCGCCTATGCCGCCGAAGATCTCGCCGCGCTGGTCGAGCGCTTCTCGCGCGGCCGGCTGTCGGCCGCCGACATCGTCCGCGTGCTCGGCGCCGGCCTGCGCGGCGCCGGGCATATGGTGAGCGACGAGCAGGTCGCCCAAATGGGCGCGGCGGGCGGGGCCGGCAGCCTGGCCCAGGCGGTGGCGGCACTGCTCGGCCTGACCTTTGCCGGGCCGGGCGGCGCCGCGGCGGATCCGAAAACAAACCCTTAGATGCCGCGGCAACCGAGCGGGCGCCGTTTCCGTGGGACGCGGTGATGACGGCCGGGCTCGGGCTGCTGCGGCTCAGTCCCGATGCCTTCTGGGCAATGACGCCCGGCGAATTCGCCTGCGCGGCGCGCGCGGCGGCGCCGGAGGCCCCGGCAGGGGCGCCGAGGCCGGCCGACCTGGCGCAGCTGATTGCGCTCTTTCCCGACCGGTGAGGAGGTTTCAAACGTGGCCGAGAACCCGATAAAGGTCTCGATCGAGGCCGATACGGCACCGCTGCGCGGCGCGCTGCGCGAGCTCGAGCAGCTGTCGCAGAGCTTTGGCGCGCAGCTGACCGGCGCGCTGAAGAATGCGGCGGTCGGCGGCCGCGACCTCGAAAGCGTGCTCAAGCAGATCGGCCTCAACCTTGCCGGGCTGGCGCTCAGCCAGGGGCTGAAGCCGCTGCAGGGCCTGGTCGGCTCGCTGTTCGGGTCGCTGGCCGGCGGACTTTCGGGCGCGCTGCCGGGCGCCCCGGGCGGCGTGGTGCCGTTCGCGGCCGGCGGCGTGGTTTCCGCGCCCACCTATTTTCCGGCGGGCGGGGCGCTCGGCCTGGCCGGCGAGGCCGGCCCGGAGGCGATCCTGCCGCTGACGCGCGGCGCCGATGGCAGGCTGGGGGTCGGCGCAAGCGGCCAAAGCGGCGGCGTCCATGTCGTGTTCAACGTCGCCGCGCCGGACCCGGCGGCCTTCTTCAAATCCGAAGCACAGATCACCGGCATGCTGGCCCGCGCGGTGGCCCGCGGCGCCCGGACCTTGTGAGACGGGGGAGGGAGGGAGGGATGGGCGAACTCGCCAGCTTTCACGAGGTTCGCTTTCCGATCGCCGTCTCGTTCGGGGCGCGCGGCGGTCCCGAGCGGAAGAACGAGATTGTGCGCCTGACCTCGGGCCGCGAGCGGCGCAACCTGCGCTTGGCGCAGTCGCGGCGGCGGTTCGACGCCGGCACCGGGCTGCGCTCGCTCGACGATCTCTACGAGGTGATCGCGTTCTTCGAGGCGCGGCGCGGCTCGCTGCACGGCTTCCGCTTTCGCGACCCGCTGGACTGGCAATCGTGCCGGCCGCCGGACACGCCGCGGCCGCTCGACCAGGCGATCGGCAACGGCGACGGGCAGACCAGGCGCTTCCAGCTCACCAAGCTCTATGGCGAGGGCGGCGACGCCTATCGCCGGACGATCAGCAAGCCGGTCGAGGGCAGCGTGACGGTCGCACGCGACACGGCGCCGCTCGGGCCCGATGCCTTCACCGTCGACGTCACCACCGGGACCGTCGAGCTGGCGGCGGCGCCGGCGCCGGGCGTGGTGGTCAGCGCCGGCTTTCAGTTCGACGTGCCGGTGCGCTTCGACACGGATGCGGTCGAGGCGAGCGTCACCGGCTTCAAGGCGGGACACATCCCGTCGATCCCTCTCGTGGAGGTGTTGCTGCCATGAACGGATTTCCCGCGCCGCTCGCCGCCCATCTCGGCGGTGCGGTGACGACACTCTGCCATTGCTGGCGGGTGCGGCGCAAGGACAGCGTCGTGCTCGGCTTCACCGACCATGACGCCGGCGTGGTGGCCGACGGCACCGCCTTCGAGCCGCGCTCGGGGTTTGCGGCGAGCGAAGCCAGGCAGACGCTCGGCCTGGCCGGCGATGCCGCCGATGTCGAAGGCGCGCTGTCCTCCGACGACATCCGCGCCGAAGACATCGCCACGGGGCGCTTCGACGGGGCAGAGGTCGAGACGCTGGTCGTCAACTGGCGCGACCCCACGCAATTTGCCGTGCTGCGCACCGCAACGGTCGGCAAGATCACCCGCAGCGACAACCGCTTCGTGGCCGAGCTCAACGGCATCGGCCAAGCGCTCGAGGCGAGCCAGGGCCGCACGCTGCGCCGCACCTGCGATGCCCGCCTCGGCGACCGCCGCTGCGGCTTTGCGCTCAGCACGCCGGGCTACCAGGCGGCCGGCCGGGTCGCCGCCGCCGGCGCCGACGGGACGCTGACCGTCGCGGGGGTGGCCGGCTACCCGCCGGGATGGTTCACCGACGGGCTGCTGACGGTCACCGACGGGGCCGATGCCGGCCGCAGCGCCCGCATCGCGCTGGCGCTCGCCGAGGCGGGGCAGACGCTGGTGTCGCTCGATCCGGGCGCGGGGCTCGCGCCTGCATCCGGCAGCGCCGTAACGCTCTCGGCCGGCTGCGACAAAGCCTTTTCCACCTGCCGAACAAAGTTTGCCAACAGCCTGAATTTTCGCGGCTTTCCGCATTTGCCCGGCAACGATGCCGGCTACGCCTATGTGACCGAGGGCGGCGTCTTCGACGGCGCGCCGCTGGTGCCCTGATGGCTGATCGGCCAGACGATGCCGGGCTCAGGCAGGCAATCGTGGCGGCGGCACGGGGCTTCCTCGGCACGCCCTACCGCCACCAGGGCGACCGCCGCGGCGTCGGCTGCGACTGTCTCGGCCTGATCCGCGGCGTCTGGCTGACGGTCTACGGGCGTGAGCCGGAGGCGCCGGGTCCCTACCACCCCGACTGGGCCGAGGCCGGCGGGGCGGAGCGGCTGTTGGACGCTGCCCGCCGCCATTGCCGGGAAAAGCCGGTGACCGCGGCGTTGGCCGGTGACCTCATCCTGTTGCGCTGGCGGCCGCATCTGCCGGCCAAGCATGCCGGCATCCTCTCCGCGGCCGACCGTTTCATCCACGCCTATGAGGGCAATGCCGTGGTCGAATCGAGCCTGGTGCCGCAATGGCGGCAGCGCATCGCCGCGGCCTTCGCCTTTCCGCCGCGGGCGGGCTAGCGCCATGGCCGTGCTCGTTCTGCAAGCGGCGGGCGCCTGGCTCGGCGGCCTCTTCGGCCCGGTCGGGGCCGCAATCGGCAGCGCCGCCGGGGCGCTCGCCGGCTATGCGCTCGACCGCGCCCTGCTGACCGGTACGCAGCGCGTGGACGGGCCGCGGCTCAGCGGTCCAAGGCCGTTCAGCGCCGAGGAGGGCGCCTCGCTGCCCCGGGTCTACGGCACGGTCCGGGTCGGCGGCGCGCTGATCTGGGCGACGCGCTTCGAGGAGGCGAGCACGACGACGCGCCAGGGCGGCAAGGGCGGCGGCGCCAAGGTGACCGAGTACAGCTATTTCGCCAACGCCGCGTTTGCGCTCTCGGAGGGGCCGATCGCCGGGGTCCGGCGGGTATGGGCCGACGGGCGCGAGCTCGACCTCGCAGCGATCGAGATGCGCGTCCACCGCGGCGGCGGGGGCGAGCTGCCCGATCCGCTGATCGCCGCCAAGCAGGGCGCGGGCAACGCCCCGGCCTATCGCGGCACCGCCTATGCGGTGTTCGAGCGGCTGCCGATCGGCGACTACGGCAACCGCATCCCGCAGCTGCAGTTCGAGGTGATGCGGCCGGTCGGCCCGGTCGCGGCGGCGCTGCGGGCGGTCACGCTGATCCCCGGCGCGACCGAGTTCGGGCTGTGGCCGGAGCAGGTGACGCGGACGCTGAGGCCGGGCGACGGCCGGGCGCTCAACCGGCATGTGCTCAATGGGCCGAGCGACCTTTGCGCATCGCTCGACGAACTGCAGGCGCTGTGTCCGCGGCTGGAATCGGTGGCGCTGGTGGCGGCCTGGTTCGGCGACGACCTCAGAGCGGGGCATTGCCGCATCCGGCCGATGGTCACCGACCGGGCCGACGGCGGCGCCGGCCATCCATGGCGGGCGAGCGATCTCAGCAAGGCCGACGCGCCGCTGGTGAGCAAAAGCGGCGGCGGCCCCGCCTATGGCGGCACGCCGGCCGACGCCTCGGTGATCGCGGCGATCGCCGAGCTCAGGCGGCGCGGCCTCAAGGTGACGCTCTATCCGTTCGTCATGATGGATGTCCCCGCCGACAATCCGCTGCCGGACCCTTATGGCGCAGGCCGCCAGGCTGCCTATCCCTGGCGCGGCCGCATCACCTGCGATCCGGCCCCGGCTGCCGCCGGCTCGGCCGACCGGAGCGCGGCTGCCGGCAGCCAGATCGCGGCGTTTCTCGGCGCGGCCGAGCCCGGCGACTTCCGCCGGACGGGCAGCACGGTGAGCTTTCGCGGCAGCGCTTCGGACTGGGGCTACCGCCGTTTCATCCTGCATTTCGCGGCGCTCGCCGCGGCGGCCGGCGGCGTCGACGCCATGCTGATCGGCTCGGAGCTGGGCGGCTTGACGGCGCTCAGCGACGAGGCCGGCCGCTTCCCCTTCGTTGCAGCATTGGCCAGGCTGGCCGGCGAGGTACGCGCCACGCTCGGGCCGGCGACGAAGCTCACCTACGGCGCCGACTGGTCGGAATATTTCGGACTGCACCGGTCGGACGGCAGCGGCGACGTCGTCTTCAATCTCGACCCGCTATGGGCCCATCCGGCGATCGATGCGGTCGGGATCGACAACTACCTGCCGCTGTCGGACTGGCGCGACAGCGACCGGTTCGGCGGCAACCCGGACGGCTTCCGCGGCCCCTACGACCCCGACGGGCTCGCCCGCCAGATCGCCGGCGGCGAAGGTTTCGACTGGTACTATCCCTCGGCGGCGGCGCGGGCCGCGCGCGCCCGGGCGGTGATCAGCGACGGCGCCCACGGCAAGTCGTGGGTGTTCCGGGTCAAGGACCTTGCCGGCTGGTGGGGCCAGCCGCACTACGACCGGATCGGCGGCCGCGAGGTGGGTGAGCCGAGCGCCTGGGTGCCATGCTCCAAGCCGATCTGGCTGACCGAGCTCGGCTGTCCGGCGGTCGACAAAGGCCCCAACCAGCCGAATGTCTTCTTCGACCCGAAATCAGCGGAGAGCGCGCTGCCCTATTTTTCCCGCGGGGGGCGTGCCGACCTCGCCAACGAGCGCTTTCTCGCCGCCCATCTCGGCCACTGGGAGCGCGCGGCCGCTCTCGGGGCGGCGGCCAATCCGCGCTCGCCGGTCTATGGCGGGCCGATGCTCGACCCGGCGCGGATCTATGCCTGGGCCTGGGACCTCAGGCCCTACCCGGCCTTTCCGCTCGACCAGGACGCCTGGCGCGACGGCGGCAATTGGCGGCTCGGCCATTGGCTGAACGGCCGGCTCGACGGGGCAAGCGTGGGGGCGCTGATTGCCGCGATTCTCGCCGATTACGGGCTGCCGGCCGCCGACACCGGCGGCGCCGACGGCTTCGTCTCCGGCTATCTGATCGCCGATCCCGGCACGGCGCGGGCCGCGCTCGAGCCGCTGGTCGACCTGTTCGGGCTGGCGGTCTTCCAGCGCGGCGGTACGCTGGTGTTCGCGCGCGCCGTGAGCAGCGGCGAGCCGGCCGTGGCGGTGACCGAGCTGGTAGAAGCGGACGACCAGGCGGTGGTCGAGACGACCCGCGCGGCGGCGGTGTCGCTGCCCGGAGCGGCGGCGCTCACCTTCCGCAACGGGCTCAACGACCACCAGGCGGCGGCCGTGTTCCAGCGCCGGCCGGACGGCGGCCCGCACGAGGCGGCACTTGCCTTTCCGGGCGTGCTCGACGCCGAGCAGGCCGACGGCCTGCTCCAGGATTGGCTGGCACGGCAGGCGGCCGAGCAGCAGACGGTGACGTTCCGCATTCCCACCCCCGACCCGCAGGTCGTGCCGGGGACGCTGGTCGGCCTGCCGGAGAGGCTCGGGGCGGCGACGTTCCTGGTCACCGAGATCGAGGACGGCAGCGTGCGCCGGGTCAGCGCCAGGCAGATCACGGCGGCCGCGCCGGCGATCGGCCGGGTGCCGGCGCCGGCCGCGGCGCGGGCGAGCGAGGTGCCGGTCGTCGGACGGCCGCTGGCGCTGTTCCTCGATCTGCCGATGCTGCCGGGGAGCGCGGCTCCGGAGGACGCCTTCCGGGTGGCGCTGTGGAACCGAAATTGGCGCACCCAGCTCGCCTATGCCTCGCCCGAAGCCTCCGGCTACGGGCTGCGCGCAACGGTCAGCCGGCGGGCCACGGTCGGACAGCTGAGCGCGGCGCTGCCGCCGGGGCGGGAAGGGGTTTTCGACCGCCATGGCAAGCTCGCCGTATCGCTCTATTCCGGCGAGCTTGCCGGGGTCAGCCCGCTGCAGCTGCTCAACGGCGCCAATCTGGCAGCGCTCCGCTCGGCCAATGGCGACTGGGAGCTCGTTCAGTTCGGCTCCGCGGCGGAGATCGCGCCGTCGGAGTGGCTGCTCACCACCTTGTTGCGCGGCCAGTTGGGCACCCACGGGGCGATGCAGGCCGGTGCGCCGCAAGGCGCCGATTTCGTGCTCATCGATCAAGCGGTCGTGCCGGCAGGGCTGAAGCGCGAGGAGTGCGGGCTGCCGCTGTCGTGGCGCACCGGCCCGGCCGGCTTCGACTTCTCCGACCTCTATTATGGCGAGCAGCAGGCCGTCGGCGGGCTCACCGCGCAGCGGCACGGCGAGCACGATCGCTTGGGTGCGGCGCGGCCGGCCGGATATCGACGGCGGTCTCGCCGCCGACCTGCCGCCCGGTGCGGAAGGCGAAACGTTTGCGCTGACGCTGGCGGCCGCCGACGGATCGGTGCGCCGCCGCCTGATCGTGACCGGGCAGAGCTTCATCTATGGCGACGCTGCATTCGCCGCCGATTTCGGCGGCCGTCCGGCCGTCGTCGACGTGGCGGTCGCCCAGGTCGCGGCGGACGGAACCGCCGGGCCCGCGGCCGCGCGGCGCTTCAGTTTCTAGAGCAGTTCACGTCAAGCAAAGGAGACGATGATGGACGACCTCAAACCCTGGTACCTGTCGCGCACCATCTGGGCTTCCGGACTCGCCGCGGCGAGCGCCATCGCCCGGCTCGCAGGGCTGCCGGTGCCCGGCTTGAGCGACCCGGCACTGGCCGACCAGCTGGTCCAGGTGGTGACCGCGGCGGCGAGCGCCGTGGCGATTGTCGGGCGGCTGTCGGCGACCAGCCGGATCAGCCTCGGCGGCAGCGGCTGACCCGGCCTGAGCGCCCGTTAGCGGGCGCTTTAAACTGTTGGATTCACCATGTTTATCCAGGCGCTCGGGTGGGCATGAAGGGGCGTTTGTGGTTGAGTGTTCATTTGACGTTCAGCCGCGATGAACTAGAAGGTCGCCATGCATCGCCTTCGCTCCATTTCCCGGCCCCGGATCGCTCTGGCGCTGATCTGCGCGCTCTTCGCCGGGCCTGCCGCTGCAGGACCGGCCGGGGTTGAGCCGGTCCTGCTCGCGCAGGGCGACTGCTATGCGATCGGCGCCCAGATTGCGGCACAAAACGGCGGCACGCTGGCCAAGGCCTCGCCCTCCAGCCAGGGCGGCCAATCGGTGTGCGTGGTGGTGATCCTGGTGCCCGGCAAGGACGGGCAGCGCCCCCGGCGCGTACAAATGGTGGTGCCGCAGAATTGAGGATACTCGTCGTCGAAGATGACCGGGAGCTCAACCGGCAGATCAGCGAGGCGCTGATCGACGCCGGCTATGTCGTCGACCGCGCCTATGACGGCGAGGAAGGCCACTTCCTCGGCGATACGGAGCCTTATGACGCGGTGGTGCTCGATATCGGACTGCCGCAGATGGACGGCATCAGCGTGGTCGAGCGCTGGCGCCGCGGCGGCCGCAAGATGCCGGTGCTGATGCTGACGGCGCGCGACCGCTGGAGCGACAAGGTGGCCGGCATCGACGCCGGCGCCGACGACTATGTCGCCAAGCCGTTCCACATCGAGGAGGTGCTGGCGCGGCTCCGGGCGCTGATCCGGCGGGCTGCCGGGCACGCCTCGTCCGAGCTCTCCTGCGGGCCGCTCCGGCTCGACACCAAAGCCTCGAAGGCCGATCTTGCCGGCGTGCCGCTGAAGCTTACCTCGCACGAGTTCCGGCTGCTCGCTTATCTGATGCACCACATGGGCGAAGTGGTCTCCCGCACGGAGCTGGTCGAGCACCTCTACGACCAGGATTTCGATCGCGATTCCAATACGATCGAGGTGTTCGTCGGGCGCCTGCGGCGGAAGATGGGCAGCGACATGATCGAAACCGTGCGCGGCATGGGCTACCGCATCCGCGAGCCCGGCCGGTGACCCCGGCGCGGGCGGCCGCCGGCTGGTTTCGGCGCACGCCCGACGGCCGGCCGGCGCTGCTGCCGCGCTCGCTCTCGGTCAGGATCGTGGCGCTGTCGACGATCTGGGCGATCGTCACGCTGGTGGTGACCTCGACGATCATCAGCACGCTGTATCGCCAGGCCAGCGAGCGCGCCTTCACCAGCCTGCTGTCGGCGCACCTGTTCAACCTGATCGGCTCGGTCGGAGCGACCGAGCAGGGGGTGCTGACCGGGACCGTCGACCTTGGCGATCTGCGCTTCTCGGTGCCCAATTCGGGCTGGTACTGGTCCGTCGAGCCGGTCTCGGGCGGCCTTTCCGGCCGGCTGCGGTCGCTGTCGATGACCCGGCCGGTGGCCTCGCCCTCGACCATCGAAGTGCCGTTCAACAGCGCCTTCCAGCGCAGCTACCAAACCAAAGGCATTGCCGGGGAGGAGCTGCAGGCGGTCGAGAACGAGTTCGTGCTCGATGCCCAGAACCGGGTCGCCCGCTTCCGGGTGATGGGCAACCGCACCGAGCTCGACAACGAGGTCGGCGCCTTCCAGCGCCGGCTGTTCACCTATCTGGCGATCTTCGGGGTCGGCATGGTGGCGATCAACGCGCTTGCTATCCTGCTCGGGCTGCGGCCGCTCGCCAAGGTCAGGGCCGCGCTGGCCGCGGTGCGGGAGGGCACCGCGACGCGGCTCGACGGCGCCTTCCCGGCCGAGATCCAGCCGCTGGCCGACGAAACCAATGCGCTGATCGACAACAACCGCCGCATCGTCGAGCGCGCCCGCACCCAGGTCGGCAACCTGGCGCATGCGCTGAAGACGCCGCTGGCGGTGATGCTCAACGAGGCCCGCGCGCTCGGCGGCGACAGCGGCCGGCTGATCGAGGGCCAGGCGAGCGCCATGCAAACGCAGCTGGAAGGCGCCCTGCAGCGGGCGCGGATCGCGGCCCAGCGCGGCTCCGCCGTCTACCGCAGCCCGGTCGCCCCGGCGCTCGCCCGGCTGGTCAGGGTGATGCAGAAGCTGCGGCCCGAGCTCTCGATCACACTTCTCCCGCCGGATCCGGCGCTCGCTTTCGCCGGCGAGAGCGAGGATCTCGAGGAGATTGCCGGCAATCTCCTCGACAACGCCGGCAAATGGGCAAGCCGCACGATCGCGGTGAGCGCCGCAGCCCTCCTGTCCGGCGGGCCGGGCGCCGGCGGCAGCCTCGTTCTGGTCGTCGCCGACGACGGCCCGGGGATCCCCGAGGGGCTGCGGCACGAAGTGCTGAAGCGCGGCAAGCGGCTCGACGAGAGCCGGCCGGGCAGCGGGCTCGGGCTGGCGATCGTCGCCGAGCTGGTCGAGGAATATGGCGGCAGCCTGGCGCTCGGACGCGCCGCAGAAGGCGGGCTCGAAGCGCGGGTGACGCTGCCGGCCGCCGGATGAGGAACGTAGGGACGACGCAGCTCGCGGCCTGGGGGCGCCGGCGTCGGCGGGCAGCGCCGGGGCGCGGACCGAGGCCGCCCGGCGGGCGCAAAAGCGCTTTCCCTTTCGCCGGATTTGCTTTAGGAGCGGGCCGCTTCGCGGGGACGACGATGAAACGGCAATTGGCGCTCATGGCAGGGCTGCTGGCGCTCGGCGGATGCGCCGGAGGGACAGCCATCTCCAGCGGGGGCGGCGGCCTTGGCCCAGCCGGTTCGACGGGCGCCGCGGCCGCAACCAAGGCGCCGGCCGGCCAAGGCGCCGTCGCCGCCTCGATCATCGGCGCGATGAACGGCGGCCTGATCGGCGGCCCGATCGGCAGCGACCTCGACGGGGCCGAGCGCCGCGAGGCGCTGGAGGCGGAATACCGGGCGCTCGAATATACGCAGAGCGGCCAGCCAGTCGTCTGGGGCAGTCGCCAGGGCGGCCGCTATGGCGAAGTGGTGGCGGCATCGCCCTACCGGGTCGGCTCGCAGGACTGCCGCCAATATGCCCAGACCGTCTATACCGGGGGCCAGCCGAAGCGGGCGCGCGGCACCGCCTGCCGCAATCCCGACGGCGGCTGGACGCCGCTCACCTAGAGCGGATCACCTTTTCTTCTTCTTCGAATTGGTGCTCCCCTCCAAGTCTTTGTTTTTCCGCAATTCCGGACGGAAAATCGTTCCACTTTTCCTGGAATTGCCGTGGCCATCACCGCGACGTGATGGGCCTCGTCAAATGGCCGCATTGGCAGCTCGACGCCGCATGGCTAAACGAGGAGCCTGCCCCTCAGGGGGCGAGACGCAATGAGGTGACATGCTGTTCTGGCTGATCGCAGCCTGCCTGGCTCTGGCCGCCGCGCTGGCGGTGCTGGTGCCGCTCGTGCGCGCGCCGCGCCGGCTCGAGGACAGCGATCTCAGCCACGATTTGGCGGTCTATCGCGACCAGCTCGCCGAGATCGAGCGCGACGCCCGCCGCGGCCTGGTCGGCGCGGCGGAGGCCAATGAGGCACGGGCCGAGATCGGCCGGCGCATCCTGAAGCGCGGCAGCGAGGCACTGCCCGAGAAACCGGCCGCGACGGCGCCGAACGTGGCGCGGCTTGCCGCCAGCGCGGCGGTGCTGGCCGTGCCGTTGCTGGCCTTCGGCCTCTATGGCGTGCTCGGCTCGCCGGGGCTGCCGGGGGCGCCGCTCGCCGCACGGCTCGACAAGCTGCCGGGCGATGCCGGCATCGAGGAGCTGGTGGCGCGGGCGGAGGCGCATCTTGCGGCCAATCCCGGCGACGGGCGCGGCTGGGACGTGCTCGCGCCGATCTACCTCAAGCTCGGCCGCACTGACGATGCCGTGACCGCGTTCAAGAACGCCATCCGGGTCAATGGCGGCAGCGCCGAGCGCGAGAGCGGGCTTGGCGAAGCTTTGGCGATGAGCGCCCAGGGCATGATCTCGGAGGAGGCCGAGGCCGCATTCCGGCGGGCGCTGGCGATCGATGCCGCGCAGCCCAAGGCGCGCTTCTACCTGGCGTCCGCGCTCGCCCAGGAAGGCAGGATGGAGGACGCGGCCGCGGCCTTCAAGACGATGCTCGCCGACCTGCCGGCCGACTCGCCCTGGCGCAAGGCCGCCGAGCAGGCGGCCGACGAGGCCGCGCGGCTCGCCGAGGCAGGCGCCGGCGCGCCCGACCAGGCCGCCGCCGCTGCGCAGGACCTCGCCCCGGCGGATCGCGCGGCGATGATCAGCGGCATGGTCGCCTCGCTCGACCAGAAGCTCAGGGACAACCCCGGCGACCCGGCCGGCTGGCAAAAGCTGGTGCGCTCCTACCAGGTGCTCGGCAAGCCCGATGCGGCGCGCGATGCGCTCGCCCGCGGGCTCGACGCGCTCGGTCCCGACAGCGCCGACGGCAAGGCGCTCGCAGCACTGGCCGCCTCGCTCGGGGTGGCGGCGGCGCAGACCCGATGAGACGCAAGAGCAAGCGGATGGCGGTGATCGGCGGCGGCATGGCGTTTCTCGCCTGCGCGGCCGGGCTGACCTTCTATGCGCTCGGCCAGAAGACCTCCTATTTCTACATGCCGGCCGACCTCGGCGCGGCGCACCCCGCCCCCGGCGCGCGCATCCGCCTTGGCGGGCTGGTCGAGAAAGGCTCGATCGTGCGCGGCACGGGCAGCGACGTCGCCTTTGCCGTGACCGACAA
Organism: uncultured Alphaproteobacteria bacterium; assembly: GCA_963791325.1. GTDB lineage: Bacteria > Pseudomonadota > Alphaproteobacteria > Rhizobiales > Rhizobiaceae > JBEVJK01. The sequence goes on along the minus strand of CAWBRU010000007.1, from coordinate 87,848 downwards.
GGCCAATTCCGTCAAGGTGGTCTATCACGGCATCCTGCCCGACCTGTTCCGCGAGGATCAGGGGGTGGTCACCGAAGGCAGCTTCGGCCCCGACGGCGTGTTCGTCGCCGACAGCGTGCTGGCCAAGCATGACGAGACCTATATGCCCAAGGAAGTCGCCGACAGCCTCAAGGCGCGCGGTGTTTGGCAGGAGGCCAAGCCGTGATCGTTGAACTCGGCCATTTCGCGCTGGTGCTGGCCTTCGCTTTGTCGCTGGTGCAGGCCAGCCTGCCGATGATCGGCGCGCGGCGCGGCGACGCCAGGCTGATGGCGGTCGCCGGGCCGGCGGCGGTGAGCGGCTTTGCGCTGGTGGCAATCGCCTTCGCCGTGCTGGTCTCGGCCTATGCGCGGTCGGATTTCTCCGTCGCCAATGTGTGGGAGAACTCGCACTCGCTGAAGCCGATGCTGTTCAAGATCACCGGCACCTGGGGCAACCACGAAGGCTCGATGCTGCTCTGGGTGCTGATCCTGACGTTCTTCGGCGCGCTGGTCGCCGCCTTCGGTCGCAATGTGCCGCCGACCCTGAAGGCCGATGCGCTGGCCGTCCAGGGCCTGATCGGCGCCGCCTTCATGCTGTTCGTGCTGACCACGTCGAACCCGTTCGCGCGGCTGTCGCCGGCGCCGTTCGAAGGCCGCGACCTGAACCCGATCCTGCAGGACATCGGCCTGGCGATCCACCCGCCGATGCTCTATCTCGGCTATGTCGGCTTTTCGATCTCGTTCTCCTTTGCCGCCGCCGCGCTGATCGACGGCAAGATCGACGCCGCCTGGGCCCGCTTCGTGCGGCCGTGGACGCTGACCGCCTGGATCTTCCTGACCGGCGGCATCGCCATGGGCTCCTACTGGGCCTATTACGAGCTCGGCTGGGGCGGCTTCTGGTTCTGGGATCCGGTCGAGAACGCCTCGTTCATGCCGTGGCTGGCCGGCACCGCACTGCTGCATTCCGCGCTGGTCATGGAAAAGCGCTCGGCGCTGAAGATCTGGACGGTGCTGCTGGCGATCCTGACCTTCTCGCTGTCGCTGCTCGGCACCTTCCTGGTGCGCTCGGGCGTGCTCACCTCGGTGCATGCGTTCGCCACCGACCCCGGCCGCGGCATCTTCATCCTGGCGATCCTGACCGCCTTCATCGGCGGCTCGCTGGCGCTGTTTGCCTGGCGTGCCGGGACGCTGCAGCCGGGCGGCCTGTTCCAGCCGATCTCGCGCGAGGGCGCGCTGGTGCTCAACAACCTGTTCCTGACCACGGCGGCGGCCACCGTGCTTACCGGCACGCTCTACCCGCTGGTGGTGGAGGCGCTCACCGGCGACAAGATCTCGGTCGGCGCGCCGTTCTTTAACCTGACCTTCGGCGCGGTGATGGTGCCGCTCCTGCTGGCGGTCCCGTTCGGGCCGCTGCTTGCCTGGAAGCGCGGCGACCTCTACGCCGCCGGCCAGCGCCTGGCGACTGCGTTCGGCGGTGCCGTGCTCGGCACGCTGGCGGTGCTGGTGGTCATCAACGGCGCCAGTGCGTTTGCCGCGCTCGGCGCAGGGCTGGCGCTGTGGCTGGTGCTCGGCGCGGCGACCGACCTGGTGGTGCGCTCCGGCTATCCGGCGGTCAGCGCCGGCGTGGCGCTCCGGCGGCTCGCCGGCCTGCCGAGCTCGGTGTTCGGGACCGCGCTTGCCCATCTCGGCCTCGGGCTGACGCTCGCCGGCATCGTCGGCGTCACCACGCTTTCGGGCGAGCGGATCCTGGCGATGAAGCCCGGCGAGGCGGTGATGCTGGCCGGCTACCGGCTGACCTTCACCGGCCTCGCCCCCGTCAAGGGGCCGAACTACACCGAGGACAGCGCCCGCTTCGCGCTGAGCGACCGGGCCGGGCAGGCGCTCGGCACCGTGACGGCGGCCAAGCGCTTCTACCCGGTGCGGCAGATGGCGACCACCGAGGCCGGCATCCGCACGCTCGGCCTCAGCCAGCTCTATGTGGCGCTCGGCGACCCCACCGCCGACGGCGGCATCGTGGTCAGGGTCTGGTGGAAGCCGCTGGTGACGCTGATCTGGATCGGCGCATTGGTGATGATGGCGGGCGGGCTTTGCGCCATCGCCGACCGGCGCCTGAGGGTGGGCGCGCCGGCAAGGCGCAAGCCTGCCCGCCAAGCGGCGGGCGCGGCGGCGGCATGAGAGCGGGAGCGGTTCACCGGTTCTGCCGGTCGGGGGCCCACCGCAAGTCCTTGGCTATCCGCCGTTCCGGACGGACGACCTGTTTCCTCGTCTGCTGGAATTCGTCGAGCGCGCGGCGTGCCGCGGCGACAGCGCTTTGCGCCGCCTGGCTTGGCCTGGCGGGCGGCGCCCATGCGGTGCAGCCGGACGAGATGCTGGCCGACCCCAAGCTCGAGCAGCGGGCGCGCACTCTGTCGGCCGAGCTGCGCTGCATGGTCTGCCAGAACCAGTCGATCGACGATTTCGATGCCGAGCTGGCGCGCGACCTGCGGCTCCTGGTGCGCGACCGGCTGAAGGCCGGCGACAGCGACGGCGAGGTGCTTGCCTATGTGGTGTCGCGCTATGGCGAGTTCGTGCTGCTCAAGCCGCGCTTCAATCTGCGCAACGCGCTGTTGTGGGGCACCCCGGTGCTGTTGATCGGCGCCGGCGGCCTGTTCCTGTGGCGGGCGGCGCGGCGGCGCGGCGCCGCCGTGGCACCGCTCACCGCCGAGGAGGAGGTGGCGCTCGGCAAGGCGCTGGGCGAGGACCGGGCCTAAAGGGAGCGCAGCGTCCGCTGACGACGATGCGACCGCCTCAACGTGAGCCAGCCAACCGGAGTGGGGAACCAACCGCCGACATCCCCCTCACCCCGCCGTCGCTTTCGCGCCGGCCTCCCTCTCCCCGTTGGGGCGAGGGGGCGCCGGCCGCGCTGTCGGCGTTCAATGTTGGAGGCGAGCGCGTCGATAGCCGAGGCGCCGCAGGCGTGCTCTCGGACAACATCAGGTCGCCGGGCGCGGGAAACGGCCAAGATTACCAAAGTTTCATGTGCCGGAAATGGCGCCGTAATGTCGCCGTCTCTATCTCTTGGTGGCAGCGGGTGCGGCGCGCGGCCGAACCCCCTACAGAATTCAAGAGAAGAGGACAAAGCGCAATGTCTACCTCCCCAATTTCCCCCTACCGGGCCCGCACCCGCATGCTGGCTGCGGCCGCCTCGGCGGTGATCGCCGGCGCGATCGGGTTCGGCGCCATCACCGGCGGCACCGCCCCGGTGTTTGCCGAGGCCGTCAGCGTCAACGCCCCGCAGGTGCCGAGCTTCGCCGATGTCGTCCAGAAGGTCTCGCCGGCGGTCGTCAGCGTCCGGGTCAAGGCCAAGGTCGAGCCGGCTTCCGACGACGGCATGAGCGGCGGCGATCAGGACGGCTCGCAGATGCCGTTCGGCTTCGACCAGCTGCCCGACGATCACCCGATGAAGCGCTTCTTCCGCGAGTTCCGCGGCGACGGCAACAATCAGGGCCACGGCGAGCACCACTTCAACCACCGCCAGGGCCCGCGTCCGGTCGCCCAGGGCTCCGGCTTCTTCATCTCCGAAGACGGCTTCCTGGTGACCAACAACCACGTCGTCCAGGGCGGTTCCGACTTCACCGTGGTCATGGACAATGGCGATGAGCTCGACGCCAAGCTGATCGGCACCGATCCGCGCACCGATCTGGCCGTGCTCAAGGTCGACGACAGCCGCAAGTTCACCTATGTCGACTTCGCCGACGACGGCAAGGTTCGGGTCGGTGACTGGGTGGTCGCGGTCGGCAACCCGTTCGGCCTCGGCGGCACGGTGACCGCCGGCATCGTCTCGGCCCGCGGCCGCGACATCGGCGCCGGCCCCTATGACGACTTCATCCAGATCGACGCGGCGGTCAACCGCGGCAATTCGGGTGGCCCGGCCTTCAACCTCAACGGCCAGGTGGTCGGCATCAACACCGCCATCTTCTCGCCCTCGGGCGGCAATGTCGGCATCGCCTTCGCCATCCCCGCCTCGACCGCCAAGCAGGTCGTCGGCGAGCTGATGAAGGACGGCTCCGTGCAGCGCGGCTTCCTCGGCGTCCAGATCCAGCCGGTGAACTCCGACATCGCCGAGTCGCTCGGGCTCGCCGGCACCAAGGGCGCGCTGGTCTCGCAGGCCGAGGCCGACAGCCCGGCCAAGAAGGCCGGCATCGAGGCCGGCGACGTGATCACCGCCGTCAACGGCAAGGATGTCGCCTCGCCCAAGGAACTGTCGCGCGAGATCGCCGGCATGGCGCCGGGCAAGGACGTCGACATCACGGTGTTCCGCAACGGCAAGTCGGAAACCTTCAAGGTCGACCTCGGCACGCTGCCCACCAGCGACAAGCAGGCCAAGGCCGACGATCAGGGCCAGGAAAAGCCTGCCGCCGATACGCTCGATGCCCTCGGCATCACCGTCTCGCCGGCCGACGACGGCAAGGGCCTGGTGGTCACCGATGTCGATCCCGACAGCGACGCCGCCGACCGCGGCCTGCAGGCCGGCGACGTCATCGTCTCGGTGAACTCCAAGACGGTGACTTCCGCCAAGGACGTCACCGGCGCGATGCAGGATGCCTCCAAGGCCGGCCGCAAGGCGGTGCTGGTGCAGGTGACCCGCGACGACGCCAGCCGCTTCGTCGCCCTGCCGGTGGCCAAGGGCTGACTACCTCGTGCCGTCGGCCGAACACCCCGGGCCGACGGCACGACGGGGCGCGGAGCCGGACACTGCCAGCGTTGACCGGCTCCGGCGGCAGCAGGCGGGACCGATGTTCCGTCTGCTGCCGCAGCAGTGAATGGTGAATGGTGAATGGTGAATGGTAAGCAGGGGATAGCGAGTAGCGAATAGCCAAGATCGGCCACGTCTGCCTTTCACCATTGACCATTCACTATTCACCATTCACTGAGGGCTGCCATGAAGATCCTGATCGTCGAGGACGACCGCGAGGCCGCCGATTACCTGCAGAAGGCGCTGGCCGAGGCCGGCCACACCGCCCACCTCGCCGCCGACGGCGAAACCGGCTTTGCGCTTGCCGAGGCCAATGACTACGACGTGCTGATCGTCGACCGCATGCTGCCGCGCCGCGACGGGCTCTCGGTGATCGCCGACTTGAGGCAGCGCGGCAAGCGGACGCGCGTGCTGATCCTCTCCGCGCTCGGCGAAGTCGACGACCGGGTCACCGGCCTGCGCGCGGGCGGCGACGATTATCTGACCAAGCCCTATGCCTTCTCCGAGCTGTTGGCACGCATCGAGGTGCTCAACCGGCGCGGCGCCGGCAAGGAGGTCGAGACCGTCTACCGCAGCGGCGATCTCGAGCTCGACCGGCTGTCGCACAGCGTCAAGCGCGCCGGCAAGGAAATCACCCTGCAGCCGCGCGAATTCCGGCTGCTCGAATATCTGATGCGCCACGCCGGCCAGGTGGTCACGCGCACCATGCTCTTGGAGAACGTCTGGGACTATCATTTCGACCCGCAGACCAACGTCATCGACGTGCACGTGTCGCGGCTGCGCGCCAAGATCGAGAAGGGTTTCGAGGGCCCGGTCCTGCACACGGTGCGCGGCGCGGGCTACATGCTGAAGGCAGGCTGATGTCGGCGCAGCTGCCGGCGATGATGCGGACCACGGCGGCGCGGCTCTCGGCGCTCTATCTCATCCTGTTCACCGTCTGCGCGGTGACGCTGGTGTTCTACATGACCTCGCTGTCGGCACGCATGCTGACGGCGCAGACCCAGGAGACGATCAACGAGGAGGTGCAGGGGCTCGCCCAGGCCTATGCGCGCGGCGGCTTGCCGCTTCTGGTGCGCACCATCGAACGGCGCGCCCGCCAGCCCGGGGCCAATCTCTACCTGATCGCCGACCCCAACGGCAGCATCCTGTCCGGCAATGTCGAGAGCCTCGATCCGGGGGTGCTGGAGGGCGACGGCTGGACCACCCGGCCGTTCGCCTATCAGCGCTTCGGCGAGAGCGAGCGGCGCGCCGCCTCCGGCGAAGGCCAAACCCGGGCCGACCAATTGCCCCGCCACGATGCCATCGCGCTGGTGCTGACCTTGCCCAACCAGATGATCATGATGGTCGGCCGCGATCTCGGCGAGCCGGAGCGGTTCCGCGCCGTGGTCAGGCGGGCGCTGATGTTCGCGCTCGGCATGATGGGGCTCGGCGGCCTGGTGATCTGGTTCGTCGTCGGGCGGCGCGCGCTGAAGCATATCGACAGCGTCTCGGAGGCTAGCGCCCGGATCATGGAGGGCGACCTGTCGCAGCGGCTGCCGGTGGCCGGCGCCGGCGACGAGTTCGACCGCCTGTCGGAGAACCTCAACGCCATGCTTGCCCGCATCGCCACCCTCAATGAGGGCTTGAAGCACGTGTCCGACAACATCGCCCATGACCTGAAGACGCCGCTGACCCGGCTGCGCAACCGCGCCGAGGCGGCGCTGGCCGGCACGCATACGCCGGCCGAATACCGGGAGGCCCTGGAGGCGACGATCAGCGAATCCGACCAGCTGATCCGCACCTTCAACGCCATCCTGATGATCTCGCGGCTGGAAGCCGGCTATTCGGCCGAGCGGGTGACCAAGGTCGACCTGGCGGACGCCGTGCGCGACGTGGTCGAGCTCTACGAGCCCGCGGCCGAAGACGTCGGGGTGGCGATGGAGGCCAAGATCGAACGCTCCGCGGTGGTCGACGGCAACCGCGAGCTGATCGGCCAGGCACTCTCCAACGTCGTCGACAATGCGATCAAATATTCGGCCGGGGCAGGGGCTGCACTGCGGGTGACGGTGGCGCTCGAGACCGGCGGCGGCGCGGTCAGGCTGCGGGTTTCCGACCAGGGGCCGGGCATCCCCGATGCGGCCGACCGGCAGCGCGCCACCGAGCGCTTCGTGCGGCTCGAGGAGAGCCGCACCCAGCCGGGCTCCGGCTTGGGGCTCAGTCTGGCAAGCGCCGTCATGCGCTTCCACGGCGGCAACCTCGAACTGTCGGCCAACGACCCCGGGCTGACGGTGACGATGATCTTTCCCGACGTCAAGGCGAGCTAGCGATGGCCAAGCAAGCCGCGGCCGCCAGCGACGCCATCGGTTTTCTCAGCCGTGCCGGCAAATTCGCGGCGCTGACGCCGCTGAGCAGCGAGGCGGCGCAGCAGGCGCTCGAGGATCTTGCCGAAGCGGCGGCCGAGGCGGAGCTGCCGCGGCTTGCCGCGCTGCTCGCCGAAGGCGGCGCCGCGGCGGGCTTCCTCGGCGCGGTATTTTCGCTGTCGCCGTTCCTGCGCGACGCCGCCCGGCGGCGGCCGGCCGTTCTCGACGAGCTGATCGGCAGCCCGACGGAAAGCCGGCTCGCCGCCATCACCGCGGCGATCTCCCGGCTCGCCGCCGACCCGCAGATGACGGAAGCCGAGCTGATGCGCGCCCTCCGCCTCAACAAGGCGGAGGCCCATCTGATCATCGCGCTGGCCGACCTCGCAGGCGAGGCCCCGACCGAGACGACGGTGCGGCGGCTGTCGGGCCTGGCCGATGCCGCGGTGATGGCGGCAGCCGATTTCCTGCTCGTCGAGGCGCACCGGCGCGGCCAGCTGGCACTTCCCGATCCGGCCGATCCCGGCAGCGGCAGCGGGCTGATCGTCATCGGCATGGGCAAGCTCGGCGCGCATGAGCTCAACTTCTCCTCCGACATCGACCTGATCGTGTTCGTCGACCCGTTGGCGCCGGCGGTGGCCGAGCCGCTCGAATCGGTCGAGCTGTTTGCCCGGCTGACCCGGCGGCTGGTACGGATCCTCCAGGACCGCACGGAGCACGGCTATGTGTTCCGCACCGATCTCAGGCTGAGGCCCGACCCGGGCTCCACGCCGCTCGCCGTGCCGGTCGAGGCCGCGCTCACTTATTACGAAGGGCGCGGGCAGAACTGGGAGCGCGCGGCGATGATCAAGGCACGGCCGGTGGCCGGCGACCGGCTGGCAGGAAAGGCCTTTCTCGCCGAGCTGCAGCCTTATGTCTGGCGCAAATACATGGACTATGCGGCGATCGCCGACGTCCACTCGATCAAGCGGCAGATCCATGCCCATAAGGGCCATGGCGCGATCGCGGTGCGCGGCCACAATGTCAAGCTCGGCCGGGGCGGCATCCGCGAGATCGAGTTCTTCGTGCAGACCCAGCAGCTGATCGCCGGCGGCCGCTTCCCGGCGCTGCGCGGCCGCGAAACGGCGGCGATGCTCGCGGCACTGGCGGGCCACGGCTGGATCGACGCCGCGGCGCGCGACGAGCTGATCGCGGCCTATTGGTTCCTGCGCCGGATCGAGCATGCGGTGCAGATGATCGCCGACGAGCAGACGCATCTGCTGCCGGAGGACGACGAGGGGCTGGAGCGGGTGGCGCGGCTCGACGGCTTTCCCGATGCGTCCCTCTTCGAGGCGGCCTTCCGCGCCGTGCTGCAGACGGTCGAGCGGCACTATGCGCGGCTGTTCGAGACGGCGCCGCAGCTGTCGGCCGGCGTCGGTAATCTGGTGTTCACCGGCGACGTCGACGACCCCGACACCTTGCGCACGCTGAGCGCGCTCGGCTTCCAGCGGCCGAGCGACATCTGCCGGGTGATCCGCGGCTGGCATTTCGGCCGCTACCGGGCGACCCGCTCGGCCGAAGCGCGCGAGCGGCTGACCGAATTGACGCCGGCGCTGCTCAGCGCCTTCGGTCAGACCCGGCGCGCCGACGAGGCGGTGATCCGCTTCGACGAGTTCCTGGCCGGGCTTCCGGCCGGCATCCAGCTGTTCTCGCTGCTCAATTCCAACCCGGCCCTGCTTCGGCTGTTGGCCACGATCATGGGCGCGGCGCCGCGGCTCGCGGCGATCATCACCCGCCGCCCGCATGTCTTCGACGGGCTGCTCGATCCGCTGCTGTTGTCGGAGCTGCCCGATCGCGGCTATCTCGAGGCGCGGCTGACGGCGTTCATGGCGGCCGCCGACGGCTATGAGGAGCGGCTGGACCGGCTGCGCATCTTTGCCGCCGAGCAGAAATTTCTAATCGGCGTCAGGCTGCTTATGGGCAGCATCGACGGCCGGCGCGCCGGCCACGCCTTCTCCGACCTCGCCGATCTGACGATCGGCGCAGCACTCGCCGCCGTGACGGCGGAATTTGCCCGCCGCCACGGCAAGGTCAAAGGCGGCCGGGCGGTGATCCTCGGGATGGGCAAGCTCGGCAGCCGCGAGCTGACCGCAGGCTCCGACGTCGACCTGATCCTGCTCTACGACCACGACCGCCACGCCGAGGAGTCGGACGGCGCCAAGCCGCTGGCGTCGTCGCATTATTATGCGCGGCTGACCCAGCGGCTGATCGCGGCGGTGGCGGCGCCGACGGCCGAAGGCGTGCTCTACGAGCTCGATTTGCGCCTGCGTCCGTCCGGCAACAAGGGTCCGGTCGCCACCCATCTCGAAGCGTTCCGCAAATATCAGCGAAGCGAGGCCTGGACGTGGGAGCATATGGCGCTGACCCGGGCCCGCCCGGTCGCCGGCGATGCCGGGCTGGCGAAGGAGATCGGCGCGGAGATCTCTTCCGTGCTGGCCGAGCCGCGCGACCTGGCCAAGATCGCCCGCGAGGCCGCCGAGATGCGTGCGTTGATCAGGCAGGAGAAGCCGCCGCGCGACCGCTGGGACCTGAAGCTTTTGCCCGGCGGGCTGATCGATCTCGAATTCATCGCCCAGGTGGCGGTGCTCGCCCACCGTAGCGCCGCCCGGTCGACCTCGACGGAGACGGTGCTGAGCGCGCTCGCCGACAGCTTTGCCGACCGCGAACAGCGGGCGCAGCTGGTCGCCGCGCACCGGCTGTTCTCCGGCCTAACCCAGATGGTTCGGCTCTGCCTGACCGGGCCGCTCGACCCCGACGACGTGCCGCCCGGGCTGGCCGACCTGTTGTTGGGGACCACCGACCTGCCGGACTGGAAGGTGCTCGAGGCCCATGTCCGCGACACGGCGGCCGCGGTCCGGGCGCTGTTCGAGGCCCTGCTCGGCGACGGCGGCCGCAAGGACTAGGCTGTGCTCAGGCCGGGGCACCGCTCCTGCGAACGGTGTTCCCCTCCAAGCCTTTGCTTTTCCGCAATTCGGGATGGAAAACCGCGGCCACTTTTCCTGGGTTTGCTTTAGGCGACGGCTTTGCGGCCGCCTTTCGTGGCCGCCTTGCGCAGCGGGATGCGCACCGAGACGATGGTGCCGACCCCTTCGGTGGAGCGGATCTTCAATGCCCCGCCATGCAGCTCGGCCAGCGAGCGCGAGATCGCCAGTCCCAGCCCCGAGCCGTTGTGGTTCTTGGAGAACTGGTTCTGCACCTGCTCGAACGGCCGTCCGAGCTTCTTCAGGGCCGCCTTGGGGATGCCGCAGCCGGTGTCCTCGATGGTGAGCAGCATGGCGCCCGAAAGGTTGCGGGCGCGGACCAGGATCTTGCCGCCCTCGCCGGTGAACTTGACGGCGTTGGAGAGCAGATTGAGGGCGATCTGCTTCAGCGCGCGGCGGTCGGCATAGAGCCGCATCGTGTCGGCGATCTTGGTCTCCACCGTGATCGATTTCTGCGCCGCCTGCAGCGACACCACCCGCACCGTCTCGCGGATCAGCGGGCAGAGGTCGACCTCTTCACGCTCGATCGAGAACTGGCCGGCCTCGATCTTCGACATGTCGAGGATGTCATTGATGACGCCGAGCAGGTAGTTGCCGCTCGAATGGATATCGGTGGCGTATTCGCTGTAGCGCTCGGAGCCGAGCGGCCCGAACAAGGCCGACTGCATCAGCTCGGAAAAGCCGATGATGGCGTTGAGCGGCGTGCGCAGCTCGTGCGACATGTTGGCCAGGAACTCGGACTTGGCGCGGTTGGCCTGCTCGGCGCGCTCGGTCTCGCGCATGTATTTCTTGTTGATCTCGACCAGTTCCCTGGCCCGCTCCTGCTCGGCCTTGCGGGCGAGGCTCAGGTCGTGGATCGTCGCCATCAGCCGGCGCTCGCTGTCGACCAGCTTCTCCTGATGGAGCTTGAGCTGGGTGATGTCGGAGCCGACCGAGACGGTACCGCCGTCGCGGGTCCTGAGCTCGTTGACCTGCAGCCAGCGGCCGTCGGCGAGTTGGCGCTCATAGGTGGCGCCGCGGTGCGGACCGTGAGCGTTGGCGAGGCGCCGCTCGGAGGCCGGCGCCAACATCTTCGATTCCAGCGCCGGCCGTTCGACGCCGGGCACGATGTCGCCGTCGGCCAGGCCGCAATCCTGCTGGTACTTGGTGTTGCACATCACCAGCCGGTGGGCGGCGTCCCACAGCACGAAGGATTCGGTGATGTTCTCGATCGCGGTGCGCAGCCTGAGGTCGGCGACCTCGGAGCGCTGGGCGAGATGGCGCTGCTCGGTGACGTCGACGGCAATGCCGATCAGCTGGATCTCGGGGGCCTCGGGGTCGACGACCTGGGCACGGGCCCTGACCCACACCCAATGGCCGTCGGCATGGCGCATGCGGAAGACCCGGTCGATGTGGTCGACCTCGCGCGCCACGATGCGGTTGGCAAGGTCGAACAGGTCGCCGTCCTCGACGTGGATGATGCCGGCAACGTCGCCGAAGGATAGCATGCTGTCGAACGGCTCGTAGCCGAGCATGTCGTACATCGAGCGCGACCAGTACATCTTGCCGCGCACCATGTCCCAGTCCCACAGGCCGCAGCGGCCGCGCACCAGGGCGAGGTCGATGCGCTGATGGGCTTCGAGATAGATGCGGTCGGCGGCCTGGGCGCGGGCGGCCTGGCTGAAATAGGCATAGAGGATGACGATCAGGATGCCCGAGGTCAGCACGTAGAGGGAGACGTTGAGCGAGACGGTCTTGCGCCAATCGGCAAACACCGCGTTCTGCGGCACCATCACCACGGCGGCGCCATCGCGGCTCTGCGTGAGTTCGACGGTCGCGAACCAGTCGGCCCCGTCGAGGCGCACATCCATGATGCCGGCGCGCTCGCCGAACATGAACAGCGGCTGGCCGCCGCTGATCAGGGCAGGCAGCGACGTGCCTTCGAGGAAGCCGCCCTGCGGCGAAGCCGCGGTGACCTTGAAGTCGGCGTCGGTGAAGGCGAGCACATAGCCCGGGCCGATCGCCCCGTCCCGGCTGGTCCGCTGCAACAGCTCGGCCTCCAGCGCGGCCGGCGCGCCGCCCTGTTCGGCGGCCAGCATGCGCGCATTGATGAGTTCGCCGGCGGCCAGTCCGAGCACCGTCTTGGCGTTGCGCTCGACGTCCTCGCGCCAGGCCAGGAGCGACATGGCGCGGGCGGCGGCGACGACGATCAGGAAGATGACGATCAGCGTCGGGATCGAGCGACGCAGATAGGGCTCGGCCGCCAGCAGCCTCCGATAGGCCGGCTCGGCGAGGACACGCGCGTGCCCGGCGAGCCCGCGCTGACGCGCCGCCCGCTGCCGCGACAAAGCCTCTCCGCCGGGCGCCCCCCACGCGTCCGCCTTTGCCATTTATGGCTCCCGACCATTTTTGGTTCTTTTAGGATCCGGAAACGCCGCACATCCGAATCATCGATAAGGAATCAAAGCGAGTTCCGGCTTGTCAATGGGCCGGCTGGGGCGAAGGGGGCCCCGAGGGTCAGCCGAGCGTGCGCTCGACGATGTCGCGCACGTCGGTGGAGAGGCCCTGTTGGGCGGCGATCGCCGCCAGTGCGTCGCGGGCCTTGCCCTGGCGTTCCGGCTCCAGCGAGCGCCACGAGCGCAAGGCGGTGGCGAGCCGCGCCGCGAGCTGCGGGTTGCGGCGGTCGAGCGTCAGCACCGCGTCGCCGAACAGCGCATAGCCGGCGCCGTCGCGGCGATGGAAGCCGGTCTGGTTGGCGGTGAAATAGGTGCCGATCAAGGCGCGCACCCGGTTCGGGTTGGCGAGCGAGAAGCCGGAGTGGCCCATCAGCGCCTTGACGGCGGGGAGCGCCGCCGGCCCCGGCGCCGTCGCCTGGAGAGCGAACCATTTGTCGAGCACCAGCGGGTCGTCGCGAAAGCGCTGTTCGAACGCGGCGAGCGCCGCCCCGGTCTCGGCCCGGCCGGCGAAGCGGTTGACCAGAACGGTGAGCGCGGCCATCCGGTCGGTCATATTGGCCGCCCGGCGAAAGGCTTCGGCCGCCCGCAACGGGGTGCCGTCGGCGACCGAGAGCAGGTCGAGCAGGGCAGCCGCCAAGGCCCGCCGGCCGGCACTCGCCGCGTCCGGGCTGAAGCCGGGGCTGCCGCCGGCGGTCTGCCACAGCCGATCGAAGAGGCTGCGGCAGGCCTCGGCGATCGCCGCGGTCAGCGCCTCGCGCGCCAGGAACACGCCGTCCGGATCGATATCGGTGGCGATCTCGCGGGCGATGTCGGCCTCGCCGGGCAGGGCGAGCGCCTGGGCGCGGAATGCCGGCTCCAGCTGGTCGTCGCCGACCACGCCGCCGACCAGGCCGGCGATGTCGGTGGCGAAGGCAAACGGCTTGCCTGCGCGCCACCGCCTGAAGCCGGCGACCAGCGCCTCGGTCTCGATCGTATTGAGCGCCTGCCAGCGGCCAAACAGATCGCCGTCGTGGCGGGCCAGAAACGCAAGTGCCGCCGTGCTCTGCTCGCCGCTGATCGTGACCGGCGCGGAAAAGCCGCGGTTGAGCGAGGCGACCGGCTGCTCGGCAACGTCGAGGAAGCGGATCACATGGCGCCGCTTGCGCAGGGAGAGCACGCCGTCCTTGGCCTCGGCCCCTTCGACCCGCGAGACCGGCAGGTCGCGGCCGTCGGCGCCGATCAGGCCGAAGGCGAGCGGGATGTGCAACAGCCGTTTGCGGCTTTCGGCCGCGGACGCCGGCAGCGACTGCTCGATCTCCAGCCGGAACTCACGGGCCGCGGGGTCGTAGCGCGAGCCGACCGCAAGATTGGGGGTGCCTGCCTGATGGTACCAGAGCGCAAACTGGGCAAGGTCGCGCCCCGAGACGTCCTCGAACACGCGCACGAAGTCCTCGACCGTGGCGGCCTCGCCGTCATGGCGCCGGAAGTAAAGGTCCATGCCTTGCCAGAACAACTCGGCGCCAAGCAGGGTGCGGATCATCCGCACCACTTCCGCGCCCTTCTCGTAGACCGTGGCGGTGTAGAAGTTGTTGATCTCGCGGTAGCGGCGCGGCCGCACGGGATGGGCGAGCGGGCCCTGGTCCTCCGGAAACTGATGCGCCCGCAAGGTGCGCACCTCGGCGATCCGGCGCACCGCGCGCGAACGCTGGTCGGCGGAGAATTCGTGGTCGCGGAAGACCGTCAGGCCTTCCTTCAGACAGAGCTGGAACCAATCGCGGCAGGTGATGCGGTTGCCGGTCCAGTTGTGGAAATATTCGTGCGCGACGATGGCCTCGATGTTGGCGTAGTCGGTGTCGGTCGCGGTGTCGGGGTCGGCAAGCACGTATTTGTCGTTGAAGATGTTGAGACCCTTGTTCTCCATCGCGCCCATGTTGAAGTCGGACACCGCGACCACGTTGAAGACGTCGAGATCGTATTCGCGCCCCCAGACCTCTTCGTCCCAGGCCATCGCCCGCTTCAGCGCGTCCATGGCATAGCTGGCGCGCGCCTCCTTGCCGTGCTCGACATAGATGTTGAGCGCGACCTTGCGGCCCGAGCGGGTGGTGAAGCTGTCGGCCAGCCGGCCGAGATCGCCCGCGACCAGCGCGAACAGGTAGCACGGCTTGGGGAAGGGGTCGTGCCACTCGGCGAAGTGGCGGCCGTCGGCGAGCTCGCTGGTAGCGCCCGGATTGCCGTTCGAAAGCAGCAGCGGTGCCGCCTGTCGGTCGGCCTCGATGCGCACCCGGTAGACCGACAGGATGTCGGGCCGGTCCAGATAATAGGTGATGCGGCGAAATCCTTCCGCCTCGCACTGAGTGCAATAGACGGTGTTCGAGCGGAAAAGCCCCATCAGCTTTTCGTTGCGCGCCGGATCGAGCCGGGTGTCGATCTCGACCAGGAAGCGCGATGCCGCGGGCGGCTTGCGGATCACCAGCCGGTCGGGGCCGATCTCGCACGCCGCTGCGTCCGGCTCGATGCCGTCGACGGCCAGGCGGGTCAGGCTGAGCTCGTCGCCGTCGAGGACCAGCGGCAACGCCGGATCGGCACCCGGGCGGCGCTCGATCGTCAGCCGCGCCGTCACCCGCGTCTCTTCGCCGTCGAGGCGGAAGATGAGCTCGGTCCTGGGAATGAGGTAGGGGCTGGGGCGATAGTCCTCGAGGCGAAAGACCTGGCCGGTGTCGCTTCTCATCTCGTCTCAACTGTCCTGCTTGCTGGCCGCCGGTTTAACCGGCCGGCTTGCCTGGTACAACAAAAACAGCGGGCCCGCCTTGAAATGGACGGGAGCCTCGACAAATCTACGGCGGAGACGATTTCGCTCTCGATCTTCCCAACCATTCCCCTGGAGCAGTCATGACCGTCGTCACGCCGAAATTCGGGCTGGGTGCCTCCGTGCTGCGGCTGGAGGACCAGACGTTCATCACCGGCCGCGGCCGTTATTCCGACGACATCCAGCCAGAGGGCGTGCTGCACGGCTTCGTGCTGCGCTCGCCGGTCGCCAAGGCGCGTATCGCCGCCATCGACGTGGAGGCGGCGCGGCAGGCCGCGGGTGTGCAGCTGGTGCTGACCGGGGCGGATGTGGGGCATTTGAAGCCGCTGCGCTCGGGCATGATGCAGAAGCAGCCGGACGGCAGCCGGGCGCCGACCCGCGATATCCCGATCCTGTGCGAAGGGCGCGTCAACTATGTCGGCGATGCGGTCGCCTTCATCGTCGCCGACAGCCGGGCGCTTGCCCAGGATGCGGCCGAGCTGATCGAGGTCGACTATGCCGACGCCGCAGCGATCGCCGATCCGCATGCGGCGCTGGCCGACGACGCGCCGCTGGTCTGGGAGGAGCTCGGCACCAACCGCGCCTTCATTTATCGGATCGGCGACGCCGGCAAGACGGCCGCCGCCTTCGCCAAGGCGGCCCATGTGTCGAAGGTCGCCTTCGTCAACAACCGCCTTGTCTCCAACTATATGGAAGCGCGCGCGGCGATCGGCGAATGGCGGCCCCAGGAGGACCGGTTCGTCCTCACCACCGGCTCGCAAGGCGTGCATTCGATGCGCACCATCCTCGCCAAGGAGGTGTTCGGGATCGATCCGCGCCAGCTCAGGGTGGTGACGCCGGATGTCGGCGGCGGCTTCGGCCCGAAGAGCTTCGTCTACCGCGAATATGCGCTGGTGCTGGAAGCCGCCAAGCGGCTCGGGGCACCGGTCAAATGGACGGGCGACCGCGCCGAGCATTTTCTCACCGACGCGCACGGCCGCGACAATGTGGTGACGGCGGAGATGGCGATGGACGCGGCCGGGCGCTTCCTGGCGCTGCGCGTCGATCTGATCGCCAATATGGGCGCCTATACCTCGCAATACGGCCCCTACATCCCCTATGGCGGGGTGTCGATGTCGACCGGGGTCTACGACATCGCCGCGCTCGATGTGACCATCACCGGCGTCTACACCAACACCTGCCCGGTCGACGCCTATCGCGGCGCCGGCCGTCCCGAGGCGGCGTTCCTGATCGAGAAGCTGGTCGATGCCGCCGCCCGCGACCTCGGCATCGGGCCGGATCGGTTGCGGCGGCTCAACTTCATCCGCCCGGGGCAGTTTCCCTACGTCACCCAAACCGGCCGGCGCTACGATGTCGGCGAGTTCGACGGCCATATGACGCTGGCCATGGCACGCGCCGACTGGGACGGGTTCCCGCAGCGGCTGGCCAAATCGGCCGCGCGCGGCCGATTGCGCGGCATCGGCATGGCCACCTATATCGAGGCCTGCGCCTTCGCCGGCTCGGAGCCCGCCCATGTCAACCTCAACCAGGACGGCTCGGTGACGCTGCGCATCGGCACCCAGACCAACGGCCAGGGCCACGCCACCGCCTATGCCCAGCTGGTCGCCGAGAAGCTCGGCATCGATGTCGCCCTGGTCAAGACGCTGCAGGGCGATACCGACGA
Organism: uncultured Alphaproteobacteria bacterium; assembly: GCA_963791325.1. GTDB lineage: Bacteria > Pseudomonadota > Alphaproteobacteria > Rhizobiales > Rhizobiaceae > JBEVJK01. The sequence continues at coordinate 70,856 of CAWBRU010000007.1, read as the reverse complement.
TCTGCCGTCGGGCGGCGGCACCGGCGGCTCGCGCTCGGTGCCGCTCGGCGGCGTCTCGGCCGCCCGGGCCGGCGCGGCCTTGGCGGAGAAGATCAAGGCCCTCGCCGCGGACGAGCTCGAGGCGGCGCCGGCCGACATCGAGCTTGCCGACGGCATGGCCCGCATCGTCGGCACCGACCGCGCCATCGGCTTTGCCGAAATTGCCAAGGCGGCCGACGATCCGCGCACGCTGGTCGGCTTCGGCGACTTCGTCCAGGACGAGGCGACCTATCCGAACGGCACCCATATCTGCGAGCTGGAGATCGACCCGGAGACCGGCGGCACCGAGATTCTGACCTACACGATCGTCGACGATTTCGGCGTCACCGTGAACCCGATCCTGCTCGCGGGCCAGATCCATGGCGGGGTAGTGCAGGGCATCGGTCAGGCCTTGAGCGAGGTGGCGATCTACGACGCCGACGGCCAGCTGATCACCGCGAGCTTCATGGACTACGGCGTGCCGCGCGCCGACGGCGTGCCGTCGTTCCACTTCGAAACGCGCAACGTGCCCTCGACCACCAACGCACTGGGCATCAAGGGCGCCGGCGAGGCCGGCACTGTCGGTTCCACGCCGGCGACGCTCAACGCGGTGGTCGACGCCCTCTACCGCGCCCACGGCATCCGCCACATCGACATGCCGGCAACGCCCGACCGGGTCTGGCAGGCGATCGCGGCGGCGCGGGGCTGAGCTGCGCCGGCTGCCGGCCTTGCGCCAGCCGCTGCGGCCGGGAGCGGCTGGGTTGAGCGGATCATCGTTTCGTCTTCTCCGAATCGGCGGCCCGCCCTAAGTCCTTGTTTTTTGCGCAATTCCGAACGGAGAACCGGTTTCCACTTCTCCTGGAATTGCTCTAAGGCTTGATTTTTTGCAGCTCCGGGCGGAAAGCCGTTTCCACTTTCCTGGAATTGCTGTCGGGCGAGGAGGCATCGGGATCGGCGAGGAGCGCGGCAGCGGCGGCCCGTCGGGCAGCGAGGCGGGCGATCGGCAGGCCGCGGCCGAGCTGGACGAGCACGGCCATCCGCTGGCCGGCATTGTGCTCAAGGTGCTGTCGGTGACGTTCTTTGTCGCCATGCAGAGCTTCATCAAGGCCGCCGGCGCGCTGCCCTCCGGGCAGATCGTGTTCTTCCGCTCGCTGTTCGCCATCGTGCCGATCCTGATTTTCCTCGCCATGCAGGGCAAGCTCGGCACCGCGCTGGCCACCAAGCGGCCGCTCAACCATGTGCTGCGCGGCACCGTCGGCGTCATTGCCATGAGCCTCGGGTTCTTTGCTCTGACCCGGCTGCCGCTGCCGGAAGCGATCACGCTCAATTATGCGCAGCCGCTGCTGGTCGTGGTGTTCAGCGCGGTGTTTCTCGGCGAGGCGATCCGCATCTATCGGTGGAGCGCGGTGGCGGTCGGCATGATCGGGGTGCTGGTCGTGTCGTGGCCGAACCTGACGCTGTTCGCGGCGCCCGCCGGCATCGGCCGGGCCGAGGCGCTCGGCGTGGTCGCCGCCCTGGTCTCGGCCGGGGTGTCGGCGATCGCGCTGCTTTTGGTGCGCAACCTGGTGCGCACCGAGCGGACCGGCACCATCGTCCTGTGGTTTTCGCTCACCGCCTCGCTGGTCGGGCTTGCCACTTTGCCGTTCGGCTGGAACGCGCTGTCGGCCAGCCAGGCCCTGTTCCTGGTGGCCTGCGGCCTAGCCGGAGGCATCGCTCAGATGCTGATGACCGAAGCCTACCGCCATGCCGAAGCCTCGACGGTGGCGCCGTTCGAGTACACCTCGCTGTTGATCGGCATTGCCGTCGGCTATCTCGTCTTCGGCGACCGGCCGACGGTCAACACGCTGATCGGCGGCGCCATCGTCGTCGCCGCCGGATTGTTCATCATCTGGCGTGAACAGCAGCTCGGCCTGAAGCGCGGCGCCGGCCGCAGGCTGACGCCAACACAAGGTTAACCCTTCTGGATGAAGTGTTGACGCTGCGGCATCCGGCCCGAGTCGCGGCGGCCGGAGCAAACCTCTGGCAGGCTTACGTTTTCCCGGGGTTCATGCGGTCCTCTTAAGGGCTCCGCAACAAGGCGTAGGAGGCCCGTGTGGCGCTGTTCACAGAAAAGGGATTCCCAAAGGATCAAATTGTGTTACGATGATGTAACAAAAAAAGGGAATGGGTGGGACGTTGTGATTCGGGTAACGGCCGCGAGGCTTCTACCATCGCCTTCCGCTGCGCGGAAATCGGCAACCGAACGACCGGCACCGGCGACTCCGGTCTCCTCGATGCGCAGTTTCTGGGGCTTGATGAAGGCCTACTGGTTTTCAGAGCGCTGGATGGAGGCCTGGTTTCTGACTGCTGTGATAGCGGTTCTGACCGCAGGTCTGAGTAAGATCAGCGTGTGGATCGCCGAAACCTCGGGCGAGCTGGTCAACGCCATCGCCTTCTTTCACGATCCGCGCAACCTGTCGCCGCTCGGGACGCTCCTGGCCAGCGCCGGCCTGCTGGTTCTGCTGACGGTGTCGAAGGACATCGTCTTCGTCGGCATCCGCAATCTGTTCTCCAGCACGCTGCACCGGCAGTGGCGCGGCTGGCTCAATGCGCGCTTCAACGACGCGCTGCTCGATCCCAACCACACCCATTATCACCTCCAGCATGCGGCGCGCGACCGCGACGGGCTGGCGCCGGCCGCTCCCGACAATGTCGACCAGCGCGTCCAGGAGGCGATCAAGGGCATGACCGGCGGCGCCATCGGCCTGGCGATGGGCGTGGTCGGCGTCGTCACCTCGGTGATCTTCGTCGGCCAGAAGCTGCTGCAGACCTCGACCACGGTCGCCGGGCTGGAATTCCTCGGCGCCTACGGCAGCGCCGCGCTGGCTCTGATCGCCGTGGCGATCTATGTGCCGGTCAACACCATGCTGGCGGTCAAGCTCGGCGCCATCCTGGAGCGGCTCACCAATTCCATGGCGCAGGCCGAAGGCACCTACCGCGCTGAGCTGACGACGCTGCTCAGGCGCAGCTTCCATGTCTCCGCGGCGCGCGGCGAAGACGTCCAGAAGGCCATGCATGGCCGCCTCTACCACGAGATCGACAAGACCTGGATCCGCTACAACCGGGTCAATTCGGTCTACATGGCGTTCGAGCAGATCTACGATTTCCTCGCCGCCCGCATCATCGCCTATTCACCGGGCCTCGTGCCCTTTATGCACGGCCAGCTCGACCTCAAGGGCTATATCACCGGGGCGGAGCTGGTGAATTCGCTGATCGGCCAGTGCTCGTGGTTCATCCATGTGATGCCGTCGATCGCCACGCTCAAAGCCAATGCCCGGCGCATCACCGACCTGGCGCAGGCGATCGAGAACGTCCAGCAGCCGCAGGAATTCTACCAGCTGACCGGCCGCTCCGATTTCCGCTTCGGCACCCAGCACCCGGTGTTCGGCCTGACCGTGCGCGAGCTCGAGCTGATGCACCAGGGCAAGGACGCCGCACCGTTCCTGCGCGCCGCCAATCTGCGCTTCCGGCGCGGCGAGTGGACGCTGCTCAAGGGCGAATCGGGCAGCGGCAAGACCAGCCTGATCAAAGCGATCAACGGCCTGTGGCCCTACGGCCATGGCGACATCGTCTTTCCCGAAGGCGTGCGCGCCTATTATGCCGCCCAGGACGTCAAGCTGCCGCCGCTGACGCTGAAGGAGCTGGTGGCGCTGCCCGACAGCCATTTCGACTATTCCGATGCGCGGGTCGCGGCGGCGCTGCACAAGGCCGGCCTCGGCGTGCTGATCGAGCACCTCGCCGACGACGGCCGCGAAGGCAAGCAATGGGACCAGGTGCTCTCGGGCGGGCAGAAGCAAAAGCTGGTGCTGGCCCGCGTCCTGGTGCTGCAGCCGGGCATCCTGTTCCTCGACGAGGCGACCGGCGCGCTCGACCCGGAGGCACGGACCGCCTTCCACCAGGCGATCCGGGAGAACTGCCCCGGCATCACCGTGATCAGCATCATGCACGAGGCCGAGCCGCCTCGCTCGGCGACCGGTGCCTCCTTCTACGACAGCCTTCTGACCGTCGAGGACGGCACGGCGGTGAAGCGGCCGATCGCCGCCAACCCGGCCCGGCCGGTGCCGGCGGTGGTCGAGACCTTCCCGGTCGAGACGACGCGGGCGCGGCTGTCGCGGATCATCAAGACCAAGGCGCCGTCCCGCGAAGAGGTCCGCCAGGAGGGCTAGACCGCGCCAAGGCTTGGCGTGGGCTTGCCCGCGCGACACTCGGCAAAAAGGCACCGCGGTCTTCTCCCGAGTTCGGGGAGAGGCGGTTCGCGCCGGACCAAGAAGCCCCAGTCCGCCTCGCATTCGCTCGGCACCTCTCCCCCACTTGGGTGGGGGAGAGGAAGCGCCGGGTTTGCGAAGGAAGGCCTGCGAGAGAGCCGAGACTAATCGGGCAGGTCGGTGGCGGGATCGGGGGCGGGGCGCCTGACCGGCGCCTTTTCAAGCAGCGTCAGATATTTCACCGCCACCCTGACCGCGGCGGCCGGGTCGCCGTCGAGCACCAGGGCAACCTCGCCACCCTCTTCCAGCCGAGCGATGACGCCCTCCACGCTGACCCGATCGCCCGGCGAAAGCTTGATGCTCATCGAACCATCCCCTCATCCTGCAGCGGACCGCCCGTCAGCCGTCGCGCAGCCTTGCCTTGATCTCGAGAAAGTCGCGCCAGGCGAGCTTCTTGTGCGCCGGGTTGCGCAGCAGATAGGCCGGGTGGAGCGTCGGCATGGTCGGGATCTCCAGCCCTTCGCGGCTCCGGTGCAGCCGCCAGCCGCCGCGCAGCCGCAGGATGCCGTCGGCGGTGCCGAGCAACAGCTTCGTCGAAGGGCCGCCCAAGGTGACCAGCACCTTCGGCCGCGCCAGCTCGATCTGCCGCTCGATGAACGGCCGGCAGATCTCGGTTTCATGGGGTGTCGGCGTGCGATTGCCGGGCGGCCGCCACGGAATGACGTTGGCGATATAGGCGCTGCCGCGGTCGCGCCCGATCGCGGCGAGCATGCGGTCGAGCAATTGCCCGGAACGGCCGACGAACGGCAGGCCTTCGAGATCCTCCTCACGGCCCGGCGCCTCGCCGACCAGCATCAGCGGGGCCTCCGGATTGCCGTCGCCGAACACCAGGTTCTTGGCGGTGAATTTCAGATTGCAGCCGTCGAAGCCGGCCAAGCTGCGGCGCAGCTCGTCGAGCGTTGCGGCGCTGCGCGCCGCCTGGCGGGCGCGCTCGGCCTGGCCTTCGTCCGGGACCGTGGCGGGCGGCATGGCGGGCGTGGCTGCGGGCCGCGAAGGTTGAGGCGCGGCAGCCGCCGGCGGGTGCGAGCCGCGGCCGGCCGCGGCGGCAGCCGCGGCAAGCCGGTCGACGGGCGCCTCGGCCAGCGCCTCGTCGGCGCCGGCTTCGGCGTAGAAGCGCAGCAGGTCGACGAGATCGCGGGTCGGAATGGCGGTCACCGGCGCTCCGGACGATTGGCGCAAGCTTTTGCTTTAGCGGCAGCCGGACGCCGAGAGAAGTGCCGGCTGTCGGATCAGGACGACGGTATGTGCGGATCGAGGACCAGGAAGAACTGCCATTTCGGGGTGAAGTCGGTGATCAGGAAGGTGAAGGCGCCGCTCTTGCCGGGATCGATGCGGCCCTTGCGGAACAGCAGCCGGTCATAGGGCTCGAAGTCGCGGTCGAATTCGGCAAAGCTGTCGGAGCGGATGTTGCCGCTCTCGGAGCGGCGCTGGTCGAACGACAGGCCGTCGCCGAAGGTGCTCGGCCGGTGCAGCTGCTCCTGCAGCTCGAACTCGAACTCGCTCCAGGCCTGGCCGCTGTTGTTGACCACCTCGGTGCGCATATAGAGGATGCCGTTGGCCACCCCGCTGGCGGCGCTGAACGGCTCGATCGGGCCGATTGCGCGGATGACCAGGGTCACCGGGCTGGAGGAATCGAGCTCCTGGCGGATGACGATCGGATCGTCATGGGTGCCGCTGCCGCGCGCCGACAGGATGTGGAAGCCGCCGAGCTCGTCGGAGAAGGCATAGGGTCCGGTCTCGAACACGCCGGGATCTGCGGCGCCCTCGTTGGCGCTCAGCCGAGACGGATCGAGCAGCAACGCCACCCCCGCCACCAGCAAGGCAGCCTGGGCGCGAGAGATCGGACGCTGCGGCATTCCGGAAGACTAGCGACGAGGCGGCCGGTTCGGCAAGCTTGAAGAGCCGGACGGCCCCGGAGAGAGGCCGGCGGGACCGCGAACCACCTGCCGCCAGGGCGGAAAATCCGGTTTCCCCTTTGGCCTGAATTGCTTTATGGACCGACCGCGCAGAGTGCTCGAAGGCGCGGGAATGGTTGAGCAGATGGCCGACAGCGAACGCGAAAGCATGGAATTCGACGTGGTGATCGTCGGCGCCGGCCCGGCCGGCCTCGCCGCCGCGATCCGGCTGAAGCAGATCAATCCGGAACTGTCGGTGGTGGTGCTGGAAAAGGGCGGCGAGGTCGGCGCCCACATCCTGTCCGGCGCAGTCGTCGACCCGATCGGCATCGACCGGCTGCTGCCGGGCTGGCGCGACGAGGAGGGCCACCCGTTCAAGACCGCGGTCACCGACGACCGCTTCCTGGTGCTGAGCCGGGCCGGGTCGTTCCGGCTGCCCAACTTCATGATGCCGCCGCTGATGAACAATCACGGCAATTTCATCGTCTCGCTCGGCAACGTCTGCCGCTGGCTGGCCGGCAAGGCCGAGGCACTGGGCGTCGAGATCTATCCCGGCTTCGCCGCGGCCGGGCTGGTCTACGACGAGAACGACGCGGTGATGGGGGTCTACACCGGCGACATGGGGGTCGAGCGCGACGCCAGCCACGGCCCCAACTACACGCCGGGCATGGCGCTGATCGGCAAATATGTGTTCATCGCCGAGGGCGCGCGCGGCTCGCTCGCCAAGCAGCTGATCCACAAATACGAGCTCGCCGAGGGCCGGCAGCCGGCCAAATACGGGCTCGGGCTCAAGGAGCTCTGGCAGGTCAAGCCCGAGAACCACCGGCCGGGCCTGGTGCAGCACTCCTTCGGCTGGCCGCTCGACGGCAAGACCGGCGGCGGCTCGTTCCTCTACCATTTCGACGACAACCAGGTGGCCGTCGGCTTCGTCGTCCACCTCAACTACCGCAATCCCTATCTGTCGCCGTTCGAGGAGTTCCAGCGCTTCAAGACGCATCCGGCCATCCGCGACACCTTCGCCGGCGGCAAGCGGCTCTCCTACGGCGCCCGGGCGATCACCGAAGGCGGCTGGCAGTCGGTGCCGAAACTGGTGTTTCCGGGCGGTGTGCTGATCGGCTGCTCGGCCGGGCTGGTCAATGTGCCGCGCATCAAGGGCTCCCACAACGCCGTGCTGTCGGGCATGCTCGCCGCCGAAAACGCCGCCGCCGCGATCGCCGCCGGCCGCAGCCGCGACGACCTCACCGGCTACGAGGAGGCGCTGGCGCGGCTCCGACATCGGCAAGGATTTGAGACTGGTGCGCAACGCCAAGCCGCTGTGGTCGCGGTTCGGCACCGTCGCCGGCGTGGTGCTCGGCGGCTTCGACATGTGGACGAACACGCTGTTCAACGTTTCGCTGTTCGGCACGATGGCGCACGGCAAGCCCGATCATGCCGCCCTCGAGCCGGCCGCCGCGCACACCCCGATCGCCTACCCGAAAGCCGACGGCGTGCTCACCTTCGACCGGCTTTCCTCGGTGTTCCTGTCCAACACCAACCATGAGGAGAACCAGCCGGTGCACCTTCAGGTGCGCGACATGACGCTGCAGAAGCGCTCCGAGCACGACGTCTATGCCGGCCCTTCGAGCCGCTACTGCCCGGCCGGCGTCTATGAGTGGGTCGAGGAGGCCAACGAGCCGAAGTTCGTGATCAACGCGCAGAACTGCGTCCACTGCAAGACCTGCGACATCAAGGATCCGAACCAGAACATCAATTGGGTGCCGCCGCAGGGCGGCGAGGGGCCGGTCTACACCGACATGTAGTGCCGCCCGCGCGGCCGGCCCGACCCCCGGCTCGCTCGGACCGGTCGTTTTAGGGCGCTTCGATATTGAATCAAGAGCCCGGATATGCTGATCTTAAAGGGTTCATGCGGAGATCGTAGGACATGCGTGGGGTCGGGTGTGCGGCTTTGCTTCTGCTAGCCTCGAGCGGCGCGTCGACGGCGGCGCTGGCGGGGCCGGCAGCAATCACGGTCAGCGTCAGCCGCGAGAGCTATCCGATCCGCGGCAAGACCGGCGATCAATTGCTCGAGGCGATGGACCGCCGCGGCCCCAAGCACGGACTGCTGACCCGGGCAATCGCACAGACGCGCTATTCGGTCGGCTGGGACATCACCTGGGCCGCCAACGGCGGGATGTGCAGGGTCGAGAGCGCCAATGCCAAGCTGCTGATCACCTATACCTATCCCGAGGTGGCGGGCGGCGTGCCCCCGGCGCTGAAATCGCGCTGGGCGACGTTCATGCGCGGCGTGGTTCATCACGAGGAGAACCACGGCAAGATGGCGCGCGACATGGTGGCCGACGCCGAGCGCGCGGTCTCCAAGATCGCCATCCGCAACGATCCGGGATGCGCCAAGGCCAGGGCCGAGACCAAGCGCCGCGCCGACGCCATCTATGCCCGCTACGAGCAGCGCCAAGTGCAGTTCGACGTGCGTGAGCACAGCGCCGGCGGCAATGTCGACAGGCTGATCGCTCGCCTGAGAGGCTGACAAGCCCGGCGCGCCCCGTTCCAGGAACGGCATGCCGGGTGTCTCCGTGCCGGCCGGCGGGAGGCGAGCCCGGCGTGGAGCCCGATCGCAGAGCCGGTGCTCCGCCGAGACGCGCGGGGCAGCGGTTGCCGGAGATGAAAGTCCTGAGCTAACCTTCTGAATTTGCTGGAGTTGCCGGTGGCTCGAATGCCGCCGCCTTGGCCGGCTCTCGGCGCGCTGCGGGCGGCGGCCGCAGCGCAAACTCCAACAGCAGCGGCAGGTGATCGGAGCCGACATCTTCTTCGATGCGCATGGCGTGGACGATGACGTCGCCCTTGACCAGCATGTGGTCGAGGTCGAGCCCGATCAGCGGGCGCAACGCCATCGGCAGCTTGAAGTCGAGCCAGGTCGGCCCGGGCGAGGAGACCAGCTCCAGGCCGCCGGCCTCTGCAATCCGCTCCATCGCCGCGCTCCAGCCGGTGGCGTTGAAGTCGCCGGCCAGGATCGCGGTGTCGCCCAAGGTGGCGAGGTCCGGCGCCAGCCTGTCGATCTGGAGCGGCTGACGGAACGGCCACGGCCAGGTCAGGTGCATCGAGGCGACATCCACCGGCCGGCCGCCGAAATCGATGCGGGCGATGCCGAGCTCGCCGCGGCTGTGGCAGGTGAGCTGCTTGGCGCTCTCGAACGGCCGCCGCGACAGCACCGCGACGCCGCCGATGTAGCTCGAGCCCTGGCAATAGAGCTGGTCGGGATAGGCGGCCCGCAGACGCTCGAGCTCCGGCTGCCAGGCGACGGAAACCTCGTTCAAGACGATGACGTCCGGCGAGGTCCGGCCGATCAGCGACAGCACCTTGTCGTGATGCGGGTTGTCGTAGCGCAAGTTGAGATGCAGCACCCGGTAAAGCGGACCGGAGGCGGCACCGGCGCTGCCGGCGGCACTGACCGGGGTGGGCCCGAACAGCGCCCAGGGCGCCAGCACCGTGGCGAGCGCGGCGAGCACCAGCAGGAGCACTGCACCCCCCTGCCACCAGAAGCTGGTAAAGAGCAGCGGCAGCGCCACCAGCGCCAGCAGCACGGCGAGATGGATGCGGAAATGGGCGGCGGCGTCGAACGCCGGATGAAGGCGGGCAAGCAGCCCGAGCCCAAGCGGCAGGGCGAGCGCGATCGCTATACACAACAGAGCCTTCGCCACCGTCACTTGGCCCCAATCCCCCTTCGGCGGATCACCGGGTTCGTCGACCCCGTGCTCCATCCTCGGTCCCGTCCCGCGGCAATGCCGGGCCGAAGACACTCGCCACTTGCCCCGAACTGCTCTCGCAGCGCCTTCTAGCCGAACGATTGCGGCTCATTGATGATCCTGTCGCGACGGTCGTCAACCCGGCTTCCCGGGCGAGAGCCGGGAGGCACTTTCTACTGGAAGGCGGTTTCGGAGAAGCTGCGCAGCTTGCGGGAATGAAGGCGGTCGGGCGGCATCTCGGCGAGCTTCTCGACGGCGCGGATGCCGATCGTCAGGTGCTGCGCCACTTGGCGCCGGTAGAAATCGCTGGCCATGCCGGGCAGCTTCAACTCGCCGTGCAGCGGCTTGTCGGAGACGCAGAGCAGCGTGCCGTAAGGAACGCGGAAGCGGAAGCCGTTGGCGGCGATGGTGGCCGATTCCATATCGAGTGCGATGGCCCGCGATTGCGACAGCCGCTGCACCGGCCCACGCTGCTCGCGCAGCTCCCAATTGCGGTTGTCGATGGTGGCGACGGTGCCGGTGCGCATGATCGCCTTGAGATCGTAGCCGGACAGGCCGGTGACCTCGGCCACCGCCTCCTGCAGCGCCACCTGGACCTCGGCGAGCGGCGGCACCGGCACCCACACCGGCAAATCCTCGTCGAGCACATGGTCCTCGCGGACATAGGCATGGGCCAGCACATAGTCGCCGAGCGCCTGGGTGTTGCGCAGCCCGGCGCAGTGGCCGAGCATCAGCCAGGCGTGCGGGCGCAGCACCGCAATGTGGTCGGTGATGGTCTTGGCATTGGACGGGCCGACGCCGATGTTGACCATCGAGATGCCGCCATGGCCGGGTTTCTTCAGGTGATAGGCCGGCATCTGCGGCATGCGGATCGGCGAGGCGCCGGCATGCGGCGCACCCTGGCCGGCTTCGGTGAGGACGTTGCCCGGCTCGACAAAGGCGGTGTAGCCCTTGCCGCCCGAGGCCATCAGCGAGCGCGCATAGACACAGAATTCATCGATATAGAAGCCGTAGTTCGTAAACAGGACGAAGTTCTGGAAGTGCTCGGGGCTGGTCGCAGTGTAGTGCGAGAGGCGATGCAGCGAATAGTCGATGCGCTGGGCGGTGAACGGCGCCAGCGGCAGCGGCTCGCCCGGCACCGGCTCGAAGGTGCCGTTGGCGATGTGATCGTCGGTGGCGTTGAGGTCGGGCACGTCGAAGATGTCGCGCAGCGGCCGCTTGATGTGCTCGACCGAGGCGCCGTCGACATGGGTGCCTTCGAGGAAGGCGAAATGCAGCGGAATCGGCGTCTCCGATTCCGCCACCGTCACCGGCACGCCGTGATTGCGAATGATCAGCCTGAGCTGCTCGTTGAGATAGCTCTCGAACAGGTCCGGCCGGGTGATCGTGGTGGCGTAGTGGCCGGGCGAGGGCATGTGGCCATAGGCGAGGCGGGAATCGATCTGGGCAAACGACGAGGTGGTGACGCTGACCTCCGGGTAGAAGGCACGGTAGCGGCGCGGCTGGCGATGGCCGTCCTTGGCGAGCTCGGCAAAGGATTGGCGCAGGAAGGCGGTGTTGCGCGTGTAGAGCAGCTCAAGCGCAGCGACTGCCTCGCCGGCATCGGTGAAGCTCTGCCGGGCGAACGGCTCGGGGCTGGCGACGGCCTCGATCGGCTCCGGATAAATTCGCTTTTCCATGACCCATTATAGGGGTTTCGCCGCCGGCGTACGAGAGGGCCGATGCGCCCGCCCGATCAGGCCCGCTGCAGGCTGACCAGGAGCACCAGGCCGAGCCCCTTCTTGGCGAATGACGGCGCCTCGATGGTGTGCCGCTGCGCGGCGTGCGCCGGACGGCTCGTCTCGGCCACCAGGGTGGCGAAGACCAGCGCGAAGATGGCGGCGGCAAATGCGACAAGGGCAAGACGGCGGGCGGGCATCGGCGTTCTCTCCAGGACCGGAGAGAGGCTAGGCCGGCGCCGCTGAACGGCCTCTGAGGGCACCGTTCATCCGGCGTTCAAAAACTTTGACGTGACGGGAAAGGGCGCAGCGGGCAAGCTGCCGCCTTGCCATCCTCTTGCAGGAGAAAACGCCATGGCGGCAGAGCCGAAGCCGATCGAACTGTATTACTGGCCGACTCCGAACGGCTGGAAAATCAGCATCATGCTGGAAGAACTTGGGGTTCCCTATCAGGTCAAATTCGTCAACATCGGCCGCGGCGAGCAGTTCGAGCCGGAGTTCCTGAAAATCGCGCCCAACAACCGCATGCCGGCGATCGTCGACCCCGACGGACCCGGCGGCGCGCCGATCTCGATCTTCGAGTCCGGTGCGATCCTGCAATATCTCGGCCGCAAATACCGCCGCTTCTATCCCGACGATGAGCGCGGCCGGGTGGAGGTCGACCAGTGGCTGTTCTGGCAGATGGGCGGGCTCGGCCCGATGGCCGGCCAGGCCCATCATTTCCGCCAATATGCGCCCGAGAAGATCCCTTACGCGATCGAGCGCTACACCAATGAATGCAACCGCCTCTACGGGGTGATGAACAAACGTTTGGCCGACCGGCCGTTCCTGGCCGGCGACTATTCGATCGCCGACATCGCCTCCGTCGGCTGGACCCGCTCCTATCAGAACCAGGGCCAGGATCTGGAAGAATTCCCCAACCTGAAGCGGTGGTTCGAGACGATCATGGCGCGGCCCGCGGTGATCGCCGGGATCGAGGTGGGCCGGGCCGAGCGCGAGCGGGCGGCCAGCCTGGCCGACGACAAGGAGGCGCAGAAAGTGCTGTTCGGCCAGCGGGCGAGACAGTGAACGGTGAATGGTGAATGGTGAATAGGCTGTGCAAAGTTTAGCCGCTGTGGGGTGACAGCCGCGCCCCGGCCTTGACCGCAATGCCGGCGGCAAACAACATCGCGCGGGTGGGGAATCGGCTTCCGGACAAAGCGATTGCGCGACAAGGAGATCTGATGGCGATACGAAAAATCTTGACCGCGGCCAGCGTGGTGGTGCTGGCGGCAGGCTGTCAGTCCAACCCCAATCCCGACCCGCAGGTGCAGGCCAAGAACGCCGAATTCGGCTGTATTGCCGGCACGGTGGGCGGCGCTGTCATCGGCGGCATTGTGGGCAGCACGATCGGCGCCGGCACCGGCAACGCGTTGGCGATCGCCGCCGGCATCGGCGGCGGTGGCTATCTCGGCAATCGCCTGGCATGCCGCTGAAGGAGGGCTCGACGATGCGCAAAGTCTATCTCGCCGCAATTCTGGCCGTCGCGTTCGGCCCGCTTCCGGCATTGGCCCAGCAATCGGGCGCGATGTATGAGGGCCAACTCAACCAGCTCGACACCAGCAAGGATGGTGCCGTCAGCAAGGCCGAGTATCAAAGCTTCATGAATGGCGCGTTTGCCAAGCTCGACAAGAACGCCAACGGCTCGCTGGACATGGCCGAGGTCAAGGGGGTGCTGACGCCGCAGCAGTTCGGCTCGCTCGACAAAAACAGCGACGGCAAGGTGTCGAAGAAGGAGTTCATGAACCAGGTGATGAGCGACTTCGCCTCGGCCGATCACAACGGCGACGGCACGTTGAAATGAGGAGAAGCGGGCCCGCGCCAATCCTGCGCCGGCCCGTCTTTCACACGCAGCCGACGGCCGCGGAGATCAAGCGCCCGGCGTTTCCACGCGCGGCCCTCCGCCGGTCACCGGGTCAGTTTGCACTCTTCGGGTTCATCAGCATCTCCATCGCCTGATCCACCGAGAAGCTGCCCGGCCGCTGGCGCGGCGGGAACTGCTGGAAGGTGGTCAGGAACTGGCCGACGATCGTCTGAGCGGGCACCATGACGAACATGTGCTCGATGAACCATCTGACATAGTCGCCGAACTCTTGCTCGCTGCGCTCGAACGGATCGGCGCGCAGGTTGAACAGCTTCGGCGCCCGCAGCGCGACCAAGGGCTGCATCCAGACCTCTACGCCATGCGCCTGCTGTTCCATGAACACGAGCTTGTATTGGTCGAAGCGCAGGCCGCAGAGGTCGCCGTCGTCGGTCCAGTAGAAGAATTCGCGGCGCTTGTCCTCGCCGGTGCCGGCCAACAGGTCGCGCTGGTCATAGCCGTCGAGATGCACCTTGAAGCTCTTGTCGCCGGCCTGGTAGCCGGTGAGCAGCTTATCCTTGACCCCCGGCTCGCCTGCGGCAGCCACCAGGGTGGGCACCCAATCCTCGGCCGAGAAGATGCCGTTGATCTCGGTGCGCGGCTTGACCAGCCCGGGCCAGCGCACCAGAGCCGGGACGCGGTAGCCGCCTTCCCAGTTGGTGTTCTTCTCGCCACGGAACGGCGTGGTGCCGCCGTCCGGCCAGCTGAACGTCTCGGCGCCGTTGTCGGTGGTGTAGATGACGATGGTGTTGTCGGCGATGCCGAGCTTGTCGAGCTCGTCGAGCAGCGCACCCACCTGGCCGTCATGCTCGACCATGCCGTCGGGGTAGATGCCAAGCCCGGTCTTGCCCTGCGAGGCCGGCTTCAGCCGGGTCCAGATGTGCATGCGGGTCGGGTTGAACCAGGCCAGGAACGGCTTGTTTTCCTGATGCGCCTTGTCGATGAAGTCGGTCGTCGACTTCAGGAATTCCTCGTCGGCCGTCTCCATGCGCTTCTTGTCGAGCGGGCCGGTATCCTCGCAGTTCTGCTTGCCCCAGGCGCCGAAGCGCGGGTCCTCGCCCGGGGTGGCGGTCGTGGTCGCGGTGCAGCGCAGGACGCCGCGCGGCCCGAATTTGAGCTTGAACTCGGTGTTCTTCGGATAGTCGGGGTGCTCGGGCTCGTCCTCGGCGTTCAAGTGATAGAGGTTGCCGAAGAACTGGTCGAAGCCGTGGACGGTGGGCAGAAACTCGTTGCGGTCGCCGAGGTGGTTCTTGCCGAACTGGCCGGTAACGTAGCCGAGCGGCTTCAACAGATCGGCCAAGGTCGGGTCCTTGTCCGACAGGCCCTCCTTGGCGCCCGGCAGCCCGACCTTGAGCAGGCCGGTGCGCATCGGGCTCTGACCGGTGATGAAGGCGGCGCGGCCGGCGGTGCAGGACTGCTGGCCGTAATAGTCGGTGAACAGGGCGCCCTCATCGGCGATGCGGTCGATGTTGGGCGTGCGGTAGCCCATCATGCCGCGGTTGTAGGCGGAGATGTTCCAGTAGCCGATGTCGTCGGCCATGATCACCAGGATGTTCGGCTTGGCCTGGTCCTGCGCGGCTGCGCCGGTTGCGCCGGCGGCCAAGGCCGGGCCGGCCAGCAGCGCTGCCGTGGCCAGCAAATTCTTCAATCGCATTTCCGATCTCCCCTCAAAAGATCCCGTCAATTCTATTTAAGGCTCAACAGAAGCCCTCGGCCTGCGCCTTCGGATCGCTGCATAGCTTGGCACTGGTCATGGTGCCGTCCTTCATCGCCTGGTTGGACTGGCAGCCGGCGGCGGCGAAGAGCGCCATGAGGGCAACGGTGAGCAAGCGACGCATTCGAGATTTCTCCTTGGAGTTTTTGTGTGTGATCACGGGCCGGGCGGGCGCCGAAGGCCGGGCGCCCGCCCGAAGCTCGCCGGAACGGCCGGCCCGGCTCAGTCGCTGGCGCCCGAGGTCTTCATCTCGCGCACCTGCTGGACGACCTGCTCGAGGTTGTAGCTTCCCGGGTTCTGCAGCGGCGGGAAGGGAATGTAGGTCTCGAGCTCCTTCAGCCAGAGCGCCTGGCCGATCGGCAGCATGTTCCAGTCGTATTGGTAGGCCGTCACCGGTCCGGCAAGGGCACCGCCGACACCCATCAGGGTCTTGATCTGGTTGCCGATCGAGGTCTCGAACGGGTCGCGCTTGATGTTGACGACCTGGGTCCAGCTGTAGGGGATCACGCCGGCGACGAAGCCCGCCGGATCGTCCGAGACCATGGCGAAGTACATCTTCCAGTTTTTGTAACGGACGGCAGATGGATTCTTGCCGGAGTAGTAGAAGAAATGATCGCGGGGTGACTTCTGGACCTTGCCTTCGAGGTAGTCACGCTGATCCATGCCGTCGAGCGTGGTCTTGACCAGGCCCTTGTACTGACCGGCTTCGATCTCTTTCTTCAGCGCGTCGCCTTTCGGCCCGCCGGCGATGTCGACAAACGTCGGCAGCCAGTCGAGCGAGGCGAAGATGTCGGTCTTGACCGTGCCCGGCTCGATGTGGCCCGGCCAGCGCACCACCATCGGCGCGCGCATGCCGCCTTCCCAGGTGGTCAGCTTGCCGCCCTTGAACGGGGTGACGCCGCCGTCCGGGAAGGTGATGGTCTCGGCGCCGTTGTCGGTGGTGAAGACGATGATGGTGTTGTCGAGTTGGCCCATCGACGACAGCTTGTCGAGCACCACGCCGATGTTGTCGTCCATCTGCTTCATGCCGGCTTCGTTAACGCCCCAATCCTTGCCGCCGGGCTCGCCGACCATGGCCATGTATTTGTCGTTGAGCACCGTGGTGATGTGCATGCGGGCGGGGTTGTACCAGACGAAGAACGGCTTGCCGGTGGTCTTGGGATCGTTGCGGCCGAGGAAGTCGACGACCTTGGCCGAGATCTCCTCGTCGACACCCTTCGAGCGTTCGAGTGTCAGCGGCCCCTGGTCCTGGCAGCTCTGCTTGGCCTGGCTGCCGTCTTCGGACTTGCACCAGATCACCGGGCGCGGCGGGGTCATGCACACCGAGGTCTTGGGATCGACCGCACCGGGCACGTCGGGCAGACCCGGGATCGGCGTGTTTTGGCAGGGCGGGGCCACCGCCTGCTCGGTCGGGCTCTTGTTGATGTCGGGAAAGCTCACCCCTTGCATGGCGTCGAGGTGGTAGAGATAGCCCCAGAACTCCTGGAAGCCATGCGCGGTGGGCAGCAATTCGGTGGTGTCGCCGAGATGGTTCTTGCCGAACTCGCCGGTGTTGTAGCCGAGGTCGTAAAGGAACTTCGCCAGCGTCGGCGTGCCGGCGCGCAGGTAGGACGGGCTGCCCGGGATTTCCGGCAGCAGCATGCCGACCCGCAGCGGGTTCATGCCGGTGATGAAGGCGGTGCGGCCGGCCGTGCAGCTCTGCTCGGCGTAGTAGTCGGTGAACAGCGCACCTTCCTTGCCGATGCGGTCGATGTTCGGCGTCTCGCCGACCATCAGACCGCGATGATAGATGCTCGGCTGCATGTAGCCGATGTCGTCACCCATGATGAACAGGATGTTGGGCTTGGCTTGTTCCTGGGCGTGGCCGAGCGAGGCGTTGCCCAACAGCGCCGTCCCGAGGGCAAGCGCCGCCGAAAAGGTGTGGCGTGTCGATTTCCTCATAAATCCGTCCTCCCTCGGACGACCCGGTTCCGGGTCGGAGTTGATAAGTCACGTGTCGGCCGATGGTGCCCGCGGGCAGCACCGCGGCGAGCCTCTCCATCCCTGGCCGCGTCGATGGCGGGGACGGAAAGACAGTGCTCCGTTCGCCACCTTTCAAGTATCGGCAATAAAGTGACGCAGCGATATTGTCCTTTGGGGAACCTGCCGGGCTATCGCGGTACAGGACGGGCCTCTGGACCAAGCGTCGACTTGACGGCCGCGATCAACTGCTCGGGGGCAAACGGCTTGTGCAGATAGGCGACGCAGCCGCTTTCGACGGCCAAGTCCCGGAGCGTGTCGTCGTCGATGGCGGTGATGAAGATCACCGGCAAGCCAGCGCCGCGGCGGTCGAGCTCGCGCCGCAGCTCAAACCCGGACATTCCCGGCAAGTGGATGTCGACGATGGTGCAAACGAAGCCGTGCTCGGCTCGGCACTCGAGAAAGGCCTCGGCGGTCGCAAATCCCTCGACGGCGATCCCACATGCATTGAGGAGGCGCTCGATGCTTTTGCGCATACTGGAATCATCTTCAATGATCGCGACCGTCAGCGGTCGACGCGTCACGTCTGCCCTCCCCGAAGTCGTGGCCTTATGGCCGATCCGGTATTGCGGTCTCGACCCGATAGTGTGGCAGGCAGACGGCCCTGGCTATTGTCCTTTCGGGAAGCGCAGGCCCTGGGCGGGCCGGCCCCTCAGGCGCCCGCCGTTCCCGTGGCTGCGGGGCCGACAGGTGCTGCGTCCAATGCCGGCGGCCCGTCGCCGGTCAGCAGTCCGAGCCGCTCGGCGACCGAAACCGCCTCGGCAAGCGAACCGACCTGGAGCTTTTCCATGATGCTCTTGCGATGCGCCTTGACCGTCCGCTCCGAGGTGCCGAGGACGAACGCCACCTCCTTGTTGCGCCGGCCGCGGACGATGTGCTCGAAGACCGTGGTCTCGCGGGGCGTCAGGCTGGCCACCAGCGTCCTCAGTTCATCCGTCCTGACATGGTCGGCCAGGCGGTCCCGGTAACGTTCGAGCGCACGGGCGACGGCAGCCAGCAGAAGCTGGGTCGGCCCGGTCTTCTCCAAAAAATCCTCAGCACCGCCTTTGATCGCCAGCACCGTGCGCTGGATATCGCCGTGGCCACTTAGAAAGATCACCGGCAGAAGCGGCGCCGCTTCGGCCAATTGGGCCTGAACCGTCAGCCCGCTCTCGCCCGGCATTTCGAGGTCGAGCAGAATGCAGCCGGGGCCGGGCTGCGGCGGCGCGGCGAGGAAAGCGACGCCGGAGGGATAGAAACGGACGCAGTAGCCCAGCGCTTCGAGCAGCCGGCCGAGCGAACGGCGAAACGACGCGTCGTCGTCGATGATGTGCAGCGTGGGAGGCGGGGCCTTCACGTCTTCACCAGCGGCAGATCGAAGCCGACCTCGGCGCCGCCTTCCGGCCGGTTGGCGGCCCAGATGCGCCCGCCATAGGTCTCGACGATCGCTCGGGCGATCGACAGGCCAAGGCCGGTGCCGGTGGTCTTGGTGGTGTAGAAGGTCTCGAAGACCCGGCCGAGCTGGTCGCTCGGAATGCCGGTCCCGGTGTCGAACACCGAGACCGCAGCCTTGGAGCCGTCGCAGAGGGTGGTCCTGAGCAGCAGCCGGCGTTGCGCCGGCGCCGAGGCCAGCATCGCGTCCATAGCATTGGTGGCGAGGTTGAGGACGACCTGCTGCAGGTGCACGCGGTCGGCCTTGACCCGCAGCTGGCCGATCGGCTTGTCCCGGTCGATCAGCACGCGCCGCCGCTCGGCTTCGCCATGCAGGAGCTGGACGGCGCTGTCGACCACTTCGTTGATATCGAATTCCTGCCACTCGATCTCGCTGCGCTTCTTCAGCATGCCCCGCAGCCGCTGAATGATTTCGCTGGCCCGCTGGTCGTCGTCGCGGATGTCGCCGAGGATCTGCCGGACGAGCTGCATGTCCGGCCGCTCGCCCCGCAGGATGATCTCGGCGGTCTCGGCATTGTTCAAGATGGCGCCGAGCGGCTGGTTGAGCTCGTGGGCGATGGAAGCCGACAGCGCGCCGGCGGTCGCCGACTGGTTGAGGTGGACGACCTGCAGCAGGCGCCGGCGCGCCTCCAGCTCGGCGGTCGCCCGCCGCCGCCGCTCCACCAGCAGCGCGCTGATGATTAAGGCCTGGATCAGGACGATGGCGAAGGTCACCAGGATCGAGGTGCGGTGCTGCTGCCACAGCGTCGGCTCGGCGAAGGACAGCCGCGTGCCGGGTGGCAGCCGTGCCTGGAGGAGGCCCCAGCGGGCAAGCTGCCGGGCATCGGCAAGATAGCTCTGCGGCACCATGACGTTGTCGATGCGGTTGCCGCGCAGCGCCTCGAGGGCGAGATCGGCGACCGCCTCGCCGATCGCCTCGAAGGTGAAGGTGCTGCTGCCGACGATGCCGTTGCCGACATAGGTCGAATAAGGTCCATAAGCCGGGGCCGAGGCGACGGCCGCGATCTTGGCGGCGGCATCGCGCGGCACCCAGTCCCTGCCGGTCGAATCCTTCAAGATGGTCAGGATGATGAGGATGGTGTTCTTGGGCAGCGCCGTGGCCCGTGCTGCGAACTCCTCGAGCGAGAGATCGGTCACGTAGCTCACCCGGTAGTCGCTGCCGACGCCGGCCAGATCGCGCCGTGCGGCCTTCAGCCAGGCCTTGTCGAACGGCGTCGAACCGGCCATGACCACCACATTCCTGGCATCGGGCTGCAGGTCGCGCGCAAGCCCGAACGTGCGGCCGACATCGAACTCGGTGAGCGCGCCGACGACGTCGGCCGGCAGCTCCAGCCGCGCCGCCTCCTCGGCGGAAATGCCGCCGAAAACGATGCGCGCGCCGGGTGCCACCTTGTCGCGGTTGGCCACCATGAAGTCGACGAATTCGTTGCCGAGAGCGATCACCACGTCGGGCCGCACCGCCTTGTATTTGTCGGCCAGATAGTCGGCCATGCTGGCGATATGGCTGGGATCGGGGAAGCGCGAGAGGTCGAGGAACTCGCTGAACAGGTCGATCTTGCCGTCGCGGGCGGCCAGCAGCCGGGCGCGCGCGGTGTCGCCGGCGATGTTGGTCGACGGAAGCCGCTCGTCATAGGGGTAGATGATCAGAACACGGGGCGAACGATCAGCCGCCCAGCCGTCAGTCGCCGCAAAAACGGCACTGAAGGCCAGGAGAAGAACGCCAAGAAATTCCCTCCAATTCCCGCGCATGTTCTTCTAGGCGACTCTGAGTTTCAGCCGACCTCAGAAGACTATTGCACTATATCAAATCTATGTCAGCGGCTTCATTCGGCGAAAGAGTGTCGCGCTTTAGCCCGCATCGCCCCCGGCAATTTACCGGGCCGGCAGCGTCGGGCACCCGCATCCGTGGTTAGCAAAGGGTTGCCCTCAGGCGGCATGCCGGCGCGCCCCCGGCAGGCCGAAAGCCGCACCAGAGCTGGCTCGCCATCGTTAATGAAGACTGAGCTTAACCCGCTGTTTGAACTTTGTTTTCCGCACGTTAAGCAAGCGGTTTAACGGCCGGTTCAAGGACCTCGATCATGCTCGACAGCATCGACAGGGCAGCTTCGAGCAAGAGAGCCGCTCTCGGGACGAACAGGGGACAGGAACATGGCACGCTTCGAAATTCTCGAACCCAATTCAGGCGACCTTGGCGCGATCGTTCAAGCCGATTTGTTCTTCGAGCTCGGCATGATGTATGCGACCGGCCGCGACTGCCCGGCCGATCCGGTGGCCGCGCACAAATGGTTCAACATCGCCGCAATCAAAGGCTGCGACCGGGCCGCTGAGGTGCGGGTCGAGCTCGCTGCCACGATGAGCAAGCGCGACCTGGCGGAGGCGCTGCGCGCCGCGCGCGATTGGATGGCGACCCACTGACGGGCAGGCGCCCATTCACCAAACAGGGAGCTCCCCGGCGACCGGGCCGACAGAGCGCCGGCGCCGGGGCAAACAACTTCTCCGGACAATACGGGTCACCGGCCGGTCCGCGCCCCTCGGTGCCGGGCGTTTCCGGCCGGGCTCAGTCGGCGAAGCGGACCAGAACGGTGCCGTCGCTCACCTGCGCGCCCTGAGTGACAATCTCCGCGATCACCCCGTCGGCCGGGGCCAGAATCGTGTGTTCCATCTTCATCGCTTCGAGCACCAGAAGCGGCTGGCCCTTGCCGACACTCTCGCCCGCCGCGACGCGGACCAGCTTGACGAAGCCCGGCATCGGCGCCCTGAGCGCACCGCCGGGCGCGGCCGCGACCGCGGCGCGCGCGAGCGGGTCGGCGACCGTGAAATCATGGGCCCGACCATCGGCGAATAGAGTGATATGGCCGGGCCAGCGGGCGATCCCGGCAGAACCTTCGCCGCGGCCCGCCGCAGCGGGGGCCGGCAAGGTGAAGCGCTCTCCGTCCGGCGCGAGCTCGACGTCGAACAGCCCGTCCGCGCGGGCCCGAACGCTCGCCTCGATCTCGGCTCCCTCGGTGCTGAAGCGCACCTGCTGGGTGAGCGGGTGAAAATGGGCGTAGCCCTGCAAAGTCGACCAGGGGTCGCGGCTGTCGCCGCAGGCGCGGGCACCAAAGGCGAGCAAGGCGGCGGTGGCGAGCACGCGCCCGGTGGCGGGATTGCGGGCGACCAGGCGCTCGTGGCGGCGGGCGATCAGTCCGGTATCGACCTTGCCGGCGGCGAAATCGGGGTCCTCCGCGAGCGCGATGAGAAAGGCGAGATTGGTGGTTGCGCCGGCGATCTCGGTAGCCCTCAGCGCGCCCGCCAGCGCCGTGAGCGCGGCATCGCGCTCGGCCGCGTGCACGATCAGCTTGGCGATCAGGGGATCGTAAAAGGGCGAGATCTCGTCACCGGCGCGCACGCCGCTGTCGACGCGCAGGCTCGCGCGCTGCGGCGGCAGCTGAGGAAAGCGGATATGGTGCAGCCTGCCGGTTGCCGGCAGGAAATCGCGGGCCGGATCTTCGGCGTAGAGGCGGGCCTCGAAAGCGTGACCGTTGACTGCGATCTGGTTTTGCGAGCGCGGCAGGGCCTCGCCGGCGGCGACCCGCAGCTGCCACTCGACCAAGTCGAGCCCGGTGATCATCTCGGTGACCGGATGCTCCACCTGCAGGCGGGTATTCATCTCCATGAACCAGAAGCGGTCGGCGCGCAGCCCCTCGGAGGCGTCGGCGATGAACTCGACGGTGCCGGCGCCGGTATAGCGGATCGCCTTGGCGGCCTTGACCGCGGCCGCCGTCATCGCGGCGCGCATCTCCCGGGTCATGCCGGGCGCCGGCGCCTCCTCGATGACCTTCTGGTGGCGGCGCTGTGCCGAGCAATCGCGCTCGAACAGGTGCACGACGTTGCCGTGATTGTCGCCGAACACCTGCACCTCGATGTGGCGCGGCGTCTCGACGTATTTTTCGATCAGCACGCGGTCGTCGCCGAATGCGGCCTTCGCCTCGCGCCGCGCGGCGGCGAGTGCTTCGGCAAAGCCTTCGGGCTCGTCGACCCGGCGCAAGCCTTTGCCGCCGCCGCCGGCGCGCGCCTTGATGAGCACCGGATAGCCGAGGTCCTGCGCCTTGCCGGCGAGCACGACGATCTCCTGCGCACTGCCGTGATAGCCGGGCACCACCGGCACGCCGGCCTTCTCCATCAGCTGCTTGGCCGCGTCCTTGAGCCCCATGGCCCGGATCGCCTCCGCCGACGGGCCGATGAACAGCAGCCCGGCCGCCTCGACCAAGGCGACGAAGTCGGGGTTTTCGGCCAGGAAGCCGTAGCCGGGGTGGATGGCCTGAGCCCCGCTGGCGTGCGCCGCCGCCACGATCGCCTCGCCGCGCAGATAGCTTTCGGCTGCCGGCGCCGGCCCGATCGCCACCGCCTCGTCGGCGAGCGCCACGTGCAGCGCCGCCCGGTCGGCGTCCGAGTAGACGGCGACGGTCTTGACGCTCAGCCGGCGCGCCGTGGCGATCACCCGGCAAGCGATCTCGCCACGGTTGGCGATCAGGATCTTGTCGAACATCGGATGCGGCGGACTAGCCGCGCGGGCCGACGAGCGCGAACATCGCGCCCTGGGGATCGCGGCATTGGACGATGAAGGCACCGCCCGGCACCTCCATCGGGCCGTTCAGCACCTGGCCGTCATTGGCCTTGACGCGCTCGACGGCGGCATCGATGCCGGCGACGTTGAAGTAATAGAGCCAGGCCGGATGCGGCACCTCGGCGGGCTTGGTCATCATGCCGCCGACCGCGTCGCTGCCGCCGGTGGCGAACAGCAGATAGGTGCCCAATTCGCCGCCCATGTCCATTTCGTCGACCTTGGTCCAGCCGAACTGGCTCGAATAGAAGTCGAAAGCCGCGGTCCAGTCGGACGCGTAGAGCTCGCGCCAGCCGATGTCGCCGGGCGTCATCGGCGGCAGGGTGGGGGCCGCCGTGCCCTCGGGGGTGAACAGCATGAACATGGCGCCCTGCGGATCGGCGAGCACGGAGAAGCGGCCGATGTCGGGAATGTCGGTCGGCGTGCGGTGGACGCGCCCGCCGGCCTTGGCGACGCGTTCGGTGGCGGCGTCGACATCATCGGCATAGATGTAGCCGACCCAGGCCGGCCTCAGCCCCGCGGCTTCGGCCTCCTGGGGAATGGTCATCAACCCGGCGACGGGACGGTCGCCTGCCTTGGCCATGATGTACTGGAAGTCCTCGCCGCTCCAGCGCTCGGAGGTCCAGCCGACGACAGACCCGTAGAAGGCGCTGGCGGCATCGAGATCGGTTGTCATCAGTTCGTACCAGACGAACTTTGCGGGTGGGGTTGGCATGGCGGGCCTCCTGACCGTTCGGGGGGTTCGCGGCAAATGGTGCTGGCGAGCTGAGACTAGACTATGGCAATCACATCCTGAAGATGCCGAAGCGCGTTGCCCCCGGCGGGGCGTTCAGCGCCGCCGACAGCGACAGGCCGAGCACCTCGCGGGTCCGCGCCGGATCGATGATGCCGTCGTCCCAGAGCCGGGCCGAGGCGTAGAGCGGGTGGCCTTCGCGCTCGTACTTGTCGAGGATCGGCCGGCGGAAGGCGGCTTCCTCTTCGGCCGACCAGCTGGCGCCCTTGCGCTCGATGCCTTCACGGCGGACCATGGCCAGCACCGTTGCCGCCTGCTCGCCGCCCATCACCGAGATGCGGGCGTTGGGCCACATCCACAGAAAGCGCGGGCCGAAGGCGCGCCCGCACATGCCGTAATTGCCGGCCCCGAACGAGCCGCCGACAATGACCGTCAGCTTCGGCACGTTCGCGGTGGCGACCGCCGTCACCAGCTTGGCGCCGTCCTTGGCGATGCCGCCCGCCTCGTATTTGCGGCCGACCATGAAGCCGGTGATGTTCTGCAGGAACAGCAGCGGGATCTGCCGCTGGGCGCAGAGCTCGATGAAGTGGGCACCCTTCTCGGCGCTTTCGGAGAACAGCACGCCGTTGTTGGCAAGGATGCCGACCGGCATGCCGTAGAGATGGGCAAAGCCGGTGACCAAGGTGGTGCCGTAGTTCTGCTTGAACTCGTCGAGCTCTGAGGCATCGACGATGCGGGCGATCACCTCGCGCACGTCGTAGGGGCGGCGCAGGTCGCTCGGCACGATGCCGTAGATCTCCTCGGCGGGGTAGGCCGGCGGCTGCGGGTCGCGCAGCGCCGGTGGCGTCGCCTTGCTGCGGTTCAGATTGCGCACGATGCGCCGCACGATCGCCAGTGCGTGGCGGTCGTCCAGCGCGTAGTGATCGGCAACTCCCGACAGGCGGGTATGGAGGTCGGCGCCGCCCAGCTCTTCGGCGGTGACCTCTTCGCCGGTCGCCGCCTTGACCAGCGGCGGCCCGCCCAAGAAGATCGTCGCCTGGTTGGCCACCATTACCGTCTCGTCCGCCATCGCCGGCACATAGGCCCCGCCGGCCGTGCACGAGCCCATCACGCAGGCGATCTGCGGGATGGCGGCTGCCGACATCGTCGCCTGGTTGAAGAAGATCCGGCCGAAATGCTCCCGGTCGGGAAACACCTCGTCCTGGTTGGGCAGGTTGGCGCCGCCGGAATCGACCAGGTAGATGCAGGGCAGGCGGTTCTCGCGGGCGATCTCCTGAGCCCGCAGATGCTTCTTCACGGTCAGCGGATAGTAGGTGCCGCCTTTGACGGTGGCGTCGTTGATGATCACCACCACCTCCTGGCCTTCGACCCGGCCGACGCCGGCGATCAGCCCGGCAGCGGCGATGTCGCCGCCGTACATGCCCCAGGCGGCGAACTGGCCGACCTCGAGAAACGGCGAGCCGGGGTCGAGCAGCTCGGCCAGGCGCTGGCGGGGCAGCAGCTTGCCGCGCCCCACATGGCGCTGCCGCGCCGCTTCGGGGCCGCCGCTCTCGACCGCCGCCGCCTTTTCCGACAGATCGGCGACCAGCGCCTTGAGCTGCGCGGCATTGGTCCGGAACAATTCGGCAGCCGTCGAGATTTCGGAACGAATGACGGGCATCGGGCGCCTCAGCGGATCAGTTCGATCGGGCAGTCGACGTCGAGGCCGCGCCAGTTGCGGTCCGCCGTCAAGGCGGTTGCCTTTTCACGGATGGCGAGCGCCAGGCAAGCACGATCGCCGAGCGACAATCCCCGCTCGCGGGTGGGCCCTCGCAGCAACCCTGCAATGACTGCCAGATGCTCGTCGAAATCGAACACCGCCAAGTCCAGTCCTTCGTAATAGCTGCGAACAGCCGTTTCGCCATATCCCTTTTCGACGAGCCTGGTGATCACCTCGGCTGCATTAACCGAGCAGATCACACTCTCATCGATCACGGCATATACCCGGTCCGCGCCGGGTTCGGCCAGCATTGCAGCCAGCACCGCCGAGGCGTCCAGAACGATCATTCTTCACCCCAAAGCGCCCGTCGCTCGGCCAGGAATTCATCGACCACGCTCTCACCCGGCTTCTTCAACTTGGCCATCTGAGACTGCACCCTTCTAAGGGCCATCTGCCGCGAACTCAGCCGCAATTCGCCCTGATCGACCCGGGCAATCAAGGTATCGCCGGGTTCGACGCCCATCGCCTCACGCAACGCGGCCGGAATGACGAGACGCCCGGCATTGCCGAGCTTTAGCACTTCGCGTTGCGGCAGTGGACGGAAGAGATCGGGCTCAGGCGCCCCCGACGAGGGAGGATTGGACCGAGGCGCCGACGCCTCTTGGGAAAGTCTCCGGCTCTTAGACATGCGCGACGACATCCGCGATCTCCGTCAATCTGCGGCAAAATGTGCCATACTCACCGGATTTTGGCAATTCAGCAGATTCCGGCAGGTCAGGATCCTTCTGC
This sequence comes from uncultured Alphaproteobacteria bacterium, assembly GCA_963791325.1. Classification (GTDB taxonomy): domain Bacteria; phylum Pseudomonadota; class Alphaproteobacteria; order Rhizobiales; family Rhizobiaceae; genus JBEVJK01. The sequence continues at coordinate 44,293 of CAWBRU010000007.1, read as the reverse complement.
CATGATCTCGCGGCCGATCAGCCAGCGGCGGATTTCGCTGGTGCCGGCGCCGATCTCGTAGAGCTTGGCATCGCGCAGCAGCCGGCCGGTGGGATAGTCGTTGATGTAGCCGTTTCCGCCCAGCAGCTGGATGGCGTCGAGCGCCATCCGGGTGCCGTGCTCGGCGGCAAACAGCACACATCCGGCGGCATCCTTGCGGGTGGTCTCGCCGCGGTCGCAGGCGGCCGCGACGGCATAGACATAGGCCCGGGCGGCGCTCAGCGCCGTGTACATATCCGCGAGCTTGCCCTGAATGAGCTGGAATTCGCCGATCGGCTGGCCGAACTGGCGCCGTTCGCGGACATAGGGGACGGCGACGTCGAGACAGGCCGCCATCAGCCCGAGCGGGCCGCCCGACAGCACGACGCGCTCATAGTCGAGGCCGGACATCAGCACTTCGACGCCGCGGCCTTCTTCGTGAAGCACATTTTCGAACGGCACCTCGACATCGGCAAACACCAGCTCGCCGGTGCTCGAGCCCCGCATGCCGAGCTTGTCGAGCTTTTGCGCCACCGAGAAGCCGGGACTGGCGGCCTCGACGATAAAGGCGGTGATGCCGCGCGAGCCGCGCTCCACATCGGTCTTGGCATAGACGACCATGGTTCCCGCATCGGGGCCGTTGGTGATCCACATCTTGGTGCCGTTGAGCACGTAGCGGTCGTTCTTCTTGTCGGCCTTGAGCCGCATCGAGACGATGTCGGACCCCGACCCGGGTTCAGACATCGCCAGCGCGCCGACCGTTGTGCCGCTGCACAGGTCGGGCAGATATTTGGCCTTCTGCCCGGGCGTGCCCCAGCGGCTGATCTGGTTGACGCACAGATTGGAGTGGGCGCCGTAGGAGAGCCCGACCGAGCCCGAGGCGCGGCTGATCTCCTCCATGGCGACGACATGGGCAAGGTAGCCAAGCCCGCTGCCGCCGTGGTCGGCATCGGCGGTGATGCCCAGCAATCCAAGCTCGCCGAGCGCCGGCCACAGCGCGGGCGGAAAGCAATTGTCGCGGTCGATCGCGGCGGCGAGCGGCGCGAGCCGCTCTTGGGCGAAGCGGCGGACCATGTCGCGCACGGCCTCGATCTCCTCGCCGAGGCCGTAACTCAGCATCTGGCTATACATCGGCGGTCTCCCTGGTCGGCGCCGCGCCGACCAGGCGCAGCGTCATGGTGAGGTAGGTCCTTGCGACTTCGTCGACGGACAGGCGCTCGTCGGGGCGGAACCAGACGATGACGCCGGTAATCATCTGGATGATCGCCATCGCCGTCATGGCGACGTCGTCGACGACGAACACGCCCCGCTCGGCACCGTCGCGCAGGATCTGCCTGAGCTCCTTCTCGTACGCCGTCCGCAACCTCAGAATGGCGCTGAGGTTTTCATGCGTGAGGCTGCGCAGCTCCATGTTGGAGACATGGGTGGCGTGGCGGCGGGCGACGTGGAAACCGATGTGGTTGGCGACGAAGGCGGCGAGGCGCTCCGCCGGCGCCGCGGCGCCTGCGCCGCGCACGCTCTGCCAGGCGGCGATCAGCTCCTCCATATGCTCCCGCATCAGGCTGAACAGCAGGTCCTGCTTGGTGGGGAAATAGCGGTAGAGGGCTGCGGCCTGCACCCCGACCTCGGCGGCGAGCGCCCGCATCGACACCGCCTCATAGCCGTGGCGGGCGATCAGGCTCCGAGCCGCACGCCGCAGCGCCGCCTCGGTACGCTCGCCATTCGAGCCGGTGGTCCGTGCCATAGCTCTGATCCCGACACCCGGCCGCGGCCGGGCAAATCCGAGGATCATATTAAAACGAACGTTCAATTAATTCAAGCTGTGTGTGGGCAAATTCGCGCCGCCGCCTGGCCTGGACGGGGCGTCTTCGAGAAAGTGGCAGCTCGGCTCGATCCTTGTGCGAGGGGGACCGGGCGAGCGATGCCGGCGCCGCGAACCCTGCAACCATGCGTAGACGGCCTGTGTTCCGGAGCGGGGCGGGCGGCGCCGCCATCGGGACAAGCGAGGCGCAAGCAATCGGCCGACAGGGAAGGGGCCGCCGGCAGGAGGAGCACTTTCCTTTCGGGCGTGTGGGGGCTGGCGGCGGGCGCGATCGCGCGGCCTCCGCAGGCCAAAAAAGGAGTTGCGCGCGGCCGCGTCCTATGCAACTCTGACGGGAGTACGGCTGCGTTGGACGCCCGTCGACGTGGACCGCGCTGGGCCTTAGGCGCACGCGGTAGGGGAGGTATCGGCCGAACAACGTCGCCCGATATGGGACGGCGGGTGGCGAAGTGATTTGCGATTTTTGATTTGATTCTCCCGCGCCAAGCAATCGTGAGCGCGTGGTTCGGCGTGGTGCGGCTTGTCGTGATCCGGAAGGCGGCAGGTCGGGCGTGACGGGTCTGCAAGCGATGGGTTGGCCAGCTGTACGCGCCGGCGGGGCGTCTGTGGCGATGATCGTCTGTGGCAATGATTGATGCTCTGATTTGAGGCCGGTGGGCGCCTCCAGTTTGCGGCCAGTGGGCGCCTCCAGCGGACACCTCGAGTGGACACCTGCAGCGGGTGCTTCAAGTTGCATGCGGCTGGCATGCACAGTGATTGGCGGCAGCTGCTGACGTACGGCTTGACGCGGCCCTGCGGGAGGCGCCGGCGCGGGCGAAGCGTTGAGTTTTGGTTTTGCTCTGGTTCTTCGGATCCAGATCGAGCCGGTCCCAGATCGAGCTGGGTGGCGGCCTCCGGGACGGAAGAAGCGACCGGGGAAGAAGCGACCGAGCGCTCGAGTGCTTTCGCCAGGCGACCTGACAGTCGCCGACGCGGGGCCGATCAGCGTGTGTCCCGGGGGATCGCGCTTCGAGGCGTGGCGTGAGAAGCGACCGAGCGCTCGAGTGCTTCGCCAGGCGGCCTGATAGCCGCCGACGCGGGACCGATCAGCGTGTGTCTCGGGGATCGCGCTTCGAGGCGTGGCGTGAAAAGCGACCGAGCGCTCGAGTGCTTTCGCCAGGCGGCCTGATAGCCGCCGACGCGGGGCCGATCAGCGTGTGTCCCGGGGGATCGTGCTTCGAGGCGTGGCGAGCGTCGTGCGTTTCTGAAGTCGTGCGTTTCTGAGGCGTGGCGAGCTTAAGGCGTTGAGCAAAAGGAGAGTGAGCAGCCGCGTCGGGCTTGCCTGGGCTGGTTGGCGATGGGGGGATCGGTGACAACGCTCGACAGGGCCGCAGGGCTGCCCGGCTTCGGCCTCAATATCCTCGACCGCGAGCGGACCATGGTCGGGGCCGACTTCAATCGCTGGCTGGTGCCGCCGGCGGCATTGTGCACGCATCTGTGCATCGGCATGGCCTACGGCTTCAGCGTGTTCTGGCTGCCGCTGTCGCATGCACTCGGGGTGAAGGTGCCGAAAACCTGCCCCGACATCACCCTGGCACGCGAGCTCTTCACCACCGCCTGCGATTGGCGCATCTCCAGCCTCGGCTGGATGTACACCTTGTTCTTCGTCATCCTCGGATTGGCCGCCGCGCTGTGGGGCGGCTGGCTCGAGCGGGCAGGGCCGCGCAAGGCCGGCTTTCTGGCGGCGCTGTGCTGGTGCGGCGGGCTGCTGCTTGGCGCGCTCGGCATCGCCTTGCATCAGCTGTGGATTCTGTGGCTCGGATCGGGCGTCGTCGGCGGCATCGGCTTGGGTCTCGGCTACATCACCCCGGTGTCGACGCTGGTAAAATGGTTTCCCGACCGGCGAGGCATGGCGACCGGAATGGCGATCATGGGATTTGGCGGCGGCGCCTTAATCGGCGCGCCGCTCGCCGAGCGGTTGATGAAGGCCTTCGGCAGCGACGCCTCGGTCGGCATCTGGCAGACCTTCCTGGTCCTCGCCTCGATCTATCTCGTCTTCATGATGGTCGGCGCATTCCGCTACCGGGTGCCGCCGCCAGGCTGGCGCCCGCGCGGCTGGATCCCGCCCAGCGAAAGCAAGACCATGATCAGCGCCCACAATGTCCACCTCAAGGACGCGCACAAGACACCGCAATTCTGGTTGGTCTGGCTGGTGCTCTGCCTCAACGTCTCGGCTGGCATCGGCGTCATCGGCATGGCCTCGCCGATGCTCCAGGAGATCTTCGCGGGATCGCTGATCGGCGAGCCCGGCGTCCCGCTCGGCGTCCTTTCGGCCGAGCAGAAAGCGGCGATTGCGGCGATCGCAGCAGCGTTCGCCGGCCTGCTGTCGCTGTTCAATATCGGCGGCCGCTTCTTCTGGGCCTCGCTGTCGGACACGCTCGGGCGCAAGAACACCTATTTCGTCTTCTTCGTGCTCGGCATTCTGATCTACGCATCTGCCCCGATCGCTGCCAACGCCGGTTCGAAATTCCTGTTCGTCGGCGCGCTCTGCGTCATCGTTTCGATGTATGGCGGCGGATTCGCCAGCTTGCCGGCCTATCTTGCCGACCTGTTCGGCACGCAGTTCGTCGGTGCGATCCACGGCCGACTGCTGACGGCCTGGTCGACGGCAGGAATCATCGGCCCGGCAGTCGTCAACTACATCCGCGAATCCGGGCTCGCCGCAGGCGTGCCGGCCGACCAGCTCTACAACAAGCCGATGCATGTGCTGTGCGGGCTGCTCGTCGTCGGGCTGGTCTGCAACGCGCTGATCCGGCCGGTCGACCCGAAGTGGCATATGCGCCGGGACGAAACGGCCAAGGTTCCGGCCGCCGGTGCCGGAAGCAGCGCGGCGGTCGCGCCCGCCGTCGCCGAAGGTCCGGCCAAGCAGGCGGCCTCGGATTTGCGGACGGTGCTGTTCTGGGCCTTCGTCGGACTGCCCTTGGCGTGGGGCGTGTGGGTCACCTTGAGCAGTGCCGTCAGGATCTTCTGACGTTCGCTGAGGGGATCGGGCCGGATTGTCCGCGCCGCCCTATGAAGGCGGCGGCGCGGCAAGCCAAGCGGGAACCGGATGCGGAGGTGCTCGAAAAGGGAAAGCCTGCCGTGGAGGTCCATCGGCAGGCTCCGGCTGGGTAAGGTCTTCGGCTTCGAGAGCGTGGACGCCCAGCCTTGCTAAAATGTGCGAAGCCGCCATTGGTTCCAGCCCGCTCGCGGAGGATGATGTTGAGAATTCGTGCGGGAGGCGGCTATCCTCTGGACATCGGCCGGCGGCAACAACATAGATGGTCGCCCGTGCCTTGTTTCCGGACGCTGCGATGACTGCTGATCCTGCGCATTGCCCCGATGGCACCTTGCTCGGCCGCGCTGCGGTGCCGGGCCGTGCCGCGCCGCGTATCGTCACCGTTCGGGACGGGCGGCTGGTCGATATCACCCGGCGCGGCCTGGCGACGGTGCGCGATGTCTGCGAGCTGCCGGACCCGGCCGAGGCGGTGCGCGCGGCAGCCGGAACCGAAATCGGCGCGGTGGGCGATGTGCTGGCCGCAAGCTGGGCACCGGCCGCCGACGGCCCCAAGCTTCTGTCGCCGATCGACCTGCAGGCGGTGAAGGCCTCCGGCGTGACCTTCGTCGCCTCGCTGCTCGAGCGGGTGATCGAGGAGCAGGCGCGCGGCGACCCTGCCCGGTCGGGCGAATTGCGGCGCACCATCACCGACCTGATCGGCGCCGACCTGGCCAGCCTGGTGCCCGGCTCGGAGGCCGCCATGGCGGTGAAGGCCGCGCTGATCGAACGCGGCGCCTGGAGCCAGTATCTCGAGGTCGGCATCGGCCCGGATGCGGAGATCTTCACCAAGGCGCAGCCGATGAGCACGGTCGGCTACGGCGCCGATGTCGGGCTCCATCCCGTTTCGACCTGGAACAACCCGGAGCCCGAGATCGTGCTCGCCGTCTCGAGCGCCGGCAGGATCGTCGGCGCAACGCTTGGCAACGACGTCAATCTGCGCGATGTCGAGGGGCGTTCGGCGCTGCTGCTCGGCAAGGCCAAGGACAACAATGCGTCGGCCTCGCTCGGTCCGTTCGTCCGTCTGTTCGATGCGGACTTCTCGCTGGCGTCCGTCGAGCAGGCCGAGCTGACGCTGACGGTCGAGGGCGAGGACGACGGCTTCCGGCTCGACGGCCACTCGTCGATGCGGCAGATTTCGCGCTCGCCGCAGGCGCTGGTCGATGCGACCATCGGCAGCCACCACCAATATCCCGACGGCTTCGTGCTCTACCTTGGCACGATGTTCGCGCCGGTAAAGGACCGGTTGGGGGCCGGCAAGGGCTTCACCCACAAGCTTGGCGACCGGGTGTTCATTTCGACGCCGCATCTGGGAACGTTGGCCAACCGGGTGCGGCTGTCCAGCGCATGTCCGCCATGGACCTACGGCGCCAGCCACCTGTTGCGCGACCTGGCCGCGGAGGAGCTGCTGTGAAGCTTGCCGCCGTGGAAACATTTATGGAACCGAGCGAAGCTCACGACATTTAAGCGCCAAGGAGTTTAGACATGGCTGATGGAAATCTCGACACCAACCCGCCGCCGGCGCCGAATGACCTCGAGGTCGAATATTTTGCGTTGAGCCACGGGATTTCGCTCGAGCAGGCGCAGGACCTCGTGGCGCAGCACAGCTTCGATCCGGTGGAACTGGTCCGCGCTGCCACCCGCCTCAGCCAATCCGGCGACTGAAGCAGAGCGTCGCCGGCTCCAGGAACGGTTGAAGCCAAGCTCGCCGCGTCTATTCGAAGAGGACGGCTTATTCCGGGCGTGTTGTCTCGCCGATCAGCTGCAGTTGGCCGGTCCCCGCTCACCTCGAAACCGGCAGGTTCCGGCTCTGCATTACCTCCAATTTTCGCAGATCCGCAAAGAAACCGATTCCACTCTTTTCCTGTCTGCACTATTCTCCCGATGTTGATCAATCGACTGATGGGGACATGCAGATGCTTCGGTTTGCGGCTGCCTTCGTTTTCCTCGTATCGGCAAGCGCAGCTCAGTCGATGACCGTGACGGCCGAGTGGGGCCCGACCAAGGCCTGTTTCGACCCCAAATCTCCGCCAATGACGATCGCAGGTTCTCCGGCTGGGACGGCCAAGTTGGCAATCTCGATGGCCGACCTGCAAAGCTCCTTTCTTCATGGCGGGGGCACGGTCGCGGAAAGCGGTGGGAAACTCCCGTATGGGGCGTTCAGCTACAAGGGGCCGTGCCCGCCGGCCGGCCAGCGGCATTTCTATCAGTTCACGGTCAAGGCGCTCGACGCGCATGGCAAAATTCTGACCACGGCCAAATCGGCGAAGATGCAGTTTCCGCCGCATTAATGTCTCCTCGCACTTGAACAGTTGAAGGGCCAGGAGGCTTGCGGAGCTAGGCCCCGGGAGAGGCTAGGGGCGCGCTCGCTGGGCACAAAGCAGGCATTGGGCCGGCTCACCAAGCTGCGGCAGGGCGGGACCGGGAGAGCCGAGGTCGCAGACGTCGGAAGGACACGAGAAGAAACCCTCGTGCTCGTCGAGCGATGTTGCCGTCATCCCTGGGGGTCTTCTACACCCGATCACTCGAAACGGCAGCCGGCTCGGCCAGAAACGGTTTTTACAAGGCGATTCCGGACGGAGCTTCGGCATCCCCCCGTCCGGCGCCGCCGACGCAGCCGGCGCCGGCCAAGTCGCTCCCGGACAGCTTGACGCCGGGGGCTCGTCATCGGTGTGCCGTAGGTTCATGCTAGCTCATAGAGCTTCGTCCCCGACCGACCGTCCACCCATCCGGACGGCGATCGGTTCGACGTGGGCCCGAGCCTGACGCAGCACGCCGCGTTTCACCCTCAGAAAGGAAAGCCAGAATGAGCTTCGTCACCACCCCCGACGGCACCAGCATCTTCTACAAGGACTGGGGCTCAGGCCAGCCGATCGTGTTTCACCATGGCTGGCCGCTCAGCGCCGACGACTGGGACAACCAGATGCTGTTCTTTGTCCAACACGGCTTCCGCGTCATCGCGCACGACCGCCGCGGCCACGGCCGGTCGAGCCAGACCTCCGGCGGCCACGAGATGGACACCTATGCCGCGGATGTCGCGGCGCTCGCCGCCGCGCTCGACCTGCGCGACGCCATCCATGTCGGCCATTCCACCGGCGGGGGCGAGGCGGCGCGCTATGTCGCCCGCCATGGCAAGGGCCGCGTGGCCAAGGCCGTGCTGATCGGCGCGGTGCCGCCGATCATGGTCAAGTCCGACAAGAATCCCGGCGGCTTGCCGATCGAGGTGTTCGACGGTTTCCGGGCCGCGCTTGCCGCCAACCGTGCCCAGTTCTTCCTCGACGTACCGAGCGGACCTTTCTACGGCTTCAACCGGCCTGGGGCGAACGTGTCGGATGCGGTGATCCGCAACTGGTGGCGGCAGGCCATGATGGGCGCGGCCAACGCCCACTACGAGTGCATCAAGGCCTTCTCCGAAACCGATTTCACCGACGACCTCAAGGACATCGACGTGCCGGTGCTGCTGATGCATGGCGACGACGACCAGATCGTGCCGATCGACGATGCGGCCCGGATCGGCATCAAGCTGCTCAAGCACGGAACGCTGAAGGTCTATCCAGGCTTTCCGCACGGCATGTGCACCACCCATCCCGAAGTGGTCAACCCCGACCTGCTGGCGTTTCTGAAGGGATAGAGCAACTCCAGCAAAAGTGGCAACGGTCTTCCGTGCGGAATTGCGGAAAAACAAAGACTTAGAGCGGAGCACCGAGTCAAAGAAGCAGTGATCCGTTCTAGCGAACTACGTCTTCCCCGGCCGGTGCTGCCTCGGCCTTCGCCTCCAGCGCCGCGGCGATGGCCTCGTCGACCCGCTCGACCCAGACGAATTCGAGCCGGTCGCGCGCAGCCTGGGGGATGTCCTCGTAGTCGCGGCGGTTGCGGGCCGGCAACAGCACGCGCCCGAGGCCCGCGGCAGAAGCCGCGACCACCTTCTCCTTGATGCCGCCGACCGGCAGCACGAGGCCGCGCAGCGACACCTCGCCGGTCATGGCGGTATCGCTGCGCACCGTGCGGTTGGTCAGCAGCGAGACCAGCGCCGTGAACATCGCCACACCCGCGCTCGGTCCATCCTTGGGCGTCGCCCCGGCCGGCACATGGACGTGGATATCGCTCTTCTCGAACAGCGCCGGATCGATGCCGAGGCTCTCGGCTTGCGTCTTGACAAGGCTGAGCGCGGCCTGCGCACTCTCGCGCATGACGTCACCGAGCTGGCCCGTGAGGATCAGGCTGCCGCGGCCGGGCGTCCGCGTCGCCTCGACGAACAGGATCTCGCCGCCGACCGGGGTCCAGGCCAGGCCGGTGGCCACGCCCGGCACGCTGGTGCGCATGCCGACCTCGTTCTCGAAGCGGGGCGGACCGAGAATGGCGTCGAGGTCGGCGATGCCGACCGTCACCGACGACGCCGTGTTTTCCGCGATCCGCACCGCCACGTTGCGCAGCACCCGGCCGATTTCGCGCTCGAGGCCGCGGACGCCGGCTTCGCGCGTATAGCCGCGGATGATCGTGGCCAGCGTCGCGTCGTCGATATCGGCCTGGCCGGCGGAGAGCCCGTTGGCCTTGAGCTGACGCTCCAAGAGATACCGCTTGGCGATCTCCAGCTTCTCGTCTTCGGTGTAGCCCGGCAGGCTGATGATCTCCATGCGGTCGCGCAGCGGCCCGGGGATGGTGTCCAGCAGATTGGCGGTGGTGATGAAGACGACGCGCGACAGGTCGAACGGCACACCCAGATAGTTGTCGCGGAAGGTCCCATTCTGCTCGGGATCGAGGACCTCGAGCATCGCCGCCGAAGGATCGCCTTGGATGCCGCGGCCCATCTTGTCGATCTCATCGAGCATCATCACGCAGTTGCGGGCGCCAGCCCGGCGTATGCCTTGGATGATGTTGCCGGGCAGGGCGCCGATATAGGTGCGGCGGTGCCCGCGGATCTCGGCTTCGTCATGGACGCCGCCGAGGCTGACGCGCACGAAGGGGCGGCCCATCGCCCGCGCGATCGACTGGCCGAGCGAGGTCTTGCCGACACCCGGCGGGCCGACGAAGCAGAGGATCGGCGCCTTGCCCTGCGGCGCGAGCTTGCGCACGGCAAGGTATTCGATGATCCGGCTCTTGACCTTGTGCAGACCGTAGTGGTCGGCATCGAGGATCGCGCGCGCCTCGGCGATGTCGATCGGCTTCTCGTCGGGCAGCGCCCAGGGCAGCTCGGTCAGCCAGTCGAGATAGCTGCGGATCATGCCGCCCTCGGGGCTTGCTTCCGGCATGCGCTCGTAGCGCCGCAGCTCTCTTTGCGCCTGCGCTTCGACGTCGCTCGGCATGGCGGCCTTGGCGATTGCCGCGGTCAGCTCCTTCACCTCTTCGGCCCTGCCGTCGGACTCGCCGAGCTGGCGTTGGATGGTGGCCATCTGCTCGCGCAGCAGCGCCTGCCGCTGGCGCTCGTCGAGCGCCACCCGCGTCTGCTGGCCGATCTCCTGGGACAGGCGCAGCACCTCGATGCGCTCAGCCAGGATGCGCGACACCTTGTCCATCCGTGCGGCGAGATCGATCGTCTCCAGGATCTCCTGCTTCTGCTCGGGCTTGATGTCCATATAGGCGGCGGCCAAGTCGGCGAGCTGGGCGGGCGGGGCGTTCTGGATCGCCATCACCAGCTCCTGCGGCGCCTGCGGCAGGAGCTGGACGGCTTCGAGCGCCTGACGCTGCAGGTTGAGGAAGCGGGCCTCCATCTCGGGGGTGCCGGCGTCGGGTTCGGGGATGGTGGCGATGCGCGCCACCGGGAACGGGGTGCCCGGCAGAAAGTCGAGGATACGGAAGCGCTGGACGCCCTGGCAGACGACATGGTGGGTGCCGTCGGGGGTGGTGATGTAGCGCACGATATTGGCCAGCGTGCCGATGCGGTAAAAATCCTCGGCGCCGGGATCGGCGGCCTCGGCGTTGCGCTGCAAGACGACGCCGACCTGCCGCTCCTCGCGCACCGCCTGCTGCGCAGCGGCGATCGATTTGGGCCGGCTCAGCGTGATCGGCGCGACGATGCCGGGGTAAAGTACGATGCTGCGCACCGGCAGCAGGATAGTCGCATCCGCGGGCAGCTGGACGCCGCCGGCCGGCGCCGCCGGCTGGGGGGCGGAAGGATTGGCGGGCGGCTGCGCTTCGGTCTGGTCGAGCAGGGATGACATGCTTGGGCTCCTCATGCCTTGGCCAGGCTGAACACCAGGCAGCCATTCGCAGCAAACCGGCGGATCGAGTACCTGCCGGCAGGGAGGGCAATGCGCCGGTCGAACCTGCCTTGCGGCAGCTCCAGCCGGTGGATATGGGCGGTGCGCAGCTCCTTGGGCAGCGCCCGCCGGCCGCTCACCCGCAAGGCGTTGTCCTCGATCACCGATTCGACCTCGTCGGGATCGACGCCGGGCAAGGCCACGAAGACCAGCACCTCGCGCTCGGTCTCGATGACATCGACCGGCGGCTCCCAGGCCGGCCGCGCCTGGTCGACCGGGCGATTGAGCTGGAAGAACTGCCGGTGCAGCCGCTCGGCGCGCGCCAGCGCTTCGATCGATTCGGCCAGCATCCAGTTCAGGTTTTCGCGGTTGTTCATCGTGCCACGCGCGTCCTCAAAGCAAGGTGAGCTCATCGCCACGCCCGAGCGCGGCCCTGCCGAATATGGGGGCTTTGCAGCGCAAGGTAAATGAGCGGCGGCGCGTGAAGGGAGAGGGCGAGATCAATCCGTACCGGGTAAGGCTTCCGGTTCGGCGCGGGTGCCTGTAGCTTCTGCCGGTCATACGCTTCCGCCGCGCGGGCGCAAGCTTATCCGCCGGCCGGGGGGAGGAGAAAGAGCCAGAGCCGATGCGCGCCGTTGTCGTCATGCTCCTTTCGCTCGTGCCTGGCATCGCTTCGGCGACCGACTGGGCCATCCCCTCGCAGGCGCTCGGGGAGGCGCTGCCCAAGGGCTGCGACGCCTCCTCCGATGCCGGCCTCTACGACTGTGCGGCGAAGGCGTTCGAGGCGGCCGACCTGGCGCTCAACCAGGTCTGGAAGGCGGTGCTCGCGTCGATCGATGAGAGCGCGGCATCCGAGGCGGGACTGACGGCGGCGCAACGCGCGGCCTGGAAGAGCGACCTGACCGCGGCGCAGAAAGCCTGGGCGGCGTTCAAGGACCTCGATTGCAACGAGGCGCGCAGCTTCGAATATTGGGGCGGGTCCGGGCGCAGCCTGGCGGTGCTGAGCTGTCAGTACGAGTACACCATCGGGCGCACGCGCGACCTGAAGGCCCGCTATCTCGACCGCTGAGGCGATGATATGTGCAGAGGCAGCCGCCGAAGGGCGCACCGGCGGAACGAAGCGATCGGGCGTTGAGCGGCAGCCGGGCCGCGGCTCGCCTGCCGCACCCAGGCGCGCTCACCCGAGAGGAGCACTTCCATGAAATTCCGTCGCTGCGAGGACTCCGGAGAACATCGCATCGAGGTGACGATCGGCCGGGACGGCGATGGGGTCGCCGCCCGGGCCGACATGCGCCCGACAGGCGGCGCGGAGGAGTATTGGGACATCGACGGCGCCCCGCCGAAAGAAACCCTGATCCGTGCCCAAAAGGAGGCCAAGAGCCGGGGTTTGCCGCTTTGCGTGCGTCTCGACGGGGTCGACTGGGACGCGGCGTGGGACGAGGCCTTCGACATCGGCCAGGCCGCACCCGGCAAGGCCGCCCCGCGCTGATTTCGGGGCGGTGCCGGCGCGAACGCCGCCTGCCGCCGTCAGCTGGCCGGTTCGAAGCGCAGCGCCACGCCGTTGATGCAGTAGCGCAGCCCGGTCGGCGGCGGCCCGTCTTCGAAGACGTGGCCGAGATGGCTGCCGCACGTGGCGCAATGGACCTCGGTGCGCACCATGCCGTAGCTGGAATCGCGCGAGGTCTCGACCGACCCCGGCACAGGCTCGTTGAAGCTCGGCCAGCCGGTGCCGCTTTCGAACTTGACCTTGCCCTCGAATACCGGCTGATCGCAGCCGACGCACAGAAACCGGCCGGGCCGCTTTTCGGCAAGCAGCGCACAGCTGCCCGGCGGCTCGGTGCCGTGGCTGCGCATCACCCGGTATTGCTCGGGCGTCAGCCTCTCGCGCCATTCGTTCTCGCTGCGCGTCACGGGAAATTGATGCATGGGGGCCTCCGGTCAGATGGCCCTCCGGCCTTGCCGGAGGTGTCGGCGATGAACATAGGCATCGCCGGCGTCCAACAGAAGAGGCCGCAGCACCGCATTCAGGGCTTGGTGCGGCGGCTTGGTGGCCTAAATGTCGGCATGGCGGCGCGGCACGCTGCTTTCAGCCGCGGCAACACCTCAAGCGAAGGACGATAGCGATGGCAAAGCTCGACGCGGGACAATCCGGCACGTTCACCATCGGCGGCAACACCACCGTCAACCGGCTGGGCTTCGGGGCGATGCGCATCACCGGCGCCGGCATCTGGGGCGAGCCGGAGGACCGGGCCGAGGCGCTGAGGACCTTGCGGCGGCTGCCCGAGCTCGGCGTCGATTTCGTCGATACGGCCAACTCCTACGGTCCGGATGTGTCGGAGCAGCTCATCCGCGAGGCGCTCAGCCCATATCGCGGCATGCTCATCGCCACCAAAGCGGGTTTGACGCGCTCAGGACCCAATCAGTGGACCCCCAAAGGTGATCCGGACTACCTGCTGGCGGAAGCCAAGCGCAGCTGTGAAAAGCTCGGCGTGGAGCAGATCGGACTGTGGCAGCTGCATCGCATCGACTCCAGGGTGCCGCGCGATGAGCAGTTCGCCGCCATCCGCAAGCTGATCGACGACGGCACCATCGGGCTTGCCGGACTGAGCGAGGTGTCGGTCGAGGAGATCGAGGCCGCCCGGAAGGTGTTTCCGGTCGCCACCGTGCAGAACCGCTACAATCTGGTCGACAGGCAGAGCGAGAGCGTGCTCGACTATTGCGCCAAGAACGAGATCGGCTTCATTCCGTGGTATCCGCTCGCGGCCGGCTCGCTCGCCAAGCCCGGCTCGCTGCTCGACACCATCGCCACCAAGCATCGCGCCGCGCCGAGCCAGGTGGCGCTTGCCTGGGTGCTGAAGCGCAGCCCGGTGATGCTGCCGATCCCCGGCACGTCGAAGGTCAAGCACCTCGAGGAAAATGTCGGCGCCGCCGCGATCGCGCTGTCGGCAGACGATTTCGCGGCGCTCGACCGCGCGGGCCGCAAGGGCTGACGCTGTCATCTGCCCGCTCGGCACCGTTGCGGCGCTGTGCCTTGCCGACATCGGCTGGGACGGGATTGACGCCGGCCCTGCGCCGTGTTGGAAGGGCAAGGACCGTCGAAGCGGCGTTTTGCGGCTTCGACGGACGAATGGGGATCGACCATGTCCGCGCGCATCTTCAGTCCGGCCAAGACCGCCATGCAATCCGGCAAGTCGAAGACCGGCTATTGGGTGCTGGAGTTCGATCCGGAGAAGCCGCGCACCATCGACCCGCTGATGGGCTACACCTCGTCGGGCGACATGAAGAGCCAGATCCGGCTGACTTTTGCGACCCGCGAGGAGGCGGTGGCCTATGCCGAGAAGCACGGCATCGCCTTCCGCATCGAGGAGCCGAAGGAGAGCAAGCGCCGGCAGATTTCCTACTCCGACAATTTCCGCTATGACCGCAAGATCCCCTGGACGCATTGAAGCGTCCTGCCGGTCCCGTAGCTCAGCTGGATAGAGCACCGGCCTTCTAAGCCGACTGTCGCAGGTTCGAGCCCTGCCGGGATCGCCAATTCCATACGCCGGAAGGCGTTGTTTTTACAGTTGAATCAACGCGCATTCCTGACGCTAGCGCGCAAACCGGTCCAGAACAAACGCAGGCCATTCTCCAGCGCCTTCAGGAGAAGGTGCTGTAAGAATGCTGTAAAGAAACGGCCGTCACCGGGGCGTCTTTCTATTCTCCACCGAACGCCTTTTCGAGCTTCTCCGCCGCCTCGCGGTCGGCGTCCTCGACGACATGGACATAGAGGTCGTGGGTGATGCGGGTCGACGAGTGGCCGAGCCGGACACTGACAACCTTGAGATCGACGCCGGCCGCTAGCATGTGGCTGGCCATCGAATGCCGATGCCCATGGACGGGCTGGATGCCTTTGACCCCGGCCGAGCGCATCAGACTGCGCAGCTTACTGGTCAGTGCGGATGGCCGCATGACGCGGCCACCAACCTCGGGAAAGACCAGGAACGGTTGACGCTGATAGTCGGCACCGAATGCCATCGCCTGTTCGAAGACGAAGGCGCGGTGTTGTCGCAGCAGCGCAAGCAGTCCCGGCGGCAAGTCGATGAGGCGGCGGCTGGTCGAGGTCTTGGTCGTCTCGCGAATGATGATATTTTTGTGCTCGTCTTCAATCACGGCACGCTGGATCAGCATCCGGCCAGCGTCGAGATCGACATCGTCCCAGGTCAGCCCGAGGATCTCCGAGCGGCGCAGGCCGCCGAGGCTGAGCAGCGAGATGATCACGTCGAGCCCCGGATATCTGGCTGTGCGCGCTGCTTCCAAAACCCGTCCGCGCTCGGCTTTGGACATCGCCTTGGCCGGGCTCTTTGGCGTCGACGGCACCGCCGCTTTGGCGGTGGGTGCCTCCGGGATCAAGTTCCACCGCACCGCTTGGCGCAACGCGTTCTTCAGCACCTTGAAGACGTGGTGGACGCTGGCTTCGTGCATTGGCACCTGATCGCGGCTGCCGTCCGGGTTGCGCCGGCGGGAAAGGTTGCCGGTCAGACGCAGCTGGGCGCACATCTGGTCGATGTGGAACGCGTTGAATTTGGTCAGCGGAATGTCGCCGACGATGCTGTTCGCCTTGTCGATATGGCGCTTGAAGCCGACAATGGTGGCCGGGCTCATCTTGGCCCGCTTCGGATGGTTCTCCAGCCAGAAGGCGAGATAGCTGCGCATGGTGAAGCCGTGCGGATCGAGGATGCCGCGGCGGCCTTGTTCGTCTTCCATGCGCTGTGCATGGCTGAGCGCCTCGGCCTTCTTGAGAAATGGAAATTTGGTGCGCTGCTGGCGTTTACCATCGATGCGCACCGCCCAGAATGCTTGCCATGCTCCATTGATTTTGCGTGCACCGGCCATCTCAGCGGCTCGTTCTCTTCTGGGTGAGTTCGGTCATGGCTTTGTTGGCGCGCTCGGCCAGATATTGACGGCTGTGACAGGTCGCTGAACAGGTGGTGGCCGTGCTGCGCATAATAGCGAAAAAGTGGCTGCACACTTGGCAGCGCCGCATCCGGGTGCGTTGCCGCCAATGCTCCAGCGCCGAGCCGATCATGAAGTCGCCGAGATTGCCGTAGCGGAACGCGATGCCGGATTCGGCGTCGGGCTCGGTGGTGATGGCCTTCATGAATTGTCCCGTAAGCTGATGGACGAATTCACCGCCGAGCGCATGGCGGGCGGGATCGACGGTTGAGATGGCGTGCGGATCCGCCGGGTTGTCGCTCCAGACGGCGGCCAACGGCCGCAAGATGGCGCGCAAGGTCGGCCAATGCGCCGTATGGACGACCGTGCCCGGCCGCAGCATGCCGGACGGCTCGCCGTATCGACCAACCATTCCCTCGATGTCAGTATCTTTCTCGAGATCGAGGTCGACGGCGAAAGTTCGCCAAAATGCCAATGGGCTGGTCGTCGACCAGCGGCGGCCTTTGCTGGCGACGGTGGTGGTGAGGCGGACGAAGGTTGCCCCTCCCGGCGTCCAGACTGCGTTTTTTAAGTCATGCAGCGGCTGGCGGCTACCCTCGACCACGCGTGCCGCCGGAAATGCGACGCCGTCGAAATGATGCTTGATTGCCACGGGTGCGGTCACAGCGGCTCCTTCGGTTGCAGCAAACGACAAGCTATGCGCCGCTCGTTCCGTACGGGAACGCGCATTGCTCCCATTACAGATATACAAAGAAGCTAACGCCCGCAACTAGATCTTGCGATCATTTAAAATTTGGTCAATGCTTCCGTTAGACGCGGGTGCAGAAGGTAAGAACGGCCCCTTACGTCATGGAGGAGCAGAGAGGATGAACATCGGCACAGGCAACGTGACAGGCAGAAAGCCAATCGACGGCGACGCTCGCCGTCCGCTGACCAAGCAGGGGTTCGCGGAGGCGACCGGCTATACCATTCGCCAGGTCAACAAGGCTATCGCGGAAGGCGAGATCAAGATTGTGCATTTCGCCGCGAGAGATTGGATTCCCGCCTTCGAAGTCGACCGGATCAATGCGCAGAAGACGGCGGAGAATGCCGCTTAAGCTTTAACCAAGGGACGGGAGCCCGGCGGCCCACGAGGGGCGCGCCAGGACTAGCAAAACATCGCTTCTGAAGGTTGGACTTCGGAGATGTGGAACGCGCTGAGCCTCGCGTCAACCCTACCGGTCGACGGCTTCCTTCGCCAATAGCGAGGAAGACGCGAGCGGGGCGCGGCTTTGCGGCCGCGCTCCTGTTCCCGCGAACAAAGGTGACCACCGAATGCCGCTCAAGCAGGACCTCCCGGACATGGCCGACGATTTCATTGCCTCGTTGAAAAAGCATCGTTTGCCGCCGCCTGGCCGCTATCAGGTGCAGATCGTCTCGGACGAGCCGCTCGGCGTCGAGGAGGTCGGCAAGAATATCGTCCTCGCATTCACCGTCGAGATCCTGGCCGGTGAGCATATCGGGCAGCGGCTGCGATTGCGTTTTCTACTCCAAACCGCTCTGCCGACCTTGGCAGCATTCCTGGCGCGTGATCAGCGCAGCCTCGCCGATTGGGCCGACGTAGCCGGTGTTGCCGCAGCCGAGACTGCCACGGAATTCGCCAAGGAACTTGGCCGGAAAGGGGAACGTCAGGAGACCTTTCTGACGATTGAGCACCGCAAGGCCTCGGCTGGCGTGATCGAGATCGTGGTCACCAAGGTCGAAGTCGTTCCCAGCATTTACGACTGATAAGGGACGCCAGGGTGTTTGCCTTCACCATTTGCCAGACAGCGATCAAGGGCGAGTTCGCCAACAAGCGGATCACTCGCCTCGATAGCGGCCTGCTTACCAAGTCCGACTACGACCACGCCTATCTCTGGTTCTATCAACTGATGTCGCGTCCGTCACTGGAGGCGATGGCCGCAATGCTGAAGATCCTGTCGGCCCGTCCGGAGGCGATGATCATTGCCGGCGCGCCCAAGCCGGGACTCGATCTGCGCCGCTCTCACGTCCGTCGCTGGGCCGAGCCGATGCCGGCCAACAATACTTTGCTTGCCGTCGCTCGCGCCTGGGTGGCGATTGATGTTGATGACGTGACCTTGCTGTGGGGCGATGGCTGCGCCGACCGGCTCTACCATGCCGCCGCCTATGTCAGGGACCGCCTGCTGCCGCCGGAGTTCAAGTGGCGCGCCTGCATTGTCACACCGACGAGCATGACCGGCCTTGTCGGTGAGGGCATCGGCCGGCTGCGGCTGTTCTTCCCGCTCGACCGTCTCTATCCGCTGGCGGATCTAAGGCGCTGGGCACGAGGCGCGCAGCTCAATGACCTGCCGGTCGATCCGGCTACCACGCTCGCCGGCCAGCCCATCTACACGGCACGCCCGACCTTCATTGGCATGGAGGATCCGGTGCCGCCGGAACTGCACGCATTCATCTTGCCTGGTTTCCTGGATGGGCCGGTGCCGCTCGAGGTCGGCCGCTTCGATGAGATCGTCCAGGAAGTCAGCGCCCGCCTCTACCGCGCCAGCAAAGAAGTCGGCAGCGATTGGCGCGCCTTCCTCGATCAGACTGTCGGCGCCAAGACCGGCTTCTTTGAGCCGTTGTCAAAAGGGTTGGGTGTGGCGGCGCGAACCGATGCGACCGAGGACGAGATCATCGCCTATGCCGCGGCGCTGCTGGCCGAACGTGCTGCCGACGATCCCGGCCGCCGCCAACGCTACGGCGCGCGCTGGGTGCGCTCGACGGTGAGGCGCTTCCGCAAAGCCGACCACAAGATCGCGGCTGAGACCGAACGGCTCCAGGCGCGACTCTTTACTAAGATTTGTTGAGGAGAGGTTCGATGGCAGACAACACTGTGCACATCTTCAAGAATTGCGATCCGGGCAGCGGTCGCCCCGGCGAGGAAGGGACAGGTTGGGATAAGTGGGATGCCGCGGCAGCTAAGTCGGCCAACAAAGAGAAGGCAAAGGTCGACCTGCCGCTAGAGGTACGCTTGATGATTTCTTGGCTTTCATGCCGACCCATTCGTACGTCTATCTACCTTTGCGAGACTTCTGGCCCGCCACCAGCGTCAATGCGCGGGTGCCCCCGGTCGGCACCGGCCGCTATGATGAGAACGGTGAGGAGATCACCATCAAGGCATCGACATGGCTCGACCAGAACCGGCCGTGTGAACAAATGTCTTGGTTGCCGGGAAGGCCGCCGGTTGTCCGTCATTTCATTGTCAATGAGGGTGAACTGATCGCTTCGCCTGGCTACACGCTGTTCAATCTCTACAAAGCGCCGATCATCGTGCCGGGCGACCCGTCGCTGGCAACACCGTGGCTCGATCATGTCCACCGGATCTACCCCAATGATGCTGAGCACATCTGCGCATGGTGCGCGCAACGGGTGCAGGCTCCGCATGTCAAACTAAACCACGCCCTAGTGCTCGGCGGTAGTTTTGGCATCGGCAAAGACACACTACTGGAACCAGTGATCAGGGCAGTTGGCAGCTGGAACTGCCACGAGGTTAGTCCGACCGCTTTGCTTGGTCATTTCACGCCGTTTCACCAGTCGGTCATTCTGCGGATTTCCGAGGCGCATGATCTTGGCGAGACGGATATCTTTGCGTTTTACGAGCACAGCAAATCGATCATTGCGGCGCCGCCAAATGCGCTGCGCGTCAACGCGAAGTTCAAACCCGAATATCATATCCCGAATCTTGTTGGTGTCGTCATCACCACGAACCTGAAGGTCAATGGGATGTTCTTGCCGCCGGATGACCGCCGTCATTATGTCGCGTGGTCCGATCATCCCGGTGCCCGCGATCCGGGTGGCTTGCCAAGCAAGTATTTCGAAGAGTTGTGGGAATGGATCGAGAATGGTGGGGCGGGTCATGTCGCCGCCTATCTACGCGCCTACGATCTTTCGCGGTTCAACCCGAAGGCATCGCCGCCGCAGACCGAGGCCTTCTTTGAGATTTGCGGTGCCAACCGGTCGACGGAAAGCGGGGAACTGGCCGATGCCTTGGAGGAGCTCGTGCGACTTGGTCGTGAACGGGGCGAGGATGAACTGCTCGTCTTCACCAAGGCTATGCTGATGCGGGTCGCTCAAGGCGCGCTCTGGAACTGGCTGAATTCCAAAGGTAGCCGCCGGCAATTGCCAGCGCAATTGGAGAAGCTCGGTTTCCGGCCGGTTGGGAATCCATTCGCAGAAGATCGCCTTTGGAAAATCGATCAGTGGAAGATGACTGGATACGGAGCAAATATGGCCCCGACAGGCAAATCGCGACGGGCCGTGATTTATGCCTCGCGAAAAATAAGCCTTCAGCAGCGGCTCGATGCAGCTGCAAAATTGCAGCGTCGAGATTATTGGGGGGAAGATGCGGATTTGTGAATTTCTATATAACCGAAATGATTTGCGGCGCTGTGGATATTTTTTGCTGGTGGAGAGAAATGGGTTCAGATCAGTCAAATCGGTAAAGTCAGTGATTTCCTATTGTAGCTGACTTTCGGTCCGGATCTCAAAAATGCCCTACAATAGAAAATCACTGACATGACCGATATCACTGACATGATCACCTGGGCTGTAGCGACCGCGTTGATTGAAGTGATCTGCTCAGGCCTCGGTCTCCGCCGAGGCGTAGTGGGGCAAGGATCGGTCGAATACGGTACCGCTGATAACTTAGCTCTTGGCGGCTAAGTAATCGGCCGGTTCGGTACCGGCGAGGTCCGTGGCGGCGCCATGGAGCGGGGTCGGGAAACGGGGTTCAGATCAGTCAAATCGATAAAGTCAGTGATTTCCTATTGTAGCTGACTTTCAGTCTGGATCAGGGAGCGAAAGGAGCGTGTTCATGTCTGAGGATCCCAAACAGCAAAACTATTTCGTGCGGCTGGCGAAGCCGCTTCTCGATGCTGGGCTCTCTCTACCGACGCCGGTTCACAAGGCGATTGAGGGCGAGTTCCTGCCGCTGTCGGTGGATACCCGCATGGTGATGCCGCTGTGGGCGAAGGACCGGGGCTACACCGAGGCGCAGATCGAGCAGTTGCAGAAGGTGATCAGGGCATTGTGCAACGCACTGTCCTATCGGTTGGCTGTTGCCGAGGATACCAGCGTTCGGTTCGATCTTGCGGGCAACCCGGTTGCTCCGGTCTCCGATCAGGATCGGGCCACGGCTGCGCTGGTCGCCCAGGCGCTGTTTGCCAAGCGCAGGGAGGAACGGGCCGCTGCCGTCGCGCAGACGCCCGTGGACGCGCTTCTGCCTCCAGCGGCTCCTCTACCGCCACCGTGCGTGCCGCCGCGCTCTACGGTCGCTCCTG
This sequence comes from uncultured Alphaproteobacteria bacterium, assembly GCA_963791325.1. GTDB lineage: Bacteria > Pseudomonadota > Alphaproteobacteria > Rhizobiales > Rhizobiaceae > JBEVJK01. The sequence goes on along the minus strand of CAWBRU010000007.1, from coordinate 22,930 downwards.
CACCGGTTGCTGCGGCTATCGCCGCCAATGCCGTTCGGGCGAAGATCTCTTTGCCGCAGGCACGCAGTGCGGAGAGCGGACGCACATCGATGCTTCGGACCGTTGACGTGGTCACCCGGCGAAAGTGATCAACCTCGCGGCGGTCGGCCGATGTCCTGGCTCAACCCGAGCGCACGGCGCCGCTCTATGCGCGGGTAGCTGCGGACAAGCTCGGCCTGAGCCGCTACGCACCGTTCGGCGTTGCTGCCACGCCGCTCGGCCGATGAATTCGCGATGTAAATGTGCAACACGGCGGAACTGACGCCGCGCCGGGCTGTGCCAAGCTGGCAAACTTTTCCTTTACCAACTAGTCGTCCGGCATTCGAAGCAAGCCGCGTTGGCGAGCCTGCAGCGCGCCAGAGCTTGCGTCGGGCATCTTCCGGCTCTAGATGCCGATACTTGCCGCCAGAGAATTTGGGCCAGTCCAGAGCTAAGCCACTGCGGACTAGCTCGGCTGCCAAATCGCGCCCATCGGGCAGGAAACATTCTGCCACCATGCGGTCGTATGAAAGTTCGGGCTTGAGCCGGGCCGTCACGGTCTGGCCCTTGCACAATTGAACCAAGGCCCATTTCGACTGCTGGCCCCAAGGGTGATCCAGTTCGGGCGCATCTATGCCGGCAAGCCGCAAGCGAATGTTGTTAATCACGATGGTGTCCCCATCGATGACCCAGCACCGGCCCCGCAGGACGGTTTCCATCGGGAGCGGCTGGGGCAGGTTGACCCCGATGGCGCGCGGCGCCGCCTGCGTCCGAAGGATGCGGTTGGAGCGGTTCCGTCGTCGTACGATGGGACTGGGGGCGGCCTCTTCCGGCAAACAGCCGCACCAGCATCCGAAACAGTCCCAAAGCTGTACCCCGGCGTGATTGCCTAGAAAACTCGCGAACGCTCTGCCATATCGCGGACCGCCGATCTTGTGCGTCGATGCCAATTGCTTGTTTGAGCCGCCGTCATGCCTCTTCAGGGCTCTTGGCGGGCGCCTGCGGACGGGCTCTCTTCGGCGGGCCTACCCAGGAGGCGGGATGTCGCGGGAGGGGTGGGGCCTTTCGGACCGCCATCAAGCGGATTGGCCTGATGGTGCAGCCGCCGCGTGGACCGGTCTGCAATCCCTTGTTGCTCGTTCAGTCGTTGGCCGCTCGTGAGATGCATCTCTCTGCGGCGAAGTCCTTGGCTTGTCGCCGGTTGCTCGGGCGCGCTTGACGACGAATGAGGATGCCGACACGGCCGATCCGATGGCGCTGCTTTTGGGCAATGACCTCGATCCAACGCCGTCCCTTAGCCGATTGCCGCAAAAATTTGGCAGTTAGCCGCAAGTTCTCTTTCACGGCTGTAATTATATGTAATGCGACGTGAACGAAACGACTTCGCAGGTCCATGGATAGCAGAACATCCAGGGCGGGCGATAGAGAGTAGCCACTTCGCGTTCCGCTAAATTACTGAAAGAACATAGGAAAAAGGACGAAGGCCTCTGGAGTCATCGTGCTTGAAGATACAATCTTGGGTTGTGCTGCCGACGCTTGTCCCGAGCCGCCGCCGCAACGCTGCGCTTACCGACGCCATTCAGGCACAAGAGATGGCACCCGAACTGACAAAGACCCGAAAGGAAATGAAATGAAAACGCTTGTCTCTGCAGCCGCTATCGCGGTCGCTTTGCTGTCGAACTCAGGCTCATGCCGATGTCGGCACAGCTCCTTGCACGATGACCGATCTCAATGGCAACGATGTCTCTTGGGTTTGGGCACGCTTCGGCAACGTGCTCTACGAAACGTTTTACTCGAAGAACGTGTCGGTGACCATGTCTCCGAACTATGCCCGGCCGACATGGACAGGATATGCCGTCCGAGGTCAAATCCGTATCGTCTATGACAACGATCCGCGCTTCTGGATTGTTATTAGTCGCAGCAATGCGGGTGCTCGCCTGGTTAAGGATGGTCAGGTGCGTGCCATGGGCACCTGTTCATTCCGGTCGCTGGATTATTAAAGGGGGCACCGATGAAAACCACAAGCGCAATTCTTGCCTCTCTTGCTATCGCACTGCTTGCAACATCGGCGCGTGCCGCACATGAAGAGCCGGATTGGGCAACATGGAAGGACCTGAGAGATTGGCACGTGGAGTCGAACGGCAAAACGTGCATGGCCTCAGCAACATCGGAGTACAACACGGTGCTGAGCATCGGCATGGACGCTAAGGACGGCGTTGCCATTCTCATTTACAACCCGAGATGGGAGAAACTGTTCCGGCAAGGGCAGTACTATTACGTCGAGGTGCAGACGGATAAGCAGACTTGGGGAACGACCGACAATGGTGCTGAACCCAACGCTTATGCCTACATGAACGGCGGTGTCGCTTGGGGCCATCTGAACAAGGACGCTGTCCAATTGTTCGCTGAGGCAAACACGATCTACTTCAGCATGTCAGGGGTCAAAGTCGATTATCTAACGTTGAAGGGTTCTTATGAAGCGACCCTTGAAACGTTCAAGTGCCTTGAAGCCATGAAAGGTGGCGTAGTGGACAACGGAACGCAGAAGTCAGAATACAGCTTCTGATGGTTACCTCACCCGGCCACAAGGGTACGGGTGAGGATTCGGCAATGCCGCTGCCGACGCGCACGTTGACCCGAAAAGCGGTCTTCGGGCACGCCGCGTCTTGCGTGCCGACCTCGTCGCCAGGCTCGAAGGATCTGTACAGCTCCCAGCTTGGTAGCGCCACCACCGCGCCGATGGTCGACCACCTGGCGAGGTGATGAGATGACAATTAGCAAGATTGATTTGATGCTGCTAGCAAGATTGATTTGATGCTGCCCGCCCATCATGGCACCCCGATGCCGATTGATGACTAGGGGATGTCGGTGGGTGGCAGGGCGCTAGGCATGGGTCTATGCTGGGCTGATCGATGAAATCGAATCTGGTCATGAGAATTTTCCTATCCCCAGCGGCTGTTGCGCTGACGCGGGAAGTGCACCCTTGACGGGGGGATATGAAAAGATCCGACCCGGTGTGGCCAGGACCGGCGGCGCAGTGCAACGCGAACTTCCGAGAAATTTACCGGTGTTTACAGACACTTGGCTGAGCAATAGTCAACCATGCGGGGCGAAAAAAGCCCTATTGCCTCCAATGAGTGCCGAGAATTAGTCAAAGCGAGCAACAACGATGCCAGCAGGACGACCGCGAAAACCCATCGCATTGAGGTTGGCCGAGGGCGACCGCAGCAAGGCCGGACGCAAACGACTGCAACCCACCATAAATGGGAACGGATGTCCAACACCACCGGCATGGTTGACCGAGGCCGAAATCGCCTGTTGGAAGCACATCGTTGCATCGCTGCCCGACGGTGTTTTCCGGCGCAGCGACGATCTGATGCTGGAGCAGGCGGCGGTGCTCTGGGCCAGATGGCAGGATATCACCCGCCGACTGACGCGGCGTGACAGCGAAGGCAACGTCTTGCCGGTTACCTACGTGGTCCGCGGCACGACACGGGATGTCATCAATCCGTTGATCGTCCTTCAGCAGAGCACGAGCGAGCAGCTTATGAAGTTGGCTGCTCATCTTGGTCTCAGTCCAACGGCGCGCGCCAAGATCATGAACCCCGCCACCCTTGAGCCGGATCCGTTGGACGTGCTGCTCGCCACTGATTTTGACGACTGGACCGTCCAGAGCACGGCCGTGGGCAAGTCCAAGGCCAAGGTCGAGTTCACGTCGGTCGAAACAGAGTAGGTCGCTCATCGGCGGCGGAAACAGCCGGATCTCTGGCCGAAGCCGCCGGGGTGCAGATCCAGGGCGCCGTGCCGGGATGGCGGACCTGGTTGAGAGCGGGGGCATCGGCGGCACCGGCCAACCGCTGCTATTGATCCCCTACCTTGCTGCCGACAATGCATGCTATGCCTTTCAGGTCGAGGATTACGCTAAGCAGTTCACCTGTATCTCGGTCGATCCGCGGGGCGCTGGCGAAAGCGAGAAGCCGACCGGCACCTATTCGACCGAGCTCTTTGCCGACGATATGGCAGCCTTCATCGCCGCCATCGGGTTGGATCGCGTTCACGTCGCCGGGCTATCGTTCGGAGCGGCGGTCGGCATGTGGCTCGCTGCCAAACATCCCGCAAGGGTGAAATCGTTGTCGCTCCACAGCGCCTGGGCGAAATCCGACGATTACCTCAAGGTTGTAGTCCAAGGCTGGCAGTCAATGGCCAAGGGCCTTGGCAGCGTGACCGAGATGATCATCCAAGGCATCTTTCCTTGGTGTTTCACGCCCGATGTCTATGCCGCGAGGCCCGAGCTCATCGAGGAGCTCGCGTCCTTCGTGCGCGGCCGACCAGCCCAGCCGCTTGCCGCCTTCCTGCAACAATCCGAAGCGGTCATCGCCCACGATGCCGCGGCTCAGCTCGCCAAGATCGAGGCGCCTCGCTATCGCCAGGCGGCGGTTCACCAGCAATTCGGTGACACCGAATTGGCTGGCGATGTCCGCAACGCTACGCCCTTGCGCGAGGATCGCGGCAAAGGCCTCGTACTGGTCGATTTCATCCATGGGCAGGCGCGCGATGTTCTCGGCAAGGGAGGCCTCGATCGCCTTGGCGTCGTCGCCATCCTCGAGGATCGCGCAGGGCACGGGCTCGGCCGCCCCGTCTTCGGCGGCAATCGCCCGGCAGGCCAGCAAGCGCCGCTGCCCGGCAATCACGTCGTAGCCCTCGCAGTTCTGCCGCACCGGAAGCGGCTGAATGACGCCGATGCTGCGGATGCTGGCGATCAGCTCCGGCAGTTCCTCCTCACCGCCGTGCTTACGCACGTTCAGCGGCGAGGGCTTCAGCTGGGCGAGGTCGATATGTTGAAGTTTCATGGTCGTTCTCCTTGATAAAAAGGTGCGGAATTGCACCGGCAAAAGCCCGGTACGCGGGGTCGCGTCCGGGCTCTCTGCGCTGCAATTTTTTTGGGAGGAGGAGGGCGGCCTAGGCGGCCAGGCGGTGTCCCGCATAGGCGGCAATGATCTTCTTCGGGATCGCGCAGCTCGACGCTGGACGCCGTCGCGCAGGCGTCAAGGAAGGCGCCCGCGGCCTCTTCGGCGTCGTGATACTGGCTCTTGAATTCGCGGGCAGGGGCGTGGATTTCGCGCATGGTGAAGGTCACGGCGGTGCCGTCGAAGGGACGAAGTTTGAATGAGGAAGTCATGATGTTCTCCTTTGGTGTGATGTGAATTTTCAACACCAAAAAAGAGATCAGCCGGCGCGGTGCCGGGTCACAAGATCTCTTCGTTTCCGGAAGGTTCGCGCAGCGAAAGCCGGAAAACGAAAAATCTGTGAGCATTGAGGCGGCGCCGCGACGGCTGGTACGATGAAACAAACGTAAGAAGCAAAAAAACGGGTCTGTCCGCACCGTCTTGTCCGCGCGAGGGATCGTCACCGGCAGGCCGAAACCCTGCGCCGCCGCCACGGCAAGCAGGGGTTCGGGGCAAAGCCTAGAGCCCGGTCCCGAAGGGACGCGCCCAGGACTTACGGGCGGTCCCCGCGCACGCCATGATGGATGCGGTCGAGCGTGCCTTCGGCGGTGATCCGGGCCATGGCTCTCAGCATGACATGCATGGCCAGGAAGGTGCGGGCGGTATGCTCCTGCTCGTCGCGGGGCAGGGCTGCATCGGTGAAGGCGACCGGCGCGCCGTCGCAGTAGATGGTGAAGGCCGGGATTTCCTCGCCCGCGGGGCCCGTAAGAGGCTCGTAAACAGAGTACAGGACGGGGGCGGCAACATCCTGCGCGGGGCTATTATCGTTGGCGGCCATGGTTTCTCTCCCGAAGGGTTTCGCGTTTGATGGCTAACCCGTTGACGGGAGCGATCAGCCTGCAAAGCACCGTAGCGGAACGGGCCACGCGGGAACCCCGGACTTGATCCGGGGGAACGGAGCGGGCAGCCCGTTGCTTTAAGGCCGCCCCGGCCAGGTGTCAGGTCCATCAGCGAAACCGAAGGAACAAACGGCACGCGGGAACGCACCGCGGGCAGGGAAGGGGCCGCCGAGGAGAGGGGGACAAAAGAACAGACTGGCCCCGCGGGTGCGGAAACCGGGCTGCTTGCTGTAGGCAAATTTCGGATCGATCCCGTGCCAGGCGAAGTGCGCCGAAGCGAACCCGGCGCCCTGAAGTCCCCGAAACCCAGGTTAGTTCTGCCCGCTCTTCGTGTCTCTCAGGTTCGCCTGCGGCGGTGTGCCGGACAGCTCAATCCAAATGTCAGCCGCCAGCGAGCCGTCCGTAGTCCCGAAAAACTGCGATGGGTGGTCCGAATGCAAATCGTAGTTCGACCAGACAATTCGATGGCATTTCACGGTAAAGTTCGAGCTTCCATCCGGATACAGGAATGCATCGAGAAAGCTGATGGTCTCCCAAGCGTTCACGTCCGCGGGCTCCTCCTGCGCGTTCGCGTCATCAGGCAAGGTTCCTTCGCTCACTACAAACCCTCTCCCCAAGTGACTTCCGTTGCTGACGGCCGTGCAGGTCGTGTCCGGCTTGGCAGTAGTGCCGCCGTACCAAATCGCAGAGCTGATATATTGCTCATCCGCAGGCCCCAATTGATCCGTAAGGATCTTCATGGCTTTTTCTTCTGAGATGGGCGGATTCGGCATGTCGGCAAGGCGAGACAAGCTGACGATGCGCTTCTTGGGATCGGTGCGAACCCACAGCAAGGCGATCCGCCCGTGATAGCCTTCGACCACGTAAACACGGCCGGTGAGAAATGCCGGTCCATAGCCATTTGCGTTCGGATCGTTGTCGATGACGGCGGCGAGTTTAGTGGAAGCGCGCACCTTCTCGTCCGCGGCATCGAGCATATCGCCGAGCTTAATTCCCAGCGATAGCTTCTTGACCCCTGCCTCGAACTGGGGTGACCCGCGAGGCTTGGGCACAGGTTTTGGGCCCGGGCTCCCTCCCGGCTCCGGCCCCGACAGACTTGTGACCTTTTTCTCCGGATTGGCCTCTGCGGGTCTAGCGGCGGGTGCCGGTGACGCTGCAGCGCTGGTCGCGGGTACAGGGTCGCCGAAACGGCGGAAGGCCGGCAGCGGCGGCTCCTGACCAAGGTGGCCGGTCGAAATCAGGTCGGCAACCATCAGGTAGGGGATTAATTTAAATGCGATCGGCTTGTGTTGTTGAAGGTAATCCAGTGTGTTCTTGTCACCGGGGCTTTCCTCCTTCTGCAACCATGCCTTTAGCGCCGCATCCATGGTCGTTGGAAGCGTATCAAACTGTTTTCCGTACTGCTTCAGGTCGCGATATTTCTGAGTTGCTGCCAGGGCCTTGTCGACTGCTGCAACGAAGTCATTGCCCTGGAGATTCTTACCGCCTCCGAGCCAACTCCAGAAATAAGCCGTCTCCTCATCTGAATATTTCCACGCCTTCATTGCCCGGGATACGGTATCCGGGGTGATCGCCCTCTTTTCGTAGTCGATGATGGCTTGCCTTACCTGGCTTGCCCAGGGCTCCGTCTTGGCCCTGAACTGCTCTCTTTCTTTCTGAGGAAGGTTCTCGACAACCTCTTCCACGGCATTGTGCATGACAACCCGCATGTAAGTGTCGGCGCGCTGTTCGGGCGTATCCGCCTTCGGTTCCATGATCAGGGGCCGTGAAGCCCGCCATCGCTTGAATTCCTGCTCATCGCGCGCCTTTCGGTAGCGGTCATAGCTGGGCTTGGTCGCATCGATCGCCTGCTTAAACGCGACGGGATCGAAGACAAAAATGAGCTGGCCGTCTGCTGTGGCTCCAAGTTGGCTGCGAACGTCTGTCACCCAGACGTCGAAAAGATCGTCTGCTGGCCACCCTGCAATGCCGTCGTCCAGCGCAGCGCCACCGGACAGGGCGTCGAGTGCCTTCATCCGTTTCGCCGACGAGCGCACGCCCTCGGAGACATTGAGGGACAGGTAGTAGATGTCCTTGTCATAAAGCAGTTCGGCAAAGTTCTGCTCCTCCGGGCTTCCCAGGATGCCATTTGCCAGCTGGGCGTAGAAGGCTCTGCGCGCCTGGGCGAATTCCGCGTTTGCGTCGTGCTTGGAGCTCTTAAATTGCGCTCCCTTGACGACCGTGTCGCCGATCTGTTGCCCGATGCTCTTGCCAATGAATTCCTCGAGGGTCAGCATTTCGGCTTGAGAGCTTGTCGCAACCAACGCGGCGAACATCGTCGAACCGATGGCCGCGACCAATCGAGCACGCATGTGGTCTCCTGAGGGTTTCAGAAAGCGGGGACGTGATGTCGCGCATCAATATTGTCCACCTGCAGAGTTTGCTGACAGATGACCAAAGGAAGTACAGCTGGCGGACGTGGGCCAGCTGATCTTCAGATTTGCGCGGGTGACGTCGGCGACGAGAGATGAACTCGATTCTAGGATAGTCGTCACGCGGCGATCAGGTTGCCGTTGGTCTCCAGCGTCTCGGCCGAAGCCAGGCCCGTTACGTTCTCAAGCTTGATGATCTGGGCCATGCTGTAGGTACCGCCTGTGCCGTCACGATCAACAGAGACGAACGTGCTGCCGCTGCTCTCGCTGAAGGACACGAAATCGGCAATGGCATGGCTGAGCGGATTGTAGGCCGCGCCGAGGATATCGGTAAGATCGATGATATCCGCCTGTGCCGTGCTGAAGTCCTTGACCACATCGATGTTGTTGAACGCGCTCGCGGTCTGGAACTTGAACGTGTCAGCGCCCGTGCCACCGAACAGAGTGTCGAGGCCGTCACCGCCATAGATAACGTCGTTTCCGGCGCCGCCATGCAGAAGGTCGGTCCCGCCATCGCCATAGAGAGTGTCGTTGCCATCCCCGCCATGAGCATCGTCGTTGCCACTGCCGGAGTTGATGGTATCGTTGCCCGCATATCCGATCAGGGTGTTGTCGCTGCTATTACCGGCGACTGTATCTGCCCCGGAAGTGCCCTTGATCCAGCTGTTATAAGTCTCAAGATTCGTCAAGAACCCATCATCAAACTCGATGCGTTCAATGTGATATGCAGTCTGAAAGTAACGTTCCCAAGATATCAGTACCTCGTCAACGCCACTATTGAGGACTATCTTAGTGTGGGAAGTAGATTTGTCCACGACGTTCAAATCGTTGATCGTCGAGCCGCCAGCGACCCAAAGGGTATCGTTCCCGCCGGTATTGCTCTCCAAGATGGAATCAAGGCCGCCCGTGAACACGTAGATATCATTATCGGCCCCGCCTTGAAGATTGTCATTGCCGTCACCGCCGTTCAACGTGTCGTTTCCGGCACCACCGTAAATGGTGTCGTTTCCACCAAGCCCGTAGATGGTGTCAGCGCTGCTGGCATCCCCATCCGTTGTGCCATAGATGGTATTAGCGCCGCTCGTTCCCCTGGTCTCGATCTCCATGCTGGAGAGCGTCCACGTCGTGCTATCCGAGAACACAATCTGTTCGATCCCATAGGCGGAGTTACTGAACCCGCCTTCCTCGGTGAAATGCGACCCAGCCGTAATCGTATTGCCGTTCTGATCCTCTACGATCAGTGCGGCGTCGAACTCGATAAACGGTGATGTTGCTGGTGTTCCAGGCCTCGCGGATCTTGATCGTATCGTTCCCGCTGCTCGAGCTCGTCGATCGTGTCATCACCGAGGGAGAAGAAGTAAGTGTCATCGCCGGCACCGCCTGTGAGCGCATCGTTACCTTCGCGGCCATCCAAGATGTCGTCTGTGCTGGCGCCGCTTGAAATGTTGTACAACGTGTCGTTGCCAGTCGTACCGATGGTCTCGATCTGCGCCGTGCTCAGGCTCATCGTGGATACACCGTTGAAGGAGAGTGTCTCCACCACATACGTGCTGCCGGAGTTCAGCTGATACTCGATCAGAATTTGACCCAACCCATTGATGTTGATCACTATCTGGTCCGTCACCCCGATGGGGCGAATGATCGTAGTATCACCCGCGTCATACCCGGCAGGCAGCATGATCGTATCGCTTCCGCCATCGTCATAGATCTTGTCGAATCCGGGCGAAGCCATGAAGACATCGTTCCCCGATCCTCCAATGAGGTAGTCGTTACCGTCACCGCCATCGAGGGTGTCGTTGCCAGCGTTGCCCGTTAGCTGATCGTTGCCGGCGCGGCCATAGATCGTGTCATTGAGGTGACCGCCGGTGTTGGCTCCGTAGATGTTGTCATTGCCTTCGGAACCGTTCGTGACCAGTGATCCCATCGTCCCGAAATTGTATGTCGAGGTGTCCGAGAACATCAGGGTCTCGATCCGGCCCGTGGCTAACGTCCCCGAACTGGTGAAGAAATTGTCGGATATAATTGTGCCGAGACTTCCAACCGCAATTACGAGATCGCCGTGCGTGCCATCCCACAATTGATAGAAGGTCAGATTGCCTGACGTAATGCCGGACGGCAGCTTGACCGTGTCCGCGCCAGACAGATCCTCGTAATCGTCATCGCAGACGTATATTCAAAGATGTCGTCGCCGTTCCAGCCCTTCACAACGTCATCACCTGCGCCGCCATTGAGCGGCGTCGTTGCCGTCGCCACCGTCAAGGGTGTCGTTGCCATAACCTCCGTACAGCGTATCATTCCCGTCATCGCCATTCACAATGTCGTCGTCCGCGTCGCCGTAGACAACATCGTTTCCTGTGCCGCCGGACAGAGTGTCGTTTCCTCCTTGGCCTCTGACAGTATCGTTGCCAGCGCCGGAACTCGTGGTGTCAACGCCAGAGGTTCCGTACAGGTCATCGTCAAACGGAGTTGTCCCTAATGCATCTTCGTGCCAGTAGGGCAGGGAGGCGTCCTTCACCTCGTCCCATGACATCGACATGTCCGTCACCACGATGGCATCGTCGAGCATGGTATCCTCGCCGCTATCCATTTCGTCAAAGCCCTTGGTGAACTCAAGGAACTGAGCGACTTGCTGAATGTCCGCAATCTCATCCAATAGCGACACACCCTTCATAAATTGGTTGATATGGCCGAAGGCCGACATCTCGAAAACGGCCCATTGCCTTGATCGCAATCTCGGCATTGGGGTTAGTCCGATCGCAGCATGAGAAGAGGCCCTTCTGGCAGAACCAGCACTGGCCGCAGCTGATCGTGAACGGGACGACGACGCGTTCGCCGATGCGGAGATTTGTCACCTCGGAGCCGACCTCGATGACCTCACCCATATTTTCATGGCCCAGGATGTCACCGCTCTCCATCGTCGGCTGATAGCCGTCTAGAAGGTGGAGATCGGAGCCGCAGATTGCGCAGGCAGTGATCTTGATGATCGCGTCACGCGGATGTTCAATTTTTGGGTCCGGAACGGTGTCCACGCGGACATCGCCCTTTCCATGCCAGCATAGCGCGCGCATTGGTCGATCTCCTCACTCTGGTTAAAGACGAGTAACTAGTGGCTCGGGACAATGTTCCGGGTCGAAAGTGAGGTGGTCCCGGATTTTGAGACAGGGGCATAAGGTGGATCGACTGATGAAAAGGACGATCCGCAGTGAAGACACGCAGACGGTTTACGGCCGAGTTCAAGGCCAAGGTGGCGCTTGAAGCGATCCGCGGCGAGCGAACGATTTCGGAGCTGGCGATCAAGCACCAGCTTCACCCGAACCAGATCACGCAGTGGAAACGGCAGGCCATTGAGAAGTTGGCCAAGGTGTTCGACGACAAGGCCTCTGACACGCGGGCGAGCCGCGAGGCTGACGTCACGAAGCTGCATGCCAAGATCGGCCAGCCGTCGTGGAGCGGGATTTTTTGGCCAAGGCCTTCGATCGCTGAGCCTGGATCGGAGGAGAATGATGATTGATCCCGATCACAACCGGCTCTCGATCCGCCGCCAGTGCGAACTGGTCTCGATTTCGCGGGCGTCGTTCTATCGCCAGCCTGCCGGCCAGACGCCGGAGAAACTGGAACTGATGCGCATCATCGACGCGGCCTTCATGGAAACACCCTGGTATGGCTCGCGCCAGATGGCGCGGCATCTGCGTCGCCAGGGCTGGTGCGTCGGCCGCAAGCGGGTCCGGCGGCTGATGCGCAGGATCGGTCTGTCGCCGATCTACCAGGTGCCCAGGACCAGCGAGCCGAACCCGCAGCACCGCATCTATCCCTACCTGCTGCGGCACTTGGCGATCGAGCGGCCGGACCAAGTCTGGTGCGCCGACGTGACCTACATCCCGATGCGGCGCGGCTTCCTCTATCTCGTCGCCATCATGGACTGGTTCAGCCGCAAGGTGCTCGCCTGGAGGCTATCGAACACGATGGATACTGACTTCTGCGTCGCCGCTCTCGAGGACGCGATCACCCGCCACGGTAGCCCCGACATCTTCAATACCGATCAGGGGAGCCAGTTCACCAGCTTCGCCTTCACGACGACGCTGAAGGACGCCGGCATCCGCATCTCCATGGACGGCCGCGGCCGCTGGATGGACAATGTCTTCATCGAGCGGCTGTGGCGCAGTCTCAAATACGAGTGCGTATTCCTCAATGCCTTCGAGACCGGTAGCGACGCGCGCAGCGGCATCGGATCCTGGATCGACTATTACAATCGGCGACGACCGCACTCAGCCTTCGGCGGCAGGACACCCGACGAGGTCTATGCTACGGCAGAAATGACGGAGCAACTGGCGGCGTAGAAGCAACCCGGATCCACCTTAGCCAAGCCGCCAAACTGTCTCACCTGGCGGGACCACTTCTGTTTCTGAACGTCGAGATGCATGTGCAGATAGTCAGCGCGCCTGCTTATCGTCCAGCCTCGCACTTCGGGCATGGCGTTGAATGCCCAACAGCGATCCGTGATGCTCATCGCGCGCAGGGCGTCGAGTTCTTCGTTTGTCATCCCCGGTTCTCCACCGCGTCAGTACCGCCCATCGATGCAGCTAGAACAGCATCCTGCATTGTCGTGCCCTGAGGAGATGCGTGAGTAGCGCTGCTGGGCTTCGCGCTACGAAGGCGACTGCCCGAGTTCCGCGGTTTTTCGACGCCGCCAGAATAGCAGATGCAGATGCGGCAGAGTAGCGCTTCGCCGACCGGCAGCGGCAGCAAGGACGTCCTGTCCGCAGAGTCTTGCGGGGAGAATCCTTGTCTGGGCAGCGAGCACCCGCAGCGACACTTGCGTTCCGACTGCCGCCAGGGGGTGGATAAGTAGGGGGCGAGAGTATCGCGCAGAGTGGATGACGCGCACGGCCTTGCAGGTCTGTGCTAAGACCTTCCTTCCAACGCCAGCTGCATCAGCCGTCCCAACATGGGACTATCGACTTTAGGACGCGCGACCTACAGTCACGCCCTGCTGGATAGCGGCGAAAAGCTGAGAAGCTGACGGAAGGATAGAATGAGATGACGAGCGCGCATTTAATCTGTCGTGACAGCCTGAACCTTCAGGTGGTCAAAATGCCAGTCTTCGAAAGCGGCATTTGGGACACAGTGACCATCCCCGAGGAAGACGCGAAACGTCTGGTCGGCGGTATCCTGATGCTGCATGAAACCAAGAGCAAACCGTCGTATTTCGGAGGCACGGTCACAGGCTATCGGCGCGCGAGGCGCGACGATGACAGATCGCGCAGCGAAGGCTGGATATTCACCCTGACTTCAACGCTTGAGGCAAAAGGACAGCCGTGGAGCAAACGGGGCCGCCACGATGTCAACGCCCACTATTCGGGTGTCATCGACGACTGAGTCCTCCGAGGTGGCGTCGGCCTGAGCGCGAATTTTGGCGAGCTTGCACCCATAGTCCCAATGCACGCTCACGATGCCCGATGCAGTCCATAGGTAACCGGGCGCTCGACGATCTCGCAGCTACGCTCTATCGAGTTTGGTAAGTTCGAATCGAGACAGGCGGAATTGACCTCGGACCCTCGGTCGTCTCTGTGACATACGGAGGCTCACGGTGCCGTCGCGGATTGTGTTGGAATTAGCGTGACACGGCCTCCCATGCAAGCGCGCTCAGCCATGCCTGCCGCCGCTGGTTCGGGAAGAGCCCGGTTGAGCGAGAGGACGCTCGCCAGACGACTCGCAAGAGAAGGTCATAGCTTCGGTGATGTCCTCGAGGCGCTGCGGCGTGATCTCGCCGCGCGTTATCTCGCCAATCCAGGGATGCAGATGTCGCAGATCGCTTGGCGGCTCGGGTTTGCGCATTGAACGGCATCTAGCCAGAGATTCTGGCGCATCCATTCGAGGAATTGATCGCCGACGTTGAACGACACTGTCAAACGCTCGGTCGCGTCTGCCGTTGAATGGCCGAACGGCGGCGGTCTCGCCGTCGGATGCGCTCCAACGTCCTAAACTTTCCCGAACTGCGGCCGGTGTTTGGATGAGCGAGCAAGGTCGATGGCCACGTAACTCGAATTTGAGTGTGGGTAGCGGAAAAAAATTGTTGATTTGCGACAAGGAATTTCAGCTCAGCCTTGCCAACCTAGGCCAAATAACCAAACAGTGGCCCCGCTGCCTTCCTAGATGAATTCGATGACACATGCCGACATCGCAGCTGCCAAGAGGAGCAACATGCCGAAATTGCCCGATCTGTCCGGATATTCTCTGGGCAACCTCAACCAACTTATCGCTGCCGCGAACAGGAGAATACAGGCTCTGCGTGGGACGCGGATTAAGGAGCTGCAGGCTGAGCTCGACAGGCTCGGAACTGGGCCGGACGGCACCCACCGCTCGCGTACAGATCGAAGGGGCCGTCAGGCAAGTTCTTCGCGAAGCCGCTCGGGACAAGAGTCAGCGGCACCTGCCGGCAAGAAGGTCGCTGCGCAATTCCGCGGACCCAATGGCGAGGAATATTCAGGGCGCGGTGCGATCCCCAGATGGGCGCGGGATCTGGGCGTCAACGAGCGGGCCGATTTGGAAAAGTACCGGATCTCCTGACGCAGCCTGGACCATTCCGTCTGCTCGCTCGCAGGCGCGTCGGACACCGATGATCTGCTTCCGTTTACCTGCGGTGTTCAGCAGATCATTGCGGGGCTTGACCGGTTTGTTGGACTTCCTACTCGCTAAGGCGCACACTGAACTCGGCGATGGGCGCCGCAAGCTGCTGTCCCGTGTCCGAAACGATAGATCACGAAGCCCCAGCCGCTTTGGCCAGACGCGCTCATTCGGCCCTCCATATCGAAGGGAGTTGACGCCATGCCGAAGATCAAGGCCAACAACGTCACCATCAACTACGAGCAGCAGGGCACCGGCGAACCGCTGCTATTGATCCCCTACCTTGCTGCCGACAATACATGCTATGCCTTTCAGGTCGAGGACTACGCCAAGCAGTTCACCTGTATCTCGGTCGATCCGCGGGGCGCTGGCGAAAGCGAGAAGCCGAGCGGGACCTATTCGACCGAGCTCTTTGCCGACGATATGGCAGCCTTCATCGCCGCCATCGGGTTGGATCGCGTCCACGTCGCCGGGCTATCGTTCGGAGCGGCTGTCGGCATGTGGCTCGCCGCCAAACATCCCGCACGGGTGAAATCACTGTCGCTCCACAGCGCCTGGACGAAATCCGACGATTACCTCAAAGTTGTAGTCCAAGGCTGGCAGTCGATGGCCAAGGGCCTTGGCAGCGTGACCGAAATGACCATCCAAGGTATTTTTCCTTGGTGCTTCACGCCCGATGTCTATGCCGCCAGGCCCGAGCTCATCGAGGAACTCGGGTCCTTCGTGCGCGGCCGACCCGTCCAGCCGCTTGCCGCCTTCCTGCAACAATCAGAGGCGGTCATCGCCCACGATGCTGCGGCTCAACTCGCCAAGATCGAGGCGCCGACGCAAATCACCTTCGGTCGGTACGACACCATCACCGGATCCCGCTTCGCGGACACGATGAAGAACGGCATCGCCAGGAGCGAAGTGATCGTATTCGAAGACTGCTCCCATACCCCGATCTATCAGAACGTTGCCGAGTTCAATGCCAAGACTTTGGCTTTCCTGGGCCGACACACGGCTTAAGTCCGACCCTCGCTATCCCTGAGCGCATTCAAAGGAGAGTTCTCGTTGGCGCCGGGGCCTGCGACGGGCTGGCATGTGTCGGTCAAATGATCACAGCGCCGCCGGGTCGACACTTGACATCAGATCGCTCTCAACTTCAGCCGTGTGTGCGCCACAAACAATCCTTCCCGGCCTAAGCCATCAAGTTGCGGTCCCACCGTGTAAGCTTGAGAGCCTAATTGAGGTCGTGACCATGTGACGATGGCCTGCCGTTCGGCTCGAACCAAGAGGGACTGCGTGATCGCCTTCGACTGGCGGGAAGCATCCTCTATGGCATGGAACGCCACTTCGCCGCTATGGAGTCTTCCTGTGCCCCGATCTAGACCGGCGCCGCAGCGAACCGGGAGCTAGCAGATGACGAGGCCAGTTCGCGTTTACCAGGAAAACTGGTGGCCATTCCGCAACCTGCCGAATGCGCTCGAACGATTCGAGCGTGAGACCGGCATCAAAACGGAACTGGTCTGGGACAAGGCGGGCGTCGGACTGATCGAAACCATGTTCGATCAGATGATCCGGTCCTTCACCGACGACGATCCGCCCTTCGATCTCGTGTGCTGCGATGAGGTCATGCTGCGTCACTTTGCATCCCGCGGCCGAGTTCTTGGGCTGAACCAGCTCATGGGTCGGGACGGCATCACGCTTGCCGATGCCACTGATGAGACACGCCGAGCCATAAGCTTCGAGGGCGAAGTTGTCGGCCTGCCCTGCGTCAATGTCTCCAATCTCCTGCTCTACCGCCGTGACCTGCTCGACCGCTACTCACTCCCGGTTCCGCAAAGCTGGGACGAGGTGAAATCGGTCGGGACCGAGCTCCAGAATGCCGTCCGGCGCGACATCGCCGGGGAGTTCTACGCTTTTGCAAGCCGCGGAGCGGGCGGCGGCGGGCATGCGGTTTGGACGATGGGGACAATGCTGGGTTCGCACGGGGGCAAGTGGCCGGTCGGAAACGAGGTGCTGGAGCCGTTGAGCGGGCCGTTCCGTGCGGCCCTTGCCGCCTATGTCGACCTGCTCAGGGCGGTAGCACCGCCAGACCAGGGCAGCATCAGCTTCGTCGAGCTGATGCGGGACTTCTGCGCCGGCCGCGTCGGAATGATCGTTGAGGTCGGGATGGAGTTTGCGTTCCTGCTCCGTGACGAGCCCGGGCTCGCCGAGCAGAGCGGCGTCGGGCTCGTGCCGGCCGGGCCAGCAGGCCGCAGGCCCAACCTCTACACGCCGCCTTGGGCCATCCCGGCACGGTCGCCGTTGCGCGAGGAGGCGTGGGAGCTCGCCAAGTATTTGACGTCAAATCGCCAGTTGCTCGAGGATGGGCTCCTCGCCGAAGCCATCGAGACGTCCTCAAATGCGGTGCTCTACAGTCCAGAGTTTGACAGGCATTTCCGCGCTGACCTCCTTGGTGCAGTGAGGGCAAGCCGCGCGGTGGCCTTCGAGGAACGCCCCTTCGGAACCCTTGGCATCGAGGCTTGCGTGGTCGTCGGTGACGCAGTCAATGCGGTGATCGAGGGCCGCATCGAGGTCGACGCCGCGCTCCGGCAAATGGAGTCTGGCCTGTCGGAGCTTCGCCGCGAGGCCATCACCTCATGAAGCGTCCAACCATTGGTGCCCGCGTTGGTGGCGACGAAGGTGCGGGAGGGAAAATTGGACACCTGGGTTGAGTCCAAACGTGCTCATTCGAGCGAGGTCATAAGCCGGCGTGCGTGCCACTAGCCGACTTCAATGGCCGCCTCAGTCCAAACTGCTTGCGGCTACTGTTCGCATTGGGGCCGGGTTTGCAGTCTGAACCCGGCAGCCGGAACGGGCAATTCCCCATATCAAGTGCTTGGCAACGTCGCTCACGAAGGTCGTGATCCGATTGGCATCGGGATCTCTCGCGGCTCGGACCACCGGAGCACGTTATAGTAACGTCCTGAAATTGCCGGTATCCAGAAAGGTCTCCAGCACGTCTCGATACGGTTCGACCTCAATTTGGTTTTCTTTCAGCCAGTCGGGGTTGTAGTAGGTAGAAGCGTATCGATCGCCACTGTCACAGATGAGCGATACCAGCGATCCTTCCTTGCCTTCCGCAATCATGTTCGCGGCGATCCAACACAGCCCGAAAAAGTTCGTGCCGGTGGATCCGCCGACGCGCCGAAACAAACGATCCGACAACACATGCATGGCTGCAATCGATGCAGCGTCAGGTATCTTGATCATGTGGTCGATTACGCTAGTGACGAAAGACGGTTCGACACGCGGCCGTCCAATTCCCTCAATGCGTGACGGCTGCAGGCAAGTTGCCTGACGATTGCCGCTCACAAAGCACTCGTAGAAAGCCGAATGCTCGACGTCCACAACGCAAAGCCGCGTGTCGAAATTTCGGTAGCGGATATAGCGCCCGATCGTAGCCGATGTCCCGCCCGTGCCTGCGCTCATCACGACCCAGGCGGGTTCTGGGTATCGTTCTGCCCGCATCTGATCAAAGATGCTCTGGGCGATGTTGTTGTTGCCTCGCCAATCAGTCGCGCGTTCGGCATAGGTGAACTGATCAAGATAATGTCCGCCGGCCTCATCGGCCAGTCGCGCGGCGACATCGTAGACTGCGCTCGGGCTGTCGACAAAATGGCAGCCTCCGCCGAAGCGTTCGATTGCCTCAACCTTCTGATGGCTCGTAGACCGCGGCATAACAGCCATAAACGGCAATCCCAGAAGATGCGCGAAATAGGCCTCACTCACCGCCGTTGAGCCCGAGGAAGCCTCCACCAAAGTCGTGCCCTCCAAAATCTTGCCGTTGCAGATCCCATACAGGAACAACGAGCGCGCCAGCCGATGCTTCAGGCTCCCCGTGGGATGCGTGGATTCGTCCTTGAAATAAAACGAAACACCGCGCAGACCCCGAAAAACCGGATTGAGGAGGTGGGTGTCGGCCGATCGAAGGCCATCTCCTTGAAGAATGTTGATCGCGTTACGCGCCCAATCCCTGTCGTCGCGGGCCGGCAGCGCGGGCGCCAGTAGGCTTGGCGGGTGGGCGGAAGAAGTAGACACTTTTAAACGTCCCGGTGGGGCGCAACTGCAGCTTCAACCCTAAACCTAAGCGCCTTTTGGAAGGGCCGAAAACATACTAGCTAACTCTCAATGCGGTGCCCGCGCCAGCCGCCGCCCTGTGCTACCGTCGTTTAGGCAATGCCACAAGCGGTCATCCCGCAACCGGGGGGCTCCGCAAGCCCAAATAGCTATAGGAGAGGCCGGGCCGGACAATTACTGCGCCTGAATCGGCCGCGGTGAACCGGGCCGGTGGTTCAGCCGCTTGGTTGGTTTGGGCAGCCAGGCTTCGTCCAAGATTTTCTTCGCATCGGCACGGTTGAGATGGGGGCTGATCAATTCTTCGTATGCGTCCGCAATATTTCCATATTCGGTACCGCAGCCCTCGGCTCGCTTCTTCGGCAAATACCCTTTGCTCACGAGGTCGCCGAACAGTACCGGATCGGCACCATACGCGATGCATAACAGGTTGTACGCACGCTGCGCGGGCGTGCCATGCTGGTCAGCGAATTGCTTCAGCGACAGCGGGGTAGCACGTTTCGCCTCGTTCCAGTAGGCGTACGCGGTGCCAATGATCAGTCGGCGCGCCTCGGCCTTGCCGAACTGGAGATTGATATAGGCCGCCACCTGATCGGCCGCGTCTTCCTCGCGCCCGAGCACCGGCACGTCGAGCATGTCGAACAAGGCATGCGCGAATTCGTGCAGGCAGGTGTCTAACAAGGGACCAATGATCGTGTCCATCGGCGCAATGCCGGCCTCCGTCGTCTCCGCAGGCATGTTCTTCCACAGCTCGCTGATATATTCGTAGCAAATCGTTATTGCGTCGTCGCCAAAGAAGGCATCGGCCTCTCCGTCACACTCTGCCAACGACACTTTCAACGTCCTGGGAAGCCGGAACGGGCTGAGAAATTTCTGCAACCTCTCAAGCACGCGGTTCTCCTTCAGTCGCTCGTATATCAGTTGATGAGCGGTGTCTTTCGGAAGCACATACGTGACGCCGACCCGGTTGCTTTTCGAAGCGGCAAACGCCGTTGTCGCCGTTGCGGTGACGAGGACCATGCCGGCAACGGCCAAAGCCAAGGCCGTTTTCATCGCCGCACCCTTCTTCCGCCGGTAGGTGGTCCCTGTTGCGCGCGTGCCGCCATTGGCCACGTGGCCGCCGCGCCGCCGAACAGGGCGAAAACCGCGGCGTCTCAATTGATCGAATTGCATTCGATACCCTTCCATCAGCGCTGGATTGCAGGATAATCGAATTGCCGACGACCAGTCAGCGGGAATCGGACGACAATGCAAGCTGTCAGTCGTGGGCATGACGCTCCGAGATGGGGTCAGATCCTCCCATTCGACGTTCTTCAGGAATGACCGTCTTGGGGTCATAGAACGAACCCGCTCGCGCAGGAGCGCGCGAGTTTCGAGGCTGGCGTGTAGACGGCGTCGTCGATGAGGGTGTGAACGACCAGGGGTGACGGCCGGTGATCCGCCTCCGAGCATGAAGGGTGAGCTTCCAAAGTTTCCGGAAAGTCCCCACATTGTGGAAAATAGGTCAGGGAGGCTGTCGCGTGGGACGCCGCTGCCAGATCTGCGCGAACACCCGCATCAACGTGATCAACAGGGCGCTGCTCGGCGGCGCCACGCTGTCGGAGATAGCACGTCGGTACAGCCTGGCGCTGGGCTCACTGCATCGGCATCGGTCCAAATGTCTCGGTCTGCCGACTTCACAGGCGGTGACTGCGGCGCCCTCGCGCCTCGCCGGCATCGCGGCGGCGTTGCCGACCAGGTAAGAGGTGGCGGGCGGCTTCGCTTCGATCCGATCGCAGCTCGATGGCATTGTCGCCGACGCCAAGGCCAAAGGTCAGCTTTCGATAAGCGTTGCCACACTCGACGGCCTGCGCAAGACCTGGGCCGACACGGCGCGGCTCGCAGGGCATGACCGTCCCGCCGACATCAACGTCGCCGTCAGCGTCAATACAGGCCCGAACATAATGATCGTGGTCGACAAATTGCTCGCTGTGGTCGACGACGCGGCGACGAAGGAGAAGCTGGCGGCCGCCCTGCTCGACCTTGATGGTATGCCGGCATCTGCGAGGACCGCGCTACCCACGATCGATGCCGTTGCCCGGCCCGCGCCTCCAACAATCGACGCTGGCGACCCGCCAGCTCCCGACAGTGTTACTCGCGATGGCGGAGAGCCGGGGGCTACCGGCGACAGCGTCCTCTACGCATGGGACTCCTCCGCGTGAGCGCGCATGGCAAGCTGTCCGAACTGCAGGTCGGCGCCTACAGGCTCTCGCCTGCGGTCTGGGCAGATAGGGAGCTGAAGTCGAGGCTCGGCCTTGACCTCGACCAGTGGCAGAGGAAACTGGTGTCCGCCCCGCGTGGAAGCCGGCAATGCCTGCTGACCTATCGCCAATCAGGCAAGTCGACCGCGGCGGCGGTAGCGGCGTCGCACTCCATGATCTTCCGGCCGGGCAGCACCAGCCTCGCCATCGCGCCGAGCCAGCGCCAGTCGGCAGAGGTTGCCCGGCGGGCGCGGGCGATCCTCATCGCGACCGGGCAGAAGCTAACCGTCGATAACCTTTTCGAGCTGGGCTGCAACGGCTCGCGCCTGGTGGCGCTGCCAGGCTCTAGCGACGACACGGTTCGTGGGCTATCGGTCGACTCCGAGCTGATCATCGATGAGGCGGCAAGGGTGGACGACGAAATCTACAACGCGTGCCGTCCGATGATTGCCCGCCATGCCGACAAGGCGCGGCTGCTCGTAATGAGCACCGCCTGGCTGCCGTCGGGGTTCTTCCACGCCATCTGGACGAATGGCAGCGAGCAGGATTGGCAGAAGACACTGGTGCTGCCGGAGAACACCGGTCGGATCGCGCAAACATTCCTCGATGCTGAACGAAGGGCGCTTGGGGAGCGGGCCTACGAGCGCGAATATCGCTGCAAGTTCGATTCCAGCGACGCCAACGCATTCCCGTGGGACCGCATTGACGCCGCGTTCGACACCGAAGGACCGACGCCACCCCTGAAGCCGACCTTCGGAGAAGAAGACCCGGTAATCGGCCGCCAGAGCGCCTTCGCGAACGATCCGTTCCAGCCGCGCCAGTTCGCCGGAAAATTTCGGAGCGAGGGATGAGCGAGACGGAGACGAGACCACAGGGCAGTGGCACCTACGATTCGAACGATCCGCGAAGCTGGGACCTCCATGCTGCCTCCGGTTCGAATGGGTGCCGTATTCTTCACATCGCAGTCCGATCGCCGAGACCCATTCATCGACTAGCCGGGCATACTGCCGGGTACTCGTGGGAGCTGAACGATCGATCCTGCTAGGGAATGCGTGGTCATCGACCGTCCCACCGCGCCGCTCAAGCCACGCGAGCAGGCTAGCACGGGCGTCAGCCATCAGCTCAAATTGAACGGGGCGCCCTGTCTTTTGCTGCACCACGATCGCACGGGTTCGAACATCAGGACCCACGACCAATGCGCCGATCTTGATCTTAACGAGATCGCAGCCACGCAGCTTGCTGTCGATGGCGAGATCGAACAGCGCGCGATCACGCACTCGACCCTTCGCGATCAAGAAAGAATCGGATCGCCCAAATCTGTCGCGGTTTCAGTGCTCGTTTCGCGCCGACCTTCTTGCCTGCATTCCAAGCACATCGCCTCTGCGCCGCCTGATCGTACTGTGAATGTCCCATGATGCTTCTCCCTCGGCCTCCACGGCCGGAAGGAAAAGGATGGATCTGAGCAGCTCGATTGGGCCGCAAGCGGAACGGCTGCTTTCCGGCTTCGTCGCAGTGACATCAGACGTGGCCGGTCAGGGTTCTGCAATCCGCGCGATGCGCTCCGATAGGGGCAGTCGAATGGTACAGCGAAGCCCGTCTGCCTCGAAAGCGAGGCTTGTCTCGGCCGAGAGTTCATAGGCGAGCATCTGCGTCAGGACAACCTTCCCGAAGCCAAACTGCGAAGGCTCGCT
>CAWBRU010000006.1:0-137532 GCA_963791325.1 uncultured Alphaproteobacteria bacterium | reverse complement strand
GCCGGCATCATCATCGCCGCCGGTATTTTGCCAAAGGCGATTGGTATGGCGAGTTTCATAGCACCCAGGCGAGAACGCGCCATGCCATTGCTATTGGCTGCCTTTATAGCATTAGCGTTTGTCGCAGTTGCCGGCGCGCTGACTGTTCAACCATACTGGGCGCCATTCCATCCAGCGGCGATTCAAGGAATCTATCTGCAGTCGCTCAACGGCGCTGCGCTGCATGTCGGCGCGACAACAGTTTGGGGCCATCTCATCGGTATACTCGTCTATGCGGTCACCGTGCTGTGCATCGCCGTGCCGACGCCCATTTGGATCGCAGGCTTGGCCGGAAGCGCGCTGCTGTCTGCCCTCGATCGAACCGAACCGGATAGAGGACGCTTGCAGGCGGTCATGGCAATCTGCGTTATCGGCGCCCTTTCCTTGCCAATCCTGTCAGCACTCGCCGGTCTCCCGTTTGCCCACCGTTACTTCAATATCAATATCTTCCTGCTCTGCGCGGCATTACTCTTGCCGGCAGTGGTGGCCTTCGACCTTTTGAACCGCTCGCATCGGTTCTTTGGACGTTTGGTCCTTCATTTCGCAGCAGTTGCGCTGCTAGTGTTTCTGGTGATCGAGCTATGGCCATTTCGGCCGCTGTTTGCGGCGTACCGCCCATTCTGGCTCGAATACGATGACGCGGATCGGACCGAGCCGGGGCGACTGAACGCGTCGTGGATGGGATGGGGAGAGGACCTCATGCGCGCCGGCAAGAACCTCGAAGCGGCATGCATTGGCCGGACGCCCGCGTTCGCCGATGCGGAATGCAAGAATGTTACGCTTGCTGTCCGCCATCAGGGCGAATGGCTGCCGGGACCACGAGAGATAACCGTGCGGCCGTCCTCAGAGGGCGAACAGTTGAGCAACGACAAGCTGCTCTTCTACGAGTTCGGCAGGCTTTATCTCATTCAGGAGATCGACCGCATACCTCCAATCGAACCGGACTACACGGCCAGCTATAGGGGTTATTCACTGGGCTGGGTATTTCGCGCCGACCGTCTCGCCCAATCCGGCTATACCTTCGCCGACTGATGTTGGTTGCACTTCAGCCAGGCAGAAGCTAGATGGTGGTGTCTTCCGCGACCCGGACGTCAGCCAAGAAGAAAGAAGGAAATTGAGCGTAGGCCTGGACAATGAGTGACATAGGCGGACCGTTGCCGTTGGTCACCAAGCCGGAGGTGCCGGTCGCCGGACGCACGTCGCACTACGTGTCGGTCGTGGTCCCGCTCTACAACGAGGAGGGGAACCTGGCTCCTCTCATCGAGGCGCTGCTTCCAGTGCTCAACAAGTTCGGACGCGACTGCGAGCTGCTCATCGTCAACGACGGCAGCACGGACCGGACAGGACCGCTGGCGACTGAGTTGTCAAAGCGGGACGGGCGCATCCGTGTCATTCATCTGCGCGGCAACGCCGGCCAGACCGCGGCGATGATGGCGGGCTTCGACAATGCGCGCGGCGATGTGATCGTGCCGATCGACGGCGATCTTCAAAACGACCCGGCCGACATACCTCACCTCGTCGAGATGCTGGACCAGGGCTTCGATGTCGTTTCCGGCTGGCGCCAGGTCCGTTCCGACGATTTGATCCTGCGGAAGATCCCGAGCTGGATAGCTAACGCCATCATCTCGCGCGTGTCGGGCGTCAAGCTTCACGACTATGGCTGCACGCTGAAGGCGTACCGGCGCGACGTGCTTTCCGGCGTGCGGCTATATGGCGAGTTGCACCGCTTCGTGCCGATCTTCGCGAGCTGGCAGGGCGGCCGTATCACCGAGATGGTGGTCAACCACCGCCCGCGCGAGCGCGGCGTTTCGAAATACGGGGTCAACCGGGTCTTCAAGGTCGTGCTAGACCTCATGCTAGTGCGCTTCCTGACCAAATATCAGGCAAAGGCGATCTATGTATTCGGTACCGTAGGCCTCTCCTTTTTCGCAATTGCGCTAGCAGCGTCGCTCTATGCCGTCTACTTGAAAATCTTCAATGCGATATCATTCATCTTAACGCCGCTGCCGCTGATCGCGGCCTTCGGGTTCATGACCGGCTTCATGTGCATTCTGCTCGGCTTTATTGCAGAACTGCTTGCGCGGACCTACTTCGAGTCGCAGGGGCGCCTCCCTTATATCATCCATTCGCGCATCAATTTCGACGCGGAGTAACGACCGTCATGTGTGGTATTGCTGGATTCGCGGGAATTGGAGCCTACGACGATGTCGTCCGGATGACGCACGCGCTTGCCCATCGAGGTCCCGACGGGGACGGCGTGTATGTCGACGACGCCCAGCGTGTCTTCCTCGGCCATCGCCGCCTGGCGATCATCGACATCGCGGGCGGCGCCCAGCCGATGGCGAACGATACTGGCACGACGACCGTCGTCTTCAACGGCGAGATCTACAATCATCGCTCGCTACGGCGCGAGCTCGTTGCGCTCGGCCAGAGGTTCCGAAGCGATCATTCGGACACAGAGGTGGTCATTCGCGGCTACGACCAATGGGGCGAGGCGGTGGTCGAAAAACTCGAGGGCATGTTCGCCTTCGCCATCTACGACGCTTCTCGTGGGAAGCTTCTCCTGGCGCGCGACCGCTTTGGCGAGAAGCCGCTTTTTTACACCCATCGTGGCCTCGATCTTGCCTTTGCCTCCGAAATTCCGAGCCTCAGGCTGCACTTGATTGCGCGCGATCTGCCGCTAAATCCTTTGTCGCTGCAGAAGCTATTTGCCTATTCTTTCCTGCCGGGCGAGAGCACCCCATACAGCGGCATGAAGAAAGTCCTTCCGGGATCCTACCTTCTCTTTGATACCGCGACCGGCTGCGTCCGTACCGAGCAGTACTGGAAGTTCAGGATCGTAGACGACCCGCCCGCTGGCGGCATCGATGAATGGATAGAAGAGTTGCGGGAATTATTGCGTCTGGCGGTCGAGTCGCGGCTGGAAAGCGACGTGCCGATCGGCGTCTTCCTGTCGGGAGGCATCGATTCCAGCGCGATCGCCGCGCTAGCTTCTGCGAGGGTCAAGCCCTCCAGGCTTTCGACTTTCACTATAGGCTTCAACGACCTCAGCTTCGACGAACGCACGCATGCTGAAGCAGTCGCGATAAGTATTGGGTCGAAGCACGACGTTCAAATCTGCGATCTCGATTTCATGCGCGACTCGGCGGGGTCAATTCTCTCACGGACAGGCGATCTGCTCGGAGACCCTTCGCTGATACCGACAACGTTGTTGTCGGCCGGTGCCGCAATGCATGTAAAAGTTGCGCTGAGCGGGGATGGTGGGGATGAGCTTTTCGCAGGCTATGACCCGTTCAAGGCCCTCTCGCGCGCAAGGCTGTATCAAAAATTCGTGCCGCGAATGGTCCACTCGGCGATCCGCAGCCTGGCAGCGTTCATGCCGATTGCCGACAGCAACATGAGTCTGGATTTCAAGGTGCGGCGTACCTTACGCGGCCTGTCGTTCGAGCCGCGCTACTGGAATCCGGTCTGGCTCGCGCCGCTAGGGCCAGATGAAATCGCTGCCGGATTTGAGCTCAAATTCGACATAGAGGAAATCTATAGTGAGGCGATCGCCCTTTGGGATTCCTCTGGCAGCAACGACATCGATCGCACACTCGAGTTCTTCACGTGCATCTACCTTCCGGACAACATATTGGTTAAGTCCGACCGGGCGGGAATGATGAATTCCCTCGAAATTCGGGCACCGTTTCTCAGCCTCGACCTCGTCGAGTTCGTCAGACGCTTGCCGGCAAGCGTCAAATACCGAAACGGTACCACGAAATGGATCCTGAAGGAGGCCTTGCGCCCGCTTTTACCGTCGTCGATCGTCGACCGCCGCAAAAAGGGGTTCGGGATTCCGGTGGCCCAGTGGCTTCGCGATATGGACGGACAGCCTTCAATTAGTATCAAGGGCATTCGGGAAGCAACGTTCGATGCCTGGGACGCCGCCCATCGTGCACGGCGAGAGGATCAGCGCGGCGCATTGTGGTGCCGCAAGGTCCTCGATCATTACATCGCCGGAGAGAATGCGAACCTCTCGCAGGCAAACTGACTCTTCAGCGAGCTGATTAGCACCAAATCATCCTGGACGACGTCGGCGATCTCCTCGCCGACACTGCATCGATCAACCGCAACGGCAACGAAACCGCCCAGCGGATCGTCGGCAACAAACGCGCACTGTCATCATCGGCGGCGTCGACGACGTCATCACCAGCTTAAGCGGCAGCGATGTCATCTACGCTGGGTGGGGGAACACCCTGCGGGAGCTGCGGGCCACGACACCTTAGTCTTCAGGACTGCGATCAATTCCGTGACCGACGTCGACAGGATCGCCGGCTTCATTGTTGCAGAGGACACGATGCGGCTCGCAGGTTGCCTGATCCGTGGCGGGAAAACGGGGACCACAACCCTGCCGGACGCCAGCTTAGGGAAAAAGGGTGACCCTTGCCACCCCGGCGCGGATGAGCCCTTCTGGGAGAGGGCGGCGGCCTCGATCGTAGGCAGGCGCCGCTTCCTGCGCGAGCCGGGCCCGGTGCGCGGACGGGCAGGGGCGTCCGCATTCATGACTGCCCTCCTTTGCTTCCTAGCTGGCGCCTTTAGGACCCAGCTGACGCCTGAATGTAGACAATGCCTTCCGCGCCCCCAATTGCTGGCGCGAACGGCCCGTGGCAAAACACCATTAACGGCGAAGAAATAGACTTTCGCAGCTTGGCACCGATGAACGTCTCAATGGTAACACGTCGTGAATTTCTTGTCGGGTCAGCCCTATTGGTGGCCCATCGAGATGAAGCTCGCGCCGTGACCATAACACCGTTCTCATCCGCCACCGAGATCGCGGCCGCAATCTCTAGCGGCGCAACCACCTCGCGGGCTGTCTGCGAAGCATATCTCGATCGAATCATGGCAAAGAATTGGCTGATTGGCGCCGTCGTGACGGTGCGCACTGCTCAGGCGATTCTTGCTGAAGCGGATGCTTCGGATCAAAGGCGGGCCGCTGACGCGCCGCCCCTTAGTCCCTTGGACGGCGTTCCCTTTACCCTGAAGTCGCAGTTCGCCACGCTCGGCGTGCGCACGACAAACGGCGGTTATGGGGTAGATTTCGAATCGCCGCTCACCGATGGCGATATTGCTAAGCGGCTGAAGGATGCCGGCCTGATCCTGATGGGCAAGACGAACGGGCCCGGCGAGGCGTACCGCACGAAGACGCCAGCCTTCGGCGAGACAGCGAATCCTTTCAATACGGCTTATGCAGTAGGGGGCTCATCAGGCGGGTCTGCGGCGGCAGTGGCAGCGGGCCTGACCGGTTTTGACATCGGGAGTGACACCGCCGGCTCGATCCGCATTCCCGCCTCATTCTGCGGCGTCTACGGCTTCAAGCCGACCAACGGTGCCGTCTCCAACAACGGCGATTGGGGCATCTCTCCGCCGTCGCGGCCACCTTTTCTTCAGCTCGACTTTTGCAGCTACGGTCCCTTGACGCGGAGGATCGAGGACGTCGGTCCAATTATTGAGATTATAGCCGGTCGCACACCGGCCCGTCCTGCTATCCCAGATCTCAGAGCGATCGGTGAGCCGCCACCGCAAGTGCATAAGCTGGTGAAGGTCGATCGCATCGGCCCCTTCTGGAACCTTTCACCTAACGAGCAGGCGGCGCTTGATACGGCGTGCGCTCACCTGGCGGCAGCGGGCATCACAATCGAGCACCGGCCGATCCCGTGGTTCGATGAAGCAATCTCGCTGAAAATCTACGGGGGCCTGTTTAGTGACCCTTCTATACTGGCAGCAGGATATCCGATCAACGAAACGCCATGGAAGCCAAGCGGGCTGAACTACGCCAAGATCATGGCGGCCACCTCGCAGGCGCGCGTGCAT
This sequence comes from uncultured Alphaproteobacteria bacterium, assembly GCA_963791325.1. GTDB lineage: Bacteria > Pseudomonadota > Alphaproteobacteria > Rhizobiales > Rhizobiaceae > JBEVJK01. Next base: position 131,640 of record CAWBRU010000006.1, on the reverse strand, counting down.
ATCGTTTGGCTGCAACAGCAGATCGAGGCCCTAGTAGGCGACGCCGACGGGTTGATTCTGGCGACAACCGCGCTTTCCCCGCCGACTGTCGGGCCTGCGAAACCAGATCCAATCCCTTTCATAGCTTTCACATCGATCTTCTCGCTGACGGGACACCCCGCCATATCGATGCCGCTCGGTATACGGGCAGAAACCGGCGTCCCCTTCGGGCTGCAGATCGTCGGGCGGCATTGGCGAGATTACGAGCTGTTGCGGATCGCGGCGCAGGTCAATGCCCTGCTGCCGGGGTTCACGGCCCCAGTGATTTGACGCTGGCTGATTACTCGGCGTACAGTCACTCGGCGTCAGCCATTTCAAACATCTGAAGGACAAGCGCAGGCAGATCGTGACGACCTTACCGGACACTGTCCCGAAGCTTGGAGGTGTTTGCTGGACGAAGGGTACTCTTTCATCCCAAAGCCCCTCGCCGCAAACTTCGCCGGCAATTTCCGGCCGCCGCCATCGCCGCAACCACTACTCAGCCGGCATTTCGCCAGCGTGCCGCGAGAGCGTAAGCCGAAGCGGAACCGAGTGGCGGCCGTTGCGGCGCCACAAGCGCGCCTAACGAAGGCGACACCGCGTCTGGCGAAGCGGGTATTGCGCCGGCCAAGCTCGACTCTGCCGATCACATGGCGTTCTGAAGAGCCTGGATCGGATCAGCCGGGCGTATTTCCTAAGACGCTGGTCGACCTGTAGTAGAGCTCGGCTGCGCGCCGATCCTGACCAGAAGACCGTCATTGCTCAATTCGCGGTCGATACGAACCGGCCGGATCGTCGGTTGCCGGTCGGCCCATGCGACACCGACTGCCCACAACGCCGCCACGTCACCGTTTCGTCGACCAGCCGGGTAAGGTCGGCAATGCCAGCCTGGAATGCGTCGGTGATCTGCATCTTGCGGTCCCGCGCAATCATCTGGGCGTGGTGCTGGACGACGTCGCGCCTGCAGCACGTCGGCTTGCATAGCTAGGATCACGTCCGAGCTCTTCTTGCCGGACCGCAAGCGGCCGAGGACTTTGTCGAGGTTGATCCGGCCTTTGAGGTTCGACACCGAGTCGTTGATCAGTTGGAGCTCACGCCGCGACGCGGTGCTGGTGGCGTCTCGCGCTGGCTGCAATATTTCTTGGCTGGGCCATCAACCGGCTCCTCTGGTTTCGACGAAGGGGGTGACATTGTCCTTGCGCAGCAGGTCGAGCCCGCGTTCGTCCATCCGCTCGTCGATGGCCGCGTCGAACTTCTTGCGCAGATGCTGCTGGCGCAGCGTGAGCTCCGCATCGAGATCGGCATAGGAGCTCTCGCGACGCTTGGCGTCCAGCCGGACCGCATAGAGCGTCTTCGGCGACAGAAACACCTTCATGATGATCGGCGTCAGCTCGAGCAGGATGATCAGCGCCTTGATCATGACGAACTCGGCCCAGTTGCCGTAGACGGCATAGAGCGCCCTGAGCGCATGGAACTGGCTGGCAACGCCGTAGGAGATCGGCACGAAGTTGGCCGCCGTCTTGAGCTCGGCGGTAAAGGCTGCGAGCGCCTCGCCGCGGCCGTTGACCAGCCCCTCATATTTGGCTTGCGCAGCGGAGAGTGCTTTGCCCAGCCGGTCCGCCCTGCCCTTCAGCTCGGCCAGGAACCGGTCGTTGGCAGCCGCCGTCTGCGCCGCCTCGGTCTGGATCTGCCGCAGCGCCTGCCCTCTGTCCGCGTCGGCCCTCGCAATGTCGGCGCGCAGCCCGGCAATCGTGGCATCCGACAGCCGCTTCAGTTCGACATTGGTCTGGTAGTGCCGGCCCTCGCCGCGAATGCCGGTGTTGCCGTCGTGAAGCTTGGTGCCGAAGCGCTCGGCAACGATGTTCTCGTCCAGGGTTCGAGCCTTGAGCTCTTCGGCCCTCAGCACCTCCTGCAAGGCTGCGAGACGGACGTCGATGTCGGCAACGGCCTGCTGGGACGGGCTCTTGGGCGGATTGGCCACCGCCTGCGTGACCTCGCCTTCGATCTTGTCGGCCTCGGTCTGCAGCCGGTCGCGATTTTCCCGCGCACGATCGATCTCGTAGGCGAGCTCGTGCTGGCGCTCGCCGATGCGGTCGTAGATCGCCTTGTTGTCGCGATAATGCTTGGCCTCGATCTCGACCCGGATCTCGTCCTTGTAGATCACCAGTTCCAGAAACGAAGCGATCGAATAGCCGATGGCGACGGACAGGAGTAGCCGGAAGATGATCGCCGTCGACCGGCGAACGCGCGCGAATGCGCGCGACGGGGCCGGCAGCGTGAATTGTGCGGTGCTATCGAGGGTTTCCCAGCCGGCCCTGGCCAGCTCGTCGCGCCTCACCGAGGCCTGCCAGTCCCAGTCCGAGATGATGAAGGAGCGGTCGATGAGGAAGATCGTGGTCCCGATCAAGGCAGCAAACAGGACAGCCCATCCCGCGGCGAAGACACTGAGTATGCGGAAAGGCGACGTTGATCGCAATGGCGGTGATGAAGAACACGAACAGGAAGGCGCATTCCAGGGCGATGCCGAGATGCGAGATGAACAGCTGGTCGCCCTTCGGGCATCCCGCCAAGATGTCGCGGTCGGCACCGGCCACCCACCACAGGAATCGGCTGGCGTTTCGTCCCGCTGCGTTGTCCAAGGCGCGAAACTCCTGATTTAACCGACATTCCCCAGATGGCCGCTAATTGGACGGAAACACTGCGCCATTCCACCGGCGGCGACAAGCCGAAACGTCGCGGCAAGAAGCCGATGACGTTTGAACGGGTCGGCCGCCAATGCGGCGTCAGGGCGAGGTCGGTCACGTCCACTCAATGCTGCATAGCGCCGTCTGGTGCTGTGTCAGGGCAATCCAGACGTCTGGCTGCCAGGCGTTGACTGTGACATAATCGACTAAGTACGTGCTTCTGTAGAAGGCAACTGGTGTTGATCGATACGCGATGACCTCGTGTTCCTGATCCAAAGGCACCCTCATTGCCCCATCAGGGCGTCGCACGACTTGCTCTCTGAAGAGGCTGCGCAGCCCGCGCGGCGGCGGTCTTTGTTCGAGCGGCGGCCGGTTACGGCCCTAAACGCCGACGGTGCCGATTGCGGGACAGGAAGCTCCCGGCCAGTCCTTGCTGTCGCTGTCGATAGAGGTTTGAAATACGTTTGAGATGTGCGAACAGCATTGCCGCTTTCGGAGCTGTCGGCGACCAGCCGTCCCGGATAGACAAGGCAGTCTAGGCTATGTAGTCGTTGCTGTACTTGTTGCAGATCCGCCTGCCTCGGGCCGCATCCCGTTGGTCGATGGCACGGGTCAATGTTTGGCGGCGCGAAGCTCCAGGGCCCTGGCATAGCGCGTCAGCGGAAAGCACAGCACGAAGTAGATGAGCGCTACCAGCCCGTAGACAGTAAACGGCCTGAAGGTCGCATTGTTGATCGCGCTGGAGGTTCGCACCAGCTCCTCGAAGCCGATAATCGATGTCAACGCCGTGCATTTGATCAATTGCACTAGAAAGCCAACGGTCGGAGCACGCGTGATGGCGAAGGCTTGCGGCAGGACAATCAACCGCAACTCCTGGATATAGTGCAATCCGAGGCTGGCGCCCGCGTCCCATTGCCCACGCGGGAGCGCCTGCACACCGCCGCGCCAAATCTCCGCAAGAAAGGCGCTGGCGAAGAAGGTCAGGCCGAGCACAGCTGCCGTCCACGGTTCAATACGAAAGCCGAGCATCGGCAGGCCGAAGAACATCAGGAAGAGCTGCATCAGCAACGGCGTGCCCTGAAACAGGCCGATGTAGGCTTGCGCCGCGCGGCTTACCCAGTTCCGGGTCGAGATGCGAGCCAAAAGAATGGCGACGCCGACCACCGCGCCCCCGACTAAGGCGACCACCGAAAGCAGAACCGTCCAGCGGGTGGCCAGTAGAAGGTTTCGGACGATGTCCCAGAGGGTAAACTCGATCATGACACGCCGACTCCAAGGACGCGGCGGCCGCCCGCCACCAGCGCGCGGCGTACCGCCAACGACAGGCAGAGATAGACCAGGGTCACGACCAGATAGGTCTCGAAAGCGCGAAATGTGCGGGCCTGCAGCATGTCGGCCTCGTAGGTGAGCTCGCGCACCGCGATCTGCGACACCACCGCCAATTCCAGCATCATGATGACGATCTGACTGGTGAGCGCCGGATAGATCACCATCATCGCCTGCGGCAACACAATTTTGATAAACGCCTGGCGGGGCGACAGGCCAAGGGCCAACGCCGCCTCGCGCTGGCCGCGCGGGACGGCGTCCAGCCCGGCGCCGACGATCTCGGTGGTGTAGGCCGCCATATTGAGCGTCATGGCGAGGATGGCCGCAATGATTGGATCGAGCCGCACGCCAAGCGTCGGCAGGCCGAAGAAAATGAAGAACAGCTGCACCAGAAAGGGCGTGTTGCGCACAACCTCGACATAGGCCGCGATCGCATCGCGCAGCCAGCGGTGCCCGCTGCGCCGCCCGGCGGCGCCGAAGATGCTGAGAACGGTGCCGATCAGCGTGGTGACCACGATCAGCAGCAGCGTCATCGCCGCGCCGCGCGCGATCTCCGCGGCACCCTCGACCAGCCAGCCGAAGTCGAGACCGTAGCCCAACGGCAGCCTGTTTCAGTCCTTGAGGTTCTCGGGGTTGAGCTTCACCTTTAGCCAAGCTTGTGAGCTCGCATCGAGCTTGCCGTCGGCGAGCATCTTAGCGATCGCATCGTTGATGGCCTTCTTCAGCCGTTCCTCATTCTGAGGTGGTCCCGGATTTTGAGACAGGGGCATAAGGTGGATCGACTGATGAAAAGGACGATCCGCAGTGAAGACACGCAGACGGTTTACGGCCGAGTTCAAGGCCAAGGTGGCGCTTGAAGCGATCCGCGGCGAGCGAACGATTTCGGAGCTGGCGATCAAGCACCAGCTTCACCCGAACCAGATCACGCAGTGGAAACGGCAGGCCATTGAGAAGTTGGCCAAGGTGTTCGACGACAAGGCCTCTGACACGCGGGCGAGCCGCGAGGCTGACGTCACGAAGCTGCATGCCAAGATCGGCCAGCTCGTCGTGGAGCGGGATTTTTTGGCCAAGGCCTTCGATCGCTGAGCCTGGATCGGAGGAGAATGATGATTGATCCCGATCACAACCGGCTCTCGATCCGCCGCCAGTGCGAACTGGTCTCGATTTCGCGGGCGTCGTTCTATCGCCAGCCTGCCGGCCAGACGCCGGAGAAACTGGAACTGATGCGCATCATCGACGCGGCCTTCATGGAAACACCCTGGTATGGCTCGCGCCAGATGGCGCGGCATCTGCGTCGCCAGGGCTGGTGCGTCGGCCGCAAGCGGGTCCGGCGGCTGATGCGCAGGATCGGTCTGTCGCCGATCTACCAGGTGCCCAGGACCAGCGAGCCGAACCCGCAGCACCGCATCTATCCCTACCTGCTGCGGCACTTGGCGATCGAGCGGCCGGACCAAGTCTGGTGCGCCGACGTGACCTACATCCCGATGCGGCGCGGCTTCCTCTATCTCATCGCCATCATGGACTGGTTCAGCCGCAAGGTGCTCGCCTGGAGGCTATCGAACACGATGGATACTGACTTCTGTATTGCCGCTCTCGAGGACGCGATCACCCGCCACGGTAGCCCCGACATCTTCAATACGGATCAGGGGAGCCAGTTCACCAGCTTCGCCTTCACGACGACGCTGAAGGACGCCGACATCCGTATCTCCATGGACGGCCGTGGCCGCTGGATGGACAATGTCTTCATCGAGCGGCTGTGGCGCAGTCTCAAATACGAGTGCGTATTCCTCAATGCCTTCGAGACCGGTAGCGACGCGCGCAGCGGCATCGGATCCTGGATCGACTATTACAATCGGCGACGACCGCACTCAGCCTTCGGCGGCAGGACACCCGACGAGGTCTATGCTACGGCAGAAATGACGGAGCAACTGGCGGCGTAGAAGCAACCCGGATCCACCTTAGCCAAGCCGCCAAACTGTCTCACCTGGCGGGACCACTTCTTTCTTGTTGAGCCCGATATGCGAGGGCGAGGTCATCAGCTGGAACTTCTGCTCCGGCTTCAAGTCCACTTGCTGGGCCAGGACCTGTGCGCCGACATCATTGCCGACCACCATGAGCTGGGTCTGACCGGAGATAAAGGCCTGGATCACCGCGTTGTAGTTGTCGAAGCGATGGATGTCGGCCGAAGCGGGCGCACCTTCAGTGAGCGAAGTGTCCTCCAGCGTGCCGCGGTTGACCGCGATCGACTTATCGGCCAGGTCCGCCTTGTCTTTCACCTCGAGCGCGGCCGGGCCGATAACGGCAATATAGTAGGGTGCGTAAGCAGCGGCAAAGTCGATGACCTCGGCGCGCTCCTTCGAGTAGCCGACGCTCATCAGCATATCGACGCGCTTTTCCGTGAGATAGGGAATGCGGTTCTGACCGGTAACGGACACCGGGTTCAGCTTCACCTTGAGCGTATCGGCAATGTATTGCGCGACATCCATGTCGTAGCCCTTAAGGCTCATGTCGGCACTGGCCGAAGAGAAGGGCGGGAAGTCGGCAAACACGCCGACATTGATCTGGCCGGCGGCGGTGATGTCATCGATGGCGTCTGCATGGGCAACGGTGACCCCGGCAAAGAGCGCCATGGCCAGCAGCGACGTACGAAAAGCTGTCTTCATGTCTCGTGTTCCTTCCAAAATGTTGAGCGTCCGACCCGGCTGCGGTTTGTTGGTTGGGTCCGCCGGCCCTGCGTCGCCGGTGCAGCTCGGCTATCAATGCTTGCGACGGTACCCGATCGGTTGGTGGCAAACTTCTAGGAAGACGTGCTAGTGCCTCGCTGTGATAGGTCCAGTGTCTAGGCATTTGCGCATCGGCGAAAATACGACGCGAGTGCCAGAGCAAGGCCGCTTGCACCAGTAAAGCGTCATGCGGGGCCTCTCAGCGCCGAAGCTTGTTGCTCCGACCTTCGAGATAGGCGAACCCGAGGCGGGCACCGTTGATCTCGTTTCTCGCCTCTCGTTTCTATTCTTCCACCGGCATACCGTGCCAGTGCTCGTACTCCATGTAGTGGGCCGTCTCGTCGGCCTGCGCCGCGCCGAGCAGCTTGCCGACGACGTACAGCGACATGTCGATGCCTGCCGAGACGCCCGCCGAGGTGACGATCCGGCCGTTATCGACCCAGCGCTCGTCGGGACGCTGCACCGTGTTCGGCGCGACCGCCTTTAGCTCCTCAAACGCCGTGTGATAGGTCGTCGCCGCCAGCCCGTCGAGCAGCCCCGCCTTGCCCAGCACCAGCGCGCCAGTGCAGACCGACAGCGTCAGGTCGGTCATGCCGTTGACCTTCTTGATCCAGTCAAGTACTGCCTGATTGTAAATGATCGTCCGCGTGCCGCGTCCGCCGGGGACCAGCACAATGTCGGGATTCGGGCAGTCGTAAATAGAATAGCGCGGGTTGACGCTCAGGCCATTGCGCGCCGACACCGGCTCAGACTTCTCGGCGACGGTGTAGACGAAAAACGGCGGCTCAGGATCATGCTGGCGCGTAGTGGCAAAGACCTCATACGGCCCGGCGAAATCGAGGATTTCGACGTCATCGAAGATCAGAATAGCGACATTACGGCGGCTCATGCGGACCCTTTCTCGGCGTTACGGCTAGGCCAGATCGCCGGTTATGGTGAGCGGCAAAAACAAGGTGCCCGGCGCGCGCTCTTATGCTGCATGGCACGACAGCAGGCTACGGCATCGCATTGAGCAGTCAAGGCAGATTAGATCGACGCGGCAGAGCCGAGGGGGCTATTGCTCAAATCAAGGAGAGTTGTCGGCGCGTTAGGTTGTATAACCCGCGCTCGCCGCAGCGCGCCCGGTTCAGCCAGGAAATTCGGGACGCCGCTCCAAATTCGCGTTCAGAGCGTGTGACATGCAGGCCAGAATCCGCGCAGTCGCCGCGTTGCAGAACGTGATCGCGTCGTTGACCTCGACAAGCTGTCGTCGAGGAGGTGGCCCACCACAAATTCGCCCGCGCCCCCGTCCGCCGAAGTGCCCCCGGGTTGGCCAGCTGGCATGAGCGGAGCTGGTACCCGCTCGCCATCGGCTAAGCGTCGCAGCGGCGTAAACTACACCAACAAGACGGGGTTAACCGGGCTGGAGCAGAAGTCGCACTTCCTCACCGCCTTGCAGCTGTGGACGCCCCTCGGCATCTCCCCATGCTGTGCCAACCACTGGTTGCATAATCTGTGATGACGGAAACCCGGACGCCGCGCGCCATCCCGCCAGTCGGCACCCAGGGAGAAGCATGAATGCGTCCCCTTCGGGCAGAACCCATGGTTCTTCCCCACAGGTCTGCCTTCGCTGTTGCCTGAGCCAAGGCGGATATGCGTCCCGGCACCAGGCGGCCCCGGGGTCGATCCCGGTGGCGGAGGTAGGGGGCAATGTGGGGTCCGACCGGCCAGAAGGCGCTGGCCTACCCTCGCGTCGCCCCGAGTAAGAAGCGTCCGATCCGGCGGCACTTGACGACCTGACTAGCCGCCCGATGTCTTAGCGCGGCCGACCGACGTTGCACCGTCGGCAGCGACCGCTCAGCCAAGCGCCAAGAGGCTCGCGTCATGGCCAAAGCCGAGCACATACCGGATCCGCTGCGCGAACTGGATGCGCTTGACGACATTGACCCGGCCGGGGCGCATATGTTCACCACTCAGCAACTGATCTTGACCCTGAGTGACGCGAGCAGAGCCGCAAAGGCCAGCATGGCGCTAGTCGCGACCTATAATCGCCTCACCGTAGCTCGATCTCTCATGGTGTAGGCAACCGAGAAGATTTCGGCATGAGGACGACGCCAATCGCATCGTTGAGCTCGGGTCGCATTGGCGCAATCTCAGCGAACGATGCTTCATTGTGTAGGAATACGCTCAGCGAGCCGACGCGGGCCGGCAGGTGGTCCTTACGCGTCTGGGTCGAGGCGCGAGATGCGCTCCGGACGACGGCAACTTTGATTGCAACTACAGCTATTATGAGCTTTGCAAGATCTTGGAAACGTTGAAGAAACGGCTGCCCTCCTTGGGCTCTCGTCGATACATCAAAGGCCTTGCGAGAGCAGTCCCAATTGAGCCGCCATCATTTCGAGGGGGACAAAAGCGCGGGACCGAGGCATAGGCCTCGATGAGGCACGTGATGCAATCGGGGAGCTCTCAAGAAGGCATTGGGGCTTGACGAAAAATGGCCCCCGATACCGGAGGAATGGGCCCATATGGAACGATACTGATCCCACTCTGGTGCGGATACACGTCTCTCCAGGCAAGACAACTACTGCAAGTTCATTCGGTGCGACCGCACCCGAGCCTTTCGCCGTGGTGGGATCGAACCGTTGCCGAGCCGATCGGCCGTGATGGAGATCGGATTGAACGTGGCGATCGCTCCCAACCGCTTTGACGCAGAAAAGTCGCGGGTGCCCTATCCTAGCACAACTCCAGGGCAGATCTTACCCCAGCTAAGGCCGAGCGGCGGCTATCGAACGCTGTTGGTCCGGCCCGGCGTCGCTGTTCGATTGAGTGCCGGGTCGGGTCCTAGGCTTTGTCCTCGTATTTAAAGGAGACACTCACCCTGGCACGGTAGGCCTCTACCTTCCCGTCCTTGAGCTGGAGGTCGAGTTTCACGACCTCCGCGATGCGCAAGTCACGCAAGCTACTCGATGCGCGTTCGACAGCGGCCCGCGCGGCGTCGTCCCAAGACCTGGTGCTCGTGCCGACTAGTTCAATGATCTTATAGACGCTATTCGACATAGGTTCCTCCCATTTGATCGCTCGAACCTGCGTGGCCTTCCCGCAGCTTGTCCACTCGGAGGGCTGCTTGTGAGCCTATTTCCGGCAAACTCAAGTGCCGCGGAAGCATAACTCCGCCTTGAGGCGTTGTCGAAAATGGTCGAGTGGGTTGAGCCTAGGCCTTGTGCTATTCGACTGCCAGCTGGCTCTTGCGATAGTTACAAGGTCGTTACCAAGGGAGGTCGGCGTCCAGGCTGTCATGGGCGGGCCTTTCGCGGCGGAGACACGGTTTCGAGTCCGGTTGGGCGTGCGATGAAATCAACAACTTAGCGTCGGACGGCCTGCCGCGCGCGACGGCGAGGCCGTGGCAGTGACCGTTGGCGCTTCACTTGAATAGCGGCTATCCGGTCCGCCTGGGCGCCGATTGGACGTTAGAGCCGCAAGCGAAGCTCTTTTCACCACCGGCTGAACATCTCGGATTTCAACGACGGCACTGCCGGGGTTCGGCTGCTCCGACACCGGATCCTTGCCCCGTCGAAGCACGCTGACGCAGCGGGCTCACGAACGGCGCAAAAAAGGCGATGCCCCGCGATCGCGGCCTCGAATGGTTGCCAGCAGGGGCTCGGTTCGGGGTAACCCAGCCTACCAGATCGAACAACGGGCGACTTTCTACAGCTCCTACGGCAAACGTCAATTATGAGAGCACATTGTGCCGATCCCCAGGGTAGGCAAGATCTCTTTCAGGTAGGTCGATGAAGTAGCCGAAATCGCTGGAGTCACACTCCTGACTAGCTTAGCCGTAAGCGGACATCACGCTGCACCTATAGATTTCCCCTGGTCTGCCAGTTAGAGAGTTCGCCTTGAACGTCCTTCTTCGATGACGAGTTCAGTGGAACAGGCTGGAAGATGCCCATTACTTGACGACCTACGACCCTCGTTTATCAAGGGGAGCTGGCCTGAAGCGTACGGCTAAGTCGGCAAGCAACCTGGCACCAAAGCCAGAGCACCCAGCTGGATGCCAAGTGCGATCCTCATCGGTCTGGGCAGTTCCGCATATATCGAGGTGCGCCCACGGAAGTTCGCCGACGAATTGAGCGAGAAACAGCGAGGCCAATATCGCATCCGGCTTACCCACAGGCGCGCAGTTCCGGAGATCAGCAACGCCAAATTCGAGCATCTTTAAATACGGCTTGTAGAGCGGCAACTCCCAGACCGGTTCTCCGGTCGTTTCGGCTGAAGCCTTGACTTGTTCGACAAGAGCTTGGTTGTTACCAACCAGTCCAGCCAGATCGGAGCCCAGGGCGCGTAGACACGAACCGGTGAGAGTTGCGATGTCAACAATGGCGTCGACTTTTACTTCCGCAGCCAGCGTCAGAGCGTCGGCCATAACCAGGCGGCCCTCGGCATCGGTGTCCACCACCTCAACCTTAGTGCCGCCCCTCATAGTCAACACATCGCCCAGGGCCATCGCACTGCCTGACGGCATGTTGTCGGTACACATCAGAAAACCGGTGACTCCAGTGGGCGCATCCAAGTCCGCCAAGATCGAGACCGCAGCCAGGACAGCGGCTGCACCAGACATGTCGTTCTTCATTTGCGCGTGTACCGGATCACTCGGCTTTAGGCTGATACCCCCGGAATCGTACATTATGCCTTTTCCGACAAATGCCAGGCTGCCCATGGGCGCTGCCGGCTTATAGCTGAGCTTAACCATGCGGGGAGGCTCGACACTGCCGGCATTCACCCCGAGCAAACCACCACAACCAAGTGCAATCAGAGCATCTTTGTCGAAGATCTCTACACCGAACCCCTTTTGCTTTCCGATTGCCACGGCAATGTCAGCGAAACGCGATGCATTCAAATGACTATGTGGCGTATTAGCGAAATCGCGCGCCAGCATCTGCGCGCCCGCGAACAAATGGCCGCGCCTGGCCCCGCTTCTGGCCAGCTCCAGCGCATCAGTTTCCACAACAACGGTTAGTTCGCCAAGCTGCGTCCCCTTCGCTCTACGCCGGAGCGGGTTGTAAAGGTAACGCGCAAGCAGAATACCTTCGGTGGCCGCCCGCGCCGCTTCTTCGACATTTAGCACCGGGCTGACGCCCAGTTTCAGGGCTACAGCTGAATGGGATGACACACTGCGCGCGAAAACCGCCGCAGCGTCCCTCAGGCCCGAGGCATCGAGATTTCGAATACTTCCCCACACCTACGGCCACCAAAACTGGGCCGTCGGGCGACGCTAGAACGAGGGCAGATCCTATTTTTGCATCGAAGCCGGCCGCCTCAAGCCGGTCGCGGCCTATGCCGAGTTCATCCGGGACCGTCCCATTCCTGGCGACCAGAATGCCGTATGCGGTGGCCGATGCCGGCGGCGATGAGCTTGCGGTGACTACAACTCTCGAAGAAGGATCGAGAGACGGTGTGACCAGCAGATTGTGGTCTGGGTTGCGAGAGGCCATTTTGGAACTCCCCTGACGGATTCAGAACCAGCGCTATAAAATCGCTCCGATCGAGAGCACGACGACGATGACGACGAGTAAGATGCCCATCAACGGCAGGATGAATTTGACATACTGGTGGAAACCTACTTTGGCGAGTGCAAGCCCGGCGATCAGAATTGCATTGATTGGAAGAATGAGACGGAGCCAGCCGCCTGCGGCTGCCCATGTCGTAATCACTAATGACCTGTCGATTTCCGCGAAATCACCCAGGGGTGCGAGGACCGGCATGGTGAGCGCCGTTCCCGCTGCTCCCCCGCCCACGAGGAAGGAGAGCGGCAGGGACACGATGAATGTGAGCATGACAAACACGATATTCGACGTGCCGGTCACCAACCCTTCCATCGCGTTGAGAACGGTGTCGATGGTCTTTGTGTTGGTCATTATCACCGATACGCCCCGCGCCAAAGTGACGAGGAATGCAGGCCCAGTGAAATCGACGACGCCTTTGATGAAGGCTCGGGCAGTCCCGGCTTCGCCCAAGCGTCCAACTGCGCCAATAACGATCGCCATGACGAAGAAGAGTGCCGACAACTCAGGGAGCCACCAGCCAAGTTCCCACGAAAACGCGGCGCCAGCGATGGTTTCGTGCGTCTCGGGGTCTACCAGGGTGTTGTTGAGTATGGCGCCCCACGGAATGATTGAGAATGTAAGCAGTACAAACGTAAACGCAACAAGAGCAATAATCAGCTTGTGACGCCCCGTCAGGGGTTCTGGAGCCTGCGCATCGGCTTGGGCAAGTGCTGCATCGTCGGCGCTGATGCCGCATAGCGATTTTGAGGGATCGGCCTTCACCCGTTTGGCGTACCACAACGTGTAGGCAATAGTTGCCGCCAGCACGAGCCGCAGCAGGAGCAGGCGCATGCCAATGCCATCAGCAATCGTAACGCCGGCTTTCGAGGCGCAGACCATAGAGCAGATCGTTGACAAAGAGCGCGATCTCCCATCTCGGCACTCGTACTGACTGGGGCCCGTCAGGCCCCTTCACAGCCCGGCACTCAATCGATCTCGGCGGGGCCGCCAAACCATCCGATCCTCTTGTGAACGAGCCGGTCGTGAAGAAGCGCAGCAGGACGTGAGCTTCCGCGCGCTGGCCACTGCGCCATAATCCCCGGAGGATGTGAGCCTTCACGCTGAGCTCACCATGGACGAGCGCCATCGATCTCAAGATGGCGTCCCGACGGCTCACCTGCCGGTTCGCAGCCAAGCGAAGCTGGGTGGGTGTCTGAGTACCGATCATTCTTCAGCCTTCCTTTCTATGGTGGACAGTAGCTTGGCGGCAGGTTTGCCGGCGAGAGCCGCAGCAATCGGGCCCACCGCGCGATCGGCTGCGCGCGCGGCAGGATCGTGCTGGACATGCGCATAGATGCTTGTCGAGCGCTGATCGGCCTGGCCGAGGATCGCGCCCGTCATCGCCAGCGTCTCGCCAAACGACACGGCGGTCGAGCCCAATGTGTGGCGCAGGGTGTGCGGCGTCACGCCGGTCAGGCCGGCCCTCTTTACGACCTTCGGCCAAATCCGCTTCGTGCCCTGAAAGTGCCCGTCGCCGCGAGATGACGGGAACACCCAGGGCGACAGACCACCAGGTGCATTGCTGTCGGCAGAGCGCGGCAGCGTTGCGAGCAACGCCAGAGCGGGTGCCGCCAATGGCCGCACATTCCTGCCGGTCTTGCTGTCGGCGAGCCGGAGACAAGCCCGCGTCGCGTCAATCTCGCTCCACTTGAGGCCGGCGATCTCGTCACGGCGGCAACCAGTCAGTGCCCACAGCCGAACCATATCGATCGCCTTGGGGTTGACACCCTCGGCCTCCAGCTCGTCGAGCGCCCGGCCAAGGCGGCGAACCTCGTCCAGGTCCAGAAATCGCGTGCGACGATTATCAGTCTTGTCCACGGGCGCCTTTTGTACCGGGTTGCTCGACACGATCCCGCGGTCGATGGCGAAGGTGAAGACGGCCGACAGGCAGCGCAGCACGCGACGCGAGACGCCCGGTCCTCCTCTGACGATGATGCGCTTGCGCGGCCCGATCTTCTCGTCCTTTGCGGTCTTGCCGGCGGTGATAGCGGAGGCCATGTCGTCAATAGTGGCGATCGTGATTGTTGAGACGCGCTCCTTGCCGATCAGCGGCACGACGTGATGACGAAGCGCATTGATCGTGTATGCCTTGTTGCGCGGCTTCATCGGCTGGCCACGACGTTTGCCGCGCAATATGCGGCAGCCCTTCTCCTCATAAAGGTCGATCAGGTCGGCGACCGTTTTCTCGTTGCGGGCGGCAATCCTGTCTGACCCCGGATCGTTGCCCTTGGCGATCTCTGCAAGCATCGCCTTTGCGCGAGCGCGAGCCTCGTCCGGCGTCAGCACGCCGACGACGGCGATCGTCAGGCGCTTCTTGGGGGTGCTGCGGCCCGGCAGCGGACTGGTCTGGGTGATTGCGACAATCCGATCGGACTTCTTTCACCGCTGTGGCGAAATTCCTGGCTTTTCGGCGCTGAAGGACGGTCTTGGCAGCTACGAGCTCTTGCCGCCAACAGGGCCTGAGATCGCTCAAATTATCCGCGAGCCGGCGCGAGCGGTCGGTCTGCGCTACGAGGAGAGTGTCGATCGGGGCCGGCTCGACGATGTTCTGCAAGAGGCAGCGGCTGCCGACCCACGGTCTTTGCCACTTCTCGAATTTGTCCTCGACGCTCTGTACGAGGCGGGGCGAGACCGCCGACTGCTGACCTTCGCAATGTACCGTGCTCTCGGCGGCCTTGAGGGCGCCATCGCGCGCCGCGCCGATGAAGTTCTCGACGCTCTCTCGCCAGACATTCAGGAGGCCCTGCCGGCAACGCTGCGCGCCCTCACTACGGTTCGTCCTGGAGATGAAGCAGTTACTGCACGTCCGGCCCTGCTTAGCGAAGTGGCGGGTACGCCTGCCCGGCTGGCTCTGGTGAACGCCTTTGTCGGCGCCCGACTCCTCGTCACCGATGAGGATGTCGCAGGGCAGGTCTTCGTGCGCGTAACACATGAGGCATTGTTGAGCCGTTGGCCACGAGCGAGCGCCATCGTTGATGCGAACCGCAGCTTCCTCGAGACTCGCGCTCGGGTTGCGGCCGACGCCTACCGTTGGCTCGCCGACAATCGCAACCCGGAGCTTCTCCTGCCATCCGGCAAGCGTCTTGCTGAAGGCGAGGAGCTGCTTCAGTCGAGACGGGAGGAAGTCGACGACGGGCTCATCGAGTACATTGAAGCGTCTTCTCGTGCCCAGGCGGCCAGAGAGGAAAGGGACCGGCAGGCCGAGCGGGCACTCGTCGACTCAGCAGAACGGCTCGCCCGACGTACTCGCTATGCCGCGATTGTAGCGATTGCGTTGGC
Organism: uncultured Alphaproteobacteria bacterium; assembly: GCA_963791325.1. Taxonomy (GTDB): domain Bacteria; phylum Pseudomonadota; class Alphaproteobacteria; order Rhizobiales; family Rhizobiaceae; genus JBEVJK01. Next base: position 116,028 of record CAWBRU010000006.1, on the reverse strand, counting down.
TCTCCTTGCGGCCGGAGGTGCGTACGTTGGATTAAGGGGACAACAAGACGCAACGAGGCAAGCGACCTGGGCGCAGGCGAGTGCCGAAAAGGCGAGGTCGGCCGAAAAGGAGGCCGTTGAGGCGCGTGATCAGGCACTCCGCAATCAATCCCTTTCGCTGTCGTTCCTGTCGCGACAAACCATGGCGAGCGGCGATACTGAAACCGCGATCCTGTTGGCGTTGGAGGCGCTTCCGAAGAGCGGATCTGGCCCCACGCGTCCATATTTTTTTGATGCCGAGGCCGCACTGTTCAACGCTCTTCTGATGCACCGCCAAACGGCGGTCTTCAAACACGATGCCGGAGTGGCACAGGCAGCCTTTGATCGATCAGGTAAGCGCATCGTCACGGCGTCCTACGATAAGACCGCACGCATTTGGGACGTCGCGACTGGTAGACAGATTGCAATGTTGAAGGGTCACCACGGGGCCGTGGAGAGAGCCGGATTCAGTCCGGATGGACGCTTGGTGGTTACCGCCGCCAGGGACGGCACCGCTCGAATCTGGGATGCCGTCTCCGGAGCGCAGCGCACTGTGCTTGGGCCGATCGGCGACTATCCAACAGCAGTGTTCGACTCGAAGGGCGATCGAGTGTTGACCGCCGGTGGACACACTCAGGCCACGCTCTGGAATCCTTGGACGGGCGACAAAATCCTGAGCTTAGCCAGCATTCGAGACGACACAGCCGGCTTCGGCCCGGACGATCGAAGCTTCGCCACTTCATTCGAACGCGGCGTATCTGTCTGGAATGCGGAGGATGGCACGCTAATCCATGAATTCCGCGTCGGCACCTACGCATGCACGCTCACATTCAGCCCCGACGGGAGCCGGCTGTTGATAGGCCCGTGGGGCACGATCTCATATGGAAGTTTACCTGTCCTTTGGGACGTATCGAACGGAACTGAAATAGCACGGCTGAGCGGCCACAAGAGCGACACTCAACTGCATGGTACTGCGTTCAGTCATGACGGCCGCCGAATTGCAACTGTGTCGCTCGATGGAAGCGCTAGGATCTGGGACGGAAAGTCGGGGGTCTTGGTCGATGTGCTCGGCCAAGAGGCCCCGAACGTCAAACTGGCTGACATCGCTTCGGATTACCGGGATCAGGAAATGAACAGCGCGTTCAGCCCTGACGACCGCCTTCTTGCAACCGCTTCCATGAACGGGCCGCTTCGTATCTGGGATGTCGGTCAGGCGTCGCTTTTCACCACCATCGCCGGCCATCATGACCTGGTTGAGCATCTTGAGTTCAACCCAGTCGACAGCAATGAGCTTCTCACAGCTTCACACGATGGCACCGCCCGAACTCTGGGACGTCGATGGGATACTGACGACCGCGCTACGTCAGGAACCGCCGCCGACCTTCGCCGCCTTCAGTCCCGACAACGTGCACTTGCTGACTGGAGGGGGTGATTCCAAAGGACACCTCTGGGACTTAGCCGGCCACGAGGTAGGCGCTTTCGACACAGGCGAGATTGTCCATGGCGCGGCGTTCAGCCCTGATGGAGACCGCGTTGCCACTAAGTCGCTGTCGGGCAAAATCTCCATCTGGGACGTCGCAAGCAAGAGAGAGATCGTCAGATTTGCATCTCCAGGCGGGCTGGTTCAGATCCAGTTCGGTGCGAAAGGAGATCTCCTAGCGGCGAGTTCGACCAGCGGCACAGCACGGTTGTGGAACGCAGCGACAGGTGAGGAAGTCGCCACGATCAAGACAGCTGGCAGGCAAATTGTTTTCAACCGGGCCGGCGATCTTGTCCTCGCCGCCACCCCCGACAACGCCGCGCATGTGTTGAGAACAAATGGGACCGAACTCAGGGCCCTAACGGGCCATGACAGCCGCATCGTCGGGGCGGCATTCAGTCCCGATGGTCAATTGGTTGCCACTGCCTCGCTCGACCGGACAGCGCGGATTTGGTCGGCCAAGGACGGAAACACGGTCGCTATTCTCAAAGGTCACCGAGATGCGCTTACGACAGTCGCATTCAGCCCCGACGGTCAGTCGTTATTAACTGCCTCACGCGACGGGACAGCGCGAATCTGGAGCGCTCTGGACGGGAAACAAAGGGTCGTGCTCAAAGGGCATAGTGGTACGGTGGACAGTGCCGAATTCAGCTCCAACGGCCGCCATGTCTTGACGGCTTCAACTCAAGACGGATCAGCGCGGCTCTGGGACGCGCCAACCGGGAGAGAGATGGCGATACTCGCCAATTCGGAGGAAAAGAACAGGTGGCGTGTACCGACACGCGCGGCCTTCAATTCGGATGGAACCCGGGTGCTGATTGCGTCCTATGGAGAAGGCATTCGCCTCATCCGGGTTTTTCAGACACCACAAGATCTCATCAATTTCGCGAAGCAGACTGTTCCACGCGAATTGACTGGATGCGAAAGGCGACGCTTCTTCCTGCCCATCGAAGGCGAGGTAGGCGATTGTCCAGGCTGATGGCGTCCCACGCGCAGTTGCTGACCCGCCCACCCCGACATTACCGTGAGCGCGAAATCCAGCTTGCTCGCCGCTGTTGCCCGGACATGGACACATGACGATCCTGGCCGAACTTCCCAATGCGGCGGGAATGTCGTGGCCATAACGCTCAGATATCACGGTGAACCACAGCCTGAGCGTGAATCGGAGCTGATCAACATATCCGGTCTTTCCGAGGTGGCGGATGGCCTTTACCAGGCCCGCAACCTCGACCTATCGAACATGACGGTCATTGGGGGCAATGAAGGCATCCCGATCGTCGACCCGCTTGTTTCGGCCGCGACAGCCAAGGTGGTCGGGCTCGGCCGCTACTATGCCAACCGTGGCTAGAAGCCGTCGAGCTGAGGAATAGCGTCCTCAACCACACCGCCAATATGAAGGCCGACGATGCGGATGCGGCGGTGACGCTCTCCCACGAGACGCTGAACATCATCATCTTCGATAGACCACGCTTCAGGATACGATCAGCAAGGGCGATGGGAAGATCGACAGCGATGTGTCAAAGCTGCAGCAGATCGTTCGAGTCTCGACACGTTCGCGTTCTGTTCAACATCATCCCTCCGCCCGACAGTTTTCCTAAGCAGCTTCTTGGGCTGCTTAATCCCAATCTCCGTTTTTGATATGCGTGACAACAGATAATATTAGTGGCCAAAAGGCACGCCCAACAGCTTGGAGTCGCGCTCAACAGCTAGCTGGCGCTCCCTCTCGTAAGCTTCATCGGCCTGCTCGCTGAGGTGTTTACGCTCCTGGCGCCTCCGATCAGCGCTCGCTTCTATGCGCTCGCATAGCCAATCGTAGACCTTACGGATCTTGGCAAATATGCTCATTAGCCCAACTCCTTGTCCTCTACATTGCGCAGCCGGTCGTTCATCACGGAGATCTAGGAATGGACGCTGCTCACCTCGGTCAGCAGGTTGCTGTGGCAGTTGTCGAGGCGCTGTAGGATCGCCGCCAGTCTTCGCGCAGGCTGGCGACCTCGGTGGTCAGCCGCTCCAGGTGCATTCCGATGAATGCCAGGGTCACATTCTCTTCGGCCATGGCTCTGATATAGCACCGATTTTGACATTCCGCGAATTGGCGTGCGCTTGTATCGGCCTCAAAGATGGGCATTGAGCTTAGATCAGCGAATGCGATACTTCTCTAGGCCGGCGCGATCGCAAACGCCAAGATCCCGCGCCCACCTGGGAATTGCGCCGCGGCCTGAATACTCTTCGCCATTGGGCCCTCGGAACTGGGCCGCTATCTTCCTCTCACCGGCGGCGCACGCTTGGGCAGCCCTGCCATTCAGCGTATTCGCTTGAACAATTTTTCGGCCACGTCGCGGCGCTGTTGAGCTGCCAACGCCCAGCCTAAGAAGCTCAGGCATGCAATTCCATAATACGTTTGCCACGAATTTTTCAATCCTTTCGGTAGGTGACGAGACGCGATTGGAAGGTTCGCCGAAGGAATATTCAAACATATCAGGGAGTTAGGTCATTTGGTTCCTTAATCCAGTGTACTGGAGGTGCCGCCACCGCGCCCAACGCGCACAAATTCCTTCGCCACTGCCAATGCGCGAGACCTGGAGCCCTGAAAAAATGGCAACCAAGCGGCAAGCATACACGTTCGCCCAAAATATTGACCCCTCCGCCTGGCCCTCATCGCATACGGTCAGATCGCCCGAAATCAGGCTGGTCGTTCAATTAGTCCTTCACAAAGTACTCGGTGATGTCGGTCCTGCGGGGGATTTTGTCCGCTTCGGTCGAAGCATCGCCTTCGCACCTTTCGGCCAAGGCAGAAAGGCTTGGTGCGACACATTGGAACGGGCTCTCCTCGCTGAGAAACTGATCCGCCATGAGTGCAAAGGCCGACAACAGATCATCTACACTAACATTACCTCCCGCTGCCGTGAGTTGTAGTTTGTGGCTGGCGCGGTTCGAAATAACTGTGACCGAAAAAGGGGCAGGCCCCAGGTCAACCGGCTTACCTCTTTGGGAATAAACCCTGGTTGGCCTGTCGATGTTCTTGGTCTGTCGCTGACCAAAGTCCTCAGCGGCTATCGGAAGCAATCTGCGAACTGGTACGTAAGCCTCGGCGGCAAGGGTGATACCCCCCGGGCTCCGCAAGGGACTGCAACCGCGCTGCAATGTTCACCCCATCGCCGAAGAGATCGCCCCCATGAACAATGATGTTGCTGACGTGAACCCCGATACGGAATCGCAGGCGGCGATCGTCCGGCACGGTGCCACCGATGGCGGATAGCCGCTCCTGAACGGCGATCGTGCATTGAACTGCGCCCAACGCAGTTGGAAACTCTGCCAGCAAGCTGTCACCGGCCATGTTGGCAACCCGACCACGATGCCGACGGATCAAGGATAGCATGACCACGCGATGTGCCATGAGCATGCGAAGGTTTCCGACCTCGTCTGCGGCCATCAGCCTCGAGTAATCCACCGCGTCGGTCGCAAAGATAGGCGAGGCGACGTTCGGGTCCGATGTTTGGCCGCTCAATGATCGCCAGCGGCGCCTCCACGGCGCGCTGGCACCTAAGGTCAACGGCGATACAGCTTTCATTGGTCAGCCCTGCCGTCCAGCACGGCGGCGCACCGGGCAACGAGCGGAGCGATTCTACGGCGCCGCCAACTTGCCCAATTTCTGCGCCGACTCTTCGGCCCTGGATGGGCCTTGTAGGGGATGCAGGACGCCATGAAGATCCCTATCTCGCTCTCGGTATCTGCGATGCATTTTGTGATGCCGATTTGTTGGCCACGGAGATCGCCGAAGCGCTGTCGGGTACCAAAACTTATACCGAGGCCCAAGCCCGAGTATGAGCGTCGCCGGGATGACCAGACCAGGCCGACTACCAGCAGAACATAGAACGTGCGCAGTTCCTGCCGGCTACCCCTCGTCGTGGACGATCGAGACCGTGCCGGTCATCGAGATCTCGTCGACCTGGGAAACGTTGGCACCATCTGCCGCGGCTTGCTGGCCATTGTCACTCGCCCAATTTGGAACTGACCCAATTGGTAACTCGGTGCCGCTTGCTGATGAGTCCAGCCCGCCCTTGCTGTCGGTCTGACCTGTTCCCCGTCCGGCGGGTCGCGCATGGTCTAAGGCATGCCACGTCGCGGCCGGGTCGCGGCCGGCACAATCTCGCCCGCCTAACCGCTGGCCAGGTTGTGCGCTAGCAAGGATATTTCTCCGACACGCTCTTCGTCACAAGGAAATAGGCGGCCGTGTTGCGCTCCTCAGGATGCTGATCGAGATAGGACGCAACAGTCTTGATAACGGAATGTGCGGTGGCCCCACCGGTACAGAAGATCCTCGATTCCGCATACAAATCAACCACGCCGATGACATAGCCGTAGCAGACGCCGGCAGAGTACCCTTGCGGAGCTCTATCTACGTTTTTTTGCCGCATGGATAGGAAAAGGCGACAGTGATCGTTCAGCGTGTCACCCTTCATGTATACACCGTCCGGTTCGCGCGAACGCTGCGCCTGGCTGTAGCCAGATACGGTCACTGTAACCAACAACACGGCGGCGAGGGCAGAGATCTTCATCGTTCGCTCTCCAAGCTTGCAAAGCCCCCTGTTTATATCTGCGCGAGGTTGAGTGCCTGATTTTAAGCTACCTTTGAGCGCAGACCGATCTCGCACCGACCGTCGCCGCGATCCTGTCGGTTTCATTCGGCCAGTCCGCTTCGTCGGACGGCGAAGGGCCGGCTCATTGGCGGCCTTGCATACAGGTTTTGTAATAACCGTCAGCGTCGGATCGGACCTGGTTAGCCTCGGCGCGGACGTCCACGAAGTTGCACCACTCCGCCTAGGCATGGTGCTCGCGATAGCCCAATTCAGCCAGGGCAGTGAAGACCAGGACTAGCAGGATGACGCGGTTGTCGGGCCTCATTGTGCGGCCCAGCCACTCTAACCGCTTGGGCCAACCCATAACAGTGATCGTCTCCGGCGCGGTCATGGCTTGGCCGTCGGCCATTGTTGCAGCGCGTCGATGATTCTGGCGTTGGGGAATTTCGCGCAGGCATCATCGACGTTAACAAGCATGTTACCCTCGGGAATCATGGTCCAGCGATTGTCATTGTGAAGCGCAGCGAACATCGTCTCGCCGATATCCACCTTGCCCTGATGGCCGGCCGAATTGTATTGTTGGCAGGTGACGGTCGCTGGATCGACATTGTCAGCAGCCCGGGCGACGGAGCTAGCGACGAGCACTGCGCAAACGAGCAGGCGTTTCATCGGGTTTTCTCCTCCTCAGCGATTATACACCGATTTGGCGGAGCTCGTTCGGTTGTGTGGGGTGCTATAGAAAAATGCGCTATCTGGAAGCATAGTTTGAGCAGCATCATCGCGATCGGTGACGGGTGACCCCTGGTTCCCCCGCGCTCATTCGGATGAGCCAATCCACGGTTTGTAGGCGCTTTGACTTGTGACCGAAGTCGGCTCGCGCCCAGAGGTGGCGTAGCGACTGGCACTGTATCGCGACCGGAATGGGCCGGAAGCAGTCTGTCAGCTTTCGGGTCGATCGTGCGGAAAGCTGACGTTCGAGTGCCGGCCTGTCGTGACTTCAAGGGGATCGCCGATCCCTCATGGAGCGACGCGTGGTTTAAGGACGGCCGGTGCCTAGGCGATGAGCTGATCGTCACTTGCCTGGACCGCTGGCCGCGACACGGCGCGACGTTCTTCAGAGCCTTAACAAAGCAGCCAATCTTCCGAGCATCCGAAACCGCGAAAACCACGAATTCGCGAGATCACACTGGCCCCGGTTCGTGTCTACGATTGAAGCCCAGCTCGACGCCGATCGGCGAGACCGCGTGGGCGATCGCATCGATCCGGCGACGCCCGCTGCCCTCCCAGTCTCTCAAAAACGCGAACCTAAGGATGTCGCGAGGCTCACGCGCCGAGCGAGGATTGCTCGGCACAGATCCTGTCGTAGAGCAGGTCGAGTTCGTGCGGCTCGGGATTGTTGTCGGCGAGGCGCTTCTTCAAATACCTCACCGGCTCGGCGAGGATCACGTCGAGGTCCTCCGCGCAAGTGAATTTGCCGGCGACACGCTTGACTTTGCTGTTGTCGAACAGTGTTGCCCAGGTCTTGTCGCCGACCAACGGACCTTCCCAGTCGCGGTGGTAGCGCACAAGTGTGTCCGTGGGCACGTGGACGATCTTCACCTCGACGCTGAGGCCCCTGGCGAGCGCATGGTAGATATCGTTCCAGGTGAAGCCCTTGTCACCGGTGATGTGGAAGACCTCGCCGAGCGCCTTGCTGTTGCCGAGGAGGTTGGTGAAGGGGACCGCGAGGTCGTCGGATCGCGTGAGCGTCCACGGATTCGTGCCGTCGCCGCAGATGATCACGGGCTTCCCGGCGAGCATGCGGTGGGCAACCATGTCGCCCTCGTTCATCATCGTCGGAAGTCCCGAGCGCACGGTGTGGCTCGGGCGCACGATCGTCCAGGGTAGCTTCTTCTGCTTTCTGAGCAGTTCCTCGCACGCGATCTTGTCTTGGCTGTAGGGCCAGTATGGATTCACCGCTGGCGTCTTCTCGGTGATGACATAGTGGCGAGCCGGCTTCTCGTAGACCGAGGCCGACGAGATGAAGACGTATTGACCGACGCTGCCGGTGTAGGTTTCTATGTCGAGCTGCATCTGCTCGGGCCTGAACACCATGAACTGGCAGACGACGTCCCACCTTGTCCTGCCGAGTCTGCGGTAGGCCTTCTCGTCCTTCATATCACCGGCGATCACCTTGACCTTCCCAGGTAGCTTCTCGTCGCGGATGCCGCGGTTGAAGACCGACACCTTGTGACCGGCCTTCGCGGCGAGCTCAACGCAGGGCAGCGAGATCTGCCCGGTGCCGCCGATGAAAAGGACGTCGAGTGCCATGATCGTCGCTCCTTCGAGAAGCGGCAGTGATGACGGGACTTGGCGTCATATGCAACCGGTTGTGCGCCGGGACGCTCTGACGCGGTGATGAAATCTGACGGCCGGCACCGGAGTCACAAGACCGCATCTCGACATCGCGCACCGTGATTTGGACACACTTGGCGACCCGCTTAGCATCGCACGTGCTCCAGGGCTTCAAAATCGCGGGTGCGACCGGAACGGCGGACATGAGGCGCAAACCGGTCATTTATGATCGAGCGGGTCCTGATCCCAAGGTCACTTCCGGCACTCAATTGCAGAGACCGATGCACGCCATTTAAAGGCGATCCAAGGCAGGGAATGCGACAGGGTTCAGCGGTCGCGCTTCTGAAGCTGGGCTAAGGCTCGATCTATGTCCTCCTTGGTGGGCCTAGGTTCAGCTCATCGCCCGCGTCGACTCGCGAATGAGCAGGTGCGGCTGGTGGATTTCCCATGCGCCTGTAGCGGCCTTCTTGTGGTTGATCTGTCCAAGCAAGACCTCGATCGAACGGCGCGCCATCGCCAGGATCGGCGTGACCACCACCGTAGGCGGAGGGTTGATCACCGCGGCAAATTCCAGATCGTCAATGCCGACGATCGACAGGTCCGCCGGGATCCTGAGCTTCAATTCGCGCACCGCAAACAAGAGGCCGAGCGTCATCATGTTCGATATCGCCATAAGTGCCGTCGGCCGATCGGCCCGCTGCAAGGCCTCGATGGTCCGCTGGTACGCCTGGCGCTGGTCGAAATTGCCGGCAAGCTGGAGCCCCGGCTCGACGGCAACGCCATGCTCGGCATGCGCCTTGAGGTAGCCGGCAAGCCGGTCGTCGCTGGTCGCCAGCCCGGCAATGCCGACGATGATGCCGATCCGGCGATGGCCGATGCCGAGCAGGTGACCAGCAGCGAGCCGCCCTGCCTCGATATTGTCGGTCTTGATAACGTCGTAGGGCAATCCCTCGACGAACATGTCGAGCATGACCGTCGGCACGCGGATCTTGTCGACGAGATGGCTGCCGTGCTCGGCGTCGGACCGCGTCGGAATGATGATGAGCCCGGCCACGCGCTGGACGCGCAACATCTTCAGCACCTGGCTCTCGCGCTCCGGGTCCTGGCCGGTCGAATAGACCACCGTCATGTAGCCAGCGGTCAGGCAGATGTTCTCGATCTCGCGGGCAACCGCCGCGAAATGCGGGTTGGCGATGTTGGGCACGACCAGGCCGATCAGCTGCGAGTTGCCGCTTCTGAGGCTCCGCGCCGCGCCATGCGGCACGTAGCCGACGGCGGCGATCGCCTTGTCGACCTTGCCGATGACCTGCTCGCTGACCGGCGCCGAGCGATTGAGCACGGCCGAGACGGTGGAGATCGCCACCCCTGCCCGGCGCGCTACATCCTTGATCGTCGCCATGCCATTCCCCTTGCCAACACGGCTCCCGGATGCCTAGTATTCGAAACGTTTCGTGTGCACAACCTGGCCGGCGAACGACCTCTGGGAAAAGGCGCTCGCGGATTTGTTTTCGGCCTACACGAAACGTTTCGACCGGCAAGAAATCTCGGCGTCTAGCGCGTTGGGAGAACGCAAGGGAGGATTTCGATGTTCAAACTGTCACGGCGCAAGCTTTTGCTGTCGTCGGCGGCGCTGGCCGCCGGCGCTGGAATGCGAGGCGCGTTCGCGCAATCAGATCAGACTGCCAACCTGAAGCTGCAGGGCTTCGGCGGCGAAGCGGAGCTGTCGGCCGTCACCAATGCGGTTGCCCGCTTCAACAAGAAATTTCCGAACGTCACCGTCGAAATCTCTATGGACCCGATCTCGACGGGTTGGGGCGACTATGTGACGAAGGTGATCGGCGAGTTCAACGCGGGAACCGCGTCCGACGTCTACGGGACCGCGATCGAGACCTTCCAGGCCTTCTCGTCGCGCGGCCTGTGGCTCGGCCTCAACGATTTCGTAGCTGCCAATTCCGGCTTCTCGGACTTTGCGCCCAGCCTGTTCGAGCAAGGCTCGTACAAGGGGGAAATCCAGTACATCCCCATCAGCTGGAACAACATCATGATCAACTACAACCGCGACCTTTTCGACAAGGCCAAGGTCGCCTATCCCAAGCAGGGCTGGACGTGGAACGAGTTCCGCGAGGTCGCCAAGGCGCTCACCGTCAAGGACAGCTCCGGCACCGTCACGCAGTTCGGCTACGAAGTGCCGAACCAGAATTTCTTCGTCCAGCCGTGGTTCTTCAGCAATGGCACCGGCGTGCTCAAGGACGACTGGTCGGGTTCGAACATGCTCGACCCCAAGGTCGCCGAGAGCCTGCAGTTCCTGCACGATCTGATCCATGTCGACGGCGTCTCGCCGATCCCCGGCAAGGACACCATGGACAACCAGTTCATGGCGGGACAGGTGGCGATGATCAGCCGCGGCCACTGGATCGTGCAGAGCGCCAAGACCAACAAGGTCAACATGGATATCGCCATACCGCCGAGCAAGGAAAGCGACACCACGGTGATCGGCTTCGGCGCCTACGCGATCTCCAAGGCGACGGCGCAGCCGGATCTGGCCAAGGCGCTGGTGCTCGAATTGACCAACGAGGAGACGCAGAAGGAAGAAGGCGAGAAGGGCGGCGGCGTGCCTGGCCGCAAATCGGCGGCCGAAACCGCGGCGTTCCTCGCCTTCCCGCCAGTGCTGCGCTCTACTACCAGACGCTGCCGCACACCAAGGCCGTGCCCTCGCCTGCCAACTTCCAGGAAGTCGAGAAGATCTTCATCCGCTACTACACCGCCATGATGGCGGACGAAGTGTCGATCGCCGACGGCTGCAAGCAGGCCGACGCCGAGCTTGCCAACTCCTTCGCCCGCCTCAAATAGACAGGGCCGGCTGAACATTCCTCCCGGCGCACGCCGGCTCTCCCTTCCTCATTCGGAACGGAGGCGGCGCGACGCTGATCTCCCTTCGAACCGGAGCGGTTGGATTTTCGTGGCGACGACGATTGCAAAGCGACAAGCGTCCGATCTGGCCCGTGCCCAGGCGCGGACCGGCTACCTGTTCGTGCTGCCGACCTCGCTGCTGTATCTCACCTTCGTGCTGGCGCCGGTCGTCCTCACCTTCATCCTGAGCTTCAGCTACTACGATCCGATGCTCGGCTCGCGCTGGGTCGGCTTCGACAATTTCACGCGCTTCTTCACCAATCCGCGCTCGCTGCAGATCTTCTGGAACACGCTGCGCTTCGCGCTGTTTGCGGTCACCTTCAACGTGTCGATCGGCCTGCTGCTGGCGGTGGCGCTCAACCGCGCGATGCCGGGATGGCTGCTCTATTTCTTCCGGCTGGCCTTCTTCCTGCCGGTCATCATCGCCGCCGCCTTCGTCTCCATCGTCTGGAGCTATTTCTTCGCCGACGACCTCGGCGTCATCAATTATTTCCTGCGGCTGGCCGGCCTCCCCGCGGTGCACTGGCTGACCGACAGCCACAACGCCATGATGTCGATCATCATCATGGACGTCTGGAAGAACACCGGATTCTTCATGGTCATCTTCATCGCCGCACTGCAGGGCGTGCCGAAGAGCATCACCGAGGCGGCGCTGATGGACGGCACGCCCGCTGGCGCAGCTTCCTGCGCATCACCTTGCCCTACATCTCGCCGGTCGTTTTCTTCGCCATCGTCTACGCCTCGATCGGAGCGCTGCAGGTCTACGAATTCGATCGTCATCCTGACGCAGGGCGGCCCGGGGGACTCGACGCGATCGCTGTCGATCCTGATCGTCGAGGAAGGTTTCGGCAGCTTCCAGATCGGCTATGCCGCGGCGATCTCGGTGGTGATGACAGTGATCATCCTGATCATCACCGCCATCCAGCAATTGCTGTCGCGCCGCTGGGTGCAGCAATGAGCTCGGCCTCGGCCATCAGGACGCGCGCCGCCAAGCGGTTGATCGACGCGACGATCATCGCGGTGATGATCGTGCTCGCCATCGGCATGCTGCTGCCGTTCCTATGGCTGTTCTCGATGTCGTTCCGTTCGGTATCCGATGCCTACAAGCTGCCGCCGAGCTTCCTGCCGGGGAATTTCGACTTCAAGAATTACGCGACCGTGCTCGCCTCCCGCGTGCCATTCCTGCAGATCTATGCCAATTCGCTGCTTGTCGCCGTCGTGGTGACGATCGGCCAGCTCGTCACGTGCACGCTGGCTGCCTTTGCCTTTGCTCGCCTCAATTTCCGCGGCCGCGACGCGCTGTTCTTCATCCTGCTCGTCGGCCTGATGTTCCCGGCGCAGGTGACGATCCTGCCGATCTATCTCGGCTACGCGCAGGTCGGCCTGATCAACCGGCCGATCGGCCTCGCGCTGATGTACCTGACGTCGAGCTTCGGCGTCTTCCTGATGCGCCAGTTCATGCTGAGCCAGCCCAAGGAACTCGAGGAAGCCGCCCTGATGGACGCCGCCAGCTATCTCAAGATCTTCTGGCGCATCTCGCTGCCGCAATTGCGGCCGGCCCTTTCGGCGCTCGGCATCATCACCTTCACCCAGACCTGGAACTACTATTTCCAGGCGCGCGTCCTGCTCGGCAAGGAACCGTCCATGACCTTGCCGATCGCCATGGACCTGCTGCGCGGCTTCCTCGGATCCGGCAACCTTTCCGTCGTCATGGCCGCCATGAGCATGTCGATCCTGCCGGTCGTGCTGCTCTTCCTCGTCGCCCAGCGCTTCGTCATCGCGGGGATCACGATGAGCGGCATCAAGAACTGAGAACCCTCAACGCACAACCATTCAGGACAGATTTCATGTGGGACGACCTTGCTTCCGTGGATCCGCGCTTTGCCTACAAGGGCGAGCGCACCCGCTACATCGCGTTTCCGTTGGGCGGGGTCGGCTCCGGCGGCTTCTCGATCTCGGGAAGCGGCCGGCTGATCGACTGGTCGATCCGCAACCGGCCGGCGCTGCAGGGCTATAACGGCTATTCGCATTTCGCCATCAAGGCCGAGAAGGACGGCCGGCTGGTCGACGCGCGCGTGCTCAATGGCCCCTATGACCTCAACCCGTCCGGTGCGCCGGGCTTGCGCAAAATGTTCGACGGCTTCGGCCACGGCGCCAACCGGCAGACGCTCGTCGGCGTGCCGCATTTCCGCGAGGTCGATTTCTACGGTCGCTTCCCGATCGCCGACCTGGTGTTCAAGGACGAGCGCTTCCCGGGCGGCGTGCGCCTGACGGCGATGTCGCCGTTCATTCCGCACAACGACCACGACAGCTCGATACCGGTCGCCATGTTCGAGTTCGAGCTGGTCAACGACACCCCGGATGAGCTGACCTACACGCTGGCCGGAACGCTCGGCAATTATGGCGCCAACAGCGGCATCCATAGGTTCGAGCAGAAGGATGGGCTGAGCACGCTGCGGCTGACGTCGTCGGACCAGAATTTGAAGTCGGCCGACAGCGGCGACCTGACCATCGCCACCGACGCCGCCGACGTCGACCACACCGACTATCACTACCGCGGCCAGTGGTTCGACAATCTGGCGGTGTTCTGGAAGGAGTTCGCGCGCGCCGGCCGACTGCCGCAGCGGCACTACGACAAGCCGCGGCTGTCGCGGCATATGAGCCTGCAGCCCGAGCACGGCACGCTGGCCGCGCGCGCGACGATCCCGGCCGGCGGGCGCAAGAAAATCCGCTTCATCATTTCCTGGAGCTTTCCGACAGGCGACATCTACTGGGCCTTCCGCAGCTCGCCGGACGCGCCGATCCCTGACCGAGAGACGCCGACATGGCGCAACTACTACGCCAACCACTGGGCCGACTTGAGGCCAGCGCGCGCGACGCGCTACAGCGTTGGGATACGCTGGCCGGCAACACCATCGCCTTTCGCGACGGCGTGTTCGGCTCGACGTTGCCGGCCGAGATCAAGGACGCCGCCAGCGCCACGCTGGCGCTGCTGCGCACCGCAACTGTGATCCGGCTGGAGGGCGGCGAGATCTGGGCATGGGAGGGCCAACACACGCAGGACGGCTCCTGCGAGGGCACCTGCACCCACGTCTGGAACTACCAGCAGGCGCTGCCGCATCTGTTCCCGGCGCTGGAACGCACGCTGCGCGAGACCGAATTCACCTACAACATGCTGCCGACCGGCGGACTTACGTTTCGCCAGAAGCTGCCGCTCGGCGCGGGCTTCGACGTCATCGGCCCATGCGCCGACGGCCACTTCGGCGCCGTGATCAAGACTTATCGCGACTGGAAGCTGTCAGGCGATACCGAGTGGCTGAAGCGCTACTGGCCAAAGGTCAGGCGCGCCGTCGAATATGCCTGGAGCAAGGACAACCCGGACCTCTGGGACCCGGACGAAACCGGCGTGCTGTCCGGCCGCCAGCACCAGACCCTCGACATGGAGCTGTTCAACCCGAATTCCTGGCTCGGCTCGATCTATGTGGCGGCATTGCTTGGCGCGTCGGAAATGGCGGCGGCACTCGGCGAGCAGGAGTTTGCCGACAAATGCGGCAAGCTTGGCCGCAACGGCGCCAGTCATATCGACGACAAGCTTTTCAATGGCCGCTGGTTCGTCCAGGACATCGACCTCTCCGACAAGAGCGTGCTGGCGCCGTTCGACACGGGCCGCAAGGCCGGCGTGCTTGCCGATGGTTTCATGGAAACCTACTGGTCCGACGAGCACTCCGAGCTGAAATACCAGATGGGCGAAGGCTGCATCACCGACCAGATTCTCGGGCAATGGCACGCCGAGGTAGCGGGACTCGGCGGCTTCCTTGACGATGGCAAGGTCACGACGGCGCTCAAGGCCGTGCACGCCAACAACTTTCTGCCGAGCCTCGAGAACCATTTCAATCCATGCCGCAACTACGCCTATGAGGACGAGGCCGGATTGCTGGTCGCGACCTATCCCGAGGGCGTGCGCCAGCCGATGGTGGCCGCGCCCTACGCCGAGGAAGTGTGGACCGGCATCGAGTACATGTCGGCCTCGCACATGATCATGCGCGGCCTGCTCGACGAAGGGCTGGACGTGGTTCGCGCCGCGCGCGACCGCCATGACGGCGCGCGCCGCAATCCCTGGAACGAAATCGAATGCGGCTCCTACTACGCCCGCTCGATGTCGGCATGGCAGCTGGTCAACGCCTGGGCCGGCTTGAGCGCCGATCTCGTCGCCGGGCGCATCGGTTTCGCGCCGAAGGCCGAGGGCGATTTCACCCTGTTCTGGTCGGCCGGCAATGGGTTCGGCCAACTGACAAGCCATGCAGGAGAACTGACCCTCAGCGTGCTCGGCGGCAGCCTCGACGTTTCGGAGATCGCCGTCGCCGGCCTTGGCGTGCACCGGCTCGGCAAGCGCCGGGCAATTGTCACCGGCGAGCGTCTGCTCTTGCACTTGACGCCGGGAAATCCGACGGTCGGGTAATGGCTGCGATCGAACTCAAGGATGTCAGGAAAAGCTTCCAGTCGCTCGAAGTGATCCACGGCATCAACCTTGCAGTCGACGAAGGCGCCTTCACGGTCTTCGTCGGCCCGTCGGGCTGCGGCAAGTCCACGCTGCTCCGGATGATCGCCGGCCTCGAAGAGGTGAGTTCCGGCGAGGTCCACATCGGCGGCAAGCGCTGCGATCATCTGCTGCCGTCGGCGCGCGGCATGGCGATGGTGTTCCAGTCCTATGCGCTCTACCCGCATATGAGCGTCGAGCAGAACCTGCGCTTCGGTCTGGAGAATTTGCGCACGCCCAAGGCCGAGATCGGCAAACGGGTCGCGAAAGCGGCCGAGATCCTGCAGATCCAACATCTGATGAAGCGGAGGCCCAACCAGCTGTCCGGCGGACAGAGCCAGCGTGTCGCTATCGGCCGTGCCATTGTCAAGGAACCCAGGGCATTCCTGTTCGACGAGCCGCTGTCCAACCTCGACGCCGAACTCCGGGTGAAAATGCGCGGCGAGCTGGTCGCGCTGCACCGCCGCCTGAAGTCGACGATGATCTATGTAACCCATGACCAAGTCGAAGCCATGACCATGGCCGACCAGATCGTCGTGCTGCGCGAAGGCGTCGTCGAGCAGGTTGGCTCGCCGGTCGAACTCTACGCGCGTCCCGCAAACCGCTTCGTCGCCGGCTTCCTTGGCGCGCCGCAGATGAATTTCGTCGGCGCGAAGGTCGGCCGGGAGGCTGGCATGCTCGCGCTGGAGCTGGCCGATGGGGCGAGCGTTGCACTGCCCCGCCGTGAGGTCACTCTACCGGATGGCGCATCAGTGGCGATCGGCATCCGCCCCGAGCATGCCGAGATCGGCATCGGTCCGCTTAGGGCCAAGGTCGAGGCGACGGAGATTCTTGGCTCGGAAACCATTATCCACGCGCGCCTTGCCTCCGGCGAGCGCTTTACGCTGGCCCAACGCGGCATCTCCGGGGCCAAGCCGGGCGAGGACGTCCAGCTCGCACTGCCGCCGGCCTTCGTGCATCTGTTCGACGACCAGGGCATTGCAATCGGGGCAGCGCCCGACTGGCGCCGCGATTATGTGAGGTGAGTGCCCGGCTTCTGGGCATTGAGGCGCGAATGCGGATGACGACGTAGTACCCGCTTAGCGAAGGCTGAAGTTACCCAGGGTGTGCTCGGATTTCCAAGCCAGAAGGAAGGTGCCTGGAGGCACCCGCCACGACCGAAGGACCAAGGCGATCTATCCGCCGAGCGTCATTGGATCTCTATTCCGCCAAGTGCAGAGGGGCGCGTTGACCTCGGCATTTTCAATTGACAACGCATGCCGACGATCGAAATCGGCCCGTCAATTCTTGCCTACCAGCTGTAGCCGACCTTCACCTTGCCGGCGTAGCTCTTTACGTTGCCGGAGAACTCGCCCTCGAAGGTAGCGGCGGCAAAGATTCCGGACGGTGCCCGGTAGCCGGCGCCGGCGTCGAGCAGCAATGCGTTGCGGTCCGGCTCGGCGCCGTCGATGGTGAAGGCCGTTCCGGGCAGGCTCTGGAAAGCAGCCCCGACATTGCGGTCGGTGCCGCCGTTGATCGCCCAGGCGGCGCGGCCGGTGAGCGTGAGCAGGCCGCCGTCGCTCAATGCCAGCGCATGCTCCAGCCGCGCGCCGAGTTCCACCCGGGTGGCGGTGGTGGTGTCGGAGTCGTAGTGCAGGGCGAAGGGACTGCCGCTCGACGTCTCGGAATAGCCGGGCAGGTGATAGGCGGTCGCCTGGAAGGCTGCATAGGGCGCGATCGCGGCAACGGGCGCTTCGAAACGGTAGCCGGCCTCGGCCCGGCCGGAGTAGCTGTTGGCGTCGAAATCCGCGTTGAGCACATCGCCGAACACGGTGCGTTGGGTGTCGACGTCGTTGCATAGGCGGCCGCAGCGCCTCCCTGAACGGGCAGGCCGGCTCCGGTTTCCAGCTGGCCGTCGAGCGCCTTGAGGAACTGGTCGGCACTGTCGAGGCCGGCGGTGAGCCCGGCGGCCGCCAGCTCGCCTGAGACCACCGTCAGGCCCTCGGCGTTCAGCGCAGCGAATTCGGCCGGCAGCACGCCATTGACATCGAAATAGTCGAGCAGGGTCCCGGCAACGGCCCGCTGATTGCGGTTCAAAGCGCCGAAGGCGGGGGCGGTCTCGTCGGCTGCGGTGACCAGGTGAACGTCGGTCGGGTCATAGACGAGCCTGGTGGTCAGGCCGGGCAGCGATGCCGCATCAAGCCCGGCAAAGGTGGTTCCGGCAAAGCCGCCCGCCGCATTGAGGATCGTATAGTCCTTGGCGACGAAGGTCCCCGGCAGGTAGGTCACGACGACGGTTCCGCCGGACAGAAGCGCGGTTCCCGCGACGTTGGTGCGGTCGGCGGCGGCCGGCGAGACGTCGACCGCATACTTGGATCCGGCGCCGAACACGAGATCTCCGGCCACCGTGAGGGTGCCGATGGAATTGCCGGGCGCGAGCGTGCCGCCGGCGATCGTGGTGTCGCCGACCGTGCCGTTGCCGCCCAGCGTGCCGCCCGGATCGACCGTCGTCAGCGACGACGACGCGATCGAGCCGTTGACCGACAGGATGCCGCCATTGACCGCGGTTGGGCCTGTGTAGGTATTGGCGCCCGAGAGCATGAGGGTGCCGGCGCCGAGCTGCTGCACCGCGCCGCTGCCGGAGATGGTGCCGGCGAACTGCACGGCGTCGGTGCGGTTGAAGGCGAGTACCCCATTGTCGGCAACATCACCGAGTATCGATCCAGTGGTGCCGCCATTGCCGAGCTGCAAGGTGCCGGCAGCGATCGTCGTGCCGCCCGTGTAGGTGTTGGCGCCGGTCAGGGTCAGCGTGCCACCGCCCAACTTTTCAAGGCCTCCAGTTCCGGCGAGTGTAGAGGCTATCGTGGTTGTCACACCGCCATCGACATTGACGAAACTCGCAGCCGGATTGCCAACTGGGTCGCCAGTCATCGTTAGCGTGCCGCCGGTCAGGGTGTACCCCGTCGTCGAGAACTGCAACCCCTGGAAAGAGATGTCGCCGTCCACCGTCACCGTACCGGCGCTGCCCGTGAACACGCCGACTTGGCTGATCCAGGGAAGATTTACGTTGGCATTGCCCGGCGCTCCGGTCCAATTGGTGTTGGCCGCGTTCCATATTCCGGTGCCGCCGTCGACCGTGCCATTACCGACGAGATTGGCGCCGTCCCAGAACTGCACGACTTGGCCACCGTTTGAAAGCAGCAAGTTGACCTGGTTGGGAACGCTGGTGATGACGGTCGCGCCCGCCGGAGCCGAGGCAAAGGCGCCTGCAGTGGCGCCGGCCACGTCGAACAGTCGGTAATAACCCGACGGGGGGCCCGGCGTTTGCAAGGACCCACCAAGCGTTAGGCTTCCATTCACAATTACGAGATCGTTTGTCCCGCCGACCACACCAGGCGTCGCCAGCTCGAACAAGCTTGTGGAGCCGGCATTGAGGGTAAGATCGCCAGCGACCGTCAGCGTGCCCGGGCTGTTGCCCGGTGAAAGCGTGCCATCGATGACAGTGCCGGGCAATGTGCCGTCGCCCCCAATGGTAGCGCCGGCCTGGACACTCAGGCCTGACGAGCTCGCGATCGAGCCGTTTACCAACAGCGTGCCGGCTGAAACGGCCGTCGAACCGGAGTAGGTGTTCGCGCCGGTCAGCGTCACGAGGCCTGAGGTCGACTTGCTTGCTTCGCCGGTTCCAGCGAGTGCTGCTGAAACGGTGCCGCCCTGCAAGTTGAACGTGCCGGACGATGACAGCGTGCCGTTCTGGATGGTGCCGGCAGTCAGCATCACCCCGCCGTTCTGCGTCTGACTGGTG
The DNA here is from genome assembly GCA_963791325.1 of uncultured Alphaproteobacteria bacterium. Taxonomy (GTDB): domain Bacteria; phylum Pseudomonadota; class Alphaproteobacteria; order Rhizobiales; family Rhizobiaceae; genus JBEVJK01. Next base: position 96,388 of record CAWBRU010000006.1, on the reverse strand, counting down.
CCGTTGAGGTCGAGCGTGCCGCCCGACACGGTGGTGGCTCCGGAAGTTGCCCCAAGCGTTCCGGCACCGCTGAGCTGCAAGGTGCCGGCCGAGACCGTCGTGCCGCCGGAGTAAGTGTTGGTTCCTGCGAGTGTGAAAGTGCCGCCGCCCGTCTTGGTCAGACGTCCTGCCCCCGACATCACGCCTGAGAAGGTGGTGCCGGTGCCATCGCTACCCGTTGTGAGCGTGCCCGCGCCGAGCGAGACGTTGCCCGCGCCTGCGAGCGAGCCGATGGTTTGGCTAAAACCATTGAGATCCATCGTCGCGCCCGATGCGACAGTATAGGCTCCAGCTGACGCAAACGCGTTGGCAGCGCCGGCCTGCAGCGTGCCGGCGCCCACGCTCGTCGCGCCGGTGTAGGTATTGACACCTATCAGTGTAAAAGTGCCGGTTCCGACCTTGGTCAGGCTGGCATTCCCAGTAATGACACCCGAATAAGTCGTGGAGCTGTTGTCGCTTCCGAAGGAAAGGTTGATAGAATTCGCAGTGCCAATGTTTGCAGATCCGGACAGCGAACCCGCCGAGAGATTACCGAAAATAGTTGCTGAACCACTCAACATCGACAGCGAAGCGATGGACTGGGATGTTACTCCCTGAACGCCGAAATCACCGCCGTTTACGATCACGGCGCTGCTGGGGGAAATGGCGTTGTCCACATTCAGAACCAGTTGGCCTGCATTGATGGTCGTTGCGCCCGTGTATGTGTTGACATTCTGGAGGACAAACTGACCCGCGCCGTCTTTCGTAAGCCCCCCGAGCCAGAGACAACGCCGAACAACAGCCCACTGTTGGCGCCGTTGAGAGTTAGCGTATTGGCACCCAACGTCACGGCGCCCGTGCCCCCAGGGGTGCTGCTCAGCCCTTGAACCAGCACACCGCCGGTGTGCCCAGCAATGTCGAACGTCGCCCCCGTCGCGAGAGAAACGCCAGAGGAACTCGCAATCGACCCCGTTCCTGACAACGCCAGCGTGCCGGCAGAAACCGTCGTGCCGCCGGTATAGGAATTGACGCCGGACAGCGCCATAGTGCCGCTGCCTTGCTTGGTGATGCCGGCGCCTCCAGAGATGACGCCCGAGAAGATCGTGCTGGTGTTGTCATTGCCGAAGGTCAGGCTACTGCCGGCCGCCGAGGTCACATTGCCGACGCCGGCCAGCGACCCGATCGCCTGCGTTGTGACGCCGATATTCAAGGTGCGGCCTGCGGCCACGGAGACGGCCGTGCCGGAAGAAAGGGAGTTGTTGACCGACAGGGTCATATCACCGCCGCCGAGGGTGGTGGCACCTGTGTAGGTGCTCTGGCCGGAAAGGACCAAAGTCCCGCCGTTGACCGTCACGCCGCCCGTTCCGGATATCACGGCGCTCGAGCCGCCACCGTTCGTGACCGTCAGGGTTGCCGACCCGAGTTTCACAGCCGACCCCGGTTCGCCTTGAAGGTTCAGCACTGTCTGATTGAAGCTGTTCAGGTCGACAGTGGCGCCACTGAAGGGAGCCATGATGCTGTTGGGCGAGAACGCATTGACCGCGCCCGCTTGCAAAGTGCCGCTCTGGACTTGGGTGGGCCCCGAATAGGTGCTGGCGCCAGTCAGCGTCAGAACGCCGGCTCCCGACTTATGGACGGAACCAGTTCCGGTTATAGCGCTAGCCAGCGTGGCGTTGGCGGCCTGGGCCAAATTCAGCGACCCTGTGAGACCAATGTTGCCAACCAAAGCTGTCGTAGGAATGCCCCCCGCAAGCGATAGGGTATTGGTCCCGCCGGTGAAGGTGATCGCGTTGGCGCCGGGACCGCCTGACACGCCGCCCGTGGCACCTACGGTAATTGTTAATGATCCGCCAACAATGCCTGCACCGCCGACGCCAGCAGATGGGCCACCGGCGCCGCCGCCGGCCGCGCCGCCGCTGCCGCCTGCAACTGTCCCATTGATGATCAAGGTGGCACCGGAATTGACGGCGCGAACCCCTGTACCCCCCGCACCGCCGTCGCCAGCCGAGCCGTTCCCGCCATTGTTGGCTCCGCCGGTACCACCGGCACCGCCGGTCACCGAGACTCCGTTATTGAGGGTCAGCGTTCCCGTGCCTCCGAAGGCGGCGCCGACTCCGCCGCCGCCGCCCGCGCCGCCGCTGCCAACGTTGCCTGTGCCGGCACCGCCGGTGCCACCGGCGCCACCCGAATGGTTGACGGCAATCGTCGGGCTGCCGCCTAGGGTCGCGCCGCGACCCCCGCCACCGCCGCCGCCGCCGCCCGTTGTGCCACCATTTAAAGCGCTGTCGCCGCCGCCACCACCGCTACCGACGCCGCCGCTGAGGCCGCCGGAATGGCCGGAAAAAGAATCGCCCGGAGCCCCACCAATTCCGTCGCCGCCCGGCTGATCGGCGCCCGCTGTGTTACCGGCGCCTGAGGTCGCGCCCGTGCCACCAGTACCGCCGTTGCCAGCCACATTGCCGTCGCCGGAGACGCCGCCTCCGCCAGCCACCGTTCCCGCCGCATTGCCGCCCGCGCCGCCAACCTGAGCGAAGGTCGGCGCGCACATCGCCAGTGTCGAAATGACTGCAACAAGGGGGAGCGCTGTTCCGCCAAGGAGCTCGGCTATGGCGCCCGCGGTCGGCCTGCCACGCGTGGGCCCGCTCTCATAGTCGGGGTTGAGCGGTTCAGCCATTATGCTTACCCCATCCGCGCAACAACACAGAGATCATTATGAAGAACTGTGAAGTCATCACATGAGGCAAAACTAATTTACAAATCAGCCGCTCGCAATCCTGTGTGGCAACACCGTGGCCCATTGCACGCATCTCGGTAGGGCGAGCGTAAGCCTCTCAAATCGCGACATTATCTGGCGTGCTCACGGCGAGCTTTGACCCGCAATGAAGCGGGGGAGTTGATCAGTGTTGCATTCGGGCAACACCGCTCAGGACTCAGGATGGGTTGGGTCAGCAACCGATCAGAGCGTAAGTTTCCGACTACCGCAATGTTGACCAAACTGACGACAGCGGCACCCGCTGGAGACTCGCACTCGGGCCAATCCCCGCTTCCAAAGCATTCAGGGTCGGTCGGGTTCGGCAGGCGGAGCTGGCGGCAGTGGCCGACCGGGGCGGCGCTATGCGCGGCGTGTCGGCGAGGAGGATGGACGGCAGAACCTGGATCACCTGCATGTCTGCCTCGGGCTCGACGAACAGAGCGGCCAGGAAGCCCTTGCCGCGCAGCCGCAGGTGATTGGCCGGCGTGAGCAGGGTGACGCTGGCCACAGGCCCCCGGCGGGATGACGATCGCTGCCGAGAAACTGCTGCCCCAGGCGAAGCCGGCCTCCAGCGTCAGGGAATGCCTCGGCTCCAGCTCGAACCGGAAGGTTCGGGCAGGGCTGGGCAGGTCGATGACCGCAGCGAAATCCTCGATCCTCGAACCGATCCAGCGCAGCGATGTGGTTCCGCCTGCCAGCCGGACCCCGCGTCGCGTCCCGTGGAGGAGGGCGCCCGGCGCCGGCACATCCATGACCTCGACCGAGGCCGGTTGGGGTAGTCGGCCCGAGCCAGGCAAGGTGCACGCCCGTGGCCGTAGGGTCGACAACCGGCATAGCATTCGCGAGGATTTCGACCGTTCGCGCCAGCCCAGTGAAACCCCTCCACGGCTGGAAGCGCCACGCCGCGGCGTATAGCACTACCAAGAGCGCTTGGGGATCAGCTGGAACGGTCAGCGATGCTCGCTTCTAGCATGGCGCAAGCGGCAGTTCGCGACAAAAGCGTGTCGCTGAGGGGCTGAGCCGAATGGGCCTGATCTCGAGGTTCGCTGCAGGCGCCAAGCCGCATGGCCTATGCAATCGCGATGTCCGCTTTTGGTGACTGGCCGGGCTACAGGAATGACTGCCATGTGGCGCGAAGCGGCGGTCGTTCATCAGGCGTAGGAATAATCCCTGTTCGGGCGAGAAGCGGTAGCTTCGGGCTGTCAGAGCTTTGACGGTTTCAGCGGCATGCTTGGGTGCGCGTCCAGCCTATTGCATCGAACTGCGCTGTACTGTTAGGGATAGCGCCCCAAATCTATTCCAGGAGTCGACCAAATGCCCAAACTGCCTGATGTTTCAGGATACTCATTCGACGAGCTCTCTAGGCTCGTCTCTCTTGCGACCAAACGGATGGACGAGATCCGGGGGAAGCGCATCAAGGAATTGCAAGCTGAGCTTGGCAGGCTGGGTGCTGAGGGTGATCCAGCGCCGCGGCGTGCCGGTACGAATGTTCGGTCCAATGAGGCTGGCGCTCGGACCGCGCGGAGGCGTGCCAATGGCTCTGGGAGGAAGGTTGCGGCACAGTTCCGGGGCCCCCATGGCCAAGAGTACTCGGGACGAGGCGCTATTCCCAAATGGGCCAGGGAACTGGGCGTCGACGATCGCGCCGGCCTGGAAAAGTACCGCATTCGCTGAGAGCCTATACGCGCACCGGATCTTCATAAATCTGTGAAGCCTAGGACATGGCTCGCCGCAGTGAAAACCCTGCGGCGGCCTTTGTGAGGTCGATCGCTGGCAAAGCTCGATTAGCGGTCCTGATCGCGAAACGACCAATGATTCGGTGGTTGGACTCTATTTGGTCGCCTCGCCGCAAACCGCACATGCTGGACGCAGACAAAAGGCTTAAGCCCCCGAGCCATTGGGGGATTGAGCGTGGTGTTGCCGCCCATGCGAAACGGCGAACCCGCACGCAGGCGAGCAGCCTTGTTCCTCGAAACAACTGCCTATGTGCGAAGCGCCCGCCCACGCAGTGTGATAGACCTCCCTGATCGAGCTCGGAGTCACGCGCGGGCCACGGGCCAAGCGCAACTATAGACCATTCTTGCTCGCAGACGCGCGATCCGCTCGGAATCGAAACCGGCGGCGTCAAACTAGCCCTTGCCGTTCAAGGCATTCCGAGCCTTGGGAAGAAGCCGGCACAGCCGTTCAGCCCAAGCCGCCTGTCCCCGTTCGTCGGCGATGAGATCCTGGCGGATTTCCAGCTCGACATGGGGAATGCGGCGCCGTTCGCCGTGGACAGGAATACCGTAGTCCGTGTCGTCGCTGATTTGGTAAGGTTGGTTGTCGCCAACGACGAGGTCTCCTTCCTTCTCGAACAGGTCAAACAGGATTCGGGCAGCGTCGGGATTGCGATTGTAGAGCACCCCGACGTGCCAAGGCCGCACGAAGCCCTTGAACACCGGGGTAAAAGAATGCATCGCCACCAGGATAGTCTCGCGGCCATCCTGGGTGCGCTTCTCGAGTAGGCGCGCGATCACAGCGTGATAAGGCTCGAAAATCTCTTCGATCCTCGCCGTTCTCGCCGCTTGCGAAAGGCAGACATTGGCCGGAATCGTGGTCAGCTCGCTGACTTCCGGCATCGCGCTCTCGACCGAGGGATCGCGATTGCAGTCGATCACCAGGCGCGAATAGACTTGCTCGACCAGCGGTGCGTCAAGCGCTTCCGACATCAGGCGCGAAACGGCAGCGGCGCCTATGTCCCACGCGATGTGGCGTTCGAATTCGGCGGCGGGCATACCCATATCGCCCAGGGCCCTCGGTACGCGGCGCCCGGCGTGGTCGCAGGTGAGAAAAAAGGGGGAGCGCCCGCTCGCTCGACGCACAACGACCGGATCGGGCTCGTCCGGAGCGATCAGCCGGCGCTTCATGGGCTGCATTGCTTCCTCCCTTGCAGGCGCTATCATTGGGGCCTTGCTCGCGACCGAAATCCTCGATCAAAACATCGGCGACGGACGTCTCGATATTGTCGACGATGGCGTGTGTATAGGTGGAGCAAGAAGTCCCGTTGTAGCGGAGCGCTTGATTCCGGCGGTGCCTTGGCGAGGGGGGTTGCAGGCACAGTTCCAGTTCGTCGCGCAAGGCCTGCTGGAAATCGAGGTAGCCAACGAAGCCGAGCTTGGCGACAAGACGCAGGATCGTAGGCCCGCTGACATGGGCGCGGGCGGCGAATTGCGCGACGGTTTTCAACCCAGCGACCGGATAGCTTGCGAGAAGGGTCAGAGCCGGGCGTCGCTCGGTCGGCGTCGGCCGGCCGAGGCTGCGGCGGATGCGTGCTGCAACTGAGCGGGTGCTTTCCTCGCCGTTATCCATCGTCCCCTGCCGCGAGCCTCCAACGCAAATATTACAGCATTGACACCGCGTGGGCAGTAAGGGAATTTTTGTTGCAAATGCAAGAAGGGGAACGGGCTCTGCCGCCGGACACTCCTGAGATCGCGGACCAGACAATTCCGGTGCTGGCGCCGCGCTTTGGGCATGCGTGCGGATGGCGGATCAGTTGAAACGCAAGGCTGGTGATGATTGCGTCGTCCTCCTCCGCTCCGCTGCTCGCAACACGGGGGCTGACCAAATCCTTCCGCAGTCTCGTCGCCCTCAAGGATCACGAGATCGCCGTTCAGCGCGGCGAGATCGTCGGCGTGATCGGGCCGAACGGTTCCGGCAAGAGCACCTTCTTCAATCTCGTCAGCGGCTTCCTGCGGGCCGATCAGGGCGAGGTTCTGTTTTCGACGGTATGCCGATCAGCACCGTTCGGCCGCCGAGATCGTGCGGCTCGGCATCGCCCGGACTTTCCAGGGCACGCGGCTCTTCCCGCCCTTTCCGTTGCCGAGAATGTGCGCGCGGCGGCGCAGCTGCGCCACCGCACCAACATGCTCGATGCGCTTTTCGGCACGCCGCGCCGCGTCCGTGCCGAGCGCGACGTGGAAGCGATGACGGACGAGCTGCTCGACCTGGTCGGTCTCGGCGCGCCGCCGCGACGACCGCGCCAGCGACCTGCCCTACGGCGACCAGCGGCGGCTCGAGCTCGTCCGGGCGCTGGCGACGCGGCCGCGACTGCTGATGCTCGACGAGCCGGCGGCCGGCATGGACGCGTCGGAGACACGCTCACTGCTGCGGCTGATCGATGACGTCCGCCGCCGCTACGATCTCGCTGTCATCGTGGTCGAGCACGACATGGACCTCATCATGAACCTGTGCGAGCGCATCCAGGTGCTGGCCCATGGCGAGCCGCATCTTCGAGGGCACGCCGGCCGAGGTGCAGGCTAGTCCGCGTGTCAGGGAGGTCTATCTTGGCCATGCCTGAGGCGGCGCAAATGCAAAGCTGGCCGCGGCGCCGGTGCTGGAGGTGACAAACCTCGCGTCAACTATGGCGCGGTCTCGGCGCTGCGCGGGGTAAGCCTGCATGTCCGACCGGGCGAGGTCGTGGCGCTGCTCGGCGCCAACGGCGCCGGCAAGAGCACGATGCTGCGCACCATTTCGGGGCTTGGTCCGCCCGCGCACCGGCGAGATTCGCTTCCTCGGCGAGCGCATCGACCGGATTGCCGCCGTCGCGGATCGTGCGGCTCGGCGTCGCCCATTCGCCCGAAGGACGCGCGCGTCTTCGGCTCCCTGACCGTGGCGGAGAACCTGCGGCTGGGTGCCGCCGCGCGTGCCGACCGGAGCGGCATCGACGACGACCGCGACCGCGTCTATGCCCTCTTTCCCATCCTGCGCGAGCGCATGCCGCCAGCAGGCGGCACGCTCTCCGGCGGCGAGCAGCAGATGCTGGCGCTCGGCCGCGCGCTGATGGCGCGGCCGAAGCTCCTCCTCCTCGACGAGCCCTCGCTCGGCCTCGCGCCGATCCTGGTCGCAGCAGATCTTCGCGCACCTTGCCGAGCTGAAGCAGGCCGGCGTCACCATGCTGCTGGTCGAGCAGAACATGTCCGCGGCGCTCGACCTGGCCGACCGCGCCTATGTGCTGCGCACGGGCGAGGTGAGCCTCGAGGGCGATGCGCACGAGCTGAAGGCGAACTACGAACGAGGTCGCCGCCGCCTATCTGGGGGCGAGCCAATGAACTATGGACCTCTACATCGCTCCAACAGGTGATCAACGCGGTCAGCCTCGGCAGCCTCTACGCGCTGGTGGCGATCGGCCTCTCGATGGTGTTCGGCATCCTGCGCATGACCAACTTCGCCCATGGCGACATGATGATGGTCGGTGCCTTCGCGACGCTTGTCCTCGGCGTCGCTCGGCGTTCCCTTCTGGCTGGCGGCGCTCGGCGGCATCGTCGCTGGCGGCGCTGGCCGGCGTCATCGTCGAGCGGGTCGCCTATCGGCCGGTGCGCGGCGCGCCCGACGTGACGCTGCTCCTGACCAGCCTCGCGGTCACCTACATCCTGGAGAATCTCGGCATCCTCATCTTCACCTCCTCGCCGCGCAACTTCCCGATCCCGGACCTGGATGAACGCGGCGATCCAGTTCATGGACGGACAGATCACCTTCACCGCAGATCAACGTGGTGACGGTGGTGCTGACCGCGCGTGTCGCTTGCCGCTGCTCGGCTGGTTCGTGACCCGCACCGATGCCGGGCTCGGCATGCGCGCGGCGGCGGAGGATCTCGGCGCCGCCCACCTGGTCGGCCTCGACGTCAACCGGCTGATCGTCGTCGCCTTCGCCATCGCCTCGGCCTTTGCCGGGCTCGCCGGCGTGCTGTGGGCGGCGCAGTCGGGCATCGTCGAGCCCGACATGGGCTTCACGCCGCTGCTCAAGGCCTTCGTGGCCGCCATCATCGGCGGCTTCGGCTCGCATCGCCGGCGCGCTTGCTCGGCGGCTACGTGCTGGGCGCGCTCGAGGTCTTCATCGTCGCCTTCCTGCCCTCGGCGGTCTCGCCCTATCGCGACGCCATCGTCTTCGCCCTCCTGATCGCCTTCCTGCTCTTCCGGCCGAACGGCCTGCTGAACCGCGCGCAGGAGGTGAAGCTGTGAGCCGGCCGGCCGCGCTCCTGCCGTTGCTCGTCGCTGATCGTCGCTGTGGCGGCGGTGACGCTCGCGGTGCCCCGCCTCGTCAACGACTACCTCGTGCGCGTGCTGATCGTCATGTGCATCAACGCCGTGCTGGTCGACCTCGATGGGCATCGCCAACGGCTTCACCGGCGTCTTCTCGCTCGGCCATGTCGGCTTCGTCGCGGTCGGCGCCTATGTCTCCGGCATCCTCTCGCTGTCCGCTCACCGCAAAGCACGCCTACCTGCCCGACCTGCCCGACTGGCTCGCCGCCTTCAGCCTGTCCTTCCTGCCGGCCACCATCGTGGCCGGGCTTGTCTGCGTGGTCCTGGCCTTCGTCGTCGGCGCGCCGCTGATGCGGCTCTCGGGCTACTTCGTCTCGGTGGCGACGCTGGGCTTCCTGATCATCGTCAACGTCGTCCTGATCAACGCCGTCGACTACACGCGCGGCGCCCGCACCTTCACCGGCGTGCCGCTGCGAGACCACGCTGCCCTGGGCGGTCGGCTGGCTGTTCGTGACGCTCGTCGTGCTTGCGCGCATCGTCTACTCGCCCTATCGGCCGGCGCTTTCGCGCGGTGCGCGAGGACACGATCGCCGCGCAGGCGATCGGCATATCGGTGCTGCCGACCCGGCTTTCCGCCTTCATGGTCGGCGCCTTCTTCGCCGGCGTCGGCGGCTCGCTCTACGGCCACTATCTCGGCTCGTTCTCGCCGGCGAGCTTCTACATGGCCTACACCTTCTCGCTGATCTCGCATGCTGGTCATCGGCGGCATGCAGAGCCTGACCGGCGCAGTGGTCGGCGTGATCGTGGTCACGCTGCGCAAGCGAGGTGCTGCGCAATCTCGAGCGCGGCATCGACTTCGGCGCGTTCGTGCTCCCGCCCCTCTACGGGGCGAGCCAGATCGTGCTCGGGGTCATCTTCATTCTCGTCATGATCTTCCGCCCGAGCGGCATCATGGGCGACCGAGAGCTCGCGCTCGGGCCTTTTCGGTTCTGAAAGAGGAAATCACCAGAGGAGTAACTGCGATGAAACGGACTGGAATTTTCAGGCGAGGCGCGTTGCTCGCCGCGGGATTTGGACTATCGCTGGCTGGCTCGGCCGCGGCGCAGGCAGACACCATCAAGATCGGCGCGCCGTTCAACGTGACCGGGGCGCTGTCCTCGCTCGACGCGCCGGCGCTCAACGGCGCCAAGCTGAAGGCCAAGGAAATCAACGACGCAGGCGGCATCGACGGCAAGCAGATCGAGCTCGTCGTCTACGACACCAAGACCGACCCGACGGTGATCGCCAGCGTCGGCGAGCCAGCTGCTCAACCAGGACAAGGTGCCGGTCGCCCTGGGCTTCACCGATTCCGACTCGGTGCTGGCGCTGGGGCCGATCTTCCAGCAGGCCGGCGTTCCCTTCGTCACGCCCGGCGCCACCTCGCCCAAGCTGCCCGACCAGATCGGCGACCGACATGTTCCTCGCCTGCTTCGGCGACAATGTGCAGGCGGCGGCCGGCGCCGAATTCGTGCAAGGACAAGCTGAACGGCAAGAACGTCTATCTGCTGCGCGACAACTCGACGGAATACACGACGCTGCTGGCCAAATATTTCGAGGAGGCCTTCACCAAGGGCGGCGGCAAGATCATCGCGCGACGACGACTACAAGACCGGCGACAAGTCCTTCACCGCCCAGATCACCAAGCTGAAGGCGCTCGGCGCGACAAGCCCGACGTGCGTCTACGTCGCGGCCATGCCCGACGACATCGGCCTGGTCGTCAAGCAGATGCGGCAGGCCGGCGTCACCCAGCCGATCGTCGGCGGCGACGGCTACGACACGCCGCTGCTGATCCAGGTCGGCGGCGAGGCCTCCAACGACGTCTACTTACTCGACGCACGCCTATATGGCGACGGATTCCACGCCGGCGATCCAGAAGTTCTACAACGACTACAAGGCGGCCTACGGCACCGATCCGGAGAATGCCTTCGCCGCGCTCGGCTACGACACGGTCGGCCTGATCGCCGACGCCATCAAGCGCGCCGGCTCCGAAGATCCGGCCAAGATCCGCGACGCGCTCGCCGCCACCAAGGGCTACCCCGGCATCACCGGCTCGATCACCTATCCCGCGGACAGCCGCGTGCCGCAGAAGACGGTGACGATGATCGGCGTCAAGGATCAGAAGCTGATGCTCGCCGCCGAGGTGACGCCGAGCTTGATTCCGGCGCCGTGACGGTTGCTGCAGAAGCGGGGCGGCGGCCGACCCGAGCCGCCGTCTCGGACCAATCGAAGTGTGAGGGATGACGATGGCCGACGATCCGGTCGCGGGCCTGATGGCCGCGCTGAAGAAGAACGAAATCGAGTATCTGCGCTTCGAGATGCCCGACATGCACGGTGTCTCGCGCTCCAAGACCGTGCCGATCGACAAGGTCGAGGGCTACGCCCGCCGCGGCCTGAATTTCTACGGCGGCGTGCTCGGCCTCGACACCATCGTCCAACGTCGTGCCGGCGAGCGGCCTGCACGGCGACCGCAACTACGCCGACCAGGCGCTCTTTCCCGATCCCGGACTCGCTGCGCGATCATCCCGTGGCTGCGAGAAGACGGCAAGCGTCGTCTGCCTCGGCTACTGGGACGACGGCGAACCGCAACGCGCCGCGCCGCGCTGGGTGTTCTCCGAACTGGTCAAGCGCGCCAACGCGCTCGGCTACGACGTCATGATGGGCCACGAATACGAGTACTACCTGCTTTCGCGCGGAGACGAAGGAGCGTCTCTTCGAAGGCATCCACATCTTCCACACCGTGCGCAACCAATACACGCCCTTCCTCGACCAGCTCGTGCCGACGCTGCGCGCCTATGGCATCGACGTCATCACCCACAATTGCGAGTATGCCGGCTCGCAGTTCGAGACCAGTCTACGGCGCCGGGCACGAACCTCGCGGCCGCCGACAAGGCCTTCGCCTTCAAGAACGGCATGAAGGAGCTCGCCCACCGCAGCGGACTGATCGCCTCCTTCATGGCCAAGCCCTTCGCCGGCCATTCCGGCAGCGGCTGCCATCTCCATGTCAGCCTGTGGCACCGCAAGACCGGGCAAGAACGCCTTCCTCGATGCCAATCGGCCGAGATGGACTCTCGACGCGTGGCGCGCTCCTTCATCGAAGGCATCCTCGCGCACGCACCGGCGATGATGCCGCTGATCAACCCGACGCCGAACTGCTACCACCGGGTCAAGCCCTACACCTTCGCGCCGTCCAACGTGAGCTGGGGCGTACCAGGACCGCTCGGCGATGGTGCGCGTCAAGGCGACCGGCGACGACCGCACCCATCTCGAGATGCGCGGCGGCTCGGCGGCCTGCAATCCCTATCTGCTCGCGTCCGCCGTGCTCGCCGCCGGCCTGCTCGGCGTCGAGGGCAAGGCCAGCCTGCGCGACCAGTCGCGCGATACCACCAGCGAGGACAACCCGGCGCTGGAAAAATTCCCGCAGACGCTCGATGCCGCGCTCGACGCGCTCGAGGCCGTGACCAAGCCATGCGCAGGCAGCTTGGGCGAGGATTTCGTGAGGGTCTTCACGGCGGTAAAGCGCTTCGAGCTCGCCCGCTTCCACGCCCACGTCAGCGACTGGGAAGTCAACGAATATCTCGAACTCTATTGAGGACATCCGCGCGACAGCCGATAGTCTGCGCGGTCGGTCCGACGGGGAATGCATCATGACAGTGGTCTTCGATCCGTTCCAGCTCAAGCGCGACAAGCAACTCGATCCATCCGTCACGGCGATCCTGATCATCGACATGCAGCGTGGAGAGTTGACGGAGAAGCAGCGCATCGAGCATCCAGAATACTGGCAGGTCATGCACGGCCGCACCCTGCCGGCGGCGAAGAAGTTGATAGACGAGGGGCGGAAGGCCGGCTGCGAGATCATCTATACCGTGATCGAGTCGCTGACGAAGGACGGCCGCGACCGCTCGCTCGACCACAAGCTCTCCAACATCCATTTCGCGCGCGGCTCAGAGGAAGCAAAGATGATCCCGACGGTGACGCCTGCGGGTGACGACATCGTGCTGCCCAAGACCTCGTCCGGGGTCTTCAACTCCACCAACATCGACTATGTGTTGCGCAACCTCAGCATCGAGAACGTCGTGGTGGCCGGCATCCTGACCGACCAGTGTGTCGACATGGCCGTGCGCGACGGCGCCGATCGTGGCTATTACATGGTTTGCGCACAGGACGCCTGTGCCACCTACACCGCCGAGCGCCACGAGACGGCGCTGAAGGCTTTCGGCGGCTATTGCCGAGTGCAGAAAGTGGATGAAATCCTGGATACTTTGACAGCAGATCGTTCGACCAAGCGTTTCGAACCTGAAGTTCGCTCGCCGTGACCTTGATTCACTGGCCGGCGTCGCCGGCATCCGGTGCGACGGAGGGCCACCCTACGACCTTACGGACGCGCAGGAGCGTCGGCTTGACTGATGCCGTTAGAACGAAGTCCGGATCGAGGGCCACCTGCCTGTCGACTGTGCTTTGCGACCACTCAACAAATCACGACGCAACCCGCCGGTGACCAAACGCGCAACGCGTCCAATCACTGCGGTTGCGAATGTGGGTTCCAGATCCCGAGACGGCTATGGCCGCTGGGCTTGCCCATCAGTTAGCCGAAGCAGGTCTCCACCAAGACCATTGGTTCCCGCTTTCCGCTGCTGACGTTGCAGGTACCGGACGAGGCCATCGTCAGGGAGCGTTGTTTACGGAATCGGGCCCAAGGGTTGCCCGGCTGTTGGGTCATGCCGGACTACCAAGAGCTGAGCGGCGAGCCAAGTCGAGGCTGCGGAAGCTGATACAGCCAAGAGTGCTCGGCCATGACCCTTGAGGAATGGCGCATGGCGGTGTTTAACCGCGCAATGCCGCCGTAAAATGAGCACGGTATGGCACTCGGTCTGACGAGCCGCACGTTGGCCTCAACTTCATTGCCCCAAAAGTTGCGGATGGCATCGAGAAAAGCCGCACCGTATCGCCTGGCAGTTAACAAAAATGCCGGTCGATGGTAGGTTCGGGGCTTCTAAGTCAACGAAGACAGTGGGCGTTCTCATCATTGGGAGGAAAAAATGGAATCGCGCAACCTGACAGCGTTGTTAGCCACTTTAGCCATGGTCGGGTGGCAGAACCGGGACAAACTCGGGGAATTGATCGGTACAATGACTAGTCAAAGATCAGCCAGTTCATCGACGGGAGCGAATACGGGGGTCGGCACCCCAGGCTCGGCGACGGGGGGACTGGGTGGACTGCTTGGTGGCTTGTTTGGTGCTGGCGGTGGCGGTCAAGCATTGTCCGGGGGGCTCGGCGACCTGTTGAACAGCTTCACCGGAGGCGGACAAGCCGATGTCGCAGACTCCTGGGTTCGGACCGGCCCTAACAAGGAGATCGACGAGCCTAAACTTGCGGATGCGCTTGGCAGCGACACCATCGACCAGCTCGTAGCACAGACCGGACTGTCTCGAGACGAGCTGCTTTCTCGTCTGAAGAGTGTCCTGCCGACGGCCGTTGACAAGTTGACACCTCAGGGTCGCTTGCCGACAGAGGAGGAGACATCGCAGTGGCAGGGATTGAGCGAGCCGCGCATGCCTTCGTAGCCGCTGCCCCAAGGTACCGTGAAGAAGGCCCATAGCTGCAACGGGAGATATCCATGACAGCCAAGTCCGATTTCACACCAGAGGAATGGAAGCAGGTGCTGGGCAGCGTGATGATGGCCGCAATGGCCGTCACACTCGCTGATCCAAGCGGCCTGATTGGTTTGACCAAAGAAGGCATCGCAAGCGGCAGCGCACTGGTTGCCGCCAAGTCCGATCCCAATGCCAACGCACTGGTGAAGGCGGTCGTCGCCGATTTTGAGACCTCCGAAGGTCGTTCGGCCGCGCGTGATTTCATCAAGACGACCGTCGCCGGCAAGCAGGCGGCCGAAATGAAGGTCGCGTTACTCGCCGCGCTCGGGCGCGCCGGCGGCATCCTCGATGCGAAAGCATCAACAGACGCGCCGGCATTCAAGGCCTGGCTTGCGCAAATCTCCCAACGCGTAGCCGAAGCGGCCGGTGAAGGCGGCTTCCTCGGTTTCGGTGGCGTGCGCGTTAGCGATGCTGAAAAAGCCACGCTCGACGAGATCTCCAGGGCGCTCAAGCTGTCGACTTGAACCAGAGGAGAGCGGGTGACTGGCCGCACCCGCGAGCGGCACGCCTTGGGCAGCGGCTTGGGCTTTTCCTCGCCTCCGGCAATGCCAGCCTTGTGGGTGCCCGGCGTCATCGCGTCGACATAGGCAGAGCTGACACCGGCCGCCTCGAACTCGCTGGCTAGCCGGCGCGCATGGGCCCGGTCGACGGCGAAGCAGAGCGTCGGCCGGTTGTCGCCGAGCCGAAGCCAGGTGCCGACCACGTCGGCGACCAGCATCGGCTTGCTCATCGCCTCGGACAGCTGGCCTTCATGGTAGTCGCCGGCGACGGTCCTGACCCCGGCGAGGTCCGGATGCGAGGGCGCAAAGACCCTGAATGGCGCCAGAAAGCCGTTGTCGATCAGCTCCGCTGTCGTGGCTGCCACGATCAGGTCGTCGAAGTGCTTGCCAAGCCCTCTTCCCCACGGCGTCGCCGACAGTCCGATGAAAGGCACCCGCTGCCACTCCGACGACGCCAGCCAGGCCTCCATGAAGGTGAACCAACGGTGCGCCTCGTCGATGATGACCAGGTCGGCTCCAGGGATCCTGCGGCGCCGCAGTGTCTGCAGGCTGGCGATCTGCACCGGCTGGGTGCCGTCGGTCTGCGGATGGTAGCCCTGCATTACCCCGACCGCGCGGATGCCCTGTCTGCGAAGGCCTCGACGGTCTGGTCGACCAGGCTGAGCAGCGGCACGGTGAACAGCACCCGCTTGCCCCTTCTCGAGCGCGCTGTCGACGATCGCCGCGGCGAGCAGCGTCTTGCCGGCCCCGGTCGGCGCCTGCAACATCGGTCGCTTCTTCCCAGCCAGGAGTGCCGGCAAGGTCAGCCCCAAGGGACCGACCGTTGTCGTCCTCACCGGTGGCAACATCGACATGGGTCTGCATCGACGTGTCGTCAGCGGCGATGCAGAGGCAGATCCGGAGCGCGTGCCATGAGCCGGATGACCATCCTCACCGCCGCGGAGTTGCGCACCCTCGTGACGCTCGATCTCGATGCTGTTTCCTGCATCGAAAACGCCTTCCGCGCCTTGGCCACGCTTCCCGTGGCGATGCCGCCGATTCTCAGGCTCGACATCCCGGAGCATCGCGGCGAGGTCGACGTGAAGACCGCCTACGTGCCCGGCATCGATGGCTTCGCCATCAAGATCAGCCCCGGCTTCTTCGACAACCCCAAGCTCGGCCTGCCGAGCGTCAACGGCATGATGGTGCTGCTCTCGGCAAAGACCGGACTGATCGAGGCGCTGCTGCTCGACAATGGCTATCTCACCGATATCCGCACCGCCGCTGCCGGTGCGGTCGCGGCCAAGCATCTGTCGCGACAAGACAGTGCCATCGCGGCGATCTTCGGCGCCGGCGTGCAGGCCGGGCTGCAACTCGAAGCGCTGCTGCTCGTGCGCCCGATCGAGGAAGCACGCATCTGGGCACGCGATGCAGCGAAGGCCGACGCGACCGCCGGGCGCCTGCGTGAGAAACTTGGCATCCGGGTGCGCGCCGAGCCGGACAGAGCGAAGGCAGCGGCCAAAGCCGACATCATCGTCACCACCACGCCTTCGGCCGAACCGCTGATCGATGCCGGGTTCGTCTCTGCCGGCCAGCACATAACCGCCATGGGCTCGGATGCGGAGCACAAGAACGAGATCGCGCCGGCGATCCTGCGCCTAGCCGACCTTTACGTCGCCGACAGCGCCACGCAGACGCGGCGGCTCGGCGAACTTCACCACGCCATCGAGGCCGGCGTGATGGCGGCCGAAGGCGAAGTCACCGAGCTCGGCCAGATCATCGCCGAGGCCAAGCCGGGCCGGCGCTCGGCCCGCGATATCACCATCGCCGACCTGACCGGCACCGGCGTGCAGGACACCGCGATCGCCGCGCTTGCCCGCGACCGGGCGAGGGCTGCCGGCGCGGGAGCAGTTTTCGAAAGCTGATGCCCGGCCGCAAGGCCCGACAGACGAGGACCAAACATGCAGCCAAACCTGAAATTCTCGCGGAGCGAATATGCCGATCGCCTCGCCAAGACGCGGAGCGCCATGGAGGCCAAGGGGGTCGATCTGCTGATCGTCAGCGATCCCTCCAACATGGCTTGGCTGACCGGCTATGACGGCTGGTCCTTCTATGTGCATCAGGCGGTCATCGTGCCTCCTGCAGGCGAGCCGGTCTGGTACGGCCGCGGCCAGGATGCCAACGGCGCCAAGCGCACCGCATACCTCGCGCACGACAATATCGTCGGCTACCCCGACCACTATGTTCAGTCGACCGAGCGCCACCCGATGGACTATCTGTCGACAGTGCTCTCGGACCGCCGGCTGGGACAAGCTCACCATCGGCGTCGAGATGGACAATTACTGGTTCTCTGCCGCCGCCTTCGCCTCCTTGCAGCAGCACTTGCCCAACTGCCCGTTTCGTCGACGCCACCGCACTGGTCAACTGGCAGCGGGCCGTAAAGAGCCCGACCGAGATCGACTACATGCGCAAGGCGGCCCGCATCGTCGAAGCCATGCATCAGCGCATCATCGACAAGGTCGAAGTCGGCATGCGCAAATGCGACCTGGTCGCAGAGATCTACGATGCCGGCACCCGCGGCGTTGACGGAATCGGCGGCGACTATCCGGCGATCGTGCCGCTGCTGCCGTCAGGCGCGGATGCCTCGGCGCCGCATCTTACCTGGGACGACAAGCCGATGAAGGCGGGCGAGGGCACCTTCTTCGAGATCGCCGGCTGCTACAATCGCTACCACTGCCCGCTGTCGCGCACCGTTTTCCTCGGCAAGCCGACACAGGCCTTCCTCGATGCCGAGAAGGCGACCCTGGAAGGCATGGAGGCCGGACTTGCCGCCGCAAAGCCGGGGAATGCCTGCGAGGACATCGCCAATGCCTTCTTCGCCGTGCTGAAAAAGCACGGCATCGTCAAGGACAACCGCACCGGGTATCCGATCGGTCTCTCGCTATCCGCCGGACTGGGGCGAGCGGACCATGAGCCTGCGTCCCGGCGACCGGACGGAGCTCAAGCCCGGCATGACCTTCCATTTCATGACCGGTCTCTGGCTCGAGGACAATGGGGCTGGAGATCACCGAATCGATCCTGGTGACCGAAACCGGCGTCGAATGCCTGGCGAATGTGCCGCGCAAGCTGTTCGTGAAGGACTGAGGCCCATGTCGGTTCTGCGCCCGTCGCCGATCGCGCCGACCGTCGACTTCGAGCGCGACGGCGTCCAGCACGGCTTCCTCCGCCTGCCCTACAGCCGCGACGACTCCGCCTGGGGTTCGGTGATGATCCCGGTTTGCGTCATCCGCAACGGCAAGGGATCGACGGCACTGCTGACGGGCGGCAATCACGGCGACGAGTATGAGGGCCCGTTGGCGCTTTACGAACTCGCTGCGTTCGCTCGATCCGAGCAATGTCGCGGGCACTGTCATCATCGTGCCGGCGATGAACTACCCGGCCTTCCGCGCGGGCACGCGCACGTCGCCGATCGATCAGGGCAATATGAACCGCAGCTTTCCAGGCAGGCCGGACGGCACGGTGACGGAAAAGATCGCCGACTATTTCCAGCGTGAACTGCTGCCGCGCGCCGACATCGTCGCTCGACTTCCACTCCGGCGGCAAGACGCTGGACTTCGTGCCTTTCTGCGCGGCGCACGCGCTGCCGGACAAGGCGCAGGAAGCAGAAGGCTTTCGCCGCGGTCGAGGCTTTTTCGGCGCCGTTCTCGATGCGTATGATCGAGATCGACGCGGTCGGCATGTATCGACACCGCGGCCGAGGAGATGGGCAAGATCTTCGTCACCACCGAACTCGGCGGCGGCGGGACCTCTCGCGCCGCAACCGTGCGCATTGCTCGGCGCGGCATTGTCAATCTGCTTCGTCACGCAGGCATTGTTCGTGGTGCGGTCGAGAAGACTTCAACCCAGTGGTTGGATATGCCGTCGGGCGACTGCTTCGCCTTCGCCGAAGATGAGGGCATGATCGAGACCATGGTCGATCTCGGCGAAGCGGTTGGCGAAGGCCAGGCGGTAGCGCGAATCCATCCGATCGAGCGCACGGGCCGGCCACCCCATGAGATCCGGGCCAAGATATCGGGCATGCTGACGGCCCGGCACTTCCCGGGCCTGATCAAGGTCGGCGACTGCGCCGCGGTGATCAGCACCCCGGTCGCCGGAGCTTTTTGAAAGACATAGACCCTTCCAAGTCTTGGTTGTCAGCTGTCTTGGGTCAGTTTGTGCCATTGCGAGGTCTCTGAAAGTCCGTTTCCGGCTCGGCGTTTCTCGAAGGCTCTGGTTCATTCTTGCCAGCTAGCTCGGGGCACCCGACGCGCAGGAGCATTGGCCAAGCCTGACCATGTGCCCTAGAAGTCAAAAGATGGCCACCAACCGCTCCATCGTTCCGACGACCACGGTCTCGCTGATCGTCGCGCTTGCCGCCCTGTTGAGCATCGTTGCCATGACGTTCTGGCTGAGCGAACAGGCACAGGTCTATTTCACGCGCGTGGTTGCAGCGCGCGACGCTCGTTCAGCCGCGGTCGAGCTTCGCAACGCGATCCAGGCTGCCGAGTCCAGCCAGCGCGGCTACCTCGTCTCGGGGAACGAGATCTACCTGGCGCCCTACGATACAGCCAAGACCTTGGCTCAACGCCGATTGACCGGCGTGATCGACGAGTTGAAGTCATACAACGCGCCGGCTGCCTCGCATTTGAACGACGTCGTCCGAGACAAGTTCGCCGAAATGGACGAGTCGATCGCTCTCAAGAAGGCGCGCCGCGACGACCAGGCGTTGGCCACGTTCAACAAAAATCTCGGCAAGGCGCTGATGGACGAGGCGAATGTCTTCTTTGCAGGGATCATCCGGGCCGCGGACGAGCGACTGACAGCTGCGGCGGCCGAAGAGCGTCGAAGCGCGGCTTGGCTTAGATCTGCCTCGATCCTGGGCGGTATAGTCATCGTTGCCGTGGTCAGCCTCGCTGTTGTCGCCGCCCGCCGATACACCAGGGAACTCGCGAATGCCCGCGACGAGGTGGCTGAGATCAATGCGCAGCTCGAAGATCGCGTGAAGCGGCGTACATCCGATCTGGCGCGCGCCAATGACGAGATCCAACGCTTTGCGCATATTGTCACCCACGACCTTCGGGCTCCGCTGGTCAACATCATGGGCTTCGCCGGCGAACTGGACCAAAGCGCACGGGAACTGCAGGATCTGATCGGTACCGCCCCGGAAGGTGGGATCTCGACCCCCCTGCGTCAGAAGCTCGCGACCGTCGCCGCAGAGGACATGCCGGAAGCGATCGGCTTCATTCGCTCATCGACCCGAAAGATGGATGGGCTGATCAACGCGATCCTGCGGCTGTCGCGCGAAGGGCGTCGCTCACTGGATCTTCAACAACTCGACCTGGAGCAGCTGATCCGTGCGAGCGTGGACACCGTCCGTCACCAGATCTCAGAGGCTGACGGCACGGTCACATTCGACATCGACGTCTCGCATATCATCACCGACCGGCTCTCGCTCGAGCAGATCATCGGCAACCTGCTTGACAATGCGGTGAAGTACCGGTCGCGCGAGCGGCCGCTCAAGATAGGAATCAGCGCGCATCCCTCCGGCGAGCGCCGGTATCGGATCGAGATCATCGACAATGGACGCGGCATCGCAGAGCGAGACCTGCCCGCAGTCTTCGACATATTCACCCGCTCGGGATCGCAGGACCAGCCAGGTGAAGGAATAGGCCTCGCCTTCGTCCAGCGGCTGGTTCGCAATTTGGACGGGCAGATTGCGGTAACGTCCCAGCTCGGCGCCGGCACTTCGTTTGTTCTCACCTTCCCCGATCATCCTAAGATCGAGCTGCAACCGCTCGAGCAGTGAGGTCATCTGCATGTCCGCCTCGAAGAGCCTATGCCTCGCCGTTTCTGTCGGCATGGCCGCCTGCGCCTCGGTCTTTGCCCAGACAGCTCCGAACGGACTGACGGAGCCCGTGATCCTGCCGGCATTCGATCCTGCAGCTCCGCCGTGCGCAGCACCGCCGGGGCTGGAAAAGGTGCTCGCCTTCGCCCAAGACAACGAGCGGGAGTTTATGCAGGGTGTCAGCCGAGGCCTGAAGATGGCAGCCGCCGATCGGGGACTTCAATACCGTGTTGCTCTTGCCAACAACGATGGCGCCAAGATGATCGAGCAGATCGAAGAATTGCGGAGCAAGAAGGTCGGCGCCGTCGTGGTGGCGCCTATCGACCCCGGCTCCGTCGCTCCGTCTCTGCGCAGCCTCATAGCTGCCGGAGAGTACGTGGGAACCATCGTTCCGCCGCCGGCTACGACGATCCTCAACGCGCCGCAGTATCTTACGGGAAAGACGCTGGGAGACGCTGCCGCAGCCTACATCAAGGACAAGCTGGGCGGGAAGGCCAATGTCGTGATTCTCACCCACGACAGCCTTCAGTTCCTGGCTCCGCGCTTCGCGGCGATCCGCGATTCGCTCAAAGACATGCCCGAGGTGACAATCGTGGCCGACATCTCTCCGGTGACCGTCAACCGAGAGGGCGGGCAAAAGACGATGGATACCATCTTGCTGGCGAATCCGGACGTTGACGTCGTTCTCGGAGCCGACACCGTAGTGCTCGGCGCACTCGATGCGCTGCGTCAGGCGGGCAAAGAGCGAGCGGACCAGTTTCTTGGAGGCATAGACGGCGAGCCCGACGCCATTGCCGAATTGAAGAAGGCAGGAAGCGCGTATAAGGCGAGCATCAGCCTCAACTCGCCGGTCTTTGCCTACGCGCTTGGTCAGCTCGCCGCGGATTGGCTGGAAGGCAAGAGCGTACCGCAAGCGATGGACATTCTGCCGCGCGCCCTCACTGCAGAGAACCTGGCGAGCTATGAGGCCGACCTGGCCGATCCGGCCTCGGTCTACGCTGACAAAGCACGACGGGACTCTTACCTGAAGATGTACGGCAACATCTGCTACGATACCCGTACCCGCTACGTCGATTTCCCATGGTCGTCGGAGAGGCGCTGATGAGGGGGCTCAACAAGCCGTAGTCTCCGACGGCGGTATCGTGACGAAGACGTCGTGCTCCGCGCGATGCGCACCGTTCGGCCGCAACCCCATGGCGGTCGGTGCAGGCGCCCGGCGGCTCACTCGCCGTCTCACACCCGAACTTCATCTCGCCTTGCACGCCTAAAGCGGCTCACCGTTTCCTTGGCGCTCCCTTTAAGTCTTTGTTTTTCCGCAGGTCCGGACGGGAAGTCGCGTCCACTTTTCCTCGAATTGCATTCGGTTTGAAACTCCGGCCTTTCCGAATTCGTGGCTTCTCAGAAAAACAACGGGCAAAGGGCAAAACACCATGCGCACATTCAGGGCGATATCCCTCTTCTTTCTGGCACTCTCGGCTCCCTGCGCGGCTGTCGCGGGCGATTATCAGCATCCGTTCGGAGAGAAGGGGGCACCTTCCCAAGGGCGGGCGAACCCTGCTTACGATCAGTCGAGGGCGGGGATTTTTGATCTCTCGCCGGATGCCGTCGACTCCACCGTAGCCGCTTGCAACGGTGCGATCTCCGAGTGGGCACAGCAGTTCAATCCGATCGGCGTCTCGACCGGATTGCTTCGGCCGGTCCAGCGCGGCTGGATGGGCCAGCGCAACGCGCGGCTCAAGGTAAAAGTCGATTATCGGCGCAAGTACGGGATCGAGACGCGCCAGGCGCGTATCGACTGCACCGTCAGCCGCAGCGGCCAGGTCGCCGTGGCCGAGTCGAGATAGGCGAACCGTTCAGGCACCAAAAGCAGCGAAAATGGCGGGGGCAAGTGGGGCCGGGGTCGCTGAGTGACGCGATAAAGTGGTGACCAACTCCAGCACACGACAGAGCAGCTGTTTGATCTGCCCCGAGGTGGGCATGGTTCGGTCCTCTATTCGATGGTCAGTTCCGTTCGCTCACCCGCCCTGACGCTGACCGACCTTTCTTTGCTTATCCCATCGGCCCCTTCGGCGACCACCGCATAGTCTCCGGCAGGCAGTGTCGTCTGATGCTTGGCATCGTAGGCAGAGCCGAACTCCTTGCGCTTGCCTTGGATGTCCTTGGCAGCGCCGTAGACAACGATACGCTTGGCTGCAGGCGCGCTGACTGCAAGCACACCGGCTTGCAGCACCGCATCTGCCGCATTCTGTTCGCCCGATTTGATCGTAAACGGCTGCTCAGCCTCAGCCTGGTCCATCCGCGCGACCAGAACATATTCGCCTGGTGGAACATCGTGACGACTGTCGGCTCCGAATCCATAGGCAATCTGTTCGCGTGTGCCGTCAATGCGCTTGGCAGCCTTGAAAATCTTGACGTCGAGCCCGCTCTCCTCGACCTTCATCCCAGGCACATAGAAGGCGTTGAGAACCACGTGGCCGACGCCGACCACGACTTTCCTCGCGACCGTTTCGCCGGCGCCCACCGCCACGGTCTCCGTCACGGCGCCGCTGCCGATCTTCACGGTCAGCTTCTGTTCTCCGGCAGGCAGGACGATGCGGGTAAGGCCGTAGGTTGTCGCACGCGCGCCTCCCGGATGCTCGATTTCGACGGTAGCGGATCGGTCCGGTTCATCGCCTTCGCTGGCAAGCGGCGTGACGATCAGGGTTCCGGCATTGAGAACGAAACGCGGCTTGGCAACGCTGCCGGCCTCGATACTCACCTGGTGTTCGACGGATGCTTCGCCAAGCCGAGCAACGACCTGGTAGGCCCCAGGCTGCAGCGTTGTCTTATAGTCGTTGCCATACTCGGTGCCGACCCACTCGCCGCGGCCGCCCCCCGGTTTGCTCCTATAGATCTCCCAGGCGTTGCCGGCATCCCGGTCGAGTGACGGCCCGGTTTCGGTGAGCGCCGCGTCGGGCGCGAAATTGAATGCGGGTTTCGCCGCCGGTTCGGGCGGAGGCGGCGGCGCGGGTGGGGGTTCGGCAGCCACCGTCGAAGCAAGCGCGTCTGTCAGCTCGCGTGCATTGGCGGCTTGGATGTAGCGCCCGCCGGTGTTCTCGGCCAGGCAGGCCACCTTGCGTCCCTCCTCCTTCGTCAACCCGAAGCCGACCACATGCACTGTGAAGTTGACGCCTGCTGCTTCGAGCGCCTTGGCGGCCGCGCAGGGATCAGCGTTGCAGGTCTCCAGCCCGTCGGTAATCAGGATGACGGTCCCCTCGTCCTCCGTGTAGCGCAGGGCCTCGGCTGCCTGTTTGACGGCCGCAGTGAGAGGGGTCCTGCCTTGAAACTTAGCGTATTCGCGGCAGCCGTGATGAGGCCGCCGGTGCCGGCGGCCGGAGGAACGATAAGCTCGATGTCGTCGCAACTCCCCTTGCGCCGGTGTCCATATGCCATAAAGCCGAGTTCCGTAGCCGCCGGCACGGCGTGTAGGACGGTCTCCAACACGTCCCGAGCGATCTCCAGCTTCGGCTGCCCGTCGATGCGGCCCCACATCGAATTTGACGCATCCAAGACAATGATCGCCCTGTCGGCCGCACTCGTCAGATTGGTAAGAGTAAGAAGGAAGGATAAAACGAGAACAGCACGGAGTGGTGAGAGCACCGCAAGCCTCCCATACGATTGACTGCGAGCATATTCGGGGAGGCTGAACAATCAAGGCCGAGGGCCAGAGCGCCTAAAACTGACCGACACGACCAATCCAGGGGCGTTGCTGCCGAGTTCAAGGTCAGCGTGATGAAGGTCAACGATCGCCTTGACCATGGCCAATCCGAGTCCAGACCCCTCGGTCGTGCGGCTTTGTTCAAGGCGGTATAGACGTTGAAGGACTTTGGTGCGCTCCTCAGCAGGGATACCCGGACCATTGTCGGCCACACTGACGGTAATGTCATTTTGCGTTGCCACCAGAGCCAACAAGATGCGAGACCCCATGGGGCAATGGCGAATTGCGTTCTCGACCAGATTTGAAAGCATCTGCAGTAAGAGCTGGCGGTCGCCTTCGATTGTCGTTGTTGCATTCGTGTCGATATCGATTGTAAGCGTCATGCCGGCGTCTGCCGCAACATCGATGTAGGCTTCGCCGATATCGTCAACTACGTCCTGCAGCACGACCGTGGCGAAACGAGCCTTGCGAGCGCCGGCCTCAATCTGAGCAATGCGCAGCAGGGCCTCAAAGGTGCCATTGATGCGCAAGCACTCATCCCGTGCCTCGTCGAGCTCTGTGCCCAGCGCCTCGCCGGCCGCCAGCTTTTCACCTGCGCCCTCCAGAATGATCTGAAGGCGATTGAGCGGGGTCTTGAGGTCGTGAGCAATGTTGGCGCTGACCTGCTTCATCCCGCCGACGAGGGCCGAGAGACGATCAAGGGCGGAGTTGACCTGACCTGACACCTCATCGATATCGTCACCGCGGCCGATCAGCGGGATTCGGGCATCAAGGTTGCCGTGGGACACGTCGACCATGGTCGAGCCGATGGAATCCAGGCGCCGCTGGACGCTGGACGCAAGCAGCACGCCACCGACAACGGCAAGGCCGAAGATGATCAGGGTGCCCCAACCGAAGCTGATGATAATAATCTGCTCCAACTCCTCGGTTTCCGAATAGCTGTGCGCGACGGTCAGAACGTTGTCGCCGACCGTGCCCGAGAGCGTCCGGTACGTTCCTTTCGCAGGGATTTGCAATTCCTCGCTGCCGAGGGAGGAAAACCCCATTGCCCGAGCCGGCGCGGTGAAGTCTCCGGCAATCCGCCGGCCGGATGAATCCACGAGGGAAAACAGCTGCTCATTGCTGTCGCTGAGGGCCGCATGGCTGTTGACAGCTGCCACGAGATCCTCAAGGTCGCCGTCGGCATAGGTCGCGGCGACAACCGAATAGGTGCCCTTCACGGTCTCGTCGAGATGGTCGGATAGATCGACTCGCAGCAGCTGATAGACGATCAGGCCGGCCAGAATGAACGCCACCACAAACAGCAGCGCGAATGTTAGGGCAAGCCGAAACGGCGTGCTCCGCAAAAGCCTAGCGCGGCGCATGAAGGCTGTAGCCGGTGCTTCGTACGGTATGAAGAAGCTGGACTTTGAAGGGTTTGTCGATCTTGGAACGCAAGCGGCTGATGTGCGTCTCGACAACGCTCGTTTTGGGATCGAAATGAAAATCCCAGACCCGCTCGAGCAGCATCGTGCGCGTGATGACGCGCCCTTCCCCCCGCATCAACACTTCAAGCAGGGCAAATTCGCGTGGCTGCAGGTCGATCGCCTGGCCGTCGCGAGTCACCCGTCGTTTGACCAAGTCCATTTCAAGGTCGGCAACCTTGAGGGTGGTTGTCTGTTCCACGACATGGGGCCTGCGACCGAGAGCATGAACGCGGGCCAGCAGTTCCGAAAACGCGAACGGCTTGATGAGGTAATCGTCACCGCCGGCTTCCAGGCCGTCGACGCGATCATCGACGCCGCCGATGGAAGTCAAGAATAGAACCGGCGTTTTGACCCCCGCTGCACGCGCTGCCTTGACCATAGAGAGGCCGTCGATGCCGGGCGTCATGCGGTCCGCGATGATGAGGTCGTAGGATTCGCGGGTGGCAGCAAAAAGGGCGTCGCGACCATCCTCGACGCTGTCGCAGACATGGCCGGCCTCAGTCAAACCCTTGACAAGATAGTCCGAGGTTCGTTGGTCGTCTTCGAGGATGAGTATGCGCAACGTCTATTCCTATCACCGGGTCCCAGCATGACTTCAACGCCGGCCGCAAAATCTCCCGGCCGCTGTGAACCAGACAATGGAATGGCGGCGCCACCAAGGCGCCGCCCACCAAATCCGGGTGTCCGATCAGCGATTGCCGACGACCATGGGAACAGCCTCTTCCTGGTCGATTGCCTTTGTCGTCATATAGATCACGATCGCAGCAATCGCGGTCAGGAAGATCAAGCTCGTCATCGTCGTGCCAAGACCGAGCCCGCCGTACTCGGCAGGTTGTGACAAGAGGTCACCAAACGAGGCGCCGAGCGGGCGGGTGAAGATGTAAGCAAGCCAGAAGCACAGGATCGCGTTCAGCCGGAATACATAGAAGCCGATTGCAATCATTGCGATGACGGCCCCGAAAAGCAGCCCCGTGGCGAGATATCCGATTTCGAACCTTTCGGCCACCAAGTCGCCGGCAGCCGTGCCGAGCGCAAAGGTGAACAGGATAGCCAGCCAATAAAACGCTTCGCGCTTGGTCGTGAGGATCGTGTGGATCGAAAGGGTGCGCTCGCTCGCATACCAAACCGCGAAAGTAGCGGCCAGGGCGACGCTGAAAAAGATCGTCGTCGTTTCGAGCCTGACGCCGAAATTGTCGACAAGATTGTCGGTCACCAGCGTCCCGACGACGCTGATAAGCACGACGGCGCACCAATAGGCCCAGGGCACATAGCGCTTCTGAGCGAACTGAAGCACGAGAGCGACGACCAACACGGCGCTCATGATGAGCGATGTCCTCGTCAAGCCGAGCCCCATGTTGACCGCAAGGTAGTCGGCCGCGGTTTCACCCATGGTAACGGCCATCAGTTTGATGAGCCAGAAGTAGGCCGTAACTTTCGGTACCCTATTGTAAGCCGTTCCGGCGTCGATTGTGGCGGGCTGCGTCATGATCGTGGTCCTGTCGATTTGAGCGGGCTACTTGCCCATGATCGCCATTGCCTGGGCGAAGAAATCGTCGGCGCGCTTGTCGTCGTCCGCATTGCAGCGCTCGATTCCCTTGTTCATGAGCTCATTGATCTTCGCCTGGTCTGCGTCGCTCGGCTTCGTCGTCGACTGTGCCGACCGAAGCTGCTTGAGCATTTCCTCGCATGGGATGGACGCCGCCTGAGCGGTGTTGATCGCGCCGAGCGCAACGACGATGAGGCCCGCGGCCAGAATAAGCTTGGTCATGTTAAGATCCTTGCAATGGGTTTTCGAGTGCGGCGAAGATCGACCGCCCTTTCCCGATAATATTCCAATCTCGCGCCCGCCTGTCCCGAACCATACGGTTTTGTAAGGTCCGGCGGCCGACCGTAAGCGCGCTTCCAGCGTACGGAGTTCTGCTGTAAGGGGCGGGGGGAAGATACGGCAACGGGTACCGCCAAAGAAAGTTGACCGCGTTGTTGCGGTCGGCATCACCGGCTCTACGAGCGTTCAGTTTGGAGACGCCACGGGGCGAGAGATCAGTTCGAGAATCTCCGAGATCGAAATCGAAAGTGTGTTCGGCAGTTCACAAGAGAGTATTCTCGATGCGCTGGACGACGAATTACAGACTTCGCTTTCCAGCCCAACCGGAACCAGCACGAAACTGCCTGAACTTATTTCGGTCCATGTCTCCTCAATGCGAACACATGCCGTCCCTTCAAGTATGTAGATTACCCGATCGCAGCCTGAGGAGTTCCACACGCCAGGACCGGTCTCGTAGGGCTCGATCGAGAACTCGACTGCACCAAGGATCTCTTGCTTCCCGGCTGCAATTTTGGTCATTTCAACTCTCTCGGGCGATGGGGCTCGGGTGATCGCCATCGCGTCCGCCGTCAAATCGGCTCTTCTTAACCTGTGAAGGTGCTGACAACATTGCCGGCAGCATACGGATTCGTAAGAATTGCAATCGGGTGTTCGTCAACTTGTGAATAGGGAATGACGTGGCGTCGTTCTCAGCCCGGCCCGCCGCTAGGAGCGGCAAAGCCCTCATCATTACATCGATGTAAAGCTGCGGAAAGGTTGCGGTTAGGTTTGTCGCGCAAGCTGCGTGCACGATGACAACGTGATCTCGGAACCATGATATGAACGCTCGCCTCTCCATGTCCCGGCGGCCCTTGGGCATGCTCTTGACGTGCCTTGCACTCGCGGCTGCTCCTGGCCGGATTTTGTGGCCCGGGGTTGCGGTAGCCGCCGAACAGCCCGCTCCAGCCGAGAAGAACCCGCCGGGAGACATCCCCGACACTCAGGTCTTCATCGGTTATTCGTCGCCGCAGGGCTTCTCTCTGAAGGTGCCGGAAGGCTGGGCCAGGAGCGACCGGCCCGACGGTGCCAGTTTTATCGACAAGCTCGACGGCGTGGTTGTTTCCGTCGCTTCCGCGGGGGAGGCGCCGACGGTGGAGGGCGTCAGGGCCGCCTATACGCGGCGACTTCAGGAGGAAGAACACGCGGTGAAGATCACGACCGTCAGAGCGGTGAAGCTGCCGGCCGGGTCCGTAATACGCGTCGTCTACACCTCGAATTCCGTTCCGAACGATGTCACCGGAAAGCAGGTGCGACTTGAGAACGAGCGCTTTCTCTATTTCAAAGATGGCAAACTCGTCACCCTCGAACTTTATGCGCCGAAGGGCGCAGACAATGTCGACCAGTGGCAACTGATGTCGCAGTCTTTTCGATGGAATTGAGATGAACGCACTCGCGGTGAACGAGCTCTACAGGTTCTTCCATATGGGGGACGATGAGACCGTTGCCCTGAGGGGTGTCAGTTTGGAAGTTTTTTCGGGAGAGATGGTCGCCATCGTCGGCCCCTCCGGCAGCGGAAAATCGACACTGCTTGCCTGCATTGCGGGTCTGGACGAGCCGGATGGCGGATGCGTCGAAATTGCGGGCGAACGCATGACGAGGCGATCGGAGGCTGTTCGAGCACGCCTCCGAGCCCGCAAGCTGGGCATCATGTTGCAATCCGGCAATCTGTTTCAGCACCTTACGACCGAAGAGAACCTGCACTTCCAAATGCAGTTGAGCGGGCTGTCGGATGTGAGGCGCGTCAGGTTCCTTCTGGCAAGTGTCGGACTGGCGCACCGGGCAAACGCCCTTCCGAGAGAGCTTTCAGGGGGCGAGACCGCGCGGGCGAGCCTTGCCGTCGCTTTGACGGCAGATCCGCCGCTGCTCATCGCCGACGAACCCACAGCCGAAGTCGACGTCGAGACCGAGCGCCGGCTCATCGAGCATTTCGAGGCGCGCCGCAGCAAGGGCGCGACGACGCTTTTGGCAACGCACAGCGAGCCTTTAGCCCGAAAAGCCGATCGGCTGGTCCGGTTGCAGGACGGACGCATCGTGAATGGCTGAAGCACTGGTCATCGCCAAGGAACTCGGTCGCAAGTTCGGCCTGGGGCCGGGCTCTGTCGAAGCAGTTCGCGACATCAACATCGCGATCCTTCCCGGAGAGCATATTGCGTTGGTCGGGCCGTCCGGAAGCGGCAAGAGCACGTTGCTGCATCTCCTCGGCGGTCTTGACAGGCCGACCGTCGGTTCGCTCGCTTGGCCGATGCTTGGCAAGGTCGACGAACTCCGTCCGCGGCACATCGGCTTCGTTTTTCAAGGGCCAAGCTTGTTCCCCGCCCTCACCGTCGCCCAGAACGTCGCACTGCCGCTGGTTCTCGCCGGCGAGCACGAACTCTCTGCCCATCGGGCCGCAACGCTGCTGAATGCGTTTCAGCTGTCGTGTCTGGCCGACAAGCTGCCTGAAGAGCTTTCCGGCGGGCAAGCTCAGCGCGTCGCCATGGCAAGAGCGTTCGCCACCGGCCCTAAACTCATCCTCGCCGACGAACCGACGGGTCAGCTCGACAGCCGAACTGCCCGATCGTTTTTCGACGAGGTGCTCCATCAGGTCGACCTGGCAGGTGCGGCTCTGATCGCGGCAACACACGATCGTACGATTGCGGATCGATTCCATCGTCGATGGATCATGGTTCATGGTCGGCTTTTTTCAGATACGGAAAGCGGCCAGGTCTGATGCTCCTCCTTTGGATCGGCGGAGTGTTGCGGCGGCGATTCCTGCGCGTAGCCGGTGCAGTTCTCGGGGTCGCACTGTCCGTCGGGCTTATGTCGGCTATTTGTCTCTTCCTGGTGGGTGCGGGTCGGTCGATGACCGAGCGGGCCGTTGCGGCAGTGCCGATCGACTGGCAAGTCCAATTGATGCCGGGCGCCGACGCAAAGGCCGTCGGCCGTTCCATCAAGCAGGCAATTCATGGGGCCGATGTTCATGACGTCCACTATGCCGACACCGATGCGTTTGAAGCTGCGACGGGCGGAACGATCCAGACAACGGGGCCCGGTCAAGTCGTCGCATTCGACCCCGCCTACAGAACCACCTTTCCCAAGGAAGTCCGACCCCTCCTTGGAAGGATCGATGGCGTTCTGGTCGCTCAGCAAACGGCTGCAAATCTCCATGTGCGACCAGGGGATCGTGTCACCATCAAGCGCCGGGGCCTTCCCGCAACGCAGGTAACTGTCGCAGGGGTGGTTGACCTTCCAGATGCCGATTCACTCTTCCAGGCCGTCGGCTTGCCGGCCCAGGCCGCCCCCCAGGCGCCGCCCGACAACGTCATCATCGTCCCCGCAGCCGGCTGGCTTTCTTTGTTCGGCCCGGCCCAAAGCCTTCCGGCCCCAGCGACCCGATTGCAGCTGCACGTTCGGCTCCCGCGATCGGGACTTCCCACAAACCCTACCTCCGCCTCGAACTTTGTATCGGGAGCCCGTCACAATCTGGAGGCTCGGCTCGCCGGCCAGGCACTCGTTGCGGACAACCTTGGCGCGCGCCTGGACGCAGTTCGTGAGGATTCCCTCTATGCCTCTCTCCTGTTTCTATTCCTCGGCTTGCCTGGAATGGCGCTGGCAGTCGTATTGACCTTTGCCGTGACCTGGGCGGGTTCCGAAAGCCGTCGCAAGGAACAGGCCTTGCTTCGTGTCAGGGGCGCATCCCAACGACGGATCTTGACGCTTTACTGCCTGGAAGCGGCCGTTGTCGCTGTTTTAGGGACGGCACTCGGCAGCTCCGCCGCGTTTTGGTTCATGGGCATTGCACCGGATTCTCGGGCAATCGGAAGAACCGGCATTGTGGTGGCAGTCGCCGGGCTCCTGCTCGGCATCTCCTCGGTCGTCATTCCCGCCTGGAGGGAAGGACGGCGGACCACCGTCTCCGCGGCAAAGCGCGCCGTGACCCGGCACGGGCGATTTGCATGGCGGAGGTACGGTCTCGATTGGCTTTCGCTCGCCGCAGCCGTGCTGTTCTTCTGGCAGACAGCTCAAACCGGCTACCAGGTCGTCCTCGCGCCAGAGGGGGTAGCCGGCACCTCGGTCGACTATAAGGCTTTTATTGCTCCTGCATTGTTCCTTGTCGGCATGACTTTGCTGACGCTTCGCCTGGCGGAGCTTGCAATTGCAGGCAAAGGTAAGCTGCTGACGGGCTTCATCAGGCCTGTTGCAGGCGGCCTGGCACCGATTGTTGCCGCATCCCTTTCGCTTCAGTCCCGGCGCCTCACCTTCGCCATCGCGATGGCCGCCTTGGCAGTTTCGTTTGCCACGTCCACTGCGATCTTCAACGCGACGTATAGCGCCCAGACCCGCATCGATGCGGAACTGACCAACGGTTCGGACGCCACTGTCTTCGGAACCTCCGATCATCCCGCCGGGGCATTCCTGCAAGTGCTCAGGACGCTCCCGGAGACAGCCGCAGCAGAACCGATGCAGCACCGGTTCGCCTATGTCGGCGTCGATCTGCAGGATCTCTACGGGATCGATGCAGCGCGGATCGAAAACGCAACCAGTCTGTCGGATGCCTATTTCGGCGGCTCTAAACGAACGACGCTCGACCGGCTGGCTCGGACGCCCGAGGCGGCTCTGGTATCGGAGGAAACCGTCCAGGACTTCCAGCTGCAGGAGGGCGACACGCTCAATCTCCGGCTGATGAGCGCCACCGACCGCCAGTATCACGTAGTGCCATTCAAGTTCGTGGGTGTTGCGAGAGAATTCCCGACCGCTCCCAAGGATTCGTTCATCGTCGCCAACGCGAGCTACGTGGCCAGGATGACCGGCTCGGCGCAAGCGGAGTATGTGCTGATGCGGGCCAATGGCAATCCCGTCGAGCTGGCAACTGAGGCCAGGCTTGCTGTATCGAATGAGCCGTCTCTCAAAGTTACCGATATTGCACAAGCCAGCGCGCTTATCGGCTCCAGCCTCACCGCAGTCGATCTAAAGGGACTTACCAAGATCGAACTCGCCTTCGCCGTGACAATGGCGGCCGCGTCCACGGGATTGATGCTGGCCCTCGGCTTCGGTGAACGGGTCCGGAACTTCACAATTCTTTGGGCTGTCGGGGCGAACCCCGGCCAGCTCGCCTCGTTCCTGTGGAGTGAAGGCTTGGTGATCCTCGCAGGCGGAATTGTCTGCGGTCTCCTGTCGGGGCTGATCGCTGCATGGATGCTGGTCAAACTGCTCACCGGCATCTTCGATCCCCCGCCCGAAACCCTCGCCTTTCCCTGGGCTTACCTGGCGGTTGTCCATTTGGTCGTTGCCTCTTCGGTCGTTGTGGCTGTGCTGCTGGCCGGACCTTCCGCGCGGCATGCCGTAGAGCGCATGCGGGACTTATAGCCTGTCGACCGGCCTTCCCTCTTGCCGATCAAACGTGAAGCTTACCGATCTGTATGGTTCCGGCAATCTCAAAGCAAACAGAGCAATCTAATGTGAAAGCGAGTGAGGCGGACTGGCCATTACCTCCTCCACGCAGAACTATCAACACAAGGTCGAGAACATGAAAACGAGAGCCGTATACGCAATCATCGCTTTTGCTGCCGCAATCTCCACCTCGGGGGCAATCGCCAAATCGGCGAGCGGAACCATCCAAAGCGTCGATACAAAGCACGACTCGATCTTGCTAACCGACGGAACAAAAGTAACATTGCCCGAGGGAATCGAGGCGGAGAGTTTAAAGCCGGGCGAGAATGTGGTCGTGACGTACACCGTCAAGAACGGCAAACTGATCGCCTCGAGCGTTCATCCGGCGCAATGAAGAATTGCGCTCGATGCGGCAAGCTGAACAGAGCGAGCGCCACGAAGCTCAGTGTGCCGTTCGGATCTTGCTTGCAGGCTGAGACCAATGATCAAAGCTATATTGGAAGTTTGCCGAGCTGCATCGGCATTCGAGCGCGCCAAACAAGGGTTGACCCTGCGTAACGATGGTCCCGGCGGAGAACACGGCATTTCCCTGGTTCATCCGGGTCAGGCAGCACGGCAGCTGGTCGAGAATGCCAGGTCGGAGCTGCTGGCAAAGCTGCTTGAGCTTCCGAATCCCGATCGCCATCGGGCAAAGCCTTTCCGGCCCTAGGCGCGCAGTCCTCCGGACGTTCCGTTTAACGGTAGATGGCCATAGCCATCCTACCGCGCAGGAAAGCGGAGAGGAGGAAACCCTGGGGACAGGCTGCTAGAGCTTAGCATGGGCCAGCGATTCTTCGGATCGCTGGCCCGTCCTATGACGGGCTGCCTATTCGCCAACCTTCCGTCCCGATCGCGCGATCTCACCTGGTCAGCTTGGCTCTGAAGGTGCAGTCGCGCGCTTTCGACCTCCGTTGAGCTGTTCACATTGTCGATCTCGTCGACACGTGTTGACAAATCCAGCATCGCTCGACAACAATTCGGTCATGTTGTCTACAATGCGGACACGTGAACAAGATGGCTGATCCGATACGGAACCTTGGCTCCGACCTGGCGGAGGACGATCGGGGGATGATCAAGAGCCTGCGGAAGGCCTTGGCCGTACTCGAGGAAGTTGGGCGTGCCGAAATCCCGCCACGGATTGCCGAGGTCGCGATGGCTGTCGGCATCAGCCGGCCCACCGCCTACCGGATCGTCCAGACTCTGATCGCGGAAGGCTACCTTTCCCTCGACCCGCAATCGGGACGGCTGGCCATCGGCTATTCGGTGCTGCAGCAGTCGGCCCGGCTGCTCGACGGCAATCGCATGCGGTTGGAGGCGCTGCCGCATCTGCAGCACCTCGCCAACGTCAGCGGCGAGCGCACCAATCTGGGGATCATCCACCAGCACCGGGTGCTCTATCTCGCCGGCGTCGAGAAGCCGACGCTGCCGACCATCTACAGCCGCTTCGGCAAGACGGCCCCGGCTCATTGCTGTTCCCTGGGCAAGGCCATTCTGGCCCACCTTCCCGACAAGGACGTGCTCACGCTGCTTCAGGCGCAACCTCTGTTTGCCCAGACCAGCCGATCGATCGTCAGCAACGCCAAGTTCATGGAGGAACTCGCCGCCGTCCGCCAGCGCGGCTACGCGACCGACCTGGAAGAGCATATGCCGCAGTCGTTCTGTGTCGCTGCGACCATCTTCGACGGCCAGAACCGCGCAGTGGGGGCGATCGGGATCAGCGGGCGTCAGTTCGAACCGCTGCTCGAGCATGTGCCGCTGCTCAAGCACACCGCCGAAACCATTTCCCACGTCCTTTGAGGCAGCGCCGTCGCAACCAGGAGAGAGAAGAGTTGGAGAAACTGATCGTAACCGTGACCTGCGACTCGACGATGTCCTACCCGTCGAATCCATCGAACCCAACGCCGCGGGGGCTGGACGCTGTCGCAGACGAGTATGTGCGTTCGATCGATGCCGGCGCCTCGATCTGCCATCTGCACGGGCCCTATTCGGTCGATGCCAAGATCCAGGAAGACGGCACAAAACTTTCGGATTTGGACATCCCCGGCTGGCGGCGGCTGCGCGACGGCATCCTGTCGAAGCGCGACGCCGTCATCCAATACGGGATCGCCAACGGCCGGTTTCCCCAGCGCAAGCTGCTCATGGAAGACCAGCGGCCGGACATGATCTCGACCTGCTTCAACGCCCACGACGAGTGCTTCGACTACGAGCCGGGCAACGAGCCCGTCGAGCTCTACGCCATTCACGACCGCGACGAGCTGCGCGAATATTGCGAGCTGACCAAAAAGCTGGGCGTCAAGATCGAGGTCGAGGCGTTCCATTACGGCGGCGTCTGGAACGCCATGCGCATGCGCGAGAAAGGGCTTTCTCGACGGCCCGATCTGGGTGACATTTTTCCTCGGCTGGAAGGGTGGCTGCTGGACGCCCCCGACGGTCCAGGCGATGACCTACATGGCAGACCATTGCCCCGAAGGCTTCGTTTGGAACACTTCGGTGATGGATCCGGTCGAACAGTGGAAGGTCTTGGCCACGGCGATCAGCCTCGGTGGCCATGTCCGCATCGGCATGGAGGACAATCCCTTCCTCACGCCCGGAGAATATGCCCGCAGCAATGCCGATCTGGTCGACAAGATCGTCCGCATCGCGCGGGATATCGGGCGCGACATCGCCACGCCGGACGAGACCCGCGGCGTTCTCGGCATCGACAGGCGAAAGGCGGCCTAAGGGGGCAAGGCCCCTTCCGCAAGAATGTTGTTCAAAGCAAAGAAATGGGGAACAAGATGGACACTCGAAAGCGGAATTCTCCTTTTTCACAAACCACCGTCAACCGGCGCAGCGTGCTTGCGGCCGGCGCGGTCGGGGCCGCCGCTCTGGGCGGTCTGCTTGCGCCGCGGCGGGCCGCCGCGGCGACCAAGCTCAACTTCCAGACCTCGGCGGGTGCGCGGTTCGGCACGCCCAATGCCGTGCTGATCAAGGACTTCAACCAAGAGAACCCGGATCTTCAGGTGGCGATGGACACTGTTCCGGTGCAAAACTACTTTCCGAAGCTGTCGACCCAGGTGGCCTCGAACGACCCGAGCCTTGAATGCTTTACCGGCATCACAAACCTGCTCTATGCCTTCGCCGCCACCGGCAAGATCGTACCTTTCGACGAGGTATGGACGCCGGAGCAGATCGCCGACATCGAGAAGGACGTGCCCAAGCGCTACCTCGATACGTGGCGGTTCAAGGGCAAGCTTTATGCGATCCCCAACGACTCCAACGCGCAATGGTCGTTCTATCGCAAGGATCTGTTCGATAAGGCCGGCGTCAAGGTGCCGGCCAAATGGGAGGACGCTGCGGCGATCGCCAAGCAGCTGACCAAGGATGGCGTCTACGGCTACACCGCCAGCCTGCGGCGCGGCGAATATGCGGGCGCCCACTTCTCCAGCATTCTATACTCGTATGGCGGCGAGTATTGGGACGAAGGCTTCAATCCGACCATCAACAGCGAGGCCGGCAAGAAGGCCATCCAGATCATGCTGGAGCTGATGGACTACGCCGATCCCGGCTCGATCAATGCCGGCGAGGACGACACTGCCCAAGTGATCGCCAGCGGAGTGGCCGCCTGGGCGCCGCTGGAATGGGGCCGCTCCGACCTCACCGACGCGAAAAAGACCCAGACTGCGGCCAGCATCGAGACGGCGGTGCCGCCAGACGGCGGGGACCATCCGGCCGCCCCTTGCCTCGGCGGCCAGGCTTATATGATTTCGAGCTGGACGGACAAGAAGGCGGACGCGGCCAAATGGGTCGCCTATGCGACCAGTTCGAAGGTCATGCATACGTTTGTCGAGAATCAGGGCCAGCCGGCGCGCACCAGTGCGCTGACCGATCCGGAGAACGTTAAGATCGGCCGCTATTTCCCGACCTTGCAGAAGGTGCTGGCCCAGGGTCACCCCTTCCCGGCCATCCCGGAAAGCTATCAGTTCCTGGTCGAGATCGGCAATCACGTGGCCGAAATCCTGACCAAGCAGACCACTCCGGAAGCGGGCCTGCAGGCCGCCAACGACGCTTTCGCCAAGCAGCTCAAAGATGCCGGCTATCTCTGATCGCGCGACGCTGCCCGAAGCGCCGGCGGCTGTCCTCTCGGGACCTGCCGGCGTCAGGCGTTCCGTCAGGCTGAGGAACGCCTGGCAGCTCTACGTTCTCCCGCCGCTGATCCTCATCGCGCTGATTGCGGTGGTGCCGACGGTGCAGCTGCTCATCAACAGCCTTTACCGCTGGAGCCTGCTGTCCGGGATGAAGCGCTTCGACGGGCTTGGCCAATATGTCTGCAGTTCTTACCGACACGCTGTTCACCGGCTCGCTGATCCGCACCCTGGTCTATACCCTGGTGGTGGTGGCAATCGAGATGGTGCTCGGCCTCGCCGTCGCCCTGTTGTTCGCGCGCGAGTTCCCCGGCATCCGCCTCATCCGCACGCTCTACCTCACCCCGATCCTGATGGTTCCCATCATGGTCGGACTGTTGTGGAGCCTGATGTACCAGCCATCGATCGGCATCGTGAACTATGTGCTCGGGCTCTTCGGCATCGAGCCGCTGAACTGGCTTGCGAGCAGCTCGCTGGCGCTGCCGGCGGTGGCGATCGCCGAGATCTGGCAGTGGACCCCGTTTGCGGCGATGGTGTTTGTCGCCGGCCTGCAGGGCTTGCCGGCGAACGTCATCGCCGCGGCGCGGCTCGACGGCGCCGGCCGGCTCTACCGCCTGCTCACCATCGAGCTGCCGATGATGCGCAACGTCGTCGCCATTGTCTTCCTGCTGCGCTTCATCGACGTCTTCAAGACGTTCGGGCTGATCTACGTGATGACCCGCGGCGGGCCCGGCCGCTCGACGATGATGGCGGGCTTCTATCCCTGGGAGGTCGGCTTCTCGCAGCTCTTGATGGGCAAGGCGAGTGCGGCGGCGTTCATCCTGATGAACCTGATCTCCCTGCTCACGCTGCTGTTGCTGCGTTTCCTGTTCAAGGAGCGCCGGCTGCCATGACCGACCGGCCAGGCAGCCTCTCCCGTCGTATCAAGATCGCGCTGGCGGTGTTGGTGACCGTCGCCTGGCTGCTGCCCGTCTACTGGCTTGTGAATGTCGCGCTCAAGACCCAGGCTCAGCTCATGGTGGCCAAGCCGACCTTCGTGTTCACGCCGACGTTCGAGAATTTCGGTACGGCGGTGTTCCAATACGGCATTCTGTGGAACGCGCTGAACAGCCTGATCATCGCCTGCCTCGCCACAGCCATTGCGCTGTTTTTCGCGATGCTCTTCGTCTACGGGATCACCCGGTTCGAGTTCCGGGCCAAGAATCCGATGCTGATGTGGATCCTGAATCTTCAGGATGCTGCCGCCGATCGCGATCGTCATCCCCTATTACGTCTTCTACTCCAATATCGGCCTGATCGATTCCTATTCCGGCATGATTTTCGCCTACCTGCCGCTGACCTTGCCGCTGGCGATCTGGCTGCTCTACGGCTTCGCCCAGGAGATCCCGCGTTCGATCGACGAAGCCGCGCTCATGGACGGCGCCGATCGATGGCAGATCTTCAGAGACATGACGTTCCCGCTGATGCGACCGGCACTGGCCGTCGCCGGAACGTTCTGCTTCCTGGAAATCTGGAACGAGTTCGTGCTGGCGCTGATCTTGACCGGCTCGAAGACCAAGACCGTCCCGATCGGACTGTCGCAGTTCATCACCGAGCATGCGGTCGAATGGGGTCCGATGGCGGCGGCGACGATCCTGCTCCTGGTGCCGCTCCTCGTCATCACCTTCTTCCTGCAGCGTTCGCTCGTGCGTGGCCTGACGCTCGGCGCGGTGCGATAGGCCGGCTCAATGGTCGATGTCGTCGTCAGGAATGCGGTCAAGCAATTCGGCGGACCGCGCGGATTCCGCGCGCTCTCCGAGGTCTCGCTGACAGCGGCCGACGGCGAGTTCCTTGTCCTGCTCGGCCCCTCCGGCTCCGGCAAGACGACGCTGCTTCGCGCTATCGCCGGGCTGGAGACGCTCGATGCGGGCGACATCTTCATCGGCACGCGGCGGGTCAACGACGTCGATCCCGGGCAGCGGAATATCGGCATGGTGTTCCAGGACTACGCCCTCTACCCGCACCTCACCGTTCGCGAGAACATCGGCTACAACATGAAGCTGCGCCGGATCGGCCGGCAGGAGATGAGCCGGCGCGTCGCCGAGGTGGCGGCGATGCTTGGCCTCGACGGGTTGCTTGACCGGCGGCCCGCACAGCTGAGCGGCGGCCAACGCCAGCGCGTGGCGCTCGGCCGTGCGATCACGCGCGACGGCTCGGTGCTCTTGATGGACGAGCCGCTCAGCAATCTCGACGCGCAGATCCGCGAGCATGTCCGGGTCGAGCTGCGCGAGCTGCAGCGCCGAATCGGCGTGACCACCATCCACGTCACCCACGACCAAGTCGAGGCCATGGTGGTCGCCGACCGGCTGGCGGTGATGTCGAACGGCAAGATCGAACAGATCGGCCGCCCGGATGCAATCTACGATACGCCGGAGACCCTGTTCTGCGCCCGTTTCGTCGGCTCGCCGCGGGCCAACGAGCTGAGAGGCACGCTGACGCGCAGCAGCGAGCGTTTCGCGACCTTCACGATCGCCGCCCGGGATGGCGCGCAGCCTTGCTCGCTCTCGATCGAGACCGGGCCCCTTGCGCTTGCGGCCGGCAACCCGGCGGATGTGATCGTGGTGTTTAGGCCCGAGGACATTCAGCCTCATGACGCAGGCTCGCCGGGCCTCCCCTGCTCGCTGCTGTTCGTGGAAAACCGCGGCGCCGAAAAGTACGCCGTCGTCGAACTGCCGCCTGCGCTGCGGCATGCACAGCTGTCGGCGGATCTGCGGTTCAAGGTGGATCGCGGCCTGATCGAGGGAACCGCCCTCAGCTTCGTCCCGCGGCGTGTCCACATCTTCGACGAAGAGTCCGGCGCGCGGATCGCGTCCGGCGAAGGCAAGGTGATCGAGCGCGCGGCGGCTCAGCGGCCACCTCGCGCGGTGGCGACAGATGCAGGAGATTGAGGATGGCCGATGAGATCACTTCCGGCGACGTGCTTGGCCGGGAACGCCGCTCGCACATTGCGCTGCGCCGGGCGCCCGCCGATCTGGTGCTGAAGAATGCCGAGATCCTCGACGTGCACACCGGTCTCATCGAGCCCGGCGGGATTGCTGTCGCCGGTGAGCGCATCGCCTATGTCGGCGAGGTCGAAGACCTGGTTGGCCCACACACGCAGGTGCTCGATGTCGGTGGCAAGATCGCTATTCCGGGCCTTATCGAGGGCCACATCCACACCTATGAGAGCCACCTTCCGATCAAGGAGATCGCCCGCGGCTTCTTCCCGCATGGCGTGACCACGATCGTGACCGATTTCTACGGGGAGGCGGTGGTGCGCGGCCTTCCCGCGATCAGGGCCTGCCTCGACGAGGGCAAGGACACCAAGCTCAACATCGTTTTCATTTTGCCGATGCCGGCGCTCTACCAGGATCAGCCGTTTCTGCACACCAACACCATCGGCTTCAGCGAGATGGAGGAAATGGCGGCCTGGCCGGAGTGCCACGGTCTCAACGAGTGCTTCATCAAGAACCTGACGGGCGGGGAACCGATGCTGCGCAAACTGGTCGACATCGTGCAGGCCAATGGCGGCAAGATCTGCGGCCATGGATCCGAGGGCACAACCGAGGAGATCCAGGCCTGGGCAGGGTGGGTGCGCCGGCTCGACGACCACGAAGCCGTATCCGGCGCCGAGGCTTTGGAAAAGCTGAAGGCCGGCATCCACATCATCGCGCGTGAGGGCTCGGGCGTCTCCGACGTCGCCAACATCGTGCGCGTGCTTGTCCAGCGCGGTGCCGACCTGCGCCACGTCTCGTTCTGCACGGACATCCTGTCGCCGGTCGATCTCGTCGCCCGCGGATCGATCGACTATTGCGTCCGGCTCTGCGTCGAGCTCGGCGTGCCGCCGGTCAAGGCTGTGCAGATGGCAACGATCAATGCTGCGGAAACGCATCTCATAGACGACGATGTCGGCTCGCTGTCGCCCGGGCGCCGCGCGGATATCATCCTGCTCGACGGCCCGCTCGAGGCGTTCCGGATCGACACTGTCTTTGCGGCCGGCCAGAAAGTGG
Source organism: uncultured Alphaproteobacteria bacterium (assembly GCA_963791325.1). GTDB lineage: Bacteria > Pseudomonadota > Alphaproteobacteria > Rhizobiales > Rhizobiaceae > JBEVJK01. The sequence goes on along the minus strand of CAWBRU010000006.1, from coordinate 54,960 downwards.
TCGAAAGCGGCCGCAGTCTGGAGGTGCACGAGACGGTCCGCCGGCCCGAATTCGCCTACGGCACGGTCGATCCCGGCACCATCACGGCTGAAAGCTTCGCCGTTCCGGCACCGCCGGGAGCGGAGAGCGTCCGCGTCAGGATCATCGGGGTCGGCAACGGCACGATCATCACCCGCGATCTCGACGGCGAGTTGCCCGTGAAGCACGGGCTGGTTCAAGGGGCCGGCGAACGCGGCATCAACCGGATCGCGGCGATCGACCGCCACACCGGCGCCGGCAAGATCGGCCTGGGCTTCGTCGAGGGTTTCGGTTTGAGAAGCGGCGCAGTCGCGTCCACCTACAATCCGCACTACCAGCATCTGCTGGTGGTCGGCGCCGACGAGAGGGACATGGCGCGGGCAGTTGCGGAATGCCGTGATATGGGCGGCGGCTTCGTCGTTGTCGACGGCGGCAAGGTTCTGGCCCGGGTGCCGATGCCGCTCTACGGCCTGCTTTCGGAGGCGCCGGTCGATCAGCTCGCGACCGATATCGAAGCGGCGATCACAGCGCTCAACGGCCTCGGCTGCACCCTCACCGCGCCGTTCCACACGCTCGCCTTTTCCGGACTGCCGGTGTCGATCGGGCGGCTCAAGATCTCATCTGTCGGGCTCGTCGACGTGTGGGGCGGCAAGACCGTCCCGCTCATTCTCGACCCGATACGGTGAGCGGACGCGCCATGGATTTCGACGGGGTCTCCGTCCAGCGCGATTTGACCGCCGAAATGCGCGACGGGACGGTTTTGCGGGCCGATGTCTACCGGCCTCGCCAGCCCGGACCCCATCCGGTGCTCGTCCTCCGTACGCCCTACAACAAGGTCGGCGCTCAGAGCGGGGTGTTCGGACACCCTGCCTGGTATGCCCGGCATGGCTACATCGTCGCCGTACAGGACACCCGCGGGCGGTTCGCCTCGGACGGCACGTTCGAGCCCTACCGCCACGAGGCCGAAGACGGGTTCGACACCATCGCCTGGGCGGCCGAACTTTCCGGCTCGACCGGCCGGGTGGGCACCTACGGCTTTTCTTACGCGGGCGCGAACCAGCTGCTGACGGCCATCCTCGAACCCCCAGCCCTCGCCTGCGCTGCGGTCGGTTGCGCCGGCGGCGACTTCTTCGACGGCTGGACCTACCGAGGGGGCGCGCTGCAGCTCGCCTTCATCATCTCCTGGACCCTTCAGGCGCTCGCCGGTCCCGATGCCGCCAGACGCGGCGATCGGAAGGCAATGGAGCGGATCCGCGCCTTGGCCGCCGACATGCACTCCGCCTATCAGCGACCGCTGAAGGACTGGCTCGCCGCCGACGAACTGCCGGCCTACGCTCAGCGCTGGATCCGCAGCGACCGGCTCGACGAGGATTGGCGCTCGCTGATCCCGCAACCCGGTCTCGCCGCCGTCCGCACGCCGTGCCTGCATCTCGGCGGCTTGTACGATATATTTCTCGGCGGCACTTTGAAGGCATTTGCAACGATCTCGGACGCCCTCGGCGCCGACGGGCCTGGCAGCCAGTTTCTGGCCGTCGGTCCCTGGCAGCACATCCCGTGGTCGCGGCTCAACGGTTCGCTCGACCATGGCGAGGAGGGCGACAACCGTGCGGCCGAGTTCCAACTCGCTTGGTTCAACCACTGGCTCAAGCAGGGGCCGCCCGATCCGGGCGAGCAGCGCGTTCGCTATTTCCTGATGGGCGCCGACCGGTGGGAAGCGGCAGTGACCTGGCCTCCGGAGGACTGCGCGCCCGTCGACCTCTATCTCCGTTCTTCGGGACTGGCGGGCTTGAGGCTGACCGACGGAGCGCTGTCCGCGGAGCTTCCCGGGAAAGAGGCCCCGGACATCTTCGTCTTCGATCCGGGGGAGCCGGTTCCGAGCGTCGGCGGCGCCTCGTGCTGCCGGCCCGATATCGCTCCCGTCGGCGCCTTCGACCAGCGTAGGGTGGAGAGCCGGCCGGACGTGCTGGTCTACACGACGCCCGCGCTGCTGCAGCCGTGCGACGCAATCGGACCTGTCTCGGTTACGCTCCATGCGGCGACCGATGCGCTGGACACCGACTGGACCGCCAAGCTCGTCGACGTTCATCCCGACGGCGCCGCGATCAACGTGTGCGACGGTATTCTGCGGGCCCGCTACAGGGATTCGCTGGAAGCGCCGTCGCCCCTCCGACCCGGCGAAGTCGTCGCCTACACCATCGATCTCGGCGCCACAGCGCTGCGATTTCAGCACGGACACGCGATTCGTCTCGAGATCTCGAGCTCCAATTTCCCCGCCTATGACGTGAATTCCAATCTCGGAGAGGGCAGCCATCTGATCGACCCGTTCGATGCGGTCGCCGCGACCCAGATGGTCATGCATAGCGAGGAGCATGCATCGCGGCTGACGCTCAGCGTGCGCGGCCCCCTGCCGGTGTTCGCGGCGGCGGCGTCACGGTGAGCCAGCACTGCGACGTGGCAATCGTCGGAGCCGGCGCCGCCGGGGCCATCTTGGCGGCGCGCCTTTCCGAGGACCCGTCCTGCCGGGTGGCACTGATCGAAGCCGGCAAGGATACGCCGCCCGGCGCAGTTCCCGCCGACATCGATGACATCTTCCCACGGGCCTATTCCAATGCGGAATATTTCTGGCCGCAGCTGATGGCCGGCTGGCAAGCCGGTCAGCCGCGGCAGCCGTTTCCGCAGGCGCGGGTCATGGGCGGCGGCTCCGCGGTCATGGGCATGTGGGCGCTGCGAGGCAGGCCGAGCGACTATGATGCCTGGCGGGACGCCGGCGCCGTCGGCTGGGGCTGGAGCGACGTGCTGCCGTTCTTCAAGCGGCTGGAAACCGACCGTGATTTCCCCGACGACCTGCACGGCACGTCCGGGCCGATCGTGGTCCACCGCACCCCACCTGCGCAATGGCCGGATTTCGTCAAGGCCCTCGCAGGCGTCGCGGAGCAGGCCGGCTTGCCGCTCCTCGAAGACATCAACGGCGACTTCCGCGACGGCGTCTTCCCGGTACCGGTCACCAACGATGGCGCACGGCGCACTTCGAGCGCCTCGGGCTATCTCACCCCGGAAGTCCGCCGGCGGCCCAATCTCGTCATCTTGTCCCAAACCGAAGTCCAAAGGCTGGTCTTTTCGGGGCGCGCCGTGACCGGACTCGAACTCACTTCGGCGGATGGCAGCCGCGTCCTCGGCTGCCGGCAGGCGGTGCTGTCTGCCGGCGCCATCGGCTCGCCGGCGCTTCTGTTGCGCTCCGGCATCGGCCCGGCCGCCGCACTCGCGGCGTTGGGCATTCAGCCGGTCGTCGACTTGCCGGGGGTCGGCGGCAATCTCCAGAACCATTGCATCGTCAACTTTGCGGCGCGATTGATCCCTTCTGCCCGCCAGTCGAGATCGCTGCGCACCTACGGCCTCGCCTGCGGCCGGCTTTCGTCCGGGCATCCGCAGGGTCAGCCCGGCGACCTGCACCTGCAGTTCATCGCCCGTACCAGCCTCAATCCGCACGGCGACGCCATCGGGCTGGTCGGCGCGTCGCTCTACGCGCCGCGCTCGCGGGGCAAGGTGTCGCTGGCATCGCCGGATCCGGGGGTGGCACCGCAGGTCGATTTTTGCCTGCTCAGCGACGACGCCGACCAGCAGCGCCTGGCGATCGTTTCCGCCTTTGCCATGCGGCTGCTGGCCGACAAAGCCGTCAGACCGCTGCGCGACGAGGTGTTTACCGTGCTGCCATCCTCAATGGTCCGCCGCCTCAACCGTCCCGGCGCGCTCAACGTCGCGCTGTCGGGCCTGCTGTCGGCCGGTCTGCGCGGCCCCCGCCCGTTGAGACGGGTGATCGCACGTCAGGCGGGGCGGCTGTTTTCGGAACCGGAGTTGAAGCGGGCCCGCGGCGGCGAAGCGACCGGCGCGATGTCGCCGATCTTCCATCCGGCCGGGACCTGTGCCATCGGCGCAGACAGCGACCGACTCGCCGTGCTCGACCCGCTGTGCCGGGTCCGCGGCGTCGCCGGTCTGCGCGTCGTCGACGCCTCCGTCATGCCGGTGATCCCGTCGGGCAACACCGGTCTGCCAACCATGATGGTTGCGGAACGGGCTGCCGCCCTGCTCGCCGGCCGGCGAGGGCAAGACTAAACTGGACTGGACCGGAGCCTCAGCCGGAGAAATGGCGCTTGGCGACGAGCTCTTGCAGTTCTTCCACGCCGACCTCGCCACGATCGATGATGCGCACGATGCGGCCGTGCTCCAGCAGCACGATGCGGTCGGCGACGGGGATGACGTGACTCATATTGTGATCGATATACATCACGCCGAGCCCCTGATTGCGCGCTCTGCGGATGGATTGGAGCACATTGCGCGTTTCGCGGATCGACAGCGCCGCCGTTGGCTCGTCGAGAAGCAGGAGCTTGGCGCCGAAATGATTGGCGCGGGTGATGGCCACCGACTGCCGTTCCCCGCCGGAGAGCGTCCACACCGGTTCGTCGGCGGACCGGATCCGGGTCAGGCCGAGCTCCGTGAGCGCGGCGACCGTCGCGCGGCGCATCTCTTTGCGATCCATCACCCTAAGCGGCCCGAAACGCTTCTTGAGCTCCTTGCCCAGATAGAAATTCTGCCAGAGGTTGAGCTGATTGACGATGGCAAGGTCTTGGTAGACGGCCTCGATGCCCAGCGCGCGGGCATCCGCCGGCGAGCCGAACCTGACGGTCTTGCCCATGAATTTCAGCCGGCCCCTGGTCGGCTTCTGGTAGCCCGCGAAGATCTTGAGCAAAGTCGACTTGCCCGCGCCATTGTCGCCCACCAGCCCCACCACCTCGCCCGGCCATACCGACAGGCTCACGTCGAAGATGACGTGGTTGCGGCCGTAGCTGTGCGACACCGCGTCGAGTTCGAAGACCGGCACCTGCGAACGGTCGACCGGCTTGTCCGGCACGGGCCCGGATAGATCCTGCGCTGCGGCGTTCATCAGTGGCCTCCCGCCAGCAGGCCGATGCGCGTGTTGGCGATGACCACGATGACGAGCATGATGCCGATAAAGGTGACGTAGAAGGAACCCGGCACGCCGATCAGCACCAGCCCGATCTGGATCGATGAAAGCAGGATGGCGCCGAGCACGCTGCCCCAGATCGTGCCTGAGCCCCCGAAAAGCGACGTGCCGCCGAGTACCGCGGCCGTGATCGCCAGCAGCTCGTAATGATCGCCCTGTGCCTGGGTTACCCCCTTCAGATAGGCGAACTGCATGCAGCCGGCGAGCCCTGCCAGGAAGGAGGAGATGACGAAATTGATGCGTTTCACCCGCAGGGTGGGGACGCCCATGGCCTTGGCCGGCCCCGCGTCGCCGCCGGTCGCCAGCGTCCAGTTGCCGAAGGTCTGGCGCGTCGTGACGAACCAGAAAACGGCGCCGATCACCAACAGCCAGACGATCGGCATGTAGAAGGGCGAGCTGCCGATCTGACCGCCAAGCAGGCTCATCGTGATGCGCGGATCGAACATGATCAGCTGGTGGCCGGCGATCAGCAGATTGTTCATGCCGAGGAGCACGAAATACATGCCGAGCGTGGCGATGAACGACGGGATGCGAAAGACGGTCGTGATGAAGCCGTTGACGAGGCCGACCGCCGCACCGATGGCGAGTGCGACGATCAGCGCCAGCCACTCGTTCCAGCCATTGCTGACGAATAGGATCGCCCACACGATCGGCACGAAGGCGAAGTTCTGGCCGACCGACAGATCGAATTCGCCCGACATCATCAGGATGGTGACGCCGATGGCGACGATGCCGATGGTGGCGGCGATGCTGGAGATCGCGGTCATCGTCTGCGGCGACCAGAAATTGCCGGTCTGCGCCGTGAAGAACAGCGCCACCGCAACCAGCCCGATCGCCGGCATGAGCTCGCGGACCCTCATGATCGAGGTTAGCGTGGAGTTTTGGGCTGCCATGGGTCCTTCGGCCTGGTTTTCGCGCGGACCGATCCGGCGGACCCAGGGTCCGCCGGACAAATGCCGCTTGTCCTCAGCAGCGGCCGGCGTCGATGCAGGCTTGCACGGTATCGATATTGTCCTTGGTGACCAGTGAGGTGCCGGTGTCGACATTGACCGGCGTCAAGGTATAGAGCGCCTTCTGCGCCAGGTTCGCGACGGCGTAGTAGCTCTGCAGGAACGGCTGCTGGTTGATGGCGATCGAGACCGAACCGTCCTTCAGGCGCTTGGCGGTCTCGGGACCGACGTCGAAGGTGGCGACCGGGATGTTCAGCTTGTTCTGCGAAATGTACTGACCAGCCGGGTTTGCGGCCGGGCCGCCCAGCGCGGCCACCCCGCAGATCTTGGGATCGGCCTGCAGCGCCGCACTGATCAGGCTGAGATTCTGGCCCTGGTCGCCGGTCGCCATCAGGTCGCTGTGCGGATAACCCGCCGCATCCAATGCCCGCTTCACGCCGTCGCCGCGCAGGGTGAGGACGAATGCCGTCGGGAAGGGGTTGACGATCAGGACCTTGCAAGGCTCCTTCGGCAGCATCGGCAGCCACGCCTTGGTCAGTGTCTCGCCGGACATCGCCTCGTTCTGGCCGATGAAGGCGAGCGAGCGCAGCCGCTCGTCGCTCGGGGCATTGTCGCCCTCGAAGCGATTGTTGTTGTAGAGCACCACATTGATGCCGGCATCCAGGGCCGCCTTGGTCACCGGCTCCATGGTCTTGGAGGTGTAGTCGACAGCGATGCCGGCGGGCTTCGCCGCGATCGCCGCCTGCAGCAGCGGCACCATGCCGGCGTCGCCGGTGTCCTGCGGCGGCGCCTGGAACACGACATTCACGCCGAAATCCTTGGCGGCCTGGTTGGCGCCGTTCTGCTGCGTGATCCAGAACGGATCCGACAGGCTGGGCGCGATGACATAGATGGTGGGCTTGTCCTGCGCCGACGCGAGGCCGCCGGCAATGGCCGCCGCGACGAAGGCCACAGCGGCGATGCCACCTCGCTTGATCAGAGTGTTCATGTTCATTGCAATCCTCCCGTGTTTGCGACCGAATCGATGTTCAGGCGTCTTGCTCTCCAAAGCGGGCTTCGCCCCTGCCTTCGAGCCTCAGTGGTTGACGAACGGCGGGCGCTTTTCGATCTCGAGCATCGCCCGGGCCTCGTCCGGCGAGGCGATCTCGCGCCCGATGTCGCGCGCGATCCGCACCGCCTTCTCGACGAGCTCGGCATTGTTGCGCGCGTATTCCCCCGGGGTCAGGAACGGATTGTCCTCCATCCCGACGCGAACATGGCCGCCAAGCGTGATCGCATTGGACAGCACCTTCCATTGCTCCACCGGATCCATCACGCTGGTATTCCAGATGAAATCGGGAGGGCAGTGGTCCGCCATATAGACCATCGCCTGCGGGGTCGGAGGGGTCCAGCAGCCGCCTTTCCAGCCGAGGAAGAAAGTGGTCCAAACCGGCCCGTCCAGCAGTCCCTTCTCCATCATTCGCAACGCATTCCAGACACCGCCATAGTGGAAGGCCTCGACCTCGATCTTGATGCCGAGGCGGCGGGTGATCTCGCAATACTCCTTGAGCTCCTCGCGATCGTGGATTGCGTAGAGCTCAACCGGCTCGCGGCCGGGCTCGTAGTCGAAGCACTCGTCATGGGCATTGAAGCAGGTTGAGATCATATCGGGACGCTGATCTTCCATCAGCAGCTTGCGCTGGGGGAAGCGGCCGTTGGCGATGCCGTACTGAATGATCGCGTCGACATGGTCGGTGATGCCGGCGCGCAGCCGGCGCCAGCCGGGGATGTCGAGGTCCGAAAGCTTGGTGCCGTCGGCCTGAATTTTGGCGTCGACCGTGTAGGGACCATGCAGATGGCAGATCGCGGCGCCGGCATTCACCGAACGGACATAGTCGGCCGCCACCGTGTCCAATCCCTTCGGCGTCGGATTGTTGGGATTGGATGGGTACGACATCGTCGAGTCGCAGGTGACTGTGATGATCAGTTTGTCCATGTGCTTGTCTTGCCTCACGATTTCATTCTCGTGTTGAATGGCCGTTCAGCCAGCAAATCTCGTATCCGGCACGCCGCCCGTGCCGACCTCCATGGCGAGGATGCTGCCGGCGAGCGGCTGGATCGCAAGCGCCTCGGGATCCAGCGAATAGCGTGCCGTGGTGATGAACAGCGTGCGGCCGTCTTTCCCGCCGAAGGCGACGCAAGTCGGGATCTCGACCGGCAGCTGGACGATGCGATCGACCCGGCCCTTCGGGTCATAGCGGACGAGGCGCCAGCCGCTCGCATGGGCCAGCCAGTAGCACCCGTCCCAATCGACGGTCGCGCCGTCGGGGGCACCTTCGCGCGCCGCGATCTCGACGAAGACGCGGCGGTTGGCGAGCGCGCCCGTCGCCGGATCGCAGTCGAAGCGCCAAACCACCCGGCGCCGACTGTCGGCGTGATAGCCGGTGCGGCCGTCGAGCGAGAACGCGGTGCCGTTGGCCGCGTAGATGCCGTCTGCGGCCAGCGTTGCGCTGTGATCGGGATCGATCCGATAGAAGCCTCCGGTCGGCTCGGTTTCGTCGAGATGCAGGCTGCCCACCCAGAAGCGCCCTTGGCGATCGGTGCGGCCGTCGTTGAAACGGTTGTGCCGGCGTCCGGGTTCGGGCCGGACGAGCGCGGCAGGCTCTTCGCCCGGCGAAAAAGCGTAGACGCCGTCGCGGCGGGCGATGAGCAGGCCGCCCTGTTCGCGCAGCGCCAGCGAGCCCACCGGACCGTCGACCGTCCAGACGGCATCGCCGCCGGTCGAAGGGTCTAAGCGGTGGATCTCGCCGCGAAAGATGTCGATCCACCACAGGACGTTCGCGCGATCGTCCCAGACGCAGCCTTCGGCGAGATCGGCGTCTGCAGCCAACACGACTTCGACCGCGCTCACTGCGGGAACTCCACGACGATGCGGCCGTGCACCGCGCCGCTGCGCATGGCCGACAGCGCCGCGTTGACCTCGCTGAGCGCGATGCGATCGGCGATCCGGGGACGGATGACGCCTTCGGCCATCAGCGCCAAGGCCGCGGCGGCATCTCGCCGGCTGCCGTTGCGCGAGCCGACGATTTCGATCTCGCGCTGCGCGATCGTGATGGTGTCGAGCGCCGGGTATTCCGCTTCCTCCCCGATGACGACAATGCGGCCCATGCGCCGCACGAGGCGCCCTGCCAACGCCGTCGATTGCGCCGTGCCGACGAGATCGAAGATGCAGTCGAGGTCGAGATCGGTCCGGTCGTCCGGAGGATAGGCACCCTGAGCGGCCGCGGCCAGCGCGGCGGCACGTGCTTCGGCCGAAGGCTCGAACACATGGGTCTCGACACCCTGCGCCGCGAGCATCTGGACGATCATAAGGCCGATGCCGCCTGCCCCGATCACGGCGGCGCGGCAACCCGGCTCGATCCGGGATCGTCGGACTGCGCGAACGGCCGTGATGGCGGCGCAGGACATCAGCCCCGCCACCGCGAGGTCGAGCGTTTCCGGCACCCGCTCGAGGTTATCGGCGCGGACTTTGAAGAACTCGGCGAAGCCGCCGTCGCGCGTGACGCCCAGAATGGCGGATGTCGCCGCGCACTGGGCCTCGTTGCCGCCGAGACAGGCCGGGCAGCGACCGCAGGTGTCGAACAGATAGGGCGCAACGCGGTCGTCGATCTTCCAGGTGTCCACGCCGCTGCCGAGCGAGACGATATGCCCGGCCGGCTCATGACCGAGGATGTGAGGCAGCGGCGGCCTGTACGCGAGGCCATCCGACATGTGGAGGTCCGTCCGGCAGATGCCGCAGCCTGCAGTGCGGACAACGACTTCTCCCTCACCGGCGACGGGCGGCGGCACGTCCGCGATGCGCATCGGCGCACCGAAGCGTTCAAGAACCGCCGCCAGCATGGTCGCTCCTCCCAACAGCATGTTGTCTTATTGACTAATGTGTTCGCATAGTGAACAACATGACTGTATTGCGGATCAGGCCACATTTGCTCTATCCTTGTCAAGGATGGCGGAGACGTCATGCGGACGTCGGCAGTCTCGATGTTGATGCCGCGCAGACGGGAGGAGGTCGATGTCGGATCCCGACGATCATCACGGCGAGCACCAGACGTGACGGCGCTGATCCCGTTCGATCGCCTCGTTGCCTTCGTTTCGACCTTGTTTGCGGCCGCCGGCTGCGGCGGGGCGGAAGCGAGGACCGTCGCTCACGCGCTCTGCGAGTCAAATCTGCTCGGTCACGATTCTCACGGCGTGCTGCGCGTGCCCATCTATCTCGACCATCTCGAGAAAGGCATCGTGCAGCGCGGTGAGAAGCCCCGGCTCATCTCGGACGTGGGCGCGCTGTCGAGTTTCGACGGCAATCGCGGCTTCGGCCAGGTCGCCGGCGAGGTCGTCGTCCGGCACGGCGTCGCCCGGGCGCGCGAACTCGGTGCGGCAGCGGTGGCGCTGCGCAATGTCGGCCATCTCGGGCGGCTCGGACGCTGGGCGGAAATGGCCGCAGCTGAGGGGATCCTGTCGATGCAGTTCGTCAACACCTCCGGCGGCAGCAACGCCGAAGTCTTGCTGGTGGCCCCGTTCGGCGGCCAAGACCGGCGCATGTCGGTCAATCCGATGTGCGTCGGCCTGCCGCGGCGCGGCCGCGATCCGATCATCATGGACGCGACGATTGCGGCGACGGCCGGCGGCAAGGTCATGGCTGCCGCCAATCGCGGCGACCCACTGCCGCCAGGCCAGATCGTGGACCGGGACGGACGGCCGAGCACCCGGCCGGAGGACCTCTTCGAAGGAGGCGCGATCCTGCCGTTCGGTGATCATCGCGGTTATGCGTTGGCATTCATGATCGACGTCCTGGCAGGGGCCCTAACAGGCGGCGGCACCAGCCCTCAGCCCAAGCATCCACGGATGAACAATCTCGCGGCGATCTTCATCGACCCCGCCAAGGTCGGGGGTGCCGACTACGACGGCGATCTCGGCCTCTACGCGACGTGGATGAAGCAAGCGCCGAGCCTCCTCCAGGGAGGCGAGGTGCTGCTGCCCGGGGAGATCGAGATCAGGGTCGCCGACCGGCGGCGGCGCGAGGGAATTCCACTCGACGACACCACGCTTTCGCTGTTGCAAGGCGCAGCGACCCGCCTCTCGGCTGCTCAATTGGCCGTGTGATCCGATCGGAGCAAAAGCCAGATGACTTCGAAGCGAGCACCCGAGATCAAGCAGCGCCTCCGCGACGGCGGCATTGTCTACAGCGCCTGGCTGACCTTCGGCTCACCGGCGATCGCCGAGCTTATCGCCGGCAGCGGCTTCGACGTGCTCCTGGTCGACATGGAGCACACATCGCTCGGCCTCGAAACGCTCGAAGCGGTGATCGCGGCGGTCGGGCGCTGGGATCCGGTCACCATCGTCCGCGTTCCCGGCCATGATCCGGTACTGATCAAGCGGGTGCTGGATATCGGCATCGACGGCATCATGGCGCCGCAGGTGATGAGTGCCGATCAGGCCAGGTCGATCGTCGCCGCCGTGAAATACCCGCCCTTGGGGCGACGGGGCTACGGGCCGCGGCGCGCCAGCGATTTTTTCCGCAACCCGGCCTATTTCGATCAGGCCAACGCGCAGACCTTCGTCGTGGTGCAGATCGAGCACATCGACACGATCGAGGTCGCGTCCGAAATCGCCGCCGTCCCCGGCATCGACGTGCTCTGCCTCGGCCCGGCTGACCTCGCCGTCTCCTGCGGGCTGCTGCACGATCAGGCGCACCCGACAGTGCAGGGCGCGCTGGACCGAGTATTTGCGGCGGCCCGCGAGCGAAACCTGCCGCTGTGCCTGGGGCGCTACGAAAGGGCCGAAGACCAAATCGGGCTGGTCGCCAAAGGCGCCCGGTTGGTCATCGCCTCCGACGATCTCGTCGTGCTGCGCACGGGGCTGGCGTCGCACCTCGCCGAAGCCCGTCGCCTGCTGGAAGGCCAGGCGCACGCCGCGCGCGCCGGCCACGCCGATGGGGAGGGCACGCCTTGACCGTCACCATCGGCGCCGGATCGGATGCCTGGGGCGTCTGGCACGCTGATCATCCCGCGCAGATCCCTTGGCAGCGCTATTTGGACGAAGTCGCCGAAGCCGGATATCACGTGCTCGAGCCGGGGAACTTCGGCTACCTTCCGACCGATCCCGCCGTGGTCCGCTCCGAACTTGCCGCCCGCGGCCTGTCGATTCCCGGCGGCACGTTCTTCGCCGCGATCTCCGATCGAGCCCGGCGGGAAGCTACCCTCGCCGCGCTCGACCGAACGGCCGAATGGCTGGCCGCGATCGGCGCGCGGTTCCTGGTCCTGCTCGACGACTTTTACCGGGACCCCGACAGCGGGGCCGTCAGGTCGGCAGCTCGGCTTGACGCCGCCGCCTGGGCCGACTTTGCTGCCACGGTCAACAGCATGGGACGCCGCTGCCGCGACGCCTTCGGCCTCAGCCTCGTCTTCCATCCCCACTGCGACGCGACCGTCGAGACGGAGCGGGACATCGCCCGCTTGCTCACCGAGACCGACTCCGCGTTGGTCGGCCTTTGCATGGACACCGGGCACCATCTTTATTCCGGCGGCGATCCGGTCGCGTTCTGGCGCGCGCATCATCGCCGCATGCCCTATCTGCACTTGAAGAGCATGAATCCTCGCATGCTGGAGACCATGCGCCGCGAACGCCTGCCCTGGGGCGTTGCGGTTCTACGCGGCGTCACCGACGAGCCGGCTCGCGGCGCGGTCGACTTCGAGGGGCTTGCCGCCGCGCTGTCCGACACCGGCTATGACGGATTTGCAATCGTCGAGCAGGACATGTTCCCCTGCGATCCCGCCGTGCCGCTGCCGCTGGCGCGACGAACGATCGCCTATTTGAAACAGCTGGGCTTCCAAACATGACCTCGCCCGTCCAACTCGGGGCCGGCGCAACTCTCGCGTGAAACAGCCGAATGAACCGACCAAATGCCGAGACAGCCTGATTTGCGCGCACCCGCCGTCGAGAACGACAATGGAGTTTCCCCAGCCGTCCTGACGCTGGTGAAGGCGCTCGACGTGCTCGAGGCCGTGGCCGCCACCAGTGGCATGACGGTGGCGGAGATCGCCGCCAAGGTCGGCCTCAACCGATCGACCACACACCGGCTCGTGCAGACGCTGAGGACCATGCACTACCTGCAGCCTGCCGCCAACGGCCGCGGGCTCGAGGTCGGCCTGAAGCTCTTGCCGCTCGCCGCCCGCCAGCTCGACAGCAACCGGGTGAGGCTGGCGGCGCTGCCGCATCTCAGCAGGCTCGCGCAGGAGGCCGGCGAGCGGGTCAATCTCGGCGTGCTGTTCGATGGCGAGCTGCTCTATCTGGCCGGCGTCGAGAAGCCGTCGCTGCCCAACATGTATTCGCGTTTCGGCAAGCTTGCGCCGATCCATTGCTCCTCGCTCGGCAAGGCCATCATCGCGCAGCATCCGGAAGCCGGGATCAGGGCGATGTTCGGCGCCAAGCCGTTGATCAGACATACCGACAACACCATCGTCGACGTCGATGTCCTGGTGCGCAATCTCGCCGAGGCGCGGTCGCGGGGCTACGCGTTCGACGACCAGGAGCATCTGCCGAACACGTTCTGCATCGCCGCACCGATCTTCGATGGCCAGTGGCTGCCTTGTGCTTCGGTCGGCATCAGCGGCAGCGATCGCGACCGCGTCCTGTCGATGGTCGACAAGGTCAAGCTGGCCGCCGAGGTCATCACGCACGTGCTGGCACCGTCGCGCCCCGGCTGAAGCCCTTGTTTTTCCGCAGTTCCGACGGAGATCCGCTTTCCACTTCCCCTGGATTTGCACTGGTCCGGGAGATCGAGGCGGAGCGGTCCGCCTCGATGCGCTTCGACCCGGCCGCTACTTGGCGATGCAGGTGTCGGCAGTTGCCGGTGTGCAGACGTCGAGGCCGGTGTAGGTGGGGTCCTGCGGGCCGGGCTTGCCGTCTTTGATGTCCTTCAGGGCCATCATCGTCTTATAGCCCATTTCAAAAGGCCGCTGGCCGACTTGGCCCTGAGAGAGACCTTCCTTCATCTGGTCGATCTGGGTGGGCAGCGTGTCGGCATAGACGACCGCGAGCTCCCCTTTGGCGATCTTGTCCTTGAACGGCTCGGTCGCCGCCCGGTTGGCGTCAGGCACGAACTGAGCGAAGCCGCCCGTCGCGGCGAAGGCATCCAGGTTGGGCATCTTGGTCAACAGATCCTGGAACTGCTGAGCGGCCAGCGGGAAGTCGTCGTTGGTGTACATCGGGCAGCCATCGGCTTCCGTCCAGCCGTTCTGTCCGGTCAGGACGATCGCCGGGAGAGGTGGCCGACTGCTTGCCGGCGAGGCCGTCGCGAATACCCTGCATGCGCTCATTGAGATTGGCGGCAGCAGCACCGCCCGACTGAATGCAGATCACCCCGCCCTTCGGCTTAACCTGCTGGAGGATCTTCGCGATATTGGTGCCGATCTCGTAGTTGTGCGTCCCGATATACGCGACGCGAAGGTCCTTGTTCTCGGGCAGCACGTCGGAATCGAAGGTGAGCACCGGGATGCCGGCTTCCTTGGCGGCCTGCAGCGCCGGCAAGATAGCCACCGCATTGGACGGCGAGACAGCGATTCCGGCGACCCGCTTGGCGACGAGATCCTGCACGATCTGGACCTGTTCGTCGCCACCGCCGTGTTCGCCCGGGCCGATATATTCGCACTGCGAATGCGTTGCCGGAATCCTCAGCGGCCTTTTTGCAGCCCGCCAGAGCCTGATCGTAGAACGGGTTGTTCATCGCCTTGGGCACAAGCGCGAAGACGGGCTTGTCCTGAGCAAAGGCCTGTGCGCCGGCCAAAGCCGTCAGGGCGACGGTGGCGCTCAAAAGAATAGTCTTCATTGTTTTGATTTCCTCCCGAGATTTTCGCATTCGACTGCCGAATGGGCGGTCACCAGTTTCTCCGCCTCGCGTCGTCGCTTTTGCCGCTGCCGATGCGCGCGCACAGACGCTCATCGGTTCTCTTCTCATTCACCCTCCTCCCGATTGGCTTTGATCTCGCGGCAAGTCGTCCTCCGATCGGCTTTCCTAGCGGTGCCTTCGCCGGAAGCCAGTTCTGGACCAGGGCGCGCAGCGACGTGCCGCTGGTCTGCATGCCGAGCAGAACCGCGAGAACGATGAAAATGCCGACGAATGCGCCCTGCCAGTTGGAATCGATGCCGGCCATCAACAAGGCATTGCGGATCACTTCCAGAAATGCCGAGCCGACGACGGCACCGAAAGCCGTTCCGTAGCCGCCCATCAGGCTTGCCCCGCCGATCACGGTGGCGGCGATCACCCGCAATTCGTAGCCTGTTCCAAGCGCGTTGAGAGCCGAACCGTTGTAGCCGAGCAGCAGCAGAGCTGCGACGGACGCCGTGAAGGCGGAAAAGAGGTAGGCTTGGAACTTAATCCAGTCGACCGGGACACCCGTCAGCCTGCGCCGCGTCTTCATTGCCGCCGATGGCGAACAGATGGCGTGCCCACGCCGTGAAGTTGAAAACCCAACCCACAGATCAGCGCCAGCACGATCAACGTCCAGAAATGCGAAGAAAATTCCGGCATCCAGGGCGGCGCCCAGCCGGCCGGTGCCCGAAGCGGCCACTTCGCTTGACCGATCGCCTTCACGATTGGAGCCGTCCGGCCCGAACTGTAGAGCATCTGGTTGCCGGAAAAGACCACCGCCAGCGACCGGGCGAACGACATCATGCCCAGCGTCACCACGAAGGACGGCATCCCGATATAGGCCACGAAGAACCCGTTGAAGACGCCGCAGGCGAGCCCCGTCAGCATGCCCATCGAGAAGGCCACGTACCAAGGATAGTGCCACGTGAGAAACAGGCCGGCCACGATGGCAACGAGCGCCATGACGGATCCCACCGACAGATCGATGCCGCCGGTGATTAGCACCACCGTCATGCCGAGCGCCATGATGCCGATCGGTGCGAAGTTGCGCGAAATGTTGCCGAGATTTTCCGCCGAGCCGAAGGTAGGCTCCAGTCACCGTCATGGCGAGCATCAGCGCCAAGAGCGCCACCGCCACCCAGAAGGACTGGGCGCGGAGCATCTTCTGCCACAGCGTCTGCTCGCGCACGCCGACCACATCGTCAAGGACGGCATGGTCGACGAGGGCGGGCTCGGACGCAACGGATGATGCAAGGCTAGGCTGCACGTATCGCTCCCGTAATCAGTCCGGTGATCTCTTCCGGCGACGTCGCTGCTGTTGTCTTGTCCGCGACCTTGGCGCCGCGGCGCATGACGATGATGCGATCGCACACGGCAAAGACATCGGGCATGCGATGACTGATCAGCATCACCGACACGCCCTTGGCCTTGAGGCGCCGGATCAGCTCCAGCACCTCGGCGACCTGGCGCACCGAAATGGCCGCGGTCGGCTCGTCCATCATCACCAGCTTGGCTTGCGAAAGGCGGGTGCGCGCGATCGCCACTGCCTGCCGCTGCCCACCCGACATCTTGCGGACGAGATCGCGCGGCCGGGTCTCCGACTTGAGTTCCGCAAACAGCGCCGCCGATCGATCGATCATCGCCTTCTTGTCGAGAATGCGAAACGGCCAGAAACCCTTCTTGATCTCACGTCCGAGGAACACATTCTGCGCGGCAGTCAGATTGTCGGCCAGTGCAAGATCTTGGTAGACAACTTCAATCCCTTCGGCCCGGGCTTCGATGGGCTTGTAGAAATGGCAGACCTGGCCGTCGACCAGCACCTCGCCTTCGTTGGGCGGAAAGTTGCCGGCGATCAGCTTGACCATCGTCGACTTGCCGGCGCCGTTGTCGCCCATCAGGCCAACGACCTCGCCCGGCTCGACGGCAAAGCTGACATCCGTCAGGGCCCGGATGGCGCCGAAATTCTTCGACACCCCACGCACTTCCACAAGCGACATCTTTCCTCTCCCTCGGATCCCGAAGCTCATCGACCAGTGGTGCGCCGCGAACTCTGTATCGCCGCGGCGCTCGGACAGCGCACCGCTCGACGCGAATCCCCTAACCGATGCCCTCCAGCCTGGCCGTTGCAGAAACCTCCTCGACGGGCTCCCAGCGCCGCGAACGTCGCCGACCGCAGCACCGCGTCCACCACGGCGTCGGCTGCGAGGCCGTCGCGAAAGTCCGGCACGCGCTTCTCGCCGGTGCGCAGGCCGGCCAGGAAATCGGCGACCTGGTGAACGAAGGTGTGCTCGTATCCGATCTGCAGGCCCGGCACCCACCAGGCCTTCATGTAAGGATGATCGCCGTCGGACACATGGATGGAGCGCCAGCCGCGCGTCGGCGCTTTCGTCATGGTGGTTGAAGAACTGGAGCCGGTGCAGGTCGTGCAGGTCCCATGAGATCGAGCCGTGCTCGCCGTTCACTTCCAGCGTGAACAGCGCCTTGTGGCCCCGCGCGAACCGGGTCGCCTCGAAAGTCGCGAGCGAGCCGTTGGCGAACCGGGCAAGAAAGAGGCTGGCGTCCTCTGCCGTGACCGCTTGCAGCTTCCCGCTCACGGCATGCATGCGCTCGCGGATGAACACCTCCGTCGTGCTGGACACCTCGGCAATCGGACCGACCAGCCAAAGCGCTGCATCGATGCAGTGCGCAAGCAGGTCGCCGGTGACGCCGCTTCCTGAAACGCCAGCGTCGAGCCGCCACGTGCCCGCACCGCCTTGGGGCAGGTCCGCCGACATGGTCCAGTCCTGGAGGAACTTGAAACGGCTGTGAAAGATGCGGCCGAGCCTGCCGTCGTCGATCATCTGCCTTGGCAAGGGCCAGTGCCGGCACGCGCCGGTAGTTGTACCAGACCATATTGGCAACGTCGGCGCGCTCCACGGCCTCGACCATGCGCCGCGCCTCGGCGAGCTCGCGTCCGAGCGGTTTCTCGCACGCCACCATCTTGCCTGCCGCGGCGGCAGCCAAGGCGATCTCCGCATGCGTGTCGTTCGGACTGGCGATGTCGATGAGATCGATATCGTCGCGCTCGACCAGCCTGCGCCAGTCGGTCTCATGTGAGCCGAAACCCCATTGCGCGGCGAAGTCTCGCGCCTTGGTCTCGTCGCGCGAGCAGACGGCCACCAGCTCGGCGCCGCGCTTCCTGGGAAAAAAGCGCCGTACCTGATGATAGGCGTTCGAATGGGTCCGGCCCATGAAGCCAGTCCCCACGAGACCGACCTTCAAGCTCCGGTTCGCCGGCACCTCATCCTCCCATGACCGCCAGAGCGGCTATCTTCACGGTCGCCGAGAGGGTGTCAACGGAAATTGGTCCGCTGCATGGCAGGCTCTGAAGGCGACACAGAGGTGTGCAGCGGCACGTAAGCCTGCCCTTGCACGCCGCCGATCCATCTGCTAATACTGAACCAGATGGTTCAGTATGGCCGAATCCACTTGGATGCTTCGTTCGCCGCGCTGTCGGACGCCACCCGGCGCGGCGTGCTGGAGCAGCTCGGACGTGGCGACGCTTCGATCACCGAGCTTGCCGGCCGGTTTCACATGACTTTGACCGGTATGAAGAAGCACGTCGGCGTCCTGGAGCAGGCGGGGCTCGTCACCACCCAGAAGATCGGGCGCGTGCGGACCTGCAAGCTCGGCCTCCGCGGGCTGGAGGAAGAGGCGGTTTGGATCGAGAGATACCGCCAGCGTTGGGAGGCACGCTTCAACGCGTTGGACAGGGTTGTCGAGGATTTGAAACGGAAGGAGATAGCCGATGGACACAAGACGAGGGAGTGATCCCATCCCCGCCAATCACCGCACCACCGTCGAGCGGAAGTCCGAGCGTGAGCTGGTCATCACCCGAGCCTTCGACGCCCCGGCGCGCCTCGTCTTCGAGGCGTGGACCAAACCCGAGCTGCTCAAGCGATGGTGGGCACCGAAGTCGGCCGGCGTGCCCCTGCTTTCCTGCGAGGCGGATGTCCGTGTCGGGGGCAGGTACCGCTTCGAGTTCGGCCAAGAGTTCCTCGAAGACCATGGCATTCTTCGGCAGGTACCTCGAAGTCGTCCCCCACTCGCGCCTCGTCTGGACGAACGAAGAAAGCGATGAGGGCGCGGTGACCACACTGACCTTCGAAGAAAGAGGCGACAAAACGCTGCTGGTCCTGCACGAAATCTATCCCTCGAAGGAAGCCCGCGACGCCGTCATCGCCGGGATGGAGGGTGGGATGCCCGAGCAGTTCGAGCAGCTGGACGAGTTGCTCGCCGCGCTGGGCACGAGCACGGGACAGTCCTGAACTCGTCACAGCCTTGCGGCAGGCACGACGCGAGCAAAACACGCCGGGGCGGTCCGCGCCCCGGCGCCCTGAAGCGAAGGAAGCCTTCAGATGTCGAGCGTGTTCTGACGCTCCCATTCGGTGAAATGGGAAGCGTAGTTGTTCCACTCGTCCGTCTTCAGCTTGATGTAGGCTGAAGAAAACTCTGTCCCGAGTGCGCCCTTCAGCTCTTCGTTCTTCTCGAACTCACGCAGGGCGTCGAGCAGATTGAGCGGCAGTTTGGGCCCGCCGCTGACGGTGTGGCCATCCTTGTACATGTCGATGTCGCTGCGATCGCCGGGGTCGGCCTTGGTGCGAACGCCGTCGAGCCCCGCCGCGATGATCGCCGCCTGCATCAGATAGGGGTTTGCGGCGCCGTCGGGCAGCCGCAGCTCGAACCGGCCCGGTGCCGGCACGCGGACCATGTGGGTGCGGTTGTTGCCGGTCCAGGTCACCGTGTTGGGCGCCCAAGTGGCGCCGGAAACAGTCCGCGGCGCGTTGATGCGCTTGTACGAATTGACCGTCGGATTGGTGATCGCGGTGAGCGACGGGGCATGCTTCATGATCCCGCCGAGGAAATAGCGGCCCTTCTCGGAAAGCCCCAGTTCCATGCCTTTGTCGGCGAAGGCGTTGGTCTTGCCGCCGAGATCCCACACCGAGATGTGGACATGGCAGCCATTGCCAGTCAGCCCCTTGAACGGCTTGGGCATGAAGGTCGCACGCAGGCCGTGCTTCTCGGCGATCGACTTGACCATGAACTTGAAGAAGGAATGCTTGTCGGCGGTCGACAGCACGTCATCGAAGGCCCAGTTGATCTCGAACTGGCCATTCGCATCCTCGTGGTCGTTCTGGTAGGGTTCCCATCCGAGCCCGAGCATCCCGTCGCAGATCTCGGCAATGACGTCGTAGCGGCGCATCACCGCCTGCTGATCGTAGCAGGACTTGTTGGCCGTGTCGTAGACATCGGAAATCCGGCTGCCGTCCGACGAAATCAGGAAGAACTCCGGTTCGACGCCGGTCCGCACCGACATCCCGAGCTTTGCCGCCTCGGCAACCAGCCGTTTGAGCGTGTTGCGGGGCGCCTGGGCAACGCTCTTGCCCTCCATCAGGCAGTCCGACGCCAGCCATGCGACATCGGGCTTCCAAGGCAGCTGAAACACCGAGGCGGGGTCCGGCACCGCGAGCATGTCGGGATGGGCCGGCGTCAGGTCGAGCCAGGTGGCGAAGCCGGCAAACCCTGCCCCGTCCTTCTGCATGTCGCCGATCGCCGAGGCCGGCACAAGCTTGGCACGCTGGCCGCCGAACAGATCCGTGTAGGAAACCATGAAATACTTGATGCCGTGCGCCTTGGCGAATTCACGCAGATCGCTGTCCGCACCCGCATCCGTACCAAATGTCCTACCCATTGGACCTCCCTTTCTTATGTCTTGCCCGCTGCCGGGATCAGAAGGTGCCCTGCCCCGGAATCCAGGTCGTGCCGGCGAGAGGAACGCCCGCCATGGCCGACGCCTCGATCGTCAGCGCACACAGATCTTCAGGCTCCAGATTGTGGAGATGATTCTTGCCGCAGGCACGTGCAATCGTTTGTGCCTCGAGCGTCATGACCTTGAGGAAGTTGGCCAGCCGGCGGCCGGCTGCGACCGGATCGACACGCTTCATCAGCTCGGGATCCTGAGTGGTGATGCCGGCCGGATCACGGCCCTCATGCCAATCATCGTAGGCGCCGGGCTCGGTTCCGAGCTGCCTGTACTCCTCCTCCCAATGCGGGTCGTTGTCGCCGATCGCCACGAGGGCAGCCGTGCCGATCGACACCGCGTCGGCGCCGAGCGCCAGTGCCTTGGCGACGTCCGCGCCGTTGCGGATCCCGCCGGAGATGATCAGCTGCACCTTGCGATGCATGCCGAGCTCCTGGAGCGCCTTGACTGCCGGGCGGATGCAGGCAAGCGTCGGCTGGCCGACATGTTCGATGAACACTTCCTGGGTGGCCGCCGTGCCGCCTTGCATGCCGTCGAGGACGACGACATCGGCTCCCGCCTTCACCGCCAAGGCAGTGTCGTAATAGGGCCTGGCACCGCCGACCTTGACATAGATCGGCTTTTCCCAATCCGTGATCTCCCGGATCTCCAAAATCTTGATCTCGAGATCGTCGGGGCCGGTCCAATCCGGATGCCGGCACGCCGAGCGCTGATCGATGCCCTTGGGAAGGTTGCGCATATTCGCCACCCGGTCGGAGATTTTTTGGCCGAGCAGCATGCCGCCGCCGCCCGGCTTGGCGCCTTGGCCAACGACGATCTCGATGGCATCGGCACGCCGCAGATCGCGCGGGTTCATTCCATAGCGCGACGGCAGATACTGATAGACCAGGGTCTTCGAGTGGCCGCGCTCCTCCTCGGTCATGCCGCCGTCGCCGGTGGTCGTGGAGGTCCCGGCGATCGTCGCGCCGCGGCCGAGCGCTTCCTTGGCCGGGCCGGACAACGATCCGAAGCTCATCCCGGCAATGGTGATCGGAATCTTGAGCTGGATCGGCTTGCGGGCATGCCGAGCCCCGAGCGTCACGCCGGTCTCGCATCTCTCCCGGTAGCCCTCCAGAGGGTAGCGCGAGATCGAGGCGCCGAGGAACAACAGGTCGTCGAAATGCGGGACTTTGCGCTTCGCGCCTGCCCCACGGATGTCGTAGATGCCGGTCGCGGCGGCGCGGCGGATCTCGGACAATGCATATTCGTCAAACGTTGCGGAGCGGCGCGGCGTCGTCGGCGGGTTATGGTAGCTCATCTGTCCTCGCCTCAATACGCGTCGGCATTGTCGATGTGGAAGTTGTACAGCGTGCGGGCAGAGCCGTAGCGGGTGAACGCCTCGGCCTTCACGCCCTCGACGCCGGCTCGCTGCAGCAGGTCCTCGAGCTCGGCGATATGCTCGCGGCGCATCTCCTTCCTGACGCAGTCCGCGCCAAGGCTCTTCACCTCGCCGCGCACATAGATGCGCGCCTCGTAGATCGAATCGCCGAGCGCATCGCCGGCATTGCCCAGCACCACGAGGGTTCCGGACTGCGCCATGAAGGCCGACATGTGGCCGATATTGCCGTGAACGACGATGTCGATCCCCTTCATCGAGATGCCGCAGCGCGACGAAGCGTTGCCCTCGATCACCAACAATCCGCCGCGACCGGTGGCGCCGGCATACTGGCTGGCATCGCCCGTGACGACGATCTTGCCCGACATCATGTTCTCACCGACGCCCGGACCCGCCGAGCCGTGCACGGTGATCTCGCCGCCATCGTTCATGCCGCCGCAATAGTAGCCGACGCTGCCGCGTACATCGATCGTGACGGCCTTGTCGACGCCCGCGGCCACGGCATGGCTGCCTTTCGGATGGAGCACCTCCCAGAACGGCTCCTCGTTCGCATCTTGGATCTGGTGCAGCGCCTGATTGAGCTCGCGCAACGACGTGGTGGCCAGATCGACCGTTCGCGGCGCGAAGTTTGCCTTCCGGGACCGGCTCGCAGCGACGTTGGACGGGGTCATGACAGTCAATGCTCCCAGAAGTAGACGGTCGACGGCTCCGGCTCCCAGACCCGTGCCTCCTCGATGCCGGGCAGGTTGGCGAGCGCCCTGTATTCCGATCCGAAGGCCACATAGCGGTCCGTCTCCGCCATGACGGCCGGCTTGCAGGCAATCGGGTCGCGCAGCACGCCGAAGCCGTTCTTGGTGCCGACAACGAAGGTATAGAAGCCGTCGAGTTCGCTCAAACCGCCCTCGAGTGCCTCTTGCAGGTTCTTGCCGTGGGCGATCTTCGACGACAGGTAGGCAGCCGCCACTTCGGTGTCGTTCTCGGTCTCGAACGTCATGCCGTCGCGGATCAGCTCGCGGCGCAGATTGTTGTGATTGGAGAGCGAGCCGTTGTGAACGAGACACTGGTCGAGCCCCGTCGAAAACGGGTGGGCGCCGAGGGTGGTCACGGCCGATTCCGTAGCCATCCGCGTATGGCCGATGCCATGCGTTCCGGCCATTTTGGCGATGTCGAAGCGCTTGGCAACGGATTCAGGCGATCCGACCTCCTTGTAGATCTCGACCGACTCTCCGGCCCCCATGATGCGAACCGCAGGGCGCAGCTTCAGGATCGCCTCGCGCGCCTCGGCCACCTTGTCGACCGGCACCTCGACGACGGCATGTGTCGACTTGACCGTCACCTTGGATTGGGTGCCGATCTCCTCGCGCAGCTGGTCGGCCAGCCCGCTGAAATCCCGGGCGGGTGCCGGCGACTGGAGCGTGATCTTCGCCGACCCTTCCTTTGCGGCGCCGTAAATGGCCAATCCGGCACTGTCGGGACCGCGGTCCGAAAGCAAGACCATCATGTCCGACAACAGCGCGCCAAGCTGCGGCTCAAGCGTCTTATCCTTCAGAAAAAGCCCGACGATTCCGCACACGATCAGCCTCCTTTCGCAGTCCTCGAATGCCTACCAGATGCACGGGCTGAAATCAACTGTAAAGAATAATATTTTCACTGCAGGCAACAGCTGCGAAGACCGCATTCCGCCGGCTTCCAACCTAGGCCTGACGGGCGTTTCGCGGCGTCACTGCATAACGCTTTTTGAACGATCGCGAGAAATGCGAGGCGCTCGAGAAGCCTGTGGCGAAGCCGATCTCGGAGAGCGACAGCAGGCTCTGATCGAGGAGCCGGCGCGCATGTTCCAACCGCATGTCGAGATAGGCGGAGCGGAAGCTCGTGCCCAGATGCTGTGCGAAGAGCCGGTCAAGGTGGCGCTCGCTGACGCGGACCAGTGCCGCCATCGCTTTGCGCCCAAGCGGCTGTTCGAGGGTGGCTTCCATGTGCTGCAGGGTGTTGACCAGGACGGGATGATGGACGCGATAGCGTTCGGCGATCGAGCCGCGCTGGGGCGCCGAGGGCTCCGCGACCGCAATGTGCAGGAACCAGTCGCTGACCCGCCGCGCGAAATCGCTCCCCAGCCGATCTGCGATCAAGGCATGCATCATGTCGAGCGGCGCGACACCGCCGCCGCAGGTGACCCGATTGCCATCGAGCACGAACCTGGCCTGGCGCGGAGACAGCGTGGGAAAGGATTCGATCAGCGCCGGCGCATGTTCCCAATGGATGGTGAAGTCCCGCCCTTCCAGCAGCCCGGCGGCCGCGAGCAGATAGGGGCCGCCGGAGATGCCTCCCAGCCGAACGCCGCTGCGGGCGAGGCGCTTGAGCGCGCCAAGCAGCTCGGGCGAGAGGGACGAGGAGGGCTTTCCGCCGGCGCAGACGAAGATCGTGTCGAGCTGCTCCGCACCTTCAAGGGAGGTGCAGGGCACGAGTACACCCGATGAGCTTGCGACCGGCCGGCCATCCAGGGAAAGCGGGACCACGGCGAATACGGCGCGGCCCGCCAGCAGGTTGGCCGCACGCAGCGGCTCGGTAGCCGAGGCGAACGACATCAGCGCAAATCCGGGGACCAGCAGGAATCCCATCTCTTGCAGCGTCTTCGGACCCAGCGCTTTCATGTCCGCTGAGTATCATAAACCGTCCCAATAGTGCAATTTGCCGACGTCGCTGATGCGCTAATGTCGCCGCGACGATCGGGTGATCTCATGCGCTATTCAGCATTTTCGATTCTTGCCAATGGCCTGCGCGGCAACGGTGGATGGCGGCCGGCCTGGCGCACCCCCAAGCCGAAGCCGCAGTATGACGTGGTCGTCGTCGGCGGCGGCGGCCACGGGTTGGCGACAGCCTACTATCTGGCGAAGGAGTTCGGCGTCACCAACGTCGCGGTCGTCGAGAAGGGTTATCTCGGCTCCGGCAATGTCGGCCGCAACACGACGATCATCCGCTCCAACTACCTGCTGCCTGGCAACAATCCCTTCTACGAGTTCTCGCTGAGGCTGTGGGAAGGGTTGGAGCAGGACTTCAATTTCAACGCGATGGTCTCACAGCGGGGCGTGCTCAACCTCTACCATTCCGATGCGCAGCGGGATGCCTATCGCCGCCGGGGAAATGCCATGCGGCTGCATGGCGTCGACGCCGAGCTGCTCGATCGAAGCGCAGTCGAAGCCATGCTTCCGTTCTTCGATTTCGAGAATGCCCGCTTTCCGATCCAGGGCGGGCTCCTTCAGCGCCGCGGCGGCACCGTCCGCCATGATGCCGTGGCCTGGGGCTTTGCCCGCGGTGCGGATCAGCGCGGGGTCGACATCATCCAGAATTGCGAGGTCACCGGCATTCGACGCGAGGCCGGCCGGGTGGTCGGCGTCGAAACCACGTCCGGATTCATCGGCTGCGGCAAGCTTGCGCTGGCGGCGGCCGGCAACTCCTCACGGGTGGCGGCCATGGCCGATATCCGCTTGCCGATCGAGAGCCATGTCCTGCAGGCATTTGTCTCCGAAGGCCTGAAGCCGTTCATCGACTGCGTGGTGACGTTCGGCGCCGGCCATTTCTACGTATCGCAGTCCGACAAGGGCGGGCTGGTCTTCGGCGGCGACCTTGACGGTTACAACTCCTATGCGCAGCGCGGCAACCTCGCCACGGTGGAGCATGTGGCTGAAGCCGGCGTCGCCCTGATCCCCGGGCTGTCGCGCGTGCGGGTTCTGCGTTCCTGGGGCGGCGTGATGGACATGTCCATGGATGGCACGCCGATCATCGACCGAACGCAAACCGACAACCTCTATCTCAACGCCGGCTGGTGCTATGGCGGCTTCAAGGCGACGCCGGCGTCGGGCTTCTGCTTCGCGCACCTGATCGCGCGCAACGAACCTCACCCGACTGCCCGGGCGTTCCGGCTGGATCGCTTCGCCCGCGGCGCGATGATCGACGAGAAGGGCGTGGGCGCCCAACCCAACCTCCACTGAGCTTCAGGTTCGAACATGGCAAGCCTCGTCCCTTGTCCGCATTGCGGGCGCCGTCCCAAGGAAGAGTTCACCATCCGGGGCGCAGCCGTGGCCCGGCCGGCACCCGACGCCGGACCATCGGCCTGGTTCGACTATGTCTATCTGCGTGACAATCCTCGGGGCCGGCTTGAGGAATACTGGCATCACACGTCCGGATGCCGCCGCTGGCTCGTGCTCACCCGCGACACTGCGACTCATGAGCTCTACGACTGCCGCGACGCGGCGGGGCCGGGAGCGTCGGCATGACCTCCTACAGGCTCGCATCGGGAGGGCAGCTCAACCGCAGCCAAGCACTGCGGTTCACATTCGATGGTGTCACGATGCAGGGCTTCGCCGGCGACACGCTGGCGTCCGGCCTGCTGGCAAACGGCCAAGCCCTGATCGGCCGCAGCTTCAAATATCATCGCCCACGCGGGATCGTCACGGCCGGCTCGGCCGAGCCCAACGCCCTGGTCACGGTTGGGAAAGGCGGCCGGACGGAAGCCAACACCCGCGCCACGATGCAGGAGCTCTATGACGGCCTGGAGGCGCGCAGCCAGAACCGCTGGCCGTCGCTCTCCTTCGATATCGGCGCCGTCAATGGGCTGCTCTCCCCCTTCCTTGCGGCCGGCTTCTACTACAAGACCTTCATGTGGCCGGCAGCTCTTTGGGAAAAGCTGTACGAACCACTGATCCGCAAGGCGGCGGGACTCGGCCGGGCGAGCTATGAAGCCGACCCCGACGGCTACGAGAAGTGCTGGGCCCATTGTGATCTGCTGGTGGTCGGAGCAGGGCCTGCCGGACTGGCCGCCGCAGTCGCGGCAGGGCGGGCGGGCGCCCGCGTCATCATCGTCGACGAGCATCGGGATCTCGGCGGTTCGCTCCTGTCGGAGACCGGAACCGTCGACGGCCGCTCCGCCCCGCAATTCGCGCAGTCGCTGGCCGAGGAACTGGCCTCGCTGCCGAACGTCCGGGTGAACGCCCGGACCACCGTTTTCGGCTGGTATGACGACAATGTCTTCGGCGCGGTCGAGCGGGTCGGCAAGCACGTTCCTCAGGCAGCACCGGGGGTTCCGACCGAGCGCTTGTGGCGCATTGTCGCCCGCCGGGCGCTGCTGGCAACCGGGTCGGAGGAGCGGCCGATCGTGTTCGGCGGCAATGACGTTCCGGGCGTCATGACCGCCTCGGCGATGCGGGTCTATCTCAACCGGTTCGCCGTTGCGCCCGGCCGCGCCGCCGCGATCTTCACCACCAACGACAGCGGCTATTTGCTCGCCGGCGACCTCGAGGCCGCCGGCGTTGCGGTCGGCGCGGTCGTCGATAGCCGCAGCGGATCGGCCAGCCCGAACTACCAGGGCAAGGCGCGGGTGTTTCGCGAGGCGGTTGTGGTCGAGGCGCACGGCAGGAAGAAGCTGTCGTCCGTCCGAATTCGATACGCCGGCGGGATCGAGACCCTTGAAGCCGACGCTCTGGCGATGTCGGGCGGCTATAGCCCCAACATTTCGCTCGCGCTGCATCGCGGCGGCAAGGCGCGTTGGGACGCCGATAAAGCCGCTTTCCTGGCGCCCGAGACGCGCGACGGCTTGGCGCTCGCCGGCTCTGCAGCAGCGATCTGGGGCCTGGCGGCTTGCCTGAAGGATGGCGGCAGCAAAGGCGCGGCGATCGCGGCAGATCTTGGCTTCAGGGTGAGCGCGCCCGAGTTCGGCGAGGTCGCAGGCGACATCTCCAGCCTCTCCGGCAAGCCGCTCTGGTCGGTCGCCGGGGCCAGAGGCAAAGCTTTCGTCGATTTCCAGAACGACGTTCACCTGAAGGACATCGCCCAGGCCGTTCAGGAAGGCTACGGGCATATCGAGCTTGCCAAGCGCTACACGACCAACGGCATGGCGACGGATCAGGGCAAGCTCTCGAACGTCAATGCCATCGGCATCATCGCCGAACAGCGCGGGGTTTCGCCCGCGGAGGTGGGCACAACCACGTTCCGGCCCTTCTATACCCCGGTTTCCTTCGGCGCGCTGACAGGCGCCTCGGCCGGCCGCCACTTCCAGCCCGTACGCAAGTCTCCGTTGCACGATTGGGCCGTCAAGCAAGGCGCGGTCTTCGTCGAGACCGGGCTTTGGTACCGGTCGTCCTGGTTTCCCCGCGGCGGGGAGAAGACCTGGCGGGAGAGCGTCGAGCGCGAGGTGCTCAATGTGCGCAAGAACGCCGGCCTGTGCGACGTCTCGATGCTGGGCAAGATCGAGATTGGCGGATCCGATGCCGCCGAGTTCCTCAACCGGGTGTACTGCAACGCGTTCCTGAAGCTGCCGGTCGGCAAGGCCCGCTACGGTCTGATGCTGCGCGAGGACGGCATGATCTACGACGACGGCACGACCAGCCGGCTGGCCGAGAACCGCTATTTCATGACCACGACGACCGCCTATGCGGCTGCCGCCATGACGCACCTGGAATTCTGCGCCCAGGCACTGTGGCCGGAACTCGACGTCAAGCTGGCCTCGATCACCGATCAGTGGGCGCAGATGGCCGTTGCCGGACCGAGGTCACGCGACATCCTCCAAAAGGTCGTCGACGAGGATCTGTCCGACGCCGCCTTCCCCTTCCTGGCGGCGCGCGAGGTGGGCCTGCTTGGCGGGCAGCTTAAAGGACTGCTTTTCAGGATCTCGTTCTCCGGTGAGCTCGCTTACGAGCTCGCGGTGCCCGCCGGCTACGGCGAGAGCGTTGCCGACGCATTGATCGAAGCGGGCGCGCCGCATGGCCTCCAACCCTATGGCGTCGAGGCGTTGAGCGTGCTGCGCATCGAGAAGGGACATATCACCCACAACGAAATCAACGGCACCGTCACCCCGGACGATCTGGGCTTCGGCAAGATGGTTTCGATGGCCAAGCCCGATTTCATCGGCAAGGCGATGATCGGCAGAGAAGCCTTGACCGCCCCGGATCGGCAGCAGCTGGTCGGCGTCATCCCGCTCGCGCCTGGAGCCACGTTCCGCGCCGGCTCCCACATCCTGCGCAAGGGGGATGCGGCGACCTTGGAAAACGACCAGGGTTACGTCACGTCGATGTGCCATTCGCCGCATGTCGGCTCGGCAATTGGCCTGGCGCTGGTCAAGGCTGGACGGCAGCGGCATGGGGAAGAGGTCGAAATCTGGAACGGCCTGCAGAACGAGTTCGACATCCGGCCGGCTCTGCGACCCCGTCTTCTTCGACAAGGAGAGTGCAAAGCTCCATGGCTGACACTCGGCTGATCCATCGTGGTGCTCTGGCGGCCTGCACGCCGGTGAACAGCGCCGACATCTCGCTGACGCCCTTGCCGGAGGGCCACCTGATCCAGCTGATCGGACCGGCCGACCGCGCCGAGGTGCCTGTGCCGCAACCGGACTCCGCCGTCTACGCAAACGGTCCAGGCCAGTGGTTCATCGTCGGCGAAGCGCCGCTGAGCCGGGCCGCGCTGGGCACCTTTCTCGGCGGCCTGCCGAAGGGCGCGGTCGCGGTCGACCAGAGCCATGGCCGGGTGCGGGTCCGCATCGCCGGCCCCAGGGTCGAGCGCGTCCTGGAAAAGGGCACCGGTGTCGACCTGACCGAGGCGGTGTTTCCGATCGGGCACTCGGCCACCACGCTGATCGGACACATCGCCGTACACGTGGCCCGTACGGGCGATGCCTCCTTCGAGCTCACCGTGCTGCGCAGCTTTGCCGAAAGCCTCTGGGACGATCTCGTCCGGATGAGCCGCGAATTCGCCTGATCTGCCGTTGTTTGCCGGTTGGCCGCCCGCATCGCGCGGCCGATCGATGGCAACAGGCGGGCAAGCTAGATCGAGGCGCCGATAAGGGCCAGCCCGACGATGGCGGCCAGAGCGCCGGCAGCCCGAACCAGCATTCGGCCGGCCTTGGTCCAGCCCGTGCCAAGCCCGAACCCGACGCCCGCCGCATGCAAGAGGACGGTCGCGGCGACGAAGCCCAGCCCATAGTCGAGCCCGCTGACCGTCTCGGGGACCTCGGCGCCATGGGCAAAGCCGTGAAACAGGGCGAAGCAACCGACCAGGGCCATGGCAGCCGGTACTGCTGCGCTCAACCGAAACGCCACAATCGAGCCCAAGACGAGCACCGAGAGTGCAATGCCGAATTCCAGAAAGGGAACGTGCAGGCCGGCAACGCCGAGCACGCCGCCGAGCAGCATGACCCCAACGAAGCTGGCGGGAACCAGCCAGATCGCCCTGCCGCCCAGCTGAGCCGCAAAGACACCGACCATGACCATGGCCAGAATGTGATCGACGCCGCTGACCGGATGCACGAGACCCTGCACAAAGCCGTGGACATCCCCATGTCCGGGATGGGCATCGGCAGTTCCCAACATGGCCGGCACGAGCAGCATTGCCAGCCCGCTGACCTTGAACCGTGATCTCATGACGATCGTCCCTTGTTGAACGGTTGATATCGGGAGCTGTCTTTGTCGCCCATGATTTAGCGGCTCTAACGCGTGCTCTCTTCGGGTTGGTCCGGATCGCGGGCGGTGGGCTGCGGATAACAGATGATCGACAGGTAGCGCATCGGCAGCCTGGTCAGCTCATCTGGACCGTGGGGTGCGTCGGCGTCGAAGAACAGGCTGTCGCCGGGAGAAAGCGGATAGAGCTGGTTGCCGTGGCGATACACGACCTCGCCCTCCAGCATGTAGAGGAATTCCATGCCGTCATGTTGGAAAGTCGGGAACACGTCGGAGCCCTTGGTAAGCGTGATGAGATAGGGCTCGACGATGACGCCGCTGGTGTTGGAGCCGATATGGCCGAGAAGCGTGTACTGGTGACCTGCCCGCGTGCCCCGGCGCTCGACATCGACCCCCTCGCCGGCCTTGACGAGAACGGCGCGACGCTCCTCTTCGAACCCCCGGAAAAACGAACTCAGCGGAACCCCGAGTGCCCTCGAAAGCGCCTGCAGCGTGGTCAGCGAGGGAGAGGTGACGCCGTTCTCGATCTTCGACAGCATGCCAAGAGAGATGCCGGTCGAAGCGGCGAGATCGGCGACGGTGATGCCCAGCTTCTTGCGCACCGCGCGGACTTCGCGCCCGATCGCGACCTCGAGAACCTTCTCCGGCCGGTCCCGCACGGCATGGGGGTCCTGTCGCAATGCGCGAACGGGCGGCAGGGCCGTCTTCAATGGATCGTTGTTGTGTTTGCCAGCCGGCCGTTTGGTCATAGAACCTCTCTTGCCGTTGTAACTGGGATAGTTCTCCCATGAAAGCCAAACAGCATTGCCGACTCTCAATGGCCTAAATAGATCAAATCTAATTCTTGTCAGGAATTGAAATTTCCTCTCAGTTGACAGGGCGCCGCGGCCCAGTAGGCTCCTAGCCTGCGAAGATGCGCTGTACACGGCAGTGATGGAGAACCGGCATATGGCCGACCAGGACGATCTCGGAGCACGGCTCTCACGGTTGCGCCAAGAGACGGCCGGCGGACCGCCGCGGCGGACCTCCAACCCGTTTTTCGGGGTCGGGCCGATCACGGACGCTGCCGTTGATGAGGTCGACAGCCGTCTCCTTCGATACGAATTCGAGGCGTGGCTTGAGACGACCTACCGGAAGCTTGACGACAGGGGCCGAGACGTCGGCCCGTTCACGGCCGGAGAGATCGCGCGCAGCATGCATCGCGGCTATCCCGCCGACCAGATCCTGCTCGACATGATGCGGTCGATCCATCGCTACTTCGAGTTTCCCGAGTTGAACAGGATGGCGGTCGGACTGGGCGGCGGGCACAGCGGCTTTACCGTCTGCTTGATGCACCTCGTCAACCCGTCGGATCCGACGCAGCACGTGTTCATCGATACGCCCCGGCCCGAAAGCGAGGCAAGCGGCCGGAGCGGGTTCTTCCGTCAGTCCTGGGGGATCCAGCTGCTCGAGCTGCATCGGCTGGCGCCTGGCGGCGATCCTGCACGGGTGCACTTCGCCGAGCACGAAGGAGCCATCCCTTCCGTCGCCGCGCTGGAGGCGATGGGCGTCAAGCTGTTCATCGGCGTTGGCCATGAGACGACAGGCGCCACCACCTATACGCAGCGTGACATGGACAATCTGTTCGCTTGGCTCGCAGGCGACCCGGTCAACAGGCATGCCGTGCTCGATGTCACCTCGCTGCTCGGCGCGATGCCGTGGGACGATATCACCGTGCGCAAGGCCATGGCCAAAATTTGCATGTTCACGCCGTTTCAGAAAGCGATCGGCGGCATCTCCGGCTACTTCGTCGCTTCGTTCACCCCGCAGGCGCTGGCCCTCATCGAGCACAACCAGAAGGATCCCCGCTTCGCCGTTCCGCGGCAGCTGAAGCTCGCCGTCCCCGTCGATCCCAAACATCCGCTGACCGGCAGACGGACCGTGGAGCTTGGCCCCTTTTACGATGCCCGGCAGGACAAGATGCTGGGCGGCGTGATCAACACCTACTCGGCCCTCGCCTTTGCCGAAACGACCTTCGGCCTGCTGCGCAGCGCCCGGCGGATCGGGCCGGTGTCGGAACTCAACCGGCGTTCGCTGGCCAACCTCGCGACGGTGACGGATTGGATCGGCCGCCAGGACCTGCTCGCGCTGGGCGTGACGGATCCAGAAAGCCGCGGCACGGCAGTGACCCTCCTGAAGGTCGTGGACCCGGAGATGCCCGATCGCGATTTGCTCGCCCGGATCGTCGGCCGCTCGAAGCAGCTGCTGGGCTACGAAGGCATCACCCACCCCGACGGCCATCACGAGCCGGGTCTTGACGTGGCCCGCTATCTCAATGTCTTCCCGGGCACCCCGGGCGATTATCGCGCCTGGGTGGGTGGCATCCGTGCGCCGGAGGATGTGACGGCGCTGCTCGACAACATCGCCTATGCCTACCGACGCGCAAAAATCGTGGTTCTCGATGAGGAGCTGGCCGCGCGCGGACACCCCGCGTCGGCTGCGGCGGAGCCAGCGCCTGCCGCCGATCGGCCGACCCGCACCGCCACCGTCCTGATTGCCGACCTTGTCGGCCTGAAGCCGGCCGGACCCGGCGGCCGTCCTGACCATTCCGAGGTCAGGCGCCACATCGAACAAAGGGGGGCAGTGTTCCACGACGGCCCATTGCTGGATCGGAATGCTCTGGAACGAGGCCGCATCCACTTCTTCTTTCAGCCGGACCTGTCGACCGAGGAGGAGTTGCTGGCGGCGACCGAGGACGGCCGCTACGACGCGATCATTGCGGCCGCGACATTCATTCCGGCCGGCTCGACGTTTCGGGAGGGCGGGGTGCGCATCGGCGCCGGCACCGGCAATATGGGCTCGAGATCTTGGGGCGGGGGCGACGGCGGCGGCACGGCGCCGCTCATGAACACGCCGAGCTTCAACAGCCGGGCTACCGCGCAGATGGTGCTGAAGGCGATGCTGAAGGTGCTTCCCGACCTCGATCTGGAAGCACTCCATGCGCGGGTGATCAGTAATGATTTCGATACCGGCAAGAACCTGAAGGAATTCGCGACCGAGAAAGCGGAAGGCAAGCGGATCGCGGTTCTGGGCTATGGCAACATCGGCCGTCAGGTTGCCCGGCTCGCACGCGCGCTCGGCATGACGGTGGTCATCTACAGCCGCGAGCGCGACCGCTCGTGGATCGAATCCGAGGGATTTGCTTATGCCGGCTCCCCGACCGAAGCCGCGCAGGGCGCACATGTTCTGTCGCCGCATCTCGGTCTCGGCCGCTGGGACGAAGCGACGAAGCGGCACGCCAATGCGGGGATCATCGGCGCCGACGTTCTTTCGGCCCTCGCCGACGGCGCCGTGCTCATCGACCATGATCGCGCCGAGCTGATCGACATCCCCGCGCTGGACGCCGCGCTGGCGGCGGGCAAGCTGCGCCATGTCTCGATCGATGCAGACCTGTTTCGCGACGCCCAAGGTCACCCCGTGGGACCGCTCGCGCCTTTTCTCGAGGTGGAACGGCGCCATCGCGGCAAGGTCGAGTTGCTGCCGCATGTCGCCGCCGACACCGACCATCGCTCGCGCGTCGAAGGCGCCAAGCAGGCAGTCGACCAGATCATCGAGGCCATCTTCGAGCGCCGTGTCGTCAACCTGAAGGGCAAGCTCCCGCTTGGCTACACCGACGCCGGGGGAAAGACCGTCCCCGGCGTCGGCGCCGTCAGCCGGCGCAGTCTGGCTCAGGCGGCCGCGAGCGAGACGCTGCATTCCGCCCGCCGCACGGCCGAAAAGCTCGCCGCGATCTGGGGAGCGCTCGATGCGGCCACCGACCCGGCGCGGCGCGAACAGCTCGTCGCGCGCTACGGCGCCGACCTGGTCAAGGCATCGAATGTCTACCGCACGCTGATGGAGCAGACCGGCATCGAGGGGCGCTTCGCTTGACCCGGCCGGCAGCAGAAGCAGCTGCGCCGGCCCGGTTCAGGCCTTGTTCCTCGATTGAGCGACGCGCGCGATGCGGTAAGCGTCGGGAATGGACAGAGCCCAGACGAACAGCCCGCCGGCATGGCGGCCGATGAACGACTGATCCGGCGTGGTGGTGGCATAGGTCAGCAAGCCGAAGAGCGCGATCGCCAGCACGAACACCAAGCCGCGGCCGGGCTGGCCGACGGCGACATGCCCGGCCCCAGGCAGGAGGATGGCGAGCGCCAGCACCAGATAGGGAGACAGCGGCTTGCGCGCGCTCATGCCA
Organism: uncultured Alphaproteobacteria bacterium; assembly: GCA_963791325.1. Lineage (GTDB taxonomy): Bacteria > Pseudomonadota > Alphaproteobacteria > Rhizobiales > Rhizobiaceae > JBEVJK01. Next base: position 20,232 of record CAWBRU010000006.1, on the reverse strand, counting down.
AAACCCTGGCAGCGGGCGCTAGGGGCGCGAACGCCCGTTCCAGCGCAGCGGCATCTGCCAAGGCGCTCTCGACAGCCCCGACCAACCCACCGGGGTTCGTGGCGAAGCGGGCCTGGCGCAAGATGACATGGGCGCCGCGGTCGCCCTCGCAGACGCGACGCACGATGCGGACGCCGCGCGGGGTGAGCGCCGCCTCCTTCAGCTCCGGATCGGCGAATGGGGCAGTCAGGGCCGCGGCCGCCTGACGCGACATCAATGGCGGGACGGAGCGCCCACGCACGATCAGCGGCAGTTCGCCGGGAGGCGGAGCGAGAACCTGCGGCAGCTCATGAACCAGGGAATAGAATTCCGCCCCGGTCGGACGGGCCAGAGCCCCGATCGAGTAGCCGCGACGCGATCCCGAATCCAATATCGTCAGGTCGAGCCAGAGCTGCGGCAACCGGCGGGGGACGAGGCTGTCGGCAATCAGCGCGAGGCGCATCCGGCGCCCGTCGGCAAGGTGCCCCGACAGCGCCGGGAACCCGTCCGGGCCGATGGCGATCTGCGGCGCTTCGAAGAGCTGGCGGACGGGGTCGAGCAGGCCAGCCCGGCTCACCATCGCATCGCGATGGTCACGCCAGCCCTTGAGGGCGAGCAACACGGCTCCGAGTATGGCGATCAGGAGCGCGATGATGCCGGTCGACATGACGAATGGTCCGGATAATGGCGCCGCCCGGGCGGCGGCGCCGGAGGTCTGTCAGTAGCCGGCCGGCCTGCGCCACGGCATCGTGAACTGGTCGCCGCGGCGCACGAAGCGGTAGCGCCAGAAGTGGAACCAGAGCGAGGCCACGATGTAGAAGCACATCATCGCGATCAGCTGGGTGCCGTAGCCGAGGAACACTGCGAAATAGGTGGCTCGCGCACAGCACCAGCAGCAGCAATGCCGGGATCGGATGGAACGGGTGGACATAGCCGCGCTTGATCGATGCCGAGCGGCCACTTCCGCCGGAACATGATCATGTTGAAGGTCATGAAGGTGTAGCCGAGCAGGCCCGAGAGGATCGAGAAGGTGATGACCTGGTCGAGCGGCGCGCCGAGCGCGAAGATGAGCGCGATCGGCACCAGGAAGACGATCGACCGGTACGGCGTGCGGATAGCTCGGATGCACCGCCCCGAACCAGATCGGCAAATAGCGGTCGCGGCCCATCGAGAACCAGGCGCGCGAGGCGTCGTTGATGCAGCCATTGGCCGAGGCGAGCGTCGAGAAGATCGTGCCGATGAACAGCAGAACCATCAGGCTGGTGCTGCCGGTGACGCGCGCGGCATCGAACAGCGGCGTTCCGGCCTGGCCGAGATACTCCCACGGGATCAGGCCCGAGCAGACATACCAGGTGAGCGTCGCGGCGATGATCAGCGTCATGATGCCCGCCATCGTGCCGTAGGGCAGCGAGCGGGCGGGCGAGCGCACCTCCTCCGCCGCCTGGCATGGTGCCCTCGATGCCGAGATAATACCAGAGGCCGAAATGCAGCGCCGCGAGGATGCCGAGCCAGCCATAGGGAAGCGGCTCTTCCGCGACCGCCGAGAAGTCGAGCGGAACCGCCGAGACGCCGAACTTGACGGCCAGGAACAGGATGATGATGGCGACGAAGGCGATCGCGGTGATGACGAAGTTGAAGGTCAGCGTCGCCAGCACGCCGCGATAGTTGAGCCAGGCCAGGAACATGACCGAGAGAATGATGAATGGCTGCTGATTCAAGCCCGGTATGGCCTTGCATGCCGGCCACGGTGTCGAGCAGGAAGCCGATGGTGATGGCGTTGGCGGCCTCGAGCATCGTGTAGGCCATGACCAGGAACAGCCCGACATTGAACGCCATCAGCGGGCCGACGATATGCTTGGCCTGGGCATATTGGCCGCCGGCGGCGGCGACCGTCGACGTCACCTCCGAATTGATCATGGCGACGCAGGTGTAGAGCAGGCCGGCGACCCAGCACGCCACCAGGCCGGCGATCATGCCGCCTTTGCCGACCGAGAAGTTCCAGCCCATGTATTCGCCGACGAGCACGATGCCGACGCCGAGCGCCCAGACATGGCCCGGCCCGAGCACGCGCAGCAGCTGCAGGCGCTGGCTTTGCGCCTGGCTGGGAGATGCGGTTGCAACGCTCATCGCGGCCTCCCTCAGAGCTCGTGCCGCTCGGCGGTGAGCTCGATCTCGCCTTCGCGGGAGGACGTCAGCAGTTCGTTGTCATAGGTCGAATCGACACGCGCCAGGTCGAGACAGCATGTAGGCGCCGAAGATCACCGAGAGCCCCCAGGCGGCGTATTCGAGGATAGTTCCAGATGTCCATGATGCCCCTCCCTAAGTGCTGTCGTCGAACCGTTCGTCGATGACCTCGCGGTATTCCCGTCGGAAAGCCGCACCACCAGGACGAAATAGCCGACCACCAGGATCGCCATGACGATCAGCGCCGCCCAGCTGAAGCTGTAGTCGAAGCGGGCGGTGATGATGTCGTTGGCGGCGGCCGGGTCGGTGATGCCGAGAGCCGCCCACTGCTGCTGCTCGACGGCGTTCTGGCCGAGCGCTTCCCAGGTCGGGTTCTCGATCGGGTTCGGGGTCTTGGCCGCGCCGGCAAGGCCGAGATAGAGCGGCAGATAGAGCGCACCGATCGTCATCACCAACAGCGCGATGACGTCGATGATCTGGGCGAATATGCCCTGCTTGGGGGGCTCATAAGCCATCACTTGTCTCCTCCGCGCCGCCGCTTGCGCATTTCGTCGAGATGCAGAATGTCGAGGCCGTAAATGAAGTGCTTGTCGCTGTGGTAATGCCGAAGCATCGCCACGATCGCCGCCGTGTTCAGTGCCAGAACGCCGGCTCCCGAGACGATCAGGATATTGCGTATGGCGGCGTTGGTCAGCGCTGGCCAGATCGAAATCAGCACGAACAGCACGACGAACCAGAGCACGACGACGAAGGCGATCGCGCCAAGCCGGTCGCGCTTGTGCATCCTGTCGATTCGCTCGTCGATCGACACGACGACGAGCTCTTCCCTGGCAATGGTCGACATGGTCCCTCCCCAAGATTGTTGCTTGTAAGGCAAACAATTTCTCCGAGGGGAATGTCATCTTTCTATCAATGCCTTGTCAAGCAAAGCCTTTGCTGCGCCGCACGCAACGCGCCGACGGCATCGCCACCGACAAGCGCGAGGAGAGGTAGGTCACCGTCCCTCGTCGGAATCGTATTCCTTGGCCCGGTCCTGCGCCCGCGCCTCGGCGCTGCGTTTCGAGGGTTCGCCATAGCCGCCGCCGCCGGGCAGCTCCAGGACCAGCCGGCGACCGGCAGGGACGTGCTGCCAGCCTTTCGGCCGCATCTCCGTCCCGTCGTCCAGTCGGACCACGCCGGCCGCGCCGTTGCCGCCGCCATGGCGGCCCTTGGCGGGGTGGCGGACGCGGTCGAACATGGCGGAAAAGTCGAACTCGTGCCCCTCTCTGGCGGCGATCTCGATGATCTGGCCCAGCCCGCCCCGGAACTCGCCGTCTCCGCCGGAGCCCGGACGCAACTCTTTTCGCCAGATCACGATCGGGCCGGTGTGCTCTGTCGCCTCGATCGGCATGGTATGCACACCCGACGGAAACGCGGTGGCGGAGAGGCCATCCAGCTCGGGGCGGGCACCCATGCCGCCGGAGTTGAACATCAGCACCTCCGCGCGCCGCCCGGCTTCGCCGGCGACCGGCCGCACCGAGATGTGAATGTTCCAAAGGGCGCCGGCGCCTTCCGCCATGATCTTGCCGGGAAGGGCCTGGGCGAGCGCGCCGAGCACCAGGTCGGGCACCATGTGGCCGAAGATGTGGCGAAGCGCCACCGGCGCCGGCCGCTCGGCATTCAAGATATTGACGGGCGAGGATACCGTGAAGAAGGCCAGCGATGCGGCATTGTTGGGGATGTCCGGCGCGACCACGCATTTGAGGGCGTAGCAGGCATAGGCCTTGCTGTAGATGATCGGGCAATTGATGCCCCACCGGCTCACCGGGTCGCTGCCGGCAAAGTCCACCTCCACATGGTCATCGCGGATCGAGACGGTGGCCGCGAGCTTGACCGGCTCATCGTAGCCGTCGGTCAGGAGCTCATTCGACCAGCTCCCCTTCGGCAGCGCCTTGATCCGCTCACGCATGGCATCGCGGGTGCGGGAGAAGATGAATGCGCCAAGCGCGTCAAGCGAGCCCATGCCGGCTTCGTTCATCATGTCGACGAGCCGCCGGTGGCCGACTTCATTGCAAGCGGCAAGCGAATAGAAGTCGCCCACCACCTGGTTCGGCTCGCGGACATTGGTGCGCAGGATCTGCACCAGGTCGCGGTTGACCTTGTGCTTTTCCGCGAACTTCATGATCGGGATCTGAATTCCTTCCTCGTAGACCGACTTGCCGTCCGCGCCGAAGCCGCGGCCACCGACGTCGACGACATGCGCCGTGCAGGCAAAGAACCCGACCAGTTCGCCATCGAGGAACGACGGTGAGACCATGGTGATGTCATGGAGATGGCCGGTGCCCTGCCAGGGGTCGTTGGTCACATAGGTATCCCCCTCGAACATCTCGGCCCGCGGGATCGCCTCGATGAAATGCAGCACGGCTTCGGCCATCGTGTTGACATGACCCGGCGTGCCGGTGACCGCCTGCGCCAACATCTGGCCGTGCGGATCGAAGACGCCGGCCGACAGGTCGCCCGCTTCGCGCACCGACGTGGAGAAGGCCGTGCGCAGCAAGGTCATCGCCTGTTCTTCCACGACCGAGACCAACCGGTTCCACATCACCTGCAGGCGGATCTCGCTCATCTCGCTCACTTGCCCCTCCCTTTCCGGACGAGCAGGATGGCGCCGTCGCTCTGCATCACCGCATCGAAGCAGGTGGTGACGACGGTCGACGTCTCCCCCTCGACGATCACCGCCGGGCCGAAGATCCGGTCGCCGGGCGAGAGCGTGTCACGCTCGACGATGGCGTAGGGCTGCATCGCCTCGGTGGCCGGATCGAACACCGCGCGCGTCACGGTTGGCCGGACGGGGCGCCCGCCATGGCTCAACCGGTGCCTCTCGACAGCGGGGCGCTCGTCGCTCGCCTTGACCGACCAGGTGACGATCTCGATCTCGAGCCCGTCAAGACCATCAATGGCCCGACCGAAGAAGCGTTCGTAATGTGTTTGGAAGAGGTTCTGAAGCTGGCCGCCGGCGTCCTTGGCAAAAGGCTGGTCGGGCAAGGGCACGGGAATTTCCCATCCCTGCCCCGCATAGCGCATGAATGCCGTGACCTCGAAGCAGATCCTGGCGCCGGTGCCGAGCCGGACGAACCCTTCGGCCGTTGATCTGAGCTCGGCAACCAGGTGGTTGGCCTCTTCCGGGTCGAACTGCGACAGCCGGACGAGCCGGGATGCCAAGGCTTCATAGCCGAACGGCGCCTTGAGGAAACCGATCGCCGACCCGACGCCTGCTCCCTTCGGGACCAGGCATCGGTCGATCCCGAGCTTCTCGCACAGGCGGGCTGCGTGCAGCGGCGCAGCCCCGCCGAAGGCGATCATCACGCAATCGGAGATGTGCTTGCCGTTCTCGACCGCATGAACTCGGGCAGCGTTCGCCATGTTCTCGTCGACCACCTCGCAGATGCCGAAGGCAGCCGGGATCTTTTCGAGCGCAAGCGGCCGGCCGATATCGCGATCGATCGCCCGTTCGGCCGCCTCACCGTTCAGCTTGATGGCGCCGCCAGCGAAATTGTGCGGGTCGAGCTTGCCGAGGACCAGGTCTGCGTCGGTGATCGCCGGGCGATCGCCGCCGCGATTGTAGCAGGCCGGTCCGGGCTCCGAGCCGGCGCTCTCCGGTCCGGTCTGGATCCGTCCCATCGCATCGACCCAGGCGATCGAGCCGCCACCGGCCCCGATCTCGATCATCTCGATGACCGGGATCGAGATCGGCATCCCCGAGCCCTTGCGGAAACGGTAGGTGCGCGCGACCTCGAAGGTGCGCGCGGTGCGCGGCACGAAGTCCTCGATCAGGCAAATCTTTGCCGTGGTGCCGCCCATATCGTAGGACACCACCTTGTCGAGACCGAAACGGCGGGCAATGTCGGCCGCGAAGATGGCGCCCCCCGCGGGGCCGGACTCGACCAGGCGGACGGGAAACTCCGACGCGGTTTCGACCGAGATCAGCCCGCCCCCCGAATGGATCATGAACACCGGGCATTCAGCGCCCATGTCGCGGAGCCGATGCTGCAGGCGGGCAAGATAGTCCGCCATCTGCGGGCGTACATAGGCATTGGCGCAAACGGTGTTGAACCGCTCGAATTCGCGCATCTGCGGCGAAACCTCGGCGCTGATCGAGATCGGGACATGCAGCCGCCGCGACAGGATTTGCCGGGCTCGGCGCTCATGCGCCGGATTGGCGTAAGCGTGGATGAAGCCGATCGCCACGGCGCCGAAACCGCCGTCGCGAATGGCGTCGCCAATCCGTTCGAGCGCGTCCTCATCGAGCGGCTGAAGCTCCCGCCCTTCGGCGCTGATCCGACCCTTCACGCTGAAACGGTGCTCGCGGGGGATCAGGGGCGAAGGCAGCCTGAGGTTCAGGTCGTACTGCTCGAAGCGGTTCTCGGTGCGCATCTCGATGACGTCACGAAACCCTTCGGTGGTGACCAGCGCCGTCTTGGCGCCGCGCCGCGCAATCAAAGCGTTGGTCGCCAGCGTGGTCCCATGGATCACGATGCCGATATCGGCGTGGCGGATGCCGGCGTCGCGGGCGACGATTGCGATCCCGTCGAGGATCGCTTGTTCGGGGGCAGCATAATTGGTCAGAACTTTGGTCGAGAACATCCGTCCGGATAGATCGAGCGCGATGTCGGTGAACGTTCCGCCGATGTCGGCGCCGAGGCGGATATCGCTGCTTGTCCCGGTCATGAGCTCGACTTTTTGGGTCCCCTGGCTCGAACAAAGTCACCTGAAGCGCTGCAAATCTCCGGGTGCGCCCGGCCCTCATGCGTATATATAGCCGCCCGAAACGATGATCTGCTCGCCGGTCATATACGTGTTCTTGGGTCCGCCGGCCATCAGCACCCACTGCGCGATCTCCTCGGGTCTGGCCCCTCGGCCGAGCGGGCTCGCCTTGGCAAGCTCGTCGAGAAAACCGAGAGCACGGGCGCGCTCCGTCGCCATGCCGGCAGGGGCAACGGAATTCACCAGGATGCCGTCCTGGGCGACCTCGTGAGCGAACGAACGCGTCAGACTGACCACCGCAGCCTTTGTCGCCGCGTAATGTGCATTCTGAGGGTGAGCCTTGAATGCATCGACGGAGGTCAAGTTGACGATCCGGCCACGCACCTGATCCCTGGGTTCCTGGGAGCGCATGTGACGGACGGCGGCCACCATCATGTGATAGGTACCCTTGATGTTGATGCCGTTGGAAGCGTCCCAGTCGTCGTCGGAAATCTCGAGCAGCGGCCGGCGCGGGTAGATCGCAGCCGAGTTGATCAGCGTATCGATCCGGCCGAGTGCGGACACGATCGTCTCGAAGGCGGCGTGACAGTCCGCGCCGACCTGAATGTCGCATTGGGCCGAGGCCGTAGGCAGGCTTCTGTCGCGCGCTGCCTGCAGCGCCGCCCCCGCCGCCTCGGGATTGATGTCGATGATGCCGATCTTGGCGGCCCCCTCGGCAACCGCCATGGCCGCCAGCAGCGCTCCCAGGCCCGAGCCGCCGCCGACGATGAGCACCGCGAGGTCGTTCATGCCGATCTCCTACCTGCTGCCGCTCGGCGTGACGGGATGGGTCGGCATGATGTCGAACCGGGTGACGTCGGCCCAGCTCGGCAGGCCGAGGACCGCCACGACCATCGTGGCGACGTCCTCGGGCTGCACGGCGGTATTTGCGGCATACATCGCCGCCCTGGCCTTCTCGTCGAGGATGTTCTTGTAAAGCTGAGTTTCGACCCGTCCGGCCACGATCTCCGTGACCCGAATGCCGTACGGCGACAGGTCGGCGCGCAGCGAAGCGGCAAACCCGGCGATGGCTGCCTTGGTTGCAGCGTAGAGGGCGATGTTGGCGAACGGCGCGTGGCCGGTCGACGACCCGGTGAACAGAACATGACCTGAGCGGCGCTCGCGCATCTGTGGCACGATCAGACGGGTCAGCAGCACCGGCGCGCTGAGATTGACCGCCAACGTCGCGTCGATATCGGCCGTTGCCATGTCGGCGAAATTGCCCAGCGGCGGCATCATGCCGGCATTGTTGATCAGGACGTCGACCTCGAGACCGGCAGTGGCCGCCGCGAGCGCGTCGCGGTCGGTGACATCGACGGCGAGCGGAATAATCCGCGGCCGTTCCAGGCGCAACGTCTCCAGCGCGGCCTCGTTGCGCCCGACGGCATAGACTTGATAGCCGGCTTGCGCCAGCGCCACGGCGATGGCTCGTCCGATCCCGCTGGTGGCGCCGGTGATGAAGGCTGTCGTCACTTGGCCCGTTCCCCAAAAAACCGGTCTTGGCGGCCGGCCGAAGCCGGACGCTTCATCTTCGCGAAAAGCGCGGCCGTGTCCAATTTCTGCGGCTCGGCCGGGACGGATAGTCCGGCGGCCGCCGCCAGAGCCCGAGCGCGCCCGAAGCTGCTTGCAGGATGCCTGCGCATCGTACGGCGTGCCGCGGTCCGTCCTGCCTGTCGATGGCATCGAGAGCGTGGAGCGGCGGCAGCCGCCTCGGAGACAGGCCCATCACACGGTACCATTTGGCATAACTTGCCGTTATACCGTCCAGACATTCTCTGCCGTTGACAAGACGCCGCCGCGCACCGGATTTCTTTTCAACGCGGCTTGGGTTCGGGAAGGGGCCCTTCCCGGCAGCCCCAAGAATGTCGGATTGGGGGAGGTCTCGATGAGCCGAATTCTGTCCACCGCCCAGGAGCGTGCGCCCCAGGACCGGGACCGAGCCTGGCAGGTCACGCCGCTGGCGCTCGACGTTCAACAGCGCGCAGCCGCAATCGATGAGAAGCGCCTGCGCAAGGATCGCCTGGCGCGGCTGCGGACGGAGCTGGGCAAGCGCGACCTGGCCGGCGCTCTGCTGTCCGATCCGATGAACATTCGCTATGCGACCGGCTCGCGCAACATGGCCATTTGGACCATGCACGCCCCGGGCCGCTATGTCTTCGTCGCGACCGATGGTCCGGTGATCCTGTTCGAGTTTGGGGCCACTTTCCATCTCAGCGATGACTTGGAGACGGTCGATCAGCTGCGGCCGAGCATTTCGTGGTTCTACTTCATGGCCGGGCCACGCCTACGGGAGAAGACGCACCTCTGGGCCGGCGACGTCATCGGGCTGATGGCCGAGTACGGACGGACCAATCGTCGGCTGGCCATCGACCGCTGCGAACCGTGGGGAGCGCAGCTGCTCATTGATGCGGTGATAGAGCTTTGCGATGCCCAGGAATGCCTGGAGCAGGCGCGCATGATCAAGACACCCGAAGAGCTCAAATGCATGCAGTTCTCCATGGATGTCTGCGACGTCGCCATCGATCGGATGAGAGCCGCCGTCGAGCCCGGCATCAGCGAGAACCAGCTGTGGAGCATTCTGCACGACACCAACATCTCCCATGGCGGGGAATGGATCGAGTGCCGGCTGTTGGCGTCGGGCAACCGGACCAATCCCTGGTTTCAGGAATCGTCCGATCGCCTCATCCAGGCCGGCGACCTGGTCGGCTTCGACACGGACATGGTGGGCCCGTTCGGCTATCTCGCGGATGTGTCACGTAGTTTCGTCTGTCCAGGCAAGCGGGCGAGCGACAATCAGCGCATGCTTTATGAGATCGCCCAGGAGCAGATCCTGACCAACATCGAGATCATCAAGCCTGGTTTGTCGTTCAAGCAGTTCGCGGAAAGGTGCTGGCCCGTTCCGGACAAGTATATCCCTCACCGGTACACCATGATGATCCACGGTGCCGGCTTCGTCGACGAATATCCGACCGTCGTCTACGTCGCGGATTGGCAGGATTGGGGCTACGACGCGCACTTCGAGGAGAACATGGTCGTCTGCGTGGAGAGCTTCATCGGCGAAGTCGGCGGATCGGAAGGCGTCAAGCTCGAGCAGCAGGTCCACATCACCGCGAACGGCGCCGTGCCGATGTCCAAGGCACCGCTGGTTGATGCGCTCGAAGTATGACTTTCCTGTACCTGCTCTGCGGGAAGCAATTCTTGCCGATGGTCACGTTTTTCTTGGTTGGGCCCACCCCCGCCCGTAGGCGCGTGGCACCGGGAAAGCGTTGGTAAGGATCTGCGCAAAATCAGCCGCCTGACGCAGATGTCGCCGGGCTCTCACAACGCCGGCGGATTCACCTGCGAGCCGACGGGAAATGAGCGCAAGCAGATCAATTACTTGAACGGAACGTTGGTGGAGCTGAGGTCCACCGAAGCATAGCTGACAGCAACTGACGGCTCGTGCCACCTGCTCCAAAAATCTTAGTTCTACCAGGGTCTTGTCTCATTTCCAACAGCCACGCGCTGACATATGCTCGCACCTGATGACGCGCGATAGGTGCAAGGAAAGGTGCAAGGAATATGGCTCGCCCGAAACACAAGCTCGCCGACGCTGTCGCGAAATCGGCCAGGCTCGCGCCCGGGCGCCATAGCGATGGCGGCGGCCTGTTCCTGCAGGTCGAGGCGCAGCGCGGGAGCCGCTCATGGATTTTCATGTGGAAGCGCGATGGCCGGCGCTCGGCCATCGGTCTGGGCGGCTACCCGGACACCTCGCTGGCGCTGGCCCGCGAGAAGGCCGAAGCCTGCCGCAACGCCCTGGCCCGGGGCGAAGATCCCCGCCTCGCGATCCGCAAGGAGGCGGAGAAACTGTTCAGCGAGGTCGTCGACGAGTTTCTGAAGGCTAACAAGGCAAAATGGTCCAATGCCAAGCACGTCTACCAGTGGGAGCTCTCGCTCGGCGACAGCTATTGCAAGGCAATCCGCTCGAGGCCAATCGCGAAATCACCACCGGGGAGCTGGTCACAAAGGTCCTGTCACCGATCTGGACTGAGAAACACGAGACGGCCGTGCGCACACGCCAGCGGCTCGAGACGATCTTCGACTACGCCCGGGCCCGCTACGGCTACCCGTCCGAGAACCCCGCCTTATGGCGCGGCCGGCTCCGTCACATCCTGCCGGCGATCGCAAAGCGGACGCGCGTCAAGCACCTGCCCGCACTCCCATATGCCTCGGCCCCCCCTTTCATGAAGAAGCTGCGCGCGCGGCCGGCGCTCTCCGCGCGGTACCTCGAACTGCAGATCCTGACCGCAACGAGGCCCGCTGAGGCGCGCTGCGCCAGGTGGGCGGAGTTCGACCTCGAGGCCGGACTGTGGACCATTCCGAAAGGGCGAATGAAGATGCGCGTCCTGCATCGCATCCCCCTTTCGGACGCCGCAACCGGCCTCCTCAAGAAACTGCACGAGACGCGCACGAGCGACGATCTGGTCTTTTGCGAGGGGGACAAGCCGCTCAGCGACGCGGCCGCGGCCCGGCTCCTCGAGCGCATGGGACACGGCGACATTGTCCCGCACGGGTTCCGAAGCTCGTTCCGGACATGGGCGGCCGAGGTCGCCGACGCGCCCCGCGAGGTCGCCGAAGCCTGCCTGGCGCATCAGGTCGGCAACGAGGTCGAACGGTCATACCAACGCGGTGAGATGCTCCGGCGGCGTAAGGAGCTTCTAGAGCTGTGGGCCAGCTATCTCGACGGCAAGGTGGTCGTGCTTGCGGAGCGCCGCAGGACGAAGGCAAAATAGCCGCGCAGGGATAGAGCGACGGCCCGAATACCGGCCTTGCACCGCCGGCTTCCCTGCGCCTCCCCGGTGCGCGCGAGTGCAGGCGATGATCGGCAGAAAGACCGACACCCGCAAGGGCAGGTGGGTTAGTAAAGCGGGGCAGCCCAACAGGTCATGGGCCGATCTGGATGCCGTGCCTCCGCGATGGCAGCGCCCGGAGCAGCGCCAGGCTCGGGCCTCCAGGTTGCGGGCTGTCTTTGTGGGGGCCGAGGCAGGTCTCGGCAATGATACCGCCTTAAGAGCACATATCGTGCGCGTGTTGTGGCGTTCAGGCCGGCGCGTGGAGGCTGATCTGCTGCTCCGCTTTTTCAGGACGGGAAGCTTCGCGCAGCCGGGAAAGGCTGCGAGGGGCCACCCGGCCGGCCCAGTCAGATGCCTGAGAACCACGACCGGCGAAGTCAGGGTGTGCGAAGTGCCCCGCAACGAGATCGCGCTGTCGGTCTATCTGCGGCTGAAGCCAGAACCTGAACCTCTGCTGTCGGTGGCGGCAGTGGTCTACGATGCGAAACAAAGGGAGTACTACCTCAGACGTCGCGGACTATCGCGCGCTGTGGCAGGAACTGCGCAGTTCTTCGGCATCAGCGAGGAGACGGCGCGCAACTGCTTTGGTGAGTATCGCGATGATCTCCTATTGTTCGCCGACCTGATTGATTGGGGATAATCGGCGTCTTGCAGTTCGATCACGTAGTCATCGATCATGCCGATCACATCCCGTGGTCGTAATTCGGGGCGAAGTGGGCCTAATTCCGACCACGAAACCGAACAAACGATTGATTTTTAAAAGCTTTTGACCTGTGCGATCGTGCACTGACTTCTTCTACCCCGGAGTGCCAGCCCATGAACCACCGAAGGCAAAGTCATGAATGCGATGATGCTGACTCTGCAACAGCATCCGGCTCCGGCGGGCGCGCTCGACTCGTCGATCTTATCGCAGCGCGTCGAGACAATCGGGTTGCCTATTCGATCAAAGAGGTCGCGCAGATGCTCGGCGTTTCCGAGCGCACGATTCTGAGGCGCAGCGGCAGCCTGCCAGTCGTCCGCGACGGTGCGCGCACTTTGGTGTGCAAGCCGCAGTCCGCCGCATGAAATAATCCCGCCGCGTCGTGCACGGCAGGGGCTCAGGCCTTTCAGTTTGCAAGACGGTCGTTGGGGCACCCCAAGACCCGAAAGGAGCGAGGACAATGAATGACCGGACCCCCAAGGCCGGCAAACCCGGACTGAAGATCGTCAAACCGAGCTTCATTGAGAAATTCAAGTCGAAGAACGCACCGACCATCAGCGGAGTCGAAACCTTGTTGACCGCATTGCCAATCCTCAAGATCGGCGAGGTCGATGACTGGACCAGGCTGCACCCGAACGAGGATGGGTGCTGGACCCCCGAAATGTGCTTCGTCTCGGTACCGACCAAAGGCACCAACAAGGACATGCTGCACGTCATCGACGACGATTTGGCGGTGCAATATCTATCGGCCAAGAAGATCAGACGGCATCGGCTGGCGTTGGCCTGCAAACCGCACGATGTGTTCTTCTTCTGCATCGTGCCGAGCCAGAACCTCGACAACGGCTGGAACGCCGACGCGCTCACTGCCTGCCACAAAGCACAGGCGCATTGGGTGCAAGCGGTGTCGCGGCGGTCCGAAGGCGCGGAAGGCTACAAGATCGAGTTCGCCCGGGACCAAGAGGCGTTTCCCGCGCCGACATGGCCGTCACGCTCGCTCGACGAATTGCTGGAAGTCACCTTCACGGCGGCCAACATCGATCACGATCGGCACCCTGCCCTGCTGCGCCTGATCGGCGCCAAGCAGGATCTGACGTGAGTGTCACCTCGGCGACGATATTTTCGCCGCATCGTCGTCCTCGATTTCGAATACGAGATCACGGATGGCGGCCTACCGAACGTACTTTGCCTAGTCTGCTACCTGCTCGACGAGAATCTGCGTCTGGTCGAGGTTGTTCGGCGCTGGCGCGGGGAATTCGGTCGCTCATCGCCGTTTCCGATCGATGACGACACCTTGGCGGTCGGCTATTCGCTGTGGGCCGAAATGACGTGTTTTCACGTCCTTGGCTGGCCGTTTCCCCGACACCTCTACGATCTGCATACCGCCTATCTGGCGACCAGCAACATCCTGCTTCCCTATGAGCCGGACACCAAGCGCATCAAACCGCGCAAGGGCCTGTCACATGCCTGCGCCGCCTATGGCATCGACGGCTGGGAAACGATCGACAAGCCGGAGTTTGCTAAGGCGATCGGCGAGGGCCGGTGGCGCGACTACGGACAACCCGCAGTGTTGCAATATTGCGAGGAAGATGTCTGAGGTGGTCCCGGATTTTGAGACAGGGGCATAAGGTGGATCGACTGATGAAAAGGACGATCCGCAGTGAAGACACGCAGACGGTTTACGGCCGAGTTCAAGGCCAAGGTGGCGCTTGAAGCGATCCGCGGCGAGCGAACGATTTCGGAGCTGGCGATCAAGCACCAGCTTCACCCGAACCAGATCACGCAGTGGAAACGGCAGGCCATTGAGAAGTTGGCCAAGGTGTTCGACGACAAGGCCTCTGACACGCGGGCGAGCCGCGAGGCTGACGTCACGAAGCTGCATGCCAAGATCGGCCAGCTCGTCGTGGAGCGGGATTTTTTGGCCAAGGCCTTCGATCGCTGAGCCTGGATCGGAGGAGAATGATGATTGATCCCGATCACAACCGGCTCTCGATCCGCCGCCAGTGCGAACTGGTCTCGATTTCGCGGGCGTCGTTCTATCGCCAGCCTGCCGGCCAGACGCCGGAGAAACTGGAACTGATGCGCATCATCGACGCGGCCTTCATGGAAACACCCTGGTATGGCTCGCGCCAGATGGCGCGGCATCTGCGTCGCCAGGGCTGGTGCGTCGGCCGCAAGCGGGTCCGGCGGCTGATGCGCAGGATCGGTCTGTCGCCGATCTACCAGGTGCCCAGGACCAGCGAGCCGAACCCGCAGCACCGCATCTATCCCTACCTGCTGCGGCACTTGGCGATCGAGCGGCCGGACCAAGTCTGGTGCGCCGACGTGACCTACATCCCGATGCGGCGCGGCTTCCTCTATCTCATCGCCATCATGGACTGGTTCAGCCGCAAGGTGCTCGCCTGGAGGCTATCGAACACGATGGATACTGACTTCTGTATTGCCGCTCTCGAGGACGCGATCACCCGCCACGGTAGCCCCGACATCTTCAATACGGATCAGGGGAGCCAGTTCACCAGCTTCGCCTTCACGACGACGCTGAAGGACGCCGACATCCGTATCTCCATGGACGGCCGTGGCCGCTGGATGGACAATGTCTTCATCGAGCGGCTGTGGCGCAGTCTCAAATACGAGTGCGTATTCCTCAATGCCTTCGAGACCGGTAGCGACGCGCGCAGCGGCATCGGATCCTGGATCGACTATTACAATCGGCGACGACCGCACTCAGCCTTCGGCGGCAGGACACCCGACGAGGTCTATGCTACGGCAGAAATGACGGAGCAACTGGCGGCGTAGAAGCAACCCGGATCCACCTTAGCCAAGCCGCCAAACTGTCTCACCTGGCGGGACCACTTCTGTCCGCGCCTCGGCCGAGCTGCTGCGCCGTCAACTCACCGGCTACCGCCATTTCGTCCCTGTCGATGCGCAGCGTGTCATGCACTGGAGCAACTACTCCGCCAAGACCGTCGCCCTGATCCAGGCCAAGGGCATGCCGGTCGACCTGCCATTGTGGAATCTCGTGCAGGAAAACAAGGCGGCAGTCATCGCCGCATTGATCCGACGGTTCGATCCCAGCCAGGGCAGCGAAGACCCGATCTACGCCCCCGATGGCTCCTTCTCCAGCCGGCAGATTCGAGCAGTGGCTGATTTCGGCCGGCATCCCCTACTGGCCTCGGCTCGATTCCGGCGCGCTGCAGCTCGACAGTGACGCCTTCAGGATGATGTACGCCGCGCACCCGGCGATCGAGAACATCCACGCCCTGCGCGACGCGCTCGGCGTGATCGTACGCGCGCGCATCCCGATCGGCCCCGACGGGCGCAACGGCCGTCACTGTTCCCGTTCGGCACGGCTTCCTCGCGCAACGCGCAGGCCAAGAGCCTCTACAACACGCACGCCTCGATGCGCTCGTTCATGAAGTTCGCGCCCGACAAGATCGGGCTCTATCTGGACTGGCGGACGCAGGAAGTCGGCGTTGCCGCGGCGCACAGCGGCGATGCGCAATTGGCGGAAGACTATCTGAGCGGCGATATCTACCACGCCCTCGCCCGGCTCTGCGGGCTGACAACCGAAACCGACGCCACGCGCTGGAAGGGCAGTCCGGAAGGCCAATTGCAGCGGCCACGGATGAAACCGCTGCAACTCGGCATCAACTACGGAATGGGGGTGCGCTCGCTATCGCGAGGTCTCAACCGCCACCCGCTGATCGGCAGCGAAGTCATCATCCGGCATCGGCAACGCTATGGCACCTATTGGGCCTGGCGCGAGGCGGTGGTCACACGAGCCACGCTGGAGCGCCAAATCACCTCCGAATTCGACGGCTGGCCATTGCACCTCAGCCACACGCCGAACAAGCGCACCCTCTACAATTTTCCGATGCAATCCGGCGGCGCCGAGATGCTGCGGCTAGCAGCCAACCGACTATGCGAGGCCGACCTGACGCCGATCATGCTGGTGCACGACGGCATCCTGTTCGAGCTGGACAGCGAGGAGCAGGCTGGAGCACGCCGTCGAAATCATGCGGGCGGCGGGCGCCGAGATCTGTGGCGGACTGGCGATCGGGGTCGACGTGGACCAGAAGCTGGTCAACGGCGCGCGCTACCAGGACAAGCGGCCGCTGGCGAAGCGGATGTGGGCAACGGTGATGGAAACGCTCGCCGAGATCGGTGCGTTACGAAGGGCAGGATGAGATGCATGGTAGGAGCTTCGTAGAGCGATTTCGCAGCAAGAATGCGCCGCCGCCCTACCCCCACGGCTGCCGCGATGGTTCACCCGTGCACCCGCGAATCAATCGGCTGCTGGGGGCGCCATTCGAGTTTGTCGCAGAAGTCTGCCGATTGACCGAAGGCCGCGCAGCTCTGGTGGTGGCGCTGTACATCTACCGCCGCGTCATGATCTGCAACAACCGAACGGTGACACTACCGTCCGGCGAACTCGCCGAACTGGGGCTTGCCCGACGGGACAAGCAGAGAGCGTTGGCTCGATTACAGCAGGCGGGACTGGTCGAGCTGGTGAGAGCAAAGGGACGAACCACTCAGGTCACCCTGATATGGAATGTCTCCCCCAGGTGACATTAGTGTCTCCCCCGAGCGCGCTCCGCCCCCTCTTTCTACTCTACAGTAGTGAATACGAACGCGCGACCTGGTGAAGGTGGCGTTGGAGGACTGGATCGCGGAGGGATGGTTCAAGGGGATCGAGGAAAAGTACGTCTACCGTAAGAACGCGCAAGTTCGTCGTCGTCGGAGATCCGGCGGAGTCGATGGCCGACGGCGTCGACCGCCGGGGTGGTCGAGAGCGACGGTGATGCCGACTGCGGCTGAATTCGGGACGAACTGCCTAGGGTTGGCGCAATACTTTGCTTGCGGTATTATGTTACCCCATGGTTACAGCTCGACAGGAAGCATTTTGCCGGGGTCTCCTTGAGGGCCTCTCACAATACGAGGCATACCTGAAGGCGGGCTATCGATCGAACGACCGAAACGCCACGGATGCACACGCCGCGCGGCTGGTAAGAAATGGCAAGGTCGCTCTACGCCTTGCGGAACTACAGCGCCAGGCTGCTCAAAAGGCCGCCGTGACCGCTGAAACCATCGCTAGGGAGCTTGACGCCGCGTACGGGCTTGCGTTCGAGAACAAGCAGGCAGGCGCCTGCGTCGCGAACTCCATGGGAAAGGCGAAGCTCTTCGGCCTTATTGTCGATCGTGCCGAGGTCGAACAGACCATCAAACGCAAGCCGGTCGTCGATCCCGACGCGCCGGGTGAGATGTCGCTCGTCGATTGGCAGAAGAAGTACGGCGGCAGTCCGGTCGGGCACTGACTATGACCGCTAACGCCAAGGTGCAGATCGTCAAGCCGCAGAGGGGCCCGCAGACCGCCTTCGTCGAGTTCACGAGCGTTGATGTCGTATGCTACGGTGGGAGCCGTGGAGGCGGAAAGTCGTGGGCCATGGCCCTCGACTTCTTTCTCCACGCCGAGCGATACGGCCCGGACGCTCGTGGGCTGATGCTGCGAAAGACGCGCGAGGATCTCAAGGATTTTATCGATCTCGCTACTCGCATGTTCGGGGACGCTGCCCGCTACTCTGAGAAGGGCAACACGTTCAAGTTCACGAGCGGTGCAAAGCTGGTCTGTGCCTATTTGGAGAATGAGAGCGACGCCGCCAATTTCCAGGGCTGGAGCCTGACGCGCGTCTATTTCGACGAGCTGACCCAGTTGAACTCGTTCGATCCGATCATGGCACTGCTGGCGACGCTCCGGTCGCCCAAGGGTATCCATGGCCAACTCAAGGTGAGCTGCAATCCCGGCGGGCCCTCCCACCATGCGGTCAAGAAGATGTTCGTCGACAACGGGCCCTACAACGTCGTCGTCGATCCCGAGACAGGGCTCTCTCGTGTCTTCATTCCGGCCAAAGTCAGCGACAATCCAGCCTTGCTCGAGGCCGATCCTCGCTATGTCGATCGCCTGAAGAGCGTCGGCTCGCCAGAGCGCGTACGAGCCTGGCTGGAAGGCGACTGGAATGTGACGAGGGCGCTATTTTCCGGAGTTCTCGCCAGCCCGCCATGTCGTCGCGCCATTCCCGATCCCGAGCGGCTGGATCAAGTTCCGGTCCATGGACTGGGGCTCCGCGAGGCCCTTTTGCGTCCACTGGTGGGCGGTCTGCCAGGAAGACACCGAGCACGACGGCCGCTTGATCCCACGCGGCGCGCTGATCTGCTATCGCGAATGGTACGGGGCCTCGAAGCCCAATGTCGGCCTCAAGCTGACCGCAGAGGAAGTCGCCAGAGGCATCGTCGAGCGGGAGACGCTCGGCGGCAAGCGGGAATATGTCACCTATGGCGTGTTGGATCCAGCGGCCTTTGCCGTGATTTCCGGTCCATCGATCGCCGAAACGCTGATGCGAAATGGCGTTACATTTCGCCGGGCGGACAACCAGCGCATCAGCCACGCCAAGCGCATGGGTGGGTGGACTGAGCTCAGAGCGCGGCTAAAGGGCAATGCAGACGGTCATCCGATGATCGTCTTAATGGATCATTGCAAGGCGATCGTACGCACTCTGCCGATGCTCCAGCACGATCCGACACAACCTGGAGGATGTCGACACCGACAGCGAGGATCACGCGGCCAATCCGCACGATACGCCGCAATGAGCCGGCCATTCATTGCGCGTCGGCTGGACGACGAAACGAGCAAGAGCATCTGGCTCGTAGCCAACGCCTTTCGCCTCAACGAACTAGGGGACTGACTGATCAGCTGTAATGGGCCGCCATTGGCTGGTATCTGCGACGCCGCTCACTTGGTCTCAGAATGTGTAATTTGTGAAACGCCTAATTGACACGCCTCAAATCACGTCTCATAAGAGACGTCTCCGCAACGTCTAGAGCTTGGGGTGGGCATGACGCAGCTGGCTTACATAAGGGTATCCTCTGTCGGGCAGTCACTCGAGATACAGCGCGACAAGGTGCGCGCAGTCAGCGTCGAACCGAAGAACGTGTTCGAGGAGAAGCGATCAGGCCTCGATACGGGGCGCCCTGAACTCAAGGCTTGCCTGCGAGCCCTACGTATGGAGTGCGCCCCTCGAAGGCGACAGGATCAGGCGGCAGTTTTGACAGAATGCCGGGTGTGTTGATCCTCGAACTGCTGCGGGCTTAGATATCCAAGCGCCGAGTGTAGCCGGCGCTCGTTGTAGACCTGATCGATGAAGCGCGGTAGGTCGGCGGCGACATCCGCAAAGCTCTCGTAGGCCAAGGGGTAGACTGCCTCGACCTTCAAGGTTTTCATGAAGCTCTCCGCCTTGGCATTATCGTAGGGGTTGCCTCGACGACCCATCGAGCCGATGAAGCCGCGAGCGGCAAGTGCCTGCCGATAGGGCCCCGCCGCGTATTGCGAGCCCCTGTCTGAGTGGTGGATACAGCCTGTAGTCGGTTTCCGCTTCTCGACGGCGGACTGCAGCGCTGCCAGCGTCAGCCGCACGTCCATCGACCGCGCCATCGCATAGCCCACCACCTTGCGCGACCAGGCGTCGAGGATGACGGCGACATAGACGAAGCCGGCTGGGATTGCGACATACGTGATGTCCGCGACCCAGAGCCGGTTGGGACCATCGGCGACGATCTCTCTTGCCAGGTTCGGGAAGATCGGCAGGTCGTGATCGCTATCGGTGGTGGCTATGCAACGACGGCGCCTGCGAGGCTGCAGGTTGTGCTCCCGCATCAGGCGTCGCA
>CAWBRU010000005.1:0-472405 GCA_963791325.1 uncultured Alphaproteobacteria bacterium | reverse complement strand
CCCAGAGACGACCATGTTCAAACCTGCGCTCATTGCAGCCGCCGCCGTGCTCTCGGCAGCGCTGCCCGCCGAAGCCATCGGCCGCTACAACTCCACCGCCATGAGCTGCGACCGGGTCCAGGCCAC
Source organism: uncultured Alphaproteobacteria bacterium (assembly GCA_963791325.1). Classification (GTDB taxonomy): domain Bacteria; phylum Pseudomonadota; class Alphaproteobacteria; order Rhizobiales; family Rhizobiaceae; genus JBEVJK01. The sequence continues at coordinate 472,279 of CAWBRU010000005.1, read as the reverse complement.
CATTGCTGCGGACGGCGCCGCGATCATGCGCTATCGCTCCAAGCGCAGCCCGGGCCTGCCGCTCTATGGGCGCTACGTCGATGACGGCCGCTTCTGTGAAGCCGACGAATACGCCCGCACGGTGTTCATTCCTGCCCGCGATACGGCGCAGTGCCCGGTCTATGAATGCTGGCACTTCGACTTCGACGACCGCGACGAGCTGTTCCGCCACCGCCACTGAGCGGTGCCGGCAGGGGCGGCGCCGGTTTCCGGCCCGTGCCTTCGCCGCCGGCTCAGGTCCCGGTCAAAACGCGAATGCCCGCTGCGCCGGTGGTGGCGGATCGACCGACACGCCTTCCATGACCAGCAGCCGGCGCTTGGTGCGGGCGCCGCCGGGGGCGGAAAAGCCGCCGATCTTGTTGCCGGCCGCGAGGATGCGGTGGCAAGGCACGATGATCGGCACCGGATTGCTGCCCAGCGCCTGGCCGGTCTCGCGGGCCTCGCCGGGGTGACCGGCGCTTTCGGCCAAACCACCATAGGTGGTGGTCTGTCCGAAGCCCAGCCGCCGGGCGGCGCGGTAGATCGCCAGCCGGAATGGATCCGCGCCCGAAAGGTCGAGCGGCACATCGCCGAAGTCGATCTCTTCTCCGGCCGCATAGCGCTCGAGCAAGGCGACGGCCTCGGCGATCGCCCCCTGCGGACGTGCCTCCAGCGCAGCCGGCACCCGCCTGAGCAGCCGGCGGCGCGTTCCTTCCCTGTCGCGCTCGGGCAGCTGCAGATTGGTGAGCCCGTGCGCACTCCAGGCGATGCCGATCCAGCCGATCGGCGTCTCGATGACGGCATAGCTTTGCGCTGACATGGTCGCCTCCTAAGCATCAGTTTAGCACGACCTGCCCGCAAGGACAAAAGGCGAACACGGTGCTGTTGCGACATAGATAAGCCTATCCTCCCTTGCCGCCCACCCGTTTTCGTCGACCCGATCGAGTGCCGTGCGCCGCTGCCGGCGACGGTGCGGGCCGGGCCGGTTGCCGGCCGCAAACGCTTGTTGTAAGGAGGTCCCGGGCGGGCCGATTGTGGTTGATTTGCGAGGGACGTTGCCGGAACTGCGCCTCCTTTGGGTCGTCGGCCTGCTGGTGTCGCCGCTGGCGGCCGGCGGCTGCACCTCGACCGCCGGCAACCCGGCAGCCGGGCTGGCCATGGCGGCTGAGGCGGATCTGACGCTGCCGGACCGCGTCGATGTCGTTCCTCAACCTCCTGCAATGGCCCGCAGCGGCGACAAGGCATCACCGCAGCGCCTCGCGGCGCGCGGCGCGGCGGCATCAACGGCCAAGGCGGCCGCCGGTCCAGGTCCGGCTGCGGCCGCTCAAGCCACGCAGGCCGGCCCGCAGGCGCCTGACGGAGCCGCCGTTGCCGCTCTCGGTGATGCTGCCGGGATGAGCCCGGCAAGCGACGTTGCGGCCGCCACCGCTACCCCGCCGGTCGAAAGGCCAGCCGCTTTCGCCGGTTCCGGCCGCGCCCATGGGGCAAACGCCGTTCTGGCCGCCGTCGCCCGGCCCGCAGCGTCCGCCGCAGTCCCGGGTGCTGTGGCCATGCAGGCCTCCGCACCCGACCTTGCCGCGGCAGCGGCGGTCCCGGCCGGACGCAGCCAGGTCGAGCTTCTGATCAGCAAATATGCGGTCGCCTACGAGGTGCCGGTCGAGCTCGTCCGCCGCGTGGTCAAGCGGGAAAGCAACTTCCTCCCCGGCGCCTACAATCACGGCCACTGGGGCCTGATGCAGATCAAGCACGCGACAGCGCGCGGCATGGGCTATGCCGGCCCGGCCAAGGGCCTGCTCGATGCCGAGACCAATCTGCGCTACGCGGTCAAATATCTGCGCGGCGCCTGGCTGGTTTCCGGCGGCAACCAGGACAAGGCCGTCAGCCTCTACGCACGTGGCTATTACTACGACGCCAAGCGGCGCGGCCTGCTCGACGAGACCGGGCTCGGCAGCGACCGCCGCCGGCGCATGCCTGCCAGCATCTGAGCGACCCTCGCGGCGCCGGCAGGCCGAGCAAGCCACCCGCGCATCACCACGCCATCAGAGGTCCGCCTTGTGACACGCCGGCATGAGCCGCCGGCGGATGCGACCGCGCAACGCTGGCTTGCGTCTGGAGGGACAGCACCCGGCTAGGCTGTGGACGCTGAGCCGTGCATCGCTTGCTGAGGCCTCGATCATATACTTTTCGGGATACAATAAAAAGTTGCAGAGCGAGGCGACTACATGTATGAATTGGTATGCTGATTTGCCGACTAGGGTCGTACTCATCAGAAGTGCTGTAATAGCATGTACTAATGGAGGCATTTGAGCGGCATAGCATCCCCTTAGGCACGGCTCGCCCGCCGTCAAAACTTTCAATCAGCCGTATTTTTGGTACATTCGACCTTGGGAAGGGCCGGGAGCAGGTTTTTATGTCCAACGCAAAGGTATTGATCAACACACAGGCGGGCACTATCGAGCTGGAAGGCGAGGACTCCTTCGTCAGGACGTATCTCGACAAGCTGATACCGATCATCGAGAGAGCGCGATTTGGCGGCGGCACGACCGGCGCCGAGCCGGGCGAAGCCGGCATGGGGATCGAGCAGCCGAAGCTGCGCACGCGTCGCCGCGTGGTGCAGACGCCGGCAGGCGAATCCTGCCGCGACCGCGTCAAGAAGCTGCGCGACGAGGGCTTCTTCTCGGAGCGGCGCGGTATCAGCGACATCGTCCAGGGGCTCGAGGCGCGCGGCCATGCGCACAACGTCAACCAGGTCGGGGCAGCGCTGACCACGATGTTCGAGCGTCACGAGATCCAGCGCACGCCGGTCGAAGGCAAGTTCAAGTATCACTGGGACATGGCGGCGCAGTCCGAAGCCGCCTGAACGGCAAGCTCCGCCATCCCCGATGGCGGCGGCTGAAGCCATCTCCGCCCGGTCCGTCGGTCTGTAGCGTGGGACGTCGCTGCGTAGGCTGCACGTCCGTCGGCTTGCGCTTGAGCAATTCCAGGAAAAGTGGCAACGGTTTTCCGTCCGGAATTGCGAAAAAACAAAGACTTAGAGGGAGCACCGGTCAATGAAACGGTGATCCGCTCTAGGCTATGGGCATGGGTCGGGCTGCGGCTGGGCCCTGGTTTGGCCGGCCGCGGCGTTCGGCATGGGCGCGGTTGCCTGGCTCAGTGGTTCTGCTTTCCTGGCTAACTGGTGCTGCTTTGACGCGCTGGGCTCGGGCGCGGCGACGCCCTCTGCCGCACGGTCTTGACGCTGCGCCTGCAAGGCGCCGGATATTAGGACGGCGGGAGCCCGATCGGCACGGCCCCGCTCTGCAAAGTGAGGCGGCGGCGCAACAGCCCTCTCGGTGAATGCGGGGTGTGCCTGCAGTTTACCGATCGTAATCGCCTCACTGTGTTGCCATCCCCGCTCATACGCTCCATGTCAGCTGGGATGATGGTGCGGAAACGATGGGCTCCAACCGCCGCGCTGCTGGCGACGGCGGTCGGCTTGATCGTTTTCCCCGCGCTTGGCGAAACCCTGCCGAAGACGGCACCCCGGCCGCAGCCGCGCTCCTCCGCCGCCCCGACGCCCGACGAGCCGCCGGCGAAGAGCGGCGGCAATGACGAGGGAGCACCGGCAGCAGCTCCCGCCACGACGCCGGTAGAGCCGACAGAAACCCCGACGCCGCGGCCGAAGGGCGGCGGCGAAGATCAAGGGCCGCCGGCAGGCGCCGGCGGACCCGGCGCTGCCGAGCCGGCCGAGGCGCCGGCGATGGAGGTTCCGCCGCGTCCCGAAGTGTCGCCCGCCGAGGAGGTCGCCTGCCGCGAGCGGCTGACCCGCATGGGGGCGGAGTTCGCCGAACAGCCGCCGCTGTCGGACCCGAGCGGCTGCGCGGTGGCAAAACCGCTGTCGCTCAAATCGCTGTCGCCGACGATCGCAGTCCAGCCGCCCGTCACGGTCAATTGCAGCACGGCCGAGGCGCTCGCGCGGTTCGTCACCCAGACGGCAAGCCCGCTCGCCGAACAGGAGCTCGGCAGCCCGGTCAAGGCCGTCGGCCAGGCGTCGGGCTATGTGTGCCGGCCGCGCAACGGCACGCACAAGCTCTCCGAGCATGCGTTCGGCAATGCGGTCGACATTGCCAGCTTCACGCTGGCCGACGGCACCACTGTCGAGGTAACCGCCACCCGCAATCCCGAGCAATCGACCTTCCTGTCGAAGCTGCGCAGCGCCGCCTGCGGGCCGTTCAAGACCGTGCTGGGGCCCGGCAGCGACGCCGATCACGCGCTGCATTTCCATCTCGACCTCGCCAAGCGGCGCAGCGACAAGCCGTTCTGCCAGTAAGCCGCCGCGCTTCGGCCGCAGTCGTAAACGCCGGACGCCAGCTTTCCTTTACCCTTGCCGTCTAAACTCCGTGCCAAGGGCATGAAGTCAGGACCGCCGATGCCGGCCGCAGGCTTTCCGCGCCGTTCCCGGGCCGCCGATCGAAGGGCCGGGCGCGGGGCGAGACACGCATTCGTCTTTGCCGGGCTGGCGGCGGCCGCACTGGCGGCCGCCTGCTCGGCCGATGGGGGACCGGCGCGTCCGTCCGTCGACGTCGGGGCCACGACGGCGGCGGTCGCCGCGCCGCCCGAGCCTGTCGTCGAGACCGCCGCCGCTGCCCTGCCCCCGGCGGACAATGTCGCGCTGCCGCCTGCCGCGGCGGGCGCCGGCGGCGGCGAACCGCAGGTGGAAACCGCGGCCGTGGTCGGGCCGATGTCGCTGCCGCCGGAGGTCCCGCCCGAGGATGGCGGCTTCACGCCCGGCCTGCCGCCGGCTGCCGATACGCCTGCCGCCGCGCCGTCGCGGGACCCGGCCGAGCCGCCTCTCGAACCTGCCGCTGAGAGCCGCCAGCCGCTGACGGTGCCGGCCCCGACGGCGGCGCCCAAGCTGGTCGCCTATCCGCGCTTCGTGCCGCCCAAGCTCGACGCGCCGGCGCCGCTGTCGGGCGACGAGGTTGCCTGCCGCCGCGAGCTCCGCCGCATCGGGGTGGTGTTTCGCGAACTGCCGCCGATCAATGACGGCGGCGCCTGCTATGTCGAAAATCCGGTCAAGGTGCTGGCGCTGTCGGGCGGCATCGGCATGCAGCCGCCGGCAACCCTCAACTGCGAGATGGCGCTGGCGTTTGCCCGCTGGACCAAGGACGAGCTCGCCCCGGCCGCGCGCTGGCGCTATTTTTCCGGCCTCAAGGCGATTCATCAGGCCTCCAGCTATTCCTGCCGCAACATCAACGGCACGCGCACCTCGTCGGAACATTCGCGCGGCAACGCGCTCGACGTCGCCCGCTTCGAGCTGAACAGCGGCCGCGACATCGATGTGCGCAAGCCCGGCCTGTTCGCCTTCCGCCAGCGCGGCTTCCTGAACACGGTGCGCGCCGATGGCTGCAGCTATTTCACCACCGTGCTCGGCCCCGGCTACAATTGGGACCATCGCAACCACTTCCACTTCGACATCAAGCCGCGCAGGAACGGCCACCGCGCCTGCCGCTGAGCGGGGTCCCCGCGCCCGCCGGCTTTGCACAAGCCGGCTGCCGCTGTGTAAGATCGCGGCGCCATGGATGCCTCCCCCTTGACACCGCCCGCCCTTCCGCGCCGCAGCCGGCTGAGGCGCGTGGTGTCGGTGCTGGCGCTGCTGACGGTCGTCTATTTGATGGCCGCCTATCTGGTGCTGCCGCGGCTGTGGCTGTGGTGGTACGACGACCATCCGCTCGACATCGGCATGATCACCACCACCCCGCAGGGCATCCCGGGCGACCCGATCAATGTCGGCCTGGTCGGCTCTCGGCAACAGCTGCTGCAGGCCTTCGCCGCCGCCGGCTGGGACCCGGCCGACCGCATCACCTTGAAAAGCAGCATCGAGATCGGGTTGAGCGTCGTCCTCGACCGGCCCGACCTGGATGCGCCGGTCAGCACCTTGCTGTTCGATGGCCGCCGCCAGGATCTCGCCTTCGAGAAGCCGGTCGGCCGCAGCGCCGACCGGCGCAATCACGTCCGCTTCTGGAAGACCGACGAACTGCGCGAGGGCCGGCCGCTCTGGCTGGGGTCGGCGAGCTTCGACCGCGGCGTGGGCGTGAGCCACGACACCGGGCAGATCACCCACCATATCGGTCCCGACGTCGATGCCGAACGCGACACGGTGATCGCCGATCTCAAAAAGGCGGGCGTGCTCGCTTCGAGCTTCGAGATGGAAGGGCGCGGCCCCACCTCCCATGGCCGCAATGGCGGCGGCGATCCCTACTTCACCGACGGCATGGTGCTGGTCGGGGTGCTCGACCGAGCTGTGGTGGAAGACGTCCGCGCCAGGGCGCCGGCGTTTCTCCCTTCATTCGATGCGCGGTGAAATGCTAGAGCTTGGCGCATGCTCTATGTCGAGATTGCCATCGTCGCCGTGCTTGTCCTCGTCAACGGCCTGCTCGCGATGTCGGAACTGGCGATCGTGTCGTCGCGGCCGGCCCGGCTCAAGGCCATGGTCGACCGCGAGGTCAAAGGTGCAGGCCGGGCGCTGGCGCTCGGTGCCAATCCCGGCCGCTTCCTGTCGACGGTGCAGATCGGCATCACCTTGGTCGGCGTGCTCTCGGGTGCGTTCTCCGGCGCCACCCTCGGCGAGCGGCTGTCGGAGCAGTTTTCGGCCTGGGGTGTTCCGAGCGCCTTCGCCGATCCGCTCGGGGTCGGACTGGTCGTCGCGATCATCACCTACGGCTCGCTGATCATCGGCGAGCTGGTTCCCAAGCAGATCGCCTTGCGCAACCCGGAGGCGGTGGCGGTCCGCGTCGCCCCGGCAATGACCGTGCTGGCCAAGGTGGGGCTGCCGCTGGTGTGGCTGCTCGATCTCTCCGGCCGCGCCGTGCTCGCCCTGCTTGGCCAGAAGGAGGAAAGCGAGGACAAGGTCACCGACGAGGAGATCAAGATGCTGATCGCGGAGGCCGAGCACCACGGCACCATCGAATCGGACGAGCGGCGGATGATCGCCGGCGTGATGCGCCTCGGCGACCGCGCCGTGCGCGCGGTGATGACGCCGCGCACAGAGGTCGACTGGCTGAACCTGGAGATCGACGAAGCGGCGGCGCGCAAGGTCCTGACCGAGACCGCGCATTCCCGGCTGCCGGCGGGCGAAGGCAGCGTCGATGCCATGGTCGGCGTCGTTCAGACCCGCGAGGTGCTCGCCGCGATGCTGGCCGGCGCCACCTTCGACCCGGCCCGCCACGTGCGCTCGGCTCCGATCGTCCACGACCAGGCGGACGCGCTCGACGTGCTGGCCACCCTCAAGGAATCGGACGTGCCGGTGGCGCTCGTCCATGACGAATACGGCCACTTCGAAGGCATCGTCACGCCGGCCGACATTCTCGAGGCCATCACCGGCGTGTTCCGGGCCGACATCGAAGCCGGCGACCAGGAGCTGGTCCAGCGCGACGACGGCTCCTGGCTGCTGCCGGGCCATATGCCGGCCGACGAGATGGCGGATCACCTCGGCTTCGACCTGCCGGAGCCGCGCGACTATGAAACCCTGGCCGGCTTTCTCCTGGCGGTCATGCACCGCCTGCCGCAGACCGGCGAGTCGGTCGACGCCAAAGGCTGGCGCTTCGAAGTCGTCGACCTCGACGGCCGCCGCATCGACAAGGTGATCGCCACCCGGCTGCCCGGCAGCCGCCGCGAGCGCCGCTGACGGGCGCCGGGTTCGAGCTGTCCACAAAAAACCTGGCCTGGCTGGGCAGGCGCCCTGCCCGCGGTATGTTATGGCTGTCATATTCGGCGGATAGAGCAATTTTGACCCGAAATAGCGGACTGATTCGATGAAGATTGCTGTTCTTGGCGGTGACGGATTCGTCGGTTGGCCGACCTCGCTCCACCTTTCCGATCAGGGCCACGAGATCCACATTCTCGACAATCTGTCGCGGCGCTGGATCGACACGGAGCTCGGCGTCCAATCGCTCACCCCGATGGATTCCATCCAGGAACGGACCCGCATCTGGCACCAGGAAACCGGCCGCCGCATCCACTTCCACCTGCTCGACCTCGCCGGCGACTACGAGGTGCTCAAGCGCTGGCTTTCGGACGAGCGGCCGCAGGCCGTGATCCATTTCGCCGAGCAGCGCGCCGCGCCCTATTCGATGAAAAGCGACCGCCACAAGAACTACACCGTCAACAACAACGTCAACGCCACCCACAACCTGCTCAACGCCATGGTCGAGATCGATCTCGACGCGCATCTGATCCATCTCGGCACGATGGGCGTCTACGGCTATTCGACGGTCGGGGCGGCGATCCCGGAGGGCTATCTGCCGGTGGCGATCGAGACGATCGCCGGCGATCGCGTCGACCAGGAGATCCTCTATCCGGCCAATCCCGGCTCGGTCTACCACATGACCAAGTGCCTCGATCAGCTGCTGTTCCAATTCTACGCCAAGAATGACGGCCTCAGGATCACCGACCTGCACCAGGGCATCGTCTGGGGCACCCACACCGAGCAGACCCGGCGTCATGTCCAGCTGATCAACCGCTTCGACTATGACGGCGACTACGGCACCGTGCTCAACCGCTTCCTGATCCAGGCGGCGATCGGCTACCCCCTCACCGTTCACGGCACCGGCGGCCAGACCCGCGCCTTCATCCACATCCAGGATTCGGTGCGCTGCATCGAACTGGCGCTCGCCAACCCGCCCAAGCGCGGCGAGCGCGTCAAGATCTACAACCAGATGACCGAGACGCACCGCGTCCGCGACTTGGCCGAGCTCGTCGCCGGGCTCGCCGATGCCCGCGTCGCCTATCTTCCCAACCCGCGCAAGGAGGCGCCGGAGAACGAGCTGGTCGTCCACAACGAGCAGTTTCTGGCGCTCGGGCTCGAGCCGATCACGCTCGAGGCCGGCTTGCTTGCCGAGGTCGTCGACGTCGCCCGCCGCTATGCCTATCGGGTCGACCGCAGCCGGGTGCCGGCGGTCTCGGCCTGGACCAAGGACATCGCCGCAACCATCGAGCGCGACCCCGAGGGCCGGCGGCTGAAGAGCGTCTCCTGACCAAGCCGGCGCGAGGCCGCTGGCCGCGGGCCGCAGCGGGTGCCTGAACCGATGAGCGACGGCCGCAGGGCCTATGTCACCTTGGTCACCAGCGCCGATTACGCGATCGGCGCCGCCGCGCTGGTGCGCTCGCTCAGGCTTTCGCAGACCGAAGCGGCGATCGTCGTCCTGCACACCGAGGCGGTCGGCGCGGCGAGCCTCGCGCCGCTCGCCGCGCTCGGTGCCCGGCTCTCGCCGGCGGCGCTGCTCAACACCTCGGACGGCTTCAACGAGCGGCATGCGCGCAGCGCGCTGCACGCGGCCGCGCCGTTCACCAAGGGGGAGAAGCCCGCCTTCCACACCCCGCTCGACAACTTCGTCAAGCTGCGGCTCTGGCAGCTCACCGAATACGAGCGCTGCATCTTCCTCGATGCCGACACGCTGGTGCTGAAGAACATCGATCGTCTTTTCGAATTTCCTGAATTTGCTGCAGCACCAAACGTCTACGAGCGGCTCGGCGATTTTCACCGGCTGAACTCCGGGGTGTTCACGGCGCGACCCGCGGCGGCGACATTCGCCGCGATGTGCGCGCGGCTGGACCGCCCGGACGCGTTCTGGCGGCGTACCGACCAGACCTTTCTGGAGTCGTTCTTTCCCGACTGGCATGGGCTGCCGGTGTTCTTCAACATGCTGCAATATGTCTGGCTGAACTTGCCCGAGCTGTGGGACTGGAAGGCGATCTCGGTGCTCCACTTTCAATATGAGAAGCCCTGGCAGGCCGATCATCCGAAGGCCGCAGCACTGAAGCCGCTGATCGAGCTTTGGCACACCGTCGCCGCGGGGGATGCCCTGCCTGATCTCGCGTCATGGCCCGGCCCGCCCGCCCGATGAGGCATGTGCTCGTCTCGGGCGGCACCGGCATGGTCGGCCGCTTCGTCGTCGAGCGGCTCATCGCCGACGGCGCGGCCGTCAGTGTGCTCGGCCGCACGCCGCCGCCGGCCGGCTTCTTCTCCCGGCCCGTGCGGTTCCATCCCGGCCGCCTCGATCCGGCGGCCGCCGATCCGGACGATTTCAGCGGCGTCGAGGCATTCGTCCATGCCGCCTTCGACCATCTGCCCGGCAGGTTCCGCGGCGGCGAAGGCAGCGACCCCGCAGGCTTTCGCGCCCGCAATGTCGAAGGGTCGAGCCGCCTATTCGAAGCCGCCTGCCGCGCCGGGGTCGCCCGGATCGTCTTCGTGTCGAGCCGCGCCGTCTATGGCGAGCGCTCCGGCGGCGGGGTGGTGACGGAGGCGGATACGCCGCAGCCGGACAGCCTTTACGGCGAGGTCAAGCTCGCGGCGGAGCGCGCGCTGGCCGGCCTGGCCGATGGGATCGCGGTCGCCACCAGCCTGCGCATCACCGGTGTCTACGGGCCGGGCGGTCCACGCCGGCCGCACAAATGGGCGGCATTGTTCGACGATTATCTCGCTGGCCGCCCGATCGCCCCGCGGGCAGGGACTGAAGTCCACGGCGCGGACGTCGCCGCCGCGGTCGCGCTGGTCCTCAGCCTGCCCGCCGAACAGGCTTCCGCGGCCATTTTTAACGTTTCCGACCTGGTGGTCGACCGCCGCGACCTGCTCGCCCTGGTCAGAGCTGCCGCCGCCAGCCCGGCACCGCTGCCGCAGGCGGCCCGCGCAAGTCTCACGGTGATGGCGACAGATCGCCTGCGCGCGCTCGGCTGGCGCCCGGGCGGAAGGCCGGCGCTCGCGGCATTCGTGGCCGAGGCGATCGGTTCACCCCGGCCCGGGGGCCCGGGCTGATGCAGCCGCTTATCCGGGCCTATCCGGCCCGGCGGCGGTCCAGCGTGCGCCGCGCCGACAGCGGCGCAGCCTCGGCTTCGTCCTCGGCAGCTTCGCCCGCGCCGATATTGTCGTTCTGCTCGGCGGCGTTGGTCAGACGGTAGTGCTGCTCGAAGGGAAGCAGCATTTCGACCCGCTCTCTGAGCTGGGCGATTTCGGCGCGCAACGCCTCGTTCTCCTGCCTGTGGATGTCGAGCTCCATCTGCTCGGAGGCCTGCTGCAGCGACAGCTGCGAGAAATCGGCGCTTGCCGCCGACAGGTTCTGCTTGTCCGCCTGCGCCTCGCGCCGGAGGGTTGCGACCTTCTCCTCGGCCACCTGCTTGTCGGCGATGGCATCGGCCAGCTGCGTGCGCAGCCGCGCGCCCTCATTGGCGCCGTCGGCGTGGGCGCGGGTAGCGGCATCGAGGCGGGCTTGCATGGCCTGGATCTCGGCCTTGAGGCCGCGCATCTCCGCCGCCATCCGCTGCACTTCTGCATCGCGCTCCTGGGCGGCGATGCGCGCGGCATCGACCGCATCGACATGGCGGGCATGGGCGGCTTCCGCCACCTTCTGCAGCCTCAGCACCTCTTGCTCGCTCTTGGCCAATGCCGCCAAGGTGTCGGCATGGCGGGCGGTGTCGTTGGCGTGGATGGTCGAGACCTCGTCGAGCTTGCGCCGCGCCTCGGCCTCGCGCTTGAGCGTCCCGTCGAGGTCGAGCGACAGGTTGACGTGCTTCTCGCGCAGCAGCTCGTTCTCGCGCAGGCGCCGCTCCGCCTCGACCGTGCGGGTGGACAGGGTCTTGATGATGTTGCCGAGCTCGGTCTCGTTGCGTGCGATGACGTTCTCGGCCTCGACCAGTTCCAGCCGCGCCGACGACAGCTGGGCGCGCAGGCTTTCGCGCTCCTGGTGGAGCGCCGCCTCGCGGCCCTGCACCAGCTCCAGCGCGGCCTCGCGTTCATGCAGCCTGCGGGTCACGTCGGCGATGACGTCGCCCATCCGGCGGCCGTCGGCGGCCAGGTTGGCGTTGGCCAGTTCGAGCTCGTTGGCACGCTGGATGTCGGCGTGAACGGTGTTGAAGAATTCCCGCGCCAGATGATGCGAGGTGACAACATCCGACAGCTTGTCATTGATTTCGCGAAGATGTTCCTGCGCATCGCGATAGAGGTCGTCATAGGATGCGAGCGCCGCCAGGCGGTTCTGAGTGTGCGAGGTGAGCCGCCGACCGCCCTCCGACCGCAGCGCCGGGAGATTCTCCTGGTAGGGCTGCGGCGCCGTCTCGGGGGCCTCGTCCTCGGGCTGCAGATCGAGCTCGGAGAGAAGATAGTCCTGGTCCGGGTCGCCAGGCTCGACGTCGATCGGAGGGCCGTCATCAAGTGACGGCACATTATCGACCAAGAGGTTCTCGCCGAGCGCCTCTGCCATCACGTCCTCAAGTTCGTCGAAGACCTTGTCGCTCTTCTCAGAACGCTTGATCAAGTCCCTGAAATTCATCTCAAACTCACCCTTGTACTCGGACAAGACCCTCATTACCCCGCGCTAACTTAGTCATTAGCGAGGCTGGTGGAAAGTGGTTTGCAACAGTTCGTGCTAACGAGCTGATTAGGCTGCCGTTTTCCAGCCGTTTGGCGGAGGCGGCAGGGCGCCGGCAGGCGGTTCAGGCCCGGGCGGCCGGCGTGATTTCGGCCGTGGTCAGGCGGCCGCCGCGCACCAGGGTGAGCGCCACGCTACGGCCGATGCGGCTGCCATCGAGCAGCCGCAGCAGATCGTCGACGCCGGTCACGGCATGGCCGTCGACGGCGAGCACCAAGTCGCCGGCGGCTATTCCGGCCAGGGCCGCCGGTGTCCCGGCCTCGACCGAGCGCACCCGCAATGTCGTCGCGGCGGCGACGCCGGCTGCAAGTGCGGCACGCCGCGGCAGCGCCACGGTGTCGGCGGCAATGCCGATATAGGCCCGGCGCACGCGCCCATGCTGCAGGATCTCGGAGATGACGAAGCGGGCCGTGTTGGCCGCCACCGCGAAGGCGATGCCCTGCGCGCCGCGGATCACGGCAGTGTTGATGCCGATGACCTTGCCGTCGGTGGCGACCAGCGGGCCGCCCGAATTGCCGGGGTTGAGCGCGGCGTCGGTCTGGATGACGTCGTCGATCAGCCGACCGGTGGCCGAGCGCATCGAGCGGCCGAGTGCCGAGACGACGCCGGTTGTGACCGTCCAGTCGAAGCCCAGCGGATTGCCGATGGCGATCGCGATCTGGCCGCGGGAGAGGAGCTTGCTGTCGCCGAGCTCGGCCACTGCGGCGAAATTGGTATCGGCGCGCAGCAGCGCAATGTCGGTATCGGGGTCGCGACCGAGCACGCGGGCCTCGGCGGCGGTACCATCCGGCGCGACGCTGCGCACGCTGCGCGCCTCGCCGACGACATGCGCGTTGGTGACCACCAGCCCGTCGGCGGCGATGACCACACCCGAGCCGAGGCCGCCGCGGCGGCCGCCGATGCCGGCCTCGATCCGGCAGACGGCCGGGCCGACCGCTTCCACGGCGCGCGACACAGCGTGCGAATAGGCGTCGAGCAGGGTCGCCTCGTCGGCGGGTGCTGCGGGGTTGGCGCGGGCTTCGGCCATGTCCTTCTCGTCTCGGTTTCTTTCCTTCGCCTCCCTATATGCGGTGCTCCGATCGTGCGCTGCGACCTGCCCGGATGGCCAGCTCGGCTCCGACCTAGCCCTGCGGCCAGTTGGCCTGGCACCTTCCGGGCGCGACATTGCCGGCACATGAACCGGAGGACTATGAGATGCCTGAGTTCGACCTGACTGCCTTTTCCGATGCGCTTGCCGGGCTGGCGAGCGCCGCCGCCCCCGCCCTTGTCGCCGTCGAGGCCGGCGGGCGCCACGGCTCGAGCGCCTTTCATTGGCGCGACGGCCTCTATGTCGGCGCCAGCGAGGCGATCGAAACCGACGACGCCGTCACCGTCACCGATGCGGCCGGCAAGAGCCAGGCCGCCACCCTTATCGGCCGCGACCCGACCACCGGGATTGCGCTGCTCAAGACGGCCGCGACCGACGCCGTCCTGCAGCCAGCGGCCGGGCCGGTCGAGGCCGGAGCGCTAGCGCTTTCGGTCGGCCGCGGCGAGGCCGGCGTGATCGTCGGTCTCGGCGTCGTCGCCGAGGCCGGGCCGGCTTGGCGCAGCATGCGCGGCGGGCTGATCGACCGCCGCATCCGGCTGCAGGCCAGCCTCGACCCCCGGCTGGAAGGCGGTGCTGCGCTCGATGCCGGCGGCGGCCTGATCGGGCTCGTGCTGTTCGGCCCGCACCGCCGGCCGCTGGTGATCCCGGCCGAGACGGTCGAGCGCGTCGTCACCGCGCTGGCTTCCCATGGCCATGTGCCGCGCGGCTATCTCGGCGCAGCCTTGCATCCGATCCGTCAAGCCGAGATCCGCGGCGCCATGGTGATGAGCCTGGATGCCGGAGGTCCGGTCGCGACCGCCGGGCTGGTGCTGGGCGACGTGATTACCGCCTGGGATGGCGAGCCGGTCGAGGGCGTGCGCGGGCTGATCCGCCGGCTCGGACCCGACAGCGTCGGCAACACCGTCGTGCTCGGGGTGCTGCGCGGCGGCAAGGCCGAGGAGGTATCGCTCACCGTCGGCGCGCGGCCCGCGCCCGAAGCCGGGCATGGAGACAGATGAGCACGCGGCGGCTGGCGGTCCTGGTGGCCTTTGCCGACGCCGCACGCGGCGCGGCGCTGGCCGAGGCGCTGGGCGACGACAACTTCGTCATCGTCGTCCACCCCTCCGAGCTCGAGGAGCCGGGCGCCGCCGACGTGATCGTGTCCGATGGCGCGATGCTCGATCCCGAGGGCCTGCCGCAGGTGGTGGTCGGCGGCCGCGCCGGAGCCCCCGCCGCCGCCGCAACCTTACCGGCCGATGCCGGGCCGCCGCTGATTGCCGCAGCGGCCCGCCTCGCTGCCGCCGGCTACCGGCTGGTGCCGGCGGAGCGTGGCGGCAGCCCGGGCAGCGATGGCCAGGCCGGGCTCACCCAGCGTGAGCGCGAGGCGCTCGAGCTGCTCGCCGAAGGCGCGTCCAACAAACTGATCGCCCGCAAGCTCGATATCTCGGTGCACACGGCCAAGTTCCACGTCGCCGCCGTCCTGGCCAAGCTCCACGCCCGCAACCGGGCCGACGCCGTGGCCATCGGCCTGCGCCAGGGTCTGCTCTACCTTTGATCAGAGATCTTTGATCAAAAGGTGCAGCCAGCCAGGCTCCAGGCGCTCGTGCGGTGCCGCCGCCTTCACGGAAACAGCGGATCGGGCGTCATCTCCAGATGCAGCGCGCTGCCGTCGAACGGGTGGGCGCGCGCGACCGCCTCGTCGAGCTCGACGCCGAGCCCCGGCTCGCGCGGAGGGATGACATGGCCGTCATGCCAGACGATCTTCTTCTTCAGCAGCTGCTGATGAAATCCGTCCCAAGTCTTGATCGATTCGAGGATTAGAAAGTTCGGCAGGCTGGCGGCAAGTTGGATGTTGGCGGCCCCGACGATCGGCCCGCAATAGCAATGCGGCGCCACCTGGATGTGATAGGCCTCGGCCATCGCGGCGATCTTCTTGGTTTCCAGAATGCCGCCGGAGCGGCCGAGATCGGGCTGCAGGATGGTGGCCGCCCGCAGCTCGATGACCCGTGCAAACTCCCATTTGGTGGCCAGACGCTCGCCGGTGGCGATCGGGATCGACGTCGCCCGGGCCACTTGCGCCATCACTTCGGGCATATCGGGCGGCACCGGCTCCTCGAACCATAGCGGGTCATACGGCTCGATCGCACGTGCCATGCGCAGCGCGCCGGACGCGGTGAACTGGCCGTGGGTGCCGAACAGGATATCGGCGCGGTCGCCCACCGCCGCACGGATGGCCTTCAGCATGCGTGCCGACAAATCGATGTCGATCAGCCGCGGCTGGTGGCCGTCGAAGGCCGTGTAGGGTCCGGCCGGGTCGAGCTTGACGGCGTCGAAACCCTGCTCGACATAGGCAAGCGCCGTCTGCGCGGCGAGATCGGGGTCGTTGTAGACGTTCGTCGCGCTGTCGGTTTCGCCGGGGAAGACGCTGCCGGTCTGCGGATAGAGATAGGTGTAGCTGCGCAGCGTCTCGTGCACCTGGCCGCCGAGCAGCTTGTAGACGGGCTTGCCGGCCTCCTTGCCGATGATGTCCCAGCAGGCGATCTCGAGCGCCGAGACACAGCCCATCATCGAAATGTCCGGCCGCTGCGAGAAGCCCGACGAATAGGCGCGGCGGAAGAAGGTCTCGATGTCGTGCGGATCGCGGCCGATGAGATAGCGGCCGGCGCAGTCCTCGATCATCCTGGCGGTGACATGCGGGCCGAAGGTGGCATTGTAGGCCTCGCCATAGCCGACCACGCCGCCATCGGTGGTGAGCTTGACGAAGATGAAGTAGCGGCCGCCGGTCTGCGGCGGCGGGTTGCCCACCACGAAGGTCTCGACATCGGTGATCTTCATTTGACCCTCCTCCCTTCCGCCCCCGGCAGCGCGCCGCGGCTACCCGTGGTCCTCGAGCACCATCGCCGCGCCCTTGGCGCCCGTCACGATCGCGGCGGCATTGGTGTTGCCGCTCACATTGTTGGGGAAGATCGAGGCATCGATCACCCTGAGCCCGCCCACGCCATGGACGCGCAGCCGCGCGTCGACCACCGCCGCGCCGGGATCCGGCCCCATCCGGCAGGTCGATACCGGATGATAGACCGTGCCGCAACGGCGGCGGAAGTCGTCGACCAGTTCGGCATCGGTGATCGTCTTCGGCCCGGGCAGCACCTCTTCGACGACCAGGGAGGCCAGCGCCGGCTGGGCTGCGAGCCGGCGCAGAAACTTCACGCCGGCCAGCATCTCGGCAATGTCGGCATCGGTCGAGAAGGCGTTGGCCACGATCTTCGGTGGAACGAGCGGATCGGCCGAGCGGATCATGATCTCGCCGCGGCTCTCCGGCCGGCAATTGGAGAGCCCGATCGAGAAGCCCGGCCACGGGTCGGGCGACAGGATCGGCCGCTCGCCGGGCTTGGGGATCACGGTCGAGAATGCCTGAAAGTAAAGCTGCATGTTGGGCCGTGTCCGCGCCGGGTCGGTGCGGAAGAAGCCTCCCGCATTGTTCATTGACAGCGACAGCGGCCCGCGCCTGAGCGCCAGATATTGCGCCCCGACCCACATCTTGCCCCACCATGGCCTGAGCAGCTGGTTGAGGGTCGGCCGGTTGGCCTTGAAGGTGTAGTTGATGCCGAGATGGTCCTGCAGATTGGCGCCGACATTGGCGTTGTCGACCACCACCGGAATGCCGAGCGAGCCGAGCAGCGGGCCGGGACCGATCCCCGACAGCTGCAACAGCTGCGGCGAATTGACCGAGCCGCCCGCGACGATCACTTCCCGGCCGGCCCTGACGAGGTGCTCGCGGCCGTTCTGCCGATAGGCGACGCCGACGACACGGCGGCCTTCGAGCACCAGCCGGGCGGCGAGCGCGTGGAGCTCGACCCTGAGATTGGGCCGCCGCATCGCCCGGTGCAGGAAGGCGCGCGCCGCCGACATCCGCCGGCCGTTGCGGGTGGTGATCTGGTAGACGCCGACACCCTCCTGGTCGGCGCCGTTGAAATCCGGGTTGAGCGGCAGCCCGGCCTGCTGGCCGGCCTGGAGATAGCGGCGGGTGAGCGGATGGACGGCGGCCGAGCAGTCGCTGACATGCAGCGGCCCGCCGCGCCCGCGCCAGAAATCGGCGCCGGCCTCGTTGTCCTCGAGCGCCTTGAACAGCGGCAGGAGGTCGCCATAGCCCCAGCCCGGATTGCCGGCGTCGCGCCAGTCGTCGAAATCGGCCGGGTGGCCGCGCACCCAAACCATGGCATTGATCGAGCTCGAGCCGCCGAGGAGCTTGCCGCGCGGCCAGTGGTCGGCATTGCCGGCCAGGCCCGGATCGGGTTCGGCCTTGTAGTTCCAGTTGACCGCGGGGTCGAAGAAGGTCTTACCGTAGCCGAGCGGCATCTGGACATAGAAGCGCCGGTCGGTGCCGCCGGCCTCGATCAGCAGCACCGAGAAGTGGCCGGACGCGGACAGGCGCTCGGCCAGCACCGAGCCGGCCGAGCCGGCGCCGACGATGATGAAGTCGAAGCTCGGCATCGACAATGTGCGCGCCCCCGCCCGAGGAATGTTCGAGCGGCCACGCTAGGCTGCGCCGGCGGCGCCGTCGATGCGGCCGACCGGCATCGGCTTGCAATTTTCCGACGACAGGCATCGCGGCAACCCGAGAGTTGACCCTGCCGCCCCCGGCCGCTACCCAAGGGCCGGCGAGGAGCGATGGCGACCGACGAGACCGCAACCATCAGGCCGGTGGGCGAGCTGACGCTGCGCACGCTGGCGATGCCGTCGGACGCCAATGCCGCCGGCGACATCTTCGGCGGCTGGGTGATGGCGCAGATGGACCTCGCGTGCGGCATCCGTGCGGCCGAACGGGCCAAGGGCCGCGTCGTCACCGCGGCGGTCAAGGAGATGTCGTTCGCCAAGCCGATGAAGATCGGCGACACGCTGTGCATCTACACCCACGTCAACCGGGTCGGCCGCACATCGATGACGCTGAAGGTCGAGGCCTGGGCGCAGCGCTATCTGTCGGAAGTGATGGAAAAGGTCACCGATGCCGATTTCATCATGGTCGCACTCGACCGCGAAGGCCGGCCGACCCCGGTGCCGGGCGACAGCTGACCCGCCGCCGGCTTTTGCTTCCCCCGCTCAGAGCACGTTCTGGTCGAACCGCTGGCGCGCCTCGTAGATGCGGGTGATGTTGTGCCGCGCCCATTCGCCGAGCGCGTTGACCGGAATGCGCAGCTCTTCGCCGAGCGGCGTCAGCGCATAATCGACGCGCGGCGGGATGCTCGGAAAGACCGTGCGCGTGACGAAGCCGTCGCGCTCGAGGCCGCGGAGCGTGGTGGTCAGCATCTTCTGTGAGATGCCGCCGATGCGCCGGCGCAGCTCGGTGAAGCGCATCGGCCCCTCGCTCAGATAGCCGACGACCAGCACCGTCCATTTGTCACCGACTCGGCCCAGCACGTCGCTGACCGCGCGGCAGTCTTCACTCTCCAAGTGGAGACTAGGTTTCAAAAAGGTGCCTCCTATACAATCCGCTCTAAGTATCCTAAGTAGTGTAGGTATCGCTTTTATACCATGGTTTCCGAAGGAGAGAATACATGAGCAGGCCGCGCATTGGTATCATAATCGGCAGCACCCGTCCCGGGCGCTTCGCCGACCATCCGGCTGCCTGGATCGCCGAGCTGGCTGCGGCGCGGCCCGAGATCGAGGTCGAGACGCTCGATCTGCGCGACTATCCGATGCCGTTCTTCAACGAGGTCGGCGGGCCGGCCTACGTCAAGGCCGAGGATGCGGTGGCGCGGCGCTGGCAGGAGAAGATCGCGTCGCTCGACGGCTTCATCGTGCTTGCGGCCGAGTACAATCGCGGTCCGACCGGGGTGTTGAAGAACGCGCTCGACTACGCCTACAGCGAGTGGAACAAGAAGGCCGTGGCCTTCGTCGGCTATGGCGGCGTCGGCGGTGCCCGCGCGGTCGAGCAACTCCGGCTGCACGCGATCGAGCTGCAGATGGCGCCGATTCGCGCCGGGGTCCACATCCTGTGGCCCGACATGGTCGCCGTGCGGGAGGGCAAGGCGCTGGCCGAGCTCGCCCACATCGAGAAGACGGGATCGGACATGCTCGACCAGCTGATCTGGTGGACGCAGGCGCTGGCCACTGCCCGCCGCGCCGACATCGAAGAGGCGGAGATCCGGGCCGCCTAGCGCCCTTGGTTTGCCGCAATTCCGGGAGAACCGGTTTTCACTTTTCCCGGAATTGCGCGCAAGCTAGGCCGACCACTTCGGCGGTCGTCCCGTCCCTCAGCAGGGACCGGGACCGATGATCGGATATCCGCGCCGCTCGGCCTCGCAGGCATTCGGGAAGGTACGCGGCAGCGCGCCGAGCTGGGTGCAGACCGGGCGATAGATGTTCCGGCAGGGACCGACCTGGGCCATATCCGGCCCGGGCCCGAATGACGGGCCGCCGCCGAAATCACCACCGCCGCCATTGCACTGGCCGGGATAGACGATGCGAAAGCCGGCACTCTCGGCCTCGCAGGGATTGCCGAACGTGCGCACGAAGCCGCCGCGCCGGGCGCAGACCGGCCGGTATTCGCGCGTGCAGATCGCTGGGCCCGGGCCCGGGCCTGGGCCTGGACCGACATCGGCGCAGCGGCCGCTGACGAAGGCGCGGAAGCCTGCTGCGTCCGCCTCGCAAGCGTTCGGGAAGGTCTGCTGCCTCCGCCCGCGGACGGCGCAGACCGGCGCGTAGAGGCGGGGACAGAATTGCGGCCGCCCCGGCGGCGGCAGTGGCCGGATCGGGCCGGACGGCACCTCCTCGACCACGCAGGCGGCGAGCGCCAGCAATAGGATGCCCACGCCGATCCGCATCAGCAGGTTGATCGCTTGCATCTTGCCCTCCTCACGCCGGCCGCCGAGCTGGACCCGGGGCGCGGCGAATGCGCGCCAGGGTAGCAAGCCGCAAAATCCCGTCAAGCAGCGCGGGCAGCTCAGCCAAGGGGACCGGCGCGCTCGGCGATCAGCCGATACGCGTCGGGCCGGCGGTAGCGCGCAAAGTCGAAATTGACCCGCCGGCAAACCTCGATCAGGTCGAGATCTGCGGTGTGGACGATGACCTCGTCGCCCAGCGACACCGCCTGCGCGGCAATCTCGCCGGTCGGAGCGATGATCGCCGAGCCGCCGATCAGCGCCTGGCCGTCCTCCAGGCCGGCCTTCGCGGCAGCCGCCACCCAGAGCGTGTTCTGGTAGGCACCCGCCTGCATCGGCAGATGGTTGTGGAAGCTGCGCAGATGGGCAAGCTCCGGCGCTTCGTCGAGCACCAGCGGGGTGTTGTAGCCGATCAGCACCAGCTCCGCTCCGTTCAGGCACAGCATCCGGTAGGTCTCGGGCCAACGCCGGTCGTTGCAGATCGCCAGCCCGATGCGCGTGCCGCGATAGCGGAACACCGGAAAGCCGAGATTGCCCGGCTCGAAATAGCGCCGTTCCAGATGCGGCGTCGCGCCGGGTTCGACGGTCGACGAGCCGGGCACGTGCATCTTGCGGTAGCGGCCGACGAGCTCGCCGTCGGCGCCGACGAGGTCCATGGTGTTGAAGCGCCGCTCCCGGCCGCTCTCGTGCGCGATTTCCGCGTAGCCGAGGGCGAAGCCCAGCCCCAGGCGGCGGGCGGCGGCATAGAGCCGAGTGGTCTCGGGGCCCGGCATCTGCCGCTCGAAAAAACCGTCGCGGACGGCCTCGTCCTCGATCAGCCAGCGCGGGAAGAAGCTGGTCAGCGCCAGTTCGGGAAACACCGCGATCTCGGCGCCGCGTGCGGCCGCCTGTTCGAGCAAGCCCACCAGCCGGTCGACGGTCTCCCCCCGCCCAGCGCTGCGCTGGACCGGGCCCGTCTGGCAGACGGCGACGGTCAGCCGGCGCGCCACGGCATCGTCTCCTCGACCGGCGCCGGCAGACCGGCGGGATCAACCGGGCGGCACGCCGCGAAGACGCCCGAGCCGGGCGCCGCCACGAGTTTTTCCGCCACGATCACCGGGCGGCCGCGGCAGAGCACCGTGACCGGCTTGCCGGTCACCTCGCGGCCCTCATACGGGGTGAAATCGCAGCCGCTGTGGAGGGCGGCGGCGATCAGCTGGAGATAGCGCTGCAGCCCGATGCGGGTGGCGCGGCCGCCGCGGATCACCTGGTCATGCATCGGCCCTCACCTTGCGAGCGGCGGCCCGGCCGGGCTCACTTCAGCGCCGCGGTCACCATGATCTCGACCCGGTAGCGGTCGCCGGCAAGCCGGGCCTCGACGGTGGCGCGGACCGGCATCCCCGATTTGTCGATCCAGGCGTCCCAGACCTTGTTCATCTGCTCGAAATCGGCGATGTCGCGCAGCCAGATCTGAGTGGTGAGCAGCCGGCTCTTGTCGGTGCCGGCCTGCGCCAGATAGCGGTCGATCTTGCCGAGAATTTCGCGGGTCTGCGCCTCGGTGTCGCCGTCGAGATTGTCGGCGGTCAATCCGGCGGTATAGAGCGTGCCGTTGTAGGTCAGCGCGCGGCTGAAGCGCGGGCCGTTGTCAAGCCGTTCGATGGTCATGTTGCACTCCTGGTTGCGAGGACGAGAGCAATGCCGCGGGCCGCAGGGACGGGCGCGCCGGCGACAATTGATCGGCGCTGAGCCCGGTGGCGGCAAACGTTTCGGGCAGCGGCACGCCGCGGATCAGCGCTGCGGTCAGCGCCGACAGCGCCGGCGAGGTCTTGATGCCGTAGCCGCCCTGCCCGGCCAGCCAGAAGAAGCCTTCGATCGCCGCATCGAAGCCGACCACCGGCGATCGGTCTGCGGCATAGGTGCGCAGCCCCGCCCAGCGATGCGGGACGCTGGACACCTTGATCGTCGTCGCCCGTTCAAGCCGGTCGATGGCCATGGCGACGTCGATCTCCTCCGGCTGCGCGTCGACCGGCGGGCTTGGAGTGGCGTCGGACGGCGAGACGAACAGGCGGCCCGCATCCGGCTTGAAGTAGAAGGTTTCGCCGGTGTCGTTGACCAGCGGCCAGGCGCTGATCGAAACCCCCTCCGGCGCGGCGACGTGGCAGGCGGTGCGCCGCTCAGGCACCAGCCCGAGCGGAGCGGCGCCGGCAAGCACGGCCAGCGTATCGGCCCAGGCCCCGGCCGCGTTGACAAGGATCCCGGCGGCGACGCTGCCGGCCGCGGTGCCGAGCTGCCACGCGCCGTCGCGCCGGCCGAGGGCGGTGACCTCGGCACCGGTGAGGATGCGCGCGCCGGCGCGGCGGGCGGCACGCAGATAGCCCTGGTGCAGCGCATCGACATCGATCTCGCGCGAGTGAGGCTCGAGAAAGGCGTCGGCGACATAGTCGGCGCGCAGCACCGGCACCCGGGCCAGCGCCTCGTCCACGCCGATGCGGCGGATCGAGGGCACGAAGGCCCGCGCCTGCTCCAGCTCGGCGGCGAGCATCTCGAGCTGGTCCTGGCGGGCAATCGTCAACATCCCGCGCGGCGTCATCAGCAGCGCCTCGCTGAAGCCGGAGGGCGGCGCCTCGAGGAAGCTGCGGCTGGCGATCGCCAGCCTGCGGACGATATCGTTGCCGTAATTCTCGGTGAAGCTGGCGGCCGAACGCCCGGTCGAATGGACGCCGCAGCGGCTCTCGCGCTCGACAAGCACCACCGAGCAAAACGGCGCCAGCGCGGCCGCGGCACTTGCCCCGGCAATGCCGCCGCCGACGATGGCCACGTCTGCTGCGACCGCTTCTGCGGCTGGGGCGGGCATCCTCCTATCGGTCCTCTCTAGGCTCTCAGCCGGCGGCCTTCCGGATCAAAGGGCGACTGCGCCAAAAGCACGGCTTTGTGCGGCCGGCCGAGAATTGCCACCGAGACGGCATCGCCGGGCTGGGCGGCGCCGGCCTTGATATAGCCCAAGGCGAGCGACATGCCGACAGAGTAGCCATAGGCGCCAGAGCTTACCTGGCCGATCGGCGTGCCGTCGGGCAGGAAAATCGGCTCGCCGCCGGTCGCGTCGGCCTCGGCGGCGTCGATCGACACTGTGACGAGCTGATCCCGCGGCGGCCGGCCGGCGATGCCGGCATAAGCCTCGCGGTTGAGGAAATCGCCTTTGTCCATTTTGATCAAGCGGTCGAGCTTCACCTCTTGCGGCCAGTATTCCGGCGAATATTCACGGCCCCAGCTGCCATAGCCCTTTTCGATCCTGAGCGACAACAGCGCACGCGAGCCGACCGGACCGCCGCCGGCCTCGCGGGCAGCCTCGATCAGCGCGCGGTAAAGTGCCGGCTGGTCCGCCGTTGCGCAATAGAGCTCCCAGCCGAGATCGCCGGTGAAGGACACCCTGAGCGCCAGCGCGGCGATCCCGCCGACGACGATCTGCCGCGAAGCCATGAAGGGAAACGCCGGGTTGGAGAGGTCGGCATTGGTCAGCCGGGAAAGCACTTCGCGGGCCTTCGGTCCGGCGACGTTGAAGCCGCAGAGCGCCTCGGTTCGAGAGCTCATCGTGGTGGCCTCGGGCAGCGGCACCATGCTGAAGAACCGCTGATGATAGCGCTCGGCCATCCCCGACCCAAACACCCGGTAGTCGTCGTCGGCGAGCCGCGTCACCGTGAAGTCGCCGGCTATGCCGCCGCGCTTGCCGATCAGCGGGGTGAGGCAGGAGCGGCCGGTCTCGGACGGCATGCGGTTGGCGAACAGCCGGTCGAGCCAGGTCTGCGCTCCCGGGCCCTTCACCGCATATTTGGCGTAGTTGGAGATGTCGATGACCCCGACACTGTCGCGCAGCATGCGCACTTCCCGCCCGACCGGCTCCCACCAGTTCTGCCGGGTGAAGCCGATGGTCTCTTCCCTCGGCTCGCCCTCGGCAGCGAACCACAACGGATGCTCCCAGCCATAATTGAGGCCGAACACGCCGCCGAGCTCCCGCTGCAGGGCATAGGCGGGGCGGGTGCGCACCGGCCGGCCGGCGGCGCGCTCCTCGTAGGGGAAATGGATCTTGAAGCGGTGGCTGTACTGGTCGGCGACCCGCGCCTTGGTGAAATCCTTGCGGGCCCAGCTGCCGAAGCGGGCGAGGTCCCAGCCGAACATGTCGAGCGAAGGCTCGCCCTCGATCATCCATTCGGCCGCCAGCCGCCCGAGCCCGCCCGACTGCGAAAACCCCGGAATGATGCCGGCGCAGCAGAAATAATTTCTGAGCTCGGGCACCGGCCCGAACAGCGCCGCGCTGTCGGGGGACCAGATCATCGGCCCGTTGATCACCTTCTTGACGCCGGCGGCACCCACCGCCGGCACCCGGGCGATGGCGCGCAGCATGTTCTCCTCGATGCGGTCGAGATCGTCGGGAAACAGCTCATGGCCGAAATCGAGCGGCGTGCCGTCCTCGGCCCAGAACTTCATCGCCCGCTCATAGGCGCCGACGAGGATGCCCAAACCTTCCTGGCGCAGATAGTATTCGCCGTCGCGGTCGGCCACCGATGGCAGCCGGCGGCCGAGGGCAGCGATCTCGGGAATGGTCTCGGTGACGAAGTACTGGTGCTCGGTCGGCATCAGCGGCAGCGTGATGCCGGCCAGCTGCGCGACCTCGCGCGCCCATAGACCCCCGGCATTGACGACCCAGTCGGCGCGCACCTCGCCGGCCGGCGTGCGCACCAGCCACGAGCCGTCGGGCTGGGGCTCGGTGGCGACCACCGGGGTGAAGCGGTGGATCTCGGCACCCCGCTGGCGCGCCCCGGCGGCATAGGCCGCAGTCACGCCGGAGGGGTCGACATTGCCGCCCTCGGGCTCATACATGATGCAGCGGATGCCGTCGAAATCGACCAGCGGGTGCAGCCGCTCCGCCTCGCCACGATCGACCTCGTAGAAGTTCATCTTGTAGCGGCGCGCCTTGGCCTCCTGCAGCCGGAGCTGATGCTCGCGCGCCTCGGTCTGGGCAAGATAGAGCGAGCCCGGCTGGAAGATGCCGCAGCCTTGCCCGGTCTCGGCCTCGAGCTCCTTATAGAGCGCCATCGTATAGTGCTGCAGCCGGCTGATATTGGTCGAATCGTGCAAGCCATGGATGTTGGCTGCCGCATGCCAGGTCGATCCCGAGGTCAGCTCGTCGCGCTCGAACAGGACGACGTCGCGCCAGCCGAGCTTGGCGAGATGATAGAGAATCGAGCAGCCGATGAGGCCGCCGCCGATGACAACCGCCTGGGCATGGGTCTTCATGGAGAATTCCGATCCTTCGTTGGCCCGCGCCAGGCTTTTCAACGGCCACGCCACGGCTCTCTGCCCGGCGTGCGTGACGATCGATACCGGTGCGCATGACCCCGCCTTTTCGGGCACGAGCTATCTAGGGAAGCCGGCAAAACCCTGTAAAGCCGCCCGATCGCGCAGATCGGCGCTTTTGGCGTCAGCGATGACCAAAAAAAACAGAGCCTCAGGCCAATCAATCTTCGTTTGTAGGGGGGCTGCCGGAGTGTAGCTTTTTGCTGGGACAACGAGCTGCCGCATCAAATCAGCGGCGCCGCCGATGGGAGCCTCGGAATGCACGACAGCCCGGCCAGCGCCGTCGGCCGCCAGTCGCTTCCGCGAGCGCGCGGCATGACGCGCCGGCGGCCGCGGCGCACAACGTCTGCAGCGCTCTTTAACCCAATGCCGTTGCGAGATCTCGGAGGTCATCACCGTGGATAAGATCACCCATCCCTATGTGCCGACGCTGCTCGACCAACTCGCCGGCGGCAAGATCGGCCGCCGCGAATTCCTTCGCAAATCCACCCTGCTCGGCCTTTCGGCGGCGAGCGCCTATGCGATGGCCGGCCTGGCCGACCCGTTCGCGCGCGCCCGGGCGGAGGACAAGCCCAAAGGCGGCGGCTTGCGCATCGGCATGCGCTGCATGGAGATCAAGGATCCGCATCTGGCTGATTTCGCCGAGCGCTCCAATGTCATCCGCCAGGTCTGCGAGTACCTGACCCTCACCGACAAGAACAACATCACCCGTCCCTATCTGCTGGAGAAGTGGGAGGTCAGCGACGACCTGAAGACCTGGACCCTCTATGTCCGCAAGGACGTCAAATGGCACAGCGGCCGCCCCCTCACAGCCGACGACGTGGTCTGGAATTTGAAGCGGGTCTGCGACCCGGCGATCGGCTCCTCGATGCTCGGGCTGTTCACCGGCTATCTCGTCCAGGAGGTCGACACCGGCCAGAAGGACGACAAGGGCAACCCGAAGAAATCCAGCAAATTGTGGGCCGACAACGCCATCGAGAAGGTCGACGACCACACCGTCAAGCTCAACGCCTTCTCGCCGCAAATCGCGGTGGCCGAACACCTCTTCCATTATCCGATGTTCATCCTCGATCCTGAGGAGAACGGCAAATTCGGTCCTGGTGCGAACGGCACCGGCCCGTTCGAGCTCGTCGAATTCACCGTCGGCAAGAATGCCAAATACAAGCCGCGCAGCGACTATTGGGGCGACGGTCCTTACCTCGACAGCTTCGAGTTCGTCGACCTCGGCGACAATCCCGGTGCCGGTATCGCCGCGATGGCCTCCAAGCAAGTCGATGGCCTGTCGGAAGCCGATGCGGTGCAGATCAATTCGATGAAGGCGTTCCCGCATGTCGCCGTGCACAAGGTCGAGACCACCCAGACGATCGTGGCGCGCATGCACCCCGATGTCGAACAGTTCAAGGACAAGCGCGTGCGCCAGGCGATGCGCTATGCGATCGACCGCGACAAGGTGATCCAGACCTCGCTGCTCGGCGCCGGCACGCCGGCCGAGGACCACCACGTGGCTCCTTCGCACCCGGAATATTTCGCCCTGCCGAAATATACGCGCGACATCGACAAGGCCAAGAAGCTGCTCGCCGACGCCGGCTATCCCGACGGCTTCGAGTTCGACATGGTCACCCGTCCGGATCCGATCTGGGAGCTCAACACGGCCCAGGTGCTGGCCGAGCAGTTCAAGGACGTCGGCATCAAGATCAACATCAAGTCGCTGCCCAGCGCGCAATATTGGGAGGTGTGGACCGACGCGCCGTTCAGCCTGACCGCCTGGGGCCACCGGCCGCTGGCGATCATGACGCTCGGACTTGCCTACCGGTCGAATGCGGCGTGGAACGAATCGCACTTCTCCAATGCCGAGTTCGATCAGCTGCTCACCCAGGCCGAGGGCATTCTCGACCCCAAGGAACGCAGCAAGGTGATGGAGAAGATCGAAATCATCATGCAGGAGGAAGGGCCGATCGTGCAGCCATTCTGGCGGGTGTTCTCGACGGTCATGGACAAGAAGGTGGTGGGCTTCGAGCTGCATCCGTCGCAATATATCTTCGCCCATCAATACGCGGTGGCTGCGGCCTGAGTGGCCGTAGCCGCGGTCCAGGCTGGGCGGGCAACGGCAGATCGGATCCGGCCGGCGGATGGCGAGATTCCTGGCGAAGCGTTTGGCGTTGATGCTGCTGACCATGGTCGGCGCCTCGTTCCTGGTGTTCGCCGTCTGCGAGTTCTCGCCGGGCAGCGTGGCGCGCAAATCGCTCGGCCCGTTCGCCACTCAGGAGCAGGTCGATCTTCTCACCCACAAGCTGAAGGCCGACGATCCGCTGATCGTCCGCTACGGCCGCTGGGCCGGCGTTCTGCTCGGCATCATTCCCGACCCGTTGCAGGATCCCGGCACCGGGCTCAACTTCACCGACCCGCGCGGCGCCCGCTATTTCGGCAATTTCGGCTATTCGACGCTCAACAAGGTGCCGGTCAACGATGTGATCTGGGACCGGCTCGGCAACACCGCCATCCTCGCCGGGCTGGCCTTCCTGCTGATCGTGCCGCTGTCGATGATCTTCGGGGTGCTGGCCGGCTTGCGCGAAGGCTCGGCGCTCGACCGGGGCCTGTCGGTGGTCTCGATCAGCCTCACGTCGATCCCCGAATTCGCCTCGGGGGTGTTCCTGGTAACGCTGTTCGTCATCGTCTGGCCGGTCCTGCCCGGCACCAGTCCGCTCGACGAGGGCAGCGGCTGGCCAGTGCCTTCGCAATTCGTGCTGCCGGTGGCGGTGCTGGTGCTCTACGATTTCGGCTATGTGGCGCGGATGATCCGCATCTCGATGATCGGCGTCATGGAAAAGCCCTATATCCGCACGGCCGTGCTCAAGGGCATGAGCATGCGCCGGGTGGTGCTCGCCCACGCCTTGCGCAATGCCATGATCGCGCCGTTCACGGTGCTTCTGCTGCAGATCAACTTCCTGATCAGCGGGGTCGTCGTCACCGAGCTGGTGTTTGCCTATCCCGGCTTCGGCCGGCTGCTGCTCGAGGCCAGCCTGTTCGGCGATGTCGCCACGCTCGAAGCGGCAACCCTGATCACCGTGGCGATCGCCGTCACCACTCAGTTTCTCGGCGATCTCGGCTACATGCTGCTTGATCCGCGCATCCGGGTCCGATGAGCTCGGTCGGCGCAGACGAAATCGACCAGGCGGTGGCCCAGCCGGCCAGGCGCCGGCCGCGCAAATGGACCCGCATCTTCCGCTCGCCCACGGCGCTCACCGGACTGTTCCTGGTCGCCTTCTGGATCGTGCTGGCGATCGCCGCGCCGATCCTGCCGCTGCCCTCGCCCACCGAGCAGGACGTGATGGCGCTGGCCGACCCGACGCCGTCGGCCGCGCATTGGCTCGGCACCGACATCCTTGGCCGCGATCTCTTGTCGCGGCTGATCTATGGCGCCCGCACGGTGCTGGTGGTGGCGCCGCTCTCGGTCGCGGTGGCGATGGCCGTCGGCATCACGCTCGGCATGCTCGCCGGCTACTATGGCGGCTGGGTCGACGCGCTGATCAGCCGGCTGTCCGACATCATCCTCGCCTTCCCCGTGCTCGTGCTCTACGTCATCCTGATCGCCAATATCGGCCCCTCGGTGATCAACATCGTGATCGCCACGACGATCGCCTCGGCCCCCGGCATCGGGCGTATCACCCGCAGCCTGGTGCTTGGCCTCAAGGAGCAGGAATACGTCGCCGCGGCGCGGCTGCGCGCCGAGAGCACGGCCTACATCATGCTGGTCGAGCTGCTGCCCAACTGCCGCAACATGCTGATCGTCGATGCCTGCCTGCGCATCGGCTACACCATCATCACCATCGGCATCCTGGGCTTTCTCGGTCTCGGCCTGCCGCCGCCCAATCCGGACTGGGGCGGCATGGTCAAGGAAAGCACCACCGTGCTCAACGTCTGGCCGCTGATGTCGCTGGCACCGTCGGCGGCCATCGTCAGCCTGGTGCTCGGCTTCAACCTGCTGGCCGACGGGCTCCGGGAAGCGTGGAAGCCATGACCGCCGCGCTGCTCGACCTCAGCGGCCTGCGCGTCGAGTTCCGCGGCAAGAGCGAGACCGTGGTCGCGGTGCCCGGCCTGTCGTTCAGCGTGGCCGCCGGCGAGGCCTACGGGCTGGTCGGCGAATCCGGCTGCGGCAAGAGCACCACCGCGATGGCGATCATGGGCTATCTCGGCGAGACCGGGACGATTGCCGGCGGCAGCATCCGCTTCGGCGGCCAGGAGCTGGTCGGCGCCGGCCAAAGGACGCTGCAGGCGATCCGCGGCCGCCGCATCGCGATGGTCTATCAGGATCCGATGAGCGCGCTGAACCCGGTCAAGACGATCGGCGCGCAGCTCGCCGAAGTGCCGATGCTGCACCTCGGCGCTTCGCGCCAGGCCGCACTCGCCCAGGCCGCGGCGATGCTCGCCGACGTCCGCCTGCCGGATGCCGCCGACATGCTCAGGCGCTATCCGCATCAGCTTTCCGGCGGCCAGCAGCAGCGCGTCGTCATCGCCATGGCGCTGCTCGGCCAGCCATCGCTGCTTCTGCTCGACGAGCCGACCACGGGGCTCGACGTCACCGTCGAGACGGCGGTGATCGATTTGATCGCCGAGCTGCGCCGCCGCCACCGCACCAGCCTTTTGTTCATCTCCCACAATCTCGGCCTGATCGCCGAGACCTGCGACCGCGTCGGCATCATGTATTCGGGCGAGCTGGTCGAGGAAGCGGCGACGGCGGCGCTGTTCCGCACCCCGCGGCACCCCTATACGCAGGGCCTGATCGACTGCATCCCCGACCTCGCCACCACCAAGCGCAGCCGCACGCTTGCCGCCATTCCCGGCGACATTCCTCTGCCGGGCGAACGTCCGCGCGGCTGCGTGTTTGCGCCGCGCTGCGCCGGCTTCGTCGCCGGCCGCTGCGACCAGCCGGGGCTGCCGATGCTTGCGGCGGGGCCCGGCCACCAGGTGCGCTGCGTGCGTTGGGACGAGCTCTCGCGCAGCCCGGTGCCGCCGGTCGAGACCGCTCGGCCGGCGACCGAGTCGGCACCGCTGCTCGAAGTCGCCCACCTCACCAAGCGCTATCCGCTCAGCTACCGGCGCACGCTGACCGCCAACGAGGATGTCAGCTTCGACGTCGCGCGAGCCGAGATCGTGGCGCTGGTCGGCGAGTCGGGCTGCGGCAAGTCGACCTTGGCGCGCATCGTCGCCGGGCTCGACCGGGCAACCGGCGGCGCCATCCGGATGGCCGGAGAGGATATCGCCGAGCGCACTGCCAGAGAGCGGCCGCGCCAGCTGCTGCAGGCCGTGCAGATGATCTTCCAGAACCCGGATTCCACGCTCAACCCCTCGCATCTCGCCGATTTCTCGATCCGCCGCGCCATCAAGCGGTTCGGCCTCGCCAAAGGCAAGGCCGCCGTCGAGCGGCGGCTGGCCGAGCTGCTGTCGCTGGTGCAGCTGTCGCCGGTCACCGCCGGGCGCCGGCCGAGCCAGCTGTCGGGCGGGCAGAAGCAGCGGATCGCGATCGCCCGCGCCTTTGCCGCCGATCCGACGCTGATCGTCGCCGACGAGCCGGTCTCGGCGCTGGACGTCTCGGTGCAGGCGACGGTGGTGACGCTGCTGCTCGACATCCAGAACGACAATCAAACGACGATGCTGTTCATCAGTCACGATCTAGCGCTGGTCCACCATGTCGCCGACCGGGTCGTGGTCATGTATCTCGGCAAGGTGATGGAGACGGGCATCACGGCGGAAGTGTTCGGCGGACCGACCCACCCTTATACCGAGGCGCTGCTGTCGGCGATCCGCAGCCCCGATCCCGAGCGGCGGCCGAGGCGCCACATCCTGCTGTTCGGCGAGACGCCGAGTCCGGTCGACGTGCCGCCCGGCTGCCGCTTCGCCTCGCGCTGCCATCGCAAGCTTGGGCCGGTCTGCGACCGCGAGCCGCCGCCGGTCCGCAGGTTCTCGCCGACCCATGAGATCGCCTGCCACATTCCCATGGAGGTGCTGGCGGCGCGCGCTCCGATCGCCTCGACCGCCGCCGCGGCGCTCGCGGATCCGCTGTCGTGACGGCGCCCGTCCCGCCCCTGGCCGCGCTCTTGGCGCGCATCGGCAGCCTGCGCGCCGTGCTGCCGATGCTATCGGCTCTCTGCCTTGCCGGCACCGGCAGCGCCATGCTCACCACCGCCGTCTCCCTGCATCTCAGCGGTCCCGGCACCGACCCCATGGCGGTGCAGCTGGTGCTCACCGCCTATCCGGTGGGCTTCCTGATCGGCTGCCTGATCGCCCGCGCGCTGGTCGCCCGCGCCGGCCATGAGCGGAGCTTCACCTTGATCATGCTGCTCGCCGGCGCGGGCGCCATCGGCCTGTCGCTGACCACCGCCCAACCCGCCTGGATGCTGTTCCGGCTGCTCGGCGGCATGGCGATGTCGGCGCTGTTCGTGATCTGCGAGAGCTGGATCAACCTCTATGCCGGACGCGCCAATCGCGGCCGGCTGTTTTCGGTCTATATGCTGACGACGGCGCTGGCGGTGCTGATCGGCCAGCTGCTGGTCGCGGCGGTCGGGCCGCAATCGCCCTATCTGTTCCTCGGCGGCGCCGCCACCATGCTCGTGGCGCTTGTCGCCAAGCTCACCGCCGGCCGCTGGCCCGAGCTTGCGAACCTGGTGCCGCGGCCGGGGGCCAGGCCATCGGCTGCCGACGAGCGCTACGGCTTAAAAGAGCTCGTCCGCCTCGCCCCGGTCACCGTGGTGGCGATCTTCCAGGCCGGCATCACCAACCTGAACATCTTCGTGCTCACCCCGCTCTATGGCGCCGGCATCGGGCTGTCGCCGGCGACCACGGTCGGGCTGGTGACTACGGTGTCGATCGCCGGCATGCTGGCGCAAACGCCGGTCGGCTGGCTTTCCGACCGCTTCGACCGGCGGCTGATCCTGCTCGTCCAAGGGCTGTTGTCGGTCGCGCTCTGCGCGGCCATCGCCGGGCTCGGCAACCGCTCGGAGCCGCTGCTGTTTGCCCTGTTCTTCCTCTACGGCGCGACGGCGCTCACCGTCTATCCGGTGGCGATCGCCTTCGCCAACGCCCAGCTCGACCCGCGCCACATGGTTGCGGCATCGGGAGCGTTGCTGCTGCTCTATTCGGTCGGCAACATTCTGACCCCCGGCCTTGCCGCCGGGCTGATGGCGCGCACCGCGCCCGCGGCGATGCTGGCCGTGCTCGGCACCGGCGCGGTCCTGGTGGCGGCCGCAGCCTGCTACAATCTCAGACGGCCGGCCGTCGAGGCGCCCGCCACCGCCGCTGCCGAGCCGCTGTCGGAGGCGAAGCAATGACGGCAGCGCGGCTCTCGGGACAGGTGGTGCTGATCAGCGGTGCCGCAAGCGGCATCGGCGCGGCCATAGCGGCGCGCTGCATCGCCGAAGGCGCCAAGGTGATCTGTGCCGACCTGCGCGGCGAAGCGGCACGGGCGCTGGCGGACGGGCTCGGCGCCGCCGCGCTCGGCATTGCCTGCGACGTCGCCGATCTCGGCTCGGCGGAGGCGGCCGTGGCGAGCGCTCGGCAGCATTTCGGCCGGCTTGACGGCCTGGTCCACAACGCCGCCGCGCCGTCCCGGGCCGGCACCGTCACCGACCTTGATCCCGAGGCCTGGAACGCCGAGATCGCGGTCGGCCTGACCGGCGCCTTCTACCTCGCCAAATCGGCCGTGCCCGCCATGGCAGCCGGCGGCGGTGGCTCGGTCGTGTTCATCGGCTCGCAATTCGCGCGCGTCGCCGCGCCGCGTGCGGTGGCCTATTGCGCCGCCAAGGCCGGGCTCGTCCACCTCGCCAAGGCGATGGCGCTCGACCACGCGCGGGAGCGCATCCGCGTCAACAGCCTGTCGCCCGGCGCTGTCGCCACCGAGCGGTTGTTACGCCGCTTCCCGGATTTCGACGCCGCCAACGCCGCGCTCGGCCCGGCCCATCTTCTAGGCCGCATCGCCGAGCCCGACGAGATTGCGCCGGCCGCAGCCTTCCTGCTGTCGGCCGAGGCCTCGTTCGTGACCGGCACCGATCTGCTCGTCGATGGCGGCTATGCGGTGCGCTGATCCTGAGCTTTTCAAGAGGAGGTTGACATGACGCTTCTGGTGACCGGGGGGACCGGCTTCGTGATGAGCGTCCTGGCCAGGCAATGGCTGGAGCGCGACCCCGCGGCGCGCGCCGTGATCCTCGACCGGGCCAACCTCGATCGCCTCGCCGAGCGCTATTTCGCCCGGGTGCGTGACCGGCTCACGGTGATTGCGGCCGATATTCTCGACCCCGACGCCTGGACCGAGGCGCTCGATGCGCAGGACATCTCGGCGGTTGCTCACGGCGCCACGATCACGCCGATCTCCCGCGGCACGGCCGCTGCGGCCAAGCGGCAGCCCGAAGCCGAGGCGCCGGACCGGATCGTCGAGGTCAACCTGATGGGCACGGTGAAGATGCTCGAATGGGCCCGGCGCCGCCCAAGCGTCAAGCGCTTCATCTATGTCAGCTCAGGCGCCATCTACCGGCACCACGGCCCGGACTGGGCAGGCGAGCCGCTGCCCGAGGACGGCTATGTCGCGCCGCTCACGCTCTACGGCATCTCCAAATTCGCCTCCGAGATGGTGGTCAACCGCTATGCCGATCTGTTCGGCCTGTCGGCCGCCTCGGTTCGCCTGGCCTCCGTCTACGGGCCGATGGACCGGGTGACGGAGACGCGCAACTTCCGCCATGTGCCGCACCGGGTCGCGCATATGGCGCTCACCGGCGAGACGATCCGCCCCAACAGCCTCGAACCGCTCGGCGACTATGTCCATTCCGCCGATGTCGCCGAGGCGATCATGGCGCTCATCGCAGCGCCTCAGCTGCGCTACCGCCACTACAATATCGGCAGCGGCACCACCGCCACCATCGGCGACTTCGTCGGCTGGGCGCGCGAGCGGGTGCCCGGCCTCGAGGTCGAGGTCAGCCCCGATCAAGGAGCCAACATCATCCAGGACACCGCGCTCAAGACGGGCATGTGGGGCGCCTACGACACCGCCCGCATCGAGCGCGACACCGGCTGGCGGCCGCGGCCGGGCAAGGCAGCCTTCCTCGACTATATGGATTGGATCGTCGCGCATGACGATTTCGAGCCGAAGGAGACGCGCTGATGGCCGGATCCGACCCGGCGGCCGGCCATGGCGAAAGCCAGCCGCGCGACTTCATCGGCTATGGCCGGCGGCCGCCTTTCGTCACCTGGCCCGGTGGCGCCAAGCTCGCGATCAATCTGGTGCTCAACTACGAGGAGGGATCGGAGCAGTCCTGGCTGGAGGACGGCAAGAACGACAATTGGGGCGAGTACAACATTCCGGTGAGCCCGCCGGTGCGCGATCTCGGCACCGAGACCCACTTCGAATATGGCAGCCGCGCCGGCGTCTGGCGGCTCGCCCGGCTGTTCGACCGCTTCGACGTCCCGGTCACGGTGTCGGCCTGCGCGGTGGCGCTGCAGCGCAATCCGGAAGTCGCGGCCTGGATGAACGAGCGTGGCCACGATCTGCTCGGCCATGGCCTGCGCTGGCGAGAATATTCGCTGCTGCCGCGCGCCGCGGAGGCGCGCGACCTCCGCTCGGCCATTGCACTTTACCGCGAGGTCGCCGGCCGGCGCCCGCTCGGCTGGAACTGCCGCTCCTTTCCCAGCGTCAACACCCGCGACCTGCTGGTGGAGGAAGGCGGCTTTCTCTACCACGCCGATCCTTGCAACGACGATCTCCCTTATTTCGCCGACCACAAGGGCAGCCGTATCCTGATCGTGCCCTATTCCAAGACCCTCAACGACAGCCGCTACCTGATCGCCCCCGGCTACAGCAATCCGCGCGACTTCACCGAGGACTGCCGCGCGGCGATCGACTATCTGCTCGACGAGGCGGACGAGACCGGCGGGCGCATGCTGACCATCTGCGTCCATGCCCGCTGGATGGGCCAGCCGAACCGGGCCGCGGGGCTGCGCGCGGTGCTCGAGCATGTCGGCCGGGCGCCGGGCGCCCTGTTCATGCGCCGCGAGGACATCGCCCGCTATTGGCTCGACAACCACGCGCGCTTCGGCGCGGGCGACTGATGTTCGCGCTGCTGCTGCGGGGCGGTACGCTGGTCGATGCCGATGCGATGCGGCGAGGCGACCTTGCGCTCGACGGCGGCAGGATCGCGGCCGTGCTTGCCCCGGGCGAAGCGGCCGAAGCTGCGCAAGCCGTCGATGTCAGCGGCTGCCTCGTGCTGCCCGGCCTGGTCGACGCCCATGCCCATCTGCGCGAGCCTGGCCTCACCCACAAGGAAGATTTTGTGAGCGGCACCGCCGCGGCGGCTCTGGGCGGGGTGACCACCGTGCTCGACATGCCGACCGACGAGCCGTGGACCGCCGATGCCGCAACCCTGGCCGCCAAGATGGCGTCGGCGGAAGGCCGCCTGCATGTCGATGTCGGCTTCCAGGCGGCGCTTCGGCGCGATCTCGCAGGCGTGTCCGACCTGCTCGCCTTGGCGCCGGTCTCGGTCGAGCTGTTCACCGCCGACGTCCCGCCCGCTTTCCTAATCGACACGCTGGCGGCGGTGACGACGGCGATGCGCAGGCTCGCCGGCACCGGCATGCTGGTCGGCGTCTCCGCCGGCGATCAATCGCTGCTCGCGGGCAGCGCCGGGTTAGCGCCCGGCACCGACATCGCCGCCTTCCTGGCGAGCCGCCCGCCCCTGGCCGAGGCCGGCGGGGTGGCCCGCGCCGTGCTTGCGGCAGCCGACACCGGCGCCCGCATCCATGTGCGCCAGATCAACTCCGCGCTCGGCGTGGCGGCCTGGCGGCGGCTGCGCGACCTAGCCGACGCCAGCGTCGAGACCACCCCGCAGAACCTGTTCTTCACCGCCGCGGATTACGCAACCCGCGGCGCGGCCTTGAAGGCCTCGCCGCCGCTGCGCGGCCACGGCGACGTCGAGGCGCTGCGCCAAGCCCTGCGCGACGGGGTGATCGACATCGTCGCCACCGATCATGCGCCGCACAGCCCGGCCGAGAAAGCGGCCGTCTATCCCGCGTTCGCCGACATCCCCGGCGGCATGCCGGGCCTGCAGACGCTGCTTGCGACGATGCTCAAGCTGGTCGACGAAGGCCTGATCACGCTGCAGGACCTGGTGCGGATGTGCTCTGCCAATCCGGCCCAGAGGTTCGGCCTCGGTCGGCGCAAGGGCCGGATCGCGCGGGGCTTCGACGCCGACCTTTTGGTGCTCGACCCGCGGCAGATGAGCACGGTCACCGCCGCGGAGCAGCGCTCACGCGCCGGCTATAGCCCGTTCGAGGGCCTTGAAGTTCGCTCGCGGCTCCTGCGGGTGTTTCTCGCCGGCCGCGCAATCGTCGGCGCAGGCCGGCTCGCGGACGAGCCGGCGGGACGCGTCGTCACCCGGCAGAGCTGAAGCGCGCCGGCTCGACCCCTGATCGGGGAGAGCCGGCGCCTGCTGCTCAGTTCCGGTTCGGCACGGCGTAGACCTTGCCGTGCCACGGCGCCTTGTCGATCTGGTCAAGGGCCATGACGTAGAGCGTCTTCTCGTCCGGGCTGAAGGCGAAGTTGGGCATCGACGGCGACGGCACCGCGATGGTGCGCAACAGCTTGCCGTCGCTGTCGACGACGATGATCTTGCCCGGTGCATCGAGCGAGCGTGGGCTCTGGCCGATATAAATCTCGCCTTTGGAGTCGATCTTGACGCCGTCCGGCCAAATATGGGGCGCGCCGGGGAAGAGATCGTCGAGCTTCAGGAAGACGCGCCGGTTGGCGAGGCTGGCGTCATCCTTGACGTCGAATTCGATGAGGCGGTTGTCCTCGGTCTCGATCAGATAGAGCGTCTTGCCGTCGTTGGAGAGAGCGAGGCCGTTGGCGTTGTGCAGGTCGTCCGCTACCAGTTTCACCTTCCCCTCCGGGCCGATATAGTAGGCGGATGCGTCGATCAGCGGGCCGCCCTTGCCCGAGCCGGTGAAGTAGATGCCGCCCTTCTTGTCCGGGGCGAAGTCGTTCGGTCCGACGAAGCCCTTCCCGTCCGTGTCCTTGTCGTAGGGCGGCAGCGTCTTGCCGTCGGCCGAGATCCGGCCGATCGTGTTGGAATCGTAGCAGGTGACGACGAATTCGCCCGTCCGGGTCGGTACCACGGCGGATGGCCCGCAGCCATCCTGCTTCCAGAACACGGTGTTGGTCTTGCCGTCCCAGGTCATCACCGTGCCGCGGCCGTATTCGACGTAGTAGAGCTTGTCCTTGTACCAGATCGGACCTTCGGCGAACCAAGCGTCGTCATTGAGCACCTTGGTCTCGGCAGCGGCGGCCGCCGAACTGGCGAGCGCCAGGGCGGACAGGGCCAAAGCCAGCTTGAGTGAGGTCATGCGCTTCCTCCTTTTGCTGTGTTGAGTGATGCGGGTATCAGGGCTCGCCGGCGCCGATCTCCTCGCGGCGGCGGGCGACATAGGCGTCGAGCTCCTCGCGGATCGCCGGGTCGAGCACCGGCTCCTGATAGTCGCGCAGCGCCTGCTGCCAAATCTCGGTGGCCCGCTCCAGCGCGTCATGGCCGCCGGCCTCCTGCCAGCTGCCGTAGTTCTGCCAGTTCGACAGCATCGGCCGGTAGAAGGCCGTCTCGTAGCGGGCCATGGTATGCTCCGAGCCGAAGAAGTGGCCGCCGGTCGGCACCGCCTTGATCGCATCGAAGCCGAGGTCGTCCTCGTCGAACGGTACCGGCTTCAGGAACTCCATCATGTTCTGCAGGATCTCGACGTCGAGCACGAGCTTCTCGAACGAGGCGGTCAGCCCGCCTTCGAGCCAGCCCGCGGCGTGGTAGATCATATTGGCGCCGCCGAGCACCGCGCCCCAGGTCGCCATCTCCGTCTCATACGCCGCCTGCAGGTCGACCGCGTTGGAGGCATTGGCGTTCGAGGTGCGGTAGGGCAGCCGGTAGCGGCGGGCGAGCTGGCCGGCGATGATGTTGGCCTTGGTATTTTCCGGCGTGCCGAACGCCGGGGCGCCGGAGCGCATGTCGACATTGGAGGTGAAGGCGCCATACATCACCGGCGCGCCGGGGCTGACGAGCTGGGTGAGCGTCACCCCGAACAGCGCTTCGGCATTCTGCTGGGCGAGCGCGGCGGCCAAGGTCACCGGCGTCATCGCGCCCATCAGCGTGAACGGCGTCACCGTCACCGGCTGGCCGTGCTCGGCCATGGCGATGAGGCCATCGGCCATCGCCTCGTCGAACAGCCGCGGCGAGTTGACGGAAATGATCGTGATCACGCCCGGCGAGGCCCGCATCTCCTCGAGCGTGATGCCCCGCGAGATCGCCATCATTTCAACCCCGTCGAGCGCCCTGCCGCGGCCGATCGCGCTGACATGGAAGCACCGGTCCGACAGTGTGAGATTGGCCCGGTAGGTGTCGAGATGGCGCGAATTGGCCGGCAATTCCATCGGCGCCACGACCTGGTTGCCGATGATGTGGATGGCGTTGAAGTGATGCGCGAGGCGGATGAAATCCTCATAGTCGGGCAGGTTGCCGCTGCGCCGGCCGCGGATCCGGTCATGCACATTGGGCGGTCCGGCGACCAGCCCGAACACCATCTCGTCGCCGCCGATGCCGAGCTGCTTGGCCGGATTGCGGGCGGTCAAGGTGAAGCGCGGCGGCGCGCTTTTCAGCGCCTCTTCGACCAGGCTCTCGTCGATCCGGATGGTGCTCTCGTCGCGGTCGACAAGCGCCCCCGCTTCCTGAAAGATGTCCATGACGCGCGCGCTCATCACCCGGATGCCGAGCTCGGAGAGGATCCGCATCGAAGTCCGGTGCAGCGTCTCCATCCGCTCCGGATCGAGGATGTCCATCGGCGCGTACGGATTTCTCACCCGTTGCCAGGGCAGCTGCGGGATCCCGCCGCCGCTCCGTCCCGCCGCCTTGGAGCGGCGTCCGCCGCTGCGTCTTTCCTGCGACATCCCACACTCCTCGCTGTGTCAGTAGCCGCGCACCGGGTCGACGACATTGGCGAGCGGCCGTCCGGCGCAATAGCGGCTGAGATTGTCGGAAAACAGCCGCACCGATCTTGCCTCCCAGCCGTCGTAGACGGCGGAGCAGTGCGGAGTGATGAGGACGTTGTCCAAGCCCCATAGCGGGTGGCCGGCCGGCAGCGGCTCGGTCGCGAAGACGTCGAGTGCGGCGCCCTTGATCCGGTTGGAGCTCAGCGCGTCGAGCAGCGCCGCCTCTGCAACGATGCCGCCGCGCGACACGTCGATCAGCACGGCCGACGGTTTCATCGCGGCAAAAGCCGCCGCGCCGATCAGGCCGCGGGTCTCTTCGGTAAGCGGCACCGAACAGAGAACGAAATCGGCGCGCGGCCACAGGCCGGGAAGATCGGCGACGCCATGCACCTCGTCGACGCAGGCGGTCGGCTGCGGGCGGGCACGCACGCCGAGCGTCGCCACGCCCAAGGCCTTGGCACGCCGCGCCGTCGCCTGGCCGGTCTTGCCCAGCCCGACGATCAGCAGCGTCTTGCCTTCGATCGGCTCGACCTTGCCGTCGATCCATTGCCGGGCCCGCTGCGCCCGGCCGAAGCGCGGGAGGCCGAGCGTAAACGCCAGCATCATGCCGAGCGCATATTCCGCCATCATGTCGGCGGCGACGCCGGCGGCGTTGGTGACGGTGACCCTGGCCGGATCCCAGGGCCTGAGATGGTCCGTGCCTGAACCACCGACCGCCACCCATTTGACGGTCGGGCTGTCGACCAAGGCCTGGCGCGGGTAGCCCGGCGAGCCGGCGAAGCGAATTGTATAGACAATCCGAGCCTCGGCCTCGGCGACGGCTTCCGGCAGCCCCGCATAGCTGTCGCAGCCGCTGAAGGCGAACTCCGGATGGCGCTGTCTGAGCTCCGCCAGTGCGGCCTCCGGATGGTCGCTGTGGACGATCACCGCGGGGCTGTTGCGCATCAGGCGACGGCTCGCGCCGCGCCCGGAAGCGCCGAGGCCGCCGCTCCGAGCGCCTCGAGCAGGGCCGCGCCGGCGGCCAGGGTCGTGTTGTCGTGGGGCGGCCGCAGATTGAGCCAGCGCCGGTCGCCGGTTCGCACCGCAAGCGCTGCCTTCATCCCGCCGATCAGCCCGGCTGCCTCGACCGCCTTGCGGAACGCCTTGATGCCGGCGTCGAGCCCGGCCACGTCGCGGCCGGCTTCGGCGCCGTCGAAAACCGCCCGGATGGCGCGCGCATTGAGGTTGACTGAAGCCGAGATGCAGCCGGCGCCGCCCGCCGCGAGCCCGGCGGTGAGCTGGCCCTCCGAGCTCGGGAAGACGGCCAGCCGGGGCGCTGCGGCGATCACCGCAAGCGTGTTGTCGAACGCCCCGCCGCTGTCCTTGTAGGCGACCACCTGGTCCGGAAACCGAGCGCTCAGCCGGGCGGCGAGTGCCGGCGATACCGGCACGCCGGAGTTCTGCGGGATGTGATAGAGGATCACCTTCAGCGCAGGGTCGGCGACCGTCTCGACCAGCGCGGTGAAATAGCGCGCCTGGCCCTCGTCACCGGCCTGGCGATAGAAGAACGACGGCAGCACCATCACCGCCGCCGCGCCGAGGCCGAGGGCGTGGCGGGTGAGCTCGACGGTTTCGGGTAGCGCCGTCACCCCCGTCCCCGGCATCAGCCGCTCCGGCGCGATGCCGGCCTCGACCAGCCATCCCAGCGCCGCCTTGCGCTCGGCGAGGCCCACCGAAAGCGCCTCGCCGGTGGTGCCGAACGGCGACAGGAAATGCGCCCCTTGGTCGAGCACCCAGCGCGCATGCCCGACATAGAGGTCGCGCGCGATGCGGCCGTCGTCTTCGAACGGGGTAAGGATCGGCGCGATTACGCCTCGAAAAGATGTCGTCACTGGTTGTCTCCGCATGGATCGGCGCGTTCGCCGGGGGGCTCGGCGGCCGCCTGGACGGCCGACGTCAGATAGGCCGAAGCCGACACGTCGAACAAGATGTCGAAGGCGCCCTCCTCAACGCGCCCTTGGCGTCGGCCGAAAAATTTGCGGCCGAGATGCCCTCGCTCGCCCGACGGCATCGCGCGAGCGCGGATGTGAGTGGGCTAGGCGGCATATCGTCGAATGCCTGCCGGCGCATCGTAGAGCAAGCCAGCGACTGCGGCGAAGCGGCTGCCTTCCTCAGCAAGGCCGAGCACCGCGTCGCGGAGCGCGTCCGCGCGCCCCTCGCCTACCACCGGCGACGCGAATTCGCGGAACTTGTCGAGGATGTCGGCACGGCTGAGCGGCGCCTCCGGCCCGCCCCGCGCGTGCACGTCGCCCGATGCCAGCAACCGGCCATCCGTGGTGACGATCTCGACGTCGGCCCACCGCCCTTCAGGAAACCGGCTGCTGTGGCGAGCGGCTTCATGCACCTCGATGCGGTCCAGGAAGGCGGCCGCTGCCGGGTCTGCAAGGCCTGCGCCGGTGATGTGCTCAACGCCGATGCGGCCGTTGAGCACGTAGGCCGCCACCGCAAACGGCAGGCTGTATTGGGCTTTCGAGGTGGTGTCGGGCATGCCGCGAAAGAGCTCCGCGGCATGGCCGAAACTGTTCACCCGAAGCCGCGCAATGTCGGCCGCGTCGAGATCATGGGCAAGCATCAGCGCCCGCGTGGCGTCGATGGCCGCGTGTGCCCAGCGGCAGATCGGATAAGGCTTGATGTACTGGTGCCTGGTCTGCCAGAAGCTGCCGAGATCCGCCCAGTGGCCGGCAACGTCGGCGGTTTCGACGGTGATGGCCGGGGCGCCTGCAAAGCCGTGAAGGGCGAGCACCGCCGCCGTCAGGCCATTCAGCGCGCCGACGCCGGAGCCGTCATGCAGCATCGTCGGGTTGGCGATCTCGCGCATCATCTGGCTGCGCGGACCATGATATTCGGCAATGCCGAGAGCCTGGCGCAGCTGATTGTCGTCCAGGTCCCAGAGCCGCGCCGCCATTGCGGCGACGCCGAGTCCGTTCCAGGCACCGGAGGTGTGGTAATCGCAGGCTGTGGCGTGCAGCGCGGTGCCGGCCCGGCCAGCGATCTCGTAGCCGACGGCGAGTGCCGCCAGAGCTTCCACCCCGCCGAGCTCGGGCAAGCCTTCGGCAAGGGCCGCGAGCGCCGGCACAACGACCACCCCGACATGGCCCTTGGTCGGGCTGTAGCCATCGTGACCGTCGAGATTGTCGATCTGCGTGGCCAGCGCGAACGCGGCGCCGGCTTGGCTGACGGCACGGCCGTCGAACATCATCCGGGCACGGTGCCGGGCCGACCCGGCCCCATAAAGTTCGGCCGCAATGTCGCGTGCGATCACGCCGGAGGCCGTCGGCACGGCGGCAATCGCCACCCCGAGCGTGTCGAGCAGCTGCCAGGCGGCGGCCTCGAGCACCTCGCGCGGGAAGGTTCGGGCCGGCCGGCGCAGGACGAAATCTGCGACCGCGGCCAGCGCAGGCGATGCAGCGGGAGCGTCGTCGGTCCGCGGGTCCGTCTGCGCCATTCGGCACCTCATCTTGCCTGACCCACCCATGAATAATTCCGCCTCATGGGCGTTTCACGTAATAAGATCGGCGCCATTGCCCAAAAAAATTGATGTCACCGCCGGCTGCCGCTACCAATGAGGACCGGCCGCCGTCTCGCGCGCCGCGGAAGCCCTCAGGATGAAGCCGCCGCCCCCGCTCAACTACATCCGTTCCTTCGAGTGCTCGGCCAGGCATCTGAGCTTCACCTTGGCTGCGCAGGAGCTCGGCTACACCCAGGCGGCCGTCTCCAATCATGTCCGTGCCCTGGAGCACTATCTCGGCCGCCAGCTGTTCGTGCGCTATCCTCGCAGCCTCAAGCTCACCGAGATGGGCGAAGCGTTTCTGCCGACGCTGCGCCAGGCGCTCGACCAGATCGACCACGCGACCGAAGCGATCGTCGCCTCGGCCCGCAACAAGACCGTGGTCATCTCCTGCCCGATGAGCCTCGCCGAGAACTGGCTGGCCGAATGCATGGCGGCGTTCCGCAAGCGCCATCCCGACATCGAGGTTGTCCTCCACGGCACCATCTGGGAGGATTTGAGCGAGCAGATCGCCGACATCACCATTTCGACGCGGCGCTTCGACGACCGCCCGCCGGCCGGCGTGCCGCTGTGGAACGACCAGCTGGCCTTGCTCTGCGCCCCGGCGCTGCTTGACGGATCGAACCGTCCACGAACGCCGCGCGACCTGCTCGCCCTCGACTGGATCCATGTCCACGGCCGCCAGGAATACTGGCAATGCATGGCCGATGCGCTCGGCATCGAGATCACCGATTACGAGAAGGGGATCACCACCAACGCCTCCAACATCGCGCTGGAGCTGGCGGCGATGGGCGCCGGCTGTGTCGCCACTCAATATTCGTTGGCGCGCACCTATCTGCGGCGAGGCCTGCTGGTCGAGCCGTTCCCGGTCAGGGCGTCCAGCCCGTGGACCTATTATTTGACCGACAGCCAGCTCTCGAAGGGCAATGTCGTGCGCACGGTCAAAGGCTGGATCCTGGCGCAGGCGAGCCGCGAGGTCGAGGCCTTGCTGGCCAGCGCCTGAGCTCTCAGCCGAACCGCGCCGCCGTCCAGGCTCCGCCGGCATGGTTCGAGGCCACCGCCGCCGCCACGAACTTGACGCCGCGGGCGCCGTCCTCCACGTCGGGCACCAGGCCTGCCCGGTCCGGGTCGACATCCCCGCCGCTGCGGTGGCGCCGGATGATCTCGGCTGCGTCACGGTAAAGGTTGGCGAACGCCTCGATATAGCCTTCCGGATGCGCTGCCGGCATGCGCGATACCCGGCTGGCCTCGCCGAAGGCGCCATGGCCGCCGCGGACCAGGGTGCGGCTCTCCTCGCCATAGGGCGAGAAGCGCAGCTCCTCCGGCCGCAGGCCGGACCATTCCAAGCCGGCCTTGTCGCCATAGAGGCGGACGGAGAGGTCGTTGTAGTGGCCGGGCGAGGTCTGGCTGGCCAGGATGGTGCCGCGCGCCCCGCCCGACCAGCGCACCAGGACGTTGGCATTGTCGTCGAGCTTGCGGCCGGGGACGGCGGTGAACAGATCGGCTGCGACTGCGTCCGCCGCGCGGCCGCTGATGAAGCTGGCGAGGTTGAAG
Organism: uncultured Alphaproteobacteria bacterium; assembly: GCA_963791325.1. Taxonomy (GTDB): domain Bacteria; phylum Pseudomonadota; class Alphaproteobacteria; order Rhizobiales; family Rhizobiaceae; genus JBEVJK01. Next base: position 427,482 of record CAWBRU010000005.1, on the reverse strand, counting down.
GCATGGACGCCGATGTCGGCAAGCACTGCCGACTGGCCGGCGCGCTCCGGGTCCGTGCGCCACGCAGCCTGCTTCTGGCCGTCGGCGTCGATCGGCTTTTGGTCAGCCAATCCTGGATATAGGCCGCATGTACGGCGACCAGCCGTCCGAGCGCACCGTCCGCCACCATTTCGCGCGCCTGGCGGACCATCGCATAACCGGTGTTGTTGAGCGTCACCAGGAATTTGCGCCGCCGCGCGGCGGTGAGCGCGACCAGCGCTTCCGCGTCGGCCAGCGTGGTCGACAGCGGCTTGTCGCAGATCACATCGATCCCCGCCTCCAGGAAGGCCGTTGCGATCGGTGCGTGCAGATGGTTGGGGGTAACGATGACGACCGCCTCGATGCCGTCCGGCCTGCCTGCCTCGCTTTCGGCCATGATCCGGTAGTCGGCATAGCTGCGGTCGGGCCTGAGGCCGATCTCGGCAGCCGAGGCCGCGGCGTTGGCCGGGTCTGCCGACAGGGCGCCGGCGACCAGCTCGATCTGATCGTCGAGACGCATCGCCAGGCGATGGACGGCGCCGATGAAGGCGTTGCGGCCGCCGCCGACCATGCCGACCCTGAGCCGCCGGCCGGATGACCCGTCTGCCGTCGCGTAGACCATTTGCGGGTGCCCTCTCGTTGCGCGTCGCACCGCGCCGCGGCGTGGCTCGCTGCGAAGCATATTTCCATTTTAGGATTTGTGAAATCAGCTGTCGGCGCTAGCTTGGGCGGCGCCGGAGGGAGAGCTGCGTGCGGTGCTGCCCTCCCGGCGCGACCGCCTTCCCGCGTCGGCCAACAGAGAAACTTCGTTCGGGGGAGAGCCGCGTGGAAGTGCGTGTCGAGGGCAAAGTGGCGCTGGTGACCGGCGCAACCCAGGGCGTCGGTCTGGCGATCGCCGAGACCCTCGCACGATCCGGCGCAGCAGCGCTGTTGCTGACGGGACGCGATGCGGAGCGCGGCCGACAGGCCGCCGAGCGGCTGAGTGCGGCCGGTACGCCGGCCATCTTCGAGGCCGCCGATCTCGCCGACGAGACGGCACCGGCCCGGCTGATCGCGGCTTGCCTGGCGCACTTCGCCCGCCTCGACCTGCTCGCCAATGCAGCCGCCCTGACCGATCGCGCCGGCCTGCTCGATGCCTCCCTGGAGGATTGGTCGCGGCTCTTTGCCGTCAATGCCCGGGCTCCGTTCTTTTTGATGCAAGGGGCGGTCGGGGCCATGCGCGCCGGCGGCGAAGGCGGTGCCATCGTCAACATCCTTTCGATCAACGCCCATTGCGGCTCGCCCGAACTCGCCGTCTACTCCGCCACCAAGGCGGCGCTGGCGCTGCTCACCCGCAACACCGCCAACGCCCACCGCTTCGACCGCATCCGCGTCAACGGCATCAACATGGGCTGGACGGCGACCCCCGGCGAAATGACCATGCAGGCCGAGACGCTCGGCCACGGTCCGGGCTGGCTCGCGGCGGCCTCTGCCGCCCAGCCGTTCGGGCGCCTGCTCGTCCCTCAGGAGATCGCCAACCTCGCGGTGTTCCTGTTGAGCGACGCCGCCGGGCCGATGACCGGCGCGTTGATCGATCAGGAGCAATGGGTGGTGGGGGCGAACCGATGACGGGCGCGCCGAGGCCGGTCGAGACGCTCGGGCCGGCGCTGCTTTCGCGCCTGCCGGCCGCGGTGGCGCGGCCTGCCTACGACCGCGCCGAGGTCGCCGCCGGCCTCGCCCATATCGGCGTCGGCGCCTTTCATCGCATGCACCAAGCCGAATATACCGACGACCTGCTTGCGGCTGCGGGCGGCGACTGGGGCATCGTCGGCATCAACATCCGCGCGCCGCGGCTCGCCGAGACCCTCGGGGCCCAAGGCGGCCTTTACACGCGGCTGATCCGCCAGGACGCCAGCACCGAAGCGCGCGTGGTCGGCAGCATTCTGCGCGTCGTCGACAGTCAGGCCGGGCCACAGCCTGCGCTCGCCGCGCTCGCCGCGGCGGAGATCGGCGCGGTGACCCTGACGGTGACGGAAAAAGGCTATTGCCACCACCCCGCCACCGGCCAGCTCGACTGGCAATCGCCGGCGATCCTGCACGACCTTGCAGAGCCCGGCGAGCCGGTAAGCTTGCCGGGCCTGATCGTGCGCGCGCTCGACGCGCGCCGGCGCACGCACGGCCAGCCGCTGACGGTGATTAGCTGCGACAACATCCCGATGAACGGCGTCATCCTCGGCAATGTCGTGCGTGCCCTGGCCGAGCGGCAGGCCCCTCGGCTGAGCCGCTGGATCGAGGCCAATGCGGCGTTTCCCTCGACCATGGTCGACCGCATCGCCCCGGCGACCTCCGCCGACGACCTGGCCGAGGTCGAGCGCGCATATGGTTATCGCGACCGCGCGGCGGTGGTCGGCGAGCCGTTCCGGCAATGGGTGGTGGAGCGTCGCTTCGCCGGCCCGATGCCGGGCTGGGACCGGGTCGGCGCGCTGTTCGTCGACGACGTCACCTCGTTCGAGCACTTGAAGATGCGGGTGCTCAACGCGGCGCAGACAACACTTGCCTGCCTGGGGCTCCTGCTCGGCCATACCTACACCTTCGAAGCCGTGGCCGATCCGCTGCTCGCCGGCTTCGTGCGGCGCATGCTGGCCGAGGAGACGCTCGCGACACTGGCCCCCGTTCCCGGCATCGACCCGCACGCCTATGTCGAGCAAAGTCTCGCCCGGCTGAGCAACACCGCGATCCGGCACCGCAACCACCAGATCGCCACCGACGGCTCGCAGAAGATCGTGCAGCGGCTGCTCAATCCGCTCGGCGAGCGGCTGCGCCACGGCCAGGCCAGCGCCTTCCTGCCGGTCGCGGCGGCCGCATCGATCGCCTACCTGGTTCTGGCCGCACCGCGCTTCGGCGCGCGCTGGGCAGCCGACGACCCGTTCGCCGAACGGATCGCCACGATCGCCGATCGCGCCGGCGGGGCACTGCCGGATCTGACGGCCGCGGTCCTCGGCATCGAGGCGATCTTCGATCCGCGGCTGGCGGCCGATGCCGGCGTCCGGGTGAGCATCGAGCAGGCCCTTGCCGGCCTGCTGTCCGGCAATCCGCGCGCCTACCTCGAAACGATGATGGCCGAAGCGGCCGTCCCCGGTTGAAGCGGCTGCGCCAAACAGGGTAGTACGAAACGGGAGGGGAGGACATGCAGCTCGGAATTCTCACCGCGCCGTTTGCGCAGACGCCGCTCGCCGAAGTCGCCGACTGGGCGCGCTCGGCCGGGTTCAGCGCGCTGGAAATCGCCTGCTGGCCCAGATCGAGCGGTCCGACCCGGCGCTATGCCGGCACCGCGCACATCGACGTCGCCGCGCTGTCAGCGGGCGAGGCGCGCGACACCGTTGCCGGGCTTGCGGCCAACGGGCTGACGGTCTCCGCGCTCGGCTACTATCCCAACCCGCTGCATCCCGATCCGCACCACCGCGACACCGTCATTGCGCATCTGAAGAAGGTGATCGATGCGGCTGCCGCGATGCAGGTCGGGCTGGTCAACACCTTCTGCGGCGGTGACCAAGCCAAGGATGTCGACGCCAATTGGCAGGACGCGCTCGCCGTCTGGCCCGACATCATCGCCTATGCCGGCGATCGCGGTGTCAAGCTCGCCTTCGAGAACTGCCCGATGATCTTCTCCCGCGACGAGTGGCCGGGCGGGCACAACATCGCCTATTCGCCCTATGTCTGGCGCCGCATCCTCGAGGCCTGGGGCGACGGCATCGGCATGAACTTCGATCCCTCGCATCTGATCTGGCAGATGATCGACCCGGCGCGCTTCATCCGCGAGTTCGGCGCCCATATGCGGCATGTCCACGCCAAGGACCTGATGATCGACCGCGACGGGCTCTATGAGCGCGGCATCCTGTCGGCCGGGATCGGCTGGCAGGTTCCCCGCATGCCCGGCCTGGGCGACGTCGATTGGCGCGAGATCTTCTCGGGCCTCTACCGTATCGGCTACGATGGCCCGATCGTCATCGAGCACGAGGATCGGCGGTTCGAAGGCAGCGACGACAGCATCAAGCGCGGCTTCCTGCTTGCCCGCGACGTACTTGCGCCGTTCGTCAAATGACCGGCCGGCGTTCGGATCAACCACAACCACATCCCCTGGGAGGAACTTCATGCCCCTGAAATCCTTGAAAATTCTGCCGCTCCTGGCCGGCGCGGCCGTGCTTGCCTCGGCCTTCTCGGCCGCCGCCAAGGACAGTTACACCATCGGCGTCTCCAACACCGTGCAGGGCAATGGCTGGCGTGAGGAGATGATCTGCGCGATCAAGGCCCAGGCGCTCGCCTCCGGCAAGGTCGGCAAGCTCAACATCGCCCATCGCAACACCGACGCCGCCGGCCAGCTCGAGGACCTTCGCAACCTGATCAGCGCCGGTGTCGACGCCATCGTCGTCAACCCCGCCGACCCAGCCGGCATCAACGCCGCGCTGAAGGAGGCGACCGGCAAGGGCATCGTCGTGGTCGCGGTCGACCAGGCGGTGACCGAGCCCTCCGCCTATGTGATCTCCAACAACCAGGAGCAATATGCCTATCTCGGCGCCAAATGGCTGTTCGAGAAGATGGGCGGCAAAGGCGACGTGGTCTACATGCGCGGCGCGGCCGGGGCGTCGGCCGACAGCGACCGCGACAAAGGCTTCAAGAAAGCGCTCGCCGAAAACCCGGGCGTCAAGGTGGCCCACGAGGTGTTCACCGGCTGGCAGCAGGATCAGGCTAAGCAGCAGATCCTCGACTTCCTCGCCACCGGCACCCCGTTCAACGGCATCTGGACCTCCGGTATCGACAACGTCATCGTCGATGCGCTGGTCGAATCGCAGGCGCCGATGGTGCCCGTCGTCGGCGCCGACAATGCCGGCTTCGTCGGCCAGCTCAACTCGGTCAAGGGCCTGGTCGGGGCAGCGGTGACCAACCCGGGCTCGATCGGCGGTGCCGGCGTCACGCTGGCGTTGAAGATCCTCGGCGGCGACAAGCCGGCCCAGCAGACGGTGCTGGTCGAGCCGCAGCTGTGGGAAAACGCCACCGACCAAGGCCGCGCCCAGCTCGGCAAGGTGGCCGATCCTTCGCTAAGCCCGGAATGGCCGGTGAGCATCTCGATCCCCGACTGGACCACCTACACCAAGGATCAGATCGTGGCCTGCAAGGGCCCGGGCGAGTAAGGCAAGGCTGCGACCGCGGCGCCCCGGGGGCTTCCCCCGGCGCCGCGCCGCACGTTCCGGCGGCTCGCCGTGACCACCGATCCGCTGCTCGACGCCAAGGGCGTCGCCAAGGCCTACGGGGCGGTCGCCGCACTGCGCAACGCCTCGCTGTCGGTGCTGCCCGGCGAGGTCCACGCACTGATGGGCGCCAACGGCGCCGGCAAATCGACGCTGGTCAAGATCCTCACCGGCGCGGTTCGCCCCGATTCCGGCGAGATCCTGATCCGCGGCGCGCCACGCCGCGTCCACTCGCCGGGCGAGGCGCGGCGGGCGGGACTGGTGCCGGTCTATCAGGAGCCGTCGCTGATCCCGGACCTCGACGTCGCCGACAATCTGCGGCTGACCCGCACCCCGGTGGAGCCATTCCTCGACTGGGTGCGCGAGCTCGGCATTCCCGACCTCGACCTGCGCGAGCCCGCGCGCGACGTGCCGCTCGCCGTGCTGCGGGTGCTCGATCTGGCGCGCGCGCTGGCGATCGAGCCCGACGTGCTGCTGCTCGACGAGATGACGGCGGCGCTGCCGGCCAATCTTGCCGAACGCGTGCTCGATGTTGTCCGCCGGCAAAGCCGTGCCGGCCGCTCGGTGATCTTCATCTCCCACCGCTTCATGGAGATCCAGGCGCTGTGCGACCGCGCCACGGTGCTGCGCGACGGCGAGACCGTCGGCGTCGTCGACGTTACCCCGGGGGTCGAAGAGAGGATCGTCGAGCTGATGCTCGGTGCGCGGATCGAGCGCGCCCGGGCGGCCGCCCGCGGCGAGGCTCAGGCGGGGCCGGCGGTTGTCGCCGGCCCACCCCGCCTCGCGGTAAGCACGCTCGGGGTCGGCACCAAGCTGAACGACGTCTCCTTCGACGTGCGCAACGGCGAGGTGGCGGGCCTGGTCGCCCTCGAGGGTCAGGGACAGGACGAGCTGTTTGCCGCGCTGTCCGGTTCGATCCGGCCGTCGGCCGGCACGATTGCCGTCGACGGCAAGCCGATGCAGTTCGCCAGTCCCGCCGACGCGATCGCCGCCGGCATCGCCTATGTGCCCGGCGACCGCACCGATGCGCTCCTGATGCAGCGTTCGGTGCGCGAGAACATCGCCCTGCCGTTCAGTGCGCGGATGAAGCGGTGGGGGCCGATCGACATGCGCGGGGAGCGCCGCCGGGTCGCCGCCGCCATCGAGCGCCTGCAGATCGACACCCGGGCGCAGCGCGAGGTCCAGCGCCTGTCCGGCGGCAACCAGCAGAAGGTGACGATCGCCCGCTGGATCGCCGCCGAGGCCCGCACCATCCTGTGCTTCGACCCGACTCGCGGCATCGATGTGCGTACCAAGCAGGAGATCTACCGGCTGTTGCGCGAGCTCGCCGGACAAGGCGCCTCGGTGCTCTACTACACCTCCGAGCTAGAAGAGGTGCAGCTGGTTTGCGACCGTGCGATCGTCATCTTCTCCGGCCGGGTCGTCGACATCCTGCCGGCTGAGCTCGCCGACGAGGCGGCCTTGACGCGCGCTGCCTATGGCCTGCCGCGCGAGGCGCGCGCTGCGGTCGGGGTGCTCGCCGATCCGTCCGCTCCGCCGCCGGCGGCAGGTGCCGCGTGAGCCGCTTCCTGCGCCAGCAGGGCTGGGTCGTCGGGCTGTTCGCTCTGTTCTGCCTGCTCCTGGTGCTGACCAAGCTCATCCAGCCGGGCTATGGCGCGGGCGACTTCGGGTCGCTGGTGCGCGCCGCTTTGCCCTACGCCTTCGCCGTTGCTGCCCAGACGATCGTCGTCATCGCCGGCGGCATCGATCTCTCCGTCGCTTCGATGATGGCGCTGACCAGCGTCACCGCGGCGGCGATGATGAACGGCGCCAGCGAGCAGTTCGCGCTGCTGGTGGTGCCGTTCGTGCTGTTGCTGGGCCTCCTGCTCGGCGCCGTCAACGGCCTGCTGATCGTCGTCACCCGCGTCCCCGATATCGTCGTCACCCTGGCAACGCTGTTTGTTCTTCAGGGAGCAGCGCTGCTGGTCCTCGACGCGCCGGGCGGCGCGGCGGCGGAATGGCTGAAGGCGCTCATCGTCGGCACGGTCCCCGTGCCCGGCGTGCCGGAAGGGATCACGGCCTGGATCCCCAAAGCGCTGATCCTGCTATTGGTCTGTCTCGGCGTAATCTGGATCCCGCTCCGGCGTTCGCGGCTCGGGCTGTCGCTTTACGCGATCGGCAGCTCCGAGCTCGCCGCCTTCCGCAGCGGTGTGCCGGTCGCCCGCACCAAGATCCTGGCCTATGCCGGTTCGGGACTGTTTGCCGCCATGGGCGGCCTGGCGCTGACCATGAGCACCGGCATCGGCGCGCCGATCCCCGGTCCCTATCTGCTTGCCAGCGTTGCCGCCGTGGTGCTCGGCGGTGTCACCTTGGGCGGCGGGCGCGGCGGCCTGATCGGGCCGATCATCGCGGTGTTTGTGCTCCGTCTGGTGCGCACAGACCTGACTTTGCTGGCGGTCGATCCCAACGTCACCACCATCATCGAAGGCGTCATCATGGTCATCGTCGTGATGCTCGGCGCCTATGTCGCAATCAGGAGCCGCGGGCCATGAGCAACGCCGCCGCCGACGCGTCCGCCCCTTCGCTCGGCCGGCGCCTGCGCCGCCTGATGAGCGACTATCCGCTGATCCCGCTGATCATCCTCTTGGCCGTGCTGGTCATCGTGCTGCAGGTGCTGAGGCCGGGCATCGTCAACGAACGCTGGCTGGCCAACACGGTGAAGTTCGCCATCCCGCTCGCCATCCTCGCCGGCTGTCAGACGATGACCATGCTGACCGGCGGCATCGATCTCTCGGTGAGCACGGTTGCCACGATGAGCGCCTTCATCATGGCCACCCAGGTCGTCAACCATGATCCGGCCACGGCCATTGCGCTCGCCCTGGTCCCCGCCGTGCTGATCGGCCTTGCCAACGGCATCGGTGTCGGCGTCTTCCGCGTCCACCCGCTGATCATGACGCTGGGCACCAGCCTGGTCGGCACCGGCTGCCTGCAGGTCTACCAGCGCACGGTCATTGCCGCCGGCGCCAAGATCCCGCCGGTGCTTGCCTGGCTCGGCACCGGCCTCAGCTACGGTATCCCCAATGCGCTGATCCTGTTCGTACCGGTCGCCGCCCTGATCATCTTCACGCTGAACCGGACCGGCTTCGGCCGCCTGCTCTATGCGGTCGGCGACAACGAGCGGGCGGCGCGCTTGTCGGGTGTGCTCTATTGGCAGGTGATCCTCGTCCTCTACCTGTTTTCCGCCTTGCTCGCCGGCATCGCCGGCTTGCTCTATATCGGCCTGATCAAGGCCCCTTCCCTGTCCCTGGCCGAACCCTTGCTACTGCCGTCGGTCGCGGCTGCGGTGATCGGCGGCACCTCGATCTTCGGCGGCCGCGGCGGCTACACCGGCACCATCGTCGGCGCCTTGATCCTGACGGTGCTCACCACCCTGCTCACCATCCTGCAGATGCCGGAAGGGTCGCGGCGCATTCTGTTCGGCCTGATCGTGCTTCTGGTCACCGCCGCCTATCTGCGCATCATCGAGGACCGCTAGGGCAATTCCCGGAAAAGTGGCCCCGGTTTTCCGTCCGGAATTGCGGAAAAACAAAGACTTGGAGGGGAGCGCCGATTCGAAGAAAGGGTGATCCGATGCGCTCCAATTTGACGGAGGTAGGCTGGTCCCGGCATCTTCCCTTGCGTCATTTCCGCTTCGCTGCAACCATGGCTGGGCTATGTCCGGTTCAGCCCCCGCCGTCATAGTCATCGACCGCACCCGCGCCGACGCGCCCGCCGGACGTCATCTCGTCATCGGGTTTGCGGATCGCGGCACGGCCGAAGCCTATGCCGAAGCCCGCACCCGTGCGTCCCTGGAGCGGCTGCGCACCCACGGCCTGAGCGCCGGCGAGCTGCGCCGCCTGTGGGTGCAGCGCGGCGAGGAGTGCATGCTGAGCGACGGCAGCTATCTCGCCCGCGAAAGGATCGACCGCTATATCGCCGAGCCGGTCACCGGGCGCTGCCTCGACTGGCAGGCATTCGCTCCCGACCGGCTGGGCCGGCGCCCCAGGCGCTTCCACGTCACCGCGCTGGTCATCGACCAGCGCAACCGGTCGGCCTGGGTGGGCGGCTTCCTTCACGCGCCCGAACGGCCCGACAGCGACGCCTTGCTCCGCCACTACCGGAGCGACGCACTGGCCGCCTTCGCCCGTCAAGGCATCGACAATGCCGAGCCGGCCTCGATCTATGTGTCGCAGCTGCACGAGCTGCCGGACGCGCCCGTGCCGCCTGCGGGACAGCCGCTGCGCAACTGGCTGCTGGAGATCGACTTCGTCTGTCATGGCGTCGCGTTCGGCGTTCTCCTCGATGCCGTGTTCGCCTGGCCCAACGAGCCCTGCGGCGAGATCCTGGATGCCATGACCCATGTCATGATCGCCGACGCCCTTTCGGTGCGCGGCGAAGGTCCGTCCCGGGCCTCCCGGTCCGAGATCCGGCGTCGGCAGGTGCGGGAGACGAGCGACCCGCCAAATTACCCGGCCTATCGCGGCTAGATCAATTCCAGGGGATTGGGTGCGGACCCCGCATCGAAAAGGCGCTTATCCGTCCCGGCCGGGCTGCCAGCCGCTGTCGCATCAGCCAACTCCGGGGTAGCGTTCCTTGGATAAGAGCTGCGCCAGGTGCGCTGCATTGGCGGCGGCCATCCGGATCATCTCGACGACCGCCGGCGGCGTTCCCGGCAGGTCGACATAGTTGACGTCGCCCATGGCCTGACCGACCCAGTAGACGCCGGCATTGGCCGGCACGGTGAAGCCGACATCGTTGAGCGCCTGGAAGGTCGCCGCGTGGCAGTGATGCGCGCCGTCCTCATTGCCGACCACCGCGACCAGCGCCACCTTGCCCGCCGCGGGCATGCGCCCCTTGGCATCGGTCTCGTCGAGAAAGGCATCCATCCGCTCCATTACCCGCTTGGCAACGCTCGATGGATGGCCGAGCCAGATCGGCATGCCGAAGAGAAAGATGTCGGCGGCCAGGATTTTCCGGCGGATCCCAGGCCAGGCATCACCGTCGCCTTGGTTGGACAAGACACCCGGCTTGATGTCGAAGTCGGCCGCCCGCACCGGCCGGCTCACCCGCACCCCATGCGCCTTGAGCGCGGCGCCGAGATCGGACAGCAGGCGGTCGGTCGAGCTTTCCTCCTCGTCGCTGCTCGCCTTCAGCGAACAATTGAGGGCAAAGGCGGAGAGTTTCTTGTCGGCCATCGCAAACTCCGGGCTGAGGCGGAAAACACCCAAACTCCGGCCGGGACGAACTGTTTCAGCCCGCGGCCACCAGCATCGCCCCGGCGGCGATCAGCGCGACGCCGGCCCAGCTGGCAGCCGACAGCCTTTCGCCGAGGAAGACGACCGCAAACAAAGCCACCAGCACGACGCTCAGCTTGTCGATCGGCGCCACGCGCGCCGCATCGCCAAGCTTCAATGCCCGGAAATAGCAGAGCCAGGAGGCGCCGGTGGCCAAGCCGGAAAGCAACAGGAAAGCCCAGCTGCGCGGCGCCACGCTGCCGGGGGCCTGCCAGCCGCCGGAGACGGCGAGGATCGCCGCGACCGTGGCGAGAATGACCACCGTCCGGACGAACGTGGCGAAGTCCGAATTGACGTTCTCGACGCCGACCTTGGCGAAGATCGCGGTCAGCGCGGCAAACCCCGCCGACAGCACTGCCCAGAATTGCCAGGTGAGCAAGAGGTTCTTCATATCTCCACCCCGGATGCGGCCGGCATGCCCGATAGGCAGTCGCGGATCAGCGTCCCGGCCGGCCGGTCTTGCGCGAGCGGCGGCCTTGCCGGCGCTGTTCGGCCGGCTCCTCATAGCTGCCGCGGCCCGACCGTTCGCGCTGGACCGGCTTGACCGCGTCGGCCGCCGCCTGGGGCGCCGGCTCGGCTCCGAGCGGCTTTTCGGTCCGCCGCACGGTCATCTCGTCGAGATCGTTCTTGCGGAACAGCTGACTGCCTTCGCCGGGCATGCCGAAGTCGGAGCCGTGGGCCTCGCGGAACGACTGCTTCTTGAACAGCGAGCGCGAAGTCGCGCCCGCCGGCGTCGCATGGTCGCCGGAGCCGCCCATCGCGTCGAGATCCGGCTTGGCAAACAGCGCGCGCGGCGCCTGGTCGACGGTGCGGTGCCGCTCGCGGCCCTTGTTGTGGCGTCCCTTTTCGCGGCCCGACGCCGGGCTCTGCGATTCGACCTCGCGGGCGAGCGGATCGTCGGCGATGGCCAGCTCGGTGTCGCGCAGCCGCTTGATCTCGTCGCGCAGCCTTGCCGCCGTTTCGAAGTCGAGGTCGGCGGCGGCGTCGCGCATTTTGCGCTCGAGGTGCTCGAGATGGGTCCTGAGATTGTTGCCGACCATGGCGCCCGGCTCAGCAAAGCCTGAAATGTCGGCACGGACATGGTCACGCTCATAGACCGAGTCGAGGATATCGGCGATGCGCGACTTGACGCTCTCGGGCGTGATGCCGTTGGCGGCGTTCCAGGCCATCTGCTTCTCGCGCCGGCGCTGGGTCTCGGCGGTCGCCCGCTCCATCGAACCGGTGACCTGATCGGCATAGAGAACCACACGGCCGTCGACATTGCGTGCCGCACGGCCGATCGTCTGGATGAGCGAGGTCTCCGAGCGCAGAAAGCCCTCCTTGTCGGCATCGAGAATGGCGACCAGGCCGCATTCGGGAATGTCGAGCCCCTCGCGCAGCAGGTTGATGCCGACCAGGACATCGAAGGCGCCGAGCCGCAGATCGCGGATGATCTCGATGCGCTCCAGCGTCTCGATGTCGGAGTGCATGTAGCGCACCCTGACGCCGTGCTCGTGCAGATATTCGGTAAGATCCTCCGCCATCCGCTTGGTCAGCACCGTCACCAAGGTGCGATAGCCGGCCCGCGTCGTCTCGCGGATCTCGCCGAGCACGTCGTCGACCTGGGTCTTGGCCGGACGCACCTCGACCGGCGGATCGATCAGCCCGGTCGGCCGGATCACCTGCTCGGCGAACACGCCACCCGATTGCTCGAGCTCCCAGCCGCCGGGCGTCGCCGAGACGCCGATGGTGAGGGGCCGCATCGCGTCCCACTCCTCGAAGCGCAGCGGCCGGTTGTCCATGCAGGACGGCAGCCGGAAGCCGTATTCGGCAAGGGTGGCCTTGCGGCGGAAGTCACCGCGATACATGCCGCCGATCTGCGGGATGGTGACATGGCTCTCATCGACGAAGATCAGGGCATTGTCGGGGATGTACTCGAACAGGGTCGGCGGCGGCTCACCCGGACGGCGGCCGGTGAGATAGCGCGAATAATTCTCGATGCCGGCGCAGGAGCCGGTCGCCTCGAGCATCTCCAGGTCGAAGCGGGTGCGCTGCTCGAGCCGCTGGGCCTCGAGCAGACGGCCGGCCCGCTCGAGCTCGGCCAAGCGGAACTTCAGCTCGTCGCGGATCGAGATGATCGCCTGATTGAGCGTCGGCCGCGGCGTCACATAGTGCGAGTTGGCGTAGATCTTGACGCTCTTCAGCGCCCCCGTCTTCTGCCCGGTCAGCGGGTCGAATTCGGTGATCGATTCGATCTCGTCGCCGAACAGCGACACCCGCCAGGCGCGGTCCTCGAGGTGGGCGGGGAAGATCTCGATGGTGTCGCCGCGCACCCGGAACGAGCCGCGGGCGAAGTTGATGTCCTGGCGCTTGTATTGCTGGGCGACGAGGTCGGCGAGCAGCGCGCGCTGGTCGAGGCGGTCGCCGACCTGCATCTGGAAGGTCATCGCCGTGTAGGTCTCGACCGAGCCGATGCCGTAGATGCAGGAGACCGAGGCGACGATGACGACGTCGTCGCGCTCGAGCAGCGAGCGGGTGGCCGAATGGCGCATGCGGTCGATCTGCTCGTTGATCGAGGATTCCTTCTCGATATAGGTGTCGGTGCGCGGCACGTAGGCTTCCGGCTGGTAATAGTCGTAGTAGGAAACGAAATATTCGACCGCGTTCTCGGGAAAGAAGTTTTTGAACTCGCCGTAAAGCTGGGCCGCCAGCGTCTTGTTGGGTGCCAGGATCAAGGCCGGCCGCTGCGTCTCCTCGATCACCTTGGCCATGGTGAAGGTCTTGCCTGAACCGGTGACGCCGAGCAGAACCTGGGTCCGGTCGGCCTCGCCGACGCCTTCGACCAGATCGCGGATGGCGCCGGGCTGATCGCCCGCCGGCTGGAAGTCGGAGACCATTTTGAGCGCAATGCCGCCCTCCGACTTTTCCGGCCGCGCCGGCCGGTGCGGGGTCCAAAGCTGGCCGTCCTTGTGCAGCGGATTGCCGCTCTCGATCAGTTCCGACAGCGCCGCGACGGTCGCCGTCACCCCGGACCTGGCCAGGGTGTCGACGTCCTCGAGCGCAATGTCGAGACCGGGGACCGGATTGAGGCCGGCCGCGGCCCGCTCGCGTGCCGTGGCCGCGCCGCCCATCGAGGTGCCGCGCGCCGTCTTGGTCGGCGCCGCCGACCGCTCGGGGATTTTCTTCTTGCTGCGCGCCGGCTTGGCCGGTCCGCCCGGCGTGGCGGGAGCTGCGGGCGTTTCCGCCTGCCGCGCAATGTCCGCCGCCCAGCCGGCGATCGGGCCGGCGGCCGGCGTTCCGGAAAGCTCGGGCTGCGGCGCTTCGGCAAAGCCGCCGGGATTAAGCGGCTCGGCGGCGTCGAGGAAATCGGTCAGCGGGCTGCGGCGGCGCCCGCGTGCCGGATCGCTGGTGCGACGGCCGGCGGCGTCCTTGGGCTCGCCGGCGGCGTCTGTGCGCTCGCCGGTGTCGCCGTCGCACTCGCCGTCCCCGCTGGCGGCGGGCGTTTGCTCTGGGGTGTTGGCCATGCCGGCAATATGGTGAGAAACGGCTGCCATGGGAAGAGCCGGCTGCTGACAGCAGGCTGTCAGGAAGTTAGTTGAACCACAGCGCGAAGGGCAGCAGCCCCGGGGTGCCGAACTGTTGGCGAAGGCTGTCGAACTCCGCTGCGGTCAAGAGGGTTCCCTTCTCCAGATAGGGGACGACGCCTGGCCCGGTGATGGCCAGCACGAGGTCGAAGGGCTGCGGCGCCTCGAAGAAGGCGCGCATATTGATGCCGCTCTCGGCGATGCGGAAATGCGGCAGCAGCACGCGGCCTTCCAAGAGGTCCTCGGCCATCTGCAGCGCCCGCTGCCAGGCGGCGAGCTGGGCTTCGCCGACCTCCAGCCCGGTGAGCGGATGAACGCCCTTCTGCTGCGGGCCGGGCAGCCATTCGCGGTCATTGTCGGTCTCGGCGAGCACGGCCTTCCAGGTTTCGCGCGACAGCCGGATGACCTCGAGCAGCTTCAGCCGCGCCGTCTGCCGCCGTTCGGGCTCGATCACCTGCCAGTTGATCAGATGGAAGAAGGAGACCATGTCGGCCAGCCGCCACTCCGACAGAAGCAGGCCGGGGTCGGCGAGATTGGCCGGCGGCACCAGCGCCTCCTGCAGCGGCAGCCCGGCGCGCGGGAAAACGGCCTGGAAGCTGGCGTCGAAGGCGTTCTGAAAATCATGGGCGAGCCAGAAATCGACCAGCGCCGTGAGCAGCTCGGCGTAGCCCTGCAGCCAGTAGCCGTCGGCCCGGTCGAACCGGAACACCAGCGGCGCCGGCGGTCCGGCCCGTGCGGGGCCGAGCGCGGCGATGACGGCGGCCAGGCTCTCCGACGGCGACAGGGTGCCGTCGCCGTCGAGGTCGAGCGCGAACTTGCCGAAATCGACGACCAGTCCGATCTCGGCGTCGGCGGGCACCGTGTCGAGGGTGTCGGCGGCATTTTGCAGGCCGTCGCGGAAGGCGACGAGGATATCGCGAAAGCCGTCATAGGTGAGCGGCTCCGGCTCGGCCCGCGGCGGCACCGGCAGCTCAAGAAGCGGCAGAAGGAACGACCGCGGCGGCTCGAAGCCGTGCCGGTTGAGCGCCTGCCCGAGCCCTTCGACGGCGGCGAAGAACTGGCCGGCGCCCAGCGCATAGGGCACGATCGGGTCGCGCGGGTCGGCGTTCTCCAGCGCATCGATGGCCGCGGCGCGCGTGGCGACGGTTTCGGCTGCAAACAGCGCCTCGGCATCGGCTTGCGCGTCGGCAAGGCCCGGCCCCGCTGCGGCAAAGAGCGCAGCAACCGCCGCGACAAGGGTGACCAACGGAAATTTCATCGGCTGCGAAGTTGATCGCCGAATCTCGCCGGGTCAAGCTGCGGCGGGCGCCGGCGCCGGGCAGCGGGCCGTCCGGGTCGCTTACCCGGCAGCAAATTCCCGGCAAATTGTTGAGCCGGCTGCAAGCCTCTGAATTTGTGGCATGAACTTGCAAGCCCGGAGGTTCCATGCCATACTTTTGGGGTTCGGGCATTTGCTGTCCCGGAGACTGGAACGTTTGATCGACCCTTTCCCCGACACTGTGAATCTCTGACGGCCCCGCTTTGGCGGGGGGTTATTCGTGCGAAAATGCATGACCGCCAATGAACCAGGATGTCCGCGGCGCGGTTGCCCGGACGAGACAAACTGCAACGGGTGAAGGAGTTCCCCCCGCATGGCCCAGACCGGCACCGTAAAATTCTTCAACGCGACCAAAGGCTTCGGTTTCATCACGCCGGACGGCGGCGCCAAGGATGTGTTCGTCCACATCTCGGCGATCGAGGCTTCCGGCCTGCGCACCCTCGTCGATGGCCAGAAGGTCACCTTCGACGTCGAGCCCGACCGCATGGGCAAGGGCCCCAAAGCGGTCAATCTGCGCGCGGCCTGATCGGTCGGCCGCCGGCACGTCCGGCGTCTCCAGGAAGGCACGGCGTTCAGCCGTGCCTTTTTTGTTGGCATGCTGCCGGGCAGCCTGTTTGTCGGCATGCCGACAATCACCTCCCATCCGTACCAGGCGTCAGGCAACTTCGCTCGGCGCGGTGGCGCGGCCAAGCACATCATGAACCCATTGAACCAATGCTCTCCGCTCGGCCCAAGGTATCACGAGCCTGCCCCGGCTGCCGGCACGCAGGCGACCTTTACGTCACCTGCACGTTCGAAGCTGCCGCAACGGAGGCGTAGCCGGATCCTCGCGCAACCCCCTGCCGACAATCACCTCCCATCCGCCCAAGCGTCCGGCAGCTCCGCTCGGCGCGGCGGTGCGGCCAAGCACATCACGAACCCGCTGACCAATGCTCTCCGCTCGACCCCCGGCTATCACGAGCCTGCCGCCGGCGGCCGGCACGCAGGCGACCTTTACGTCACCTGCACGTTCGAAGCTGCCGCAACGGAGGCGTAGCCGGATCCTCGCGCAACCCCCTGCCGACAATCACCTCCCATCCGCCCAAGCGTCCGGCAGCTCCGCTCGGCGCGGCGGTGCGGCCAAGCACATCACGAACCCGCTGACCAATGCTCTCCGCTCGACCCCCGGCTATCACGAGCCGGCGGCCGGCACGCAGGCGACCCTTACGTCACCTGCACGTTCGAAGCTGCCGCAACGGAATCGTAGCCGGTTCCTTGCGCACCCGCCTTGACCATCACCTCCAATCCGCCCCGGCCTCCGGCAACTCCGCTCGGCGCGGCCAAGCACAACACGAATCCGCTGAACCAAATCGTCTCCACTCGACCCGAGGGATCACAAGCCTGCAGCCGGCGGCCGGCACGCAGGCGGCCTTTGCGTCACCTGCACGTTCGAAGCTGCCGCACGGAAGCGCAGCCTGTTCTTCGCGCAACCCCTGCCGACAATCACCTCCCATCCGCCCAAGCGTCCGGCAGCTACGCTCGGCGCGGCCAAGCATATCACGAACCCGCTGACCAATGCTCTCCGCTCGGCCGCCGGGGTATCGAGAGCCTGTAGCCGGCGGCCGATGCGCAGGCGACCTTTACGTCACCTGCACGTCCGAAGCTGCCGCACGGAGGCATAGCCAGTTCCTCGCGCAACCGTCCCCCACAATCACCTCCCATCCGCCCCGGCCTCCGGCAACTCCGCTCGGCGCGGCGGCGGGGCCAAGCAAACGACACGAACCCGCTGAACCAATTGCTCTCCGCTCGGCCGCCAGGGTATCGAGAGCCTGCAGCCGGCGGTCGGTGCGCAGCCGACCTTTACGTCACCTACAAGTCCGAAGCTGCGCAACGGAGGCGTAGTTCCTCGCGCAACCCCCTGTCGACAATCACCTCCGTCTCACGCAACCACCTTACCGACAACATCGACATCAGGCGCCCCTAACCCGACCCGGCGCAGCCGGCGCGGCCATGCACGATGCCAACCCTGAACCACAAGATCCCCGCTCGGCCGCCGGGGTATCACGAGCCTTACAGCAAGCCGTCAATACTCGGGCGACCTTTAGGTCCGTTGCGCGCCCGGGCTACGAAACTCCTGGATCGGCCGCCGCACCGCGAGCCACTCAACGCGCCAGTTCGCCTTCCCGACAATCACTCCGGATTCGCAACAGCCGCTCCCATTTGCCCACTTTCGGTGAAGCCGCGCCTACCGCCCAGCAGAGCGGAGTGCACCAGCCCGCTTGCTTCACGCCAGTCGGCGATGCCTCAAGCCAACTGCCATGGGGAAACCGGTTTAGAATCAAAGTCCCGCTGCTATGGGCCGCAAGCCGCATCGCAGGGCGCGCCACGCCATCGGCACCGACGTTAAACACCGCCTTCCATTCTCCAATGTTGCCTCATCCAATCATCCATCTTCCGCCCGGCCCGCCCGCGAGGGCCGACGCTCGGTCGACGCATCAAACGGCCGTCACCTGGGCTGCCTCGGATAGTCCCCACACCAACCTCCCGACCGTCCTGCGCCCCGCTCATCCGGCACGCTCAAGTTGCTTCGAGCCTAGCGAAACAGCGCTAAATTGTCAGAATAAGTTCCTACCGCCCCTCGCGCGTGATCTTCGCCGAGTTCTGCAAACCGAGCGCGCGCCATCATCGCCAAACCGCGCCATCATCCCCGGCGCCGACGCCGCCGCAGGCAAATCCGGTCTGCTGCAAGCAGCGCCGCAGCCGCGGCCGCAGCCCAAGTGTCGCGGCTGCCATTGCTTGTTGTGCGTGTCGTTTCTCTCGCCGGATATGCCGCTAATTTCGGCGCAAAAGTTTTCCTTGTGCAGGCTGGCAAAATAAAGGAGAAAATTGTCTTTCGGGTATTTGCCGGCCCGGAGACTGGAATAGCATGAGCCACGACCCGGAATTCCGGGCGTGGTGCCTCGCCAAAGAGAGGGCTTTGGCATAGCTCCAGTGCGGGGACTGTTTCTTCTCCTCCAGTGAACGACCGACGCATGCTGGCTATGGGCCCCGGCAGGCGAGTGCTAATGGGAGAAAAAGGAGTTTCCCAATGCCGCAGACCGGCACTGTTAAATTCTTCAATCATGCCAAAGGATTCGGCTTCATTACGCCTGACGACGGGCAGAAAGACGTGTTCGTGCACATCTCGGCAGTCCAGGCATCGGGCCTGCCAGGAACTCGAGGACGGACAGAAGGTGACGTTCGAAACCGAGCCGGACAAGCGGGGGAAAGGCCCCAAGGCTGTCAATCTAACTGTCGGCTGACCGCAAGAAGCGGGCAGCCCCCCACGTCGCCGGGCCGGCGACGCCCGATTGCGACATCGCCGGTGGCCGGTCCGGCCGATGCGCCGCGCCCCGCGGACGGCGGCGGCAGTGCTGCTGCCTGGTCACGGGCTGCCGGGTCACGCCGCCGCGTGGCCACCCGCCGATGGCCGCCGCAACCGGCTCTGCCGGCGTCCACGAAAATCACCCGGCCGACGCCGATTTCGCCACAAAGCTCCGGCACAGAGCCGATGGAACCCCGGAGGGCGCTCGTCCGTTCAGCTTCCGTTCAGCTGAGGTGGCGTAACCGATCGGTTGAAATCGGGCTGGTCGCTTTCGATCCGGGCCCGCGAAGGAGAAAAAGATGAACCGCTTCCTGAAGTCTGCCGTCCTTTCGGCCGGCCTTGGCGCTGCCAGCCTGGCTGCCTTGCCCGCCCAAGCCGGCGGTTGGAATCATGGTGGGTGGGGCAACGGCGGCTATTATCGCGGCGGCTACTATCACGGCGGCTATTACGGCGGGGGTGGCAATGCCGTCGCCGCCGGTGTGATCGGCTTGGCGACCGGCGCGCTGATCGGCAGCATCGCCTCGCAGCCGCGCTATGCGCCCTACTACGGCGACCCCGTCTACGTCGAGCGGCCGGTGCGCTACTATGCGCCGCCGCGCCCGGTCTATGTCGGCCCGTCGCTCGAACCCTGGAGCCGTCAGTGGTATCAGTATTGCTCCAGCCGGTATCGCAGCTTCGACCCGCGCAGCGGCACGTTCGTCGGCTACGATGGGCGCGCCCATTTCTGCCAGGGCTGACGCCCGGAACAACGCTCAAAAACCTATCGAGATCGAACAACCCCGCCACGGCGGGGTTTTTTCTTGTCCGGCCGAAGAGACCCTCGGCGGCGCTCAAAGCCATCATGGCCCGGCAGCTGAGAAGGCCAAATCACCACACCTGTCAGACTTGACGATCGCTTGCCTATCAGAGAAGCTTGGCCGCCCGCGAAACGGCGGGTCGTTCAATCAGGGGGGACTCGGCGGATGACGAGAAGATCGGGAATTTGCGCGTGGGTCGCCGGAGCGCTGCTGGCGGCCGGCCTGTCCGTTTCGCTGGCCCAGGCGGAGGAGCCGAAGGCCTACACGGCCGTTCTGGTCAACAATTTCATGGGCAATTCCTGGCGCGCCCTCATGGAGCGCTCGGCACAGCTGCTGATCGATCAGCCGCCGCTGAAGGGCCGGATCAGCGACCTGCGCATCATCAACACCGACAACACCGCCGCAGCCCAGAATGCGGTGATCTCCAACCTGATCCTGGAGAAACCCGACATCCTGCTGCTGGAGGCGGCCTCGACCACGGCGTCGAACCAGGTCATCCAGCAGGCCTGCGATGCCGGCATCGTGGTGATCACCTACGACCAGCTGGCCGAGGCGCCCTGCGCCTGGAAGCTGGCGCCCGACTTCACCGAGGTCGGCGAGATCGAGGCCAAGTGGCTGGCCGAGCAGATGGGCGGCAAGGGCAAGGTGTTCCTCGATCTCGGCCTGGCCGGGGCATCGCCGGCGATCGACGCGGCCAAGGGCGCGCATTCGGTCTTCGACAAATATCCCGACATCAAGCTGGTCACCTACTATTCCAATTTCACCCCGGGCGAGGAGCAGGCGCAGGTCGCAAGCCTCGTTCCGGCGCACCCCGACGTCACCGGCATCCTGACGCTACACGCCGCCGCCTATGCGCTCGACGCGCTCAAGGCGGCCGGGCACAAGCCGGTGCCGATCACCGGCTATTCATTCGCCGAGGGCATCCTCAAATGTCAGAAGGAGCAGCTCACCTGCCTGTTCAAGTCGGTGCCGGCTTGGGTGTCGAGCTCGGCGCTCATCCTCGGCGTCGACATTCTCGACGGCAAGGTGAAGGGCGATCCGCGCTTCGTGCTGATGGATACGCCCTGGATCACCAACACCGACCTGAAAGGCGTCTACAGCGGGCCTTCGCCGGTCATGACGCTGAACGACGCGGCTGTCGATCTCGAGCCCGGCACCATGCTGCCGCTGTCGCCGCCATGGGCCAAGCTCGATCTCCAGGAGGTGCTGAAGCCGCCGGTCATCAAGTGAGGCGCTGCGCGGTCCGGGAGCGGGAAGGCCTTGGTTGAGGTCCTGCGGGTCAGCGGCCTGAGCAAGAGCTTTCCCGGCGTCCAGGCGCTGGACCGGCTCGATTTTTCCGGCGAGGCAGGCACGGTCCATGCCGTGCTGGGCGAAAACGGCGCCGGCAAGTCGACGCTGATCAAGGCGCTCGGCGGCACGCTCAAGCCCGATGCCGGCTCGATTGCACTGTTCGGCAAATCGGTCGAGATCCGTTCGGTGACGGAATCGCGCCGGCTGGGGGTCAGCGTTGCCTACCAGGAGCTGTCGCTCGTTCCCGATCTGACGGTCGGGCAGAACATCTGGCTGAACCGCAGCGGTCTGCGCGAGCTCGGCGTTCTGTCCCGGCGCGAGCTCAAGCGGCGGACGGAGGCGCTCTATGAGTGGGTCAAGGCGCCGCCGGTCGATCCGCGGCGGGCGATCAAGGATCTGTCGATCGCTGCGCGCCATGTGGTCGAGATCGTGGCCAGCGTGGCGAGCAACCCCAAGATCCTGGTGCTCGACGAGGCCACGGCCGCGCTGCCGGCGCGGGAGGCCGAATGGGCGCTCGGACTTGCCCGCGACATGGCCGCGGGCGGGGCGCTGGTGCTGTTCATCTCGCACCGGCTGCACGAGTGCCGCGACGTGGCCGAGCATTACACGGTGCTGCGCCGCGGACGGGCGATCCGCAGCGGCAGGCTCCGCGAGGCGAGCGACGAGGCGATTGTCGAGGACATGCTCGGCCGCAAGCCGCGCATGCTTTACCCGCCGCAGCGGCGAACCCCGGCGCCGGAGGCGATCCTGTCGGTCAGCGGCCTCAGCGTGGCGCACGAGCTCAGCGACGTGTCCTTCGATCTGCGCGCAGGCGAGATCCTCGGGCTCGGCGGCTTGGAGGGACAGGGTCAGTCGACGCTGATGCTGGCGCTCTTCGGCATCAAGCGTTGGAGCGGAACGGTGCGGGTCGACGGCGTGCCGGTGCGAATCGATTCGCCGCGCGATGCCTTGGCCGCCGGGATCTCGCTGGTGCCGGAGGATCGCCGCTACCAGGGATTGCATCTCGACAAATCGATCCGCGAGAACATCGCCTTGCCGGTGCTGTCGCGGCTGAGCCGCTTCGGCTTCCTCGCCCCCGGCGTCGACCGTCCGCTGGTCCGCGCGCTGGTCGGCGAGCTTGGCATCGGAGCATCCTCGATCGAGCAGGCGGCGCGGACGCTGTCGGGCGGCAACCAGCAGAAGGTGGTGATCGCCAAGCTGCTGGCGACCGGCGGCCGCATCCTGCTGTTTCACGATCTCACCCGCGGCATCGACATCGGCACCAAGGCGGAGATATTCCACCTGGCGCGGCGCCTTGCCGAGGAAGGCCGGGCGATCCTGTTCTATTCCTCCGAAAACTTGGAGCTGGTGAACATGTGCGACCGCATCCTTGTGCTTCGCCAGTCCAGGCTCGCCACGATCCTTACCGGGAGCGAGCGCACCGAAGAGCGGGCGCTGCAGGCCGCCATGGGGGCGCCCGCCGCGTCGGCGGCCGCCTGACTCGGGATGGACCCGACCAGCTCGCACCGACGCCGCTGGGGCACGTTCGGCAGTCCCGACGACACGCTGGCCGCGGCGCTGCCTTATGTGCTGCTGGTGGTCATGGTCGTCTGGCTGGGGTCGGTGCAGCCGGCAAGCCTCACCCTCGGCTACGCCCAGAACCTCGTCAACCTTTCGCTGGTCCTCGTGCTGATCGCCTTCGGCCAGGGGATCGTCACCATGAGCGGCGGCATCGACCTTTCGGTGCCTGGGCTGATTTCGCTGGTCAATGCGGCCGCGGCAACCGAAATGAGCGATCCGGCGCGCTCGGCCGTGGTCGCGCTGCTGCTGATCGCCTTCGGCTGGGTGCCGGGTGCGCTCAACGGATTGCTGATCGTCCACGGCCGGATGCAGCCGTTCATCGTGACGCTTGCGACCTGGTTCGTGTGGGGCGGCATCGCCTTCTACGTCCTGCCCGGTCCCGGGGGCGCGGTCGATGGCACCATTCCCGGGCTGCTCTTCGTCCGCTATCTCGGCCTCTCCGGCACCACCTGGATCCTCCTGGCGCTGGTGGTGTTCGGTCTGTGGTTCGGCCGGACCCGGCTCGGCACCTCGATCCGCGCGATCGGTTCGGACCGGACGTCGGCGCGGCATTCCGGCGTTGCGGTCGGCCGCACCGAAATCGCCGCCTATATGCTGTCGAGCTGGTTTGCGGTGCTTTCCGGCCTGCTGCTCAGCCTGCAAAGCATGGCGGGTGAACCGACCGCGGGCAACAGCTATGTATTGCCGATGATCACCGCCGTGGTGGTCGGCGGCGTCAGCCTGTCCGGCGGCAAGGGCTCGCTGGTCGGGCCAGTCGTTGGCGCCCTGGTGCTGGCCTACCTAACCGGCGTGACCTTCTCGCTCCGGTTGCAGCCGCAGTGGAACCAGATCTTCCAAGGCGTGCTGCTGGTGCTCTCGATCGCGGCGACCACGCTGCTGCAGCATCTCACCCGGCTGGTCCGGGACCGCGCCCCGGCATGAGCATGGTCGGTCGCACCGTGGGACCGGCGCGAGGGGCTGTCCCATGAGCGACTTATCGCTCAAGCTCAGCCGCCAGCGGCAACTTGTCGTCCTGGTCGCGCTGGCTGTGCTTACCTGGAGCGTCGCGGCGCTTTGGGTCGACGGCTTCGCCACGGCGGCGAACTCGCGCAACATCCTGCTCCAGGTCATCGCGCTGGCGATCGTTGCGGCGGGCCAGACGGTGGTGATCATCTCCGGCGGCATCGACCTCTCGATCCCGTGGATGACCAGCGCGGCGGCGATCCTGCTCACCTATCTGACCCACGGCCAGGATCAGGCGCTGCTCTGGGCATTGCCGCTGATTTTCGCCGTGGCGATCGGCGTCGGCCTGTTCAACGGCTTCGGGGTCGCGGTCCTCAAGGTGCATCCGATCATCATGACGCTCGCCTCGAACGTGATCCTGAGCGGCGCGATCGTGCTGATCGCCGGCACCTTGCCGCCGGCAACGCCGCCGCCGGCCATTCGCTGGCTCGGCCAAGGCCAGGTCGCCGGGGTGCCGGTCGCCTTCCTGCTGCTTGCCGCGGTCGGCATCGGGACGACGGTATTGCTCACCTTCACCAGCTTCGGCCGACGCGTCTACGCCGTCGGCGCCAGCCCGACGGTCAGCACCTTCTCGGGAGTCAATTCGGCCCGCGTGCTGATCGGAGCCTACGTCGCTTCCGCCTGCAGCGCCACGCTCGGGGGCATTTTCCTGGTCGGCTATATCGGCATCGCCTCGCCGGGTATCGGCGACAAATTCCTGTTCGCCTCGGTCGCAGCGGTGGTGGTCGGCGGCGCCTCTATCCTCGGCGGCAGCGGCAGCTATCTCGGAACGCTCGCCGGAGCGCTGCTGCTGACGCTGATCAACATCCTGCTCACGGTGTTCTCGATGTCCGCGGGAACGATCAGCATCTTCTACGGCCTGACGATTCTGCTCAGCGTCTGGATCGGCTCTTGGGAAAAAGGCGGGGCTCGCTAGACCGGTTCAGCGCTTCTTCGAATCGCTGACGCGTTCTAAGTGTTTGTTTTTCCGCAGCTTCTATCGCGCGCCTTACAGCGGCTCGCCCCAGTAGAGCTTCTCGACCACCCTTAGATGGCGGTCCATGGCCGCGCCGGCCGCCTCGGCGTTTCTTGCGGCGATCGCGTCGAAGATCTCCCGGTGTGCGTCGTAGGCAAGCTGCGCATGCTCGGGATCCTGCGCGGTCCGGTGGCGCTGCTCGAGCAGCCACGTGACCAGGCCTTCGGTCACCGACAGAAAGATCGGGTTCTTGGCCACCCGCGCGATCTGCTTGTGAAACAGGAAGTCGGTCTCGTGAAAGAGCCGCTGCAGGCCGATCGCCTGGCGGTTGGCTTCGAGCGCGGCGCCGAGCGCGTCGATGTCCGCTGCAGCGGCGCGTTCGGCCGCGCGTGCCGCCACGCCCGTCTCGAACAGGCGCCGGGCATCCTGAAAGTTGCGCACCCCGTCGGGCTCGGCCAGCATCCGCCGCACCGCTCCCGACATCTCGCCGATGAACAGCCCGACATCGGGCGAAGCGACCTTTGCCCGCTCGCCGTTCCGGATCTCGACCAGGCCGCGCTTGGTCAGGGCGAAAAAGGCCTCGCGCACCGCCGAGCGGCCGACGTCATAGGCCGTCATGATGTCGCGCTCCGACGGCAGCGGATCGCCGGCCTTGAGGCCGTTCTCCTGGATCAGCTGCTCGATCCGTTCGGCGACCTCCTCGGAAATCTTGCGTCGCTTGATCGGTTTCTGGTTCAGCATCGCGTCTCCCCGGCCAAGCCCCGCACCTAACCGGCGGCCCGCTTGGCATCCCGCTCCATCGCCTCGTAGTCGATGCCGGGTTCGGCAACGGCCTTGATCCGCTGGTGCTGCATGCTTCTCACCATCCAGGTGACGGCCTCGTTGTAGGGGGTGGCGATGCCGAGCGCCCGGCCTTCGCGGACCACCGCCCCGTTCAGCGCATCGATCTCGGTTTCGCGCGACGCCTCCATATGCTGCAGCATCGACGGCTTGTTGAACTTGATCCGGCAGAAGGCCTTGATCGCCGCCATCGGGTCGGGGTCGGCAAGGGCATGGCCGCGGGCTTTGACCACTGCGACGGCCTCTTCGATGATCTTCGTCTGCAGCTCGTCCGCGCCCGGCGTCAGCGGGATTTCTCCGACCCTCAGCCCGCCGATCGCGCACACCGCGTTGATGGCGCAGTTGTGGATGAACTTGGTCCACACATAGCTGACGACGTCGTCGACAGGCCGCGGCTGGCAATCGGCCCGCTCCATCAGCGCAATCAGCGCGGCGAGCCGCTCGGTCTTGGAGCGGTCGATCTCGCCGATCCAGGTCGGACCCTTGTGGGTGTGCTCGGCCGTCGCCGGCTGCCTGAGCGCCGCGCTGTGGTAGGAGAGGCCGGCCAACACCCGGCCTGGACCCAGCGCGGCTTCATAGGCCTCGATATTGCCCACGCCGTTTTGCAGCGTCAGGAGATAGCCGTCGGGCCGCAGCACGACGGCCGCAGCCTCGGCAGCTTCCCGGCTGCCCGCGGCTCCGGTTAACGCGATGACGATGTCGGCGCTTGAACGCAGCGCCGCGACGTCGCGCAAATGGACCGCCCGGACGGGCGGGCGCTTCACGCCGCCGACGCCGGTCAGCGTCAGGCCTTGAGACTGGAGCGCATCGATCTGCGCGCGCCACCCATCCAAAACCGTAACGGACGAGTGCGGTGCAAGCAGGCCCGCATAGAGCAGGCCCATGGCACCTGCCCCGACGACGACAAGCTCAGGCTGGGTCTCCGGCATGTGTTCCCTTGATTGATCCGCGTGGCGACCGTGTCGACCAGTCATCCTATCAGCTAGTCAGCTGTCAAGCGGGATTTGGCCCGATTTGCAACCAGCCGGCGGCGCTGCCTTCAGCGGGACACCAGAAACGGGTTGTTGCGCCGTTCCTCGCCGAACCGGCCGCCCGGGCCATGGCCGCAGATGAAGCCGATGTCGTCGCCCAAGGGCAGCAGCTTGTCCTTGATCGAGCTGAGCAGCGTCGCGTGGTCGCCGCCCGGCAGATCGGTGCGGCCGATGGAGCCGTTGAACAGGACATCGCCGACATGGGCGAAGCGGGCCTTCTCGTTGTAATAGACCACGTGGCCGGGGGCATGGCCGGGGCAATGCAGAACCCGGAACCTATGCTCGCCGATGGCCAGCATGTCGCCTTCGGCGAGAAAGCGGTCGGGAGTGCAGTTGCGCACCGGTTCGGTGATGCCGAAAGACAGCGCCTGGCGCTCCAGATTGGCCAGCAGCGGCCGGTCTGCCTCATGCGGCCCGACGAGTTCCACCCCGAGCCGTTCTTTGAGGTCCATGGCTCCGCCGGCATGATCGAGATGACCATGGGTCAGCCAGATCTCGCCGACGGCAATGCCGCTTTCACTGAGCGTCGCCAGGATGCGGTCGATGTCGCCGCCCGGATCGACGACCACCCCGGCCTTGGTCTCATCGTCGAACAGGATCGTGCAGTTCTGCTGAAACGGCGTGACCGGTACGATGCCGGCATTGAGCTGACCCATGCTGTCCTCTGCTTGTTGTGCGGCCTAGGCCGGCACCTTGATCACGGCGCGCAGCCCGCCGAGCGGGCTCTTGTCGAGGGTGATGTCGCCGCCATGGCTGCGGGCGATGTCGCGGGCGATCGACAGGCCGAGCCCCGTGCCGCTCGAATCGAGGTTGCGCGCCTCGTCGAGCCTGAGAAACGGCTTGAACACCTCCTCGCGCTTCTCCGCCGGGATGCCCGGCCCGTCGTCGTCGATCGTCACCGTCAGCCAGCCGCGCATGTGGACGGCGTTGACGGCGACGGACTTGGCATAGCGAAACGAATTGCCGACGATGTTGGAGAGCAGCCGCTGGAATGCATTGGGGCGAACATGCACCTCCGGCCGCCCGGTCAGCTTGGTGGTCAGCGCGCGCTCGCGCAGCTTGGCCTCCTCGCTCAGCTTGTCGAAGAAGGCGGCGAGGTCGAAGCGGCCGGTGTCCTCGGCGATCTCGCTCTTGGCGAAGGCGAGATAGCCCTCGAGCATCGACTGCATGTCGTCGACATCCTGGTCGAGGGCGGCCGCGTCGGCCCGCGGCCCGGCCAGCGCCAGCTGCAGCTTGAAGCGCGTCAGGATCGTACGCAGATCATGGCTGACACCGGTCAGCATCGCCGTGCGCTGTTCGATCTGGCGCTCGATGCGCTCGCGCATCTGAATGAAGGCGAGGCCGGCGCGCCGCACCTCCTCCGCGCCCCGGGGGTGGAAGTCGCGCGGCATGGGACGGCCCTTGCCGAAGCTCTCGGCCGCTTCGGCCAGCTTCATGATCGGCCGGATCTGGTTGCGCAGGAACAGCACCGCGATGGTGATCAGCACCAGCGAGGTACCGACCATCCAGAGCAGGAAGATGTGGGTGTTGGAAGCATAGGCCTGGCTGCGGCGGGCAAAGATCCGCAGCACCTTGTCGTCGAGCTGGATGCGGATCTCGACGATGTTGGAGTTGCCGACGGTGTCGATCCAGAACGGGCGGTTGATCTGGCGGGTGATCTCGGCCGAGAGGATCTGATCAAGGATCGAGAAGAACGGCTTGGGCCCGGGCGGCGGCAGCGGGTCGGGCGGCATGATATCGATCTTGAGCGACAGCCGATCCTGCGCGATGCGGATGACGTCGGAATATTTGGCATCGTGCGGATAGGTCTCGATCATGTCGATGATCGCGGCGATGTCGCGGGTGACGGCTTCCGACAGCCGCTGGGTCACCGTCTGCCAATGCCGCTCCATGAACATGAAGGCGATGAAGGATTGAAGCAGGATCATCGGCGCGATGACGATGATCAGCGAGCGGGCATAGAGCCGCTTCGGCATGTAGCGCGAGACGAAGCGCCAGAACCGGATCCAGCTGAGCCGCAGCGGGCCATAGCTGGCGCTGGGCCGCGTCTGCGGCTCGTCTCCCCGGCTATGGGCCATTTCGGACGTCGCCATCCCTGTTCCAATCCCGCTTCTCGCCGCCCAGAATATAGGGTGCAAGGTCCGATCTCAAATGCTCATCGGCGCTGCACGTTCGACCCGCCACATCTCTGTTAAGTGCTGGTTAGCCTTAACAGGATACTAATAAGCCTATGATCAAGCGCTCGGCGGTCGCCTTGCTGGTCCTTTGCGCTACGGCGGACGCGACGCGGGCCGACGCCTTTCTGTGCGCGGCCCAGTCGGCCACCGGTCTTGCCTGGGCCAAGGAGCGCTGGCAGGCGAAGTCGCTCGACACGGCCGACAGGATCTATGTCATCCAGCAGGCCGGCGCGGCCGACTACTACACCGTCACCCGCATCGGCGATGCGGCACCGGTCCATTATTGCCCGCCTCTGCGGCCCTCCGACCGCACGTTGCTGCTGATCTGCGGCGGGTTGGGCAGCGGCTTCACCTTCTCCTCGCGCACCTTACGGTTCCAGGAGAACTACGGCATCGGCTATGTCGGCGGCGGCGACGGCGACGCCAATTTCCCCTATCTGCTCATCGGCAAATGCATCCGGCTCGATTTGCGCGGCGTGCTGCGCGATTGAGCCCCGGCAGAACCGCGGCCCACGCCGGTCCGCGCCTCAGCGGGCAAAACTCTGCGCGTTGCCGGCATCGACATTGATGATGTTGCCGGTCGACTTCGCCGCGGCATCCGAGACCAGAAACAGCACCGCTTCGGCGACGTCCTCGGGGTAGACGCTGAGCTTGAGCAGCGAGCGCTGGCGATAGTGCTCCTCCAGCGCATCCGGGCTCATCTTGTAGGCGGCCGCGCGCTGCGCCCGCCATTCGCCGCTCCAGATCTTGGAGCCGCGCAGCACTGCGTCGGGATTGACCGTGTTGACGCGGATGCCGAACTCCGCGCCTTCGAGCGCAAGGCAACGCGCCAGGTGGATCTCAGCGGCTTTGGCCGTGCAGTAGGCCGCCGCATTGGGCGAGGCGGCCAGTCCGTTCTTGGAGGCCACGAAAACCAGGGCGCCGCCGCTCCCCTGGCGCTTGAGCCAGCGGAAGGCCTCGCGCGCCACCAGGAAGTAGCCCGTCGACAGGATCTCCATGTTGCGGTTCCACATCGACAGTTCCGTGGCCTCGATCGGTGCGGACGAGGAGATGCCGGCATTGGAGACCAGGATGTCGAGCCCGCCGAAGCCGACCATCGCCCGCGAATAGGCCTGGACAACATCGCCCTCGCGGGTGACGTCGAGCGCCGTGCTGGCGAAATTGTCGGGCCCGTAGCGCTCGCCGAGCTCAGCCTCGGCTGCAGCAAGTCCCGCCTCGTCGATGTCGGCCAGCACCACGCACGCACCCTCGCGGGCCAGCCGCTCGGCCGTGGCTTTGCCGATGCCGCCGGCGCCGCCGGTGACCAGGGCGACGCGGCCGGCAAGCGGCCGCGGAGCCGGCAGGCGCCGCAGCTTGGCTTCCTCGAGCACCCAATATTCGATGTCGAAGGCCTCCTGCTCGGGCAGGCCCCGATAGGCCGAGACGCCGGCAGCACCGCGCATCACATTGATGGCGTTGAGGTAGAATTCGGCGGCAATCCGGGCGGTCGCCTTGTCCTTGGCAAAGCTGATCATGCCGACCCCCGGCACCAGATAGACGACCGCGTTGGGGTCGCGCATCGGCGGGCTCTCCGGGCGGCGGCAGCGTTGATAGTAGGCCACGTGGTCGGCCCGGTAGGCGTCGAGCGCCGCCGGCAGCGTCGCGATGCTGGCTTCCAGGTCAGGGGCCGCCGGGTCGAAATCGATCACCAGCGGCCGGATCTTGGTGCGCAAAAAATGGTCGGGGCAGCTGGTGCCGAGCGCGGCCAGCGCTGCCATGTCGCGGCCCGTGACGAATTCGAGCACGGCCGGCTGGTCATCGAAGTGGCCGACCTTGCGCTCCCCGCCCGAGATCAGGCCACGAATGGCAGGCATCAGCCGCGCGGCAACCTCATGGCGCTCTGCAGCCGGCAACACCGGCCGCGCGGCGCCGCCGAATGCAGGCTTGCCGGCCGTTTCACGGTCGAGCCAGGCGATCGCCCTGTTGATGACGCCGATCGTCGTCTCGTAGCAGGCCTTGGCGGTGTCGCCCCAGGTGAACAGCCCGTGGCTTTGCAACACCACGCCGACCGCTTCGGGATTGTCGCGCACGAACTTTTCAAGCGCCAGCCCGAGCTCGAAGCCCGGCCGCCTCCAGGGCAGCCAGCCGACCGCACCGCCGAAGATCGCCTCCGTCAGCGCGCGCCCGTCTTCGGCCGCCGCAATGGCAATCACCGCATCGGGGTGCATGTGGTCGACATGCCGACGCGGCACGAAGGCGTGCAACGCGGTGTCGATCGAGGCTGCACGCGGATTGAGGTTGAAGGTGGTGTGCGGCAGGTAGCCGACCATCTCGTCCTCATGCTGCGCTCCCCGGTAGAGCCGTTTCAGCGCCGCAAGCTTGTCCAGGTAAAGCGTCGCGAAGCCGTCGCGCTTGATCGTCCCGACATCGCCGCCCGAACCCTTGACCCAGAGCACGTCGACCGGTTCCCCGGTCAGCGGGTCCTTGTCCATCACCTTGGCCGAGGTGTTGCCGCCGCCGTAATTGGTGATCCGCCGATCCGAGCCGAGCAGGTTGGAGCGGTAGACGAGCAGCTCCGGCTCGCTCAGCGCCGCCGCCTTGGCATCGTCCCATAGGTCGGCGAGCTGCGCGGCGGGCTGCTGTTCGGCCATCGTCGATTTCCTTTCCGGCTGTGCGCCGTGCCGGCGCTGCAACGCCGTGGACCGTTGCATCCACCCTGTGATGTGTCAATCACAAACGCTCAACTCCGCACACGGTCCCTGCCGGCGTGAGCCGTTATGATCGAAGTTGATTGACATGGGCGGCAGGCAGTGCGCAAATGCACACTGGGGAGGAGCCATGCACGAGAAGGAGCGTCACCGGATCATCGTGGCTGCGGTGCAGGAGCGGCCGGTGGTGACCGTCCCGGAACTGGTCGAACTGACCTCGTCGTCCGAGGCGACGATCCGCCGAGATATCGCTGCACTCCACGTGGAGAAGCGGCTGCGCCGTGTGCGCGGCGGGGCCGAGGCGCTCTCCCCGCCCCAGTTCGTCGGGCTTGCCGGGCGGCCGTTCAGCGTCAACGAGACCCTGAACAGCGGCAAGAAGCGGGCGATTGCCCGCGAGGCCGTCCAGCTCTGCGGCGACGGCGAGCCGATCATCATCAATGGCGGCACCACCACCTTCCAGATGGTGCATTTCCTCGGCCAGCGCCGCATGCCGATCTTCACCAACTCCTTCCCGATCGCCGAGCACCTGCTCAAGCATTCCAAGAACACCGTGATGCTGTCCGGCGGCACCATCTATCGCGAGCAGAACATCATCCTGTCGCCGTTCGACAACGACGTGACGCGCAATTTCTACGCCCGCCGCATGTTCATGGGGGCGCAGGGCCTGGGCCCGCTCGGCCTGATGGAGAGCGACCCGCTGCTGATCCAGGCCGAGCAGAAGCTGATCGACCAGGCCGACGAACTTGTCGTGCTTGCCGAACTCGTCGAAGTTCAGGCAGCGCTCGAGCCTGATCTTGTGCGGCCTGGCACGGATTTCGACGGTGATCAGCGACGACGGGATCGACGAGCGCGAGGCCAAGATGCTGGAGAGTGCGGGGGTGACGCTGATCATTGCCCGCGAGGGCAAAGCCAAAGCGGAGGACGCCTCGCTGCAGGCCTGAACGGGCCGCTGCTTTGCTCGCCGCTCATGGCCACGATCCGCACGGTTGCCGTCATCGACATCGGCAAGACCAACGCCAAGGTGGCGCTGGTCGACCTCGCCGCATTGGCCGAGATCGACGTCCTGAGAACCGCCAACCGGGTCATGCCGGGGCCGATCTATCCGCATTACGACGTCGACCGGCTGTGGCGCTTCATTCTGGCCAGCCTCGGCGAGCTCGGCGCTGCCCAACCGATCGACGCAATCACGGTCACCACCCATGGCGCGGGCGCGGCGCTCATCGACGCCGCCGGGCAGCTGGCGCTGCCGGTGCTCGACTACGAGCATGACGGCCCGGATCGCCTGCGGGCCGACTACGACGCCGTGCGGCCGGACTTCGCCGAAACCGGCTCGCCGCGGCTGCCGGGCGGGCTCAATCTCGGCGCCCAGCTGTTCTGGCAGGAGCAGACCTTCCCCAACGCCTTCGCCACGGCCGCCGTGCTGCTGCCCTACCCGCAATTCTGGGGCTTTCGCCTGACCGGCAAGCCGGCCTGCGAAGTCACCTCGCTCGGCTGCCACACCGACCTTTGGAACCCGACGGCGGCAATGCCGTCGTCGCTGGTCGAGCGGATGGGCTGGCGCCGGCTGCTGCCGCCGCTCGCCCGCGCCGGCGACCGGCTGGGACCGCTGTTGCCTGCCCTCGCCGACGAAACCGGGCTTGATCCCGGCACTCCGGTGCTCGTCGGCCTGCACGATTCGAACGCCTCGCTCGTCCCGCATCTGCTTGTCCGCCGGCCACCCTTTGCCGTG
The DNA here is from genome assembly GCA_963791325.1 of uncultured Alphaproteobacteria bacterium. Classification (GTDB taxonomy): domain Bacteria; phylum Pseudomonadota; class Alphaproteobacteria; order Rhizobiales; family Rhizobiaceae; genus JBEVJK01. Next base: position 394,635 of record CAWBRU010000005.1, on the reverse strand, counting down.
GTTTCGACCGGGACGTGGGTCGTCGCGATGGCCATCGGCGCAACGCGGCCGCAGCTTGACCCCGATCGCGACACGCTGATCAATGTCGACGCCGAAAGCCGGCCGGTGCCGTCGGCGCGGTTCATGGGTGGCCGGGAGCATGAAATCGGCGGCGGCGGCCCGGCGGTGCCTGCCTCTCCGGTCGAGATCGAGGCCGTGCTGGCCGAAGAGATCCTGCTGCTGCCCTCGGTGCAGCCGGGCTGCGGGCCGTTTCCGGGCCGGGCTGCCACCTGGCGCACCCCGCGGCCGCCGGCGCCCGGCGAGCGCGCCGCGGCGCTCGATTTCTATTTGGCCCTGATGACGGCGACCTGCCTCGAGCTGATCGGGGCGCAGGGAGAGACCGTCGTCGAAGGCCCGTTCGCCGCCAATCCGGCGTATTGCCGGATGATCGCCGCGGCCACCGGACGGCCCGTGCTGACCGGTCTCGACAGGGCCAGCGGCACCAGCATCGGCGCCGCGATGCTGGCTCGGCCGCAAGCGGCGCAAGCGGCGCGTCCGGATCAGCCTGTCCCGCCGCCGCCGGCGGCCTGGAGCGCCTACGCCGCGGCCTGGAGGCGCGCGGTAGGCCGGCCGTGACTTTCGCGGTATCCTGCGGCCGACGCCAACCGGCAGCGGAGAGGTCGATGCGGTGGATACGCAGGGCGGCCCTTGCGGCTGTGGCCCTCCTGACGCTGCTCGTGGGGGCAGGCTCCTTCATCGTCGCCCAGTCGAAGGTGCCGCCTCTAGCAATCGCAACGTCGGTGACGCGCACGCCGGCATTGGTCGAGCGCGCCTGGTCGCTGCCGGTGGCCAGCACCTTCGGCAGGGAGATCGCCTGGCAGTCGAACGGCTCGCGCTGCGGACCGGCCTCGCTCGCCAATGTCTTTCGCTCGCTCGGCCAGCCGCAATCCACCGAGGCAGCCGTTCTCGCCGGCACCGGCAAATGCTGGACCGGGGTGTGCATCATGGGGCTTGGCCTCGATGAGCTCGAGCAGGTCGCCCGCACTCATGCCAAAGGCAAGGTGACGGTGCTGCGCGACCTCACGCCGGAGGCGTTCCGCGAGCACATGCAGCGCTCCAACGACCCCACGCGCCGCTACGTGGTCAATTTCGACCGCGGCAAGATTTTCGGGGCAGGCGTCGGCCACCATGCGCCGATCGGCGGCTACCTCGAAGACCTCGATATGGTGTTCGTGCTCGACCCGAATGAAGCGTTCAAGCCATGGCTGGTGGAGCGGCAGCGCCTCTACGAGGCGGTCAACACCGAGGACGGCGAGTCGCGGCGCGGCCTGCTCTTGATCGAACAGCCGGCGCCCGGCTAACGCCATCCAGCGAGAGTGGCAAAGGTATTCTGACCGGAATTGCGGAAAAACAGCCACTTAGAGGGGAGCACCGGTGTGGAGCGGAGGTGACCCGCTCGAGGGCCGGCGTCAGCGGAGCGGCAGGCGCATTTCATTGGCGTCGCTGAAGCCGATCTGCTGGTAGAGCGGCTTGCCCGCTTCCGAGGCGTTCAGAATCGCCAGGGTGCATCCCTGGTCCCTGAGATGCGTCACCGCGCGCTCGACCAAGGCACGCGCGATGCCGCGCCGGCGGTAGTCCGGCTCGACCCAGACACTCCAGATATAGCCCGGCCGCCGGTACGCCGGCGTCGTCACCTCCGGATAGGGCGAGTTGTAAACCTGGCAGGCCGCCGACCCGGCTACCGTGCCATCCACCTCGGCGAGAAAGACGCCGAGCGACTTCGAACGGCGGGCTTCGGCGATGAAGCTGTGGATGCGCGCCTCCGCATCGGCTAGAATGGCTTCGGGCGGCGTCGCGTAGCTCGCCCACAGCGCCAGATAATGGGCGGCCAGGACGGCATCTTCGGCGGGTAGAGCGGGTCGGACGATCATCGCGGTTCTCCCATGGCCTATTATGCATATGTCGGATTCGAGCAACTTCGCGCTGGGACGACGCTTAACGTCGAAATCACGGCTTGCGGCTTGTCTCGCGGCATGATTGTAGTGATCTGCGGCGGCAACAAAGGCGGGCTCGAACGGGGGTGTCATGACGTCACATCGTAATCTCGGCGAGGTCTTGCGCATTGCCCGCGCCACGGCCGCCGATATGCTGCCGGACGCCGATGATCTCTATGTGACGCTCGACCCCTGGGGCACGATCTGCTGCTCGGCAAGCAAGCCGAAGCCGATCTCGATCGTGGCGGACTCGCTCGACGAGTTCCGCGCCATTCTGTCGGGCGACATCGACGAGTTCGCTCTGGCCTGAGCGACCAACCCTCATCCTCATCATCAAGGCGCCGAGAGCGGATCAGCGCTTCTTCGAATCGCCGACCCGCTCTAAGCCTTTGTTTTTCAACAATTCCGCACGGAGAACCGGTTTCCACTTCTCGTGGAATTGCTCCAGTGAGCCCCTCAAAGCTCTCTCACCTCCACCGTCACCGGTTCCTCCAGGGTCAGCGGGTTGCGCAGCGGCAGGCCGAAGCCCGGGGCCTCGATCTCGAACACGTCGCCGGCCTCGGTCTTGATGCCGTCGGCAAATGACAGCGTCGCCGTGCCGAACATGTGGATATGGACGTCGCCCGGCTGGCGGAAGGCCTCATATTTGAAGTGGTGGTGCTCGAGATTGGCGATGGTGTGCGACATGTTGGCCTCGCCGGAGAGGAACGGCTTTTCCCACAGCGTCCGGCCGCCGCGCAGGATGCGCGAGGTGCCGCGGATGTCTTCGGGCAGCGGGCCGACCAGGATCTCCGGCCCGAGTGAGGCGTTGCGCAGCTTCGAATGCGCGAGATAGAGATAGTTGATCCGTTCCGTGACGTGATCGGAAAACTCGTTCGACAACGCGAAACCGATGCGGAACGGCGTCCCGTCGTCGCCGATCAGATAAACGCCGGCGATCTCCGGCTCCTCGCCGGCGTCGAGCGCGAAGGCCGGCGAGACGAGCGGCTTGCCCGGCTCGACGACCATGTTGCCATTGCCCTTGTAGAACCATTCGGGCTGCACGCCGGGGGTCTGGCCCTGCGGCTTGCCGCCCTCCAGCCCCATGCGGAACATCTTCATCGAGTCGGTGAGCTTCTCCTCGGCATTGGCCGTCTTGTGCATCGCATCGCGCGTCGCGGCCGAGCCGAGATGGGTGAGCCCGGTCCCGGTAAGATGCAGATGCGCCGGATCGGGGTGCCGGATCGGGGCCATCACCCGGCCCTCGCGGTAGGCGGCTTCGAGATCGACGGTTTCGCCCAAGCCCCGCTCGGCGACGACGTCGGCCAGGCTGCGCCCGGCCCGCGCAGCTTCGAGCGCCAGCGCATAGACGGACTTGGCCCCCTTGACCGAACGCGCGGCATCCGCCTCGCGCACGACCACGAGGCTCATGCCGTCGGCGTCGGAAATTTGTGAGATCAGCATTGTCGGTCCTCCCAGTGGTCGGCGCGGCGGGCGGCCGCACACAATCTCTCTTGACGCGCCGGCGTCGTGTCGCGCGTTGGTTGTTGTTCACGTCCTTCTGAGGCGGGGCCATGTCCCGCGCCGCACCGGCAGCTGCCATGGCAGGGGCGTCGGCGGACCCGGTCGGCTCTCGTGGCTCTCCCGATCCTCCCGGTTCAGGCCTTCTTCTTGTTGTAAAGGTCGAAGGCCACGGCACCGAGCAGCACCAGGCCCTTGATGACCTGCTGCCAGTCGATGTTGATGCCCATGATGCCCATGCCGTTGTTCATCACGCCCATGATGAAGGCGCCGATGACCGCGCCGGCCACTTCGCCGACCCCGCCCATCGCCGAGGCGCCGCCGACGAACACCGCGGCGATCACATCGAGTTCCATGCCGGCGCCCGCCTTCGGCGTCGCTTGGTTGAGCCGGGCTGCATAGATCAGGCCGGCCAGGGCGGCGAGCATGCCCATGATGACGAAGACGAAAAAGGTCAGCCGCTCGGTCTTGATGCCCGACAGCGCCGCGGCCTTGACGTTGCCGCCCATGGCGAAGATGCGGCGGCCGAAGGTCATGCGCTTGGTGATGAAGACGAACAGCGCGACCAGGATGCCCATGACGATGAGCACGTTGGGCAAGCCCTTATAGGAGGCGAATTTGTACATCAGGAACATGATGATGGCGGCGATGACCACGTTCTTGATCACAAACAGCGAGAACGGCTCGGCATCGTAGCCGTGGCTCTCCCGGTTCTTGCGGCTCTTGAGCGTCACATAAAGCATCGCCGCCACGATCAGCACGCCGATCACCAGCGTCGTCGAATGCAGCGCAAGGCCGCTATTGGGGATCGGCGCGCCCGACGCATTGAGCTGCGGCGCAATCACCGTCCAGCGGCCGATGACGTCGGGAATGAAGCCGGCGCTGAGCAGCTGGAACTCGGTCGGGAAAGGCCCGACGGAGCGGCCGCCGAGCAGCCACAGCAGCAGGCCCTTGAATACCAGCATGCCGGCCAGCGTGACGATGAAGGACGGGATCTTCATGTAGGCGATGAAGTAGCCCTGGGCCCCGCCGATGACCCCGCCGACGACGATGCAGGCGATCGCGGCGAGGAGCGGATTGAAGCCGTAGTCGACCATCAGCACCGCGGCAACGGCGCCGACGAAGCCGGCGACCGAGCCGACCGACAGGTCGATATGGCCGGCGACGATGACCAAGAGCATGCCGAGCGCCATGACGATGATGTAGGAGTTCTGCAGCACGACATTGGTCAGGTTGACCGGCAGGAACAGGATGCCGTGCGTCATGACGCCGAAGAAGCCCATGATCGCGATCAGGGCCAGCACCAGCCCATACTGGCGCAAATTCTCCTTGAGCGCGTCCTGGGCGGAGGCCTTGGCCGGATTGAGGGTGACGGCGGTGGTCTCGGTGCTCATGATGCGACCCTTTCCTCCCCGCGGACGATCGCCCGCATGATCTTCTCCTGGCTCGCCTCATGGGCTGCGAGCTCGCCGACGATGCGGCCTTCGTTGAGAACATAGATGCGGTCGCAGATGCCGAGCAGCTCCGGCATTTCGGAGGAGATGACCAGGATGCCGCGGCCCTCCTCCGCCAGCTTGTTGATGATCGTATAGATTTCGTACTTGGCGCCGACATCGATGCCGCGGGTGGGCTCGTCGAGGATCAGCACCTCGGGATTGGCGAACAGCCACTTCGACAGCACCACCTTCTGCTGGTTGCCGCCGGAGAGGTTGCCGGTGATCTGGTAGACGCTGGAAGAGCGGATGTTGGTCTTGCGGCGGTACTCGTTGGCGACCTTGAGCTCGGCGATGTCGTCGATGACGCCGGTCTTCGACACCGCCGGCAGATTGGCGATGGTGACGTTGTGCTTGATGTGGTCGATCAGATTGAGCCCGTAGACCTTGCGGTCCTCCGTGGCATAGGCGAGGCCGGCGGCCACCGCCTTGTCGACGTTGGAGGTGTCGGCCTTCTTGCCGTGCAGAAAGACCTCGCCGCTGACGTTCACCCCGTAGGTGCGGCCGAACACGCTCATGGCGAACTCGGTGCGCCCGGCACCCATCAGCCCGGCAATGCCGACCACCTCGCCCTTGCGCACCGAGAGGTTGATGCCCTTGATCACCTGCCGGTCGGGGTGGAGCGGATGATGGACCACCCAGTTCCTCACCTCGAAGATCGTCTCGCCGATGTTCGGCGTCCGGGCCGGGTAGCGGTTCTCCATGGTGCGGCCGACCATCGAGGTGATGATGCGGTCCTCGGTGACGGCCCCGCGGTCCATGGTCTCGATGGTCTGCCCGTCACGGATGACGGTCACCCGGTCGGCGACCTTCTTCACCTCGTTCAGCTTGTGCGAGATCAGGATCGCGGTCATGCCCTGCCGCTTGAACTCGAGCAAGAGGTCGAGCAGCGCGTGGCTGTCCTTTTCCGACAGGCTGGCGGTCGGCTCGTCGAGGATCAGAAGCTTCACGTCCTTGGCCAGCGCCTTGGCGATCTCGACCAGCTGCTGCTTGCCGGTGCCGATGTCGGTGATCAGCGTGTCGGGATCCTCGCTCAGCCCGACCTTGCGCAACAGCTCGGCGGCGCGGCGTTTGGCCCTGTTCCAGTCGATCACCCCGAAGCGGGTCTGCTCGTTGCCGAGAAAGATGTTCTCCGCGATCGACAGGAGCGGCACCAGCGCCAGTTCCTGGTGGATGATGACGATGCCGAGCCGCTCGCTGTCGTGGATGCCGGTGAACCGGCACTCCTTGCCTTCGAAATGGATGTCGCCGCTGTAGGTGCCGTAGGGATAGACGCCCGACAGCACCTTCATCAGCGTCGACTTGCCGGCGCCGTTCTCGCCGACGACGGCATGGATTTCGCCGGTGCGGACATTGAGGTTGACGTTGGAGAGCGCCTTCACACCCGGAAAGACCTTGGTGATGTCGCGCATTTCCAAAATGGTATCGGCCATGATCCGAACTCGAACCTCAGACAGGCGCCCGATCTTGCCGCATTCTCGCCGGGAAGGAAATCGGAATGTCCGCGCTGCCGGCGCTGCGGCCAAAGCCGCTTCCCGCCGCGGGCGGGAGCGGCCGCTCGCAGAGGCCTGCGCCCGAGCGGGCGAAGGCCTCGTCGCGACGCTTACTTCAGGTCGTCGGCCTTGATGTAGCCGGAGTCGACGACGATCTTCTCGTAGTTCGACTTGTCGACCGACACCGGCGTCAGCAGGTGCGAGGGCACGACCTTGACGCCGTTCTCATAGGTCTTGGTGTCGTTGACCTCGGGCTTGCCGCCGGCGAGGATTGTATCGACCATATCGGCGGTCACCTTGGCGAGCTCGCGGGTGTCCTTGAACACCGTCGAATATTGCTCGCCGGCGATGATCGCCTTGATCGACGGCGTCTCGGCGTCCTGGCCCGAGATGATCGGCCAAGGCTGGTCGGCGGTGCCGTAGCCGACGCCGCGCAGCGACGAGATGATGCCGCGCGACAGCCCGTCATAGGGTGCCAGCACCGCATGCACGCGGCTGCCGTCCGAGTAGTTCGCCGACAGGATGTTGTCCATGCGGGCCTGAGCGACGGCCGCGTCCCAGCGCAGCGTGCCGACCTTCTCCATGCCCATCTGGCCGGACTTGATGACGATATCGCCGCTGTCGATCAGCGGCTGCAGAACGGACATGGCGCCGTTGTAGAAGAAGAAGGCGTTGTTGTCGTCGGGCGAGCCGCCGAACAGTTCGACGTTCCACGGCTTCTGGTCGGGGAAGCGTTCCTTGAGGCCCTGGACCAGGGAATCGGCCTGCAGCACACCCACCTTGAAGTTGTCGAAGGTGGTGTAATAGTCGACGTTCGGGCTCTGGCGGATCAGGCGGTCGTAGGCGACCACGCTGGCGCCGCTCTCATGCGCCTTGGCAAGGACGTCCGACAGAGTGGTTCCGTCGATCGAAGCGACCACCAGCACCTTCGCCCCTTTGGTCACCATATTCTCGATCTGGGCGAGCTGGTTCGGAATGTCGTCCTCGGCATATTGCAGGTCGACCGTATAGCCCTTTTCCTCCAGCGACTTCTTCAGGCTGTCACCGTCGCTGATCCAGCGAAGGGACGACTTGGTCGGCATCGCGATGCCGATCAGTCCCTTGTCCTGGGCGCTGGCGCCGAACGACGTCGCCGCCAGGCCGAGCGCCAGGGCGGCGCCGACGAAGGTTTTCATGAGTTTCACGTGTGTCTCTCCCTTGTGAGCAATCGAGCGCCGCGACAATCGGCCTGCGGCCCGCGTCGCGGGCCCACATGCAGCCATTCAGGTTCGGCAGCCTCCCATTTCGACGCGCCAAGCGTGCTCGCTTCTACCACAGGCGCGACACCGAGACGTTGAGGACAAAGCGCTATACCTGTCAAATGCAATTTCCGCCATCTCCTATACCAGAAATGGTATGTTTCTGGCGAAGCTCTTGGATTTTCTACGAAAGACGAAAAAAATGGCCGAACCGATCGCCGTGCTGACGCAGCGGTATGACGAGGATGAAGACGGCCTGCTGCGCAGCGGGCTGAAGCTGCGCCATATGCGGCTGGTGGCAACGCTGGAGGAGCACGTCCAGATCAGGGCGGCGGCGCAGGCCATGAATATCTCCCAGCCGGCGGCGTCGCGGATGATCGCCGAGATCGAGGACATCCTCGGCGTGCCGATCTGCGAGCGGCTGCCGCGCGGCATCCGGCTTACCCCCTACGGTGCCGCACTCGCCCGCCGGGCCCGTACGATCCTGCTCGAAATGCGCGAGGTCGACCGCGAGATCTCCGACCTGAAGCAGGGCAAGGGCGGTTCCGTGTTCCTCGGCGCGGTGACTGCGCCGGCCATCCAGCTGGCGGTGCCGGCGATCCGCACCATCCGGCGCCGCTTTCCGCGTGTCGAGATCAACGTCCAGGTCGAAACCAGCGCCGTGCTGGCGCGCGAGCTGTTGGCCTCGCGCCACGATTTCGTCGTCGGCCGGATCCCCGACGACCTCAACCCGCGGCTGTTCGAGAGCCGCCTGATCGGCGTCGAGAAGGCTTGCCTGATTGCCCGGCGCGGTCACCCGCTGTCGACCGGCAAGAAGGTCGAGCTCGACCAGCTCAGCCATTTCGACTGGGTATTTCAGCCGGCCGGGTCGCTGCTCAGACAAACCGTGGAAGGCATCTTCGTCAGTCAGGGGGCGCGGCTGCCCGACCGCATCCTGAATACGAGTTCGCTGCTTCTGACCCTGGTCATGGTCGCCCAGTCAGACGCGATCGCGCCCGTGGCCATCGATGTCGCCCGCTTCGTCAACAGCCGCTCGGGCCTCGCCGGCGCCATCGACATCCTGCCGATCGCATTCGATATCAACGTCCAGCCCTATAGCCTGATCAAGCTGCGCGACCGGGCTTTGTCGCCGGCCGCCGAGCTGCTCTACGAACAGATCCTGCGCGAGATCTGAGCGCTATTCGACGCTCAGCCGGTAGCCGATGCCGCGCACCGTCTGCAGCCAGACCGGATTCGACGGATCGCGCTCGATCTTGCGGCGCAGGCGGTTGATCTGCACGTCGATGGTGCGCTCGCCGACGTCGGATTCGCCGGCAACCAGCTCGTGCCGCGGGATCGTTTCTCCGGCCCGCTCGGCAAAAATCGCCAGGATCTCCTGCTCGCGGTCGGTGAGCTTCAGCGGCTCGCCGCCTTTCTTGAGCTCGCGCCGCGCGATCTGGAAGGTGTAGGGACCGAACACGATCTGTTCGACCTTGGGGGTCATCTGCGGGCCGCCGCGGCGCAGGATATTGTTGATGCGCAGGATCAGCTCGCGCGGATCGAAAGGCTTGGGCAGGTAGTCGTCGGCGCCGGCCTCGAGCCCGGTGATGCGGCTGTCGGTCTCCGACAGTGCCGTCAGCATCAGGATCGGCACGTCTTTCTCGATGCGCAGAGCCTTGGTGAGGTCGATGCCGCTCTCGCCGGGCATCATCACGTCGAGCACGATCAGGTCGAAATCGAGCCCGGCCAGCTTGCGCCGCGCCTCGTCGGCGGTGCCGGCCACGGTGACGCGGAAGCCATGCTCGGTGAGAAATTGCTTCAGCAGGTTGCGGATGCGGGTGTCGTCGTCGACCACCAGCAGATGCGGCGCATCATCGCTCGGAACAGCGTGGTTCTCGCTCATTGCCTAGAACCTCCCAACTGATGTTTCCCCGGCCTCGCCGCCGCCCGGCAGATTGTCGATCTGCGCCCTGAGCTCCGGATCGACCATCGCTTCGAGGAAGCGCTCGACCGCGCGGCGGTCCTCGGGCGCAGAGTCCCGCAATGCCCCGCGGATGCGGCGTGACTGTGGCCGCGCCAGGTCAAGCGCCAGTGTACGCCCTTTCGTTGTCGGGTAAAGCTCGCGCTGCCGGCGATCGCGCGGCCCCTGAACCTGGATAATGTAGCCGGCATCGAGCAGCTGCTTCAGCACCCGGGCGAGCGATTGCTTGGTGATCTTCAGGACGTCGAGCAGCTCGGCCACCGTCAGCCCCGGCATCCGGTTGACGAAGTGGAGCACCCGGTGATGGGCGCGGCCGAAGCCGTAGGCGGAGAGGATCTGATCCGGGTCGGAGGTGAAATCCCGATAGGCAAAGAACAACAGCTCGATCAGTCTGAAATCGATGCCGTCCTCGACGGTGAGCGCCGTCTTGATCGGTTTGGCGAGGGCGGATCGGTCGGCCATAGGGTGTTCCTGCATTGCTGGAATTTATGTCAGTCATGTTGACATATTTCCGAAGCGCTGATAATTTTTGCCAATCTTTTCGGCGGATTGCGACCGAAAAGGCAAGCTGTCGTTGTTTTTCCGGAACTTCGTGCAATTTGCCTTCTTGACCGTTGCCGCCTACCATCGGCCCTCGGGTGAAAAAAGGCTGCCCCAGGGTCGCCCCGAAATAAAAACACAGGACGGGCGGCAGCCCGCCGGAGGAAAGCATGGCATCCGTTCCCTTCGACCAGCTCGACGGCTTTATCTGGATCAACGGCGAATTCGTCAAATGGGCGGACGCCAAGATTCACGTGCTGACCCATGGGCTGCACTATGCCAGTGCGGTATTCGAGGGCGAACGCGCTTATGGCGGTGAGGTCTTCAAGCTGACCGAGCATACCGAGCGGCTGCACGAATCGGCAAGGATCCTGGGCTTTACCATCCCTTACAGCGTCGCCGAAATCGACGAAGCCTGCCGGGCGCTGCTCAAGAAACAGGGTTTTGTCGACGCCTATGTCCGCCCGATCGCCTGGCGCGGCAGCGAGCAGATGGGCGTCTCGGCTCAGCACAACCGGATCAATTGCGCGATCGCGATCTGGCAATGGCCGAGCTATTTCGACCCGGCACAGCGGCTCAAAGGCATCCGGCTCGACATCGCCGAATATCGCCGACCCGATCCGCGGACGGCGCCGTCGAAAGCCAAGGCCGCCGGCCTCTATATGATCTGCACGCTGTCCAAGCATGCCGCCGAGGCCAAGGGATATGCGGATGCGTTGATGTTCGACTGGCGCGGCCAGGTCGCCGAGGCCACCGGCGCCAACGTGTTCTTCGTCAAGGACGGCAGGCTGCACACGCCGAAGCCCGACTGTTTCCTCGACGGCATTACCCGCCGCACGGTCGTCGATCTGGCCCGCCGGCGCGGCCTCGAGGTGATCGAACGGGCGATCATGCCCGATGAGTTGGAAAGCTTCGAGCAATGCTTCCTCACCGGCACGGCTGCCGAGGTGACGCCCGTGGCGGAGGTCGGCCCCTACCGTTTCGAGGTCGGCGAGATCTGCCGCACGCTCATGCATGACTACACAGCTGCAGTTCAGCCGACTCATGCAGTAGCTGCTGAATAGATATCTTTCCAGACGAGTGCCGGCGCCTCGGCGCTGGCACCGTTAACCTTCTTTTACCTGTTGATTTGACTTTGACCTTATTTGGGCTCTCGTTTGCGGGAGGTCGATAGAGCAAATCGGCTGCTTCGAGAGGGATCGGCTATCATGGAAAGCCTTGTTCCATTCATCATCCAGATCATCACCGGCGTCATCGGCGGCGAAGCCGTCGGCGCCGCCTTCAGGCATGCGGCGATGGGACAGGTCGCCAAGATTCTCAGCGGCGCGATCGGCGGTCTTGGCGGCGGCGCCATCCTGGGCAGCTTGATGGGCGTCGATCCGGCGGCTGCCGCCGGGGCGATGAACGGCATCCTGACCAACGTGATCGGCGGCGCGGGCGGCGGGGCGATCCTGACCGCCATCGTCGGCGCCATCATGAGCAGCATGAACAAGACCGCCTGACCATACGGCTTCGCCGGGCCGGGCGGCGGACCCGAGGGTGCGCCGCCTCAAACCCGTCCGTCGAGCGGCAGCCCGCGCAGCCGCAACGCATTGGCGATCACCGAGACCGACGAAAGGCTCATCGCCAGCGCCGCCAGCATCGGCGACAGCAGGACGCCGAATGCCGGATAGAGAATGCCTGCAGCCAACGGCACCCCGAGCGCGTTGTAGAGGAAGGCGAAGAACAGGTTCTGCCTGATGTTGGCCATCGTGGCCAGCGCCAGCCTGCGCGCCCGGATCAGGCCGCCGAGATCGCCCTTGAGCAGGGTGATGCCGGCGCTTTCCAGCGCCACATCGGCGCCCGTGCCCATGGCGATGCCGACATCGGCAGCGCTGAGCGCCGGCGCGTCGTTGATCCCGTCGCCGGCCATGGCGACGACCGCGCCGCTTCGCCGCAAGTCGCCGACCAGCGCCAACTTGCCCGACGGCGAGAGCCCGGCATGGACCTCGCCGACGCCGACCTCGGCAGCCACGGTCGCCGCCGTCGCGGGGTCGTCGCCGCTGGCCATGACGATTCTGAAGCCGCTCGCGCGCAGGGCCCCCAGCGCTGCCGCCGCGCCCGGCTTCACCGGATCGGCCAGCGCCAGCAATCCAGCCAGGCGCCCATCGACGGCGGCGAACAGGACGGTGCGGCCGCGCTGCCGCAGCGCCGCGACCGGTTCGGCAAGCGCGTCGGGGTCGAGACCGAGCGCTTGCATCAGCGCGGCATTGCCGAGCGCCACGTCGCGGCCTGCGACGCTGCCGCGCACGCCCTGGCCGGAAATCGCCTCGAACGCAGCAGGAGCGGTGAGCGTCAGCCCCCGACGCTCGGCGTCCGCGACGATCGCGGCACCCAGCGGATGCTCCGAGCCGCGCTCGAGCGACGCGGCGAGTTGAAGCACGGTGCCCTCCTCGAAGGCGGCGAGCAGGGAGATCTCGGTCAGCGCGGGCCGCCCTTCGGTCAGGGTGCCGGTCTTGTCTATGAGCAGCGTGTCGGCATCGGCAAAGCGCTGCAAGGCTTCGGCATCGCGCACCAGGACGCCGGCCTGGGCGGCCCGGCCGGTGGCCGTCATGACCGACATCGGCGTGGCCAGCCCCAAGGCGCAGGGGCAGGCGATGATCAGGACCGAAACGGCCGCCAGCAGGGCATAGGCCAGCCGTGGCTCCGGCCCGAGCAGCAGCCAGCAGAGGAAGGCGAGAGCGGCGATCATCACCACCACCGGCACGAACACGGCCGAAACCCGATCGGCCAGGCTCTGGATCGGCGCCCGGCTGCGCTGGGCCTTGGCCACCATGGCGACGATTTGCGCCAGCGTGGTTGCCGCGCCGACCCGCTCGGCCCGCATGACCAGGCTGCCTTGTGCGTTGAGGGTGCCGCCGGTCAGCCGATCGCCGGGCCCCTTCTCGACCGGCATCGGCTCTCCGGTCAGCATCGATTCATCGACTGCGGAACGGCCCTCTTCGACCACCCCGTCGACCGGCACCGCCTCTCCGGGACGCACCCGCAGGCGGTCGCCGAGCGCCACCTCGTCCAGCGGCACGTCGCGCTCGGCACCGGCGGCATCGAGCCGCCGCGCCAGTTTCGGCGCAAGGTCCAGCAACGCGCGGATCGCCGACCCGGTACGCTCGCGGGCGCGAAGCTCGAGCACCTGGCCAAGCAGGACCAGCGCCACGATCACCGCCGCTGCCTCGAAATAGAGCGGCGGCGCCGGTCCATGACCGCCGGCCTCATGCGGCACCAGTCCGGGAAAGAGCAAGGCGACGACGCTGTAGAGATAGGCGACGCCGACCCCGAGGCTGATCAGCGTCCACATGTTGGGACTGCGGTTAACCAGCGAGTCCCGGCCGCGCCGGAAGAACGGCAAGGCCGCCCACAGCACCACCGGCGAGGCCAGCACGAATTCCAGCCAGCGCAGGCTCGGCCCGCCGGTGAGCGCCCAACCGGCCATCGGCGCCATTGCGATCAGCAGCAGCGGCAAGGCAAGCGCGCCGCTGAGCCAAAACCTGCGGCTGAAATCGATCAGTTCCGGGTTGGGTCCTTCGGCGGCCGAGCGCGGGTCCATGGGTTCGAGCGCCATGCCGCAGATCGGGCATGATCCGGGCCGGTCACGCACCACATCCGGGTGCATCGGGCAGGTGTAGCGCGTCCCTGCAGGCGCCGGCGCTGCCGCGGCCGCCTGCGGCTCCAGATAGCGCTCCGGCTGGGCTGCGAACTTCGCCCGGCAGCCGGCCGAGCAGAAATGATAGAGCACGCCGCCATGCGCGAGGCTGGGCTTGCCGGCGGCCGGATCCACCAGCATTCCGCAGACCGGGTCGCGGGCCGGCCCCTCCGGGTCCGCCGCGGGGGCGTGATGGTGATCATGGCCGTGATGGGCCGAGGCGCCGTGACGATCGGCAGGCATGGTCGAGACTCTCCGGGCGGGCTCCGTGTCCGACTGCAGATAGGGATTCCCGCGGCCGGAAGGTCAAGGGGCCGGAAGCGGCGCGTTGCCTAGAACAGCCGGCCGCCGTCCGGAACCTTGCGGTCCACCGCGGCAAGCACGACGGCGCCCTCTTCGTCGGGCAGGCCGAGCGTCAGCACTTCCGAGAGGAACTTGCCGATCTGGCGCGGCGGAAAGTTGACGACCGCGATCACCTGCCGCCCGACAAGGGCCGCGGGATCATAGTATTTGGTGATCTGCGCGGACGAGCGCTTCACCCCGATGTCGGGCCCGAAATCGATCCTGAGCTTGATCGCCGGCTTGCGGGCCTCCGGAAACGGGTCGGCTGCGACGATCGTCCCGGCCCGGACATCGACCCGGTCGAAATCGGCGAAGCTGATCTCCGCCTTGGCCGCGCCGCCGCCCGACACCGCGCCCCCGCTCAGGCCGTGCCGGAGGTTTCGAACAGCACACCGGCCAGCGCCTCCTTGGCCGAGGTGCCGGACCAGACCACGAACTGAAACGCCGGGAAATAGCATTCGCAGGCTTCGAGCGCGCTCGACAGCAGCACCTCGACCTGTTGGCTGGTCGGGTCGGCGCCGCCGGCAAGCAAGAGCGATTGGCGGAACATGATGGCGCCCTCCTGCTCCCACAGGTCGAAATGGCCGAACAGCATCTGCTCATTGATGAGCGACAGCAGCCGAGTGACCTCGAGCGTGCGCTGATCCGGGACCTTGACGTCGAAGGCGCAGGCAAGATGCAGAGCCTCGAAATCTTCCATCCAGGAGATGGACACCTGGTAATCGGTCCAGGCGCCGGCCACCGCAATGGTGATCTCATCGTCGCCGGTCCGCTCGAACGACCAGGCATTGTCATGTGCGACTTGCTCGATCACGTCGACCGGATGGCAGTCGCGAGCGAGTTCGATCTCGAGAAGTTCCATGCAGATGCTTTCTGTCGTTTTGGAACGCCGGAGAAGCGTTCCGGATGAGCGCGGGATCTTTCCGGGCAGCCCTTCTCCTGCGCGGCGAAAGCCGCCGCCAGATCTGGTCAGGCCCTGATCCATTCCCGAATCATGCAACAAATTCAGTCTATTGATGCCGAGTCGCGACGCCAGCCCTTTTTTGCTCCGGCGGCCCGGGGATGTGGACATCTCCAGCCGCAGACTGTCGCACGGAAGCGGTAAAGGATTCACGCCAAAAGGGGTTTTCCAGTCGCCGCTTGTGGAAAAGTCGACCCAACTATTTTTTCGGCGAGGTCCGCGGCCCGCGCCTGGCCGCTGCATCCGGACCCTCGGAGGTATCGGTTGCGCTGGCGCCGGAACCCCCGGCTTCGAGGGCGGCCACCCGCTCGGCAAGGCTCTTGTTCTCCTCGAGCGCCTTCAGCGCCAGCGCCCGGACGGCTTCGAACTCCTCCCGCTGCACCACGTCCATGGAGTTCAGCAGGCGCTCGGCCTGGCCGCGCAGCGCCGTTTCGACCTCGCGGCGTACGCCCTGGGCAGCGCCGGCCGCATCGGTGAACAGCTTGGCGAAATCATCCAGTATGCGATTGGGTCCGGTGTTCATGGGCTGGATCCTTGCTCTGCAAAAACGACGTAGGGGCGAACCCGGCCCAATGCAAGGGGGCGGACGCCTCGCTGCTTGCCGGGGCCTGCCGATCTGCCTTGACCCAGGCCCGCCGGTCAAGCATGGTCCGCCGCCGACAGGACGGATGTGGTGACTGCTCAACCTCTTCTGCCGCTTGCGGCGCTCGCCTTTCCCGACATCGATCCGGTGATGGTACGGATCGGCCCGCTGGCCGTCCATTGGTACGGCGTCAGCTACATCGTCGGCATTCTGTTCGGCTGGTGGTATGCCAAGCGGCTCATTCGCACGCCGCGGCTATGGGCGAACGACACGGCGCCGATGAAGCCGGAAGACATCGACGATTTCGTGCTCTGGGCGGCCCTCGGCATCGTCCTCGGCGGCCGGCTGGGCTACGTTCTGTTCTATGACCTGCAGCGCTATCTGGCGCATCCCGCCGACATCGTGGCGATCTGGCAGGGCGGCATGTCCTTCCACGGCGGGTTCTTGGGCACGACGCTGGCGATGATCCTTTTCGCCCGCGCGCGGCGCATTCCGATCTGGTCGCTGTTCGACGTCATCGCCGCCGGCGTGCCGATCGCGCTGGGGCTCGTGCGCTGCGCCAATTTCGTCAATTCGGAGCTGTGGGGGCGGGTGAGCGATGTGCCCTGGGCCGTGCTCTTCCCCAACGGCGGTCCGCTGCCGCGGCATCCCAGCCAGCTTTACGAGGCGGTCCTCGAGGGCGTCGCTCTGTTTGTCGCGCTGCGGATCCTGACGCACGGCTTCCGCAAGCTGAAAGCGCCCGGCTTCATCGCCGGCGCCTTCCTCTTCGGCTATGGGCTGGCCCGCATCCTGGTCGAGTTTTTCCGCGAGCCAGATCCGCAGCTCGGCTACCTGTTCGGCGGCTGGCTGACCATGGGCATGGTGCTGTCGAGCCCGATGCTGCTGTTCGGGGTGTGGGCCATGCTGACGGCGCGCAACAGCTCCCGGAAACCTGCGGTGGCATGACGCCGCTCAAACGCCGGATCCTGCGGCTGATCGATTCCAGCGGGCCGCTCTCGGTGGCGGACTACATGGCGTTGTGCCTGTTCGATCCACAGGCCGGCTACTACATGCGCCGCAATCCGTTCGGCCGCACCGGGGATTTCGTCACCGCCCCCGAGATCAGCCAGATGTTCGGCGAGCTGATCGGTGCCTGGCTGGTCGCGGCCTGGCGCGCGCTTGGCCGGCCGCCCCACCCGGCGATCGTCGAGATCGGACCGGGCCGCGGCACCTTGATGAGGGATCTGCAGCGCACGTTGCGGCAACTCGAGCCACAGCTCCTCGGCGCGCCGCTGCACCTCGTCGAGACCAGCTCCGGATTGGCCGCCGTGCAGCGCGAAACCCTGGCCGGCGCCGAAGCCGACGTTTTCTGGCACGATGAACTCGGGACCGTACCGGAGGCGCCGCTGCTGCTGGTCGCCAACGAGCTCTTCGATGCCGTTCCGATCCGGCAATATGTGAGAGCGGGCGAGACGTGGCGGGAGCGCTGCGTCGGACGCGATGCGGCCGGCGCGCTCACGTTCCTCGCCGGCGCCGGCAGCCTGGACCCCGCCTTGCTGCCGCCCGGCGCAGCGGTGGCGCCGGACGGTGCCGTCGCCGAGATCGCGCCGGCCCGCAGCGCGCTGATGCAGCAGCTGGCTGGGCGGCTGGCCGAGGCCGGGGGTACGGCCCTGGTGATCGACTACGGCTATGCCGAGCCGGCGCTGGGCGACACCCTGCAGGCGGTACGCAAGCACCGCCGCGACGGCCCGCTCGCCAATCCCGGCCTCGCCGACCTCACCGCCCATGTCGATTTCGCCGCTTTGGCGGCGGTGGCACGCGCTCACGGCCTCGGCGCCGCGCTGCTCACCCAGGGCCAATTCCTGTCCCGGCTCGGGCTCAAGCAACGCGCCGAGCGTCTCGCCGCGGCCGGCGACCGCGGGCTCGCCGAGCGGCTGCGCGGCGAGGTCGAACGACTTGCGGGCGCCGGCGAGATGGGCGAACTGTTCAAGGTGCTGGCCATCGGTCCGCGCGGATTGGCTCTGCCGGGCTTCGGCTGATGCCGGTTGACTTCGTCCCCTCGCCTGCCGCACTGTCCGCCTCCCATATTCTTGAGGAGCGGGCAACCGGCGCGCGCCAGCGCGACCTTGCCCGGCGCGACACGACCGCAGATGCTTCAGCGATCCGAGCCGGACCCCCTCCGGTCCCCAGAGCTTGAGGCGATGGCCGACGCCGGCATTCGCCATGCCTTCTTCACCCGGGCCGGCGGTGTCTCCGACGGCATCTACCGTGGCCTCAACACCGGCACCGGTTCGGCCGACGATCCGGGCAAGGTCGCCGAGAATCGGCGCCGGGCCGCCGCCTGGATGGGCGTGGCCCCCGACCGGCTGCTGTCGCTGCACCAGGTCCACTCGCCCGACGCGCTGGTGGTCGAAGGCCCGTTTCCAGGGCCGCGGCCGCG
Organism: uncultured Alphaproteobacteria bacterium; assembly: GCA_963791325.1. Lineage (GTDB taxonomy): Bacteria > Pseudomonadota > Alphaproteobacteria > Rhizobiales > Rhizobiaceae > JBEVJK01. The sequence goes on along the minus strand of CAWBRU010000005.1, from coordinate 376,454 downwards.
GGCAGACGCCTTGGTGACCAACCGGCCGGGACTTGCCATCTCCGCCTCGGCCGCCGATTGCGGGCCGGTGCTGCTCGCCGACGCTGCGGCCGGGGTAATCGGCGCCGCCCATGCCGGCTGGAAGGGCGCCCTCACCGGCGTGCTGGAAAGCACGATCGCGGCGATGGAGGGCCTGGGCGCCGAGCGCGCCCGTATCGTCGCCGTGCTCGGACCTTCGATCAGCCAGCCCAATTACGAAGTCGGGCCGGAGTTCTTCCAACGGTTTGTCGATCACGACCCGGAAAACGGCGCCTACTTTCGTCATTCGGGCAAAGCCGGCCATCGGCTGTTCGACCTCAACCGCTACACGGTCGACCGCCTGGCCCGTGGCGGCGTTCGCGCCAGTGCCCTTCACCGCTGCACCTATGCCGAGGAGGATCTGTTCTTCTCGTATCGGCGCGCCACCCATCGCGGCGAGCCCGATTATGGCCGGCTGATTTCGTCTATCGTGCTGGAGGAACGCTGATGGCCCTGCATTTCGAGCGCGCCGAATACGATGCGCGCCGGGACCGCCTGATGATCGAAATGGCCGACAAGAAGCTCGACGCGATCCTCTTGTTCGCCCAGGAAAGCATGTATTGGCTGACCGGCTACGACACCTTCGGCTTCTGCTTCTTTCAGTGCCTGGTGATGAAGGCGGACGGCACCATGGTGCTGCTTGCCCGCTCGGCCGACCTGCGCCAGGCGCGGCAGACCTCGACCATCGACAACATCGTCGTTTGGACCGACCGCGAAGGGGCCAATCCTGCGCTCGAACTGCGCAATCTGCTCAACGAGATGGACCTGCTCGGCGCGCGCATCGGCATCGAATACGACACCCATGGCCTGACCGCGTTCAACGGCCGCCGGCTCGACGAGCAGATGCAGACCTTCGGTCAGATCGCCGACGCGTCCGGCCTGGTCTCACGGCTGCGCCTGTTCAAGAGCCCGGCCGAGATCAAAAAGGCCGAGAGGGCGGCAGCGCTGGCCGACGATGCGCTCGACGCGGCCCTGCCGCTCATCAAGCAGGGCGGCGATGAAGGTGCCATCCTTGCCGCCATGCAGGGCGCGATCTTCATCGGCGGAGGCGATTATCCGGCCAACGAGTTCATCATCGGCTCGGGCCCCGATGCGCTTCTGGTGCGCTATAAGGCGGGAGCGGCGCAAGTTGAACAAGAACGACCAGCTGACGCTGGAATGGGCCGGCGTCTTCCACCACTATCACGCGGCGATGATGCGCACCGTGCTGACCGGGCGCATCTCCAAGCGCCATCAGGAGCTCTACGATGCGGCCCGCGATGCGCTGATTGCGGTGGAGAAGGTGATGGTGAGCGGCAATACGTTCGGCGAGGTGTTCGATGCCCACGCCCGGGTGATGGAGACGCACGGGCTGACCAAACACCGGCTCAATGCTTGCGGCTATTCGCTGGGCGCGCGCTTCACCCCGAGTTGGATGGATATGCCGATGTTCTACCAGGGCAATCCGCAGCCGATCGCGCCGGACATGACGCTGTTTGCGCACATGGTGATCATGGACTCGGAGACCGAGACGGCAATGACGCTTGGCCGCACCTATCTGACCACCGACGGGCAGCCCAAACCGTTGTCACGTCACAGTCTCGATTTGATCGTGAAATGACCGGCCACATAGAGCCGCTTTGCCCGGAGCGGGCATAGCGACATGATCCGAAGGCCTGCCACCGGGATCCTGCTCGTTGCGCTTGCGGTGGTTCTGCTGGCATGCACCAGCACCGAGCAGACGCTCGATCCGAACGCCATCGCCCTCTCCGAGGGCGCGGGGTCGGGCGGATCGGCCGGCGCGGTCGGGCAGGGCAAGGCGGGAGCAGCCAGCCCGCAAAAGATGGCCAGCGCGGCCGCGGCGGCGCGCATCGAGATCGCGCCGGTGGTCGGGGCTGCGCCGGCGGCTGCGCAGCCGCTCACCGACGAGCTCAAGGCGCGCGCGTCGGCGCGGGGTCTTGGCATCGCCGATGCCGGCACCGGTCCGGCGACGCACATCATCAAAGGCTATTTCTCGGCGATCACGGAAGGGCCCGGGACGACGGTCATCTATGTCTGGGACGTGCTCGACCCCGCCGGCAACCGCTTGCACCGCATTCAGGGCCAGCAGCCGACGCGGGGCCGCGGCGAGGGCTGGGCCGCCGTGCCGGCGAGCGCCATGCAGGCCATCGCCGACCAGACCGTCGACCAGTTGCTCTCCTGGCTGGCGGTCGGCTCGGGCTGACGAAGCGCATTGTAGCCGCCGAACAACATCCAGCGATTTTAAGAGCTTCACATGGCGATTCCCCGGCCAGCCGCTTGCAATAGCGCCCATTGCCGCTAAAAGCCCGAATCCAGAAGCCGGGCTCGTGGCGCGCCAGGAAAACTGCATGAAGCTGTTCGCAGGCAATTCCAACCGAGTGCTCGCCGAGGCGGTAGCCCGCTATCTCAACATCCCTCTCGGCCGGGCCAGCGTCCGCCGCTTCGCAGACCAGGAAATCTTCGTCGAAGTGCAGGAAAATGTCCGCGGCGAGGACGTGTTCGTGCTGCAGTCGACGTCGTATCCGGCCAACGATCATCTGATGGAGCTGCTGATCATGATGGACGCCTTCATGCGTTCCTCGGCGCGGCGCATCACGGCGGTGATCCCCTATTTCGGCTATGCGCGCCAGGATCGGCGCGCCTCGGGACGCACCCCGATCTCGGCCAAGCTGGTCGCCAACATGATCACCCGGGCCGGCGCCAACCGGGTGCTGACGCTCGATCTCCATGCCGGCCAGATCCAGGGCTTCTTCGACATTCCGACCGACAACCTGTTCTCGATCCCGGTGATGGCGCGCGACGTCAAGGCGAAGTACCGGCAGCCCGGCAATCTCATCGTGGTGTCGCCGGATGTCGGCGGCGTGGTGCGCGCCCGAGCGCTGGCCAAGCGCCTGGACGCCCAGCTCGCCATCGTCGACAAGCGCCGCGAACGCCCCGGCGAATCGGAGGTGATGAATGTCATCGGCGACATCGGCGGCAAGGACTGCCTGCTGGTCGACGACATCGTCGATTCCGGCGGCACGCTGTGCAACGCCGCCGACGCCTTGCTCGAGAAAGGGGCCAGCAGCGTCAGCGCTTATATTACCCATGGCGTGCTGTCGGGAGGCGCCATCGCCCGGATCACCGGGTCGCGACTCCAGGAACTGGTGATCACCGATTCCATCCAGCCGGCGCAGGGCGTCCTCGACGGCCACAACATCCGGGTGGTGTCGATCGCCGACCTGATCGGCGAGGCGATTTCCCGCACCGCGACCGAAGAGTCGGTGTCCAGCCTGTTCGACTGACCGCGGCGGCGCCGAACCTTGCGCTTGCGCCGGAGCTCCGCTATAGAGCCGCCACCCGCGTAGACACCCTTGGAGGCAACGCGGGGGAGGCCGCTTTTTCTGAAAAAGCGGCTTTCGACATTTTCGGCGCCTGCCCGTTTTGGGATCGGCGGCTGAAAGTGCTCCAGCAATGACCCGAAAGGAACAGCCATGAGCCAGGATACCTACGAGCTCAAGGCCGAAGCGCGCGAACAGGTCGGTAAGGGGTCCGCCCGTGCAGTTCGCCGCAGCGGCAAAGTGCCTGCAGTAATTTACGGCGACAAGCAGCCCCCTCTGCCGATCGCCCTGCCGTACAAGGATCTGTTCTACAAGATCCATGGCGGCGGCTTCATGACGACCATCGCCACGATCGACGTCGACGGCAAGAAGATCCAGGTCCTGCCCAAGGATTTTCAGCTCGACCCGGTGCGGGATTTTCCCATGCATGTGGATTTCCTGCGCATCGGCAAGGACACCGAGGTCAACGTCAACGTGCCCGTCCATTTCGTCAACGAGGACAAGTCGCCCGGCTTGAAGCGCGGCGGCGTCTTGAACATCGTGCGCCACGACGTCGAGTTCCATTGCCCGGCGAACGCGATCCCCGACTTCATCACCATTGATCTTGCCGGCACCGATATCGGCGATTCCGTCCATATCTCGGCGGTCGCCCTGCCGGCCGGCGTGCGTCCGGTGATCCAGGACCGCGACTTCACCATCGCCACCATCGCCGGGTCCTCGGCGATGAAGCCGGAGACCACCGAGGCTGGCGAGACGCCTGCGGTCGAACCGCCGGCCGAGGAGAAGGCCGAGGAATAGCCTGCGGCTTGAGGTCCGGAGCGCCCAGCCATGCTGTTGTTCGCAGGTCTTGGCAATCCTGGCCCGAAGCACGCCGACAATCGGCACAATGCCGGCTTCATGGCGGCGGATGCGATCGCCCGCCGCCATGGCTTTTCCGCCTGGTCGCGAAAGTTCCAGGGAGAGCTGGCCGAAGGCGTGCTGGCCGGCGAGAAGGTGCTGCTGCTCAAGCCGCAGACCTTCATGAACCTGTCCGGGCAATCGGTCGGCCAAGCCATGCGGTTCTATAAGCTCGAACCCCGCGATCTCACCGTGTTCTACGACGAGATCGACCTGGCGCCCGGCAAGGTGCGGGTCAAGCGCGGCGGCGGCGCCGGCGGCCATAACGGCATCCGCTCGCTCGACCAGCATGTCGGCGCCGACTATCGCCGGGTGCGCATCGGGGTCGGCCACCCCGGGGTCAAGGAGCTCGTCCATGGCCATGTGCTCAGCGATTTCGTCAAGGCCGACCGGGCGTGGCTGGAACCGGTGCTCGACGCGATTGCCGACAACGCCGCCCTGCTCGCCAAGGATGACGACAGTGGCTTCATGAACAAGCTTGCCTTGGCGCTGCCCCGGGACGCGGCCGAGGCCGATGCTGCTGCCGCGCGGCCGGCTGCGCCGCGGCAAAGCCATATCCGCCAGGCCCGGCCGCAAGCGCCGGCCGCCAAGCTGCCGGAGAGCGGCCCGATGGCCGCGATGCTCAAGCGTCTGTTCGGCGACAAGCGGCGGTGAACAGCGCCAGGATCTGATCGGAACAGGGTAGAATGGGTTTCAAATGCGGCATCGTCGGTTTGCCGAATGTCGGCAAGTCGACGCTCTTCAACGCGCTGACGCGCACCGCGGCGGCGCAGGCGGCCAACTACCCGTTCTGCACCATCGAGCCGAACACCGGCGAGGTCGCGGTGCCCGATCCGCGGCTGCAGGCGATCGCCACGATCGCCAAGTCGAAGGAGATCATCCCGACGCGCATCTCCTTCGTCGACATTGCCGGCCTGGTGCGCGGCGCCTCCAAGGGCGAGGGCCTCGGCAACCAGTTCCTCGCCAACATCCGCGAAGTCGACGCCATCGTCCATGTGCTGCGCTGCTTCGAGGATGACGACATCACCCATGTCGAAGGTCGCATCGACCCGGTCGCCGATGCCGAGACCGTCGAAACCGAGCTGATGCTGGCCGATCTCGACAGCCTCGAGCGCCGCGTCCTGCAGCTGCGCAAGCGCGCCGCCGGCAAGGACAAGGAAGCGCTGGCAGGGCTGCCGCTGATGGAGCGCTCGCTCGAGCTGCTGAAGGCCGGCAAGCCGGTGCGCGCTGCTGCTCGACGGCCTTGCCGTCGAAGAGCTCGCGATCCTCGAGGGACTGAACCTGCTCACCTCGCATCCGGTGCTCTATGTCTGCAATGTCGCCGAGGCCGATGCGGCCGCCGGCAATGCGCATTCGCGAGGCGGTCGAAGACATGGCTGCGGCGCAAGGTGCCGGCACGGTGGTCATTTCGGCCGCGATCGAAGCCGAGCTCGCCCAACTCTCCGATGCCGAACAGCACGAGTTCCTGGAATCGCTCGGCCTCGAGGAGCCGGGCCTCGACCGGCTGATCCGCGCCGGCTACGAGCTGCTCCAGCTGATCACCTATTTCACCGCCGGGCCGAAGGAAACGCGCGCCTGGACGATCGCGTCGCGGCACCAAGGCGCCGCAGGCCGCCGGCGTCATCCACACCGACTTCGAGCGCGGCTTCATCCGCGCCCAGACCATCGCCTATCGACGACTTCGTCACCCTCGGCGGCGAAGTCGCGGCCAAGGAGGCCGGCAAGGCCCGCGACGAGGGCAAGGACTATGTCGTCCAGGACGGTGACATATTGCTGTTCAAATTCAACACGTAACAGTGATTGCCGAAGCGGCGGCTTGACCCGCCGGCGACAACGAGGCTAAGCGGCGGGACGGTCGGCCACGCCGCCCGCGGATCGAGGGAGTGCGGCGATGATCAGGACCTTCGTCGTGGAGAACAATCTGCTGCGCCAGGTCGATGACCTGGGGGCGGCCGCCGATCGCGCGGTGTGGGTCGATCTTCTCAATCCGACTGCCGAGGAAGAGCGCACCGTCGAGGATCTGGCTGGGCGTCGGCGTGCCGACCCGCGAGGAGATGGAGGAGATCGAGATCTCCAGCCGTCTCTACACCGAAAGCGGCGCCAACGTGATGACCGCTACGCTGCCCTCGCAAACCGACACCGACAAGCCGGTGATGTCGCCGGTCAGTTTCGTGTTGTCGAACCACCGGCTGGTCACCGTCCGCTATCATGAGCCGCAGGTGTTCAAGGTCTTGCCGCAGCGGGCCGAGAAGGTGCCGCTCGGCTGCACCTCGGGCGAGACGATCCTGGTCGACGCTGCTCGAGGCGATCGTCGACCGCCTGGCCGACGTGCTGGAGCGGATCGGCCGCGACATCCTCGACGATCTCCGAGGAGATCTTCCATCCGCTCGCCAACAACGCGTCGCGCCGCGGCCGCGACTACCAGCTGATCCTGCGCAAGATCGGCCGCAAGGAGGAGCTGATCTCCAACATCCAGGACAGCCTGATCAGCTTGCAGCGGCTGACCGGCTTTTTCGGCAATGCAGTGCTCAAGGAAGACAAGTCGACCGGCGTGCGCACGCGGCGTCAAGACCGTGTCGCGCGACGTCGCCTCGCTCAGCGACTATGCCAGCTTCCTGTCGCAGAAGATGACCTTCCTGCTCGACGCCACGCTCGGCATGATCAACATCGAGCAGAACGGCATCATCAAGATCTTCTCGGTGGCGGCGGTGGTGTTCCTGCCGCCGACCCTGGTCGCCTCCGTCTACGGCATGAACTTCAAAGTGATGCCGGAGCTGGGATGGCACCTCGGATATCCGTTCGCCCTGATTCTGATGGTGATCTCGGCGGTTCTGCCGTTGTTCTCATAGGTGGCTTTGACAAGCGCCGCGGCTCGGCTCTGAGCGCGGGCGAAGGAACACCGGCATGACCAAGTGGGCTTACGATGATTTGACCGAGGGCAGCGTCATTGCGCTCGGGTCGAAGACGGTCCTGCCCGACGAGATCATCGAATTCGCCCAGGAGTTCGACCCGCAGCCGATGCACCTCGACGAAGCCGCCGGCAGAGCCAGCATCCTGGGCGGACTGTCGGCCTCCGGCTGGCATACCTGCGCGATGTTCATGCGGCTTCTGTGCGACGGTTTCCTGCTCGAATTCGAGCTCGCAGGGATCGCCGGGGCTCGAATATGTAAGGTGGAAGCGGCCGGTGCTGGCCGGCGATACCGCTGACGGGCAGGTCCACCGTCACCGGGCGGCGGCTGTCGAAGTCGCGGCCGACGGTCGGTCTGGTGACGATCCGCAGCGAGCTCGCCAACCAGCGCGGCGAGACCGTGCTCGAGCTCGAGAACACCGGCATGTTCCTGACCCGTGAGGCGTTGTCGTGACGCTCGACGAGTTCTTCGGCATCGGCGTGACCACCACGCTCGGCAGCCATCGCTTCGGCGCCGAGGAGATCAAGGCCTTTGCCCGCAAATACGACCCGCAGCCGTTTCATGTCGACGAGGCGGCAGCCAGGGAAAGCGTGTTCGGCCGCCTTTGCGCATCCGGCTGGCACACGGCGGCGATGTGGATGCGCTACAATTGTGCCACCCCGACCGAACGGTGGACCGGGCCAGGCCCGCAGCCGGAGTTCGGTCCCTCGCCTGGCTTCAAGAACCTGAAATGGCTGAAGCCGGTCTATGCCGGCGAGACGATCACCTTCACCCGGCGCGGAGTTCGACCACCGGCCGATCACGTCCCGCCCGGGCTGGCGGCTGCTGACCATGGTTTCTGAGGCGTTCGATGCCGCCGGCGACAAGGTGCTGGAGTTCGAAAGCGCGGTATTGGTCAAGACCGGGTAGAGCCACTCCAGGAAAAGTGGAAACAGCTGTCCACTCTTCCGGATCATGCTCAGTGGCCCTCGAAGCCGATCAGGGTGCGCACCGGAACGTCGAGCGCCTCCAGCCGAGCGCGGCCGCCGAGATCCGGCAGGTCGATGACGAAGCAGGCAGCAAGAATCTCCGCGCCCATCTGCCGCAGCAGCTTGACCGCGGCTTCGGCCGTGCCGCCGGTGGCGATCAGATCGTCGATCAGGATCACCTTCTCGCCGGGCGAGACCGCATCGCGGTGCATCTCCATCTCGTCGAGCCCGTATTCCAGGCTGTAGGCGACCCGCACCGTGTCATGCGGCAGCTTGCCTTTCTTGCGGATCGGGATGAAGCCGGAGGACAGCTGATGGGCGACCGCGCCGCCGAGAATGAAGCCGCGCGCCTCGATGCCGGCGATCTTGTCGATCTTCTGGCCGGCATAGGGATGGACGAGTTCGTCGATGGCGCGGCGGAACGCCCGGGCATTGCCGAGCAGCGTGGTGATGTCGCGAAACAGGATGCCCGGCCGCGGATAATCGGGAATGGTGCGGATGGCGGCGAGAAGCGTGTCTTCCAGCGAAGGACTTATCACGGGCTCCGGTAGCCTGGCAGTAGAGCAAATCCAGGGACAGTGGATACCGGTTTTCCGTCCGGATGAAAAACAAAAGGCGCCGATCGGCGCCCTACGATTTTCAGCTTCGCCGGACGGACCTCAATGCGGAACGCCGGCCCAGATCTTGCGCTTGGTCAGGTAGACGAGCGCGCCGAACAGCACCAGGAACACCAGCACCGCGAAGCCGGTTTGCTTGCGCGCCTCCAGATGCGGCTCGGCGGCCCACATCATGAACGCGGCCACGTCGCGGGAATATTGATCGACCGTTTGCGGCGCGCCGTCGTCGTAGGTCACCTGGTCGTCGGAGAGCGGCTTGGGCATGGACAGCGACTTGCCGGCAATGAAATAGGGATTGTAGTGGGTTCCCTCCGGGATCTGCATCCCGGCTGGCGGCTCCTGGTCATAGCCGGTAATCAGCGCGTGGATATAGTCCGGCCCACCCTCGGCATACTGGGAGAAAGATGTCGAAGATGAACCGGGGGAACCCGCGCTCGACACCGCGCGCCTTGGCCAGCAGCGAGAAGTCCGGCGGTGCGGCGCCATTGTTGGCGGCGGCGGCGGCCTCCTTGTTGGGGAATGGCGGCGGGAAATGGTCGGACGGGATCCCCGGCCGCTCGAACATCTCGCCTTCGCCATTCGGGCCCGTCGGGGATCGTATATTGCGCGGCCAGCGCTTTGACCTGCGCCTCCGAATAGCCGAGGTCCTCCAGCGAGCGGAACGCGACCAGGTTCATCGAGTGGCAGGCCGAGCAGACCTCCTTGTAGACTTTCAGCCCGCGCTGCAGCTGCGCCCGGTCGTAGCGGCCCAGCGGACCGGCGAACGACCACGATTCCTCTTGCGGCTCCTTGATCGGGAAATGCGTCGGCTCGGCCTCGTTGTGTCCCTGTTCCTGGGCAACAGCGCCACCGGCTCCGGCGATCGCCACCACCATCCCGGCAACGGCAAGGCCAGCGAGAATCGTCCTCATATGCACCATGTCCTTCCAGATTCTCAAGGTTGGCTCAGCCGTGCGTATCGGGTGCCGCCGGGGCACCGGCGAGATGACGGGCGCCGGCGCGGCCCGTTCTTCTCGAGCACCGCCTCGGTGATCGAGTTCGGCATCTTGCGCGGCGTCTCGATCAGCCCGAGCAGCGGCATGATGACCAGGAAAAAGGCGAAGTAGTAAAGCGTCGCCAGCTGCGCCATCACCACATAGGAGCCTTCCGCCGGCCGCGATCCGAGCCAGCCGAGGAAGACGGCATCGGCAGCGAACAGCCAGAAAAGATCCGGTAGGTCGGCCGGTAGCTGGCGGAACGAACCTTCGAGGTGTCCAGCCAAGGCACCAGGAACAGCATGGCGATGGCGCCGAACATCGCAAGCACGCCGCCGAGCTTCGAGTTGATCGGCCCGATGTTGAAGGTGATGGCGCGCAGGATCGCGTAGAACGGCAGGAAGTACCATTCCGGCACGATATGGGCCGGCGTCTTCAGCGAATTGAAGGTGGTGTAGTTGTCGGGGTGGCCGAGATAATTGGGGATGTAGAAGACGAAATAGGCGAACACGAACAGGAACACGACCATGGCGAAGCCGTCCTTCACCGAGGCGTAGGGCGTGAAGGCCACGGTGTCGGTCTTCGACTTGACCTCGATTCCGGTCGGATTGGTCTGCCCGGTGACGTGCAGCGCCCAGACGTGCAGGACGACGACGCCGGCGATCATGAACGGCAGCAGATAGTGCAGCGAGAAGAACCGGTTGAGCGTCGGATTGTCGACCGAGAAGCCGCCGAGCAGCAGCTGCTGGATCCAGTCGCCGATCAGCGGGATGGCGGTGAAGAAGCCGGTGATCACGGTGGCGCCCCAGCCGCTCATCTGACCCCAGGGCAGCACGTAGCCCATGAAGCCGGTCGCCATCATCAGCAGATAGATGATGCAGCCGAGGATCCACAAAAGCTCGCGCGGTGCCTTGTAGGAGCCGTAATAGAGGCCGCGGAAGATATGGATGTAGACGGCGGCGAAGAACATCGAGGCGCCGTTGGAATGGAGATAGCGCAGCAGCCAGCCCGAGTTGACGTCGCGCATGATCTTCTCGACCGACTGGAAAGCCAGCGAGGTGTCGGACACGTAGTGCATGGCGAGCACGACGCCGGTCAGGATCTGCGCCACCAACATGATCGAGAGGATGCCGCCGAAGGTGTAGGCGTAGTTCAGGTTGCGCGGCACCGGGTAGGAAACGAACGAATCATAGATCAGACGCGGCAGCGGCATGCGGGCATCGAACCAGCGCCCGATGCCCGTCTTGGGCGTATAGGTCGAGTGGCCACCGCTCATGGGATTTCTCTTCCTTGCTCAGCCGATGCGGATCTTGGTGTCGGAAATGAAGGCAAACGGCGGAATCGCCATGTTCTCCGGAGCCGGGCCTTTGCGGATGCGCCCGGCGGTGTCGTATTGCGAGCCGTGGCAGGGGCAGAACCAGCCGCCATAATCGCCCTGCTGACCGAGCGGCACGCAGCCGAGATGGGTGCAGATGCCGACCATCACCAGCCAGTTTTCCTTGCCCTGGCCGGCCGAACGGTCGACGTCGGTCGCCGGGGCATCGAGCTGCAGATTGGCGTTGCGGGCGACCGGGTCCTTGAGTTCGGTCAACGGCACGTCCTGGGAGGCCTTGACCTCGTCGGCGGTGCGATTGCGGATGAACACCGGCTTGCCGCGCCATTTGACGGTCAGCGACATGCCCTCCGTCACCGAGCCGATATCGACCTCGATCGAGGACGCGGCAAGCGTGGAAGCATCGGGCCGCATCTGATCGATGAACGGCCAGGCGACCGCCGCCGCACCGACTCCGGCCGCCATGCCGGTTGCCACGAACAGGAAGTCTCGGCGGCTCTGGTCGATCGTCTCGTTTGCGCTCACGGGGAACCTGATCCTTTCGCCTTACTGCCGCCGACGGAAGGAGCTGCAATGTGCCGCAACCGGCCCGCTCGCGCATGGCGGAAGGGGCGGGCAAGGCTCCCCTGGCAACGGCTGGTTTATGCGTGAAGCCGGGGCTTGTCCAGACCGCAAGGCGGCCGACGGCAGATTGTCGCAAGGTGTTGCAGCGCTGCGTAGTTTCGCCGCCGCAGGAGGCCTGCAGGGGTCCCCGCACCAGGCCGGTTCCGAAGCTGCCCGGACGAGGTTTGCGCCCGCTCCGGGACGCCCCCTATTTGGCACCCAGCCGGACCAGGACCTCGTTGGGGATGGCATATTCGCGGATGACGTCCTGGTGGCGGCGCATACCGCAGATTTCGCGCTGGATGAAGTAGGCATAGACGGCCTCGGCGGCCTCCTTGACCAGCACCGGGCGTTCCGGCTGCCCGCCGGCATGCGCCTTGAGCGCCGCGAGCGTCTGCTCGACCTTGTCGCCGGCGCGGCCGAGCGCGGAGGCCATTTCCGCCGCGATCTCGATCTCGATCGGGCTGATGCCGCGCCGCATGGCGTCTTGCCAGTCCTGCCCGCCGGGGCGCCTGAGGCTCATCGGCTGCCCTCCCGGCTCCGCAGTTCGACGACGCGCACGGCCGGGCTACTCCGCCGCCAGCGAGTTTGCCAGGAAGCCGCCCGACTGGCGCTTCCACAGCTCGGCATAGAGCCCGCCCCGCGCGATCAGCTCGTGATGGGTTCCCTCCTCCACGATACGGCCGGCGTCGAGCACGATCAGCCGGTCAAGTGCGGCGATCGTCGACAGCCGGTGGGCAATCGCCACCACGCTCTTGCCTTGCATCAGCCGGTAGAGGTTCTCCTGGATCGCCGCCTCGACGCCGGAATCGAGGGCCGAAGTGGCCTCGTCGAGCACCAGGATCGGCGCATCCTTGAGCATCATCCGGGCAATCGCGATCCGTTGGCGCTGGCCGCCGGACAGCTTGACGCCGCGCTCCCCGACCTCGGCCTCATAGCCGCGGCGGCCGCGCGGGTCCTCGACATCGACGATGAAATCGTGTGCGGCCGAGCGCTTGGCTGCGTCGATGATCTCGGCGGTGCTGGCGCTCTCGCGGCCATAGGCGATGTTGTCGCGGATCGAGCGGTGCATCAGCATCGCCTCCTGGCTGACGACGCCGAACTGGGCGCGCAGCGAGGCCTGGGTCAGGTCGCGAATATCGCGGCCGTCGATCAGGATGCGGCCCTGTTCGACATCGAAGAGCCTGAGCATCAGGTTGACGATCGTCGTCTTGCCGGCGCCGGAGGGGCCGACAAGGGCCACCCGCTCGCCTGGCCGGATGTGCAGCGACAGGCCGTCGATGACCCCGCCTTCCTTGCCGTAGTGGAACGAGACGTTCTCGAAGCGGATGTCGCCGGCGGCCCGCGGCAGGACGATGGCGTCGGCCGCGTCGCGGATCGACGGCGCCACCGAGATGGTGCGCATGGCATCCTGCACGGTCGCATAGTTGCGCACCAGGCCGTTGATGTTGAACATCATCCAGCCCGACATCTGGTTGAGGCGGAAGACCAGGCCGAGGGCGGCGGCGATCGAGCCGGTGGAGATGCCGCCATGTGACCATTTGAGTATGGCGATCAAAGCGATCGCGCTCATCATGATGCCGTTGAGCACGGCGACGGCCGAGCGCACGGTGGTCACCGCCCGGGTCAGCCGGATCACCGCGGCGAGAAATTTCTCCAGGCCGTCGCGGATGTAGGCATGCTCGCGCCGGCCGCTGTCGAACAGCTTGACCGCGACGATATTGGTGAACGCGTCGACCAGGCGGCCGTTGAACACCGAGCGCTGATCGGCCGTCTCGCGCCCGGCCCTGCGCATCTCCGGCAACAGGAAGTAGACGATGGCCGCATAGCCGGCGAACCACAGCGTCACCACCAGGCCCATCAGCGGGTCGAGCGAGACGAGGATGGTAATCGCCAGCACCACGAAGGTCAGGAACGACCACATCGTCTGCAGCACGTTGACGATGAAGTCGCCGACGGCCTCGCCGCCCTGCATGATCTTGGTAGCGATGCGGCCGGCGAAATCGTTCTGGTAGAAGCCGTAGTGCTGCTGGATCACCCGCCGGAACGCCTGCCAGCGCACCATCGAATAGAAGCCCGGCACGATCAGCTGCTGCTCGATCACCGCCGAACCGACCATCACCGCCGAGCGCACCACCAGAATGAGCAGCAGCAGGCCGAGCAGCGCCGGCCAGTGATCGGCAAACAGCGTCGCCGGCTGCGAGCGGCCAAGCAGGTCGACCAGCCAGCCCACCGACCAGTACATCGCCGCATCGATGGCGCCGGCCAGCCCGCCCGCCACCAGAAGCAGCGCGAAAGCGCCTTTCGCCTGGTTGGCGAAATAGAGGATGAATCGCCAGGCGTCCTCGGGCAGGACTTCGCGGTCGGTGTCCTGGAACGGGTCGATGGCGCCTTCGACCGACCGCCAGACGCGGTCGCGCAAGCCCTCGCCGCTCACGCCGGCGTCTCCCGATCGGGCCAAAGCTTCAATTTCCCGCAACTGTTCACGCCGGTGGTGATCCTTGTTGGCCGCGCCGCCTGCCGCGACGCGGCACGCTGCTCACATATAGGGGGCGCAGATCGGTTTTCCGCACCATTCCCCTACCGCCATGCCGCCGTGGCCGTCTACTCGGCCGCAAGATCAGGCTCGGCCGCCGTTTCCGGATCGAGGAAGCCGCCGGATTGCCGCGCCCACAGCTGGGCATAGAGGCCGCGCTTGGCGACCAGCGCCTCATGCGAGCCTTGCTCGACGATCCGCCCCTTGTCCATCACCACCAGCCGGTCCATGGCCGCGATCGTCGACAGCCGGTGGGCGATGGCGATCACGGTCTTGCCCTCCATCAACCGATAGAGGTTTTCCTGGATGGCGGCTTCGACCTCCGAATCGAGCGCCGATGTGGCCTCGTCGAGGATCAGGATCGGCGCATCCTTGAGCATCACCCGGGCAATGGCGATGCGCTGGCGCTGGCCGCCGGACAGCTTTACGCCGCGCTCGCCGACATGCGCCTCGAAGCCCTTGCGGCCCGCGAGATCGCTGAGCGTCGCGATGAAATCGAGCGCGGCGGCGCGCCGCGCCGCCTCGATCAGCTCGCTCTCGCTTGCCTCGGGCCGGCCATAGAGGATGTTCTCGCGCACCGACCGGTGCAGCAGCGAGGTATCCTGGGTGACCATGCCGATCTCGGCCCGCAGGCTCTCCTGCGTGACCCTGGAAATGTCCTGGCCGTCGATCCGGATCTCGCCCTGCTCGAGGTCGTAGAAGCGCAGCAGCAGGTTGACCAAGGTCGACTTGCCGGCGCCGGAACGGCCGACCAGCCCGACCTTCTCGCCCGGCCGCACGGTGAGCGAAACGTCTTCGATGACCGCGCTCTTGCGGCCGTAGTGGAAGCCGACATGATCGAAGGTGATCTCGCCGCGCGGCACCTCGAGCGTTGCCGCGCCCGGCCGGTCTTCCACCAGCCGCGGCAGCGAGATCGAGCCAATGCCGTCCTGGACCGTGCCGATGTTCTCGAACAGGGCCGAAACCTCCCACATGATCCACTGCGACATGCCCCAGAAGCGCAGCACCAGGCCGATCACCACCGCGACCGCGCCGATCGAGACCGCCTCGTTGAGCCACAGCCAGATCGACAGCGCTCCGACCGAGACCAGCAGCGAGGAATTGATCAGATAGACGCCGAAATAGAGCTGGGTCACCAGCCGCATCGACCGGTAGACGGTGTCGAGGAACGAGTTCATGCCCTCGCGCGCATAGCCGGCCTCGCGGCGCGCATGCGAGAACAGCTTGACCGTCTGGATGTTGGTGTAGCTGTCGACGATCCGCCCGGTCATGCTCGAACGGGCATCCGCCTGCTCCTCCGAGACCCGGCCGAGGCGCGGGATGAAATAGCGCAGCAACACGATGTAGCAGAGCACCCACACCCCGAGCGGCGCGGCGAGCCGCCAGTCGGACGAACCGACGATGACCAGCGCACCGAGGAAATAGACGACCACGTAATTGAGGACGTCGATCAGCTTCATCACGCATTCGCGCACGGCCAGCGCCGTCTGCATCAGCTTGGTGGCGATGCGGCCGGCAAACTCATCCTGATAGAAGGCCATCGACTGCTTGAGCAGATAGCGGTGCACCTGCCAGCGGATCCGCATCGGGTAGTTGCCCATCAGCGTCTGCTGGTGAAGCAGCGAGCTGATGAACACCGCGCCGGGCAATGCTACGAGGACGACAAAGCCCATCGCGGCCAGCTTCCAGCCTTCGGTCTGCAGGAAGGTCGCCCGGTTTTGCGCCGACAGCCAGTCGACGATGTGGCCGAGAAAGCCGAACATGGTCACTTCGGCCAGCGCAATCGCCGTATTGAACAGGGCTGCGGCCGCAATGTAGGGCCAGGCGCCGCGGCTGTAATGCAGGCAGAACGCGAACAGGGTGCGCGGCGGCTCGACCGGCTCGGCGGCAGGAAACGGCTCAAGGCGTTTTTCGAACCAACGGAACATCGTCGAAACACAACTTTCGCAAAAAAGAGTTCCGCGCCGACCCTCAGGTGGCGCGGAACTGGTCGACCACGATCATTTGGGCGGCCGCATCCCGTGCAGCAAGCCTGCTCGCATCATCAATGTAGGCGAGCTCGCCGGAATTGCCGACCCGCGGCCTCGACGAAGCGAGTGACTTCAGCCGGTGCGCAAGGCGCCGCAGCGGCGACGGCCGGTGCGGTACCGGCAGCGCGGCGGCGGGGTCGACATCGGGCAGCTGCCCGCGATGCGGCCGGACGCTGCAGCCCAGTGTCGGCGCACCAGGCGCTTGTTCGCCCAGGAAAAGGGCCCAGGCCGCCAGCTTGCTGTCGTGGACGGCGCCGAGGCCGGCCTGAGGATTCTTCAGGTACGGGTGCTTGGAATAGTCAATCATGCCTGCCTCCTCGCAAGCGTCCTCCAGGAAAATCGAACAGCCATGACGCGCACGGGCGCGGCAGCCGCGGCGACGTGGTCGGCGGATCGGTGGGGTGCCGGGGCGGAGCTTTCACCCCAGCTTGGGGAACGAAGCGCATCGAACGAATCCTTGAAAAACCGGGATCGAGATCCGGCGGGAATCGAAACGATGAAGCTTCAGGAAGTCGGAAGGAACGTCGAACCGAAAACCGCCGTCAGGGCGTGAGCCAGCCGGGTCGGCAGGCGCAAATCGGAAAGAAAGTCATTCTCATGCCCGCCTCCAAGGTTCGGGTTGACGATGGCAGGCTCTATAGCCGATTTCGCACGTTCTGGCTACCTTGGGGGCAGCAGAATTCTGCGCCTGGCCCAATGCGTGGCCGGGCGGCCACACCCGCCGGACTTCCGATGGCAAGCGAACTCCACCTGGCGCTCTACCAACCCGAGATCCCGGGCAATGCCGGCACCATCCTGCGCATGGCGGCTTGCCTGGGCCTGACCGTCGACCTCATCGAGCCGGCCGGCTTCGATCTGTCGGACCGGGCGCTGAGGCGCGCCGGGATGGACTACCTGGCCGGCGTCGTGCTTCGCCGCCATGTCGATTTTGCCGCCTTCGCGGCGTGGCGCGCTGCTGCCGCGCGGCGGCTCATCCTGTTTACGACCCAGGCGCAGCGCGCCTACACCGATTTTGCCTATCGGGACGGGGACGTTCTCCTGTTCGGCCGTGAATCGGCCGGCGTGCCCGGCCCGGTCCATGAGATCGCCGATCATCGTGTGTTGATCCCGATGCCCGGCGGCGGCCGCAGCCTCAACGTCGCCCTGGCGGCGGCCATGGCCGCAGGCGAGGCCCTGCGCCAGCTCGGCAGCGCCTATCGCTGATCAGTCCGCAGTCGGCAGGCGGCGGATGGTGAACTCGATGACGTCGTTCGGACGCTCGGACCAGCTTTCGATCTCGGTCCAATAAGCCTGCTTGGGCCAGCGGTCGAACCATTCCCGGGCCTTCCTGCGGGCGTCGGTCCGCGGCAGGATGAAGGTCTCGCGGACGAAGCCATCGCGCGGCGACCGGCCCTGTTCCGCTCGGGCGCGCTCCAGCCTCTTCTTGAGGCCGTCGAGCGGCGGTCTTGGCGGGATACGCAAGAAAGAACTCCTTGACCCGTAGGATGAACAGATTAGGGATCGCCTCCCGAAAAGACGAGTCCCATTGTGCCCATGCGCCCACCGCGCATGGGCCCGGATGGCGGAGAAGGCGCATGAACCGCCCTGAGAATTCCCGCCGGCCTGCCGGCGGACATCGACGACAAGAAGCTGCAGGCGCGCACCTGGTTCGAGGCGTTGCGCGACCGCATCTGTGCGGCTCTCGAGGAACTCGAGGATTGCGTCACCGGTCCGCATGCATCGTGGGCGCCCGGACGGTTCGAGCAAACCCCCTGGCAGCGCGACAACGGGCAAGGCGGCGGCGGCATCATGGCGATGATGCGCGGCCGCCTGTTCGAGAAAGTCGGCGTCCATACCTCGACGGTGTTCGGCGAATTCTCGCCCGAGTTCCGCAAGCAGATGCCCGGCGCCGACGACGACCCACGGTTCTGGGCGAGCGGCATCTCGCTGATCGCGCATCCGTGGAACCCGCATGTCCCGGCCGTTCACATGAACACACGCATGGTGGTGACGGCGCGGCAATGGTTCGGCGGCGGCGCCGATCTCACGCCGATGCTCGACCGCCGGCGCACCGCCGCCGATCCCGACACCCGCGCCTTTCACAAGGCCATGCAGTTCGCCTGCGACAAGAATGCCGCGGTCGCCGACTACGCCCGCCTCAAGGAATGGTGCGATGAGTATTTCTTTCTGCCGCACCGCAACGAGCCGCGAGGCATCGGCGGAATCTTCTACGACTGGCTGCATTCGGCGGAGGAAAAGGGCGGCTGGGCGGCCGATTTCCGCTTCACCCAGGACGTCGGTCGCTCCTTCCTGGTCGTCTATCAGCACATCGTGAAATCGAACCTCAACACCAACTGGACCGACGCCGAGCGCGAGGAACAGCTGCTTCGCCGCGGCCGCTATGTCGAGTTCAACCTGCTTTACGACCGCGGCACGATCTTCGGCCTGAAGACAGGCGGCAATGTCGATTCGATCCTGTCGAGCCTGCCGCCCGAGGTGAAGTGGGAATGATCCCTTGCGGCGACGGAAGAAGCGGCTGGCCTGCGGCTTTATGTAGCAGCGCCCGCTTCCATCATCGCGCCACAAAGCACCTGGGATTGTGGCGGCCCGTGGCAGAGCATTTTTCTTTTTAGTCTAATATCCGGTCGGTGCTGCCTGTCTATCTCTTGCCGCAGGACCGGGAAGCGCCGGCGGCCGTGGATCGGCCGCGACCCGACGCAACCAGACGGTCCGAACCCGCGAGCGCGGAATTTCGACTGCCCCGCTTGCGCACTCCAGGAGTGATCGCCGATGCGCACGCTTCTCGTTCCGGCAGCAACCGCTGCCTTCCTTGCCACGTCAGTCCTCGCCTTCGCTGCCGCGCAGCAGGCAACGGGAACCATCAAGGCTTACAATGCCAAGTCGATGATGCTCACCCTGGCGGACGGGACGACCTACAAGCTGCCGAAGCACTTCAAGGATCCCGGCCTGAAGGACGGCGACAAGGTGCAGATCTCGTATATGAAGAGCGGCAAGGGAAGCCGTACGGCCGAGCAGGTCAAGTTGATGAAATAATTCGTTTGTGACGGGGGCGGGCCGGCGGTCCGCCCCTTTTCATGCAACCGCCCCGGAGCTTCCGTGTTATTCTGGCGTTCGCGACCACCGTGAAGGAGAAGCCCGATGAAGGAATTTCAATGCGGGACTTTGGTCCCCGGCTGCACCTGGCACACCAGGCACGAAGAAGAAGCCGAAGTGATGCGGCGCGCGGTCGAGCACTTGCGTCAGACACACGGCGAAACCATCATCCGCGAGACCATGATCGACGCCATCCGTTCGAGGATCGAACCCGTCCGGAATGCCGCGGCCTAGAAGGGATCAACGCTCCATCGTATCAGCGCTCCCCTCCAAGTCTTTGTTTTACATCAACTCCGGAAAGATATTCCGAGACTTGGCCTAGGGTGAGCCGAGCGATTTCGCGGCGCGCCTGAGCAGCGCGTCGCGGTCGAGCGTGAATCCCGAATCCAGCCACTCCTCTTCCAGCCGCGCCAACAATTTCCCGACCCGCGGACCGGGTTTCAGTCCGAGGCCGGCCAGATCGCTGCCGCGCAGAGGAAACCGCGGCCGCCGCCAGCTTGCCGCATCGGCCAGCAGCCCATCCAAGCTTTTCGTCTTCTGCGACGCGTGATCCTGCGCCGCCGCCCCGGCCAGGGCCAGGCGGGCGTGATCGATCAGCCCTTGCCGGTTGTCGCGATAGAGCCGCCGCCGCCAATCCGCCGCGCCGGTTTCGGGTTGAACAGGCCCGGTCTTGGCCCAGAAGTGCAGCCGGTCGGCCTCCGCTTTGGAGAGCCGCAGCCGAGCCGATAGGCCCGCCAGGCGTGCAGGGTCGGGCGGCAGCATCGCCGCCAACCTGAGCAGCGGGTCCACAGGCCAGGCGCGCCCCTGCTCCGCCGCGATCAGGCCAGGGATGGCGTCGATCCCCCACTTCTCCGTTTCCGGCAGGATGCGCGTCAGCACGCTGGTCTGGCGCATCCACAAGAGTGCGCGCGCCGGGTCGGGAGCGCCGAGCAGCTTCTTGAGCTCGCCCCAGACCCGCTCGGCCGAGAGCCGGTCCAGCCCTTCCTTGAGACGTGCGCAGGCCTTGAGCCCGGCGGCATCCGGCCGGCCGTGCCCGTACCAGGCAAAGAAGCGGAAGAAGCGCAGAATGCGCAGATAGTCTTCCCGGATGCGCTGTTCCGGATCGCCGATGAAGCGCAAATTGCGGTGGCGAATGTCGTCGAGGCCGCCGACCAGGTCGATGACCGTTCCGTCGGCCTCGGCATAGAGCGCATTGATGGTGAAGTCGCGGCGCTCGGCGTCTTGGCCCCAGTCGCGGCCGAACACCACCCGGGCGCGGCGGCCATCGGTGTCGACGTCGGCGCGCAGGGTGGTCACCTCGTAAGGCTTGCCATGTGCGACCACGGTGATCGTGCCGTGGGCGATGCCCGTCGGCACGGCCTTGAAGCCGGCGGCCTCGGCCTTGCGGACGGTGGCTTCCGGGCGGTTGGTGGTGGCGATGTCGACGTCGCTGACCGGTGCCTTGAGCAGCGCATTGCGCACCGCCCCACCCGCAATCCGTGCCGCTTCGCCGTCGGCCGAGAGCGTCGCCAGCAGGCGCTGGAGATCGGCAGCGTCGAGCCACTCGGCCCCGGCGATCGACGCTTCAGCGCTCACGCGTAGAGCCTCTCGAAGAGCGTGCGGATGATCCCCGCCGTCACGCCCCAGATGAACCGGTCGCCGAACGGCATGGTGTAATAGAAGCGCTCGCGGTCGTTCCAGATGCGGCTTTCGCGGCGGTGATTGGCCGCGTTCATGAGGAAGCTCAGCGGCACCTCGAACGCATCGTCCACCTCGTCGGCGTTGATGGTCAGCAGATAATCGGGCCGGATGATGCCGAGCACCGGCACAATGCGGTAGCCGCTGCCGGTGACGTAGTCCGGCAAGCGGCCGACGAGTTCGATCAACTCGCTACCGATGCCGACCTCCTCAGCCGTCTCGCGCAAGGCGGCGGCCTGCGGGGAGAGATCGTCCCGGTCGATGCGGCCCCCCGGAAAGGCGATCTGGCCGGAATGGCTGCGCATCGCCTCGGTGCGCTTGGTCAACAGCACCGACGCCTGCGGGCCGCGGTCGACGACGCCGACCAGCACCGCCGCGTCGCGCAGCCCCTGGCGCACGATCAGCTCGGTGAGGTCGGGATTGAGCCGATGGTCGCCATAGTCGTCGCAACGCGGCGGCAGCGCGTGGCGGCCGGCGCGCCGGCGGAACTCGGCGGCCGAAAAGTCCTGGATAAGCGCAGGGTCGATGCTCACAGGCTCAACGCACGCAACCGGTCGGCCGGCATCATCGCGTAAAGCTCGCCATGCGAGCGCACGCCGAACATCGTGGTGCCGTCGATCTCCACCTCTTCGCCGCGGTCGACCAGCTCATAGAGCACCGGCCGCGACAGCAAGGCTTCGAGGCGGCCGCGGACCAACAGATAGGGCTTGATGCCTCCGGTGCGTGGCTCATCGGCAAAGCGCAGCGGATGTCCGGGACCTGCCTCGACGACGTCGCCGACATTGGTGCGGAAGGTAAGCACCTGGTCGTCGCCCCTGCCCGCGGCGTTCATCTCGACCGCGATGAACGGCGCATCGACCACCCGGATCCCGACCTTCTCCACCGGGGTGACGAGGTAGGTCCTGCCGTCCGCGTCCTTGCGCAGCACCGTCGAGAACAGCTCGACCAAGGCCGGCCGGCCGATCGGCGTGCCCAGGTAGATCCACGAGCCGTCCGCGCGGATTTCCATGTCGAGGTCGCCGCAGAAGTCGGGATTCCAGCGCTCGACCGGCGGCAGGCCTTTGCCGGCGCGGGTCGCACGGGCAATCAGCGCGGCCAATCCGGCGCTGTCGCTGGCCCGGCTGATCGCCCCGGCTGAGCTCTCGACCCTCTCTGTCATGGTCACGAAATAGTCACTGTTGTTGCCATTGTCAGGGTATCTGCGTGATTTAAGCTTACCTGCAGGTCCGCGTCACGCCCCACCACGGCGCGCCAGGGCGGCCAAGCGTTGAAGGAAGCCGCTCAATGAGCATCGCCATTCAGGAAAAGCCGATCAGCGACAAGGAGATGGTCGCCGAGGCTGAACGGGCGCTGGACGACATTTCGCGCGTCCGCGACGGCGTCGGCCGGGTGATTTTCGGCCAGGAGAATGTCGTCGAGCGCACGCTGGTGGCTTTGCTGGCCGGCGGCCATGCGCTGCTCGTCGGCGTTCCCGGCCTGGCCAAGACCAAGCTGGTGGAGACGCTCGGCATCGTGCTCGGGCTCGATTCCCGGCGGATCCAGTTCACCCCCGACCTGATGCCGTCCGACATATTGGGCTCGGAGGTGATGGAGCAGACCGAAGCCGGCAAGCGCTCGTTCCGCTTCATCCCGGGCCCGATCTTCGCCCAGCTGCTGATGGCCGACGAGATCAATCGCGCCAGCCCGCGCACCCAGTCGGCGCTGCTGCAATCGATGCAGGAATATCATGTCACCGTGGCCGGCGTCCGCCACGATCTGCCGGCGCCGTTTCACGTTCTTGCCACCCAGAACCCGCTGGAGCAGGAAGGCACCTATCCGCTGCCCGAGGCGCAGCTCGACCGTTTCCTGATGCAGATCGACATCCTCTACCCCGAGCTCGAGGCCGAGCGCCGCATTCTGCTGGAGACGACGGGGGTGGAAGATGCCAAGGCTCAGAACGTGCTCGATGCCGACCGCCTGCGCCAGATCCAGCACCTGATCCGGCGCATGCCGGTGCCGGAAAGTGTCGTCGAGGCGATCCTCGATCTCGTCCGTGCCGCACGGCCGGGGCAAGGCCACGCCGATACCGACAAGCATGTCGCCTGGGGGCCGGGGCCGCGCGCCAGCCAGGCGCTGACGCTGTGCGCCCGTGCCCGCGCGCTGTTCGACGGCCGGTTGGCGCCGTCGGTCGACGATGTCTATGCGCTCGCCGAGCCGGTGCTGCAGCACCGCATGGCCTTGACCTTTGCGGCCCGCGCCGAAGGCATGAATGTGCGCGACGTCATCGGCCGGCTGGTCAGGGCGCGGGCCTGACCGATGCGCAAAAAGGTGCGCTGGATCGGCTGCTGATGGCGCGGATCGGCGAAGCGACGGCTCCGGTTCTGACCCGCGATGCGTTGGCGCGGGCGCGCCTGCGCGCCTCGCTGGTGCCCGATCTGCTGGTCGAAGCCAAGCGCGTGGTCAACACCGTGATCGGCGGCTGGCACGGGCGCCGCAAGCGCGGCATCGGCGAAAATTTCTGGCAATTCCGGCCTTATGTCGAGGGCGAGACGATGGCCCGCATCGACTGGCGCCGCTCGGCCCGCGACGATCATGTCTTTGTCCGCGATCTCGAATGGGAGGCGGCCCACACGGTCTGGCTGTGGGCCGATCCGTCCGCTTCGATGCTGTACAAATCGTCCGCTGCACGCGTATCCAAGGAATCGCGGGCGCTGGTGCTGATCTTGGCCTTGGCCGAACTTTTGTCGCGCAGCGGCGAGCGTATCGCCTGGCCCGGTCTCAGCGATCCGTTCACCGCCCGCAACGGAGCTGAGCGGCTGGCTGCCAACCTCGCCCAAGCGGCTCAGCCGATTTCGCGGCCGGATCTGTCCGGAATCCGCCGATTTTCCGACATCGTCATCGCCAGTGATTTCCTCGATCCGGTGGAACAAACGATGGAATGGCTCGACGCGCTCTCACGCCATGGCGTGAGGGCTCATCTCGTCGAGGTCGCCGACCCGGCCGAGGAGAGCTTTCCCTATGCGGGCCGCACCGAGTTCAGCGATCCGGAGACCGGCGAGAAGCTGACGGCCGGCCGCGCCGAATTGCTCAGCCAGGATTATCGCGCCCTCTACGCCGCCCGACGCGAGGCGTTGTCGGCATGGGCCAAGCGTCTGGGCTGGAGCTACACGGTGAACCATACCGACCGGCTCGCCTCCGAGGCCCTGGTTCGGGTTCACATGGCGATGACGGCCGATTTCGGACCGGGAGGCGGCCATTGAGCTGGCTGCCGCTGTCGTTCGGATTCCCTGCAGTGCTGTGGGGCCTGTTGGCGCTGCCGGTGATCTGGTGGCTGCTCAGGCTGACGCCGCCGCGGCCGCAGACGGAAGTGTTTCCGCCGCTCAAGATCCTGGCGCGCGTGCTGCGCCGCGAGGAGACGCCGCACCAAAGCCCATGGTGGCTGACCCTGCTGCGCCTGATCATGGCTGCCCTGGTGGTGCTGGCGCTGGCCGAGCCGATCTTCAATCCGCGTGAACCGTTGCCGGCGGCCAGTGCCGGGCTGGCGCTGGTCATCGACAATGGCTGGGCGAGCGCTCCGGATTGGGATCGCCGCGTGGCCACCGCCGAGCGCATCCTGGCCGACGCCCATGCCGGCAACGCCCCTGTGATCCTGGCCTTCACCGCCGAGAAGCCCAACGTCGAGATCGGCCCGTTCGATGCGGCGGCCGCCCGGGACCGCTTGCGGGCCGCGGTGCCCCGCCCGGTGCCCGTCGACCGCCGTGCCACCTATCTGCGCGTGGCCCAGGCGCTGGTTTCGCTGCCGGGCGCCAGCGTCGCCGTGCTTGCCGACGGGCTCGCCACTCCGGCCGACCGCGACGCGTTTGCCGTGCTGCTCGGCAGCGGCGTCAAGAGCCTGGTCTGGGCTGTCCCGGATCGTCTCGATGCGACCGGCCTGACGTCGGCCGAGAACGAGGTCGACGGTTTCGTGCTGAAGGCGGTGCGCGCGCCCGGCGCCGGCCCCGCGGAGGTCACCGCCGGGGCCTATGACGACAAGGGCCGGCGCATCGCCGATGCCAGCTTGAGCTTCAGCCCCGGCGCCACCACCGCGACCGGCATCGTCAAAGTGCCGTTCGAGCTGCGCAACGACTTTGCTTCGGTCGCGCTCGACAACAATCCGCAGGCCGCCGCCGTCCGGGTTCTCGACGAAAGCGCCAAGCGGCGGCGCGTCGGCCTTCTATCCCAGGCCGAGGCCGATCAGGCGCAGCCGCTGCTGTCGCCACTTTACTACATCCGCCGCGCGCTCGAGCCGTTCGCCGACCTGGTCGAGCCGCGCAGCTCCGATCTTGCCGAGGCGATCCCGCAGCTCGTCGAGCAGAAGCCGGCGATGATCGTCATGGCCGATGTCGGCACCATTCCGGAGCGGGCGCGGGCCCAGCTGATCGAGTGGGTCAAGAACGGAGGCACGCTGGTGCGCTTCGCCGGCTCCCACCTGATCACCGCCGGCAACGACGAGGAGTTGCTGCCGGTCCGGCTGCGGCTGGGCGAACGATCGCTCGGCGGGGCCTTGTCGTGGACGACGCCGCAGCCGGTCGCCGAGTTTCCGGCAAAGGGCCCGTTTGCCGACCTGGCGCCGCCCTCCGAGGTGACGGTGTCCCGGCAGGTGCTCGCCGAGCCGACGCCCGACATCGTCGACCGCACGTGGGCGAGCCTCGCCGACGGCACGCCGCTGGTCACCGGGGCACGGCGAGACAAGGGCAATGTGGTGCTGTTCCACATCACCCCGGCCGCGACTTGGTCGAACCTGCCCATTTCGGGCACCTTCGTCGACATGCTGCGGCGGATCGTGCAGATGTCGCGCAATCAGGGCAACATCGCTGCCGGCCCTGAGGGACAGACGGCGTCGCTCGCCCCCTACCGCATGATCGGTGCCGACGGCCGTATCGGCGCGCCGGGTCCTGATGCCAAGCCGCTTGCCAGTGGCCGCGCCGGCCTGCCGGTGACGATCGAAAACCCGCCCGGCCTCTACGGCGGCGAGGACGGCGTTGTCGCCCACAATCTGCTCGCTGCCGATGCCAGCTTCACGCCCATCGCCAAGCCCCAGGTCGCCATGCCGGTGAGCGACATCCGCTACGCCTTCGACGAATCGCGCGACCTCAAAGGTCCGCTGGTCGCGGCGGCGCTGGCGCTGATGGTGCTCGACACCCTGGCGGTGTTCTGGATCGGCGGCGTGCTGGCACGCCGGCCACGGCTCTCGCGGCCCGGCGGAGCGACCGCCGCGGTGATCCTTGCGGCGCTGCTCGCCTGGGCGCCGCCGCCCGCCGGGGCCGAGGATGCCAAGCCGGGAGACCAGGCGGCCATCGACGCGATCTCCGTCACCCACCTCGCCTATGTGCTGACCGGCGATGCTTCCGTCGATTCGATCAGCCGCGCCGGGCTTTCCGGGCTGTCGAAGTTCCTGATCGAGAAAACCGCGCTTGAGCCCGGCGAGCCGGCCGGGGTCGATATCGGCCGCGACGAGCTGGCCTTCTATCCGCTGCTTTATTGGCCGATCGATGCCAATGCGGCGATGCCGTCCGAAGAAGCGATCGCCCGCGTCGATGCCTATATGAAGCAGGGCGGCACGGTGCTGTTCGACACGCGCGACCAGTTCGCCACGAGCCTCGACGAAAGCTCCGGCAGCCCGGCGACGATGCGGCTCCGGCAAATTCTCGGCAATCTCAACATTCCGGCGCTGGAGCCGGTGCCGTCCGACCATGTGCTGACCAAGGCCTTCTTCATCCTTCAGGAGTTTCCGGGCCGGTTCAACGGCAGTCCTCTCTGGGTCGAGGCTTCGCTCGACGCGTCCAATGTCGACAACCGCCCGGTGCGCACCGGCGATGGCGTCAGCCCAATCATGATTACCGCCAACGATTTCGCCGGCGCCTGGGCGGTCGACGAAAACGGCGACCCGCTGTTGCCGACCGTGCCGCCCGACCCGATGCAGCGCACCTATGCGCTGCGCGCCGGAGTGAACATCGTCATGTATATGCTGACCGGCAACTACAAGTCCGACCAGGTGCACGTCCCTGTGCTCCTGGAAAGGCTCGGCCAGTAGCATGAACTGGTCGATCTCCTTCGAGCCGCTGCTCGCCTGGCCGCTCAGTCTGGCCATCCTCGTCCCGGTGACGATCTTGGTTCTGGCCGGGCTGTGGCTGCGCCAGCGCGGCGCACTGTTTCGCCTGGCGGCTTTGGCGGCACTGGCGCTGGCGCTGCTCAACCCGGTGATGCGCGACGAACAGCGCGAACCGCTGAAGAGCGTGGTCGCCTTGGTCGTCGACCGCAGCCAGAGCCAGGAGATCGCCGGCCGCGCCGACCAGACGACCCAGGCCGTTCAAGGGTTGGAGCAGCGGCTCGCCCGCTTCAAGCAGTTCGAGGTGCGCGTCGTTGAGGCCGGCAAGTCGGATGCCGCCGACGAGCGCGCCGAGACGCGCCTGTTCAGCGCGCTCGACGGCGCCCTGCGCGACGTGCCGCCTTCACGCATCGGCGGCGCGATCATGGTGACCGACGGCCAGGTCCACGACGTGCCGGCGCTGAATTCGGCGCCGAGCGCGCCGCTTCACGCGCTGATCACCGGCAATGACGGCGAGGAAGACCGCCGCATCCGGTTCGAGAAAGCGCCGCGGTTCGGCATCGTCGGCAAGCCGCTCGAGCTCACTTACCGGGTGATCGGCGCCAACGGCGAGACCGGCCAGGTCGATGTCCGCGTGTCGATCAATGGCGAGCCTCGCCAGGTCGAGCGCGCCACCATCGGCCAGGAAATGCAGCTCGACATCGTCGTCCCCGGCGCCGGCCGCAACATCGTCGAACTTTCCATCGACCCGATGCCGGGCGAGCTGACCGTCACCAACAATCATGCCATCGCCCTGATCGACGGCATCCGCGAGAATCTCAGAGTGCTGCTGGTGTCGGGCGAGCCGCATGCCGGCGAGCGGACCTGGCGCAACCTGTTGAAGTCCGACGCCTCCGTCGACCTCGTTCACTTCACCATTCTGCGGCCGCCGGAGAAACAGGACGGCACGCCGATCAACGAACTGTCGCTGATCGCGTTTCCGACGCGCGAACTGTTCGTGGAGAAGATCAACGATTTCGACCTGATCATCTTCGACCGCTACCAGCACCGCGACGTGCTGCCGATCCTCTATTACGACTACATCGCCGAATATGTGGAAAAGGGCGGCGCGCTGCTGATCGCGGCCGGCCCCGAATATGCCGGCGAACAGTCGATCGCGCGCACCCCGCTGATCTCGGCTTTGCCGGGCCTGCCGACGGGCGAGGTGATCGAGCGCGCCTATTATCCGCGGCTCACCGACGTCGGCAAACGCCACCCGGTGACCCGCGGGCTCGAAGGATCGGACGCCGAGCCGCCGCATTGGAGCCGCTGGTTCCGGCTGATCGGCATCGACCAGCCGCAGGGCGAGGTGGTGATGAAGGGGCCCGACGACAAGCCGCTCTTGGTGCTCAACCGCAAGGGCGAAGGCCGGGTCGGCATGTTCCTTTCGGACCAGGGCTGGCTGTGGGCGCGCGGCTTCGAAGGCGGCGGACCGCATGTGGCGCTCTACCGCCGGATCGCCCACTGGCTGATGAAGGAGCCCGAGCTGGAGGAGGAGCGGCTGACCGCTGCCGGCCGCGGCATGACGCTCGACATTCGCCGCCAGACAATGCGCGACGATCCCGGCAAGGCCGAGATCATCACCCCGTCCGGCAAGACCCTCGACGTGACGCTGGCCCAAGAATCGCCGGGCGTGTTCACCGGCAGCGTCAAGACCGACGAGATCGGGCTCTACCAGGTCGGCAATGGCGACCTGAAGGCCCTCGCTCATGTCGGCCCGATCAACGCGCCGGAGTTCGCCGACACCGTCTCGACCACGGAGGTGCTGCGGCCGGTGGCGGAAAAGAGCGGCGGCAGCGTCCGCCGCCTGGAGGGTGCAGCCGGCCTGACTTTGCCCGGCGTGGTCCCGGTCCGGGCCGGCAGCGACGCGGCCGGGCGCGACTGGATCGGCCTGCGCACCACCGATGACAGCGTGCTGAAGGCGGTCCGCCGGGTGCCGCTGTTTGCCGGCTTCTTCGGGCTTGGCCTGCTGCTGCTGGCGCTGGGTTCGATGTGGTACCGCGAAGGCCGCTGAGGGGGCGCTTGACTGTCAGGTGGGACGCAGCAGCACCTGGTCGCTCAGCCAGGCATTCTCCGTCTCGGCGATCCTGAAGCCGGCCTGCTCGGCAAGCGGGGCAAAGCCTTGGATGCCGCGCGGCACCAGCCGGAAGCCGGTCGCTTCGATCATCCGCCGCCGGGTCTCGTCGTCGCGCGTCACCGAGCCGGCGACCAGCCGCACGCCCGCGGCATGCAGGCTGCGCAGATTGGCGACGATCGCCGCGTCCGAGCCATATTCGAACAGCGCCCCCTCGCTCGACACGGCAACCACGCCGCCCTGCGCGGCGAGCTGTTGCAGCAGATCGCTGAGCGGCCCGGTGCGGTCCCAGTCATAGTCCATCCGCTCCAGGCGGATGTCCCGGCCGGCGAGCGGGTGGCCGGGCATGCAGAGCACCTCAAGCACCGCTTTTCCGAAGTGCGGGCCGGCTTCGTCGCGATCAAGCACATGGATGACGATCGGCCGGTCGAGCAGCGCCGGATGGCTGCGCTGCAGGCGCATCAGCGTGTTCAGGCTGTCGATCGCCGGGCCGCCGCCGATGTTGACCAGATCGAGCGGGCTCCCGGCCGCTGCCGTCCCGAGCTCGCCGGCGAGCCCCTCGGCCAGCATCGTCGCGGTCTGCTGCATCCGCAGGCGCAGCAGCTTGACATGCGGCGATGCGGCCAGCTTGAGATCCATCGGCTCGTCGTAGGGCGGCACCAGATTGTCCGGCCCGAGCTTCATCACATAGGTGCTGAGCCCGTCGAGATAGCCGTGGTGCACGCCGAACATCGATCGCATCAAGCGCGAGCGCTTGGCGGCCGAGCGGATCATAAAGCGCATCACCAAGCGGGGGATGCGGGCGCGTTTGCGTTCGGCCTCGGCGAATGCTGCGTAGAGCTCCTCGGCACTGCCCGGATCGGTCGGCACGGCAAAGCGCGGATGGCCGACATCGATGATCGGCAATTCGAAGCCCTCACCGGTCCGCGCAAACAGCACGCCCTCGCCGCGCAGCTCGGCGATGCGTGCCGACGCGGCCGGCGCGATCGGCCGGGAAGGTTCAGCCGGCGCGGTCTTCATGGTCGAGGACTCCGGTGAGGAGCGCCAGCGCCTGGGGCCTGAACTCGACCGCCAGCAGGCGGTCGGGATCGACGGGCCGCGGCAGCGCCAGTTGGCCCCTTGGCACGCGCTTGAAGCCGAGCGGTCCGTAATAGGGTTCGTCCCCGACCAGGATCACCGCCGGCGCGCCGGCCTTCTCCGCCGCCTCGAGCGCAATTGTGACCAGCTGCCGGCCGATGCCGATATTCTTGTAGGCCGGCCGCACCGCCAGTGGACCGAGCAACAAGGCTCTGCCCGCGCCCGCAGCGGCTCTGGTCAGGCGCACCGATGCGACCACGGTGGCGGCATAGACGGCGACGAAGGACAGCTGCCGCTCGTGCGGCCCGCCTTCGCGGATCCTGTAGGCGGCGCGGGCGAAGCGGCCCGGACCGAAGGCTTCCGCATTGATCGCCTCGATGTCGGCATCGTAGGCCGCGATCTCGGGCAGGTAGGTGACGTTGACGGCATCCATGATCGGATTTCCAGGTTGTCGCAGAGAGGGGAGGCCAAGCGGCAGCGACACCGCCGGCTCTTATCGCCAGTCAGCGCCTTAGGCGCGGGCGCCCAGCCGTCGTCGTTCGCAGCGGACCTGGAAAGCTGTCGTCATCGCAGATCCGCTAGCACCAAAGTCGCGCGGCGTCCATGTGAGATTTCGAAACGCTGTGTTGCCCTTCAGCACGGCGCTCCCGCGACCTAACTATCAGTGAAGCGACCGCAACAAGGAGCCGCGCGGATGGGACTTTTGGTTGATGGGGTGTGGCACGCGGCCGACGAGGGGGCCAAGGCGGACGGCCGCTTCGTGCGCGCCGAGACGGCGTTTCGCGACTGGGTGACCGCCGACGGCAAGCCTGCCGCCGGGCGCACGCGCGGCTTCAAGGCCGCCCCCGGTCGCTATCACCTTTATGTTTCGCTGGCCTGTCCGTGGGCCCATCGGACGCTGATCTTCCGCAAGCTGAAGAAGCTCGAGGACGTGATCTCCGTCTCGGTGGTTCACCATCATCTCGGCAAGGACGGCTGGACGTTCCGCGCCGAAGACGGCGGCACCGGCGACCGGCTCTACGGCCTGCCGTTCCTGCGCGACCTCTATGTCAAGGCCGATCCACACTACAGCGGCCGCGTTTCGGTACCGGTGCTGTGGGATCGGGAGCAGGAGACCATCGTCTCCAACGAATCGGCCGACATCATCCGGATGCTGAACAGCGCCTTCGATGCCTGGGGCGACGGCACCCGCGATTTCTACCCGGAAGCGCTGCGCGCCCGCATCGACAGCCTCAATGCGCGCATCTACGAGACCGTCAACAACGGCGTCTACCGCGCCGGTTTCGCCACCTCCCAGGCGGCCTATGCTGAAGCTTTCGAGGCGCTGTTCGCCACCCTCGACGAGCTCGAGACGCGGCTCGCCGCCCAGCGCTACCTTGCCGGCGAGCGCATCACCGAGGCAGACTGGCGGCTGCTGACGACGCTGTTGCGCTTCGACCCGATCTATGTCGGGCATTTCAAGTGCAACCGCCGGCGGATCGCCGACTACCCCAACCTGTCCAACTATCTGCGCGATCTCTATCAGGTTCCCGGGGTGGCCGAGACCGTCGACGTCGAACACGCCAAGAAGCACTATTACGGCAGCCACCGGAACATCAATCCGACGGGCATCGTGCCGCTTGGCCCCGAGCTCGACTATGCCGCGCCGCACGACCGCGATCGCTTGCGCAAAGCCGCGTGAGGCTACCAGAACGGCGAAGCGGGCTTGCCGTCCAGCACCTCGGCCAGACGCCGGCGGGTCGCCGCGGTGGTTTGCGCCGGCAGTTCGTCGGCCGGGAAGAAGCCGGCTTCGGCGATTTCGCGGTTGGGGCGCGGCAAGGCGGCCTGGTGAAATCGGCGGATCACATAGAAGGCCACGTGGTCACGGCGGCTCGCCCGCCGGTTGAAGTGCACGGATCTCAGCTCGGGCGGGCCGGTCAACGCAACATTGCCCTCTTCGAGCAGCTCGCGTTCGAGCGACTGCGCCATCGTCTCTCCGAGCTCGACGCCGCCGCCCGGCAGTTGCCATCCCGGCACGTAAGTGTGGCGGATCAGGAAGACCTTGCCCTCGACCTCGTCGAGCACCAGGCCGCGCACGCCAAGCGTCATCGGCCGCTTGAGCAGGAAATAGCCATGGAAGAGACGCGCCCGCAGGCCGGGCCAGCCGGTCTGGCGGCCTTCCTCGTCGCCTTCGCTCATCGCGCGCAGCGCCGCTGGCAGCCGGTGCTGCGGTGCCCTACAAAGAGAAAATGTTCAGGCTCGCCCATATCTCCGACATCCATCTCGGCCCGCTGCCCGACGTAGGCTATCGGGATCTGGTGTCCAAGCGCATCACCGGCTATGTGAACTGGCATCGCAACCGGCGGCAGTTCCTGCACGACAGCGTCATCGACGCGATCCTCAACCACCTCAAGGCGGCCGATCCCGATCACATTGCGGTGACCGGCGACCTTGTCAACCTGGCCCTGGACATCGAGATCGACATGGCCCGGCAATGGCTGGAGCTGGTCGGGCCGCCGCACGACGTCTCGGTCGTGCCCGGCAATCACGACGCCTATGTGCCCGGCGCGTTCGACAAGGTCTGCCGCGCCTGGGGCGGCTGGATGACCAGCGACGGCGGCAGCCCGCCGCGCGACCGCACCGCCTTTCCGTATCTGCGGGTGCGCGGCGACGTCGCGCTGATCGGCGTCACGTCGGCCCGCGCCACCGCGCCGTTCATGGCGACGGGATTCTTTCGCGAGCCGCAGTGCCGCCGGCTGACGAAAATGCTGGATGCGGCCGGCCGACGCGGCCTGTTTCGGATCGTCATGATCCACCACCCGCCCGTGCGCCTGGCCGTCTCGCAGCACAAACGCCTCTACGGCATCGGCCGGTTCCAGCGCGCCATCCGCGAGCATGGCGCCGAACTGGTGCTGCACGGCCACTCGCATCTGCCCAGCCTCTACATGATCGACGGCCCAAACGGCCAAGTGCCGGTGGTCGGGGTCGCGGCGGCCGGGCAGGCGCCCGGCGGCTCGAAGCCGGCGGCACAGTATAATTTCCTGGAGATCGGCGGCCGGCCCGGCGCGTGGTTCCTGCGCCTGACCCGCCGTGGCCTGACCGTCTCGTCGCTGCCGCCGAGCGACATCTCGCGGGTGGTGCTGCTCGGCAAGGAGCCTGAGCTCGCCGAAGCCGAGCCGTGAGGCCGAGCCCTCAGCTGCCGACGCCGAGCTCGATCAGCCGTCCCCAAAGAAGCACCAGCGCCACGATCAGGATCACGCCGACGATGCCGCCGGCGACCACCAGGCCGAACACCGACCAGAAGATCCGCCAGCGCGGGCTTGCGGCGGGTGTTTGCAAGGCCGTCTCCGCGCCACCGCTGCGGCCATCCGGCCGCGCCGCAAAGGTCAGTTCCCCGTCGAGCATGCGCTGCCGTTCGACGATGCGCTCGGCGACGTAGCGGGTGACCTGGTCGGCGATCGGCTTCATGTCGGTCGATTTCGGCCAGCACGACCCGCCCGACGCGGCTGTCCCGCAGGAAACGGTAGGTGCGGCGGTCGCGCCCCATCGCGATGTGGCTGACGGCATCGATCCAAAGGCGCGGCTGCAGTCCGGAGGAGATGGCGAAATCGAACCAGTCATTGTCGGCCGGGATTTCCGCGAATACCGGCGCGAGTTCGGCGGCGAGCAGCTCGAGGCGCATGCGCTGGGCCTCGCGCATGTCGACCACGACATCGTCGCGATCGGCGGCCGCGTTGCGGACCTCGCGGATCACGTCGGCCAATCGCCGCCCTTCGGCCGGGACCCGTTGTTCCTGTGCGTCGCTCATCGGCTCGTGTTCCCGCGAGCAGCCCGGACATCGCGGCTGCGCGCCCGGCTGCTTCATTGCTTCGTTAACGGACTGTTTAGCATAGCAGCAAGTGCCGCGCACGGCTGATTCGGCCGTCGGCGGCAAGGCTGCACAGGCTGGTTAATAGGCGCGGCACCTTGTGTAGCTGTTGTAGTGTAGCGCGCAACTTCACTTGGCACCGACGCGCAACTTCAAATGGCACAACTTTTTTGACCGCGCGACGTGTAGCGCGCAACTTCAAACAGCACCGTCGCCGAACTTCAAAATGGCATTGCAATCGTCACTGGAATTGCGCCGCGGCACTGCTCAGTCACACCACACTCGTCTGCGTTCGACGGCCCCCGTTGATATCGGAGAAGAGATGACCAGTAGGGGGTTGCAGCTTTAGGAGGATATCGGTCTGCTTGGGCCTGACGCTGGGTTCCTCTCGCTACAAGTCGGAAGCGTTTTCCCATATCGACCAAAAATTGTTGGCTTCCTCGCGGTACACATCAGCTTGGTGTTCGATCTTGTTGGAGTTGACGCCAGCCCCCATGCCAACCGTTCCCAGATGGCCGCCGTGCCGCGCGCAAAACCGACGAGGTCGTTGTATCGTGGCTTAGGAATCCTCTCGTCAAAGTCACCGAGATGGGCGATTAGAATGTTGCGCAGATGATCCAAGCTCGACAGGCGGGGATCGCTGGCAAGACCGTC
This sequence comes from uncultured Alphaproteobacteria bacterium, assembly GCA_963791325.1. Taxonomy (GTDB): domain Bacteria; phylum Pseudomonadota; class Alphaproteobacteria; order Rhizobiales; family Rhizobiaceae; genus JBEVJK01. Next base: position 341,682 of record CAWBRU010000005.1, on the reverse strand, counting down.
GAACAGGCGTATAGCTTTCCGAAGATCTTGCGCGTTGTCTGGCTGCACACCTGCTAGGGCTCCAGGCTGCCTTACAAAATCTATGGCGGCGCGTAGATGCCAGTCGTCTTGCTTCCGAGCCGTCACGAAAGCACGGCACAAGAAGATGTGGAGGCGAGTCAACGCCGAGTTCGATCAAGATGCGAGCCGCCAAGCCAGCTTCCGGGGCTCGCAATGGAACCAAGACCGGCTCGCGATTGAATCGCTCTAAGATCTCGATCGTGGCTAGACAAAGGATTCCATCCTCGTAGTCCCCGCTTGGCAGCTTTCTGCAGCTGCGCCCGGTTATTTATCGCCATCAAGAACCATCTGTTCTTGCTTCCCGCATTGAGCCTGGGCCTCGCAGCGGCTAGAAATTCCGATCGACCATTTGCCAGGCGCTCATTGATAAGGAAGTCAAATTGGGCACACAATCTGTGGTTGATTCATTCCTCTTTTGGATCATTCTCGGCAATGGGCATCCTCCAGTACAAGCATCGCTGTCCCCACTGTGGCCAGTTGGAGAACTCTCGTGATCTCTCAGCTCGTCGAGGCAATTCCAGTTGATGTTTCCACGGCAATCCCTCCCCTCTGGAGAACAGTCCGCGGGGGTAGGCATGGGAGCGGGACGCATAAGGAGAAGATGACGCGGGGTTCCGAAGGGGTGGCAATATCGCGATGTCCGAACTGCACAAACCCGATCATGTTGGTTGTTCGTTCCGATGAGGAGCATATTCGGAAGCTGGCCCCGAGGGTTTCCGATGGGGTGCCGGACCGGATTCTTGCCGCCGACTTCCGAGTTCGTGCTCACCTCTCCTAGCGTAGAGCCTTTGGTCCCGCATGCTGCATGGCCGGATGCCATTCGCGACGACTTCGACGAGGCGCGAGAATTGCTTCGTCAGAACGCGCGGCCAGCCTTTATCCTTCCGCAGTGTCGGGCCGTTCTTGACGTCATCGTTCGCGAACTCGGTGCTCCTAAGGGTAATCTCAAGAAGCAGATTGAGTACCTTCGAGAGACGGGAGTGATCACCCAGGCTTTGGCCAATGCTGCTCATGGTCTCCGCGAAAATGCGAATGCTCTTCTTCATGAAGGCAAACAGCCGTCCACTAAGCAAGAGGTTGAAGACTTTGTCGCGTTTACCGAACTTCTGCTCCACGTGACATACGAGCTTCCAGCCGAGATCGCTGCAAGAGAAGCGAAGAACCAGCAACACTGACATCATGGCGCACTGCCCGAAATGATCAGCTCTCGCGCCGGCCGACCCTTCCCTCCTGCGATTGTATAGAGCAGCTCCACTTCCTCGAACTTCGCCCAGGCGAACAGCTTTCGGATCTCCGGGACGTCATTGATAGACAGGATGAAGGCGCCTTGAAGCTCCTTTAGAGCGGGGGCGAGGGTGGCGAACTGATCTCTTGAGAACAGCTCCCGGCCGTAGTCTCCCTCGGAGCCCCAGTAGGGCGGGTCGAGGTAGAACAGCGTTTCCGGGCGATCGTAGCGGGCCATGAAGTCAGGCCAGTCGAGGTTTTCGATGACGAGGCCGGCAAGCCGCTCGTGCGCATCTTCCAACAGCAAGGCCAACCGAGTGAGATTTAGGCCGCCGTCCGAAGGTCGTCCGCTCGGTACGGCAGCCGGCGGCGTGGTGCCGGCCGGCCAAGTGTTCACCTATTCGGATTTCGTCGGTAGCCAAGATTCACGGTATTTGGCGCGGTCCCGGCTGCCGGCATTCTCGGATTTGCCCGGCCCGTCATTACCGGCCCGTTCTAAGATCCTTGTCGTTGTTTCCTTGACGGTGGCTTCGCATGGAGCGGTGATCCGCATACTCTCCCGCTCGCGCTAGCGGACCCATTGAAGGCTTCGTAGCGGCTGGTGCCGGTGATCGCCGAGCCGTCATCGAAGGCCATGGCGCCGGCTGGCTATGGGATCAGGGCAATGAGCTTGATGCCCGCCTCCGACATGGTCCTCAGCTCGCTCTCATCGACCCCACAGTTCTGATTGAGATCATGCCGGACCCGGAACTCGTTCCAGCGCGCATCCTGGGAATCCAGGACCCCGTCATGGTTGGTGTCGAACACCTTTTGCAGACCCTGCAGGTCGATCAGCGGACTGCCGTGGTCGTTCGTCTCGTCAGTCCAGGCGCTGAGCGCCAGCTCTTTCTCCTGGTGATCGGTACGTCCCTCCGCACGCGACCCGCCCCGACTAGCGCGTCGACCTCCGGCGCCCCGCCGAGCCGTCGAGGCTGCTGCAAAGCGCGCCTTCGGCCGATCACGCGTTGCCGAAATGACAACGAACGTCGGGTTTGACTTCACCGGTCGTATGAACTAATCATATGACTGATCTGATCAATGATGGGGACTCTGATCAGGGCGTACGACAAGTTGTTTGCCGCTTGGGATACGCAATTCCGAGCGCAGGAGGGGATTTTTAGCATGTGCAAGCGCTCATCCGTTGCCATTGCTCGGAAGCAACGCAGCGGGCAGCCGGGCCAAAGATCCAGCACCGGCCTCGCCGGCCCGCTGCCTCTTAGCGTCCGCGCGCTGGTCGGCCGGCGCCATACCTTCGGCGACGCGACGCCCACGGCAGCGCTTGCCTTCGCCGGGGCCGTCGTGCCGCTCGACCGGGACGCCATCGTCACCGAGGTCGAGTGCGAACACGCCGTCACCCCGTCGGCGACGCTCGGGCTGGCCTTTTCCAGCCAATACGGCAGCGGGGCCACCGACAGCGCCATCGAAGGGCGCTTCACCCTGACTTTTTGACATCGACGAAACGCAGCAGATGCAGCAGGAGAAAAACCTTTGAGCTTCTTTTCCAAGACCGTGCCAACCCCGAACCGCCTTCACCGGAATGCGAAACGGCGGCAGGCTTGGTGGTGCAGCACGGCAATTGTCCTGACCACTGCCGTGCTCGGCCAGCCGCAGCCAGCCCGCGCCCAGGAAGGCCCGTTCGTCTATGCGTCCAACTTCCGCGGAAACAATATCACCGGGATCGGCATCTCCACCAACGCGGCGTTTCCGATCCAATTCGGCAACTCCTCGCAGGGCCTGATCGTCAGCTCCGACGGATCCCGCGTCTATACATCGGACTGGGGCGTGACCAACACCGTCACGATCCTCAGCACGGTAGACAACTCCGTCCAGCATATTTTGCTGGAGGCGTCGATGGGGTCGCTGAGCCCGGACGGCAAGACCCTCTACGTGACGTTGCCGGACGCCGATCAGGTCGTCGGGATCGACACCGCCACGCTTGCGGTCGGAGCGCCGATCCCGGTGGGCGATCTGCCGATTTGGGCAGCGATGTCACCGGACGGCAAGACCCTTTATGCGGTCAACTCGGGCGACGATACGATCACCCCGATCGATCTGACCACCAACACCCCGGGAAGCCCGATCAATATCGGGATTGAGGGATCCGAGGCGATCGTCTCTCCCGACGGCAAGACCCTCTATGTCGACAACGGAACCAACAAGCTCGTCGCAATCGACACGGCCACGCACGTCGTGAGCACGCCGATCGTCTTTGACGCCGGCGATTCCTGGCAGATGGTCATGTCGCGCGACGGCAAGACCCTCTATGTCGCGCTCGGTCTAGGTCTGAACGGCGTCGCCGCCATCGACACGGCAACCTTCACCGTCGTCAACACCATCGAGATCGATGGCGAATACACGCACGGCCTGGCGATTTCCCCCGACGGCACGACCCTCTACGCCGGCGACCGCGACACCGGCTTCGTCACGCCGATCGATATTGCCACAGGCGTTGCCGGCACCCCGATCGACACCAGCCAAGCCTCCATTGTTGCCCTTGGCGCCTGCTCCAACGGCAATGCCTATCTGGCACCTGGAGGGACCTTCGTCGCCCACACGTCCGGAGCGCTGAAGTGCACGTTGTCCGGTGCGACAGGGGCGGACGGCCCGGTGTTCTCCGGCGGAACGCTGCAATTTGCCGGCACCGACATTGCCAGCGACTTGCCGATCACCCTTGGAGCGCAGGGCGGCATCTTCGACACGAGAGGCAACAACGCCGAGCTGTCTGGCCCCATCACCGGCATCGGCAGCCTTGCCAAGATCGGGGACGGCACGCTGACGCTGTCTGGTCCGGGCACCTATTCGGGGCCGACCTTTGTCGGAGCCGGCACCTTGCAGGCGGGCATCGTCGACGCATTCTCGCCGAACAGTGCCTATGTCCTCGCTCCCGGCGCCACCCTCGACCTCAACAATCTCAACCAGACGATCGGCTCGCTCGGCGGCGCCGGCGATGTCACACTCGGCTCGGCGACGCTGACCACCGGCAAGAACAATGCCGATACCATCTTCTCCGGCGTCATTTCCGGGACGGGTGGTCTCGCCAAGACAGGCACCGGCACGCTGACGCTGAGTGGTGACGGCTTGGCCTATACCGGTCCGACCACGGTGAGCGAGGGCAGGCTCTTGGTCGATGGCATGCTCGCCAATTCGCCTGTTTCCGTCTTGTCCGGCGCGCTGCTCGGCGGTTCCGGGACGATCGGTGCATTGACAGCGGCGAGCGGCGCCGTTGTCGCCCCGGGTGTGGCCGTGCGCTATTCCACCCTTTCCGTCGCCGGCAATGTCGGCTTCTCAGTCGGCTCGACTTTCGCGGTCAACATCAACGCCGCAGGCCAAAACGACAAGCTCGCCGTTGGTGGCACCGCGACGCTTTCGGGCGGGACGATTGACGTCGCGCCTGCGCCAGGCGTCTACACGCCGGCCAGCCGCTACACGCTGCTGACCGCCGCCGGCGGGGTGTCGGGCAGGTTTGCTGAACTTGCTACCCCGGCCGACTTGGCAGACCGGTTTGCCTTCCTGTCGCCGGAGCTGCTGTATGGCCCGGATGCGGTGACGCTCGGGTTCACCCAAACCAAGGATATTTCGACCGCTGCCACCACCCGCAACCAGGTCGCGACTGCAAACGCGCTGCAGGCCCTGGGCGTGGGCAACCCGCTCTTCGACATCGTCGTCGGCCAGAGTTTTGACGGCGCCCGACAAGCCTTCAACGCGCTGTCGGGCGAGGTGCATGCCAGCCTCTCTACTGCGGCCTTCCAGGATTCCGAGCTGATCCGCGCCGCTATCCTCGACCGGCTCGCCCGCAGCGAGGCCACCCCTGCTACGACCAGTGCCGACACCGGCGCGCCGGCGGCCACCGGCGCCACCGGCTCCGCCCTGGCGCCTTCATTCTGGATGCAGGCGATCGGCGATGACGGCCACGTCAAGAGCGACGGCAATGCCGCCACCCTATCGCGCTCGACCGGCGGCTTCCTTTTGGGCGGCGATGTCGGCGGCCTCGACCTCCTCGGCGGCGAGGCCCGGCTGGGCGCCGCCGGCGGCTATTTGCACGACAATCTCGATATCCCCGACCGCAGCGCCACCGCCGCCGCCGAGCAGGTGTTTGCCGCGCTCTATGGCAGCGACAGCTTCGGCCCGGTGGCGGTGAGCCTCGGCGCCGCCTTCAGCCATCTCAACCAGGATTTGAGCCGGCAGATCGTCTTCCCCAGCGTTGCCGAAGGCGCCTCGTCCGACGGCCATGGCTGGCTCGGCCAGACCTTTGGCGAGTTCGGCTATCGCTTCGACATGGACAACCCGTTCGGCGCCGGCGCTCCGATGACCAGCGCCATGGTCGAGCCGTTCGTCGGCGGCGCCGCCATCCACCTCCATCAAGACGGCTTTGCCGAGCGCGGCGGGCTGGCGGCGCTGTCCGCCCCCGGCCAGAGTTCTGACGTCGAGACCACCACGCTGGGGGTGAGGCTGGAGGCTAAGCTCGCCACCGCCGTGCCGCTCACCGCGCGTGCCATGGTCGGCTGGCGCCACGCCTATGGCGATGTCACGCCTGAGGCAGCGCTGGTCTTTGCCGGCGGCAGCGACTTCACGGTCGCCGGCGCCCCGCTCGACCGCGATGCCTTGGTCACCGAGTTCGAGCTCGACACCAACTTCTCGCAGCGCGTCTCCTTCGGCCTCAGCTATGCTGGACAGTTCGGCACCCTTACATCCGAAAACGCCGTCAATGCACGGCTGACGGTCAAGTTTTAGCCGGCTAGTTGTGAAGATCCATAAGAACGACCGGCTGACGACGCATGGTCGAGAGGGGCGCGGTGTCGCGTCCGCTATGAAGGCACTGGAAGGCGTCCCCGGCCGCCACGATCCGGCAACTCATAGCGTTTAGAAATTCTTAACGATGTTAAGTCTTTAGAAAGGACGCACCTGAAGGTTGCCGTTGACAGAGAAAATCGTCCTTGCTTAGGCTGGAGAGCCTGAGAAGATCAGGCAGGGCCCCCCGCCTTCTAAACAGCCTCCCTGAAATTCGCCAATGTGGCTCGCTTTTTACGGGCCATTTTTTCGCGGTGGGAGATCGCTGGGTCAGGCTGGGACCAGTTGTGAGAAGATCATCCAGGTTGGGGCCGAAGACCTCCGACTTTGGATCTCCATCTTGGCCTCCAGCTCACTATCAGGCGGCCGAGCTCTGGCTCAAGTTCTTCCTTCAAAAGAAAGACGGATATTAGCCGCACCTGCTAATATCCTAGCGGATTTGACTCTGCCACGGTGGCAGATTGTTGCGAGTTTGTTCCCTCCCCCAAAGACGCGTATTCGCCTCTGCTGTGCTCGCTTTTTCGGAAGCTTGGCGAGCACACATTCTTGTTGAGGTGGGCTCTGGTGAACTACCAGAAATCACCAATATTCCACCGACGGAATATTTTGGGGGATCTGGTCAATAAGCTTTTGCAGCCTGAGCTTCGTACTTTCGTCAGGGACGAGAGGTTGCTCGGTTCTTAAGAGGTTTCTAAATTGATGCCCAGCCATAAACTCGAAGAACTCGAAGCACTCGGCAGATGAGCGGGCACTGTCCATCATTTGCACAGCCCATTGCTTTTCTTGCTCGTCGGACAAGTTTTCCGGCGCGTATGTCATCATCAAAGAGTACAAGGAGCTATTTACCCCGTGCCCGACGGGTGCACGGTTTCAGAGGAGGCGATGAGATCGAGAGCGTGGTTAAGGACCCCAGTCTAAAAATTCTTAGCGAGGTCAGGCATTTAATCGTACACCGCGCCTCGAGGTTCGATGAAAAGTATCTTGCCAAGTTATCAGATCTTCCACAGGCGCCTAAGGGGTCTATCGGAGAGGAGCTCCTTCTTGATTACGAGCTTGTCCACAATTTGCTTGAGCCTGTCTGCTCACGATCCGTCGCTCTCATCGGCGAAGTAGATGCTTGGCTGGGACGACGTAAGCGCCATGATCTGCCAAGTAGCTCCACAGGCTGAACTCGGCCACCGGTCCGCCATTGTCCGCCGTCAGCCGCGATGTCCCAATCTGTTGAAGGACGGACGCTCGGCGGGCCTTTTCAGTCTCAAAGGGTTACCCATAAGCCGTCTGGCTCAGACAAAACTTCACCGGCCGTTCAGAACCCGCACAAAGTCGGCGCTTGTGAAATGCCGTATGGAGATTGAAACGGCCTGATCAGGGAAAGTGCTTTGGGATGTTGCGCGACAGAGGATCCCGGGTGCAAGAAATTCTTACGGGTGTCAAGTTTTTCGAAGGGCTGCAATTTGTGGTTTTGGTTGACCCTCCCCTCAGGAATTTCACGCTAGGGTTGGCGAGCCTGAGAACTCCAGGCAGGCCCCCGCCTTTCTAGACGACCTCGCCTGATATTCGACATAGTGGCTCGCTTCGGCGAGCCACATTTTTTTGCGAGGCGGGAGTTCCATAGGTCAGGCCGCGGCTCGGTGTGGCGAACATCGCTCAGGCTGCGGCCGAAAGCCTCCGCCGACGTGGTCCCGGAACAAGGGCGGCCGGGGTGGATGAAGTTGTGCGTGCACTTCAGCCCTTGAGCTGAAGCACCCGATTGGCTGCCGACACCACCGCTTCCAGCGATGCGGCAACGATATTGGTGTTGATGCCGGCGCCGAACAGCCGTCCCCCGTCATGTTCGACCTCCATATAGCTGATGGCCGCCGCGTTCGAGCCCTGCTGCAGCGAGTGCTCGGAATAGTCGAACACCGAGAGCGCGATCCCGAGGTGACGCGACAGCGCATCGACAAAGCCGTCGATCGGCCCGGTTCCCGATCCGGAGATGATTTTCTCCTCACCCCCGTCGAGGATCGACGCCTCGATGCGCCGCCGCTCGCGGTGATTCGGGTCGAGGAAGGTCTGGTGGTCGAGGAATTTCAGCCGCCCCTGTGGCTGGTCGATGTAGATCTCGCGGAACCGCTCATAGATGCGCCGCGACGGCACCTCCTTGCCCTCCGCGTCGGTAATCGACTGGATGTCGCGGCTGAACTCGACCTGCAGATTGCGCGGCAGGTGCAGGCCGTAATCGGCCTGCAGCACATAAGAGATGCCGCCTTTGCCCGACTGCGAATTGATCCGGATGATCGCCTCGTAGGAGCGGCCGAGATCCTGCGGATCGATGGCCAGATACGGCACCTCCCAAAATGGCGAATTGGCCGTCTGCAGCGCCTTCATGCCCTTGTTGATGGCATCCTGATGCGACCCCGAGAAGGCGGTATAGACCAGCTCGCCGACATAGGGGTGGCGTTCTCCGATGCGCAGCTGATTGGAATATTCGAACACATCCTTGATGCGGGTGATGTCCGAACAGTCGAGCCGCGGGTCGACGCCTTGCGTGTACATGTTGAGCGCCAAGGTGACGATGTCGACATTGCCGGTCCGCTCGCCATTGCCGAACAGCGTGCCCTCGACGCGGTCGGCGCCCGCCATCAGGCCGAGTTCGGTGGCGGCCACCCCGGTGCCGCGGTCATTGTGCGGATGCAGCGACACGATCAGCGCCGCGCGGTTGTCGAGCTGCCGGCACATCCACTCGATCTGGTCGGCGTAGATGTTGGGCGTCGACATCTCGACGGTGGCCGGCAGGTTGACGATCAGCGGGTTGGCGGCAGTGGGCTGGACCACTTCGGCAACCGCGTTGCAGATTTCCAGCGCGACGTCGAGCTCGGTGCCGGTGAAGCTTTCCGGCGAGTATTGGAAGCGGTAGCCGCCGCCGGCCTTGGCCGCCATGTCGGTGATCATCTTGGCCGCATCGGTTGCTATCTGCTTGATCCCCCGGACATCCTTGCCGAACACGACGCGCCGCTGCAGCTCGCTGGTCGAATTGTAGAAATGGACGATCGGCCGACGGGCGCCGTCGAGCGCCTCGAAGGTCCGGCTGATCAGTTCAGGTCGGCACTGCACCAGCACCTGCAGCGAGATGTCGTCGGCAAGCTCGCTCTGCTCGATCGCCCAGCGGGTGAAGTCGAAATCGGTCTGCGAGGCCGAGGGAAACCCGACCTCGATCTCCTTGAAGCCCATATCGGCGAGCAGCCCGAACATGCGCGCCTTGCGCTCGTGCCCCATCGGATCGATGAGCGCCTGGTTGCCGTCGCGCAGATCGACCGAACACCATACGGGGGCACGCTCGATGCGCCGCGACGGCCAGCTGCGGTCGTCGAGCCTCACGGCGGGATAGGGCTGGTATTTCTCAGCAGCCTTCGGCATGCCGCCGCTGCGAATATTTGCTCTCGGGTTCATTGTCGTCTCCTGGCGGCCGCCGGCTTGTTTCGGACTGGCACGGCCATCGTTGGATCGGCTGTTGACTGGCGATGGAAGTGGCAAGGAGCATGGCCGCTGCGGCTATCGACCGCCGGGCGCTCCTTCAGCGGGCCCGGCGATCGCCGATAAGGCCGAGAAGCAGCAGCGTCGAGGAAATCGCGCGTTCGGTCTCGTCCGCAAAGACGGACGAACGAGACTGGGCCTGGCGCGACGGGGTCGACATGGTGCCACCTACCTACACCGAACTCTGCGCCGAATGCAAGCCAGCCTCGCACCAACCATGGGTTGAGATCTTCTTGGAATTTGCCATTGTTGTCTCGCGCCTAGGAGACACTTCAGCGGGGCTTTTCCTTTCAAGCAGAGACCGTCACGGCTTGACAGAGCCGGTCTTCTCGGAGGTCGGAGGGGTGATCTTCCACACCGTGCCACCGGTGTCGTCGGCGACGAGCAGGCCGCCGTCGGGCAGAAAAGCCACGCTTGCCGGGCGACCCCAGACCCGAGCCTGGTTCTTGCCTTTGACCCAGAAGCCGGTGAGGAAATTTTCGTACCAGCCGGCCGGCTTGCCGTTGTCGAACTTGACATGGACGAGCTTGTAGCCGGTCGGCGGCACCCGGTTCCAGGAGCCCTTGAGCGCGGCGATGGCATCGCCGCGGTAGGATTGCGGCCAGCTGTCCGGAACGAAGGCAAAGTCCATCGCCGAGGAGTGCGCCTGGAACAATAGGCTGGGCATTTTCGTCGCCTTGACCTTTTCCGGCGCCCGCTCGGCAAAGCCGGGCATCGGCTTGCCGCCGGTATAGGCGTAGGGCCAACCGAAGAAGTCGCCCTCCTTGACCTCGGTCATGTAGTCGGGGACCAGATCGTTGCCGAGGCCATCGCGCTCCTGCACCACCGCCCAGAGCCGGCCTGTACTCGGGTTGAGATGGATGCCGACCGGGTTGCGCGTGCCCGCTGCGAAGGTACGCTGGTTGGCGCCGTCGGCGTCGAAGGCCTGGATCGTCGCCCGCGGTGCGGCCTCTTCGGCGATATTGCCGGCCGAGCCGACGCCGACATACATCGTGCCGTCCCTGGGATCGACGGCGAGCGAGCGGGTCGAATGGCCGCCCCCTCCCCCGAACACGCCCATCTTCGTGACTGCGACCGGATCGGCTGTCTTGCCGTCGCTCGTCTTGGCCATCGGCACCCGGTAGATGCCACGGCTGTCGGCCACCAGGAGGTCGCCCCGATGCGGCCCGCCGGGGACCAGAGCCATGCCGAACGGACCCGAAAAGCCGCTCGCCAGCACGGCAACCTGCTCGGCCCGGCCGTCGCCGTCGGCATCGCGCAGCCAGGTGATCTTGTTGGCGTCCTCCTCGGCAAGCAGCACCGTGCCGTCGGGCAGCACCATCAGCTTGCGCGGATCAGCCAGCCCTTCTGCAAACAGCGTCACGCCGAAGCCTTGCGGCGCGAGCGGCTCCCGGCTGCCGCGCTTCACCCGCGAGGAACCGGCGCTGCGCGCCTTCTCGGCATAAGGCTGCGGCAGCTGGTCGGCCTTGATCTCGAACCGTTGCCCGGGCCTTTGGTCGGGTCCGGTCTGCGCCACCGCGCCCGCGGCGACACATGCGATGACCGCCGTCGCGGCGGCGGCAAGCGGAACACTGCGGATCGGCATGGGCAATCTCCTCGACCCCAGAACGGCCGCGGCCGCCGTCCGTTTCCGGACTCACCCGATCGTGAACGCGGCTCAGCGCTCGATCCGGCCGGCGATCAGCCGGGCAATGGTCGGCCCGAGTACCAGGACGATCAGGAATCGCGCGGTCTGCAAGGCCATGACGAACGACATGTTGACCGTATTGGAAGCGGCCGCGATGATGGCGACCGAATCCATACCGCCTGGGCTGGTCGCCAGATAGGCGGTGAGCGGATCAACCCCCAATTCTTTGGCCAAAACCCAGGCGAGCCCGCCGCAAAATGCGATCAGCGCGACGATCGACAGCAGGATCTGGGGCAGAGCACGCGCGGCGTGAAGCAGGATGGGGCGGGTAAAATTGAGGCCGATCGACCAGCCGATCATGGCGTAGCTCAGCGCCAGCAGCCATTGCGGCAGCTGATAGCCGGTGACGCCGCCGAGGTGGAGCGTCCCGGCGAGCACCAGGGTGCCGAGGAAATAGGGCGACGGCAGCCTGAGCAGGCGGCCGAGTGCAGCGCCCGCCGCGGCGGCTGCCAGCGTGGCGGCAAAGGCGCCCGGCTCGATCGCCGGGAACCACGGCACCGGGGGCGCCGTCACGCCCGACAGGTCGACCCACAGCCGCGCCACGATCGCGGCCGTCAAAGTGACGAAGATCATGCGCAGATATTGCATGAAGGCGACCAGCCGGGCGTCGGCCCCGAACGCCTCGGCCATCAGCACCATGGCGGTCGCGGCGCCGGGTGAGGATCCCCACACCCCGGTCGAGCCGGGCAGGATCTTCCAGCGGCTGATCAGGTAGCCGAGCAGGCTCGACGCGGCCACCGTGGCCAGCACCGCGGCGAGGAACAGCGGCCAGTCGGCGGCGAAGGAGAGCAGGATCTCGGACGACAGCGCCGCGGCGATCAACACGCCGACGATCGCCTGAGCGGCGGCAAACAGCGGCCGCGGCACCCGCACGGTGGCGCCATAGGTGCCGCACAGGATCGCGGCCATCATCGGCCCGATCAGCAAGGCGGCCGGCAGGCTGGCGAGTTCGAGCAGCGTTGCAAGGAGCGCCGAACAGGCCGTGAGCAGCCCCCATTGCAGAAAGCGCGGCGCCGTCGTCAGCGGCTCCGGCTTGGGCTGCGCCAGGTTGTCCATCGCCGGCCCGCGTCCGGCTCAGGCGAACGGCACGGCGGCCGTGCCTTTGGGCAGCTTGGCTTCGTCGTCCGGCTCGACATGGATGGTCACCCGGACGCTCGGAACGGCGCTCTTCAACGCCTCCTCGATGCGGTCGCAGATGACGTGGCTCTGCCCGACCGTCATGTCGGAATCGACGACCAGATGGAATTCGATGAAGGTCGCCCGCCCGGCGATGCGGGTCTTCAGATCATGCACCTCCATCGCCCCTTTGGAATTGGCCGAGATGATGTCGCGGATGCGCATCGTCTCGTCCGGATCGACGGCCATGTCCATGAGCCCCTGCACGGAGGCGCCGATGACATGCCAGCCCTGCCACAGGATATTGCCGGCCACGATCAGCGCCAGCAGCGGGTCGAGCAGCCGCCAGCCGGTGAGGACCGCCCCGGCCAGGCCGGCGATGACGCCGATCGAGGTGACCACGTCGGTCAAGATGTGGCGGCCGTCGGCGACCAGCGCCGGCGAGCGCGCCTGCCGGCCGGTGCGGATCAGCACCATCGCCCACACCAGGTTGACGAGCGCGGCGAAGCCGTTGATGGCGAGCCCCGACCAGGGCTGCTCGAGCGCGGCAGCAACGTGCCAGGCCCGCCAGACCTCGACGACGATGAGCAGCGCCGCCACCACGATCAGCACGCCTTCCAACACTGCGGAAAAATATTCGGCCTTGTGATGGCCGAACGGATGCTGCTGGTCGGCAGGCCGGTGGCTGACCTGGATGGCGTAGAAGGCCGCCCCTGAAGCGATCACATTGACGATCGATTCGAGCGCGTCGGAATAGAGCGCCACCGAGCCGGTCAGCCACCAAGCCGCGAGCTTGAGAGCCAGAACCGAGAGCGCGACGACGATCGACCAGGCCGCCAGCGCGGCGACCGTCTGTTTGCCGGCCATCGCCTAGGCCGCCTTGTCCTTCGCCTTGCGCGGCAGATGGGCCACGATGTTCTCGATGATGCGCATGCCGGCATTGTGGCCGAGCGTCATGATCGATTCCGGATGGAACTGGACTGCCGCGATCGGCTCCTTCTTGTGCTCGAAAGCCATGATCACGCCGTCATCGGTCTCGGCGGTGACGACGAAGCCGGGCGGCAATCGGACCGGATCGGCGAAGATCGAATGGTAGCGGCCGACGGTCACCTCCCTGGGCAGGCCGGAGAAGATGATGCCCGGCTTGGAGACACGGATGCGCGACGGCTTGCCGTGCATCGGCACGTGCAGCTGGCGCAATTCCCCGCCATAGGCTTCGGCGAGCGCCTGGAGGCCGAGGCAGACGCCGAAGATCGGCAGCTCGCGCCGGCGCGCGAGCGCGATGGTCGCCGCACAGTCGAAATCCTTCGGCGTGCCGGGTCCCGGAGACAGCACCACCAGATCGGGCTTCAGCTCCTCGAACACCGCCTCCGCTACGGGAGAACGCACGGTCGAGACCTCGGCGCCGGTCTGGCGGAAATAGTTGGCGAGGGTGTGGACGAAGGAATCCTCGTGGTCGACCAACAGGATCTTGACGCCCTCGCCGACCCGTACCGACTGACGTTCGGCGGCGGTGGCATTGCCGGCGCGGGCATCGCGGATGGCGGAGATCATGGCGGACGCCTTCAGTTCGGTTTCGGCCTCTTCCTCTTCCGGCACGGAATCATAGAGCAATGTTGCGCCGGCGCGAACCTCGGCAATGCCTTGCTTGATGCGGATCGTCCTCAGCGTCAGCCCGGTGTTGAGATCGCCGTTGAAATGCACCATGCCGATGGCGCCGCCATACCAGGCGCGCGGGCTCTTCTCGTTCTGTTCGATGAAGCGCATCGCCCACAGTTTCGGCGCGCCGGTGACGGTGACCGCCCAGGCATGCGACAGGAACGCATCGAAGGCGTCCATGCCTTCCTTGAGGCGGCCCTCGATATGGTCGACGGTGTGGATCAGCCGCGAGTACATCTCGATCTGCCGGCGGCCGATGACCCGCACCGAACCCGGCTCGCACACTCGGCTCTTGTCGTTGCGGTCGACGTCGGAGCACATCGTCAGCTCCGATTCATCCTTCTTGGAGTTGAGCAGCTTGAGGATCTGCTCCGAATCCGAGATGGCGTCGCCGCCGCGCTTGATGGTGCCGGAAATCGGACAGGTCTCGACCCGGCGGCCATTGACCCTGACGAACATTTCCGGCGAGGCGCCGATCAGATACTCGCCCTCGCCGAGGTTGATGAAGAAGGAATAGGGTGACGGGTTGATCGCCTTCAGCCGCCGGCAGACCTCCGAGGGCAGGCTTTCGCAGCGCTCGGAAAACATCTGTCCCGGCACCACCTCGAACAGATCGCCGCGCTGAAAGCTCTCCTTGGCCTTTTCAACCAGGCGTGCATATTCGCCGGGTTCGTGATCCGAGCGCGGCGGGATCCGGTCGGCCGGCCGGAACGGCGACGGGCTCTGCGTGCGCGGCAGGCCCTGCGTAGAAAACCCCTGCCCGGAGAAATCATAGCGGTCGCGCCAGGCCTTGGCCGCATAGTGGTCGACCACCAGGATCTCGTCGGGCAGAAACAGCACCAGGTCGCGCTGGTCGTCACGGCGGGCGAGTACGTGCTCGACGGGATCGAACTGGAAGGCGAGATCGTAGCCGAAGGCACCATAGAGGCCGAGATTGCTGTCGTCGCCGGTCTGGAACAGCGCCGTGATCGCGCGCAGCACCGAAAATACGGACGGCCCCCGCGAGCGCTCCTCCTCGGTGAACACCCGGCCGGGCTTCTTGACCTCGAGCCGGATCAGCTTGCGCCCAGTCTCTTCGATGCGGATTTCGGCCAGACGCTCCAGGGCGCGGCCCAGCGTCGGCAGCAGAACTTCGCCGCGGCCGCTCAGCGCCTCGATCCGCATCTCCCGGCCGCGGGCACTGATCACCAGCGGCGGGTCGATGATGGCGGTGTCCCAGCGCGTGTAGCGGCCCGGATATTCGTAATTGGATGAGAAGACCGCGCCGCGGCGGCTGTCGAGGCCGTCGATATAGCCATCGATGGCATCATGGTAGGGCGTCGGCTGCCGCTCGCGGGTGATTGTGATGCCGCCTGCCGTCACGAAGCGCTCGGCACCATTGTTGAGCAGTTCCACCGCCATCTTCCCTCGCTCCTTCAGGTCCCGGTCGAACCGGAAGGCCCCCGGAAAAGAAAATGGCCGCCCGGTCTATCCCGTCGCGGCCATGTCTCAGATTTCGCGCGCAATCGCTCGGCTGGCCGCTGTCAGCTGGCCCACCACCAAGACGTTGCGTGCGAAATGGAAATCATCAAGCCTCCATAGCTGCGAACGCGGGCACGCGCAACCGAGATCTTCAGGCGCCGGAAGCGGAAGCCAGCGGCTTCAGCGCACCGAGCAGGGTCGGCAACAGCTCCGCCACCGTCGGATGGATATGCATGGCACGCTCGACGACGGTGTAGGGCGCCTTCACATACATCACGTCGAGCAAGGCATGGACGACCTCGTCGCCGCCGGTTCCCAGGATGCCTGCCCCGAGAATCTCCTTGCTGTCGGCGTCGACCAGAACCTTCATGAAGCCGTAGGTCTCACCCTTCTCGACCGCTCGTCCAACTTCCGTCATCAACCGCTTGGCAGCGAGCACGCGGCGGCCCGAGCGCAGCGCCTCGGCCTCGGTCATGCCGGCGCGGCCGAGCGGCGGATCGACGAACAAAGCATAGGCCGGGATGCGGTCCCTGACGCTGCGCCGACCCTCGTCGAGCAGGTTCGCCGCGACGATCTCGAAATCATTGTAGGCGGTGTGGGTGAAGGCACCGCGGCCGTTGCACTCGCCCAGCGCCCAGATCCCCTCGACATCGGTCTTCAACTCGTCGTCGGTGACGACGAAGCCGCGCCCATCGGCCTTCACCCCGGCCGCGTCCAAGCCGAGATCGTCGGTGTTGGGTTGCCGTCCCATGGCAAGCAGGACATGGGTGCCCGCCACCTCCGGCGCGCCGGTGGTGCAGTCGACGCCGACCGACACGCCGTCGGAATGCGGCGAGAAATGGATGCATTCGGCGTCGAGTCGGATCGCGATGCCCTCCGCCTCGAGGAACGACCTGATCTCGGCCGAGACATCCTCGTCCTCGCGGCCGATCAGCCGCGGCCCCTTTTCGATCACCGTCACCTTGCTGCCGAAGCGGCAAAACATCTGCGCGAATTCCAGCCCGATATAGCTGCCGCCGACGATCACCAGGTGCTCGGGCAGCTCGGTCAGCTCCAAGATCGAGCGGTTGGTGAGGGTGGCGACCTTGTCGATGCCCGGCAGCGTCGGCACCACGGCCCGGCCGCCGACATTGAGGAAGATGCGCTCGGCGGAGAAGGTGGTGCCGTCGACATCCACCGTGCGCGGTGAGGTCAGCCGCGCATGGCCGCGCACCAGCCGGCAGCGTTCCATGCCTTCGAGCCAGGCCTCGAGCTGGCGGCGCGAGCCCAGCGCGACGGCGTCCTTGCGCGCCATCAGCTTGGTCATGTCGACGCCGACGCCGCCGCCCAAGGTCACGCCGTAATCGGCGGCGCGGCGGGCGAGATGCGCGGCATAGGCGCTGGCGACCAAGGTCTTGGTGGGTTTGCAGCCGGTGTTGACGCAGGTGCCGCCGACATGCTTGCGCTCGATGATCGCCACCCGCATGCCGGCGGCGGTCAGCCGTCCGGCGAGCGCCGGCCCAGCCTGGCCAGCGCCGACGATGATGGCGTCGAAGGCCTCGCTCATGACAGCGCCGAGACGATCCACAGCGCCGCCAGAATGGCGACCGCGTCCTCGATCAATGCGGCCGGCAGGTCACGGCCGAAGGCCTTGGCCAAGATCCGGCGGACTTCGGCGCCGCCGAGCGTGCCGATCGCGGCACCGATGACGCCGGCGACCAGGCCGCCGGCCAGCTGGCCGCCGGCGGTGCCGACCACAGCGCCGCTCAGCGCGCCGGTGACCAGCCGGGCGGCAAATTGCATCGGCACCTTGCGGCTCGGCGTCGAGGGCAGCTGGTCGGTGACGAGCTCGGCCAGCGCGGCCAGCGAGAGAATGGCGACGGCCAGCCAATGACCCATGAAGGCTGCCCAGCTCTGCGCCACAGGCAGCCAGCCCAGCCAGGCGCCCCAGCTGACCGCGGCCGGCGCGGTCATGGCTCTCAGCCCGGCCACGATGCCGATCAGCAAGGCCAGCAGCAGCGTCATGACGATCCCCTCATCGACCTTTAAGAGCCTAAACCAACCGTGGCCAGGGCGCCAGTCGCTCAACCCGAAAGGTTGACGGTCGCCGGCCAAACCCGCATCGTTGCGCAAACCTCATGGAGACGCTCAATGCCGGACGCCGAAACCCCGCGCTTCCCGGATCTCGCCGGCAAGGCTGTGCTGATCACCGGTGCCTCGACCGGGATCGGCGCCGCCCTTGCCGCTGCCTATGCCGCGCAGGGCTGCCGGGTGGCGATCCATTACAACCAGAGCGCCGATCGGGCCGAGGACCTGGCCAAGCGCCTGCGCGACGCGGGAGCCGAGATTGCGCTGCTGCAGGGCGATTTCGGCAAGTCGAGCGATGTGCGCCGCGTGGTCGAGCAGGCGGCAGAAGGCTTCGACGGGCTCGACGGCCTGATCAACAATGCCGGCGGCATGCTCGGACGGGTGGCCTTCGAGGACTGGACCGACGCCCAATATGACGCGGTGATGGATCTCAATGTCCGTTCGGTGATCACTGCCTGCCATGCGGCGCTGCCGCACTTGCGCCGCAGCAAGGGCTTCATCGTCAACACCTCGTCGATCGCCGCGCGCAACGGCGGCGGCACCGGCTCCGGCCTCTACGCCTCGTCGAAGGCCTTCGTATCCAATATGACGCGCGGGCTGGCCAAGGAGCTCATCCGCGACGGCATCCGCGTCAACGCCGTGGCGCCCGGCGTGATCGCCACGCCGTTCCACGAGCGCTATTCGACGCCGGCGATGATGGAGCAGATGGCGGCGACGGTTCCCCAGGGCCGGGTCGGCACCGCCGAGGACTGCGTCGGCGCCTTTCTGTTCCTGTCGTCGGAAGCGATGAGCGGCTATGTCATCGGCCAAATCATCGAGGTGAACGGCGGCCAGCTGATGCCCTAGCCCAGCCGGGCTCAATCCTCGAGCACCCCGCTGCGGGCGTCGGCGCTCCGCGCCACACCGGCGAGTTTGAGAAGGTTGGCGCCGGCCGGCAGCACCCGCACCGAGCGGCGGGTGAGCACGAAGCCCGCCTGTGGTGCGCGGATCTCCAGGCGCCCGTCGGGTTCGCCCGGCGCATGCACGACCGTCGCGAGAAGCTCTCCGGCGGCGACCTGATCGCCCGGCTTGACGGCGTAGAGAACGGCGCCCGCGACCGGGGTCGCCACCATCTCGACATGGCCGATCGGCACCACCGGCTTGGCGTAGGCGCCGGCCGGGCCGATTTGCGGGTCGTCGACGACGCCGCGGCCGGCCAGCAGCCGATAGAGCCCCTCGCCGTCACGCGAAGCGAGCTCGGCATCGACATCGAGCACGCCCCGGTATTCGACCGTGGTGACGACCAGGCGCTCGAGGCCGGCGCCCGCAGCAGCGCTTTGCAGATAGGGATAGATCGCCGCCTCCTCGAAGGCGCCGCCTCCCGGGCCGTCCCAGAGCACCACCGCCTCGACCTCGAGTGCCGCCGCGCAGTCGCTCATCGCCGGCCACAGCGCCGACGGCGCGTAGAGATAGGGCAGGCCTTCGTCGTCGCAATGCAGGTCGAGCACGATGTCGGCGCCGATCGACAGCTCCAGCAGCCTTCGCTTCAGCCGCTGGTCCGCACTTTCCGGGATCTCCGGCACCGGCAGAAGGCCGATATCCGGCTTCGCAAGCAACGGGAAATCGCGGTTGAAATTGGTGCGCGTGCCGAGGTGAAAGCGGCCCTGCGCGGCGCCGAACAGCTCTTGGGAGCGCCCGATCGGGTTGGCCGCCGGCACCACCGTGATCGGCCCGGCGATCCGGCCCTCCGCATCGGCCTGCCGCAGCCGCTCCATCAGCCGGTCGAGCGCCACCGTCCCGGGCAGTTCGTCGCCATGCAGCGCCGCCTGCAGATAGGCGCGCGGCGCCCCGCGCCTGCGGCCGGCGAAACGGTAGACCGGAAACGAATAGGTCAGGCCGGGCGTATCGCCGGCAATCGTCTCGACCCTCTTGTCCACTCGATGACGCCCCCTGAGCTGCCCGGCTCCTAGAACAGTCCTTCGATCTGGCCCTGTTCGTTGAGCAGGATCCGCTCCGAGGACGGCACCTTGGGCAGGCCGGGCATGGTCATCACCTCGCCGCAGATCACCACCACGAAGCCGGCCCCGGCCGACAGCCGGACCTCGCGCACCGGCACCGTATGGCCGGTCGGCGCGCCGCGCAGATTGGGATCGGTCGAGAACGAATACTGGGTCTTGGCCATGCAGACCGGCAGCTTGCCGTAGCCGGCCGCCTCCCAGGCATGCAGCTGGTCGCGCACGCTCTTGTCGGCGATCGCCTCGTCGCCGCGATAGATGCGCTTGACGATGGTGTTGACCTTCTCGAACAGCGGCATGTCGTCGGGATAAAGCGGCGCGAATTGCGAGGCGCCGCTCTCGGCAAGCTCCACCACCTTGTGGGCGAGCGCCTCGATGCCGGCCGAGCCCTTGGCCCAGTGCTGGCACAGGATCGCCTCCTCGCCGCGCCCGGCGACGAACTCCTTGATCGCGGCAATCTCCGCCTCGGTGTCGGTGTAGAAGTGGTTGATCGCCACCACCGCCGGCACGCCGAACTGCTTGACGTTCTCGATATGGCGGCCAAGGTTGGCGCAGCCCTTCGTCACCGCTGCGACATTGTCCTTGCCGAGATCCTCCTTCTTGACCCCGCCATGCATCTTCATCGCCCGCACGGTGACCACGATCACCGCCGCCGACGGCTTCAGCCCGGCCTTGCGGCACTTGATGTCGAAGAACTTCTCCGCCCCGAGATCGGCGCCGAAGCCGGCCTCGGTCACCACATAGTCGCCGAGCTTCAGCGCCGTGGTGGTGGCGACCACCGAGTTGCAGCCATGGGCGATGTTGGCGAACGGCCCGCCATGCACGAAGGCCGGATTGTTCTCCAGCGTCTGCACCAGATTGGGCTGCATGGCGTCCTTGAGCAGCACCGCCATGGCGCCGTCGGCCTTGAGGTCGCGCGCATAGACCGGGCTCTTGTCGCGCCGATAGGCGACGATGATGTCGCCGAGCCGCTTTTCCAGGTCCTTGAGGTCGGTCGCCAGACACAGGATCGCCATCACCTCGGAGGCGACCGTGATGTCGAAGCCGGCCTCGCGCGGATAGCCGTTGGCGACCCCGCCCAGCGAGCAGATGATTTGTCTCAGCGCCCGGTCGTTCATGTCGATGACCCGCCGCCAGGCGACGCGCCGGGTGTCGATGCCGAGCTCGTTGCCCCAGTAGATGTGGTTGTCGATCAGCGCGGCAAGCAGATTGTGGGCGGTGGTGATGGCGTGGAAGTCGCCGGTGAAGTGCAGGTTCATGTCCTCCATCGGCACGATCTGCGCATAGCCGCCGCCGGCCGCCCCACCCTTGACGCCGAAATTCGGCCCGAGCGAGGCCTCGCGGATGCATACCACCGCGCGTTTGCCGATGCGGTTCAGGCCGTCGCCCAGCCCCACCGTAGTGGTGGTCTTGCCCTCGCCGGCCGGGGTCGGGCTGATCGCGGTGACCAGGATCAGCCTGCCGTCCTTGCCGCCGCGCTTGGCCTTGATGAACTCGGCCGAGACCTTCGCCTTGTCATGGCCATAGGGCAGAAGGTGCTCGCTCGGGATGCCGAGCTTGGCGCCGATCTCTTGGATCGGCTTCTTCTTGGCGGCACGCGCAATCTCGATGTCGGACTTCACTTCGGCCATGACGGCGCTCCCAATTGCCTCGAGGTTCCCGGATCGGGCCGCATAGAAGCCCGACGGCAACCCGGCCGCCGTCTCAATAAAGCCGCCAAATACGCGAAAAGCGACAGAGCTTGGCGGCGGCACCCGGGTCACTTAAGCTTCAGGCCTGTCGGACGCGGCTCGGTCGGGGGCTTGGCCATGCTTCTGCCGAATGGCGGGGCGGCGTTTCCCGATCTGCGCAAAATCGAGTGGTATTGTGATGGCTGGAAATAGGCGCATCTCACTTCATTCGGCGCCGCAGCTTCTGGATGTCGTCGAGCTGGCCGCCGGGCGCCCGGACGCGGGGCTTGCAGCCGGGAGCCTCGGCACGATCGGCGAGATTTTGGATGCCCGCTCCTATTTGGTGGAGTTCTGCGACGCCAGTGGCCGCACCCTGGCGATCGAGACGCTGTCCGAGAGCGATTTCAGGCTTGCCTAAGGCGGCCGATCCCTACTGCGCCAGGACGTTGCTGATCTCGACCAGGTTGGAGCGCACCCGCAGAATGTAGAACCCCATGGTGGTGAGGTGGGTCGGCAGCAGCCAGCCGTCCTCGCGGCCATTGGCGATGATCAGCGGCTGGATCCTGAGCGCCGAGACGAACTGCTGGTCCATGGTGTCCCATAGATTCTGCAGGTGCTTTTCCTTGATGACGTCCTCGAAGTCGGCCTGGGCGGCCTTGAGCAGGCCGTAATAGGCATAGAGCTGGCCATAGGCGAACCAATAGCGGTCGTCGGCGCGGGTGTCGAACCAGCCGTTGTTGTGGTTCTCGGCGCGCTCCTTGAGAATCGCCGAGGTCGAGCCGATGTCGCTGGCGATGCGGTCGAGATACTGCTTCAGATTGTCGGCGCGAGCATCGAACACCGTCTGGCAGGTCTGCAGCCGATCGTTGAACGCGCGCAGCTTGTTCACCGCGTCGCGGTAGTAGCTCGGCGTCGGCGTCTTCGGGCCGAACGGATGCAGTCCGAAATACCAGGTCTCCTCGTCGAATTGCAGATTGCCGCGCGCATCCTGCAGGTCGCGGTCGATCTGCGAGGTGGTGCGCACCCGGCCGAGATTGTCGGCGAGCTCGGTGGCGGTGCGCCGCACCGCCTGGTTGATACCGCGCTGGAAGGAGGCCTTATTGTCCATCCAGGGCGTGCTGTCCCAGTCGATGCCGAACAGGCCGAGCTTGTAGAGCAGCATCGACGAGATCCAGGCATTCTGGTTGACGTTGAAGTCGGTGAGGTCGGCAGTGACATCGGCAATGGCGGAGCGCCCGCAGGTCTTGGCCGTCTCCGTGCCCGAGTCTTGCGCCACCTGCTCGCCGGCCGACACGTTGCGCGCCCCGAAATTGTAGGTGTCGACATAGTTCGGGTTGAAGTTGTTCCACCACTGGGTGGCGTAGAAGAAGTTGGCGTAGAGCGCCAGCAGCCCGAGCAGCACCAGGCCGACGGCGACCTTCAGGATCCAGCCGCGGCCGCCATACCAGCGGGCGAGCCACAGGAACGGCCAAAGCACAATGCCGATGAGGAAGCCGATGGCACGGCCGATCCCCTGGAAGACCCGGGTGAAGAAGGTCACGATCGGATCGAGCATGGCACCTCTCTCAAATGCCGTCCCGGCTGGGAAACCCCGCGGGACAAAGGGCTAGTCCTTGAGGCCGTAGAGGCGGGCGCGGAACGCTGCCTTGGCCTTGAGATATGTGGTTTTCAGCGTGTCCACAACGGTCTGCCGCCAGACCGGATCGAAGCCCTGATAATCGCGGTAGAAGCCGGGCTTGTTGAAGATATAGCGGGCGACGAAGTCGTCCGGGACGAATTCGGAGATCAGCCGGTTGACCAGCCAGGCATCCGGATGGTCTGGCCTGGCGCGAACCACCAGAAAGCGATGCAGCGGGGCGGCGTCTTCCAGCCTGAGCTGGCCGAGCTGGGCAAGCTCGCGCTTGGCCGCGTTGAGGAACGGAAAGGTCCCCTCCTTGGCGATCAGATCGGCATGGCCGGCGATCCAGCTCTGCATCCAGACCTTGTCGGCCTTGCCGAGGTCACGGGCGGGCTCGGCCTGATGGACCAGCCGCTTCAGCGTCATCTCGGCGCGGTGCTCGAGATAGCCCGACGTCTCGATCCACGAGGCCCGCGGCAGTTCCAGCCGGCCGCTGCCGGCCAGGAACCGGACCACCTTGTCGGCGTCACCGATCGGCAGATAGCTGACCTGCCAGGGCCGTGACCGGCGGAACCCCGGCGCGGTGGGATCGCAGATCACGGTGGTTGAATTGGCATCGACGAACACATAGAGGCCGCCGAAATGGCTCGTCCAATAGGCGTTGTGGCGGAAGATCACCTGATCGGGCACCAGCGCGTTCTCGCGGATGTCGCCGGTCACTTTGGCGAGTTCGACCATGCGGTTGAGCATGGCGCTGTCCCGCCAGGCGTCCGGCTCCTGCTTCAGCCGGTCGACCAGCGTGCCGAGCTCGGCCGCCTTGCCGACCACATCCTCGGCCGACAGCACCCGGAACTCGACCTGATTGATCGACAGCAGGTCCTCGATGGTCTCGACCTTGGCCACCGAATTCCTCGATCTCGCCGTAGATGACGTCCTTGATGGTGAGCGCATCGATTGCACGCTGGTTCTTGGTCATGAACTCGTAGACCAGCTGCGAGGTGTTGGAGAACGCCGTATGGACCACCGGCAGCTCGATCTGCGCCGGGGTGAGGATGATGAACCGCCGGTTGACGTCGTTGGGGTCGAGATAGGATGGCTCCCCGAGCTCATCGGCGATCTCCGGCGAATAGCCGGTGCGGTCGATGGTGAAGCGGGCAAGCTTGGTGGCCGGCAGCCCGAACGCGGCCAACGCCTTGTTGTAACGGTCGATGAGGTGCGGTTCCTCGACCGGCAGCAGGCGGCCATAGATCAGCTCGTTGGCACGCAGCAGGTCGGTTTCGGAGGTCACGGCCTGCCTCCCCGGCGCCGCAACGATCGGCCAAGGGCCCTAGGCATTCCAGAGCCCTTTCGCGCGCAGATCCTCCCGCTCGCGGGCGGCGCGTTCGCTGAGCCTGGCATCGCGCAGCAGCCGGGCCACGGCGGCATCGTCGGCGCGATCAGAATAGCGGAACTCGCTGTCGGCGTAGCGATTGATCTCCTCGATCACCATCGCCATCGAGAACGGCTGTCTGAGCTCGGCGATCATCGCTTTCTTGTCGTCGTAGCTCTTGTGCATGAACGCCTCGGGCGTGGCGAACCAGGCGTCCGGCAGCTCGACGTCCATCGCCCGCATCTTGACGGCATCGGTGATGTTCTTGATGGCGCGGCCGGTGAATCGCGGTTCCGCCTGCCGGATCCGATGGAGATAGTCGCCGATGTCGGTCAAGCTCTTCGGCTGGCCCTTGTCGGCCACGAACCGCTCCCAGACCGAGATCAGCCCCTCTTCCTGTGGCCGGGCATGCGCCTCATAGGCTTCGCCGACGGCGCGCTTGATCTCCTGCGCAGCATTGAGCCGGTGCTCGCCGAGCGGGATCCGATGGTTGTTGCCGGCGAGCAGCACGAAGATATCGATATAGTCCTCGCGCGTCTGCGGACCGTCGACCAGCCAGCGCGCCCCGGCCCGCTGGCGCAGCGCATCGTCGACGTTTTCGGGATAATTGGAGAACATGCCGAAGGCGCAATTGCCGCGCACCACCGTGCTCGCGCCGCCGAAGGCGTCCATCAGCACGCCGGTGATCTCCTGCTGGCCGGCAGAGGCACGGTCGTCCGAGCGCTTGGCGGCGACCTGGTCGATATCGTCGATGGTGCCGAAGCCGATCGCCCTGGGATTGAGGATCGTATCGACGAACCGGCGGCAGTTCTGACCCGATTTGCCCTGATACGAGGAAATCTGATCGACGCCGAAATTCTCGTAGACGAACGGATAGCCGGCGACTTGGCAGTAGCCGTCGACCAGCCCGGCGATCATCTGGATCAGCGTCGTCTTGCCGGTCCCGGGGGCGCCGTCGCCGATGAAGGTGAACAGGAACCCGCTGAGCTCGACGAACGGGTTGAGCTGCCGCTCGAAATCATAGGCCATCAGCATCTTGGCAAGCTTGACCGACTGGTACTTGGCGATGTGGTTGCCGATGACCTCCTCGGGCCGCTTGAAGGCCATCACCAGCGGCTTTGCCCGCTTGCCTGGAGCAACGTCGAAGCCGTCGAGGGTGAAATTGTCGGCCTCGATGCGGAGATGGGCGGCCTCGAACGGGCCGAGCCCGTCGAAGCGGCCCTTGCGCTGCAGCAGGCCGTCGGTGGCGGCCAGAGCGAAGGCGCGCGTGCGGGCCAGCATGTCGCTGTCGTCCTTGGCCCCGGCAACGGCACGGTCCAACCCGGCAACGAGCGCTTTCAGCGCCTCCTGCGGGGTGTCGAACAGAAAGTCGGGTTCGGCGAGATCGTCGGGCGGCTCGCCGTCCGCGTCGATCAGCTGCGCGAGATAGGAGACGAAGGCGAATGCGGCGACGTAAGCTGCGGCCGACATAAGCTTGTGGAACATCGCGGCATCGTCGCCCTCGAGCGGCGCCCGGGCATTGCGCGCCTGCAGGCCCTCCAGCGCATTGCCCTTGCCGAACAGCTCGGCGACCGCCAGCGCGACCGCCAGTCCACGGCGGGCGCGGACCAGCAAGCTCTGCTGCGGGATCGACAGCAGCGGATCATCCGGCCGGACGGCCGCCACCGTCTTGCTGAGCTCGACCTCGCGGCTGCGGCGCACGCCGCCCGACTGAACGGTCGGGACGAAACGCCGGCCGGTGCCGGCGAGCGCGGTTTTCTTCTGCTGCTCGGGGTCTTCGAGCACCACGAGGCGGGTGATCATCGCCTGCGCCGCCGGCCGATGCCTGTCGATGTCGGCTTCGGCGATGGTGGTGAGACCTGAATCCATGCTCAAGCCTCCGCCGCAAAATGGCGCTTAGACATCGCTGATCACCTGGCCCTTCGACAGGATGTGGACCTTGTAGCCGCCGAACACCTTCTGGGCCTCGCCGGCGGCATACAGCGCCTGATAGGCCTCGTGCGGGATCAGCGCATGCTGCTCATAGCTGGAAACACCCTGGCGGGCGGCCTCGAGATCGTCGGTGTTGATGTGGAACTCCTGGGTCGCCTTCTCCGACGACCACAGCCCGCGCCGGCCCGGGCGTTCCGATTGCGAAAACACCTCCTGCACGGTCCAGGTGAGCAGCCAGGCGTTTTCGGGGCGGCGCACCTTGGCAAGCACCTCGGTGACGGTCGAATTGTTCTCGGTGATGCCGCTCGAATAGAAGGGGCCGAGCACGACGCGCCTGAGCTGGGTCGGATGCAGCGTCTCGAAATCCTTATCGAGGTTGCCGGCAATCGTCGCCGGCGACAGCGAATAGGCGGAGTTCTTTTCGGTGAAGTCGTCGAAACGGTGCGCGAGTTCGGGGTTGAGCAGGCCCTCGACCGGCAGCGGGATCTCGACATCGTCCTTGAGCTTGCCGGCGGGATCGACCAGTTGGCTGACCATCGCCTCGGACGAATCCTCGACGGTGACCATATAGATCAGCGGCAGGTTGGCGGTGCCGTCAAAGCTGGCCCAGTGGACCAGGTAGTAGGGCCGCATCGTCTTGGGATTGACCGACACTTTTGCCGTCTCGGCCAACGTGAACGGGCCGAACGTCTCGCCGTCCTTGACGTCCTCGAGGTAGAGCCGCTCGGCCAGCGTGCTTTGCAGCGCGGCGGGAAACGCCTTGTGGCGCAAGATGAAGTCGGCCATCTCGGCGCGGAGCGTGCCGGCATCGGGAAGATTGGCAAGTCGCTCCGGCGCCTGCCGGCGGTCGTTCTCCAGCTCGAGCACATTTTGGAAGGCGGGAAAGCCGCTCTCGGCGCGCGAGATGCGGAACTTTTCCATGAAGCCGAGCCGGTTGCGCCATGACGAGAACGAGCGTTCCAGCCGGGCGATATGACCGGCCACGATCCTTGCCACGATGTCGTGGCGGTAGAGCGGCGACCGGTCGTCGCGCAGGAAGATGTCGAGCCCGTCGAGTGCCGCGGCGATCGCCGCGAAATAGCGCTCGGCCGGGTCGTCGGCTGCCCCCATGGCACTCATCCGCCGGCCAGCCTAGCGGGCCCGGTCAGGCCGAGCGCACATAATCTGCGGCATTGTGCTTGCGCATGACCTCTTCGAAGCGCCGGGCGAAAGCGTCGTCGGCGAGCTTCTTGCGGCGCTGGATATCGCCGCTTGCCACCATGTTCTTCTCGTGCAGCTCGAGCAGGTCGCCGATCTGCTTCTGCGCAGCGGCGCCGATGCCGGCCATCGTCTCCTCGGCGGTGGTATCGACCTGGCTGCCCAGCGTATTGATCTTGTGGGCGACGTCCTGCTGGGCGGCAGTCTTCAGGCTGTCCTCCAGCGCCTTGTACAGCACGATCCGCTGCTCGGTGTCGATGGTCAGCTTGTTGATCAGCGTGTTCTGCGCCGCGATCTGGTTGTTGAGTGAATCGACGAATGTCTGGAACATCGAGCTGTAGCGCTCCAGCGTCTGGCTCTCCGCCAGCAGCTCCTGCTCCTTGGCCTGCTTCTCATTGTACTCGGTCGCCATCTTCGAGCGCTCGCCCTCGAGTTCGGTACGCTCGGTCTGGCTGGTCGAGGCGGCGATCTTGTTTTCCAGGTCAAGCAGCAGCGGATTGAGCTCCTCGATGCGCTTTTGCGTCGTCGTAAGATTGTCGATCGTCGCCTTGCGCCGCTCGATCACCTGGCCAAGGCTTGCCTCGGAGGTCTTGTAGCGGGCGTCGAGGATCTGCTTCTGCGCCTTGAGGATTCCGACGATGGTGTCCGACTTCGACAACAGTTCCTGCAGATTGCCCGCCAGCGACATGTTGCGCACCCGGTCGGTGCGCAGGCGCTGCTTGGACTGATCCGAAAAGATGCCGACGAAATTCTCCCAGCCGGTGAAGTTCTTCATGCTCTCGAACTCGCTGCCGAACACGTTGGTGGCATCCTCGAGCCCGATGATCAGGTCGGCGATGTTGGCTTCCATCACTTTCTGCTGCTTGATGACATCCTCGATGCGGGCGTTCTCGATGTCGAAATCGACCGCGCCGATCGTCTTGTCGGCCTTGGCCAGCGTGTCGAGCACGCTTCCCGATTGCTCGATCTTGGCACGCACGCCTTCGACGGCGGCCTTGGTCTTGGCAATCTCCTGGTCGAAATTCTGCAGCTCTGCCATCCGCTTCCTCCCACCGCTCAGGCCCCGGAATATAGGTGCCGCGCCGGGGGATTGAAAGGAGCAAGGGGTGGCCAGAGCACCAGGAGAGAGTTATCGCGTTGAAATAGCATTCGGCGGCGGATACATTCCGGGGATGGCTGCCGTTTCCATGAATGAGGCGCAGAATCGCCTTCCCGAACTCGCTCAGCGTGCCGAGCAGGGAGAGAGGATCGTGCTGACGCGAGATGGCAAGCCCGTTCTCGACCTTGTTCCGCATCGCGGCGGGCGCGGCATCGATTTCGATGCCGGCCGGAGTTTCTTGAAGTCGTTGGATATCGACGATCCGTTTCCCGATGTGAGTGAAGATTTCGACTTGCCACTGGCGGAAGACTTCCTCACCAAGCCGCTGCCACCCGATTGAGCATGCGGATCCTGCTCGACACACACGTCGTCATCGCGCTCTGTCGCGCCGAGTTGCAAGAGAAGTGCCCCACCTTCGCCGCCGTTCTCGCCCAAACGGATGCCGACGCATCCGTCAGTGCCGCCAGCCTATGGGAGATCGCGATCAAGACCCGCCTCGGCAAGCTAAATCCAAAAATTCCCCTGCCGCTTTTACCTGAGCTCATCGGTCGTTTCGGAGTGGCCATCCTGGAGGTGACCGCTCGCCATGCTGTGTCTTCGGTCGACCCCGATCCAGAGACCAAGGATCCGTTCGACCGGATGCTGCTGGCCCAGTGTGCCGTGGAAAATCTGGCGTTGATGACCTTCGACGGGGCGTTGAAAGGTCATCCGCTGGCGCTGCAGATCTGACAAAATCGGCGATCAGCGCAAATTGATGGTCCCCCCGGGGGGGAACCCGGCCCTTGCTGGGCCTGGCAGCGGCAGGGGCTGCCGCGTCTTCCAGGCTTGAAACGGCACCAAAATGGTGTTTGGCTCGCCGCGGGGTGACAAAAAAGGCCAAGCGCTGTCGCGTTGGCACGAGTTCTCGCATGGGAGAAGAACAATGAAGACGACGAAATATCTTGCTGCCGCGCTGGGGTTGGCGGCGGCGCTCACCTCGGGCGCGGCCCTGGCGGGCGACCCTGAAAGCTGCAAGCCGGTGCGGCTGTCGGACGTCGGCTGGACCGACATCCAGGCGACCACAGCCGTGACTTCCGTGCTGTTGACGGCGCTCGGCTATGAGCCGCAGGTGATCCAGCTTTCCGTGCCGGTCACCTACGCGTCGCTGAAAAACAAGGATCTCGACGTGTTCCTCGGCAATTGGATGCCGTCGATGACCAACGACATCAAGGATTATACCGCCGATGGGTCGGTCGAGACGGTGAGCCAGAACCTCGAAGGCGCCGGCTACGGCCTCGTGGTGCCGACCTATGTCGCCGACGCCGGGGTGAAGTCGCTGACCGACATCGGCAAATTCCAGGACAAGTTCGACAACAAGATTTACGGGATCGAAGCCGGCAATGACGGCAACCGCATCATCCTCGACATGATCTCCAAGCCGGAGAACAACCTGACCGGCTTTGATCTGGTGGAATCCTCCGAAGCCGGCATGCTCACCCAGGCCGAGCAGTCGATGAAGGACAATCAGTGGATCGTGTTCCTTGGCTGGACGCCGCATCCGGTGATGGGTGAGATGAAGATCACCTATCTCGACGGCATGGGCGATTCGGGCTTCGGCGCCGCCACCGTGCACACCAATGTGCGCAAGGGCTACCTGACCGAGTGCCCGAACGTCGGCGCCTTCATCAAGAACTTGCATTTCTCGCTGTCCATGGAGAACGAGATGATGGACTCGATCCTGAAGGGCGGCGATCCGAATACGGTGGCGACGGACTGGCTCAAGGCCCATCCCGACGTGGTCGGCCCGTGGCTCTCCGGCGTCACCACCTTCGACGGCGGCGATGCCGCCGCCGCGATCAAGACCGCATTGTCCAGCTGAGCTGGAACCGAGTCCAGCCGCGCTGGAGCAAAGACCGCCGGCCCCGCCGGCGGTCGGCAGAGCGAGGGTGGGCAAGGGACGCGAAAAAAATGGGGGCTCCGCCCTCATCTGCGGCGTCGCCGAGACGGGGGACGTGACATGAGGGGAACATGGATCCGATCTCGAAATTCCTGGCCAGCTACAAGATCCCGATCGGGCTCTGGGGCAAGGCGTTCTTCACCTTCCTCACCGACCACTTCAACGCCTTCTTCCGCGGCCTGTCCTCGGGTCTGAACTGGCTGCTGGACGGTGCCGTCGACGGCCTGCTTCTGGTGCCGCCGGTGCTGCTTGCCGCGCTGATCGCGTTGCTCGCCTGGTACCTGCAGCGCTCGCGTAATCTGGCGCTCGGCGTCTTCATCGGCCTGATCTTCATCATCAACCAGAACCTTTGGAAGCAGACGGTGCAGACGCTGGTGCTGGTGGTGGCCGCAGCTGCCGCCTCGATGGCCATCGGCGTGCCGCTCGGCATCTGGGCGGCTCACAAGCCGCGCGTCTACCGGATCATGCTGCCGGTGCTCGACCTGATGCAGACGCTGCCCACTTTCGTCTATCTGATCCCGGTGCTGACGCTGTTCGGACTGGGCAATGCGCCCGGCCTGATCGTCACCATCATCTTCGTGATTCCGACCGCGGTCCGGCTCACCCATCTCGGCGTCACCTCGATCCCGAAATCGATTCTCGAGGCCGGCCAGTCGTTCGGCGCGACCAAGCAGCAGCTGCTATGGAAGGTCGAGCTGCCGGCCGCGCTGCCGACCATCATGGCCGGGCTGACACAGTGCATCATGCTGTCGCTGTCGATGGTGGTGTTCGCCGCCCTGATCGGTGCCGGCGGCCTCGGCACGGAAATCAATCGGGCCCTCGGCTCGCGCAAGATCGATCTCGGCCTGGAAGCCGGCCTCGCCATCGTGGTGCTGGCGATCGTGCTCGACCGGATGACCCGGCTCGGCGTGGGAGGCCGCAAATAGATGACCGTTGCAGTCGATTTCAAGGACGTGGATATCGTCTTCGGTCCCGACCCCGCCGGGGCGCTGGCGATGATCGATCGCGGCGCCAGCCGGGCCGAGATCCTGGAGTCGACCGGCCAGGTGCTCGGCTGCGCCGGCGCCAATCTCACCATCAATGAAGGCGAGATCTCGGTGCTGATGGGGCTTTCCGGCTCTGGCAAATCGACATTGCTGCGCGCCGTCAACCGGCTGAACGTCGTCTCGCGCGGCCAAGTCCTGGTCCGCGACGGCGAGCGCTCCGTCGACGTTGTGTCCTGCAGCGAAGCGACCTTGCGGCGCCTCCGGCAGCATCAGGTGGCGATGGTCTTTCAGCAGTTCGGCCTGCTGCCCTGGCGCACGGTCGAGGAGAATGTCGGCCTCGGCCTCGAACTGGCCGGCGTCCCCGACCAGGAACGCAAGCTCCGCGTCGACAAGCAGCTCAAGCTCGTCCACCTCGACCAGTGGGCGAAGAAATACGCGCATGAGCTGTCGGGCGGCATGCAGCAGCGTGTCGGACTGGCCCGCGCCTTCGCCACCGAGGCGCCGATCCTTTTGATGGATGAGCCGTTCTCCGCGCTCGATCCGCTGATCCGCACCAAGCTGCAGGACGAACTGCTGCAGCTTCAGGCGGAGCTCAAGAAGACCATCATCTTCGTCAGCCACGACCTCGAGGAGGCGCTCAAGATCGGCAGCCACATCACCATCATGGAAGGCGGCCGGATCGTCCAGACAGGTGCCCCGGAGGACATCGTGCTCAGGCCCGCCAACGACTATGTCCGCGACTTCATCGCCAACGTGAACCCGTTGTCGGTGCTGACGGCCTGGAACGTCATGCGCGACCGGCGCGATCTTGAAAACGCCGGCGACGGCTGGGTCTGGCTCGACCGGCGCAAGACCACCCGCTTCAAGATCGACAAGGACGGGCTGGTCGCCGCGGCCGAGCGCGACGGGCGGCCGGCGGTGTGGGTGTCCTGCGACGAGATCGAACGCCTGCCCGATGACGCCGCGCAGGTGTTCTGGGCCAAGCCCGGCACGTCGCTGAAGACGGTGATGCTGGCCATGCACCGCTCGCAGACCTCGCCGGTGGCGCTGTTTGACGAGCAGTCGCGTTTCGTCGGCGCCATCGGCATCCGCGACGTGCTGAGCGCGGTACTGCGCCGCCAGGCCTAGCCGGCGAGACCTGCAACGCTCTGGCGTCAGCCGCCGTTTCTGTGCACAATGCGCAGAGCGCGGCGGCGCCGCGCCAGACCTGCCGATGACAGACACCCTGATCAAGCCGCGTGCCACCGTTCGCCCGAAGACCGAGCGGCCGAAGCTGCACAAAGTCATTCTCGTCAACGACGACTACACGCCGCGTGAATTCGTCGTGCGCGTGCTGAAGGCCGAATTCCGCCTCAACGAGGATCAGGCTTACCGGGTGATGATCACCGCCCATCGGCGCGGTGTGTGCGTGGTCGCGGTGTTTGCCAAGGATATCGCCGAGACCAAGGCGACCCGAGCCACGGAGGCTGGCCGCGCCAAGGGCTACCCGCTGCAATTTACCACCGAGCCCGAGGAATAGGGCCGCAAGCTGCGCCGGCAGCGGCCGGCCGCTCGACACCTTCGGTGGCTTAACAAAATTGAACGCTCCGAGACGATCGAGGGTCTAGCCTGGGCGAACAGGAGGATGCATCTGATGCACGAGATGTTCATGCCCGACGATCCCGTGGCCTTCGTCATCGGTATCTACCTCAATGCCCGACGCGAGCTCAGCGAGCCGGTGGTGGTTTCCCAGGCGGCGGAGCTGGTGCGCCGGGCGCTGCCGGAGGTGGATATGTCGGAGAGCTACCTGGCCTCGTTGATCCGCAAGAAGGCCAGCGCCGAAAAGATTGCGGTGCGCGAGTGATCGCCGGCGCGCCGCGATCGTCCGGTTGCCGTTGACAGACAGTATCCCACGGTCAACGGTGGACCCGGCAGGGGCTGCACGTCTGGGAGCGATATGACGGCGAACGCGCTTATTCGGGCACTGGAACAGCGCGACGTGCTCACCGAAGAGGAGCGCGGCATTCTGCGCCGGTTGCCGGCCCGCGAAATCGATTTCGGCGCGGGCGACCTGATCGTCGAGGAAGGGTCGCGGCCGCACATCAGCTGCCTGATTGTCGAAGGCATGGCGGCGCGCTCCCAGGTGCTCGCCGACGGCGGCCGTCAGCTGGTCGCCTTGCACATCGCCGGTGACTTCGTCGACCTGCACAGCTTTCTTCTGAAACGGATGGCCCATGGCGTGATCGCGCTGTCGCGCGTCAAGGTCGCCCAGGTCCCGCATGAGCAGCTGCGCCAGATCACCGAGAGCCATCCGCATCTCACCCGGCTGCTGTGGCTGGCCACGCTGATCGATGCAGCCATCCACCGCGAATGGATCGTTTCGATGGGCCGCCGCGACGGGCCGCAGCGCCTGGCCCATCTCCTGTGCGAGCTGTTCGTGCGGCTGCGGGCGATCGGTCTGGCC
Organism: uncultured Alphaproteobacteria bacterium; assembly: GCA_963791325.1. Taxonomy (GTDB): domain Bacteria; phylum Pseudomonadota; class Alphaproteobacteria; order Rhizobiales; family Rhizobiaceae; genus JBEVJK01. The sequence goes on along the minus strand of CAWBRU010000005.1, from coordinate 307,821 downwards.
AACGACTACAGCTTCCCCCTGCCCTTGACCCAGGCCGAGCTCGGCGACGTCATCGGCTTTTCAGTGGTCCATGCCAACCGCATGGTCCAGACCCTGCGCAAGGACGGCCTGGTGCGCTGGCAGGAGCTGCGGGTCGAGATCCTCGATTGGGAACGCCTGCAGGAGCTGGCGGATTTCGACGCCGACTACCTGTCGCTGCACCGCGAGCCCCGCTGAGCGAACAAAATAGGAACTAAATCTGCGCCTGGCTCATTGACGCTATGAGGCATATGTTCCTATCCTAGGGCTTCCTCTGGCATCTAAGAGACTGTCCATGGCGAGCCGTCACAACCGCTACCGGGCCCTTTTCGCCGAAGATGCCGAGCGTGTGCTGCGCGACTCGATCGGCCTGCGTCGGACCATCATTCTGGTCAACCGCCGGCTCGATGTGACCTGCCGGTCCTATCTGGCTCTGCATGCGGTCGTCGACGCCATTCATGAGATGCTGCCGGTCGTTGCCGGGCGGCAGCCGGATTTCCTGGCCGCCGACCTCGGTCTGCTGCCCTTTTCCGGCGACGGCAATAAGCGCTGAGCCGGTCATGGCGGGACCCATGGACAGTGTCGGCCGAGCCGCCCGTCACGGCATGTTGCTGGTGGTCGAGTGCCGGCATTGCCGCAAGGTCGGCTACCACAAGGCCGGCGAGGTCGCCAAGATCGCGGGTTTCGGTACGCCGCTCGAGAGCGTCAAGTTCATCTGCAGCCGGTGCGGCCGCCGCGACGTGGTCGTCAAGACGATGTTCGTCGATCCGGATCGTCCGCCCCAGCTCAGGGTTTGGACGACGATGCCGTTCAGGCCATGAGCCGCAAGGCGGATGCCGTGTGCCTATCGGGCGAGCGGGATGAGATCCCGGATGCGCCGGTCGCGCAGATAGAGTCCGCCCCATGCCAGGACGCCGAGATAGACGCCGAACAGGGTGTGGCTGAACAGGGGACTGCCGATGCGCAGATGGGTGGCGACGGCGCCGCCGAGATAGCCGGTGAGCAGGATGGCGCCGAGCACGGACGTGCGCGGCACCGCATAGAGGACTGCGGCGATGAGGCCGATGAGGCCCAGCGTGCGCATCAGGCCGATGCTGGCCGGCCAGCCGAGCTCGGCATTGGTCTGCAACACGATGTCGAGCGGCACCAGCTTGATGATCCCGTCGAAGAGCATGAACAGCACGACGATCGCGCTGATCCCGCGTCCGGTCCACAGCGCCGGCGTCGACGGTCGGCTTTCGGCAGCAAGGTCGTCCATGGCAAGTCTCCCATTCGTGTCGGCGGCGGCAGCTTTCCGCCCCTTGATCCAAAGGACGAACGACAACTGGAAAACCCGACAGGCGGCCCCGCCGGTCGCCGATGTTGCCGACGGTTCGATGCACTGCCGCCCCCCGCGCGTGGACTCGTCCGCCCGCGAGACCTAGATTGAGACGATCATCGGATCACGGATCTTGACCCCCGAGCGCACGGTACGCAGGCTAGCTGCCATCCTGGCCATCGACATGGTCGGCTATTCCCGCCACATGGAAGCCGACGAGACCGGCACGATCGCCCGCCACCGGCAGCACCGGCAGGCGGTCATCGAGCCGTTGGCGTCGGAGAATGGCGGGCGCGTGGTCAAAACGCTCGGCGACGGGCTGCTGATCGAGTTCGCCAGCGTCGTCGGCGCGCTTGAGAGCGCCGTGGGCATCCAGCGGGCCATCGCCAAGGCCGAGGCCGCCTTGCCCAAAGCCGAGCGCATCGTCTACCGCGCCGGGCTGAACCTCGGCGACATCGTCATCGACGGCGACGACATCTTCGGCGATGGAGTGAATATCGCGGCGCGTCTCGAGGCGCTGGCCGAGCCGGGCGGCATCTTGATCAGCGCCGGCGTCTTCGAGCAGGTCGTCGGCAAGCTTGATCTGGCCTTCGACAATCTCGGCGAGCAGCAGGTGAAGAACATCCGCAAGCCGGTGCGCATCTACCGGGTCCGGCTCGAAATCATGGGCGAAGCCGGCGAGCGGCCGCCGGCCGGCGGCATGGCGGCGGGCAAGCCGTCGATCGCCGTGCTGCCGTTTACGGACATGAGCCCCGGCAAGGACCAGGAATATTTCGCCGACGGCATCGCCGAAGACGTCATGACCGAGCTGGCGCGCAACCAGGCCTTTTTCGTCACGGCGCGCAATTCGTCCTTCACCTACAAGGGCCGTCCGGTGGATGTAAAGCAGGTGGCGGGGGAGCTGGGTGTCCGCTATGTGCTCGAAGGCAGCGTGCGGCGCAGCGGTTCGCGCGTGCGGATCACCGCTCAGCTGATCGATGCGGCGACCGGCAACCATGTCTGGGCCGAGCGCTATGACCGCGAGATCGGCGACATCTTCGCCGTTCAGGACGACATCACCACGAGCATTGCCGGAGTGGTGGCGCCGGAGCTGCTCGGCGCCGAGATGGAGCGCGCGCGGCGCACCGACCCGGCCAGCATGGGCGCATGGGATCTCGCGCTGAAAGCGAGCTGGCATGCCTGGCGGGGCGACAAGGACAGCAATGCCCAGGCCAAGGTGCTGGCCAGGCAAGCGATCGAGCTCGACCCGCAGCTGGCCCGGGCGCGGGTGGTTCATGCCATGTGCGACGTCTGGGACGTGCTCTACGGCCGGACCGCCGATCCGCTGCGCTCGCTCGCCGAGGCGCACGAACTGGCGCGGGCGGCGGTGGCCAGCGATCCGCGCGACGCCGAAGCGCAAGTCATTCTCGGCGTCGTCACACTGTTCATCCGTGATTTCGACGACGCGCCCCGGCGGTTGGAGACGGCGCTCAAGCTCAACGCCAATCTCGCCTCGGCGCATATGTGGGGCGGCGGCTACTATGCGTTCACCGGCGATCGCGCCAATGCCTACAAGCACCTCAAGGAGGCGCTGAGGCTCAGCCCGCGCGACCCTGCCAACCATTGGACCTTCTCGTTCCTCGGGCTCGCCGACTTCGCCGCCGAAAACTACGCCGATGCGGTGGAATGGGCGCTCAAGGCCATCCACGTCCAGCCGGCTTTCCCGACCGGCCATCGCTTGCTGACCGCCAGCTATGCCATGCTCGGCGATCAGGCCGCCGCCCAGGCAGCGCTGGAGACCTTGCTGGCCACCGCGCCCGGAACGACGATCGCCTCGACCAGAGCGGGCGTGCCGTGGAAGGATGCGGGCGACATGGACCGCTACCTCGCCGGATTGCGCCGTGCCGGGATGGCCGAATAGAGCGTCGCCGGCGCGCCGCTTGCGCTGCGGATCGGTTTTGAGGAGCTTGGCCGATGAACGCCGAAGGAACCGAACCATCGCAGGAAGCGCGTCGGGCGGCGGTGCCCGGCTCGGTCTTGCGGCCGACGGATGGCGAGGCGCGGCTGCTGGCCCACCGGCTGTTGCGTACGGCCCGCTATGGCGCGATCGCGGTGCTCGATCCGGAGAGCGGCGCCCCGCTTGCGAGCCGCGTCGGGGTCGCCACAGATCTCGACGGGGCACCGCTCATTCTGGTGTCGCTGCTTTCCGCCCATACCAAGGCCCTGCTGGCCGATCCGCGCTGCGCGCTGCTCGTCGGCGAGCCCGGCCGGGGCGATGCGCTCGCCCATCCGCGGCTTGCCTTGTCCTGCACCGCCGTGGCCCTCGCCGGGGAGCGTGGGGAGACTGCCCAAGCCGCCCGGCGCTATCTCAACCGCAATCCGAAGGCGCGGCTCTATGCCGGGCTCGGCGACTTCCGCTGGTTTCGGCTGGAGCCGGGCTCGGCGATGCTCAACGGCGGCTTCGGCAAGGCCTACCGGCTGACGGCGGCTGATATCCTGGTGCCGACCCCCGCCGGACTCGCCGCGCTCGAGCAGGAGGCGATCGATCACATGAACCGCGATCACCGCGATGCGACCGCGCTTTATGCGCGCGCCTATGCGGGTGCAAAGCGCGGCAATTGGTCGCTCACCGGATTGGATTCGGAGGGCATCGACCTGGCATCCGGGGATTTGGTGCTCCGGATTGCCTATCCCAAGCCGCTCGCGGCAGCGTCCGACCTGCGCCAGGTTCTGGTCGATATGGCAGTTCAAGCGCGCAAACATCTGGAAGAGGGGTAACCTTGTGAACAGACCAGCGCACACCCATCTTGTGATTTGACGGAAATTGGTTAGTTTGCGACCTGTAAATTCCGTTTGAGCTCACGCACAGCGTGGGCTTCGTTCAAGCCTTCGGCGCTATTGCCCCCTAGCGGCCGACCCAAAGCAAGGTGACGGGGGAAAGCATGATCTCAAAGACACTGCTGGACAACGCCGATGATGCGGCGGAGTTCTTGACTATGATCGGCAATGCCAAGCGGCTGGCGATCATGGCTCAGTTGCTGAACGATGAGCTGACCGTTGGCACGCTCGCCAAGCGGGTGGAACTCAGCCAATCCGCGCTGTCGCAGCATTTGGCCAAGCTGCGCGGACTGGAACTGGTCGAGACCCGGCGCGATCGGCAGATGATCTATTACAGCTGCAAGTCGGCCGCGGTTCGACGGCTGTTCGTGACCCTGGACGATATTTTCGGCACCTGTCCGGACGAGCGGCCCGAGCGGCCGCCGCTGGCGGCGGTCGGATCCTGATCGGGCGCTGCGGCCTCGCCGACCGGCGAAGATCCCTGCCCAGCGGTCGGCGGCCGAGGCCGCCGGCCTGATCGGCCGGCCGGGGCTCGATCCCCGCTGCGCCCACGGCGCCGGAAACGGAGTGCGTCGCCAAATCGGTGATCCGCTCTAAGATGCCGGCCATGCAGCCGATCCGTGTCACCGACCTTTCCGATGCCCGCATCGCGGCCTATCGCGATATCCGTGAACGCGATCTCGTCGGGCGCCAGGCGCGGTTCATCGCCGAGGGAAAGGTGGTGCTGCGGGTGCTGCTGTCGGCGGCCGCGCGGTTTCGGCCGGAATCGGTGCTGGTGCTGGAGAGCCGCTTCGATGGTCTGGCCGAGGTGCTGGCCGGGGCACCGGCCGATCTGCCGGTCTATGTCGCGGGCCGGGAGATATTCAATGCCGTGGCCGGCTTCGATGTCCACCGCGGCATTCTGGCCGTCGGCCGCCGCATCGCTCTGCCGTCGCCTGCCGATCTGGTCGCCGCGCTGCCGGCCCGGGCCGTGGTGGTCGTGCTGATCGGGCTCTCCAACCACGACAATATGGGGGCGATCTTCCGCAACGCCGCCGCTTTGGGCGCGGACGCCATCCTGGTGGATGGACGCTGCTGCGACCCCCTCTACCGCAAGGCGATCCGGGTCTCGGTCGGGGCGGTTCTCACCGTGCCCTATGCCCAGCCCGCCGATCCCGACGCACTTGCGGCAGCGCTCCACGCCGGAGGCTTCCGCCAGTTTGCGCTGTCGCCGCTCGGCTCGCTGGATATCCGCCGGGCGGCTCGCGGCGAGCGCACCGCGCTCTATCTCGGCAGCGAGGGCGAAGGCCTGCCGGCCGATCTGCTTGCGACCCTGACCACCCTGCGCATTCCGATGGCCGAGGGGTTCGACAGCCTGAATGTCGCGGCCGCGACGGCGATTGCCTTGCATCGGCTCGGCCATGCCGCATCGGTTGAGGGACAGGCGGATTCGCTCTGAGCCTTTGTAGTTTCGCAGGTCCTGACGAAACCGCTGTCACTTTTCCTGGAATTGCTTTAGCCGGCCTTGCCGGCCTTCTGCTGCAGCGCCCGGACCCGGTCGGCCAGGCTGATCGGCAGGTCCGGGCCGCCGGCAGCCGGCTCGGAGACTGGCTGGGAGAGCGCCTCCGCGATCGCCGAATCGGGCCCTTCCAGGCGTGCCGCCAAGGTCACCACCTCGGCTGCCAGCTGCTGGATCTGATCGCGCAGCGCCGCGTCGGATTGGGCCTGCAGAGCCGCGCCGTCGCCGCCGGCGGTGCGCAGCCGCTTGTTCTCCCGGGTCAACGTCGTCAGCCGGCCTTCCAGCCGATCGCGCTCCGCGGCAAGGCGCTTCAGCTCGTCATCGCCGGCTGCCGGCGTTTCCGCAGGAACCTGCGTCGCCGTCCCGCCGCCGTTGCGGCCGGCCTTCTTGCGGCTGCGGCCGCCGGCCGGGAGGGAATCGGCAAGGCCGGGCGCAGCCGCTTCAAAATTCCGCTTCAGCTCGGCTGCCGCCTTTCTCTCGTGCGCCAACTCGGCTTCCAGCGCGGCCTGCCGCTCCTCGCTGCCCTGCCGCTCGCGCCGCAGCCGGGCAAGGTCGTTGGTCAGCCGCTCGATTTCGAACTCGCGGCCGGCGAGCTCGACCTGGCGGCTGCTCGACATGAAGGTCTGCTCCTCCAGAGCCGCGTCCAGCGCCTTGAACTCGACGCTGCGCGCCTTGCTGGCTTGCTCGACCGCGGCCAGTTGCTCCGACAGCTCGCGGATCTGCGCATCGCGCAGAGCGACCTCCTGCTCGAGCGCGACCACCATGTCCGACTCGGCCGGGACATAGCCGGCTTCCGCGGCTATATAGGCCGGGTCCTCCACGACTTCCGGCATCCGGGCAAGCTCGATCGCCTGGGTGGCGAGCCGGTCGCGCATCTCGTTGAGATCGATCTCCAGCCGCCGGATCGTCATCGCGCATTCGGCGCGCACCCGGTCGCGGTCGGCCAGCATCTCCTCCAGGCTGAGCGGCAGCGCCGCTTCAATGCGCTGCCGCGTCAGCCGGACGGCCCGGCGCCAGAATGCCGGCGCCGCCAGCAGCGCCGCAAAGCTGGCGATCAGAAAGCCGAGCAGGGCGAAAAGCGTAGACTGGACCAAGCGGCGTCGCTCCCGGAGCGGGCCGCAGCCGGCGGCGCGCCTTTCCCCAAGGCGCATCGCAAATGCGGCCAATCGGTGTCAAGCCGACCGCCGCCTTCGGTGCGAAGGCGAAAGCCGCGCCGGGATTGGATCAGAACGGGTTCCAGGTCGGGCCCTGCGTCAGCTTCAGATAGCCGACATTGAGGCCGAGCCGCGCGCCGACGCCGGTGCGGATCGGCACCAGCAGCACGTTGCCGTTCTTGAGCACATTGAAGCCAAGCCCGGCCACGACATAGGCCGAGCCGGCGACGCCGATGAAGCGGCGATAGATGTTGTTGGTGTCGTCGAGATTGTAGACCAGCATCATCGCCCGCGAGCCCTGGCCGCCGAAGTCCCAGCCGACCGAGGGTCCCTGCCAGAAGACTTTGTGGTCGCCCGCGTTCTTGGTGTAGAGCGTGCCCTCGCCATAGGTCAGGCCGCCGACGATGGCGCCGGAGCCTTCCTCGCCGAGCACGTAGCCATTGGGCAGGCCGTAGGCGGAAAACGCCTTCTCGACCAGGGTCGCCAACCCGCCAGAGGTCTCGCCGAAGAAGGTGTGCCCGGCATCGACGATTTCCTGCGCACTGTATTGCTCGGCCCGCGAGGCCGTCGCGGAGAATGCCAGCAAGGCGAACACGGCGAGCAGAGCCGCCGCCGGCCGGACGACGATCCGGTCCATCAGTCTGTTGGAAAACATGCGTCCAATCTCCGTCAGGGAGCAGCTCCGCCGACGCCTCGCCCGGGCCGCGGCTCTTGCCGGTCGCTTGCTTCGGGGCTTTGCCGAACGCTAGGCCGTAATTGTGGATTAACCATTAATGATTTCACAATTCGGGACTGCGCGGCTGCAAGCTATTTTGGCGCACTTCCTTGCTGGTTGGACGGGCGCTGTGTACCAGTTTCCCAACCGGCGAAGGCGCGATTTGCCAACGCCTGATCGAGGACGGCAAATCCGGGAACATCGGCCCATGACGGATCCATTTACGCTTCCGGCGCCCGAGCTGGCGGCGCTGCTCTGCAGCCGCGTCTGCCACGACATCATCTCGCCGGTCGGCGCGATCAACAACGGGCTCGAGCTGCTCGACGAAGGCGGCGCCGACGCGGACGCCATGAATCTGATCCGTGTCAGCGCCCGCAATGCGTCCTCGCGGCTGCAATTCGCCCGCCTCGCTTTCGGTGCCGCCGGCTCCGCGGGCATGCTGATCGACACCGGTGACGCCGAATCGGTGGCGATTGCGTTCTTGAAAAACGAAAAGCCGGAGCTTGTGTGGAACGGCCAGCGGGCGCTGCTGCCCAAGAACAAGGTCAAGCTTCTGCTCAACTTGATCCTGATCGCCAATGCCGCCATCCCGCGCGGCGGCCGGCTGACCGTCACGCTCGCGGATCTCGACGCCGAGCCCCGCTTTGCGCTGGCGGCCAGCGGCCCGATGGTACGGGTGCCGCCGAAATTCCTCGAGCTGCACTCGGGCGCCCGGCCCGAAGAGCCGATCGATGCGCATGCGGTGCAGCCCTATTACACGCTGCTGCTTGCCCGCGAAGCCAAGATGACGATTACGATCCGCGCCACCGCCGAGGAGATCGTGCTCAGCGCCGCTTGATTTGCCCTCGGGCCGGGTTCACGGCTGCGCTCGAGCAATTCCAGGAAAAGATCCGCTCTGGAGCCGGCGGGCATGCGGCCGCGCCGACCTTGATCCGGCCACGCACCGCATCGGCCGCCCTCGCCCGACAGGGTGAGAAGCCGCCGCCGGCGCCGGGCGCAAAGACTCAGGCGCTTTCGCGGATGTCCTCGGGCTCGCGCAGCACATAGCCGCGGCCCCACACGGTTTCGATGTAGTTCTGGCCGCCCGAGGCGGCATCGAGCTTCTTGCGCAGCTTGCAGATGAACACGTCGATGATCTTCAGCTCGGGCTCGTCCATGCCGCCGTAGAGATGGTTGAGAAACATCTCCTTGGTCAGCGTCGTGCCCTTGCGCAAGGACAGCAGCTCCAGCATCTGGTATTCCTTGCCGGTCAGGTGCACGCGCTGGCCGCCGACCTCGACCGTCTTGGCGTCGAGATTGACGATCAGGTCGCCGGTCGAGATGATCGACTGGGCGTGACCCTTGGAGCGGCGCACGATGGCGTGGATGCGGGCGACGAGCTCGTCCTTGTGGAACGGCTTGGTCATATAGTCGTCGGCGCCGAACCCCAGCCCGCGCACCTTGTCCTCGATCCCGGCCATGCCGGAGAGGATCAGGATCGGAGTCTTGACCTTGGACAGGCGCAAGGTGCGCAGCACCTCGTAGCCGGACATGTCCGGCAAGTTGAGGTCGAGCAGGATGATGTCGTAATCGTAGAGCTTGCCGAGATCGACACCTTCCTCGCCGAGGTCGGTGGTGTAGACGTTGAAGCTCTCCGATTTGAGCATCAGCTCGATGCTTTGGGCGGTTGCACTGTCGTCTTCAATCAGCAGAACGCGCATTTCAGTCCCCTTCTGTGCGACCGACCCGGCTCACGCGGTTGGGTGGGACGGTGCAGCGCTTGCCTTGTTCCAGAGCCTGCCAGCGAATGGTTAATGAAACCTGATTCCCCATCCGAAGCACTAACAGAATTTTTAGATTCTGACTACACCCTGTTGAATCTAAACATGAATCCCATGCTGCATCTTGCCTGCTCAGCGGCGGCCGCCCCTCGCGGCATCCGGGGCTCGCGGCGCTGATCTTTACCGTGCCTTAAGCCCTGGCGGCTATGATTAACAATGCGCGTAAACGATTGGTTACCGCCGGTGCGGATTCTGGCACGGGCGGGGCCTCGTCCTGGGCGGCCGAGACGCTCTTGTTGGAGTTGTTCATGAAGTCACGTGAAAACCTGGTGCGCCTGAAGCAGTTTCAAGTGAACGAGAAGCGGCGGCAGCTTGCCCAGCTGGAGACGATGATCGCCGAATTTGAGCGCATGGCCGCCGAGCTGGAGGCCCAGATCGCCGCCGAGGAACGCAAGGCCGGCATCACCGACATCCAGCACTTCGCCTATCCCACCTTTGCCAAGGCGGCGCGCCTGCGGCGTGACAATCTGAAGAACTCGCAGCTCGATCTGGCCGAGCAGAAGAGCGCCGCCGCGGCGGTTCTCGCCGAAGCGGAGGCGGAACTGATCAAGGCAGAGCTGCTCGAATCGCGCGATTCGAAGCTGCGCGACGGCGATCAGCGAAACGCGATGATCGGCTGAGCGCGATCTGTCCGGCTTTGGCGCCAATCCGCCATAATTCTCTCATTTCCAGGCTGCACAAGGCGGATCGGGACGGGGGCGGGGTGCTCCCCGGGTTCCGGTCACGTTCGGCCCGGCGCGGCGACTGTCTTCGAAGCTTTGCCGGCATGGCAATTTGGCCCGCGCGGCGTGGGGAATCGCAATCGTGACCAGGCGGCGCACTGTTCTTGCCATGCTTGCCCTCGGCGTCCTGCCGCGGCTGTCGGGCCCGGCCGCTGCCCAGCCCGACCCCGAAGCCCAGCTGGCTGAGCTGGAGCGCAAATCCGGCGGCCGTCTCGGCGTCGTGGCGTTCGACACCGCGACCGGCAAGCGTTTCGCACACCGGCCCGACGACCGCTTTCCTCTCTGCAGCACGTTCAAGCTGCTCGCCGCGGCCGCGGTCCTTTCGCGCGTCGACCAAGGGCTCGACCGCCTCGACCGGCGCGTGGTGTTCACCGACAAGGATCTGGTCGACGGCTCGCCGGTGACCAAGGACCATGTCGGCGGCATCGGCATGACCTTGGCCGAGCTCTGCCATGCGGCGATGACCGTCAGCGACAACACTGCCGGCAACCTGTTGTTGAAGGCGATCGGCGGGCCGGAGGGGCTGACCGCCTATGCCCGCTCGCTCGGCGATGTCGTCACCCGGCTCGACCGCTACGAGCTCGAGCTCAACGAGGGCAAGCCCGGCGATCCGCGCGACACCACCGCGCCGGCGGCAATGGCCGCGAATCTGCAGAAGATCGTGCTTGGCGATGCGCTCTCTCAGGCTTCTCGCGCCCAGCTCAAATCGTGGATGCTGGCGACCACGACCGGGGAGGAGCGCCTGCGCGCCGGCATGCCGCGCGAGTGGCAGGTCGGCGACAAGACCGGCACCGGCAACAACGGCGTCACCAACGACATTGCCGTGGTCTGGCCACCCGATCGCCCGCCGATCGTCGTGGCCGCCTATCTCGCCGAGTTGCCGGCCTCCGACGACGAGCGCAACGTCGTCATGAAGGAAATCGGTCGGATCGTCGCGACCAGTTTCTAGAGCAATTCGAGGAGAAGTGGAAACCGGTTCTCCGTTTGGAATTGCAGAAAAACAAAGACTTAGAGCAATTCCAAGGAGAAAGGCGGCGACGGCTTCCCGGCCGGAGATGAAAATGCCGGCGCTGGCGCCGGCCGACGGGGTCGCAACGCGCTCGGATCAGTGCCGGTATTGCTGGATGCGGGTGGTGCGCAGGCCCGCCAGTCCATATTCGTCGATCGAAGCCTGCCACGACAGGAATTCCTCGACCGTCAGCTTGTAGCGCTGGCAGGCTTCGTCGAGGCTGAGCAGACCGCCGCGCACCGCCGCCACCACCTCTGCCTTGCGCCGAATGACCCAGCGCCGGGTATTGCTGGGCGGCAAGTCGGCGATGGTGAGAGGGCTGCCGTCAGGCCCGATGACGTATTTGACTCGCGGTCTAACCAGGTCGGTCATTTCGACTCTCTACGCAACACGCACTCGGCCCAATCTCCAATGAACTTAGCGTTGCGTCTTTAAAAATTGCCTAAGCGCCCGGTAAGCGAAATGTAATCATAGTTAAGGCCGGGATTTACGCCCTTCGCGCCGCTTCCCGCCAAGTGACGCGGCGTGCGGCCAAGGTGAAGCATCTCGCCGCGGTCTGGCCGTTTTCCTTGACCCGCCGCGCCGGGCTTGGCAAAAGCTGCCGCCGGAAGGACGGCGAACGCCAATGACGATGAACAGTTTGGACCTGCCGCGTGCGCCGGCCGAGACCCGGGTCGTGGTCGCCATGTCCGGCGGCGTCGATTCTTCGGTGGTGGCCGGGCTGTTGAAGCGCGAGGGCTATGACGTCGTCGGCGTCACCTTGCAGCTTTACGACCATGGCGCCGCAACCCACCGGGCCGGCTCATGCTGCGCCGGCCAGGACATCGCCGATGCGCGCCGGGTGGCCGAGCTGCTCGGCATTCCGCATTACGTGCTCGACTATGAGGAGCGCTTCAGGCAGGCGGTGATCGATCCGTTCGCCGCGAGCTATGTCGCCGGGGAGACGCCGATCCCGTGCGTCTCGTGCAACCAGACGGTCAAGTTCGCCGACCTTCTGGTCACCGCGCGCGAGCTCGGCGCCGACGCATTGGCCACCGGCCACTATATCCGCAGCCGCCCGAACGGGGTGCATCGGGCCCTCTACCGGCCGCGCGACGCGGCGCGCGACCAGTCCTATTTCCTGTTCGCTACCACCGGCGATCAGGTCGACTATCTGCGCTTTCCGCTCGGCGAGCGCACCAAGGACGAGGTCCGCGATCTCGCCGCGGCGATGGGCCTGGCGGTCGCTGCCAAGGCCGACAGCCAGGACATCTGCTTCGTGCCGCAGGGCCGCTATTCCGACGTCGTCGCCAAGCTGAAGCCGGAGGCGGCACGGTCGGGCGAGATCGTCCATCTCGACGGACGGGTGCTCGGCCGTCATGACGGGATCCTGCGCTTCACGGTCGGCCAGCGGCGCGGCCTGAGCGTGGCGGCGGGCGAGCCGCTCTATGTCGTCCATCTCGATGCGGCCGACGCGCGGGTGGTCGTCGGGCCGCGCTCCGCGCTCGACACGCGCCGCATCGGGCTGAGGCAGGTGAATTGGCTGGGCGACGATCCGCTCGCGGCGATCGGCCGAACGGGCATCGAGCTCTATGCCCGGGTGCGCTCGACGCGGCCGCCGCGGCCGGCGGTGCTCAGCTGGCGCGACGGCGCGGCCTCCGTCGATCTCGCCGAGGGCGAAGGCGGCGTCGCCCCCGGGCAGGCCTGCGTCTTCTACGACAGCGGCAGCGATGATGCCCGGGTGCTCGGCGGAGGCTTTATCGCAGCGGTCGAGCGCGCACCGGAGGCCGAAGCGATGCTGTCGCGGCTGCGCGCCGCCGGACCGCTGCAAACGCCGAGCGCGGGGCAGCTCGCCACGGGCGGTTCGGCGGGCTGAGCCCGACTGCATAGGCAATTGTCGAGCGGGTCGCGATTGGCAGGGGCACGACCGGTCGAGACCGGCCAAGCCCGCCGGCCGATACCTGCGCCCCCAAACGGACTGTGGGCCGAGAAAACGGTCACGAGCCAAGTATAGCGAAGCGCAGCGCAACTGCCGGGCGCAGAGAAACCGGCGCAGAGAAAGACCGGCGCAGAGAAAGCGCCGGGATCACTCCCAGCGCCTCCCTGTCAAGTCAGCGGCCTGTTCCGGCGTATCGCCGCAGAGCGGCAACATCCGCCAAGCCTCTGGATTGACGGCTAGGTCGCGAGCACCCGCAAGGATCCATCGCGGTCCCAGCCGCGCCGCCGCATCCCTAAGGCTGCCTTGGCGCGCCATCGAAGGACTATCCGGCCTTCATGGCAGCATCGGTGCACCGTCCGCGTTTGCAACCGCCACCGGTGGCCCCGTCGGTTCCCGATCGCGCCAAGCCACTGCCGAAACAGGGCCGTTCATCGACCGGGACGGGCCTCAAGATTGGTCCCTTGGGTCTGTTCCGTAACCGTTGGGAACGTCCATCGGGTCCTGAGATGCCCTAACGTTAGCCGTGCTTCGCCGCGTCGCCAAGCTGCGGCGGCCTGTGGAAAGCGGGGGTATCGGGGACGACGCGTGCGGCGCGTCGGAATCCGGTCCCCTGTTCAGGGTTCAGGGCTTCGCCGCCGGGGCGCGGTTGTGGGCCTGCATGGCACGCAGCGTCTGGTCGTCGTCGTAGGTGTCGCCCCACCTGCCGACGATGGTGAGCAGCTCCCGCGAGGCGCCCAGCTTCTCCAGTGCGAGGCAGAGTTCATAGCGGATGGCGAGTTGGGTGACGTCCTTCTCGGTGACGGGCAGGCGGATCTCGGGCGGCATGTTCCCCAATCCGCCGCCGGATGAATTGTTCCAGGCCGTGGCTTGCGCCGCTGCCGTCGCCGGCGGGCCGGGTGAGCCGAGGTTTCCGGCACAACCTTAAGGATGGATCGTCTCGCCGGATCGTTCTTGCTAAGGTCGCCGCCGTTGTTGCGACGAGGGTCCGGGCAGACGAGATGACACGCGCCCAGCAGGTCGGTGTGCTGATCGGCCTCATCATCGTTGCTGCGCTCACCTATTTGCGGGCGATCGATCCGCCGGTGCTCAAGCTGGCGCGCGAGGCGACGTTCGACGAGTATCAGCGTCTGGTTCCCCGGCCCTATGAGCCGCTGCCGGTGCGCATCGTCGCCGTCGACGAGGAATCGCTGAAACAGTTCGGCCAGTGGCCGTGGCCCCGCGATTTGATCGCCCGCTTGATCGACCGGCTGACCGAAGCTGGGGCGGCCGTGGTCGCCTTCGACATGATCTTCGCCGAGCCGGATCGATTGTCGCCGAAGAGCGTCGTGGCCAATGTTCCCGGCATCGATCCGGCGCTCGCGGCCGAGCTGCCGGACAACGACCAGAAGCTCGCCGCAGCGATTGCCGGCCGCCCGGTCGTGCTCGGCTACGGCCTCTCCAACCAGGGGCGCCATCTGCCGCCGGTGAAGGCTTCGTTCGCTTTTGCCGGCTACACCGGGGAAAGCCCGGTCGGGGCCCCGCCGCCGGTTTCCTCGACGACGCCGTTGTTGCCTGAGTTCGAGAGTGCGGCCGCCGGCTTGGGCCATCTGAGCCTGTCGCCCGATCGCTCGATCGCCGTCGTTCGAACGGTACCGCTGTTCTTGACCGACGGCACCCAGCTTTACCCGAACCTGGCGATGGAGGCGCTTCGGGTGGCACAACAGGCTTCGACCTTCATCATTGCCGGGGCACCCGGAAAGGACGGCGTCATTTCCTCCGTCAAGATCGGCGAGTTCGAAGTCCCCGTCACCGCCGGCGGCGAATTGTGGCTCTATGTCGATCACGACCGTCCCGACCGCTATGTCTCGGCCAGCGCCCTGCTGGGCCATGACGAGATCGCGCCCCAGACCCGCGATGCGCTGGCCGGCAGCATCGTCTTCGTCGGCATCTCATCGGCCGGCCTGCAGGACATCCGCACCACCGCGCTCGGCGAGGACGTCCCCGGCGTCTCCTTGCACGCCCAGACGGTCGAGCAGATCCTGTCCGGGCATTTCCTCGCCCGCCCCGATTGGGCCGATGGGCTGGAAATCCTCGCCATTGCCGCGCTGGGGACGGTGCTGGTGCTGCTCACGATCTTCGTCAGCCCGGCGATCGCGCTGGTCTGCGGGCTGCTGCTCACCGGCCTGGCGCTGGTCGGATCCTGGTTCGCCTTCTCGCTCTACGGCCTGCTCTTCGACCCGTTGGCGGCGATCGTTGCCGGCACGCTCACCCATTTCGCCGCGACCTCGTTCCGGTTCCTGGTCACCGACCGCGAGAAGCGGGCGATCCGGCGTGCCTTCGGCCAATATTTGTCGCCGTCGCTGCTCCATCGCATCGAGCATACGCCGGACGCGATGCGCCTCGGCGGCGACGACCGCGAGCTGACGGTGATGTTCGTCGACGTGCGCAACTTCACCGAAATGAGCGAGCACCTGCAGCCGGCCGCCGTGGTCGCTTTCCTGAACACGCTGCTCGATGCGCTCAGCCGCCATGTCACCGACAATGAGGGCACGCTCGACAAGTTCATCGGCGATTCGATCATGGCGTTCTGGAATGCCCCGGTCGACGTCGCCGATCACGGCACCAAGGCGGTACGGGCAGCCCTTGCGATGCGCAAGACGCTGGTTGCGCTCAATGCCGGCGATGCGTTCGGCTTCGGCCAGGAAGCTCCGGTCGGCATCGGCGTCGGCATCCACACCGGCATCGCCTGCGTCGGCAATATGGGCTCGGAGCTGCGCTTCAACTATTCCGCCGTGGGCGATGCTGTGAATGTCGCGGCGCGCATCGAGACCTGCTGCAAGGTGGTCGGCTTCGACGTCCTGGTGTCGGAGACCACGGCCGCCTCACTCACCGGTTTTGCCCTGCTCGACGCCGGCGCACTGGAGCTGCGCGGCCGCAAGGGCCGCAACCGCGCCTATGCGGTGGTCGGCGACGCCGAGACGGCCGCCTCGCCCGCCTTCCAGGAGCTGGCGCGTGTCCATCAGTCGCTGCTCGCGACGTTGCGGGCCCGCGGCGCCGGGCTGAGAAAGGTCATCAACCTGGCCAAGGCCAAGGCTCTGCCGCTGACGCCCGCGCTGCAGGAATTCTATTCCCGCATCTCGCGGCGGGCCGACCACTTCGCCCTTCCGGGCGAGCCGGTCGAGCTGCCGGTGCGCGAAACCGCTTAATTCGAACCGAACGGATCGTTCGCTGAATCCCGATTCAATTGCGGCGCGACCGGCCGGAGCCGTTGCGGTCGCCGCCCCAGCCGTCATGGTGGCCGTCCCAGTCATGGTCGTGATGATGATGATGGTCGTGATGGTGATGGTCGGAATCGTCCGGCGGGCTCGGAGTTCCGGGATCGCCCGGGTCCGAATCGGGCGGCGAAGGATCCGGCGCTGACGGAGCTTGCGGCGCGGCCGCCTGCTGCGGCGCGGCGGCCGGCCCGGGATCGGCGGCACGCGGCGAGGGCGACGGCGCGGGCGCCGTCGGGCTGGGCGCAGCCGGCGGGGCGCTGTTTTGCCGTTGCCGCTGGCTGCCCTCGTTGCGCTGCGTGGCGGCCGTCCGCATGCCGCAGCTCGGGCCGCGGCCGAAGCTCGACGTCAGCTCCTGTGTGCCGCTCAGGAAGGGCAGCGCCTTGGTGGTACCGAGCGCAGCGAGAGTGGCGCGGCTGACCCGGGTCGGGTCGGTGACGCCCTTGCGCGGCGTGCCGATGACGCAGTCGCACTTCTTGGTCAGCTGCTTGCAGCCGTTGCTGCCGCAGAAGCTGGCTTTGCCTTCGAGCAGCACCATCGCGGTGGTGCCGTCGCGGTTGACGTAGAAGTCGAAGACGGTGCCGCGCACGCCGATGGTGCCGGCGGGGGTGACGATCGAATAGGCCGACGACTTCGACTTGCCGCTGATCCAGCGGAAAGTCCCCTTCACCGCCTTGATGCTCAGCTGCTTGACCGAGGCATCGTCGTTGAAGACATATTTGTCGATCACCACGGAGGAGCCCCAGCCCACCGCGAGCTTGGTCCCGTCGCGAAACACGAACTGGCCGAGGCCTTCCTGCGAGGTCTTGATCCGCTCGTCCCGGTGCACCGCCTCCTTCTCGACCAGCGGTCCGTTCTGCCCGGTGACTTCCGTCTTGATGAGCACGGCCTGGCCGACTTCCTCGGCGGCCTGGACCGACGGTGCAAGCGCAAACAGGCCGGTGACCAGCCAGCAGAAAGCCCAACGCAAGGACGACATAGCATCCCCCAGACGGAATTGGCCCCTTGTAGTCCAAAGCAGGATTCGGACGATTGTGTTCTTGATGAAGTGTTTTGCGCGAAATGCGGCCCGAACCGCGCGCACTCTACGGTCCTGATCCTTCGCTGTCTATGCAGCGTTGCTGATGAGCTACTGATTCCGCTCCGATTTTGCGAGCCCCTCAGCCATTGAGAGGAGGCTTCTACCCGCCCCGGTTGAGCCGGTGCCGGCTGAATTACTGCTCGGGGGCTTCGGGCGGCGGGCAGGGCCAGCCCGCCGGCGGCTTGAGGTCGGCCGGCAATTTGGTGTTGGCATCGCCGCACGATTGATCGATCTGCCACTGCTTGAGTCCCGTCGCGGCCGACAGGTCGAGGCCCTCGATGCGGGTCATGAACAGAAAGGCGCCGGCAAAGTCGATCGGGCCGGAGAACTGGGCGGCATGCAGGTCGGCCCGGGCGAGATTGGCGGACGTGAACTTGGTGCCGGTGATTGCGGCATTGGTGAAATTTGCACGGCCGAGCTCGGCTTTCTCGAAATCGCTGCTGTCGAGTTTGGCATCGCTGAAGTCGGCGCGCTGCAGTTCTGCGCTGGCAAAGTTGGCGCCGCCGGCGGCGATGCCCTGGAACGAAGCCCGGTAGCCCTCCACCCGCGGGAACTTGGCCTTCTCGGCGTTGGAGCCTGCGAGCGAGGCCCGGGTCAGCGTCGCTTTCTCGAGATTGGCCCCGGTCAGGTCGGACTCGCGCAGATCGCTGTAGGCGAAGTCCGTGCCGACCAGATTGGCGCCGGCAAGCGCGCTGCCGCGCAGGATGACGTTGCTCTTGCCGCACTCCTGCCAGTCGATCTGGGCGGCCGCGGTGGCCCGGCAATCGGCCGCCGGCGCGCTTTGGGCGAGCCCCGCCAGAGCGCAGCCGGATGCCAATGCGAGCAGCCGGCCGGCGCGGCCTGCCGGGCGGGCCGGACCTGGGTTGTGGCGAAATTGTGGCATCGGAAGCTCCGGCACGGGCGGTCTCAACCCAGCACCATAGGGCCGCAACCCCTGATGCGACAAGCCGGCACGTCTCAGCGGCGGCAGGCTTCCGTCTTGGCCCCCTTGGCGCAGTTGGTTTCCTGGCGCTTGCCGTTGAGCTGCGGCGTCGGCAGGTCGAGGTTGTCGAGCTGGTCGCCCAGATGCTCGCGCGTGTCCTGATCGATCACCGCTACCGGCGCCGCGATGGCCAGGCCGGCAGCCGTGCCGGCCGCCGCGGCGACGCCTGCGGTGGCCGCGACTATCGAATCGCCCAGCCCGACATGGGTATCGGTCAGCTTCTGCCCTTCCGACAGGCGTGCGCCGATCAGCTGCACGATCTGCGGCGATTCGGCGAATTTCGAATGGTGCAGACTGTCGGCGGTCTTGATCTGGGTGAGATCGATCACCGTGATGTTGTTGGTCTCCAGCTCGCTCTTATAAGGCTCCTGGTCGGGATCGATGGCGCCGAGCCGCGCAACGTTGCCCCACACCCGTCGCGACATCGCCAGCGCCCGGTCGTCGCGCGACACGAACAGGGTGAATTTGGGTCTGGGATTGCCCATGTCGGCGATCTGCGAGCGGAATACATCGACATCGACGTCGGGCGCCGCGAGCATGACGTTCTTGAACTTGGCCGGCAGGTGGCCGTTGCGGATCGCCATTTGCCTCAGCCCCTCGAGCGCCAGCATGTTGCCCATCGAGTGAGCGAGGATCGAGACATCCTTGACGTTCGGGTTCTTCCCGAGCGCCTGGAACAGCTTTTCGATCGCATTGCGCGAATAGTTGGTGCTCTCCCGGTCGTAGCCATAGGCCGTCAGCTTGCCGCGCGACGGCCAGGTGACCAGCACCGGCACCGCGGTGGTGCCGGAATCGTGGACGATCTGCGCCAGCCGGAAGACGCTATCCTCGAACCGGTTGTTGAAACCGTGGATGAACACCAGGACGGCGTGATCGGGAGTCTTGCTGACCCGCTCGTTGAACCATTTGCGCGCGGTCGCCTCGTCGATCTCATTGGCCTTGAGCACGGCAAAGTCGGTCGCCGGATCGGCAGGCAGACGCTTCGGCCAGGCGACTTCGCCCTCCTTGCGCACATTGTCGGGCGGAATCGACACGGTAATATCGGCAAATGCCGGCTTCAGGCCGCGCTCGCCGGTGAACATTTCGCCGGGGTCGGTCGATTCCTGGCGCGTCGTGACGACGAGGAGATCGACCTTGCTGGTGCCCGGGGCACCGGCCGAAACCGGCAAAAGCACGTTCTTCGGCCGCTCCGCACAGCCTGCAGACGCAATGAGAAGGGCGGCTGCGAACAGCGCAGCAAAAACCCGCCGGATGGGCGAGCCACCTGGCCACACAACTCCGTCCGCCGCCACGCTTATCCCTCATTTGCTCGTTGGCCGACCCCAGGGCGACTACGTTGCACAGATTTCTTGATCCGTCACCGCCCGGAGCAGACCGGGCCGGCCGCAGATGAGCAGTTGCTTGCGGAGGGTTGCATCTGCGCCACGGAATGACAAATGATCAATACGATCAGTTTTGGAGACTTTGTTCATTCGAGTTGAGCGTCGCCGCGCGAGGTGCTACCCTCAATAGGCATTGTCAGGGGGCCAGACACGATCATATGATCAAAGCCGATCGCCATGCGCGGATCATGTCGATCCTCGAGGACAGCCAAGCGCTCACCTTGCCGGAGCTGGCGCGCCGATTGGGCCGGGTGTCGACCGTCACCGTCCGGCGCGACGTGGCCGAACTCGCCGCCCGCGGGCTGCTCCGGCGGGCACACGGCTCGGTGACCGGCAACCGGGACGCCGCCCCGGAGCTGGAACGGCCTTCGTCGCCGTCGATCGAGGACCAGATCGGCGACGTCGACGCCATCATTCTGCCGCCGATCGAGGGACGCGGCGCCGACACGCTGCGCGGCATGGCGCGACGCCGGCAGATCCCGTTCCTGGCGGAGTCGTCCGAGCAGCAGGGCGGCGTCTATGTCGGCCCGGACAACTTCGCCGTCGGCCGCGAGCTCGGCAAGCGGGCCGGGGCGATGCTGGCAAATTCGGTCGGGACGGCGCGCATCCTGCTTGTCTCGCTGGAGCGGCTTCCCAACACGCGGAGCCGCTGCGACGGGTTCCTGAAGGGCTTCGGCGAAGCCTTCAACGGGCCGGTCGAGAGCTGGCGCGTCGACGGCCGCGGCAGCTACCGCGACGCCACCAATGTCAGCGTCGATGCGCTGACCGTCCACCGCGGCATCAACGTGGCTTTCGGGGTCAACGACCATTCCATTCTCGCGGCCCTCGAGGCCGCCGAAGCGCTGGGCATCACCGCCCTCCACGGCTTCAGCGTCGGCGGCGAAGGCGGCGCTTTGTTCGAGGCGCTGACCGCCGGCAGCAAGCTCAGGGCATGCGCCGCCCTGTTTCCCGAGATCGTCGGCACGCTGGCGATCGATGCGCTCGCCGATGCCCTGACCGGGGCCATGCTGCCGGCCAGG
This sequence comes from uncultured Alphaproteobacteria bacterium, assembly GCA_963791325.1. Classification (GTDB taxonomy): domain Bacteria; phylum Pseudomonadota; class Alphaproteobacteria; order Rhizobiales; family Rhizobiaceae; genus JBEVJK01. The sequence continues at coordinate 287,117 of CAWBRU010000005.1, read as the reverse complement.
ATCGCCACCCCGCATGCGGTGCTGACAAAGGACAATCTCGGCGACTTTTACCGGCTCGGGCCGGACGGCTGGACCCTTTCGGCAGAGGCCGAGGCGCGGCTGCTCGGAAAGCCGCGGCTTCCCCGGCCCGCCGGGCCGCGGCGCGTCATCGGCTTCGTCCCGCATTATCCCGCCCATGACTGGTATCGCAACATGATCCGCGCCATGCGCCAGCGCACCGCGGCGCTCGGCCTTGAGCTGCGCGTCGCCGCGCCCCAGGCCGGGATCGCCCGCGAAATCCAGGCGCTGCGCCGGATCATCGCCAAGGCGGCGGCCGAGCGGGTGCGCCCCGGCGAGATCGTCGCCCTCAACGCCGGCGAGGCCAGCCTGATGCTGGCCGACGAACTGACACGCACCCGCGACATCACCGTGGTGACCAATTCGCTCGACGTCATGGAACGGCTGACCGGCCTGGCCGGGCTGAAGCTCATCCTGACCAGCGGCGAATACGACCCGCGCCACCGCTGCCTGGTCGGCCCCAGCCTCGGCGCCTTGTTCGAGACGCTGCGCGTCGACCGCGCCTTCCTGTCGGTCGACGGCCTCACCGCCCGCTTCGGTCCCTCCGCCGGCGACGAACGGCTGGCGCTGGCGGCGCGGCGGCTTGCCGAGGCGGCGCGCGAGACGGTGGTTCTGGCCGACCATTCCCTGGTCGGCGTCGACGCCAGCAACCGCATCGTGCCGATGAGCGCGGTGGCCGAGGTGCTCACCGATGCCGGCTCGCTGCCGGCCGACCGGCTGCAGCTTGCCGCGCAGGGCAGCGTGGTGAGCATCGCCGATCACACCATCGCCGAGGCGCTCGGCCCGCCGGCTGCCGCTCCGCCGCCGCGCCCGGCCGCAGGCCGCACGGCCGCAGCCTGAGCCGACCCACCGCTTGCCAATGGGAGGAACCATGATGAAACTGAAGACACTTTTTGCCGCGACGTGCCTTGCCGCGCTCTCCGGCGCTGCCTTTGCCCAAGATCAGGTGACGCTGAAATTCTGGGACAACCAGCAGACCGAGTCCGGCCTCAGCCAGTATCAGCAGGAGGCGGTCAAGCGCTTCGAGGCGGAGAACCCCGACATCAAGGTCGAGGTCACGACCATCCCCTATCCCGGAATACCAGCAGCGCCTGCTGACCGCGGTGCAGGGCGGCAACGCGCCGGATGTCTCCACCCTCGACCAGATCTGGGTGGCCGCCTTCGCCGAGGCCGGCGCGATCGTGCCGCTCGACGACCAGGCCAAGGCCGCCGGCATCAAGCCCGACACCTTCTTCAAGGGCGCCTGGGATTCGGCCAACTACGACGGCAAGCTCTGGGGCATCCCCTTCAACGTCGACGTCTGGTCGTTCTCCTTCGTCAACAATGCGCTGCTCAAGGCCGCCGGCATCGATCCGGCCAGCATGGTTTCCTTCGACGGGCTGAAGGCGGCTGCCGAAAAGCTGACCGACACTGGCAAGGGGCATTACGGCGTCGGCCTGTTCGCGCACAAGGGCGAGGACACCGTCGTCGTGCTGGACAGCTTCATCTTCTCGAACGGCGGCAAGGTGCTCGACGACGAGCGGCAAATGCGCGCTGACCAGCCCGGAGGCGGTCGGGGCGCTGAGCTATCCTGCAGTCGCTGGCCCCGTACGCGCCGAAGGGCATCCTCAACGCCTCGTCGGGCGACATGCGCGAGCTTTTCCTCAACGGCTCGCTGGCGCTTGAATTCTGGCCGGCGCTGGAGCAGCCCACCTTGCAGAAGTCGAAGCTCGACTGGGACTTCGTGGTCGGCCATGCGCCGCGAAGGCAAGACGCCGATCGGCACCTATGGCGGCTGGAACCTGGTGGTCTACCAGTCTTCGCCCAACAAGGAGGCGGCCTGGAAGTTCATCCAGTTCCTGACCCGCGAGGACGTCAACGGCGCCGTGGTCGATCTGATTCCGGCCAACGTCAAGGCGGCCAAGGCCTTCCTCGACGCCAACCGCAAGGGTCCGGACCGGATCATGAAGCACCTCGAGGACGGCGGCGCCGCGGCCGCTGTCGCCGCGCTACCTCGAAGTCTCGGACATCGAGGTGACGCTTGGCGCAGGACGTCTATGGCGGGATGGACCCGAAGGCCGCTGCCGACAAGGCCTGCAAGGCGATCGACGCACTCCAGTAAGGACGGCCGGCGGGCGGCGGACACGCGCGCCCGCCGCCGACGGCAATCTCGGTCCCGCGACCCCGTCATGACCCACCGCGAACGTTGGCTGGCCTGGCTCTTCGTGCTTCCGGCGCTGATCTCTCGTCGCCGTCCTGATGTACTATCCGATGATCGGCACGGTCGTCGAGAGCTTCTACTCGACCTCCTTCATCAATCCCGAACCGCGAACTTCGTCGGGCTCGAGGCCTATCGCCAAGATCATCGGCGATCCCGGCTTCGGCGAGGTGGTGTGGAACTCGCTGCGTCTGGACGGTGTTCGTCGTCCTGCTGCAGAACGTCATCGGCTTCCTGGCCGCGCTGCTGCTTGACCAGCGGCTGCCCGGCCGCGGGCTGATGCGCTCGCTGATCCTGTTGCCGTGGGTGCTGCCGGGCGTGGTGGCGGCGATCCTGTGGCGGTTCATGTACGACCCGCAGCTCGGCCTGATCAATTCGTTCCTGATCAGCGTCGGACTCGACCGACCACGGCATCGCCTGGCTCGCCGAACCGGCCGATCGCCATGCCGGCGGCGATCGTGGCGGCGGTGTGGAAGGGCTTTCCGTTCTCGGCGATCGTCTACCTGGCGGCCCTGCAGACCGTCGACCAGGAGCAGATCGAGGCAGCCACCATCGACGGCGCCGGCCCGATCCGCCGGCTGTTCGACGTCGTGCTGCCCGGCGATGCGCGACGTCATCGTCATCAACCTGATCCTGACCACCATCCTCACCTTCAACTATTTCGACATGATCTGGGTGCTGACCCGCGGCGGGCCGCAGAACGCCACCCATATCTTCCCGACCAAGATCTACGAGCTCGGCTTCGGCCAGTTCCGCTTCGGCGAGGCGGCGGTCTATGGCGTGTTCTCGATCCTGGTGCTGGCGCTGCTGATCGCGCTCTATTTCGCCGTCGCAGGCGCGCGGGCGCCGAAGGGCGATGCGATGAGCGCCGAGGCCTCGGTCGGCCGCCGCGCGGCTGCTCACGCTGCTCAACCTGGCGGCTCGGGCTGATCATCCTGCTGCCGTTCTTCTGGATGGTGTCGGTCTCGCTGAAGCCGGCGACCGAGCCCTTCGCCATTCCGGCCCGGCTGTGGCCGCAGAACCCGACGCTGGACAACTACGTCACCGCCTTCCGGCCGGAGTTCCGCACCTATTTCGTCAACTCGATCATCGTCTCGCTGTCGACCGTAGTGATCACCGTGACGCTGGCGCTGCTCGCCGCCTACGCCTTCACCCGCGTCCAGATGCGGCTGCTGACGCTGGCGATGACGCTGGTCATCGTCGCGCAGATGTTCCCGGCGAGCGCGATCATCATCCCGATCTACAAGATGATGAAGGCGGCCGACCTGCTGAACACCTATGCCGCGCTGATCATCGCCTACGTCACGGTGACGCTGCCGGTGGCGATCTGGATGCTGCGCGGCTTCATGGCCAATCTGCCGGTGACCCTCGAAGAGGCGGCCGCGATCGACGGCGCCGGGCCGCTGCGCACCTTCTTCGAGATCATCGTGCCGCTCTGCCGGCCCGGCATCGTCGCGACCGCCGTGTTCGTGCTGATCGTCACCTGGCAGGAGTTCCTGTTCGCCCTCTCCTTCACCTCGACCAAGGAGATGCGCACCCTGCCGGTCGGGGTGAACGACTTCATCGGCCAGTACGGCATCCGCTACGGCGAGCTGATGGCAAGCTCGGTGCTGATCTCGCTGCCGGTGATCGTCGTCTTCTTCCTGCTGCAACGGCAATTCGTCGCCGGTCTCACCGCCGGCGCGGTCAAGGGCTGACCCTCATGGCCGAACCTCCCCTGCTCCGCGACACGCTCGAACCCGGTATCATTCGGCTGACGTTCAACCGGCCCGACAAGCTCAACGCGCTGTCGACGCCGCTGATCGCGCGCGCTCGAGGCCGAGCTCGACCGCATCGCGGCCGACCCGGCAGTGCGCGTCGTCATCCTCGCCGGCGCCGGCGACCGCGCCTTCGTCGCCGGCGCCGACATTGCCGAATACCGCGGCAACCGCGCCGCCGCCTTTGCCGCCTACCAGTTCCGCAGCCGGCGGGTGTTCGACAGGCTGGAGGGGCTGCCGCAGCCGACGATCGCGGCGATCCGCGGCTATGCGCTGGGCGGCGGCTTCGAGCTGGCGCTCTGCTGCGACCTCATCGTCTGCGCCCGCTCGGCCCGGCTCGGCCTGCCGGAAGGGCAGCTCGGCCTGTCGCCGGGCGGCGGCGGCACCCAGCGCCTCAGCCGCGCCGTGGGCAAAGGCATCGCCTCCGACATGATGCTTGCCGGCCGCCGCATCACCGGCGAGCGCGCCTATGCGATCGGGCTTGCCGTCGAGCTCGCCGACGACGAGGATTTGGCGGCGGCCGCGCTCGCCCGCGCTCAGGCGATGCTGAAGCTTGCACCGCTGGCCCAGACCGAGATGAAGCGGCTGATCCGCCAAGGTTTCGACGCGCCGCTGCCGGTCGCCCAGTCGCTCGAGCAGGAGGTGCTGCTCAGGCTCTATGGCAGCGAGGACGGTCAGGAAGGCATCGCCGCCTTCCTCGACAAGCGCCAACCGAATTTCAAAGGAAAATGACCATGGCTGAAGGCGAGTTTGCGGGAAAGACCGTGGTGGTGACCGGCGCGGCGATGGGCATCGGCAAGGCCTGCGCGCAGGCTTTCGCCAAAGCCGGCGCGGCGGTGGTCCTGGCCGATATCGACGACGCGGCCGGCGCCGCCACGACGGCCGAGCTCGAGGCGGCCGGCGGCCGCGCTCTGTTCGTGCACACCGACGTCGCCGAGATGGCCGACATGCAAGCGATGGCCGATGCCGCGGCGGCCGCCTTCGGCGGCATCGACATCATCGTCAACAACGCCGCCCGCGCGCTCGGCGGCCGCGTCGACGAGATCGACGAGGCGCATTGGAATACGGTGATGGGAACCAATCTCGCCGGCGTCTGGCGCGGCATGAAGGTGGCGGTGCCGCAGATGATCAAGCGCGGCGGCGGAGCGGTGGTCAACATGTCGTCCGTGCAGTCGCTCAACGGCTTCAAGGGTTGGGCCGCCTACGCCGCCGCCAAGGGCGGCATCAATGCCCTCACCCAGCAGACCGCCATCGACCTGGCGCCGTTCCGGATCCGGGTCAATGCGGTGGCGCCCGGCACGATCATGACGCCGCTCAACCAGCGGATTTTCGAGACCGTGGCGGATCCGCAGGCGCTGATCGACACCTGGAACAAGGCCCATCCGATCGGCCGCTTCGGCGAGGCGCATGAAGTGGCCGAGGCGGTGGTGTTCCTGGCCAGCGAGCGGGCCTCCTTCATCACCGGCGAGATTTTGAGGGTCGACGGCGGCCTCGTCGTGCGTGGAGAGTGAGGCGATGACCGAGCCAAGGCAGATTGTCGCGCAAGGCATCTTGGTCGAATTCGACCCCGAGGGCGGATTTCTGGCCCGCATCGCCGTGACGCGCGACGGCCGCACCACCACGCCGTTCCACCGCGCGCCCTGGGCGGACGCGCCGCGTCCGGTTGCAGGCACCGAGGACGCACCGCACCTTGCCGGGCTCGCCGGCGACTTCTTCTGCGCGCCGTTCGCGGCTGCCGATGTCGAGCCGGCACCGGCGCATGGCTGGACCGCCAATTCCCGCTGGCTCGCGCTCGACGAGACCGCCGGAGCCGGCAGTGTCACCGCCCGCTTCGCGCTCGACCGGCCGGTAATGGGCGCCCGCGTGGTCAAGGAGATCACCCTGCGCGACGGTCATCCCTTCGTCTACCAACGCCACAGTTTTGCAGGCGGTACCGGCGCCGTCTCCGTCGCCAATCATGCCATGGTGAGCCTGCCGAGCGGCGCCGAGCTGTCGTTCTCGCCCAAGCGGTTTGCCGAAACCCCTTCGACCGCGGTCGAACCCGATGCCGCCCGTGGCCGTTCGCTGCTTGCCTACCCCGCCCGTACCGCCGAACTCGCCGCCTTTCCCGCGGCGGCGGGGCGCCCGGCAGATCTGACGCGCTATCCGCTCGGCGACCGCCACGAGGATTTCGTCATGCTGGTCGAAGCGGCGGACGCCGTGCTCGGCTGGTCGGCCGTCCGGCGCCTGGGCGAAGCCGACCTCGCGCTGATGCTGAAAAACCCGCAGCGCCTGCCGGCGACCATGCTGTGGTTCTCCAATGGCGGCCGCGACTATCCGCCCTGGAACGGCCGCCATCTGAACGTGCTCGGCGTCGAAGATGCCGCCGCCTATTCGATCTACGGCCATCAGGCCTCGATTTCGCCCAATCCGCTCAGTCAAGCCGGCATTCCGACGGCAATCCGGCTCGCGCCGCAGGGCAGCGTCGACGTACGCCATGTGATCGGCGCCGTTCCGGTGGCGGCGGCGTTCAGCCGGGTGGCGCGCATCGACGCCGGGGCCGGCCGGCTCACCGTGACGGACGCGACCGGTGCCCAGCTGGCCGTGCCCTATGACGACACGTTCCTGGCGGAGGGCTGACCATGGCGACCGCCTTGCCGATGACGCGCGCGACAGTCTTCTTCGACGGCATCTTCACGACGCCGCGGCTGCAGCACCCCGAATGCGTGGCGATCGGGCCGGACGGCTTCGTCTGGTGCGGTAGCGAGAATGGCGAGATCATGCGGATCGCGCCGGACGGTTCCGCGATCGAGGCCGTCGCCTCGACCGGCGGCTTCGTTCTCGGCCTCGCCTTCGACGGTGGGGACAGCTTGTATCTGTGCGACCTCAAGCACGCCGCCGTGTTCCGCCTCGACCTTCGGTCGCGCCGACTGGCGCGGTTCAGCGCACCCGGCATCAAGATACCCAACTACCCCGTCGTCGACCGGCGCCGCGGCCGGCTCTACGTTTCCGACAGCCATGCGCCGGATCGGCCGGGTCCGGGGATCTGGGCCTATGACCTCGACAGCGGCGCCGGCGCGTTGTGGTATGAGCGGCCGCTCACTTTCGCCAACGGCATGGCGCTCGCCGCCGACGGCGCCGCGCTCTTCGTCTGCGAAACGTTTGCCTGGCAGGTGTCGCGCATTCCGATCGGCAGCGACGGCACCCCTTCCCCGCGGAACCCTACGCGACCGACTTGCCGGGCCTGCCCGACGGGATCGCCTTCGACGCGGCAGGCGCGCTATTCGTCGGCTGCTACGAGCCATCGCGGGTGCTGCGCATTGCGCCGGAGGGCGGCCGTGCCGAGATCTATATCGAGGACCCGACAGCGCATCTCTTCGCCCACCCGACCAACCTCGCCTTCGACGGGGCAGCGTTGTTCACCGCCAATCTCGGCCGCTGGCACATCACCAGGATCGAGACCGACACCTTCGCCGAGCCCCTCTACAAGGCCGCGCAACCCTCTTCAGCCCGACATCGGAGCACGCGACCATGACCGAAAAAGCGCTTTCCGACATCACCGTGCTCGACTTCAGCCATCTCCTGCAGGGGCCATTCTGTACCCAGCTCCTGGCCGATATGGGTGCCGATGTCATTAAGGTCGAGCGGCCGGGCCAGGGCGACCTGTTCCGCACGCTCACCTTCAACAACAAATGGGTGGGCGGCAGCGAGAGCCCGAACTTTCTCGCCTGGAACCGCAACAAGCGTTCGCTGGCGCTCGACCTCAAGGCGCCCGAGGCCAAGCAGATCCTCTACAAAATCGCCGAGCGCGCCGACGTCGTGGTCCAGAACTTTCGCCCGGGCGTGCTGGCGCGGCTGGGCTACGGCTATGCGGACTTCGATCGGATCAACCCGCGCATCATCTACTGCTCCGGCTCAGGTTACGGCGAGAGCGGACCCTATGTGACGCGGCCTGGCCAGGACATGCTGATCCAGGGGCTGACCGGCATTGCCGCAGCGACCGGGCGAGGCGACGGGCCGCCGGTGCCCGTCGGCGCCGGCTTCTCCGACCAGGTCGGCGCGATGAACATGGTCTACGGCATCCTCGCCGCGCTCCACTGGCGCGAGCGCTCCGGCAAAGGCCAGGAGGTGAAGGTCGACCTGATGTCGGGCATGCTCGCCCACCAGGGCCAGGAGATGCTGATGGCGATGAACTTCGGCGAGGATTTCCAACGGCCCAATTCGGGCATCGGCCATCCCGGCATGGACGCGCCGTTCGGCGTCTACCCGACCTCCGACGGCTGGGTGACGATCGCCATGAGCCCCTACAAGCGGCTGGTCGGGGTGTTGGGCGACGACAGCCTGCTTGTCTACGACGATCCCCGGCAGCTGTTCGACAAGCGCGACGAGATCTGGGAGAAGCTCTCGGCGCTGACCCGCCGCTGGACCACCAAGGACCTGCTCGAGGCGATGCTCGCCGTCGACATCTGGTGCGGCGAGGTTAAGACCCATCTTGAGGCCGAGCAGGATCCGCAGGTCCGCCATCGGGGCATCGTGCAGAGCTACGAGCATCCGGTCGCCGGCCGCGTCAAGGTCGTCGGTCCGGCGGTGACGCTGTCTGCGACGCCGGCCTCCATCGATCGCCCCGCGCCGCAGGTCGGCGAGCACACGCGCGAGATCCTGGCCGAATTCGGCTACGGCGGCGCGGAAGTTGAGGCGCTGATCGCGCGCGGCGTGGCCGGGACCGTGAACCGCGAGGCCGGGGGCGAATGAAAAAAGCCCCGCCAGGGAGGAGGTTGGCGGGGCTCTATATGGTCGACAGTCTGGGAGGAGGTCGACTGCCGATAGCTGGAAGGTAGGCACTGCCTATCGATTCGGCAATTCCATGTTTCGCTTATTAAAGGTGCAAAATGTCGCATGTGATATTTTTGCACCACTTGCCTGAGACATTGGATCGGGAGGAACTTACGGGTTGGCTGTCGCGTTCGGTAGCCGCTCGGTTGGCCGAGCTATCACAAGAGGGAAGGATGCCATGGAAAATGCAGGCGTAGGCTGGATCGCAGCCATTATCATCGGCGGCCTCGCCGGATGGCTGGCAGAGATGTTCATGAAGAGCAACATGGGCGCCTTGATGAACATCATCCTCGGTATCGTTGGGGCCATCCTCGCCAACGCGATCCTCAGTCTTTTTGGCGTGGTGCTTGCGGGTTGGCTCGGCTATCTGATCGCCGGCTTCATCGGCGCCTGCATCATCATCGCCATTGCCCGGGCGTTCCGGCGATAAAATAGAATTGATTCTAAAAATCGGGTGCGGGTCCCTGGTCCGCACCCACCCTTGATGGTTCCTGCAATGAAGCTGTTTGCATGCCCGCACTGCCGGAACCGCATCTACTTCGAAAATACCGTCTGCCTGAACTGCAAGAACGCGGTTCTCTACGACCCGGCCGAACGGGAATTCGTGCTGGCCGCCCATTCCGCCGGCTGCGGCAATGCCGGCGAATGCGATTGCAACTGGATCGCCGCCCGCGACGGCCGGCTGTGCCTTTCCTGCGCCCTCAACAAGACCATCCCCGACCTCTCGGTGGCCGGCAACCGCCGACGCTGGACCGACGTGGAACGCGCCAAGAAGCGCGCGCTTTACTCGCTGCTCCACTTCGCAATCCCGGTCAGGCCGAAGCGCGATGGTCGCGACGAAGCGGGGATTGCCTTCGACCTGTTGGCGCCGATCGCCGACGAGGGGCCCGGCACGGTGCTGACCGGCCACGACCACGGGCTGATCACCCTCAACGTTGCCGAGGCCGACGCCTCGGAGCGGGAGAAGATGCGCGCGGCCATGGGCGAGAACTATCGCACCCTGCTCGGCCATTTCCGCCACGAGCTCGGCCATTTCTGCTGGGAACGGCTGATCCGCGACAGGCCCGACCGGCTCGCCGCGTATCGGCAGCTGTTCGGCGACGAGCGCCGGGACTATGCCGCGGCGCTGGCCGAGCACTACCGCAGCGGTGCGCCCGCCGATTGGCAAGAACATTTCATCTCGGGCTATGCCGCCAGCCATCCTTGGGAAGATTGGGCCGAGACCTTCGCCCACTATCTGCATATCACCGACACGCTGGAAATGGTCGGTTCGCTGCGGCTGCCGCTCGACGAACTCGCCACCGCAACAGAAGCGAACCCGCCCGCGGCGGCCGCCGCTGCGGCAATGCCGTTTCAGCTCAAGCTGGCCCGTTGGCTGGCGCTTTCGGAGGCGGCCAATTCGATCAACCGCTGCATGGGTCTCTCGGACCTCTATCCGTTCGTGGTCTCGCCCGGCGCGGCCGACAAGCTTGCCTTTGTCGACACGCTGCTCGGTGAGGCCGTGCCCGTCGCCCGATAGCCTGCCGCATCACTTCCGGGGGCGCGTTCGCGCTTCCCGCTGGCCCGCCCGGCGGAATGCTCCTACGATGCCGATCCGCAGGCAGGACGGGCGAGAACTTTGCCCTTGACGGCCTATCGGATTGATGGAATGAATATTCCACCGTTTTGCAAAACAGCATATTTGTTCCATTTTCGCAGAATGTTCCGGCGAGGAGGGAACATTGCATCCCGCCAGGCGCGATCCGCACGCCGGGCCAGGCGCTTGCAAGCGATGGTTTGAAACGGTTGAGCCGCCGCGGGCGGCGTTCTGAGGAGGAGAACCTAGGGATGAGGAAATATCTGTTGGGCGCTGCCATGCTGGCTTTGCTCACCGGCCAGGCGGCTGCCGCCAACATCGGCGTCTCGATGGCGCTGTTCGACGACAACTTCCTGACCGTGCTGCGCAACGGCATGATCGACTATGCCAAGACCCTCGACGGCGTCACCTTGCAGGTCGAGGATGCGCAAAACGACGTCGCCAAGCAGCAGAGCCAGATCCAAAACTTCATCGCGGCCGGCGTCGACGCCATCATCGTCAACCCGGTCGACACCGACGCGACCGCAGCGATGTCCAAGATCGCGGCGGATGCCAAGATTCCGCTGGTCTACGTCAACCGCGAGCCGATCAATGTCGATCAGCTGCCCGAGACCCAGGCTTTCGTGGCATCGAACGAGAAGGAATCCGGCACCCTGGAGACGCAGGAAATCTGCCGGCTGCTGAAGGCGGCGGGCAAGAAGGAAGCCAACATCGTGGTGATGATGGGCGAGCTGTCCAACCAGGCGGCCCGCCAGCGCACCCAGGACGTTCACGACGTGATCGCCACGCCGGATTGCAACTTCATGAAGATCGCCGAGGAGCAGACCGCCAATTGGAAGCGCACCGAGGGCTCCGACCTGATGTCCAACTGGCTGTCGGCCGGCATCCAGTTCGACGCCGTGGTCTCCAACAATGACGAGATGGCGATCGGTGCGATCCAGGCGATGAAGGCCGCCGGCACCGACATGAAGGCGATGATCGTCGGCGGCGTCGATGCCACCCAGGATGCGCTCGCGGCGATGGCCGCCGGCGACCTCGACGTCACCGTCTTCCAGAATGCAGCCGGCCAGGGCAAGGGCGCGGTCGATGCAGCGCTGAAGCTTGCCAAGGGCGACAAGGTCGACCGCAAGGTCTACGTGCCGTTCGAGCTGGTCACGCCGGAAAATCTTTCCAAATATCAGTCCAAGAACTGATCCCTCGATGCCTGGACGCGCCTGTCGCGTCCAGGCAGCCCGGCAGGCTTGCGAGGAGGGCTTGTTATGATCAGCCCAACGACGATGGCGGCGGTCCGGCAGAGCGGCGCCGTTCCCAACTCCGAATATCTGCTGACCGTCGACAATGTGCGCAAGGAGTTCCCGGGCGTGGTCGCGCTCGACGACGTCTCCTTCAAGCTCAGGCGCGGCACCGTCCATGCGCTGATGGGCGAGAACGGCGCCGGCAAGTCGACCTTGATGAAGATCGTCGCCGGCATCTACCACCCCGACCGCGGTGAGATCACCCTGCGCGGCCAGCCGATCCGGCTCGCCTCGCCGCTCGATGCACTCGAGAACGGCATCGCCATGATCCATCAGGAGCTCAACCTGATGCCGTTCATGACCGTGGCGGAGAATATCTGGATCCGGCGCGAGCCGAAGAACCGCTTCGGCCTGGTCGATCACCCGACGATGAACCGGATGACGGCGGAGCTGTTCAACCGGCTCAACATCAATATCCACCCGCAGGTGCAGGTCCGCGACCTGACCGTTGCCAACCGGCAGATGGTCGAGATCGCCAAGGCGGTGTCGTACGAATCCGATGTCCTGATCATGGATGAGCCGACCTCTGCACTGACCGAGCGCGAGGTGTCGCATCTCTTCACCATCATCCGCGACCTCAAGGCGCAGGGCAAAGGCATCATCTACATCACCCACAAGATGAACGAGCTGTTCGAGATCGCCGACGAATTCTCGGTGTTCCGCGACGGCCGCTACATCGGCACGCATGCCTCGCATGCGGTGACCCGCGACGAGATCATCCGCATGATGGTCGGCCGCGAGATCACCCAGATGTTTCCCAAGGAGCAGGTGCCGATCGGCGACGTGGTCCTGGCGGTCCGGAATCTGACGCCTGGACGGCGTGTTTGCCGACGTCTCCTTCGACATCCGCGCCGGCGAGATCCTCGGCGTGGCCGGGCTGGTCGGCTCGGGCCGCTCCAACGTCGCCGAGGCGATCTTCGGCGTCACGCCGGCGACCTCGGGCACGATCGAGATCCTCGGCGAGCGCGTCAACATCACCTCGCCCAACGTGGCGATCCGGCACCGGCATGGCGATGCTTACCGAGGACCGCAAGGAGACCGGCTGCCTGTTGATCCTCGACGTCCAGGAAAACATGCAGATCGCCGTGCTGCAGCAGGACTTCGTCAACAACGGCTTCGTCGCCCAGAAAAGCATTGCCGAGGCGTGCCAGCGGATGAGCGACAGCCTGCGGGTCAAGACCCCCAGCCTGGGCGAGCGCATCGAGAATCTGTCGGGCGGCAACCAGCAGAAGGTGCTGATCGGGCGCTGGCTGCTGACCAAGCCGCGCATCCTGATCCTCGACGAGCCGACCCGCGGCATCGACGTCGGCGCCAAGGCCGAGATCCACCGGCTGGTCACCGAGCTGGCCCGCGACGGCGTCGCGGTGATGATGATCTCCTCCGAGATGCCGGAGGTGCTCGGCATGAGCGACCGCATCATGGTCATGCATGAGGGCCGGGTGACCGGCATTCTCGACCGCGCCGAGGCCAATCAGGTCCGCATCATGGAGCTAGCCGCGAAGTAGCCGCGGCGGGAGGAACCGAGATGTCCGTCAACAACACGTCGGCAAGGACCGCCGCCCTCGCTCTGCCCGAGACGACCAGGCGTCGGCTGCCGGTCGAGGCCAACATTCTGCTGATCCTGGTCGGCATTGCGCTGGTGTTCGAGATCCTCGGCTGGATCTTCATCGGCCAGAGCTTCCTCGCCAACCCGCAGCGCCTGAAGATCATGATCCTGCAGGTGTCGGTGATCGGCATCATCTCGGTCGGCGTGACCCAGGTCATCATCACCGGCGGCATCGACCTGTCGTCGGGCTCGGTGGTCGGGATGACGGCGATGATCGCCGCCAGCCTGGCGCAATCGTCAAGCTGGTCGAAGGCGCTCTATCCCTCGCTCACCGACCTTCCCGCCGTCGTTCCGATCGTGCTCGGGCTGGGCATCGGCCTGTGCGCCGGCATCGTCAACGGATTGCTGATCGCCTACACCAAGATTCCGCCGTTCATCGCCACGCTCGGCATGATGGTCTCGGCGCGCGGCGTGGCCAAATGGTACACCAAGGGCCAGCCGGTCTCGGGGCTGACCGATCAGTTCGATTTCATCGGCTCGGGCATCTGGCCGGTGATCATCTTCCTGGCCGTGGCGCTGATCTTCCACATCGCGCTGCGCTATACGCGCTACGGCAAGTTCACCTATGCCATCGGCGCCAACGTCCAGGCTGCGCGGGTGTCCGGCATCGACGTCGAAAGCCATCTGATCAAGGTCTACGCCATTGCCGGCCTGCTGGCCGGGCTGGCCGGCGTGGTCACCGCCGCCCGCGCCCAGACGGCTCAAGCCGGCATGGGCGTGATGTACGAGTTGGACGCCATTGCCGCGGCGGTGATCGGCGGCACCTCGCTGACCGGCGGCGTCGGCCGCATCACCGGCACGGTGATCGGCACCATCATCCTCGGCATCATGACCTCCGGCTTCACCTTCCTCAGGGTCGATGCCTTCTACCAGGAGATCATCAAGGGCATCATCATCATCGCCGCGGTGGTGGCCGACGTCTACCGCCAGAAGAAGCGCAAGGTGTAGGCGGTCGGACTGGATTGGGTCAGCCGAGTTCGATCCAGGTCGGCGCGTGGTCGCTGGCGCCGTCGCGGCCGCGCACCTCGCGGTCGACGCCGGCGTCCTTCAAACGCCGCGCCGCCTTGCGGCTGAGCAGCAGATGGTCGAGTCTCAGGCCTGCATCGCGCTGCCAGCGGCTGCGCATATAATCCCAGAAAGTGAACACCGTGGCGTCGGGGTGGCGCTTGCGGATGGCGTCGGTCCAGCCCCCTTCCAACAGCGCGGCGAAGGCTGCCCGGCTCTCGGGCTGGACCAGCGCGTTCTTCTCATAGGATTTGGTCGGGTAGATGTCGCGCGGTTCCGGCACGATGTTGTAATCCCCGGCAAGCACCACCGGCACGTCCGCCGCGAAAAGCTCGGCCGCATGGGCAAGCAGCCGCGCGTTCCAGGCAAGCTTGTAGGCGAATTTCGGGCCGGGCTGGGGGTTGCCGTTCGGCGCATAGAGCGAGGTGATCAGCACGCCGCCGACGGCTGCCTCGATGTAGCGCGCCTGGCTGTCCCCGGCGTCGCCGGGCAAGTCGGCGCGCACCAGCACCGGGTCTGCGCCGCGCGCCAGGATGGCGACGCCGTTCCAGGTGGACTGCCCGCGCCACACCGCCCCGTAGCCGGCGCGCTCGATCGCGGCGCGGGGAAAGTCGCGGTCCTTGGCCTTGAGCTCCTGCAGGCAAACCACGTCCGGCTGAGCCTCGCTCAGCCAGTCGAGCAGGTTGGCAAGCCGCTTGTTGACATTGTTGATGTTGAAGGTGGCGATCTTCATCGGAGCCGCAAATCAGCCAAGCGTTGCGGCCCACTCCGCCACCTTGCGCGCCATGGCGCCCAAGTGGTCGGCGGCGGAGAAGCCGGAGACAGACTTGCGCGGCCTGAGGTCGTGGTCGCCGTCCTCGAGCCAAAAAACCTCGATGCGCGGCGACAGCCGATAGCCGGCGACGTCGGCCGGGGTGCCGAACTCGTCGCGCGTGCCCTGGCAGATCAGGGTTGGTGTCGCCAGCTCGGCCAGGTGCTTGGTCCTGGTCTGCGTCGGCCGGCCGGGCGGATGGAAGGGATAGCCGAGGCAGAGCAGCCCGCCGATCCTTTGCTCGGCATAGAGCGTGTCGGCGGCCATGCTGGCCACCCGCCCGCCCATCGATTTGCCGCCGATGATCAGCCGCGCCGGCGGCGGAGCAAGGGCGGCCACCGCGGCCTGGTATTCGGCGATCAGCGTCTCGGCCCGCGGCGGCGGCTTGCGGCCCGCCGCTGTCCGCCGGCTGGCCATGTAGCCGAATTCGAAGCGGGCGACGCGCATCCCGGCTGCGGCGAGCGCCTTGGCGGCCGCAGTCATCGCGGCCGAATCCATCGCTGCGCCGGCGCCATGGGCAAGCAGCACCGTGATCGGGGCATCGGCAGGTCCATCGAACAGAAAGCGGTCGCCGACGGCCATACGCTCAGCCGGCGCTGCGATGGGCGAGCGCGAGGTCGACGAAATGGATGCCGCGCAGCGCGCGGCGGGCCCATTCCGAGCTGTGGTCAAGCTCGAGATAGCGCCGCCACCAGGCCCGCGCGTCTTCGAGCCGGCCGGCCTCATAGTCGAGCCGGGCGAGGTTGTAGATCGCGTCGGCGTAGCCGGGGTCGACCGCGAGCGCCTTGATCAGGTGCCGCCGAGCCGCTTCGGGATGGCCGCGCTCCGCAGCCAGGCCGGCGAAGTTGAACCAGGCCTCGGCAAATTTCGGGTCGAGTTTGAGGGCGCGGATATAGTCGTGCGCCGCTTCCGCGCTCCGGCCCTCGGCTTTGAGGCAGTTGGCGCGGTTGAAGGCGGCCACCGAATCGGCGGGGTCGGCGGCGAGGCAGCGCCGGTAGAGCTCCGCGGCTTCGGCGAAGCGGCCGTCCGCCTCGGCCGCCTCGGCCTCGGCAAACAGCTCTTCCGCATCCGGCTCGCCGCCGCGTGCGATCGGCAGCAGCAGCTGACCGCCGAGGTCCGAGAGACCGTCGCGCGAGCGCACATAGATCTCGTCCGTGTCGACGGCGAGCAAAGAGAGCGCCGTCAGCGAGGCGACCGGGCCGGAGCGGTGGATGGCGCGGGCGACCGTGAACCAGCCGGCGCCGGAAGCGATCAGGCCGGCATATTTCTTGGCCAGGATGAGGTCGCGGAAGCCGTAGAGCGGCGGGGCGCACTCGAAGCAATCGAACAGGCCGAGCATCGCCAAGTCCTGGGCCGACAGCTTGGCCTGCTGGCAGATCGCGGCCTCGTCGAGCTCGCCCGCCGCCGGTCCCCGCTTCAGCCCGAGCAGGCGCAGGAAGCCGTTCTCGCTGAGCAGCTGCCGGCCGGCCCGGCGCTCGGCCTCGACCCTGGTTTCGAGCGCCCCGGCGGTGGCGCTGGCGAGCAGGCCGCGCCCGAAGACGACATGCGAGGTGCCTCGGGTCGAGCCGCGCCTGAGCTGGGCGCCCCTGCCCTCCACCTCGCGCGCCGCGAGTCGCCGCGGAAACGCCGAGAGCGCGCCGACGATGCCGAAGATGCTGCCTTGCGGCGCCATCAGGCCTTCTTTTTGGCCGCCCTCGCGGGCGCCGGCTTGGCCGCCGCAGCAGCCGGCTTCTCCGCGGCGGGCTCGGTCCGCGTCTTGCTCTTGGCGGCCGGCTTGGCATCCGAGAGGCTGGCTTTGAGCGCGTCCATCAGGTTGATGACGTTGCCGCGTTCGGGCGCGGCGGCGATGATCGGCTTGTGGCCCTTGAGCTTCTCCTTGATCATCTCCATCAGCGCCGCTTCATAGCGATCCTCGTAGTTCTTCGGATCGAAGCGGGTGACCTTCTGCTCGATCAGCTTCTCGGCAAGCTGCAGCATCTCGGCATCGGGCTCGCCGACCGGGATGCTGCCGAAATATTCGGCGGTGCCGCGCACCTCGTTGGGGTTGCGCAAGGTGCAGACGAACATGCCGTTCTCGCGGGCGCCGATGGTGACGACGCGCTCGCGCGACGACAGCACCAGCCGGGCGATCGCCACCTTGGCCGACCGCCGCATCGCCTCGCGCAGCACGATGAAGGTCTCCTCCGCCATGGCGCCGTCCGGCGCCAGATAGTAGGGCGCGTCCTGGTAGATGACGTCGACGAAATCCTCGTCGACGAACGCTTCGATGTTCAATGTATGATTGGATTCGATGCGCACCGCGTCGAGGTCGGTATCCTCGATGATGACATATTGCTTCGGCTCGTACTCATAGCCGCGCACAAGGTCGGATCTCTCGATCAGACCCAACTCAGGGTCGACCGGCTTCATGTTGATGCGGTTGTGCGTGGTCTTGTGCAGCTGGTTGAAGCTGATGCGCTCGCCGGCACTGGTAGCGGGATAAAGCCGGACCGGGCAGCTGACCAGGCTCAACTTGAGATACCCTTTCCAGCTTGCTCTGGGGGCCATGGCTGTCTCCTACGCGACGACGCGACCAACTATCTCGGCGCGCGGGACGATAGGGGCAATTCCCGCGCAGATTCATTAATGGTTGCCCAAGCATCTCCAGACATGGTTAACAGCCCGGGCAGCGAAGAATAGTTCAAATCCTCGGGAGCGTCGATGGACTCAAGGTCGCTCCATGCGAGCGGCGTCGAGGCCGGCAGATGCGGGCGCGTGCGCAGCGAATAGGGTGCCGCCCAGGTCGCGCTGCGGGCGTTGCGGTGGAAATCGACGAAGATGCGCCGCTTGCGGTTTTCCTTGCCCATCACCGTGGTGAAGGTGTCCGGCGCGCCGGCCGCGATCGCCGCGGCAATCCGCCCGGTGGCCTGGTGGATCTCCTTCCAGCCGAGCCGCGGCTTCAGCGGGGCGACCACATGCAGGCCCTTGCCGCCGGACGTCTTGACGAACGGCACCAGCCCCATCTCGGCCAGCACGGTCTTGACGTGCAGACCCGCCTCGACCACCTCGCGCCAGGCGATGCCCTCGCCGGGATCGAGGTCGAAGACGACCCGGTCCGGGCGGTCGAGCCGCTTCCTCAAGGCGCCCCAGCAATGGAACTCGACCACCCCGAACTGGGCCAGGGCGAGATAGCCCTTGGCGTCTTCGATGCTGAGATAGGTCTTGTCCTCGCCGTCGGAGTTCTGCGTCTCGAACCCGGCGACGGTCGGCGGCATGCCGGTGAAGGCATGGCGCTGGAAGAAGCAGTCCTGCAGCCGGCCCGTCGGGCAGCGCACCAGCGACACCGGCCGCCCGACGATATGCGGCAGCATGAAGTCGCCGGCGAGCGCATAGTAGACGGCGATGTCGAGCTTGGTCGGGCCGGACTTGCCGAACAGCCGCCGGTCGGGATTGGTGACCCAGATGGCGGCGAGATCCGCGTCCGAGATCAGCCGCGTGCGTTCCGCCGCGGCCACCGCGGTGATCTCCGGCTCACGCAGCCCATGAAACACCGAGTGGCGCAGCAGCCCGTCGCCGGTGATGTTGGAATAGTGGACATGGGCCGAAAGCACCGGCCGGACCCAGACCACATCCTTCGGCGCACCGGCGAACGGTGCTGCGCCCGGTCCCAGCGCCTCGAGGCGCTCCAATAGGCTGGTAAGGGTCGCGGCATCGAAGCCGGTGCCGCATTTGCCGCGATAGACGAGCTCGCCTTCCGACCATGCGGCGAGCACCAGCGCCGCCAGGCCGCCCGCCGCGGCCGAGCGGGTGTATCCGGCGATGACGAAATCGCCGGTCTTCAGCGCCTTGGCCTTGACCCAGGTCTTCGAGCGGCCGGGCTGGTAGGGCGCGTTGCCGCGCTTGGAGACGATTCCCTCGAGGCCGAGCTCGGACGCGCGCCGGTAGAGCGCGTCGCCGTCGCCGGCAATGTGGTCGCTGAACTGGATCGGCGAACCGCCATGCGCATGACCGGCGAGCAGCTTGCCGAGCAGTGCCTTGCGCTGCTCCAGCGGCGCTGCGGTGAGGTCATAGCCGTCGAGGTGGAGCAGATCGAAGGCATAGAAGACGAGCTTGTGGCTGGCGCCGCTGGCCAAGGCATCCTGCAGCGCACCGAAGCGGCTGACGCCGGCCGCGTCGAGCACCACGATCTCGCCGTCGAGCAGCGCCTGCTTGGCCGGCAGCGTGGCGAATGCCGCGCCGAGCTCGCCGTAGCGCTTGGTCCAATCCAGGCCGCTGCGGGTGATCAGCCGGACCCCGCCCTCGGCGAGGTGGGCCGCGGTGCGGTAGCCGTCGAATTTGAGCTCGTGCAGCCAGCCGGCGCCCTTGGGCGGGTGCTCGGCCGAGTTGGCGAGCTGCGGCTCGACCCGGGCCGGCAAAGCCGCTTTGACCGCATTCGTCAGCGCGCCGGGCCTGAGCCGCGCCGGCCGCTTAGGCAGCGGCGTCTCGGCACCGCGCAAGGCTTCGATCGGCCGCCCGGTCTTGACGCTTTCCGGCCGCGTCCGCAGGATATCCGTCCCGGCATCGGCAGCACTGTCGCGCTCCTTGAACAGCAGCCAGTTGAGCTTCTTGTCGCCCGGCTTCGGCTTCAGCCGGGCAAGCATCCAGCCGCCTTTCAGCTTTTCTCCGGCCAACCGGAATTTGAACGCGCCCGATGCGAGCCCCTGCGCGGCGTCCTCCATCGGCGCCCAGGTGCCGGCGTCCCAGACGATCATCTCGCCGCCGCCATACTCACCGGCCGGGATGACGCCCTCGAACTCCAGATACTCGATCGGGTGGTCCTCGGTCTGCACCGCAAGCCGCTTGTCGGCCGGATTGAGCGACGGACCCTTCGGCACCGCCCAGCTCTTCAGCACGCCGTCGAGCTCAAGTCTGAGGTCATAGTGCTCATTGGTCGCGGCGTGCTTGTGGACGACGAAGCGGCTGCCGGCCGCGGCCGCGGCGCGCCCGACCGGTTCGCGCGTCTTGGCAAAGTCGCGCTTGGCGCGATAGGTGCTGAGCTTTCCGTCGGCCATGCCGCAACGCTAAAAGCAATTTCCCGAAAAGTGGATAGCGGTTTTTCCGTCCGCACTTGCGATCGAGGACGGTTGCGGCCGATCGCCCGAGGCGCCCGACCAAGGGCGATTGCGAACGAAACGGAAACGAGGCTTGATGCGCGCAATGACCATCGCTCAGCCTGATTCGCCCGCTGCTGTGAGCTATCTTGACCGGCTCAACCCGGCCCAGCGCCGGGCGGTCGAGCACGGCGGCGGCCGGGCGGCGGGACCCTTGCTGATCATCGCCGGGGCCGGGTCGGGCAAGACCAGCACCTTGGCGCACCGCGTCACCCACCTGATCGTCAACGGTGCCGACCCGCGCCGCATCCTGCTGATGACGTTTTCGCGCCGGGCCGCCGTGGAGATGATCGCGCGCGTGGAGCGCATCGCCGGAAGCGCGCTCGGCGCCAGGGCGGCCGCCTTGGCCGACGGCCTCGCCTGGGCCGGCACCTTTCACGCGATCGGCGCACGACTGCTGCGCGAGCATGCGCTCGACATCGGTCTCGACCCCGCTTTCACCATCCACGACCGCGAGGATTCGGCCGATCTGATGAACCTCGTGCGCCACCAGCGCGGGCTGTCCAGAACCGAGACCCGGTTCCCGGCCAAGGGCACCTGCCTGGCGATCTATTCGCGGGCGGTCAACGCGCAGGCGCCGCTCGCCGAGGTGCTCGGCAGGCACTTTCCCTGGTGTGCCGGCTGGAGCGAGCAACTGCGTGGATTGTTTGCCGCCTATGTCGAAGCCAAGCAGGCCCAGAACGTGCTCGATTACGACGACCTTCTGCTCTACTGGGCGCAGATGGCGGCCGAGGCGGACCTCGCCGCAGCGCTCGGCGAACGTTTCGACCATATCCTGGTCGACGAGTACCAGGACACCAACCGCCTGCAGGCTGCGATCCTCCTGGCGCTGAGGCCCGACGGCCGCGGCGTCACCGTGGTCGGCGACGACGCCCAGTCGATCTATTCCTTCCGCGCCGCCGAAGTGCGCAACATCCTGGACTTCCCCGGCCAATTTCCGACACCGGCCGAGATGATCACGCTCGACCGCAACTACCGCTCGACCGACGCGATCCTGGCGGCGGCCAATGCGGTGGTCGGCGCAGCCCGCGAGCGCTTCACCAAGAATCTGTGGACGGACCGGACCTCGCCGGCGCGCCCGGTCCTGCTCAGCGTGCGCGACGAAGCCGGCCAGGCCCGCTATGTCTGCGACAAGGTGCTGGAGGAGCGCGAAGCCGGCACGGCGCTGAAAGAGCAGGCGGTGCTGTTCCGCACCTCCCATCACAGCGGCCCGCTCGAGATCGAGCTGACGCGGCGCAACATCCCGTTCGTGAAATTCGGCGGGCTGAAATTCCTGGATGCGGCCCATGTCAAGGACATGCTCGCGGTGCTGCGCTTTGCCGAGAACCCGCGCGATCGCGTCGCCGGCTTTCGAGTGCTGCAGCTGTTGCCGGGCATCGGCCCGACCAGCGCCGGCGCTCTGCTCGACGGCGCCGCCGCCGCAAGGGAGGCATCGGCGGGATTGGCTGCCGCGCGGGTGCCGACGCGTGCCGAGGCAGATTGGCCCCTGTTCATGTCGCTCTTTGCCGCGCTGCGCTCGGCCAGCCGCTGGCCGGCCGACCTGGAGCAAGTCCGTCTCTGGTATGAGCCGCATCTCGAGCGCATGTACGAGGATGCCGCCATGCGCCGCGCCGACCTGCTGCAGCTCGAGCAAATCGCTTCGGGCTACCCCTCGCGGGAACGCTTTCTCACCGACCTCACCCTGGATCCGCCCGACGCGACCAGCGACCGGGCGGGTCCGCCGCACCGCGACGAGGATTTCCTGATCCTCTCGACGATCCACTCGGCCAAAGGCCAGGAGTGGAAGAACGTGTTCGTGCTCAACTGCGTCGACGGCTGCATCCCGTCGGACCTCGGCGTCGGCACCAGCGAGGAGATCGAGGAGGAGCGGCGGCTGCTTTACGTCGCCATGACGCGGGCCAAGGACACGCTCCATTTGATCGTGCCGCACCGCTTCTACACCCACGGCCAAGCCGCCCGCGGCGACCGCCACGTCTACGCCTCGCGCAGCCGCTTCATCGAGGACGGCATGCTTGCCGCCTTCGAGCGGCAGAGCTGGCCGGCGATCCCGGCCTTGGCGGGAGAGCCGGCGGAGCCGCAGCTGCGCATCGATCTGAAGAGCCGCATGCTCGGCATGTGGCGATAAGCCCCCGCCGGGAAGATCACGGCTCCATGAAGGCGCGTGACATGCTGTCGGCGATCGGCTTGGTCAAATAGGCGAAGAAGGTGCGCTCGCGCGTCTGGATCATCACATCGACCGGCATTCCGGGCGTCGGCGAGAACCCCTTGACCCGCGCCAGCTCGCTCGGCGGCAGGTTGACGCGGGCGATATAGACCTCCCGCTTGGCATCGCCCGACGGGTCGGCGAGCGAGTCGGCCGAGACGTAGAAGATCTCGCCGCTGAGCACCGGCGTGGTGCGCTGGTTGAGCGCCGACAGGCGCACGGTCGCCTTCTGGCCGACGCGGACATTGTCGATCTCGGTGCGCGGCACCTGGGTCTCGATGATCAGCGGCACGTCGGCGGGCAGAATCTCCATGATGCTCTTGCCGCTTTCGATGACGCCGCCGGACGTATGGTAGAGCATGCGCACGACAGTGCCGGCGACCGGCGACAGGATGGTCGAGCGCTGCAGCACGTTCTCGGCCTCGAGCGACTTTTCCCGCACCGAATCGAGCTCGGCTTCGGCGTTCTGCAGCTCATCGAGCGCCGCCTGCTTGTAGGCGCCGACGGTCTGCTCCACCTGGCGGTCGAGCTTGCTGATCTGCGAATTGGTTTCCGCCACCTCGGCATCGAGGCGGGCGACCTGGCCTTCCGCATCGGCGATGGCGCGCTCGATCGCCTTGATCTCGGTCTTGCGCAGCAAGCCCTTTTCCAACAGCTGCTGCTTGCCGACCCGTTCCTCCTCGAGCAGCGCCAGCTGCTTGCGCATCGAGACGCCCTGATCCTGGAAACCCTTGGCGCGGAATTTGAGCGACGTGATGTTTTCCGTGACCAGCGCAATCTCGCTGTTCAGCTTGCTGCGCGAAGCCTGGAAGTTGAGGTCCTGGCTGGCGATGATGGATTCGACGTCGTCATCCTTGCGGTTGTCGAGGATGATTTTCGGAAACTCGATGCGCGGCAGGCCCTCGGCTTCCCCGGACAGCCGCGCGACGATGCCCTCCAGCCGGAGCCGCCGCAGGAAGACCTGGCGCTCGTTGACCCGCGCCGTCGTCTCGTCGAGCCGCACCAGCGGCTGATTGACTTTGACGAAATCGCCCTCGTTGACCAGCAGGTCCTTGATGATGCCGCCTTCCAGGTGCTGCACGATCTTGTTCTGGCCGGTGGCCACGAACGTGCCCTGGGTGATCACCGCCGCGGCCAGCGGCGCCGTCGCGCCCCAGACGCCGAAGGCGCCGAAGCAGCCGATGGTCAGGGTCAGCCCGATGATCGCATGCTTGCGGATCGAGCGCGGCACGTCGGCGTACCAGGCGAGGTCGTGCATGCTGCCGGCTTCGGAGGTGAGGGTCATCGAACCGGTTCCTTAGCCTTTGGCGAGTGCCATTTCGGGGCTCATGCCGCGTGCCGCGAGCGCTGCCAGAACCTCCTGGCGATGGCCGAACAGCGACACGGTGCCGTTGGTGAGCAGCAGGATCTTGTCCACGCAGCGCAGCAGCGACGGCCTCTGGGTGATGGTGATCACGGTGATCTTCTCGCGCTTGGCATGGGCGAGCGCCCGGGCCAGCGCAGCATCGCCGGCGCTGTCGAGATTGGAGTTGGGCTCGTCGAGCACCACCATGCGCGGATTGCCGAAGAAGGCCCGCGCCAGGGCGATGCGCTGCTTCTGGCCGCCGGACAGCGGCGCGCCGTCGCCGGCGACGAAGGTCTCGTAGCCCTGCGGGAACGAGGCGATCATCTCGTGCACATCCGCCAGCATGGCGGCCTGATAGATGTCGGCATCCGTGGCGTCGTCGCGCATGCGCGCGATATTGGCCTTGATCGAGGCCGGGAAGAGCTGCACGTCCTGCGGCAGATAGCCGATGTTCTCGCCGAACTGACGCTGATCCCAGTTGCGCAAATCCATCAAATCGAGACGGACATTGCCGGAGGTCGGCAGGATCGAGCCGACCAGCATCTTGCCCAGCGTCGTCTTGCCGGCACCGGAATTGCCGATGATGGCGAGAGAATCGCCCGGCGCCAGCGAGAAGCTGATGCCGTTGAGAACCACGCGCTTGGTTCCCTGCGGGACATAGAGCAGCCGTTCGACGTCGAGCCGGCCTTCCGGCCGCGGCAGATTGAGGCGCTCGAAGTTGAGCGGCGAGGCGGTGAGCAGCGACGAGATGCGGTTGTAGGCGGCGCGCGACTGGATGAACTGGTGCCAGCCTTCGATCGCGCCCTCCACCGGGGCCAGAGCCCGCCCGGCGATGATCGAGGCGGCGATCACCATGCCGCCGGTGAGCTCGCCTTCGATCGACAGATAGGCGCCCCAGCCGAGCATCGCCACCTGGGTGAGCAGGCGCGAGCATTTCGAGGTCGCCGCCGAGATGATGTTGCGGTCCTGGGCGACGATCTGCGATTTGAGCGAGCCGGCGGTGTCGCGGCCCCAGATCTTCACCGCTTCGGGGATCATCGCCAGAGCGTTGATGATCTGCGAGTTGCGGGCCATCGAGTCGAGATGCAGATTGGCCCGGCTCTGGAAGCCGTTGGCCTCGCCGAACGGGCCGTGGGTGACCTTCTGGTTGACGACCGCGATCGTCAACAGGACGAGGGTCGAGGCGACGACGATGAAGCCGAGATCCGGGTGGACCAGAAACACCGCGACGATGAACAGCGGCGCGAGCGGCGCGTCGAGGAAGGAGAGCAGCGTGCCCGAGACCAGGAACGAGCGCAGCTGTTGGAGGTCACCCAGCGTCTGGTACTCGCGGCCGTTGCTGTGCAGCGAGGCGCGTGCGGCTGCGCTCAGAATTGGCGCGCCGAGCTGGGCGGCAACCTCGACGGCCGTGCGCATCAGGATGAAGCGGCGGATGGCGTCGAGCACCGATTGGAGGACGACCGCACCGACGATGACGGCGGTCAGCATCACCAGCGTATCGAGCGAGCGGCTGGTCAGCACCCGGTCGGAGATTTGGAACAGATAGACCGGGATGGCAAGCACCAGGACGTTGCTGGCCAGGGTGAACAGCATCACGACCAAAAGGTTCTTCTTCACCGCGCGGACGCCGGCCTTGAGATTGTCGGCGAAATTGATCGGGCCCAGCCGCTTGTGGAACTTCGGCGTGGCGCGCGGCTGCGGCTGCGGCTCGGCCGGCACCTGGCGCGGCGCGGCCGGCTCGGCCTTCAGAGGACCGCGGTCGGCCTCGATCGTGCGGGCGGCCGCGATCGGGTGCTGCTCCGCGCTCGGCTGCTCGACGACACGGGCCTGAGGCGCAGCCGTCATTTCGGGCTGCGGCGTCCTCTCGATCCTGGGCAGGCCGGGCGGCGTGCCGGCCTGGGCAGCGGCCCGCGGTGCCGGCGCTGCCGCCGGCTGCGCCCAGGCCGAGGCCGGCAGCAGCGGCTCGGCCCTGGCCGGCTCGGGCTCGGGCTCGAACTCGGCCTCGAGCCGCGCGGCCAGCTCCGTGCGCCAATCCTCGCCGTCCTCTGCTGCCGGGGCCTCATCGGTGGCTTTCGGCGCGGCGGCGCGGTTGATCTCGTCGATCAGCGAATTCAACGCGGCCAGCGAGCGATCGATCTGCGCCGTGTCGGTGGCCGGACCGGCGCGCCGGGCTTGATCCGGCTCGACCGGGCGCGCTGCGGTCGCAACCGCGCCGTCTGCCTCGGGGGCGCGTCGCCAGGATGGGGCTTGGTCGTCCATGGATCGTTCCTCGGCAGCGCTGGTCAGGATGTCACGCTCTGCATCGGATCCGCCGGAACGGCGTCGTGCGTGACGTGCATGTGGGTTGGATCGTCCGTCTGCATCGACGGGGTGAGATGGTCGTCGGTCAGGAAGGCCACCGCCTCGTTGACCAGATGGTCGGGGTTCTGGCTGCCGAACTGCGGGTCGGTGGAGATCAGCTCGGCCTGGATCAAGATCTCATCGGAATAGTGGTCGCCGGCGACATAAGTCTGGGCGATCGCGTTGACGTCGACGATCTGGGCGATGTTGACCAGCACATTGGTGCCGGTCTGGACATCCCAGTCGGCCTGCGGGAAGGCCTGGGTGGCGGTGTTGAGCGCGACCGCCACCTGGTCGGAATCGCCAAGCACGTTGACCTGCTTGACGTATTGCAGGTCGGTCAGATTGCCGGTGACGTAGAGGACGCGGATCCCGATCAACCCGGCGAAATTGCCGTCATGGAGCACGTCGTACGGCATCGTCTGGCTGCCCGAGGCGAGGCCGTTGCCGAGCTGCCGGTAAGCGTCGGGCAAGGCATCGATCGTGTCCGGGCCGCCGCCGATCGTGGTGATGCTGGCCTGGTTCCACAGCAGATTGCCGCTCGTCGACAGCGCCGCCGTGCCGGTCGTCTGAAAACCCGCCACGCTGCCGACCAGGTCGTCGTCGAGCAGGACGTTGGTCTGCTGGATGAAGTTGCCGCTGTAGACGCTGCCGCCGACGAAGATGAGGTCGTAATTCGAGCCCAAATCGTCGATCGAGACGTGGTTCTCGGCCACGTTCTCTCCGGTGGTGATCGTCATCTTGACGCCCGACGAGGACAGCATGTGAACATCGTTGTCGCTGACGAAGCTGATCTGCTGGATCCAGTTCATCATCAGCAGATCGCCGTAAATCACCGTCACCGCCCAAGCCTTGGGAAAGTCGTCGCTCGCCGGCGATGACGCGCCGGGCGCATCCTTGATCGGATCGATGCGGGTGAAGGCCGCGATGTTGAAGCTTTGGGTGACCTGGTCGGGATCGAGCGTCCAGCCGCTGAGCGAGGAGCCGACCGCATCGACATCGCTCCACACATTGGTCTGGATGACGGCGTTGATCTCGACGTGGTTGCCGAGCGTGGCGAGCACCGTCGCAGTCAGCCAGCTGTTGTTGACGACGGCGGTGTTTTCGAGCGTGTTGGAGCCGGCATGAACCTCGACGGAGATTTCGAGGCTGGTGCTGGTCTGGGTCACAATGGCAGCCGGCGGGCCGCCACTTGCCGGCAGCTCGGGCAGATGATCCGCCAGAACCGGGGCCTGCGCCAGCAGCTCGCCGTTGACGAAGGTTCCCTCGATGGTGTCTCCGACCGCGACGAACACGCCGTCATGGCCGCCATCGGCCTGCTCGGTCGCCGCCAGCGCCTTGATCGACTGCGCTGCCTCGACGATGAACTCGGCCGCGGCCTGGGCGTTGCCCGGCATCCCCGCATGCCCGAGCGGATCGAATTGCGACGCCGCATTCAGCAGTGACGGGATGTCGGCCCCGTTGCCGTCGATCGGCGTGAAGGTCAGCCCGCTGCCGCCGGCCGAGACGTAATCGTCGTCGTTCAGCCAGTTCACCTGATGGACGATCTCGACCACCGAACCCGCCGGCTCCATCTCCTGGCCGACATGCTCGACCTGGGCTGCGGGAGCGGGAATCGAGACGTGAACCGTCTGCCCGGCGGGATGAACGACGCCCGGCATTGCATGCTTGACCGCCGCGACCCCGATGTCCGGCGCATCCACGGCGAGCGATGGGGATCCTGCCGCCCACACCCATTGCGGGCCGGGCGCGGTGTAGTGGAGGCTCGGGTCGTAATCGACGAGGTCCTGCGGCGCCCGCACGTCGACGGTGACGTGGTTGAGTTCGGCCTCGTGCTGCTGCGCCGCCTTGAGCGCCTCGAACTCGAGGAAATCCTTGTGGGCACGGGCCTGCTCCGCCGACATGTGGAACAGCCCGACGAAGTGGGCGATCGATTCGGTGATCTTATCCATCAACACTGGATCAGTCTCCGCCGGCATCGCCCCCGCCCCCACTCAGGCCGATGCTGCATTCCTATCGGGGAGGAGCGCGCGGGGCATCAGACCCCGCGCGCCATCTTTGCGGTCCCGCGTGCGGAACCGCGTTCCGCCGTCAGGCGTCGCTGCTGGTGTAGTCGGCGTGCAGATCGTGGCCGACGACCGTCATGTCGATGGTATTGCCGAGCAGGTTGGCTCCCATGACGATGCTCTGGTTGAAGGCCGACATGTCCAGGCCGGCATCGGCATGGGCTTCCGACGTGCCCGTCAGATAGCCGTCATCGCCATTGTGCGAGGCCCATTCGCCGAGCGTGCCGCCGGCGCCGCCGGCCCCCGTGGTCGCCGTGCCGCCGGCACCGCCTGCGCCACCGGCCCCGCCATAGGACCAGCCGCCGGCCGCCGCACCGCCTTCGCCGCCGCCGGCCAGAGCGCTGGCCAGCGCATCGCCGACCGTTGCCGCGCCGCCGTTGGACGCGCCGCCTGCCGCGGCACCGCCTGCGGCTGCACCGCCGGCTCCGCCGAGACCGCCGACTCCTGCGCCGGTTCCGGTCCCGGTGCCGGAGCCCGTGCCGGTCCCGGCACCGCCGTCAGCCGTGCCGCTCAGGCCGCCATAGCTGCCGGCGCCGCCGCTGATGTCGGCGAAGCCGCCGCCCGTGGCCGCGCCGCTCGCTCCGGCGGCACCGGCCCCGCCTGCGCCACCTGCAGCGCCGGCACCGCCGTCCGGATCCCCGCCGGCGCCGCCGCCGGCCTGCGTGCCGGCCGTGGCCGAACCGTCGAACGCCGAGTGGATCGGCAGGATCGGCACCGAAGCCGCGATCCCGAGCGCGCCGGCGTCGCCGCCGGAGGCGTCGTCGCCGCCGCTGCCGCCGTCACCGCCTTCGCCGCCGTCACCGCCGCTGCCTGCACCGCCATTGCCGGTATCGGCATGGCCGGCATTGCCCGCGGCGGCGTTGCCGCCATTGCCGCCGGCACCGCCGGCACCGGTCGAGCCGCCGTCGCCGGCGACGCCGACGCCGAGACCGCCAAGGCCGATGCCAAGCCCGGTTCCGGCACCGCCGGCCGCGCCGGCACCGCCGACCGCACCGCCGCCGACCGCACCGCCGCCGGTCGACGCACCGCCGCCGGCCACGCCGCCGAGTGCCAGGCTGCCGGCATGGCCGCCGAGCCCGATGCCGCCCAGCGCGGCACCGCCGAGCGAGGCGCCACCATAGCCGCCTTCGGCGCCATTGGCCGTGGCGTCCGAGCCGCCCGAACCGCCGGCCGCACCGGACGCGCTGATGCCGTCGCCGGCATCGGCGTGGCCACCTTCGGCCTTGCCGTCCTGGCGGAAGTCGCCGTCATTGGTGACGGAGGCATCGCGCACGCTGTCGCGGTCGTCGAGCGCATTGGTCTGGTTCTGGATGAAGGCGTTGTCGTTGCCTGCGCCGGTCAGCGACCCGTTGAGCAGGTCATCGAACGACACGTCGTCGCCCGGATTGTAGTTGATCTCGCCGTCGTGATTGACGAACAGCTTGCCGACCGAGGAATGCGTCAGGTCGATATCGGCGAAATCATCGTCGGTCGGGGTCAATCCGGTGAGATCAACGGTCACTCCGACCGTCGTGGTGTTGGTGTTGCTGTTGGTATTGGTGCTGGTGTTGGTATTGGCATTTTCGTTGCCATTGAACGCCAGGTTGCCGTTCAGATTGGCATTGAGGTTGCCGTTGCCGTTGAGATTGCCGTTGTCGTTCCAGTTGCCGTTCTGGCTGTCGGTTTCGGTGTACTGGGCCTGGCCCTGGTCCTGCAGCTGGATGCCGAGCTGCCCCTGCCCTTGTCCCTGTCCCTGATCCTGGCCTTGGCTCTGATCCTGGTTCTGCTCCTGATGTTCCGGATCCAGCCAGAAATTGCCGAAGTTGTTGCCGTTGGTTGGTTTCGACATGCTTTCAGTCCTCGGTTGAGGCCGCGAACAGCATGAGCGTCATTCATCTCTCACGACGTTATGTGCGCTCGTGGCCCTGGGTCATTCTTGTTTTGCGGCTGTCGTTCCGAGCCGGCACGTCTCGAGTGGTGTTGCGCGAGACGGTTCGTCGTCTGCTATGCCGGTAGTCCCCTCCCTTCCCCCGGCCGGCGGCGGAGGTGAAGCGCCAACGCAACGCTATGACATACGGCGCTATACACCTCCGCCTGAGCAGCGCGCTTCTTGTTGCGGCGCGCTCGGCTCGGCCCCCGACCAAGGTGAAGAAGTCTGCGTTCGACATCCCTGCAAGACCAGTCGGTAATAGGAGCTAGTTCCAATGATTTGCCTGCCTCCCGTGCATCCATCTCAGTAACAGTGCGAATAGATCGTTTCGGATAGAATGCCCGAAACCGGCGCGAATACGAGCCGGCGAGCCTTCGCAAGAAGGGAGAGCCTCGGCCTCGCGCCGAAGGGCGCAGACGGCTGTTCAAAGGGTGGTCGGCCTACCTCGGACAGGGGAGTCCGGTACGCCCAATGACTGGTTCATAAGCCCCGTGCCGTACCATTCACCAAAAGGTGGGGGGCTGCACGGGGGCGTAGGCCCATCAGATATCTCGCAACGCAGCGAAGGATGCCGGAAACTCCAGTCATTGTGGCCGGGCTGCGTCGCTTGCCCGGTAGTTCCAACCAAGAAAACCCGTCATGCACGATATCGCCACCAGAAGCATACGAACCTCGGACGAATATGCCCTGCCGCTGCGCCGCAAGGCCATCGTCGTGGTCGGCTCGGAAGGCGGTGTGCCGGACTGCAATCTGTCCGCCATCGAACGGGAGTTTCCATGGGTTTCGGTCGAGCGCGCCGTGACCATCGAGCGGGCCTGCGGCCATTTCGACCATCCCGTGCAGCTCGTGCTGATCGATGAATTGGTGCTCGACCCGGCCGGCCACGGGGCCGGCGAACTCGCCGGACGCCACCCCGGAGCGCTGATCGCCATGATCGTCGACGACAGCTCCACCCGGCTGGAACTGGTCGAGGCGGTGCTTGCCTCCAGCGTCGTGCGCAGCGTCCTGCCGATGAACCTGCGGCTCGACATCTGGCTGTCGGTGATTCGCCTGATGCTGCGCGGCGGCGAATATTTCCCCTCCTCGTTCTTCCAGAAGCGCCCGGCGCCGGCGCCGCGCCCTGCGCCGCCGGTGCGGCTGGCGAGCGAGCCGCGCCCGCTGAACGGCCTCACCGACCGCGAGATTCAGGTCCTGGAAATGGTCTCCCACGGCGCCCAGAACAAGCTGATCGCGGTCAAGCTCAATCTGTCCGAACACACGATCAAGGTCCACCTCCACAACATCATCAAGAAGCTCGGGGCGCGCAACAGAACTGCGGCGGCAGCGATCTTCCTGGAACAGGCGCGGGCGGCACGCCACAACGCCGACCTGTCCTTCGCATTGACCGGAAAATGAATCAGATCCGCCGCTTCCACGACATCCTGCTCCTGATCGGCCAGCTGAACTACACCTGGACGAACACCGAAAGCCTGTTGATCTACCTGATCGCCGGCCTGGCCCGCGTCGACAAGGAGACGGCGGTCGTCATCTTCCTCACGCTCAACACGACCCGCGCCCGCATCGAGCTGGTCGAGCGTCTGGCCAAGCTGAAGAAGACCCCGGCGGCGCACCGGCGCGAAGTCCTGTCGATCACCGACCGGCTCTCGCAGCAAGCCAAGCTGCGCAACAAATTCAGCCACTGCATCTACTCCTTCGACGAGGTCAACAAGTCGATGAACACGCAGCTGATGCGCATCTTCGACGCCAAGGAGGAGATCAAATACGGCAAGATCGAAGCCCTTGACGACGAGGAGATCATCAAGGTGCAGAACTGCATTCGGGCGATCACCGAGACCAATGTGGCGATCTGGGACTTCGTCCGCCATAACAAATACCCGCACTGAGCCCATTTGCCGGCCGCTGACCGCGTCAGGGCGGTGCCGGTCGGCTGCCCATCGGCTGCCGGCCCTCGCGCTCTGTTGAGGGCTAATTGCTTGACCTTTGGCGCGCCAACGCGATGATCCCATGGCGCATCGAGGAGCACGCATGCAGCTGGTGTTTGATGGTCACAACGACGTTCTGTTGCGCCTGTGGAAGAACGCGCGCACCGGGGCCGATCCGGTCGAGAGCTTCGTCTATGGGCG
The DNA here is from genome assembly GCA_963791325.1 of uncultured Alphaproteobacteria bacterium. Taxonomy (GTDB): domain Bacteria; phylum Pseudomonadota; class Alphaproteobacteria; order Rhizobiales; family Rhizobiaceae; genus JBEVJK01. The sequence goes on along the minus strand of CAWBRU010000005.1, from coordinate 254,886 downwards.
GCAGCGCGGCCATATAGATCTGCCGCGCGCCAAGAGCGGCGGGCTGGCTGGCGGCCTGTCGGCCATCTATGTACCCTCGGGCGAACTGATGCTCAAGCAGCCCGACACCAGTGGCCGCTATGAGACGCCGCTGTCGCCGCCGCTCGAGCGCCAGCCTTCCCTCGACATCGCGCTCGAAATGGCGGCCATTGCGCTCAGGCTGGAACGCGCGGCCGCCTGGCAGCTCTGCCGCACAGCGCGCGATATCGAAGCCGCCATCGCGGCCGGCCGATTCGCCGCCGTGCTTCATCTCGAAGGCTGTGAGCCGATCGGCCCCGATCTGGTCGAGCTCGACGTGCTTTATGCCGCCGGATTGCGCTCACTCGGCCCGGTGTGGAGCCGCAACAACATTTTCGGCCATGGGGTGCCGTTCGCCTATCCGCGCAGCCCCGACACGGGTCCTGGACTCACTGATGCCGGGCGCGCTCTGGTGAAGGCCTGCAATCGCCTCGGCATCCTGATCGACCTCTCCCATATCACCGAGAAGGGATTCTGGGATGTCGCCGCGATCACCGACCAGCCGCTGGTCGCCAGCCATTCCAATGTCCACGCCATCACCCCCGTGGCCCGCAATCTGACCGACCGCCAGCTCGATGCGGTGCGCGATTTGGGCGGCCTGGTCGGGCTGAACTTCGCCGTGACGATGCTGCGCCCCGACGGCCGCGACCGGGCCGACACGCCGCTCTCCGACATGGTCCGGCATGTCGATTATCTGGTCGATCGGCTGGGTATCGACGGCGTCGCGCTCGGCTCCGACTTCGACGGTGCTCTCATTCCGCAGGCGATCGGCTCGGCCGGCGGGCTTCAGCATCTGGTCACCGCGCTGACGGCGGCAGGCTACGGCCGCGATGACCTCGCCAAGATTTGCCGCGGCAACTGGCTGCGGGTGCTGCGCCTGGCCTGGCACGAGAGCGTCTAGAGCAATTCGAGGAGAAGCGGCAGCCGGTTCTCCGTCCGGAATTGCGGAAAAACAAAGACTTGGAGGGGAGCACCGATTCAAAGAAAAGGTGATCCGCTCTGAGAGGTTCGGGGCCGGGAACCCGGCCAGGGCCGATTCGTTTGCAGAAGCAAGCCAAGGGGAGAAAGCCATGACCCGTGTCGTCTATGATGTCGTCGAGCATGACGGAGGCTGGGCCTACAAGGTGGGAACGACCTTCTCGGAAACCTTCGCGACTCACGCCGAAGCCGTCGAGGCGGCGCGCTCTGCCGCCGCCGAGCAGCAGGTCGCCGGCCAGACCGAAGGCATCGAATACGAAGATTTGTCCGGCAAATGGCACGGCGAGGTGTCGCGCGGCGACGATCGCCCGGAGACGGAAGTGTCGGACAGCTGAACCTGGCCAGGTTCCCGGGCGGGCGAACGCTCGCCCGACGGCGGTTCCGGCCGGCCGATTCGTTTCGACGCCTTCCCTCAGCCCAGCAGGCGGTCGTAGTCCGAGACCAACAGATGGGCCGGCGCCTCGTCTTCTTCGATTTCAGCGAAGCGGCCGATCTTGTCGACGAAGATGTTGTCGGTGAGGTCGTCGTTGACGGTCGAGACCTCGCCGATCAGCACGTCTCCGCCCTCCCCCCAGAACGCATGCCAGACGCCGGGGACCAGGGTGACGCTTTCGCCCGGGTCGAGCTTGAGCAGGCTGCCAGCCGGCATTGTTCGCACCACGCCGTCGGTCGGCACCGAGACCTCGGCCTCCCGGTCGACGCTGCCGTCGGCCTGCGACATGAACAGCTCCAAGACCAGCTTGCCGCCTCCACGGTTGATGATGTCCTCCGCCTTCACCACGTGGCGGTGCATCGGCGACAGCTGGTCCTTGCGCGAGATCATGATCTTCTCGGCATAGAGCATGCCCTTGCCGCGGCTCAGATCCTCGGCCCGGCCATTGCGGACCGTGAACAGGAACAGGCCGAGTTCATCGAACTTGCCCTGGCCATAATCGGTGATGTCCCAGCCGAGGCGGGCCGCGAGGATGCCGGCCGGGCGCCGGCGGGCGAGTTCGTCCGGGGTCCAATAGGCGAACGGCGGCATGATATAGCCGAAAGAGCGGATGAAGGCATCGCCCTCTTCGAGGATCTCGTTGACGCGGGAGCGCTTCATGGTCCTTGGTCCTCCGGCAGGGTGGTTCGGCGTCAGGCAGGCTGGCTCGCCGCCGCTGCGGCAGGCCGGACTGGCCGCGGTCGGCCGGGAGTATAGCGCGTTTTGGCGCGCTGCAAGCTTTCGTATCGGGCTAAGAAAGGTGAGCCCGCAGGCTCCGAACCAGGCGGTAGCCGGCGGGCTCTGCTCCGCGCCTCAAGGGTTGGCGGGCGGCCGGCTGGTCAGTTTCGCGTCGTCGAAGGCCGGCACCAGGTTAACAATTGTTATTGTCATATGTTCCGGCCCCGCGAAGAAAAATTGCGCCGCGGTCGCGTTGACCTTGGCTGAACCAGCGGGCTAACACCATTTTTACCGATCGACCCGAAAAAGCAGGAAGCCACCATGAGCGTTGAGTCCATTGCCGACAATCTTCGCGAGCGCCTGACTGGAAGCGGCTTCGATCGCGCCGTGAAGATCGATCTTGGCCGTGACGGAGCCATCATGATCGACGGCAGCGACGTGAGCGCTGCGGATGGCGACGCGGACTGCACCATCACCATGACCTTGGCCGACTGCGAGGCGTTGGCTGCGGGCGAGCTCGACCCGACCGCAGCTTTCATGCAGGGCCGGATGCGCATCGACGGCGACATGTCGGCCGCGATGGCACTCAGCCAAGTTCTTTAGGGTCGCTCAGCGCAATTCCGATGAACCGCTCTATGCAGCGGCCCGCGCCGCTGCAAGCGGCATCGGCTGGCGGTGCAGCCGGCGTCCCGCCGCGCTGAGCACGCCGCGCGCGCCGGCGAGCGCCCCCGGAACGAGCTCCAGCGCCAGGAACCGTTCGCGCTCATAGGGCCCCGGCATCGACAGCGCGCCGGTCAGCGCAGCCGTGAAGCCGAAGCGCCGGTAGTATGGCGCGTCGCCGACCAGGAGGATCGCCCGATGACCGAGGCGCCTCGCCTCCTCGACCGCATGGCGCATCATCGCCGAGCCGATGCCGCCGTCCTTGAGCCCGGGCTCGACGGCCAGCGGCCCAAGCAGCAGCGCCGCCGGGCCGTTGTCGCCGGCGGCGATGTCCCACAGCCGCACCGTGCCGACCACGGCGCCGTCGGCGCTGCGGGCCACGAACGCCAGCCCTTCGGAGGGCCGGCGGCCGCGGCGCAGCCGCTCGGAGGACTTGCGCTTGCGGCCCGGGCCCATCGCCCGGTCAAGCAGCGCCTCGCGCGCCAAGGCGTCGGCGCCGGTCTCGGCGACGATCGAGGTGTCGACAGTGGCCGGCAGCGGCCGGCGCAGGGTTGAGCGTTCCATGGCGATGAGCATCCTTCACGCGGAGCCGGGTTCCGGGCGAGCCTGCGGCCGGCGACAGCCGGCCACGGCGGATCCGACGCGGGCCTGCCGCGTCAGATCACGTAGGATCGGAGCGGCTCGAAGCCGTTGAAGGCGACCGAGGCATAGGTGGTCGTATAGGCGCCGGTCCCCTCGATCAGCACTTCGTCGCCGATCGTCAGCGACAGAGGCAGCGGGTAGGGCATCTTCTCGTAGAGCACGTCGGCCGAATCACAGGTCGGGCCGGCGAGCACGCACGGCGCCACCGCATCGCCGTCGCGGGGCGTCACGATCGGGTAGCGAATTGCTTCGTCCATGGTCTCCGCCAGGCCGCCGAACTTGCCGATGTCAAGATAGACCCAGCGGACATTGTCGTTGTCGGCCTTCTTGGAGATCAGCACGACCTCCGACTTGATGACGCCGGCATTGCCGACCATGCCGCGGCCGGGCTCGATGATGGTCTCGGGCAAGGCGTTGCCGAAGTGCTTGCGCAGCGCCGAGAAGATCGCCCGGCCATAGGCCTGGGCGCCGGGCACGTCGCGCAAATAGCGGGTCGGAAAGCCGCCGCCCATGTTGACCATCTTGAGCACGATGCCCTCATCCGCGAGTGTGCCGAAGACGCGCCTGGCGTCGGCCAGCGCCCGGTCCCAGGCGGACAGGTCGGTCTGCTGGGAGCCGACGTGGAAGGAGACGCCATGGGCCTCCAGGCCAAGCGACTTGGCGCGGCGCAGCACGTCGACGGCCATCGCCGGGACGCAGCCGAACTTGCGCGACAGCGGCCATTCCGCGCCCTCGCCGTCCGTCAAGACGCGGCAGAAGACCCGTGCGCCAGGGGCAGCGCGCGCCACCTTCTCGACCTCTTCGACGCAATCGACGGCGTAGAGGCGGATGCCGAGCTCGAAGGCGCGCAGGATGTCGCGCTCTTTCTTGATGGTGTTGCCGAACGAGATGCGCTCGGCGGTCGCGCCGGCATCGAGCGCCATCTCGATCTCGGCGACCGAGGCGGTGTCGAAGGACGAGCCGAGCTGGGCGAGCAGGCGCAGGATTTCGGGCGCCGGGTTGGCCTTGACGGCATAGAAGATGCGCGAATTGGGCAACGCCTTCTGGAAGGCGTGGAAATTGTCGCGCACGACGTCGAGATCGACGACGAGGCACGGACCATTCGGCCGTCGGGTGGCAAGGAAATCGAGGATGCGCTGGGTTGCCATCGGTGTCTCCGAGCGCGCGGACACGCGCACAATCAAGCTGCGGACGCTCGGCCGCGGTGGCCGTAAATCCGCTGGTGGACAAAGGCGGGATGCTCTCACTCCGACCCGGGCGGTGGAGATCCCGGGACCGAAGCTCGCGCATCGCGCGGTGATGAACCTTGGCCTTGCCCGGCCGTGGTTCGCTTTGTCTGCCTTGGCTTGGATGGGAGACCCGTCCGCACTGCCGGCAATGAAGGTGTGCCTCTTCAGTAACCCCGATCTATGGACGATCGGCAGACACCAGAAAGGCCCGCACCGTCGTTGCTTCAAGACGTCCTCGATCCGTGGCAGGCCACTTGACCGACTGGGCTCGTTACTTCCCAGGTACCGTCCCGATTGCCTCGCCATTCCGAGGATCGGGGGACGCCCACAGGCACGTGCGACTTTGGGCAGCGCCGGATATAGGCACCGTCCCTGTCACAATCAACGAAAATCGAAAGCCGCCGGAAAAAAATCTCGTCAGGCGGCGTGCGCGAGCGGGTTGCCTGCCCTGGCCTGCTCCAGCACCGCGAGGAACGCCGCGAACTGGCGGGTCGGGTCGAGGGCAGGCCGCAGTGAGAACTGCCGCGCTCGTTCGGACATCGAGATATAGTGCCGCTCGTCGTCCCATAGGCGGCGCACGGCATCGACCCAGTCGGTGAGCGGCGTGTCATGGTCGAGCACGATGCCCCCCTCGCCGATCGCCTCCGGCAGCCCGCCGCGGCGCGAGCCGACCACCGGAATGCCGCTGCAATGGGCCTCGGAGGCCACCCGGCCCCACGCCTCCTCCCACTGGCTCGGCGCCAGCAGGATCTTGGTCTGTCCGTAGACCGATCGCATGTCGTCGGTGCGCGGCATCATCGTCACGTTGGCAAGACCATCGATCGCGCTCTGCGCCGCGACCAGCCGCTCGCCGTCGAGCTTCCAGCTTTCGACGAACAGGAACGGGATGTCGGGGCAGGCGCGGGCAATGTCCGCGGCGCGCTGGAGGCCCTTCACCGGATAGGGGTTGATGAAGGTGACGAACGCCTTGCTGCTCTCAGTGGCGTAGCTCTTGCGGTCGATCGACGGAGGAATGACGGCCGATTCGATGCCGAACACCCGCTTATAGGTGTCGGCCGTGAACTGCGAGTTGGCGATGTAGAGCGCCGAGCGGAGCTCCCGCGGATCGCCGTCGAGCTCGTCGAACTCGACATTCCTGAGATAGACGACGATCGGAACGCCGGCGGCTTCGAGCGCTTTGCCGAGCGGCACGGATTTGTGGCACTGGACGACGGCGACGTCGGGCCGGGCCTGTTCCAGCGCAAACGGTACCGCTTCCCAGGGAAACCAGGCGCGCACCACCGGATAGCCGGGAAACCGGTCGACCACGGCAGGCTGGCCGAGCAGCTTCATCTTCACCCTGGCGCGCAGGCCGAACAGCCCGTCGCCGAACAGCGAGGCAAGCACCGACGCCGAATGGCCGCCGGCGGCAAGCTGGGCGATCAGATGGTGTGTGCTCGATTGCACGCCGCCGTGGAATTGCGGAAGATAGCCGTTGCCGATCGCAAAGAGGACGTTCATCGAAGATCCGTCGCGGCCAGTCGCATCCGCCGCCAGCTATGGCTCAGGAACACTGCCGCTCAAGGTATTATGCTGCGTTGCACAATTTCTTTGTGGCAAAAGTTTGTGCCATTCAGACAAAATTCATGATTTGGCCTATATCGGCACGTGCCACCTGCGCGCACTTCTGATCATCTCAGATCAGTTCTGATAGCGCATCTTAGGCGGCTTGCCCGTCAGATTTGCGGGCCGAGGAAGCCGGGCAGACTTGCCGCCTGCTTGATCCAGCTCGCCAATTCAGCTTCATCCGGCTCATCGTCCTCGGCGATGTCGAGGTAGCGCGTCCCCTCGTTCTTGCTCTTACCGGGCGGCATCGGGGTGAGCGCGGTGCCGCGGAAGAAGGCGACCTTCACATAGCGGGTGAAGACGTGGAAGCTCAGGAACCAGCCTTGGCCGTCGATGCCGTAGAACGGCGAGTTCCACTTCACCGCCTTGCGTACGTCCGGCACGCTGCGGGTGATCAGCGCATCGAGGCGCCGGCCGACCTCGCGCTTCCAGCCGGGCATCGCCGCGATATAGGCCTGGACCGGAACATCGCCGTCGCCTTTGGCGATCTGCGGGTTGCCGCCTGCAAGGAGCACGGCGGCCTTCGGCGCGGAAGGCTTCTTCACCGGCCGGCAGCCTTTTGCGCGTCGCTGCTCACGCCTTGCCGCCCTTCGCCGCCTTGGCGCGCGGCCGCGCCGTGGCCTTTTTCGCCTGCTTGGCCTGATTGAAGGCGATGGCGGCACGGACAAGCTTCTTCAGCCCTGCGGCATTGAGCTTGTCGCCTTCGGAGAGGTCGATCGCCCGCCACACTTTGCCGTTCAGCCCGGCATTGAAGACCTTGTCCGGATCCGCCAGGCTCGCGCCATGGGAGAAGGTGACTTTCACCTTCTCCTTGTGAGCGTTGGCCACCGCGATCATGCCGCCCAGCGACCAGACCGGGCTGCCCATCCATTTCCACTCCTCGACGATGCCGTCGTCGGCGTCGAGGAAGACCTTGCGGACTGTCGCGAGCATCTCGCCGCGCCAGTCCGCCAGTCCCGCAATCAGCTCGTCGATCCGCTGCGATGGGGTCATCCGCTCTCTTTGCTCCGATTCGAGCCGACTGGAAGGCCTCAATGCAACCGCGCCAGTGTCGTCTCCAGATTGCCGAAGAACCGCTGCCAGCCGTACTGGGCGCCGGTGTAGAACTGCTCCTGGCCGGGGCGGAACCCCTCCTGCTCCATCCTGAGCTGGGTGCCGGCGCCGGTCGGGGTCAGCGTCCAGGTGACGGTGCTCTCCAGCCCGTTGGCGGCCCAGCTGTAGGCCAGCCTTCGATGCGGCTCGACCGCGAGCACCTGGCAGTCGACGCCGCCCCAATCGGCGGAAAAGTGGAAGCGGTGGTCGACCACGGGCTGAAAATCGGTCTTCATCAGCCACTCCTCGATCAGCTCGGGCTGCGTGAGCGCGCGCCAGATCTTCTCCGGCGGATAGGGCAGCTCCCGTTCGAGGATGACGGAGCGCGTTTCGGCTGCAGTGTCGTTCATTGATCCATCCTTTTCAGCAGGTCTTCGAGCTGGTCGAAGCGGGTTTGCCAGAACCCGGCCATCCGGCTCGTCCAATCGGCCAAAGGCGCCAAGGCGGCGACCTCGGCGCGGTAGTGCGTCTGGCGGCCCTGATGGCGGTCCCGCACCAGCCCCGCCTGCCGCAGCACCCCGAGATGCTTCGACACGGCGGGCTGTGAGATCCCGGCCTCGGCCGTCAGCGCACCGACCGTCTGCTCGCCTTTTCTGCACAAGCGCTCGAAGATCGCCCGCCGGGTGGGGTCGGCCAGCGTCCGGAAGAGCATGTCGTGCGCATCGGGCATCGCGATTGATAACCGGTTGGCTATGATTTAATTCATAACCGCAGAGATATGGATGCGTCAAGCGCGATTTGGCGAGCCGCATCCCCCGGCTTGAAAAATTCCCGGCCGTGGCAAATGCTGGCTGCCGATGGACACCCTTACCCGCATGCGCGCCTTCATCGATGTCGTCGAGGCCGAAGGCTTTTCGGCGGCAGCCCGCAAGATCGGACGATCCAAGGCGCTTCTGTCGAAATATGTGCGCGAGCTGGAGGACGAGCTCGGCGCCCTTTTGCTCAACCGCACCACCCGGCAGTTCTCGCTGACGGAAGCCGGCCACACCTATTACCGGCGGGCCTCCGAGATCGTGCGCGAGATCGACAGCCTGCAGGATGCGGTGCGCGAATCCTCCGGGGATGTCCGCGGCCGCATCAAGGTCTCGGCCGCACGCACTTTTGCCGATGCGCCGATCGGCCAGTCGCTGATCGATTTTGCCAAGGCGCACCGCGACATCACCCTGGAGATCCACCTCGACGACCGCTTCGTCGATCTGGTCGAGGAGGGATTCGACCTGGCGATCCGCATCTCGCGGCTGGAAAGCTCGTCGCTGATCGCGCGCCGACTGGCGCCGTTCTCGGTCGTGGTCTGCGCCTCGCCCGAGCTGCTGGCGTTGCGCGGGGCACCCGGGCGGCCGCAGGAACTGACGACGCTGCCCTGCATCGTCGACACCAACAGCCGCAATCTCGGCAACTGGGCCTTCACCGGCGACGACGGCGAGATCATCAGCGTGGCCGTTTCCGGACCGATCGAGGTCAACAGTCCGCTTGCGGCGCGTGCGGCCGCGCTCGCCGGATCTGGGGTTCGTCACCTTGCCCGATTTCATCGCCGCGCCGGACATCGCCGCCGGACGGCTGGTGGCGGTGCTGGCCGACCGTCTGGTGAAGGGCGGCGGCATTTTCGCCGTCTACCCGCACCGCCGCTACCTGCCGGCGAAAGTGCGGGTGCTGGTCGACTTTCTGGTCGCCTGGTTCAAGCCCGGCGGCTAGGGCGCGGGCCCCCTCCCAAATTTCGCCCGGTTCTTGGTCCCTGTTCGGCGGCCACCGGGGGACAAGCGGGGTTCCAGATGCGGCTCAATGCGGCCTCGACCATGCCAGGCATCGCCGCGCTTGCCCTCGCCGGCTGGGTGTCTGCGGCTGCCGCCCACCCGCATGTCTTCGCCGAAGCGCGGCTCGAGGTGGTGCTCAACCCGGACCGGACGGTCAAGTCGCTGCGCAATCTGTGGCGCTTCGACGAGGTGTTTTCGTCGACCGTGCTGATGGAGTTCGACAAGAACGCCGACCTGTCGCTCGATGACGCCGAGCTCAAGGACGTCGCCCACACCGTCTACAGCTCGATCGGCGAGTACGATTATTTCCAGCTCGTCACCCAGAACGGTGCGGCGGTGAAGATGAAGCCGCCGAAGCCGTTCATCGCCAATTTCCAGGACGGTCAGCTGATCCTGCTGTTCGAATCGGCGCCGAAACAACCGCTGAAACTCGGCGGCAAGATCGATTTCGGCGTCTATGATCCGACCTTCTACACGGCCATCGACTTTACCGACGATGCCAATCTGACGGTCGACAATCTGCCCTCCGATTGCACCAAGACGGTGGTTCGTCCCGACCCCGACACGGCGATCGCGCAGAACCAGACGACGCTGACGGACGCGTTCTTCAACGACCCGACCGGCACCGACATGAGCAAGATCTTCGCCACCAAGCTTGAGCTGAACTGCAAGGGCTAGCCATGGTCCGCCTCACCTTCCGAACCGTTCTAGGGGTGGCCGCCGCCGGCGCCATCATGGCCTGCTCCCTGGCGGCGGCGCACGCGCAGAGCTCGCTTGGCATCGGCACCAACGAAGCCATGCTGCCCTCGACCGGCCATTTCACCCACCTCGTCAACTTCATCAACAGCCACCAGCAGGCGTTCTACCGCTCGCTGACCGGGGCGCTCAAGGGCATGCGCCAGGACGGCTCGCGGCTTTGGGTGCTGATCGGCCTGTCGTTCGTCTACGGCATCTTCCATGCGGCTGGCCCCGGCCACGGCAAGGCGGTGATCTCCTCCTACATGCTCGCCAACGAGGTCGCGCTGCGGCGCGGGGTGATGCTCTCCTTCGTCTCGGCCATGCTCCAGGCGGTGACGGCGGTCGCGCTGATGACGCTGGTGTTTTTCGCCCTGCGGGGGACGGCGGTGTCGATGACCGATGCAACCTGGGCGTTGGAGATCGCCAGCTATGTGATGGTCAGCGCCTTCGGCGTCTGGCTGTTGTGGCGGAAGCTTTCGCCTCTCTGGGCCAGGACACGGCCGCTGCACAGCCTGTCCGCCGCCCATGCCGTCGGCGATGATGCCGATCACATCCACCAGATCGGCATCTGCACAGATCATACCCATTTGCGCGGCCGCCACACAGAGGCCAGCCGAAGCGGCGCCGGCCGCACGATGGTGGCCTGCGACGTTTGCGGCCATGCGCATGCACCCGACCCAAGCCGGCTCGGCGGCGATGATTTCAGCTGGCGCACCGCCTGGTCGGCGGTCACGGCCGTCGGCCTCAGGCCCTGTTCAGGGGCGCTGATCGTGCTGAGCTTCGCCTTCCTCAACGGACTGTTTGCCGGCGGCGTGCTGTCGGTGCTGGCGATGGCGCTGGGCACGGCGATCACCGTGTCGCTGCTGGCCACGCTTGCCGTCGGCGCCAAGAACGGCGCGCTCGCGCTCGCCGGCGGCGGCCGGTGGGGCGCGCGCGTTCATCTCGCCATCGAGATTGCCGGCGCGGCCTTCGTGCTGGCGGTCGGGCTCCTGCTGCTCACCGCCAGCCTGTCGGCGTAGGCGGGCAGCGCCCCGAAGACGAGGCGAGGACGGCTATTTGCGCTTCTGGCTGCGGCCGCGCAGGTAGAAGACGATGAAATAACGCCGCCGACGAACAGCACGGCCACGACCCCCGCGGCGGCCGTCGAGTGCTTGCCGATGGCCAGCATGATGGTCGGCATGAAGTATCGCGGTCAGGCCGAAGCCGCCCAGGATCACGGCCGCCGCGATCGCGGCCGCGCATGTTCTCGCGAGTCACAGCGAGAAGCCGCCGTCGACGGAGATCACGGTGCCGGTGCAGAAGGCCGATTCGTCGGCCGCCAGATAGACCGCGATCGGCGCGATCTCGGCGGCGTCGGCGACGCGCCCCATCGGCTGGCGGTCGACGAACATCTCCAGCGCCTTGTCCTTGCTGCCGAGCGACTTGCCGAGCGCCTCGACGCGGTCCTCCCAGGACGGCGAGCGGAAGGTGCCGGGCGCCACCGCATTGCAGCGAATGCCGTCGCGGATGAAATCGGCCGCGACCGACTTGGTCAGCCCGATCACCGCCGCCTTGCTGGCGCCATAGGCGTAGCGGTTCGGCAGGCCGCGGATCGACGAGGCGCCCGATGCGATATTGACGATCGAGCCCGGTCCTGCCGGTCTCCTTGGCGCGCGAGAGCATGCCGGGCAGGAAGGCCCGGATCGTGCGGTGCATCGATTTCACGTTGAGGTCGAAGGAAAAATCCCAGTCCTTCTCGCTGGTCGTCGAGCACCGTGCCGTGATGAACGAAGCCGGCGACATTGACCAGCACGTCGACTCGGCCCGACCTTGGCCGCATAGGCCTCGACCGCCGCGGTCGAGAGCACGTCGAGCTTGGCCTGTCTTGGCGCGCGCCAGCCCGTCGAGCTTGGCGCGGTCGAGGTCGGAGGCATAGACGCGTTGCGCCCTCGGCGACGAACAGCTCGGCGATCGCCCGGCCGATGCCTTGCCCGGCGGCCGTCACACCGCGATCTTGCCCTCGAGCCTGCCTGTCACTTGGCCCGGCTCATGCTGATGGTCGTGCTCGGCATGTGCATGGGCATGCTCCGCCGGTTCCGGCAGAGCGGCGTCGGCGCACTCGCCGAATTCCGGTCTCGACGGTCGCATGGGTGATGCCGATTCTGCTCGGCCAGCCGCGCCTTGATCGTCGCGCACGGCGCCCGATTGGCGTCGACGCCGTCGGCCAGGCAGGCATGCAGCGTCGCCATGGTCTTCGAGCCGTCGAGCGACCACACATGCATGTGGTGGACCTCGCGCACGCCGCCGACATTGGCGACGATGTCGCTGGCGATGCCGTCGCGGTCGAGTCTCGGGCGGCGCGCCTTCGAGCAGCACATGGGCGGCATCGCGCATCAGCGACCACGCGCGTCGGACAGGATCAGCACCGCGACCAGCACCGACAGGATCGGGTCGATCGGCGTCCAGCCGGTCGTCAGGATGACCAGCGCCGCAACGATCGCCGCCGGCCGAGCCGAGCATGTCGCCCAGCACGTGCAGGATCGCGCCGCGCATGTTGAGGCTGCTCGCGGTCGCCGCCATGCAGCACATAGAAGCCGGCGATGTTGACCAGCAGGCCGAGCGACCGCCACCACCAGCATCGGTCCGCCGAGCACCGGCGTCGGCTGCAGGAAGCGCTCGCAGCGCCTCGTAGACGATCCACAGCGCGATGGCGAAGATGGCGAGGCCGTTGGTGTAGGCGACCAGCGTCTTGACCCGGTCGAAGCCATAGGTGAGCCGCGCCGTCGCCGGCGCGTCCGGCGAGGTGGAAGGCGTACCAGGCGAGCGCCAGCGAGATCGTAGTCGGTGAGCATGTGGCCGGCGTCGGCGACCAGCGCCAGCGACCCGGTCAGCAAGCCGCCGAGCGCCTCGGCGACCATGAAGCCGCCGGTGAGCGCGGCGGCGATCAGCACGCGCGTCTTGTCGGTCGCGCCGTGCGCATGATCGTGCGCCGTGGCCGTCGTGGCCATGAGCTGCATGGTCGTGCCCGCATGGTCGTGGTCATGATCGTCGTGGCTATGCTGCATGCGCCGATCTATCTCGCGTGCGCGCCCTGATCTCTTCGAGCCGCCGCTTCTGCTTGCCGTCGGCGTCGAAATTGGCCGGATCGAGCCATTCCTCGATAGGCCCGCTTCAGCGCCGGCCATTCCTTGTCGATGATCGAATACCACGCCGTGTCGCGGTTTTCGCCCTTGACCACCATGTGCTGGCGGAAGATGCCTTCGAACGTGAAGCCGAAGCGCTCCGCGGCGCGCTTCGACGGCTCGTTGCGGTTGTTGCACTTCCACTCGTAGCGGCGATAGCCGAGCTCGTCGAAGACATATTGCATGAACAGGAACTGCGCCTCGGTCGCGGCCGGTTTGCGCGAGATCAGCGGCCCCCAATAGATGTTGCCGATCTCGATGACGCCGTTGGCCGCGTCGATGCGCATCAGCGTCTGGCGGCCGGCGATCTTGCCGCTGGCCTTGTCGATCACGGTGAAGAACAGCGGGTCCTCGCTGGCCTCGACCCTGTCGAGCCAGGGCTGGAAGGCGGCGCGGCTCTGCCGGCGGAAGGTCGGGCAGCCAGCGGAAGCGATCGCCGGCATCGGCGACGCTCGACGCCTCGCAGAGCCCGTCGCCATGGCGCTTCGGCGCTGAGCGGCTCCAGCCTGACGTAGCGGCCCTCGAGCGGCTCGCGCGCGGGCCGCGGCCGTGGCTGCCAGTTCCTGAGGTCGTCGTTCACTTCGGGCCTACCATTCCGTTTGACATTTGCGACCGCGACGCTCACAAAACCACTCGGCTCAGCAAAAGAACCAGAGGGACGCACGGGATGCTCCAGACGATTTCGGCCTTCGACCGCATCGGCGAGGAGAACGCCTTTGCCGTGCTGGCGCGGGCGACAGCACTTGCGGCCGCAGGCAAGGACATCATCAATCTGGGCATCGGCCAGCCGGATTTCAGCACGCCGGACCATATCGTCGAGGCGGCGATCAAGGCGCTGCGCGACGGCCATCACGGCTACACGCCGGCGACCGGGCTGCTGGCGACGCGCGAGGCGGTGGTGCGCCGCACGCTGACGACCACCGGCGTCGAGGTGTCGCCCGACAACGTGATGATCCTGCCGGGCGGCAAGCCGACCATGTATGCGGCGATCATCATGTTCGGCGAGCCGGGCGCCGAGATCCTCTATCCCGACCCCGGCTTTCCGATCTATCGCTCGATGATCGAATTCACCGGCGCGCACGCCGGTCCCGGTGCCGATCCGCGAGGAGAACGGCTTTGCCTTCTCGGCCGAGGAGACGCTGGCGCTGATCACGCCGCGGACCCGGCTGCTGATCCTCAACTCGCCGGCCAACCCGACCGGCGGCGTCACGCCGCGCGCCGAGATCGAGAAGCTGGTGAAGGGCTTGGCGCGCCATCCCGAACGTCGCCATCCTGTCCGACGAGATCTACGACGTCATGACCTATGACGGCGAAGAGCATTGCTCGCTGCTCGCCTATCCCGAGATCCGCGACCGGCTGATCGTCCTCAACGGCTGGTCGAAGACCTGGGCGATGACCGGCTGGCGCATGGGCTGGTCGATCTGGCCGAACTCGGCGCGAGAGCGGCCAGGCTCTACGACAAGGTGCGCAAGCTCGCGGTCAATTGCTGGTCCTGCGTCAACGCGCCGAGCCAGTATGCCGGCATCGCGGCGATCGACGGGCCGCAGGACGAGGTCGACAAGATGATGCGCGCCTTCGACCGCCGCCGCAAGCTGGTGGTCGACGGGCTGAACGCGCTGCCCGGCATTTCCTGCATCACGCCGAAGGGCGCCTTCTACGCCTTCCCGAATGTCGGCCGCACCGGCTGGAAGGCCAAGAAGCTTGCCTCGGCGCTGCTCGACGAGGCCGGCGTCGCGCTGATCGGCGGCCCGGATTTCGGCATGCTCGGCGAGGGCTATATCCGGCTCTCCTACGCCAATTCGGAGGAAAACATCGCCCGCGCGATCAGCCGGATCGGCGATTTCCTCGCCGGCCCTGCAGGTCAGCCCCGGCCGACAAACGGCATCTTCGTCGCCATCACCGTCATGAACAGCACGTTGGCGTCGAGCGGCAGACAGGCCATGTGGACGACCGCATCGGCCACCCTTTGCACGTCCATGACCGCCTCGGCGGCGACGCTGCCGTTGGCCTGCGGCACGCCGACGGTCATCGCCGCGGCCATATCGGTCAGCGCATTGCCGATGTCGATCTGGCCGCAGGCGATGTCGAACGGCCGGCCGTCGAGCGCCAGCGTCTTGGTGAGCCCGGTGACGGCATGCTTGGTGGCCGTGTAGGGCACGGTGCCGGGGCGCGGCGCATAGGCCGAGACCGAGCCGTTGTTGATGATGCGCCCGCCCTCGGCCGCTGCCGGCGCATCACCGGAACGCCGTGCGGGCGCACAGGAACGAACCCGTCAGATTGACGTCGACGACCGTCTTTCCAGAGCTCGACCGGCAATCTCGTCGATCAGCGTCGACTTGAAGTCGACATGCCGGCATTGTTGAAAAGCAGATCGACGCGGCCGCCGAAGTGCTCGGCAGTCTCCTCGAACAGGCGATCGACCGCCTCCGCCTTGGTGACGTCGCAGGCGATGGCTGCGGCGCGGCCGCCGTCTTCCGCCGGCGGAGTCGACCGCCGCGTCGAGCAATTCCCGGCGGCGGCCGGTGAACACCGTCGTCCAGCCGGCCGCGGCGAGCGCCGTCGCGACCGCCTTGCCGATGCCGGTGCCCGCGCCGGTGACGATGGCGGTCTTGCTGTCGGCCATGGGCTCTCTCCTGGGCGGTCGCTGTCCCGCGGAGATTTCAGAAGCGGAAGCGCCTGGCAAGCCCCTGGCGTTAAAAAGGGCGGTCATTGGCGACCGCCCAATAAGGACCGGATGGGAGGAGGAGACCGGCCCGAGTGCCTTCAGGATGCGCCGTGTTCCTTAACAAAGGCTGAACGAGGCCCGGCCGGCCCCGGCAAGTCTTTGTTCTTGTTCGCTCAGCGGCCGAGGTGGCGGCCGCCGCGGGCAGCCGCCAGCGCCATCTGGCGGTGGCGTTCCGCCGCGCCGGCGCGGTCCGCGGCGCTGCGCTCGGCCGCGCAGGCCGCGCAGCAGACGCCTTCCCGGTAGAGCGGCGAGGCCCGGTCGCCGGCCGTCAGCGGCCGTCGGCAGCCGCGGCAGAGCGAAGCCTCGCCCGGCGCCAGGCCGTGCACGACCGAGACGCGCTCGTCGAAGACGAAGCACTCGCCCTGCCATAGGCTATCGCGCTCGGCGGTCTCGGCGAGATAGCGCAGAATGCCGCCGTCGAGCTGGTAGACTTCGGCAAGCCCGATCGAGGCGGCGTAGGCGGCCGCCTTTTCGCAGCGGATGCCGCCCGTGCAGAACAGGGCAAGCCGGCGGCCGGCGAGCGCGTCACGCCGGCGCGACAGCCAGGCCGGAAAATCGCGGAAGCGCTCGGTTTGCGGGTCGATTGCGTTGCGGAAGCTGCCGAGCGCCACCTCGTAGGCATTGCGCGCGTCGACCACCACAGTGCGCGGATCGGCCAGAAGCGCGTTCCACGCTGCCGGATCGACGCGGCCGGCGGCGCCGGGAACGGGGGCCATCCCGTCGACTCCCATCGTGACGATCTCGCGCCTGACCCTCACCTTGAGCCGATGGAACGGCATCGTCGCGGCGTCGCTGAATTTCACGGCAAGCCCAGGCCCCCCGGCCACGGCCCGGAGTTCGCCCAGCAGCGCATCGAGCGCGTGCGCGGCGCCTGCGACCGTCCCGTTGAAGCCCTCCGAGGCGATCAGCAGCGTGCCGCGCAGGCCGAGCTTGCGGGAAAGGGCTGCCAACTCGGCGCAGAGCCGGCGCGGCTCCGCGATGGCGACGAAGCGGTAGAAGGCTGCGACCCTGACAGGCCGATCGGATGTGGATGGATTCACCGCTCGCTCATTTTTTTTGCCATCCGGCGCGGCTGGCAGCGGCGCCGGGGATACCCGGAAAACGCAGCGATCGTGCGGGGTTGCCGGCTTTCCGAGAGCGCTCTACGGGTTTGCCGCAGGTGAGGCAAGCGGCGCTGCGCAAACTTTTTTCGTCCACGCCGATCGCGGCTCAAGCACACTGGGCGGCAGTTGTCGCAACAAGGGATCGCGCCATGTTCACCAAACCGACCGAAGCCGCCATCGCCGCCGCCGCCCATACCGCCGGGATCGAGCCGCAAGCCCTACTCGCCATCGCCGAGCTGGAGAGCGGCGGCATCGCCTTCGCCAGCATCGACGGCAGGCCGGAGCCGCTGATCCGGTTCGAGGCGCACGTCTTCGACCGGCAGCTCGCACCGGCCGAGCAGGCACGCGCCCGGGCAGCCGGCCTGGCCTCGCCGGTCGCCGGCCGCATTGCCAACCCGCCGGGGCAGACCGCCCGCTGGCGCCTGCTCGACCAGGCCGCGGCCATCGACCGCCGGGCGGCCTATGAGGCGGTTTCGTGGGGCATCGGCCAGGTGATGGGCGTGCACTGGAAGGCGCTGGGCTATGCCGATGTCGAGGCGCTCGTCGCCGAGGCCCGCTCGGGCGTGGCGGGCCAGGTGCGGCTGATGGTGCGCTTCATCGGCTGGGCTGGGCTGCTCCCCGCGCTGGAGGGCCGCGACTGGCGGCGTTTCGCGCGCGGCTACAATGGCGCCGGCTTTGCCCGCAACGGCTATGACAGCCGGCTCGCCGCCGCCTACCGGCGCCGCTGCGCCAGCTCACGGCCGACGCCGGCCGGCTCTCGGGGCGGACCGGCGCCGGAACGAAAATCCCGGCGGCCTGCGGCAGGCTGGGAAATTTTCCGCTGCGGCTTGCATGTCGCGCCGCCACCGGTCAGTGATGGCAGCGAACCACCGCCGCCGGCGGCAGTGCTGGCGTGAACGGCAGGCCGGCAGATGAGCGAGACCGCCATGACATCGTCCAAGACCGCTGAGCTGGTGCACCGGATTGCCGGCCAACCCGTCATCCCGGTGCTCAAAATCGAGAACGCCGCCGACGCCGTTCCGCTTGCCCGAGCGCTGGCCCGCGGCGGCCTGCCCCTGATCGAGATCACCCTGCGCACGCCCGCGGCCTTGGAGGCGATCCGCCGCGCCGCGGAGGAGGTCGAGGAGGCGGTGGTCGGCGCCGGTACGATCCTGTCGGCGGCGCAGTTCGACGAGGCCGCAGCCGCCGGCGCGCGGTTCATCGTCAGCCCCGGTCTGAGCCCGGACGTGCTCGCCGCCGCGGCCGCCGGCGCCGTGCCGCTGCTGCCCGGCGCGATCACCCCGGGCGAGATCATGAACGCTCTCGAAGCCGGGCTCGATTTCCTCAAATTCTTCCCGGCCGAGCAGGCCGGCGGCACGGCGTTCCTGAAATCGTTGGTCTCGCCGTTTGCCGGCGTGCGCTTCTGTCCGACCGGCGGCATCACTGCCGCCAACGCCGCCGACTATCTGGCGCTCGCCAATGTGATCTGCGTCGGCGGCTCCTGGGTGGCGCCGGATCCGCTGGTCAAGGCCGGCCGATGGGACGAGATCGAGGCGCTGGCACGAGCCGCTGCCGCGCTCGCCAAGAGGTGAAGCGGAGCCTCACGCATCGGGCCGGCAACAAGCAGGTGCAGGGCGCCGCCGCTCAGTTCTGGTCGAAGCGCGCCAGCGACAGAAACTCGACGGCCTTGCCGGTGAAGCGGTTGGCGTCGGCCACCTTGGTCTCAGCCTTGAAACCGGCGGTATAGACCTCACGTGGGGCGGTCCGAACCAGATTGTAGGCGTAAGCAGGCGGCGACGTCGAATGGACGGTGGCCTGCGCCAGCTCGGTGTCGCTCGACCAGGCCCAGCGCGCTGCCTGCGGCTGAGCCGCGAGCACCACGGATTTGGGTCCCGGCTTGCTGTCGGAACTGTGCGGGCGCGCCCCCTTGGCCGTGGTGCGAACGCCCGAGGCGAGCGCCGTGGCGGGATCGGTGCCGGGCAGCCGCGCTTCGAGCGCGGCGCGCGGCGAGGCACTTGCCGTGAGCACCCGCGCACCCTTGGCGGCCGGCCCGGCGCCTTTCAGGCCGATCGCATCAGACGGCGGGATGCCGAACGGATCGTCGTCGTCATCGGCCGGCGCGTAGGCCGCGCTGGCCGCATCTGCGGGCGCCACCGCCACCGGATTGGCATTGGACAGCGCCTGGAGCTTGGCATGCGGGGACGGCAGCGCCGCGACGATGAAGGACGGGTCGTCGTCGTCGGGACGCCCGCTCGGCATCGGCACCGCGCCATGGCCGTTGTCGCCGGCCATTGCCAGGAGCGCGGAGACGGAATCGTCGTCGCCGCTGTTGTCGGCGTCGGCCACCAGCTCGGGCGGCGGCGTGTAGTTCGGCCGCCGCGTCGGCAGCGGCACGTTCACCTTCGGCCCGTCGGCAGCGGGGACGTCGATGCCGCTCGCCACCTGGAAGGGTACGGTCTCCGGCCCGGCCTGGCCGATCCCGGCCGGCGGCCGCGGCGCGGCGTTCGGCACCGGCACCCCGTTCCTCGGCAGTGCCGCGATCAGCGAACCCGGCTCAGGCTGGCTGAGCTGGTCCTGCGGCATCTCGGCCGGACGCGCCAGTTCGGGCGGCACGATGCGGATATCGGGCTTGCCGGGCTGCTCGGCGGCCCTGCCAAAGCCGGCGGCACCGCCCGCATCTCGGGCTGCTTGGCGACCGGCTTGGCCGGCACCGGCGGCTGCGCGCTCGCCACCGCGGTCGAGGCGTCGTCCTCGTCCTCGTCGGCACCGCCGCCGCCGAAGAAGGCGGCCAGCAGGCCGCCCGAGCGCGGCGAGCTGGTGCTGCTGTTGCCGAGGCTGGCGATCGCCACATTGCCGCTCTTCTTGCGCGCCTGGTAGGAGGCCAGCGCCTGATCGAAGCCGGGCAGCGGCTTGCCGTCGACGGCACATGCAGCGTCTTGCCGTCGGGGAACAGCGCGATCAGCTCCCGGCGGCTCATCTTGGGCCAGTGGCGGACATTGCCGACGTCGAAATGCACGAAGGGCGATCCGGACGTCGGATAGTAGCCGACGCCGCCGCCCTGCATCTTGAGGCCGATCTCGCGCAGCCTCTTCAGCTTGACGTCGGGGATGTAGAAATCCATCGCCTTGCCGAGCATGTGCTGGCTCTTCTTGGCGACGCCCTTGCTGCGGCTGCGCAGCATCGAATTGGTCTGCGGCGAGCGGTAGCCGCAGACGACGTGGATGTAGTCGTTCGACGCCGGAGGTCCTGTAGGCTTCCCAGATCAGGTCGAACAGCCGCGGATCCATCTTGGTCGGCTCGTTGCGCCGCCAGTCGCGCAGGAACTGGTTCAGCTGGCGCAGGCCGTCTGGAATCGAAGCGGCCGTTGCGCTTGAAGACGATCTCGGCCTTCTCGCGGGTGTGCATGTTGATAGAGCTTGAGCGAGCGCGTGTCGGCGCTGGCGCCGGTCGCGCCGAGCAGCGCGAACCCGAGGGCAAGCACCGCCGCGGCAACGCATCTCCCCCAGACGGACCCGGTTTTAGCGCCGTCCGCCTTCTGGTCGTTCGATCCTGCTCAAATCAAAAGGCCTTACTGGCTGCCATTTTGTCCCCGGATTTGACGTCCGGATGCGATAGTTCCCGCCCGACTATCGATCCTAATGGTTAATCACCGCTTATTGAAGCCGAAATGCGGTAACACCATGGCGGCAAGTTTGGCGAAAAGGCTACCCCTCAATTCACGGTAAACCAGAGGTTTACCCAGCTGCGCAAGGCGTTACGGAATTCAGCCGACCGGCATGCCGCCCTTTTCCGCCCGGCCGGTTTCCGGGTCGATGCCGTACTCCTTGAGCTTGCGGTAGAGCGTCGAGCGGCCGATGCCGAGCCGGCGCGCCACCTCGCTCATCTGGCCGTGGTAGTGGTCGATCGCCAGCTTGATCATCTCGAGTTCGACATCGGCGAGCGTGCGCACATTGCCGCGTTCGATCGAGCGCGCTGAGCACGCCGAAGCGGCCTGCAGCCGGGCCTGCGATCGGCGCGGCCGCCGGCAGCGCGCTCGCCGGCGAGGCATTCGCCTCGCCCGCGGCCGTCCAGACGGCAGGGTCGTCGCCGGCGCAGCGCCGTGCGCATCGACGATCGACCGCGATGTCTTCCACCTGGGCGCGGATCTGCGGGAAATCGTCGACGGTCAGCATCTCGCCGTCGCACAGCACCATCGCCCGGAACACGGCGTTCTCGAGCTGCCGGATGTTGCCCGGCCAGTCATAGGCCCTGAGCATGGTCAGCGCCGCGCCCGAAATGCCGTGCGCGCCTTGAGCGAGGGCTGGCTGCGGCGCGAAGCGCGCCATGAAATGCTCGACCAGATCGGGGATGTCGTCGCGGCGGTCGCGCAGCGGCGGCACGAAGATCGGAAAGACGTTGAGGCGATAGAACAGATCCTCGCGGAACAGGCCGTCGCGTGACCTGCTGCAGGAGATCGCGGTGGGTCGCCGAGATCAGCCTGATGTCGACCTTGACCGGTCGCGCGCGCGCCGACCGGATCGATCTCGCCGTCCTGCACGGCGCGCAACAGCTTGACCTGCACGTCGAGCGGCAGGTCGCCGATCTCGTCGAGGAACAGCGTTCCCGTATGCGCCTCGACGAACTTGCCGGTGTGCTTTTCGGTGGCGCCGGTGAAGGAGCCCTTCTCGTGGCCGAACAGGATGCTCTCGACCAGATTGTGCGGGATGGCGCCGCAATTGACGGTGACGAACGGCTTCGAGCGGCGGTCGCCGCGAGCCCTGGATGGCGCGCGCGATCAGTTCCTTGCCGACGCCCGATTCGCCTTCGATCAGGATCGGGATGTTGGAGGCCGCAGCCTTCTGGCCGAGCCGGATCGACGCGCTCCATGCCGGGACCGCGCGTGATGATGTCGCGGAAGCTCGAGCGCGCCGGCCGCCGGCCGGCGCGAGCGGCGCGCCGCATCCTCCATCGCCTCGACCTTGAGCGCATTGGCGATCGCCGCGCTGCAGCCGCTCGGGCGAGGCCGGCTTGACGACGAAATCGAAGGCGCCGGCGCGCATCGCCGAGACCACGGTCTCGATGCCGCCCTGCGCGGTCTGCACGATCACCGGCATGCGCGATGTCGCGCTCGCGCATCGCCTTGAGCACGCCGAGGCCGTCGAGGCCGGGCATGGCGAGATCGAGGATGATCGCCGCGACGTCGCCGCCGCGCGGGCCGTCGAGCGACCTTCGAGCGCCGCCTCGCCGCCGTCGGCGACGATCGCCTCGTGGCCGAATTGCGTGACGGCGCCCTCGAGCAGCCGGCGCTGCACGGGATCGTCGTCGACGATGAGAATCGGAGCCGGTCATGACTGGTGTCGAGAAATCGCCGATGTCGGATGATTGTCGTCTGGATCATCTTGGCACAGGGTTCTAAATAAGGTTTCAAGAAAGCCGGTGAACGATTCCTTGCGGTCTGCACCGGCCGTTCCCCTCGAATTCCGAAGGTGACCGACGATGCCCGATCACCAGCGAAACGGACCGGCCAGCGCTGCGGCGCAGCGCCGGTCAAGGCGCGGCCGCGCTCGGCGACCTGCCGGAATGGAACCTCGCCGACCTCTATCCCGGCATGGATGCGCCGGAGCTGAAGCGCGACCTCGACAAGGCCGCCGCCGACGCGCATCGCCTTCGAGACGCGCTGGAAGGGCAAGCTCGCCGCCGAGGCCGCGCAAGGGCGCGACGGCCGGGCTTGGCCGATGCCTTCGCGAATACGAGGCGCTGGAGGAGCTGATCGGCCGCATCGTCTCCTATGCCGGCCTTGTCTATGCCGGCAACACGACCGACCCGCAGCGCGCCAAGCTCTACGGCGACATCCAGGAGAAGATGACCGACGCCAGCGCGCATCTGCTGTTCTTCGCGCTGGAGCTCAACCTGGTCGACGACGCGCTGATCGGCGCGGCGCTCGACGCCGATCCCGGCTTCGGCCACTACCGTCCCTGGGTGCTCGACCTCGGATGGACAAGCCCTACCAGCTCGAAGACCGCGTCGAGCAGCTGTTCCACGAAAAGTCGATCACCGGGCGCGGCGCCTGGAACCGCCTGTTCGACGAGACGATGGCCGACCTGCGCTTCGACATCGACGGCGAGCAGCTGACGCTCGAGCCGGCGCTGAACCGCTTGCAGGACGCCGATCCGCGAGACGCGCCGCGCAGGCCGCCGAGGCGCTCGCCGCGACCTTCAAGAAGAACCTGCGCATCTTCACGCTGATCACCAACACGCTGGCCAAGGACAAGGAGATCTCCGACCGCTGGCGCGGCTTCGAGGACATCGCCGATTCCCGCCATCTCGCCAACCGCGTCGAGCGCAGCGTCGTCGACGCGCTGGCCGCGGCCGTGCGCGACGCCTATCCGCGGCTGTCGCACCGCTACTACGCGATGAAGGCGCAGTGGCTCGGCATGGAGACGCTGAACCACTGGGACCGCAACGCGCCGCTGCCGGAGACGCCGCAGGCGACGATCGGCTGGGACGAGGCGCACGAACACGGTGCTTTCGGCCTATCAGCGCTTCTCGCCGGACATGGCCGAGATCGCCCGCACCTTCTTCGACCGCAACTGGATCGACGCGCCGGTGCGGCCCGGCAAGGCGCCCGGCGCCTTCGCCCATCCGACCGTGCCGTCGGCGCATCCCTATGTGCTGCTCAACTACATGGGCAAGCCGCGCGACGTGATGACGCTGGCGCACGAGCTCGGCCACGGCGTGCACCAGGTGCTGGCCGGCGGCCAGGGCGCGCTGATGGCCTCGACGCCGCTGACGCTCGCCGAGACGGCCTCGGTGTTCGGCGAGATGCTGACCTTCCGCTCGCTGCTCGACCGCACCACCGACCGGCGCGAGCGCAAGGCGATGCTGGCCCAGAAGGTCGAGGACATGATCAACACGGTCGTGCGCCAGATCGCCTTCTACGAATTCGAGCGCAAGGTGCACACCGAGCGCAAGAATGGCGAGCTGACCGCCGACAGGCTCGGCCAGTTCTGGCTGGAGGTGCAGGCCGAAAGCCTCGGGCCGGCGATCAAGCTGCGCGAAGGCTACGAGATGTTCTGGACCTACATCCCGCACTTCATCCATTCGCCCTTCTACGTCTACGCCTATGCCTTCGGCGACTGCCTGGTGAACTCGCTCTACGCCGTCTACCAGAACGCCGAGCGCGGCTTTCAGGAGAAGTATTTCGAGATGCTGAAGGCCGGCGGCACCAAGCACCATTCGGAACTGCTGGCGCCGTTCGGCCTCGACGCCTCCGATCCCGCCTTCTGGCAGATCGGGCTTGGCGTGATCGGCGGCCTGATCGACGAGCTGGAGGCGCTCGAATAGGCCAGAAGCTGTCGCTCCGCGGCGTCCATGCCGATCGGCAGCCATGCATTGTGCCTTGATGCTCACGCACCGCTGCTAGCGTCCGTCATGCCGCGGCAGCCTCACCCTTCGTGCTCTTCCGCGACGACCTCGCCGGCCGCGACGCTGCTGTTCGACGCGCCGGCGGCACTGATCGAGGCGCACGACGCCGGCAGACTTCGCCGCGGCGCTCGACCAGGCCGAGGCGGCGCGCCGCGCCGGCAAATGGCTGGCCGGCTATTTCTCCTATGAAGCCGGCTATCTGTTCGAGCCGAAGCTCCGGCCGCTGCTGCCCGAAGGCCGCCGCGCGCCGCTGCATGCGCTTCGGCGTCTTCGATGGCCCGTCGGACACGCGTGCTGCCGCGCGACCGCGGCGCAGCCGTCCAACGGGCCGATCTTCGACGCCCGGGCGGCATGGTCGTTCGCCGACTACGAGCCGCGGTTCCAGCGCGTCCACCGGCATCTGCGCGAGGGCGACTGCTACCAGGTCGAACCTGACCTTCCCGATCGAAGCCGGCTGGACCGGCGATCCCGCTCGCGGCCTTCGCCGCGCTGACCGCGCGCCAGCCGGTCAAATATGGCGCGCTGGTTGCGCTCGGCGATCCGGTCGTGCTGTCGCGCTCGCCGGAGCTGTTCTTCGAGATCGACGCGACGGCTTCATCGAGATCCCGGCCGATGAAGGGCACCGCGCCGCGCGGCGCGACCAAGGCCGAGGACGCCGGCTCAAGAAATTCCTGCGCAACGATCCGAAGAACCAGGCCGAAAACCGCATGATCGTCGACCTGCTGCGCAACGACATCTCGCGCATCAGCGAGGTCGGCACGCTCGACGTGCCCGAACTGTTTCGCGATCGAGACCTATCCGACCGTCCACCAGATGGTGAGCACGGTCCGCGCCAGGCTGCTGCCGGACCTGACGATATCGGAGATCTTCGCGGCGCTGTTCCCGTGCGGCTCGATCACCGGCGCGCCGAAGATCCGCGCGATGGAAATCATCCGCGCGCTGGAGACGGCGCCGCGCGACGCCTATTGCGGGGCGATCGGCTGGATTGCGCCGGGCGGCCCGATGCGCTTCAACGTCGCCATCCGCACCATCTCGCTCTTTGCCGGCGGCGAGGCCGTCTACAATGTCGGCGGCGGCGTCGTGTTCGATTCGACGGCCGAGGAGGAGTATGCGGAATGTCTGCTGAAAGCGCGGTTCGCGACGGGGACGGCGCCGGCTTCGACCTGATCGAGACCATGCGCTGGGAGCCGGACGCCGGCTTCGTCCGCTTCGACGCGCCATCTCGCCCGGCTGGCCCGCTCGGCCGCAGCCCTTGGCTTTCGCTTCGACCGGGCCGCGGCCGAGGCCGCGCTTGCTGCCGCCGTTCAGCCGGACCGACCGCAGCGCGTCAGGCTGACGCTCGCGAGCGCGGGCGATCTTGCCTGCACGGCGAGCCCGTTCACGCCGATCCCGCCGGGCATGGTCTGGCGCCTGGCGGTTGCCGGGGAGCGGCTCGACTCGACCGATCCGCTCCTCGCCCACAAGACCAGCCGGCGCGAGCTCTACGAGCGTGCCCGGGCCGCGGTGCCAGCGGATCAGGCCGACGAGGTGATCCTGCTCAACGAGCGCGGCGAGGTCTGCGAAGGCACCTTCACCAACGTCTTTCTCGCCCCGCCGGGCAGCGCCGGGCTGCTCACCCCCGCCGCCGCCTGCGGCCTGCTGCCCGGCGTGCTGCGCGCCGAGCTGCTCGCCGAGCGGCCGCCGCGAAGCCGTGCTGCGGCCGGAGGATCTCGGCAAGGGCGCGCTGTTCGTCGGCAACTCGCTCCGGGGGCTGATTGCGGCATGCCTTGCCTGAGCGCCGGCGGCCTTGCCGGCGCCCGACTTTCCCGTATGCGGATGACGGCCGGGCGCGAACGGCTGCCGCCGCGATTGCGCGACCTCGGCGGCTTGCTTACAGAGTGGCCAGCAACGGAACGGGAGTGGCAGACATGGCGAAGCAGACTGGCCGTTTACGGCGAGATCACCGGCCCGTCGTGATGATCGGCTTCGGCTCGATCGGGCGCGGAACGCTTGCCGCTGATCGAGCGCCATTTCAAATTCGACAAGTCGCGCATGACGGTCATCGACCCGCGCGACACCGACAGCAAGCTGCTCGACGAGCGCGGCATCGCCTTCGTCCAGGAGGCGGTGACCGAGAAGAACTACAAGAAGCTGCTGACGCCGCTGCTGACCGATGGCGGCGGCCAGGGCTTTTGCGTCAACCTGTCGGTCGACACCTCCTCGCTCGACCTGATGAAGCTCTGCCGCAAGCTCGGCGTGCTCTACGTCGACACCGTCGTCGAGCCGTGGCTCGGCTTCTATTTCGACGACAAGGCCGACAACGCCGCGCGCACCAACTATGCGCTGCGCGAGACGGTGCGCGAGGAGAAGCGCGAAGAAGCCCGGCGGCACGACCGCGGTCTCCTGCTGCGGCGCCAATCCCGGCATGGTCTCGTGGTTCGTCAAGCAGGCGCTGGTCAATCTGGCGACCGATCTCGGCCTCGGATTTCAAGAGCCGGCCGCAGGACGACCGCGAAGGCTGGGCCAAGCTGATGAAGAAGGCCGGCGTCAAGGGCATCCACATCGCCGAGCGCGACACCCAGCGCACCAAGAAGCCGAAGCCGATGAACGTGTTCTGGAACACCTGGTCGGTCGAGGGCTTCATTTCGGAAGGCCTGCAGCCGGCCGAGCTCGGCTGGGGCACGCATGAGAAGTGGATGCCGAAGAACGCCAAGAAGCACAAGCACGGCTCGAAGGCCGCGATCTATCTCGAGCAGCCGGGCGCCAACACGCGCGTGCGCACCTGGTGCCCGACGCCCGGCGCCGCAATACGGCTTCCTGGTCACCCACAACGAGGCGATCTCGATCGCCGACTTCTTCACCGTGCGCGACAAGAAGGGCAAGGTCAGCTACCGCCCGACCTGCCACTACGCCTATCATCCCTGCAACGACGCCGTGCTGTCGCTGCACGAGATGTTCGGCGCGGCCGGCAAGGCGCAGCCGATCCACCATGTGCTCGACGAGCACGAACTGGTCGACGGCGTCGACGAGCTCGGCGTGCTGCTCTACGGCCACGACAAGAACGCCTACTGGTACGGCTCGCAGCTGACGCTGGAAGAGGCGCGCGAGCTGGCGCCCTATCAGAACGCCACCGGCCTGCAGGTCACGTCGGCGGTGCTCGCCGGCATGGTCTGGGCGCTGGAAAACCCGGAGGCCGGCATCGTCGAGGCCGACGAGATGGACTACAGGCGCTGCCTCGAAGTGCAGCTGCCCTATCTCGGCCCGGTCAAGGGCTACTACACCGACTGGACGCCGCTCGAGGGCCGGCCGGGCCTGTTCCCGGAAGACCTCGACGAGAAGGATCCCGTGGCAGTTCCGCAACATCCTGGTGCGTTAGACGGCCCGCCTGCCCACGCCTTGCAATCGCCGGGAAATCGGGCGATTGAATGGCATGACGGGACTGAGGAGAGGATTCTGACGATGACCATTGCGCGGAAATCGGTTTTCGCCGGTGTCGTTGTCAGCCTTGCCGCGCTCGCCGCCTGCCAGAGCGCCGGCCCCGGCGGCCCCGGCGCGGCGCCGAGCGGCGTCGAAGGCGACTGGATGAGCTCCGACGGCGTCGCCGTCTCGCGCTTCGCGGGCGGCGTCTTCACGACCGTCGCCACCGACACCGGCAACAAGCTCGCCGAAGGCAGCTACATCGTCGACCGGCGACACACGGTGCAGATCACCGGCACCTCGCTGATCCGCCAGTCGCCGATCAGCTTCAACTGCCTGCTGGCCTCGCCGAAGCAGCTCAACTGCACCAGCTCCGCCGGCCAGCACTTCGTCGCTGATCGCGCCGCGCCTGACGCCAGACGCGCACTGCGTACGCAGTGCGGCCGAGTCGGCGCCTGACGCCGGCCGCCGGCTGATTTGCCGATCCGGCTCCGGCTCCGCGTGCGCACTGCGATTTCCGCTTGCGTCGGCCTGGCGCCGATGGGAACATGGCGCCGGATGGGACAGGTGTTACAGGCCTGTCAACAAGTGCCGCTAAACGCCACGGATCAGTTGCAACCGGGAGATCGAACGATGAAGAAGATCGCTGCCATTGCCGCCTTCTCGGCGTCCGCGCTTGCCATGTCGGCCGTCGGCATCCTTTGCCGACTACACGCTGAACATCCTGCACATCAACGACTGGCACAGCCGCATCGAATCCAACAACAAATACGAATCGACCTGCTCGGCCGAGGAGGAGGGCAAGGGCGAGTGCATCGGCGGCGCGGCGCGGCTGGTCACGGCGATCGCCGAGGACGCGCAAGAAGCTCGAGGGCCAGAACGTCATGCTGCTCAACGCCGGCGACAATTTCCAGGGATCGCTGTTCTACACGACCTACAAGGGCAAGGCCGAAGGCCGAATTCCTCAACCAGATGAAGTTCGACGCCATGACGCGTCGGCAACCATGAGTTCGACGACGGCGAGGACGCGCTTGGCGCCTTCCTCGACATGATCAAGTTCCCGGTGATCAGCGCCAACGTGAAGCCCAACGCGCAGTCCAAGCTCGGCGACCGCATCAAGCCGTCGATGGTGCTCGAGGTCGGCGGCCAGAAGATCGGCATCGTCGGCGCCGTCACCAACGATGTCGTCGACATCTCCTCGCCCGGCCCGAACATCACGATCGAGGACGACGTCAAGGCGATCACCGCCGAGGTCGAGAAGCTGAAGGGCGAGGGCGTCAACAAGATCATCGCGCTGACCCATATCGGCTATCCGCGCGAGCGCGACGTGATCGCCAAGATCCCGGGCGTCGACGTGGTGGTCGGCGGCCACTCGCATTCGCTGCTGTCGAACACCGATCCGAAGGCCGAAGGCCCCTACCCGACGATGGTCGACAACCCGGACGGCTACAAGGTGCCGGTCGTGCAGGCGGCGTCCTATTCGAAATATCTCGGCGAGTTCAAGATCGTCTTCGACGACAACGGCGTCGTCAAGGAAGCCAGCGGCGACCCGATCTATCTCGACAAGTCGATCAAGCCCGACGCAGCGGTGCTCGCCCGCATCAAGGAGCTCGGCGCGCCGATCGAGGCGCTGAAGAACAAGGAAGTCTCCGAAACGACCGAGCGCGATCGACGGCAGCCGCGACAATTGCCGCGCCCGCGAATGCGAGATGGGCAACCTGGTCTCCGACGCCATCCTCGACCGCGTCAAGGGACAGGGCGTCGAGATCGTCGTTCCAGAACGGCGGCGGCCTGCGTGCCTCGATCGACCAGGGCGTCGTCACCATGGGCGAGGTGCTGACCGTGCTGCCGTTCCAGAACACGCTGGCGACCTTCCAGATTACCGGCAAGGACGTGGTCGCCGCGCTGGAGAACGGCGTCAGCCAGATCGAGGAAGGCGCCGGCCGCTTCCCGCAGGTGGCCGGCCTGAAATATTCCTTCGACAAGTCGGCGCCGGCCGAACAGGCCGCGTCAGTGCGGTCGAGGTGATGGAGGGCGGCGCCTGGACGCCGATCGATCCGGCCAAGACCTATCTGGTCGCCACCAACAACTACGTCCGCCAGGGCGGCGACGGCTACAAGGTCTTCGCCGACAACGCCAAGAACGCCTACGACTACGGTCCGGGCCTCGAGCAGGTGGTTGCCGACTATCTCGCCGCGCACCGGCCCTACACGCCGAAGCTCGACGGCCGCATCACCGAGATCGCCGCGCGCTGCCGCGGCGACCCGCCGAGCCGCGCCGGCCGAGCAGCGCCGGCAGAAGCCGGCCGCGCCGGCTGCCGAGCGCCGCCGGCGAACAGGCGCGGCTCGAGGCCGCGCCGGCCGAACCCACGCGCATGTCATCGTCGCCGGCGACACCTTCTGGGATCTCGCCGAGAAGGCCTATGGCGACGGCGACCAAGTGGAAGGCGATCGCCGACGCCAATCCGGCGTACCGGCCGCGCGCATCTGCCGATCGGCGCGACGCTGACCATCCCGCCGGCGGCGTAACTGACGCTTCGTGCGCCGAACGGAGCCCGCCCGGCCTGCCGGGCGGGCTTTTCGTTTCCGGCGCGACGTGCGGCCAGACGTAGCATTGAATGCCGCGCGCGCGCTTAGCTTGCCGCGCGGCTAGGTTCGCCAGCGTCGATGCCACGGAGACCATGATGATCGCTGCAGCTCGACGACCGTCAGCAGCCAAGGCCATCGGCCCGCTGCCGGCCGGCCATCCGCCGGTCAAGCCGCGCCAGGATCGGCGTCCTGCTGGTCAATCTCGGCACGCCCGACGGCACCGATTTCCGGCCGATGTGGCGCTATCTGCGCGAATTCCTCTCCGATCCGCGCGTCATCGAGCTGCACGCGCGCGATCTGGTATCCGATCCTCTACGGCCTGGTGCTGACCACGCGGCCGCAGAAGTCCGGCGCCAACTACGCGAAGATCTGGAACCGGCGAGCGCGACGAATCGCCGCTGCGCACCTATCACCCGCGCCCAGAGCGAGAAGCTGGCGGAGGCCTTGCGCGGCGAGCCCGAAATCGTCGTCGACTGGGGCGATGCGCTACGGCAATCCGTCGATCGCCAGCGCGTCGACCAGGCTGATGCGAAGCCGGGCTGCGACCGCATCCTCGCGTTCCCGCTCTATCCGCAATATTCGGCGACGACGACGGCGACCGCCAACGACAAGCTGTTCCGCGCGCTGATGAAGATGCGCACGCAGCCGGCGGTGCGCAGCGTGCCGCCCTATTACGACGAGCCGGTCTATATCGAGGCGCTGGCCCGCTCGATCGAGCAGCATCTGGCCGGCGCTGCGACTTCGAGCCGGAGGTGGTCATCGCCTCCTATCACGGCATTCCGAAGCGCCTATTTCGAGCGGGCGACCCCTATCACTGCCACTGCCAGAAGACGACGCGGCTGCTGCGCGAACGGCTCGGCTGGGACGACAAGAAGCTGATCACCACCTTCCAGTCGCGCTTCGGCGCGCAGGAATGGCTGCAGCCCTACACCGACAAGACGGTCGAGAAGCTGGCGCGCGACGGCGTCAAGTCGATCGCCGTCGTCAATCCCGGCTTTTCCGCCGACTGCATCGAGACGCTGGAAGAGATCGACGCGCGAGGCGGCGCGAGACCTTCCACCACGCCGGCGGCGAGAATTTCGCCCACATTCCCTGCCTCAACGACAGCGACGAGGGCATGGCGGTGATCGAGACGATGGTGCGGCGCGAGCTCTCCGGCTGGGCGACCGCCGATAGGGTCGGGGGCGCACCGGAACCGGCGGCTGCCTCAGTCGTTGAGGCCGGCTTTCCCCGACCGATAGGTGACCATGGCCCGCCGCACGCTCGACTTGACGACCGGACGGCCGGTCTGGGACATCACGCAGCTCCCGGTCTCACTTCGCCCCAAACCGCTGCTGCGCGACGTCAAGACCGACGTGCTGGTCGTCGGCATGGGCGTCAGCGGCGCCATGATGGCCGAGGCGCTGACTGCGGCCGGCCACGGCGTCGTGATGCATCGACCGCCGCGGCCCCGCACGCGGATCGACCGTGGCGACCACCGCGCTGGTGCAGTTCGAGATCGACCAGCCGCTCAGCCTGCTCAGCGCCAAGATCGGCCAGGCCCGCGCACGAGCGGGCCTGGCGCCGGTCGCGGCTGGCGCTCGCCAATCTCGCCGGCGCGCATCGCCGAGCTGGGGATCGACTGCGACGCCGAGATCAAGCCGTCGCTCTATCTCGCCGGCAATCTGTTGCGGCCGACGGCGCTGAAGCGCGAGGGGGAGCAGCGCCGCCAAGCGGGGCTGCGGGCGACTTACCTGACGGCCGGCGCACTTGCCGCGCAGTTCGGCCTCGAACGGGCGGGCGCGCTGCTCAGCGGCGGCAACCTGGCGCTCGATCCGGTCAAGCTGACAGCCGGGCTGCTCACGCTCGCCATGCGGCGCGGCGCCCGTCTCTACGCGCCCGGCCGATGCCGCCGATTTCAGCGAAGCCGGCGAGGAGGTCGCCGTCAGCACCGGCGCCGGCCCGGTGATCGTCTGCCGCCATCTGGTGCTGGCGACCGGCTATGAGCTGCTGGCCATCGTGCCGGCCAACGGCCATTCGATCGTCTCGACCTATGCGATCGCCACCCGGCCGCAGCCGCGGCTTCGACGCAGGTGCGCTGCCGCTGATCTGGGAAGCGTCCGATCCCTATCTCTATCTGCGCCCGACTGCCGACGGCCGCCTGATCTGCGGCGGCGAGGACGAGGAGTTCCACGGACGAGAAGCGCCGCGACGCGCTGCTCGCCGACAAGGCGGCGGCGCTGTCGCGCAAACTGAAGGCGCTGCTGCCGCAGGCCGATCCGCAGCCGGAATTCGCCTGGACCGGCTCGTTCGGGTCGTCCGGCACCGGTCTGCCGTCGATCGGCCTGCTGCCCGGCATCTCGGCGCGTCTTTGCGGTGATGGGCTATGGCGGCAACGGCATCACCTATTCCGCAGATCGCGTCCGAGATCGTCGCTCGGAGCGATCGCCGGCAGGCACCGATCAGGACGCCGACCTCTTCGACGCTGAAATGGCCGGGGCTGATCGCTGCCGTACCTCTGCGCCTTCGCTTGGCGATTGTGTAACCGCCACATTCGCGCCTAAGTGTTGAGCCGTCCGGGTTGCGCGCGACGCGTGCGGCGGGCGCTCGAGGGAGGGCTCAATGGCGTTTTCGGGGTTCGACATCGTCGATCCTTGTGCTGGTCGTGCTTGTCCTGGTGCTGCTGTTCGCCGGCATCAAGACCGTGCCGCAGGGCTACAACTACACGGTCGAGCGGTTCGGCCGCTACACCAAGACGCTGACGCCCGGCCTCAACTTCATCATCCCGTTCTTCGACCGCATCGGCGCCAAGATGAACATGATGGAGCAGGTGCTCGACGTGCCGACGCCAGGAGGTCATCACCCGCGACAACGCCATCGTCGGCGTCGACGGCGTCGCCTTCTACCAGGTCCTCAACGCGCCGCAGGCCGCCTACCAGGTGGCCGGGCTGCAGAACGCCATCCTCAACCTGACCATGACCAACATCCGCACGGTCATGGGCTCGATGGACCTCGACGAGCTGCTGTCCAACCGCGACGCGATCAACGAGCGGCTGCTGCGCGTCGTCGACGAAGCCGCGCATCCCTGGGGCATCAAGGTCACCCGCGTCGAGATCAAGGACATCAACCCGCCGGCCAATCTGGTCGAATCGATGGGCCGGCAGATGATGGCCGAACGCAACAAGCGCGCCCAGATCCTCGAGGCCGAAGGCCTCAAGCAGGCGCAGATGCTGGAGGCCGAAGGCCGCAAGGAAGCCGCCTTCCGCGACGCCGAGGCGCGCGAGCGCTCGGCCGAAGCCGAAGCCCGCGCCACGCAGGTGGTCTCCGAGGCGATCTCCAAGGGCGACGTGCAGGCGCTCAACTATTTCGTCGCGCAGAAATACACCGAGGCGCTGGCCAGCATCGGCTCGGCCACCAACAGCAAGATCGTGCTGATGCCGATGGAGGCCTCGTCGCTGATCGGCTCGCTCGGCGGCATCGGCGCGATCGCCAAGCGAGGTGTTCGGCGACGACGCGCCGCGTCCGCCGGCACGCCCGCCGCGCAGCGTGCCGGCTCCGAGCCGCGGCCGCCGGCGATCGACCGGCCGCATCGACCGGCCCGAGAACAGCGTGAGCAGCCATGATCGAACGCATCGTCTCCGAACTCGGCCCCTGGAACTGGATGGTTCTCGGCTGCGTCCTGCTGGTGCTGGAGATCGTCGCTGCCCGGCTTCTTCCTGCTGTGGATCGGCATCGCCGCGCTGATCATCGGCGCCGCTGTCGCTGCTGCTTCTGGGACGCCGGCTTCTGGATCTGGCAGGTCCAGGTCCTGGTCTTCCTGGTGCTGGCGCTGGTCTCGGCCTATGTCGGCAACCGGCTGATGCGCGGGCGCGGCGGCGATTCCGACCAGCCGCTGCTCAACCGGCGCGGCGCGCAGATGATCGGCCAGCATCGCGACGCTGACCGAGCCGATCAAGGACGGCCGCGGCCGCATCCGCATCGGCGACACGCTGTGGCGCGTCTCCGGGCCCGACCTGCCGGCCGGCACGCAGGTGCGCGTCAAGGCGGCCGTCGCCACCGATCTCGAACTGATCGTCGAAGCGGCTGACGTCATGGCCGATGCGCGGCTTCGACGAATGCCGACGGTTAGGCCGCGCCGATCCGCAGCAGATCGTGGAAATGGACGAGCCGACCGGCCGCTCGTCGTCGACCACGATCAGCGCGCTGATGTTGTGCTCGTTGAGCAGGCCGAGCGCCGCGCTCGCCAGCGTCTGCGGCTTGACCGTCTTCGGCTTGCGGTCATGATCTCGTCGACCGCAGGTCTCGACCAGGTTGCGGTGCGAGATTGCGGGCGAGGTCGCCGTCGGTGACGATGCCGACCAGCCGGCCCTCCGCGTCGATGACGCAGACGCAGCCGAAGCGCTTCTTGCGACAGCATCATCATCGCGTCCGGCATCTTGCGTGCCGAGCGGCACCAGCGGCAGTCTCGTCGCCGGTGTGCATGATCTCGCGGACCATGCGTCAGGTTGGCGCCGAGCTGGCCGCCCGGATGGAAGGTGCGGAAATGGTCGGGCGTGAAGCCGCGCGCCTCGAGCAGCGCCACGGCCAGCGCGTCGCCGATCGCCAGCTGCAGCAGCGTCGAGGTGGTCGGCGCCAGCCCGTGCGGGCAGGCTTCCGGCGCGCGCGGCAGCACAGCACGACGTCGGCCTCGCGCGCCAGCGCCGATGCTGTCGCCGGCGGTGATGGCGATCAGCGGGATGCGCGAAGCGCCGCGAATAGGCGACGATGCCCTTGAGCTCGAAGCTCTCGCCGGACCACGACATGGCGATGATGGCGTCGTCCCTGGCGATCATGCCGAGATCGCCGTGATTGGCTTCGGCGGGATGGACGAAGAAGGCCGGCGTGCCGGTCGAGGCGAGCGTCGCCGCGATCTTCGAGCCGATATGGCCGCTCTTGCCGACGCCGGTGACGATCACCCGGCCGTTCGATCGCCGAGAGCATGCTCGACGGCCTCGGCGAACGGCTCGGCCAGGCCGTCGTCGAAGGCCTCGGCCAGCGCCGCCATGCCGGCCTGCTCGGTGGTCACCGTGCGCAGCGCCGAAGCGATCGCCGCGTCGCGCTCTCGCTCATGGGTGGTCCTGGCGCTGGCTCGCATCAGCAAGCGCTTAGAGCAATTCCCGGCAAAGGGGAAGTGGAATGCGCTGCGCTGGTTACCTTCGGTCGTGGATCGGCCAGAGCTGCAACCTCGCGTTAACCATGCGCCTTTACGCTTCGCTAAGCAGGGTGCGGGGGCGCGCCCTCGGGCGCTTGGGGCGATGCGGGCAAAGCGGAGCAATCGGATGGGTGCGCGTCGCGTGCCACACCGGGCAGGCTGTGCCGGAGCGTGGCTGGCTGCCGGCCTGGTCGCGGCCTGGCTCATCTGCCGTCCCGCCTGGGCCGAACAACCTCCTCCGCAGCCTGACGATCAGACCAGCCAGGCCGCCGCCGAGCCGGGTTTGCGTACGGCCGAACCGGCCGATGCGCGCCTCTCGACCCCGCTCGTCAAGGCGCCGGAGGACGCGCCAGCGCAATTGCGGGGCAGCACGGACGGGCCGCAACCGGGCTTCGGCGAGGCCGGGCCGGAGAGCGACGTCGACTCAGAGCTCGACCGCGCGCGTTTCCGCCGCGCCCTGCGCGAAGCACCCGTCGAGGAACAGCCGGCGCGGCGAACCGAAGACGACCCCTATGCGCCGATCGGGCTGCGGCTCGGCGGCTTCACCTTGAAGCCCAGCCTCGAAACCGGGCTTCTAGCGACGTCGAACGCGACCGACGCCGCGGGCGGGCAGCCGGGCCTCTTGTCCGAGACCACCCTTCGGCTGAGCGGCACGGGCGAGGTCGGCGACGCCACCGCCGGCTTCGATTCCTACGGGACCTTCCTGCGCACGCTGTTCGGCGAAACGCTCAAGGAGAGTTCCGTCGGCTTGCGCGGCAGCGTCGTCATGCCGCTGGGCAACGAGCTTTCGGCCACGGCAGCGCTTGCCTATAGCGGCGGCCCTGAATCCGGCTCGGCGCCCGGCGTGGCCGAGGATGCGGCAGCTCCGGCGATCAGCCACGACCTGCTCGGCGAACTCATGCTTGCCAAGGAGATCGGCCGGGCTCGCCTGTCGCTCGACGGCAGCGTCGAGCGACAGACGTTCGGCGAGGCCGCGCTCGCCGACGGCGGCGAGCCTGCCGCAGCAGAGCCGCGACAACACCTTGGCCGAGCTCAAGCTGCGCGCCGGCTACGCCATCTCGCCGGCTCTGACCCCGTTTGCCGAAATCGAGCTCGGCCGCCGCTTCTACGACCAGGCCACGGCCGCCGACGATGATGGACGGCCGCGCTCCAATGTGCTCGGCGGGCAGGCCGGCCTCGCTTTCGACTTCGGCGAGAAGCTGTCGGGATCGCTGGCTGCCGGCTGGCTGAGCGAGACGCCCGACGATCGGCGGCTGGCGCAGGTGTCGGGACCGCAAGTCGACGGCAGCCTCGCCTGGTCGCCGCAGCGGGGGACGATGGTTCGCCTTGACGGCACGACCACGCTCGAGGATGACGGCGCGCCGGGCGAAAGCGGATCGATCCTCTATGCCGGGCGCCTGTCGGTCGAGCGGCAGCTGCGCGCCAATCTGACCGCAACGGCCGCGATCGGCGCCGGCTATCGCACCTATGCCGGCACCGACGGCCATGACCGGCTGATCTCGGCTGAGGCCGGCGGCACCTATTGGCTCAACCGGACCACCGGGCTGGTCGCCCGCGCCAGACATGAACGCCAGGTGAGCGACCTTCCCGACCGCACCTACAACGCCGACAGCGTCTATCTCGGGCTCAAGCTGCAGCGCTGAGGCGAACCTCGTTCAGCTTGCGCTGCGCTGCTCGGCCGGCTTCATCTCGTCGACCAGGGCGCGGAGGAAATCGGCGATCTGGTGATAGATGTCGGGGCGCGACAGGGCGAACGCGACATTGGCCTCGACAAAGCCGTCCGGGGCGCCGCAATCGAACGTGCGGCCCTGAAATGGTAGCCGAAGAACGATTGATTCTCCATCAGCTTGAGCATCGCGTCGGTGAGCTGGATCTCGTTGCCGGCACCGCGTTCCTGCTTTTCCAGCAGCCCGAAGATCTCCGGCTGGAGGATGTAGCGGCCATTGATGAACAGGTTCGACGGGCGCGGCCTCCGGCTTCGGCTTCTCGACCATGCCGGTGATCTCGAAGCCGGTCGAGGTGGTGTCGCCGCGGCCGACGATGCCGTATTTGTGGGTCTCGGCCGGATTGCATTCCTGCACGCCGATGATGTTGCCGCCGGTGTTCTGGTAGAGCTCTACCATGGCGCGCGTGCAGCTCTTCTCGGCCTGCATGATCATGTCGGGCAGAAGCAGCGCGAACGGCTCATCGCCAACGATGTCGCGGGCGCACCACACGGCGTGTCCGAGCCCGAGCGGCACCTGCTGACGGGTGTAGCTCGTCGGTCCCCGGCGCCGGCTGCAGCCGCTGCAGCCGGGCGAGCTGCTCGTCCTTCCCGCGCTGGGCCAGCGTGTTGTAGAGCTCGAACTGAACGTCGAAATGATCCTCGATCACCGTCTTGTTGCGGCCGGTGACGAAGATGAAATGCTCGATCCCCGCTTCGCGCGCCTCGTCGACGAC
Source organism: uncultured Alphaproteobacteria bacterium (assembly GCA_963791325.1). Classification (GTDB taxonomy): domain Bacteria; phylum Pseudomonadota; class Alphaproteobacteria; order Rhizobiales; family Rhizobiaceae; genus JBEVJK01. Next base: position 217,020 of record CAWBRU010000005.1, on the reverse strand, counting down.
ATATTGGATGACGGGCCGATCGACCACAGTGAGCATCTCCTTCGGGACGGCCTTGGTGGCCGGAAGAAAACGCGTTCCGAGACCGGCCACGGGGAAGACTGCCTTGCGAACTCTCTTCATGCTTGATGCCCTTTGCGCTTTGGCATTGGTTAGGAACAATTGCCCGACATGTTTCCCCTGCCCTGCTGAATGTTGAAGGCAACGCTTCAATTCTGGCGTAAGCTGCCGACGGCGCCGTCAAATTATTACCCCAATGACCTCCATGGTAAACCAAATCCTAACCAGCATACGTCAATGATGAAACTTCCTTTTCTGCGCCTGGGGAGAGTTCGATGTTGGCACGCAACAGAGCAGGGCTTCGCAGCGTCGCGGTGACGGCGCTTGGCTTGACGCTGTGGCTGGGCCTCACAGCTGGGCCGGCCTCGGCCGATGCCGGCTTCCGCCAGTGGGTAGCGGGTTTTCGCGCCGTCGCGGCCAAGAGCGGCGTTTCGGGCACGACCTATGACCGCGCCTTCCGCGGCGTCACCGATCCCGACCCGGAGGTGCTGGAGAAGGCGCGCACCCAGCCGGAATTCACCGCGCCGGTATGGGATTATTTCGACAATCGCGTGCATGAGCAGTCGGTCACGGTCGGCCAGCAGATGGCCCGCAAATGGAAGCCGTGGCTCGACCGGATCGAGCAGCGCTACGGCGTCGATCGCGACATCCTTCTGGCGATCTGGTCGATGGAATCGAATTACGGCGACACGCTGAAGAACCCGAAGGCGATGCGCAGCGTGGTCCGCTCGCTGGCCACCCTTGCCTATGGCGATCCCGCCCGCGCCAAATTCGCGCGCACCCAGCTGATCGCCGCGCTCAAGATCCTGCAAAGCGGCGACATCGACGAGAGCCATTTGACCGGGTCCTGGGCCGGCGCGATGGGCCACACCCAGTTCATTCCGACCAGCTACCAGGCGTTACGCCGTCGACGCCGACGGCAACGGCCGCCGCGACATCTGGAATTCGGTGCCGGACGCGCTGGCGACCGCTGCCAATCTGTTGCGCAAGAGCGGCTGGCAGCCGGGCAAGACCTGGGGCTACGAGGTGACCTTGCCGGCCGGCAAGCTGCCGGGCGGCAGCCTGAGCCTTGCCAAGTGGCAGAGCCTCGGCGTTGCCCGCGCCAACGGCACGGCCGTTCAGGAACCTGTCCGACAAAGCGGTGCTCAAGGTGCCCGACGGGCGCGGCGGCCCCGCCTTCCTGATGACCAGCAACTTCTTCGTCATCAAGCGATACAACAACGCCGACAAATACGCCTTGGCGGTCGGCCTTGCTCGCCGACGAGATCGCCGGCTCGAACGGACTCGTCCAAGACTGGCAGCGGCCGTTCACCAAGCTGACCTTCGCCGAGCGCCAGGAGCTGCAGCAACGCCTGACCGCCTATGGCTATTATGACGGCAAGGCCGACGGGCGCATCGGCGAAGGCTCGCGGCAGGCCATCAAGGCGTTCCAGGCGCAGCAGGGCCTTGACCCGGACGGCAACCCGAGCATGGAAGTGCTGAAGACCCTGCGCCGGCGCTAGCGCGCCCGCGCCTGCGATCGGCGTCATTTCAGAGTTGCAGCGGCGCCGAAACCATGATCCGAAAAGTTGAATGCCGGCTGGCTGTCATCGCAGGGTGAACCCCCTATGATAGGCAGCCGGCGAGTTCGGTGCGTTCGGGTCGAAAAGGGTTTCCGTGTTGAGGGTCAGGCAGAGCGGCAGCACGGACAGGTCTTGGCGCCGCCACGGCGCGCTGATGCTTGCCGCGCTCATCGTTTTGCCGCTCGCTTTGGCGGCGGTCTCCGACGCCGTCGCGCAGGACGATTTGCGGCCGCGCCGCAACTTCCTGCAGCGCCTGCTGTTCGGCGACTATCCGGAGCCGCCGCGCCAGATCAGGCCGGCCAAGCCGCGCAAGAAGGCCGTCAAGGTGCGCCGCGCCCCGTCCGCCAGGCGGCTCTACCAGCCGGGCGACGCGCAGCCTCCCGCCGAGGTCGCCAAGGCGGCCGACGCGCGGATCGTGCTGGTGGTCGGCGACTTCCTGGGATCCAGGCTGGCCGAGGGTCTCGCCGAGGCCTATGCGCAATCGCCGACCGTTACGGTGGTCGACAAGACGGAAGGCTCCTCGGGCTTCGTGCGCGACGATCACTATGACTGGCCGAGTGAGGTGGCCAGCCTGATCGACGAGGTCAAACCCGCGGCGGTGGTGATGATGCTGGGCTCCAACGACCGCCAGCAGATGCGCATCGGCGAGGCGCGTGAGGAAAAGGGCAGCGACGCTTGGCTGAAGGAATACGAGGCGCGCGCGACGCTGTTTGCGGCGGCGGTGGCGGACAAGAAGGTGCCGCTGGTCTGGGTCGGCATGCCGTCCTTCAAGGCGGCCAGCATGAGCTCCGACATGCTCGCCTTCAACGACATCTACCGCAGCGTCGCGGAGAACGCCAAGGACGAGTTCGTCGACGTCTGGGATGGATTCGTCGACGAGAACGGGGCGTTCGTGCTGTCAGGGCCCGACGTCAACGGCCAGCCGGTCAAGCTGCGCACCAGCGACGGCGTCAACTTCACCGATGACGGCAAGCGTAAGCTCGCCTTCTATGCCGAGAAGCCGCTCGAGAAGATCCTCGGCACGCTGCCGCCGCCGACCGCCGGCGCGCCGGGCCCGGCCGTCGTTCCCGACTTGGCGCGCGACCCCGACGCCATCGCCAAGATCGACCGGACTGCGCCGATCTCGTTGTCCGATCCGGAGCTCGACGGCGGCGCCGATCTGTTGGGCTACGACACACGGCCGCGGGAAAAGCCGCGAACCCCGGCCGAGAAGCTGGCGATCGAGGGGATCGGACCGGCGGCCTCGCCTGGCCGTGCCGACGATTTTTCGGGCTCGCCCAAGGCCGCGGCAGCGCCTCCCGTCGCCCAAGACCCGCAAGCCGTGCCGGTGACCTCGGGCGCAGCTGCCGCCAATTGACGGAATTGCGGAAAAACAAAGACTTAGAGGGGAGCACCGATTCTCAGAAACGGTGATCCGCTCTAGGATCGGGCTTCGCCGCAGTGCAGCGCCCGCGTCGACGCCTGCCATTCCGGGCGCAGCATCGACATGATCGTCTCGTCGCGGTTCTCGCCGCCGAAATAGGCGCTGCCGCGCGTCACCCCTTCCGGGCGGAAGCCGACGGCGCGATAGGCACTCTGGGCACGCAGATTGTCGGTGAACACGCCAAGCCAGAACCGCCAGGCGTCGGTTTCGCTGAACACCCGGTCGACGACCTCGCCGAGCAGCCGGCGACCGGTGCCGGCACCGGGCTGCGCCACGGCGATGCGCTTGAGATATGTCACCCGGTCCGGCGCCCGCCAACCGCGGAGCAACGCAAACCCGACCGGCACGCCGTCGGCAAGGCCGAGAAAATAGGCAAAGCGCGGGTCCGACAGGGCGCCGCAATGCTCGCCTTCCGCCCAGCGGTTGACGAGCGCCTCATAGCCCGGTCCGCGCTCCAGGCGCATGATGTCGGCGACATCGCCGGCCGTGGCCCGGCGCACCTGCCAGTCGCCCATCAGCGCGGCAGCACCGACGCGCCCATCAGCATTTCGTCGATCGCGCGCGCCGCCTGGCGCCCCTCGCGGATCGCCCACACCACCAGCGACTGGCCGCGGCGGGCGTCGCCGGCCACGAACAGGCGGTCGACGCTTGTCCGGTAGTCCCGCTCATTGGCAGCGATGTTCCTGGAACGGCGGCTGTCGACGCTGAGGCTCAGCGCATCGCCCAGCTCGTGCAGCACGGCGTCGCCGAACGGGCCGGCAAAGCCGATGGCGATGAAGGCGAGGTCGGCGCGGATGACGAAGTCGGTGCCGGCGATCGGCTGGCGCCTGTCATCGACCTCGCAGCAGCGCACGCCGATCAGATCGCCCTCTTCGCCGATGAACTCCAGCGTGGCGACCTGGAACTCGCGCTCGGCGCCCTCGGCCTGCGAGGAGGACGTCCGCATCTTGGTCGCCCAATAGGGCCAGACGGTCAGCTTGTCTTCGCGTTCCGGCGGCTGCGGCCGGATGTCGAGCTGCGTCACCCTGACCGCGCCCTGGCGGAAGGCCGTGCCGATGCAGTCGGAGGCGGTGTCGCCGCCGCCGACCACGACGACGTGCTTGCCGCCGGCATGGATCGGCGGGGCGCGCCAGGCACGCGACTGGATGTCCTCGCCGGCGACGCGTCGGTTCTGCTGGACGAGATAGGGCATGGCATCGAACACGCCCGTCAGATCCGAGCCCGGAATGCCGGCCGGGCGCGGCGTTTCCGAGCCGCCGCAATAGAGCACGGCGTCGAATTCCTGGAGCAGCACGGCGGCCGGCCGGTCGACGCCGACATTGACGCCGCATTGGAAGGTCACGCCTTCGCCCTGCATCTGCTCGACCCGCCGGTCGATGAAGTGCTTCTCCATCTTGAAGTCCGGAATGCCGTAGCGCATCAGGCCGCCGGGACGGCTTTCGCGCTCGAACAGGTGGACGTCGTGGCCGGCCCGGCCAAGCTGCTGGGCCCCGGCCATCCCTGCCGGTCCCGAGCCGATCACCGCCACCCGCCGGCCGGTCTTGTGGGCGGCGGGCTGGGGGCGGATGTGCCCGGTCTCGTAGGCCTTGTCGGCCAGCGCCTGCTCGATCGTCTTGATGGCGACCGGGATGTCTTCGAGGTTCAGCGTGCAGGCTTCCTCGCACGGCGCCGGACAGATGCGCCCGGTGAACTCCGGAAAGTTGTTGGTCGAATGGAGGTTGCGGATCGCACTGTCCCAGTCGCCATTGTAGACGAGGTCGTTCCAGTCCGGGATCTGGTTGTGGATCGGGCAGCCGGTCGGGCCGTGGCAATAGGGCACCCCGCAGTCCATGCAGCGCGCTGCCTGTTTCTCCACCTCCTTGTCCGACATCGGCAAGGTGAACTCGCGGAAGTGCCGGATGCGATCGGAGGCCGGCTGGTACTTGTGCACCTGCCGGTCGATCTCGAGAAACCCTGTCACCTTGCCCATTCCAACCTACTCGCTAGGACGACGCGGAAGCCTCCGCTGCCGTATTCCGTCCGCTTCGATCGTTGTCAAATGGCCGACCAAGCGACTTTCCGCTTCTGTCAGCCGCTCTACGATAGCTCTCACAACATCCGGTCTTGACCCCCTGAATTGCGCAAAGCGAACGACCACGATCCCTTCCGCTTGGTGGCCACCCGCGAATACCAACCTGCCGAAATCGGCGTCCTCGGTGATCAGGATCTGCCGCCGTCGGACTGAAGTGGCCAGCACCGCAGCGTCGGTCATTCCTGGGGCGACTTCCGCAGCAGAAATGACGTCGTGTCCGGCACCGCGCAATGCCTTGACCAGGGCCAGCCAGACACATTCGTCCGCCAGGAACCTTGCCATTCACTCGGCAGCATCCGCGCCGCGATCGCGCAAGTAATCCGCAGCGAAGGCATGGGCAGCAAGAATGTCGTCCTTCGTCAGATTCGGATGCTCGGCGAGCAAGTCTTCCACCGAAAGGCCGGCTGCCGACATGCGCAAGATGTGCTCGACGGTAATGCGGGTGCCCCGCACGGTCGGCTTGCCCATCATCACCTCTGGGTCCGAGACGATTCTCTGCTGCTCCTCGGTCACGGCCATTTCACCGGTCTCCTTGATCCTTTCCCCATATTAGCCGGGGCCGGCCCAGCTACCAAACTTCGGTTGTCCATGCCGCGCGAGAGAGATGCACGTCGGCGGCGGGAATCTACTCCGCCGCCACGCCGAGCCGCATGCGCTCCATCTCGATCAGCGCCCGGCGGTACTCGACCGGCATCACCTTGCGGAATTTCGGCCGGAAGCTCGCCCAATCCTCCAGGATCGCCTTGCCGCGCGCCGAGCCGGTGTAGTGCACGTGGTTGACGATCAGCTGATAGAGCCGCTCCTCATCGTGGCTGGTCATGTCGCCCGAGACGTCGACGCGGCCCTTGTGGTCGATGTCGCCGCCATGATGGTGGAGCTTCTCCAGCATGTCGTCCTCTTCGGGCACCGGCTCGAGCTCGACCATCGCCATATTGCAGCGTTCGGCGAAGTCGCCTTCCTGGTCGAGCACATAGGCGACCCCGCCCGACATGCCGGCGGCGAAGTTGCGCCCGGTGCGGCCGAGCACGACCACGACACCGCCCGTCATGTATTCGCAGCCGTGGTCGCCGACGCCTTCGACAACCGCCGCGGCTCCGGAATTGCGCACGGCAAAGCGCTCGCCGGCGACACCGCGGAAGTAGCATTCGCCTTCCGTGGCGCCATAGAGCACCGTGTTGCCGATGATGATCGACTCTTCCGCGACGATGCGGCCGTCCTCCGGGGGGCGGATGACGATGCGCCCGCCCGACAGGCCCTTGCCGACATAGTCGTTGCCGTCGCCGACCAGCTCGAAGGAGATACCGCGCGCCAGGAAGGCGCCGAACGATTGCCCGGCGGTACCGATCAGCTTGATCTGAATGGTGTCTTCCCGCAGACCCTTGTGGCGGAAGCGCTTGGCCACCTCGCCCGACAGCATGGCGCCGGTCGAGCGGTCGACATTGCGGATCGGCATCTCGATGCTGACCGCCTGGCGCGCCTCCAGCGCGGGGCGCGCCGCCTCGATCAGCTTGCGGTCGAGCACGTCGTCGATCGGGTGGTTCTGGCGCTCCGTCCAATGCGTCGCCGCGGCCGGGGCATCGGGCCGAAGAAGATCCTGGAGAAATCGAGCCCGCGCGCCTTCCAGTGGGCGACCATCTCCTCCTTGGCGAGCAGGTCGGACTGGCCGATGACCTCGTCGAGACGGTTGTAGCCCATGTCGGCGAGCAGCTGCCGCACCTCTTCGGCGACGTAGAAGAAGAAGTTGATGATGTGCTCGGGCGTGCCCTTGAAGCGCTTGCGAAGCACCGGATCCTGGGTAGCGACGCCGACCGGGCAGGTGTTCAGGTGGCACTTGCGCATCATGATGCAGCCCGCCGCGATCAGCGGCGCAGTCGAGAAGCCGAACTCGTCGGCCCCAAGCAGCGCCCCGATGATGACGTCGCGGCCGGTGCGCAAGCCGCCGTCGACCTGCAGCGCCACCCGGCTGCGCAAGCCGTTGAGCACCAGGGTCTGGTGGGTCTCCGCCAGGCCCATCTCCCACGGCGAGCCGGCGTGCTTGATCGAGGTGAGCGGCGAGGCACCGGTGCCGCCGTCATAACCGGAGATGGTGATGTGGTCGGCCCGTGCCTTGGCGACGCCGGCCGCCACCGTGCCTACCCCGACTTCGGACACCAGCTTGACCGAGACGTCGGCTGCCGGATTGACGTTCTTCAGATCGTAGATGAGCTGCGCCAGATCCTCGATCGAATAGATGTCGTGATGCGGCGGCGGCGAGATCAGCCCCACGCCCTGAGTCGAATGGCGCACCTTGGCGATGGTGGCATCGACCTTGTGCCCGGGCAGCTGACCGCCCTCGCCGGGCTTGGCTCCCTGCGCCACCTTGATCTGCATGACGTCGGAGTTGACCAAATATTCGGCGGTGACCCCGAACCGACCCGACGCGACCTGCTTGATCGCCGAACGTTCGGGGTTGGCGCCGCCGCCGGGCAGCGGCAGGTAGCGGTCCGCCTCCTCGCCGCCTTCACCGGTGTTGGACTTGCCGCCGATGGCGTTCATGGCGCGCGCCAGCGTGGTGTGCGCCTCGCGCGAGATAGACCCGAACGACATCGCCCCGGTCGAGAAGCGCTTGACGATGTCGGCCGCCGGCTCCACCGCCTCGAGCGGCAGCGGGGCACGCCCGGTCTCCTCGGCAAGCTTGAGGCGGAACAGGCCGCGGATGGTCTGCGCGCGCGCGGTGACGCTGTCGATCTCGGCCGAATATTGCTTGAAGGTGTCCCACGAACCCTTGCGCACCGCGTGCTGCAGCGTCGCCACCGCGTCGGGCGACCAGATATGCGCCTCGCCGCGCATCCTGTACATATACTCGCCGCCGACCTCGAGCGTCGTCTTGAGAACCGGGTCTTCGCCGAATGCATCGGCGTGGCGGCTGACCGTCTCGTCGGCGATCTCTTCGACGCCGACGCCCTCGATCGTGGTTGCCGTGCCGAAGAAGAACTTGTCGACAAACTCCGACTTCAGCCCGACGGCATCGAAGATCTGCGCACCGCAATAGGACTGGTAGGTCGAGATGCCCATCTTGGACATCACCTTGAGAATGCCCTTGCCGATCGACTTGATGTAGCGCGACACCACCTCGTGCTCGTCGACCTCCTTCGGCATCTCGCCGCGGCGGTGCATGTCGAGCAGCGTATCGAAGGCCAGATAGGGGTTGATCGCCTCGGCGCCGTAGCCGGCCAAGCAGCAGAAATGGTGCACCTCGCGCGGCTCGCCCGATTCGACCACCAGGCCGACGGAGGTGCGCAGCCCCTTGCGGATGAGATGATGGTGGACGGCCGCCGTGGCGAGCAGCGCGGGGATGGCGATGCGGTCGGGGCCGACCTGCCGATCGGATAGGATGATGATATTGTAGCCGCCGGCAACGGCTGCCTCGGCACGCTCGCACAGCCGGTCGACGGCGCCGAGCATGCCGGTCGCCGCTTCGGCCGCACCATAGGTGATGTCGATGGTCTTGGTGTCGAAGCGGTCCTCGGTATGCCCGATCGAGCGGATCTTCTCGAGGTCGCCGTTGGTCAGGATCGGCTGGCGCACTTCGAGGCGCTTGCGCCTGGAGTTCCCGACCAGGTCGAAGATGTTCGGCCGCGGCCCGATGAACGACACCAGGCTCATCACCAGCTCCTCGCGGATCGGATCGATCGGCGGATTGGTGACTTGGGCAAAATTCTGCTTGAAGTAGGTGTAGAGCAGCTTCGACTTGTCCGACATCGCCGAGATCGGCGTGTCGGTGCCCATCGAGCCGACCGCTTCCTGGCCGGTGGTCGCCATCGGCGACATCAACAGCTTGGTGTCTTCCTGGGTGTAGCCGAACGCCTGCTGGCGGTCGAGAAGCGTGACGTCCTTGCGCAAGGCGCGCGGCTCGACCGGCTTCAGCTCCTCGAGGATCAGCTGGGTGTTGGCGAGCCACTGCCGATACGGGTGCCGCGAGCCGATCTCCGACTTGATCTCCTCGTCGGTGATGATGCGGCCCTGGTCGAGGTCGATCAGCAGCATGCGCCCGGGCTGCAGGCGCCACTTCTTGACGATCGAGCCTTCCGGCACCGGCAGCACGCCGGCCTCGGAGGCCATGATGACGCGGTCGTCGTCGGTAACGATATAGCGGGCGGGGCGCAGGCCGTTGCGGTCAAGCGTGGCGCCGATCTGGCGGCCGTCGGTGAAGGTGACGGAAGCCGGCCCGTCCCACGGCTCCATAAGCGCCGCGTGATACTCGTAGAAAGCCTTGCGGTCCGCGCCCATCTGCTTGTTGCCGGCCCACGCTTCCGGGATCAGCATCATCATGGCGTGTGCCAGGCTGTAGCCGCCTTGGGTCAGGAACTCGAGCGCATTGTCGAAGCAAGCGGTGTCGGACTGGCCTTCGTAGGAGATCGGCCACAGCTTCGAGATGTCGTTGCCGAACAGTTCCGAATCCACCGATGCCTGGCGCGCCGCCATCCAGTTGACGTTGCCGCGCAGGGTGTTGATCTCGCCATTGTGGGCGACCATCCGGTAGGGATGAGCGAGCTTCCACGACGGGAAGGTGTTGGTCGAAAAGCGCTGGTGGACCAGGGCCAGCGCCGTTTCGAAACGGGGATCGGTGAGATCCTGGTAGTAGGCCCCGAGCTGATAGGCGAGGAACATGCCCTTATAGACAATCGTCCGCGACGACAGCGAGACGGTGTAGAAGCCGTTGTCGCGGCCCCCGGTCTCCTCGTAGATGCGCCCGGAGACGACCTTGCGAAGGATATAGAGCCGGCGCTCATACTCGTCGTCGCTGGCGATTGCCGGATCGCGGCCGATGAACACCTGACGGTGCACCGGCTCCGAGGCGGCGATGTCGGGCGCCTTGGACAGCGAGGAATTGTCGACCGGGACGTCACGGAAGCCGATCAGAGGCTGGCCTTCCGCGTGGGCCGCCTCGGCAAATACGGTCTCGATATGGGCCCTGAGTTCGGGATCACGCGGCATGAACAGATGGCCGACGGCATAGTGGCCGGCCGGCGGCAGCTCCACGCCTTGTCGGGCCATCTCCTCGCGGAAGAACCGGTCGGGGATCTGAACCAGCATGCCGGCACCATCGCCCATCAGCGGATCGGCGCCGACGGCGCCCCGATGGGTGAGGTTCTTGAGCATGGCGAGACCATCCTCGACGATCACATGCGACTTGATGCCCTTCATCTGCACGATGAAGCCGACGCCGCACGCGTCATGCTCCTTGCGCGGATCGTAGAGGCCGGCAACGGCAAAGTGTTCCGGGCAAGCGGATTTCGCCGTCGCGGCCGAGCGTTCGACCGTGGTGGCTGACGGCGTTCTCATCGTCATCGTCGCTTCCTCCGTACCGCCCTGCCTTTGGGGCCGGGATGGCTCTTGATCAAGCGGATTGTCCGTTTGCCGCAAGTGTGCTGGAGCCGGCCGCAACAATCAAAACAAGGTTTCGACCGACATCCGCGTCGACAGCCGAACGGCCATACTAGCCCGAACTGCGCGCCGTCTGCCGGATAAATTAAGACAGCACTCCTGTCCTAAATTTTATGGCAGATAAACCGCGCTGCCGCAAGACGGAAATGCAAAAAATCTCGCGTCCTCGCGAAAGAAAACTGCGCCAAAAGCTCCCCTGGCGAAAGCTTCGTTCCGGGGGCCGAGGGCCGGGCTGATCCATAAGCCTTCCCGAGCGGGCCCCCGGTTGCTAGAAGCGTGTCCCTAACCGGGCGACAACAAGGGCGCTGCATGATTTTCCTCGCTTCCGACAACTGGGCCGGCGCTCATCCCAAAATCGCCGCCGGCCTGTCTCACCATGCTGCGGGCTTTGCCGAGGCCTATGGAGCAAGCCGGCTCGATCGCGCTGTTGCGGAGCGGTTCAACGCGATTTTCGAGCGCGAGGTGGCGGTGTTCTTCGTCGCCACCGGCACGGCCGCGAATGCTTTGGCGCTGACCGCTGCCGCCAGGCCAGGCGGGGTGGCTTTTGCCCATCGCGAAGCCCATGTGCTGGAAGACGAATGCGGAGCCAGCGAATATCTGAGCGGCGGCTGTCGGGTACAGCCGATCGACGGTGATCTCGGCCGCATCGATCCCGCACGATTGAGACATGTCCTCGCCCGCCTGGGCACGGACAATTTCCATGCCGGCCAGCCGACGGCGGTGACCGTGACCCAGGCGACCGAGGCGGGAACCGTCTACCCGCTCGCGGCCATCGCCGAGATCGGCGAGATCGCCCGATCGCATGGACTGTTGTTTCACATGGACGGGGCGCGTTTCGCCAACGCCTTGGTCGCGCTGGAGGCGACGCCGGCCGAGATGACCTGGAAGCGCGGCGTCGACATCATGTCGTTCGGCGGCACCAAGAACGGCTGCTGGTGCGCCGAGGCGGTGGTGCTGTTCGACCCCGGCCGTGCCCGCGACTTCGGCTTTCTGCGCAAGCGCGCCGCTCAGCTGTTTTCCAAATCCCGCTTCGTGGCTGCCCAGTTCGAAGCCTATTTCGCCGACGGGCTTTGGCTGGAGACTTGCGGCGCACGCCAATGCGATGGCAGGCCGGCTGGCCGGCCGCATCGCCGCCTCGAACGCGCTCAGGCTTGCCTGGCAGCCGGAAGCGAACGAGGTGTTCGCGGTGATGAACCGCGAGCTTTTCGGCCGGCTGAAGCGGGAGGCGATTTTCTTACCCCTGGGCAATTCCGCACGCATCGGCAGGCGAAATCGGTCCCGACGAGACGCTGTGCCGGCTGGTCACAAGCTTCGCCACCACGGCGGCCGATATCGACGGGTTCGCAGCTCTTTTCAGGTGAGGCGAGGACAACAAAAAAGCGGCGCCCGCAGGCGCCGCTCCCGATCGGATAAGATCCCGACCAGATTTACGGCGCGACCTTCGCCTCGATCTGCTTGGCGTTGTCGCTGGCGCCTTGCTGATCTCGACCTTGCGCGGCTTCATCTCCTCGGGGATGTTGCGCTTGAGATCGATGTGCAGCAGGCCGTTCTTCAGCTGCGCGCCGGTTACGTCGACGTGGTCGGCAAGCTGGAAGCGACGCTCGAAGAGCGGCCGGCAATGCCGCGATAGAGCAGCTCGGCACCGTCCTCGTTCGGTCTCTTCCTTGCGCTCGCCCTTCACGGTCAGCACGTTGCGATGGGCCTCAATCGAGATGTCCTCTTCCGAGAAGCCGGCGACGGCCATGCGGATGCGGTAGGCGTCCTCGCCGGTGCGCTCGATATTGTAGGGCGGATAGGTCTGCCCGCCGTCGGGCTGCGCCAGCGAATCGAGCATGGTGAAGAGCCGGTCGAAACCGACGGTGGAGCGATAAAGCGGCGAAAAATCAACGTGACGCATGGTCTGTTCTCCTGTTGAGCAACACGGTTTGCGGTTGGCATCTCGCGGATCCCGCGACGGGCGACTTCCAGCGATACCAGCGGCCCCGTCCGACGGCGGCCACAGCGGTGATTTGGGAACCCCGAAAGGTGATTTCAAGAGGGTCTGCAGCCCTGTCCGAGGCCGCATGCGAAGGGTCCTCATGCCGACAATGAACGCCGGATGAACCGCCGCTTCGGCCGCCGTTCAGCCAGGCTCGTTTACAATCGCTCCATCGAGGTGATGCGGCTTTTGCCGACATCCCGCATGCCGTCCGGGTGTAACGTCCCTTCCTCCGGATCGACAGAGGCCGAGGGCCGCCGACACGGCTTCCGGCCTTCGATCCGCCAGGATCGCTTGCCCCACGCGGCTCCTTGCTCATCGCAAACATCGCTGCCTATCCCAGGAGCCGAACTCGACGCCGATGTGACGCCGTGGCGATGACCGACTTTCCGCTGTTTCACGAGACCCCGGACAATCCGATGCCGCCGGTGGCGAGCGCCGGCATGATCGCCGCGCAAGACGGCAAGAGGATCCGTTACGCCTGTTTTCGCGGCAGCGGGCCGCATTCAAGGGCACGGTCGTGCTGCTGCCGGGCCGCAACGAATGCATCGAGAAATATTTCGAGACGGTCGGCGACCTCACCGCGCGCGGCTTTACCGTCGGCGCATCGTTCGACTGGCGCGGACAGGGCGCTCTCAGACCGGATGCTGCGAAATCCGCAGCGGGGCCACATCGACCGTTTCGACAGCTATGTGCGACGATCTCGAGCGGTTCTTCGATGAGCGTCGTGATGCCTGACTGCCGCGGCCCGTTCTACTGCTCGCCCACTCGCCGGGGCGCTGGTGGCGCTGCTCGCCGCGCCGCGCCTGATCAACCGGGTGCGCCGCATGGTGCTGCTGCGCGCCGCTGATTTCGCTGACCGGCTTTCCGCTGTCGATGAACGACGATCCGCCGCGTGGCCACGCACGCTCTATTGGCTGGGGCTCGGCAGCATGTCAGCCTCGGCGGCAGCGCGGTCGCGCGAGCCCAAGCCCTTCGCCGACAATGTGCTGACCACCGACGACGCGCCGCTATCGCCGCAACCGGAGATCTACGAGACCTATCCCGCAGCTGGCGCTCGGCGGGCCGACGGTCGCCTGGCTGCGGGCCGCCTGCATCGCCGTGGAGACGGTGCAGGACCCGAATTCATCGCCCGGATGCACGATCCCGATGCTGTTCATCGCCGCCGGCGCTGACGGGTCGTCTCGACGCCGGCGATCGAGCGCTATCGTCCGGCGGCTGCGCTCGGGCCACGCTGCTCACCATCGACGGCGCCCGCCACGAGCTTCTGCAGGAGGCGGACCTCTACCGCGAGCAGCTGCTCGCGGCCTTCGATGCCTTCGTGCCGGGCAGCGACGGCCGGCGGCATACGACGGCTGATCGGTCGAGCCGATTCGCGCGCTCATCGGCCCTGGTTGAGCAGCTCCAGCGCCGCCTCGTGCAGTTCCGGCGTCGCCGCAGCGAGGATGTCGCCGCCGTTCTCGGCCGGCCTGCCATCGAACGTCGTCACCACGCCGCCGGCCTTCTCGATGATCGGGATCAGCGCGACGATGTCGTAGGGCTTCAGCCCGGGATCGACGACGATGTCGACATGGCCGGCCGCCACCATGGCGAAGGCGTAGCAATCGGTGCCGTAGCGGGCGAGCCGCACCGAGCTTCTCGAGCCGGTCGTAGCGCGCGCCGCTTGGCGCCCTGGAACAGCGCCGGCGTCGTCGTGAACAGCGTCGCGTCGGCCAGCCGCGTCGTCGGCGCGCGTCTTCAGGATGCGCGGCCCGCCCGGGCCCTCGTAGTGGGCGGCCGAATCGGTCGGCGTAGAACAGTTCGCCGGTGAAGGGCTGCGCCATCAGCCCGGCGACCGCCTCGCCGTCGATGGTCAGTCCGACCAGCGTGCCCCAGACCGGCAGCGCCGGAAATGAAGGCGCGCGTGCCGTCGATCGGATCGATCACCCAGACATGGCGGCTGTCGGCGTTTTCGATGCCGTGCTCCTCGCCGAGGATGCCGTGATCCGGGAAATTCCTTCAGGATCAATGCCTTGATCGCGTGCTCGGCCTCGCGATCGGCCTCGGTGACCGGATCGAACCCGGCCGCTTCCTTGTTGGCGACTGCGCCCTGCGCGCGAAAGCGCGGCAGCGTCTCGGCCGCCGCAGCCGCCGCGATGCGGCGCAAGAATTCCGCCGTGATCGTTCATTCCAACACCTCGTTGCGCGTGATGCAGGAATGCCACGCCCATGGCGAATTGCATCGATTTCTTCACTCTATTTAAAAATCGGCGAATGAAGCTTGACATTTGTGCAGCGCACAATAAGCTTATTAGCGGACAGATTCGCTCTGTCCATGCCCTCCTTGGGCGTTTCCTCCCTAGACTTCGACCGCGTCGTGCAAACGATGCGGTCTTTTTTATGCCGGCCTTGCTGCCCGAGACGGCTCTATTCGGCGGCGAGCGGCAGGCCCGTGAAATGATACTCCGGGATCGCCATCAGGTCGGCGATGAAGCGCGCCAGATCGTCGGCCAGCGCGTCGAAGCCGCTCGATTTCTGAAACGTCCGCTCGTTCATGTAGAGGCCGCGATTGACCTCGATCTGCAGCGCATGCAGGCCGCGCGCCCGGCCGCCCGTAATGCTCGGTGATGAAGCCGCCGGCATAGGGCTTGTTGTGGGCGACGGTGTAGCCCATCGCGATCAGCAGGCCGATCGCCTGCTCGGTCAGCGCCGCGCGTCGCCGACGCGCCGAAGCGGTCGCCGATGATGAAGTCCGGCCTGCACGCCGCTGTCGCCGACGCGGATCGAGGCCGGCATCGAATGGCAGTCGATCAGCACGGCGAAGCCGAAGCGCGCGTGGGTGCGCGGCGATCAGCTGCTTCAGCGCGTCGTGATAGGGCTTGTAGACCGCCTCGATGCGGCCGAGCGCCTCGGCGAGCGGCAGCCGGCCGGAATAGATGTCGAGCCCCTCGCCGACCAGCTTCGGCACCGTGCCGAGCCCGCCGGCGACGCGCGCCGAGCGGATGTTGGCGAAGGACGGCACCGGCTCGGCGAACATGCGCGGATCGAGTTCCCACGGCTCGCGGTTGACGTCGAGATAGGCGCGCGGAAAATTGGCGGCGAGCAGCGGCGCGCCGAGCGGCACGGCGGCGCCGAACAGCTCGTCGACGAAGCAATCCTCCGAGCGGCGGATCGCGTTGCGGTCGAGCCGGGTCATCGACAGGAAGCGGTCGGGATAGTAGCGGCCGCTGTGCGGGGAGTTGAAGACGAAGGGGACGCGCTGGTCGGCGCGAGCTGCGGACTTCGAACGGCGGCACCGCCGCAAAATCGTCGGCCGGCGTCATGACGCCTGTCTGCAACGAACCATGCGTCTGTCATGGCCGCGACCGTGCCATCTGCGCGCCGGCGCTGTCCAGCCGTGGAGCCTGCCGGCCCCGTGCAAGGATGGGACTGCCATCGCCGTCCGTTCACTTGATGTTTACCCTCGCCCTCTCATATACAGAATATGGTTAATCGGGCTCGCGTCGCGGCCGCTGGCGTCGTGATTCGGACGGGACACATGGCACGAATTCTCCTGGCGGAAGACGATGACGACATGCGCCGCTTCCTGGTCAAGGCGCTGGAGCGGGCCGGCTACGACGTCGCGATTTCGACAATGGCGCCAGCGCCTATGAGCGGCTGCGCGAGGAGCCGTTCTCGCTGCTGCTGACCGACATCGTCATGCCGGAGATGGACGGCATCGAGCTCGCCCGCCGCGCCACCGAGATCGATCCCGACCTCAAGGTGATGTTCATCACCGGCTTTGCGGCGGTGGCGCTCAACCCGGATTCGAAAGCGCCGAAGGACGCCAAGGTGCTGTCGAAGCCGTTCCACCTGCGCGATCTCGTCAACGAGGTCGAGAAGATGCTGCAGGCCGCCTGAGCGCCGAGTTGCGGCGCGCCCGATTTCCTGCGCCTCGTTCCAGGCCGGCCGATTCGACGCTTTGCGCGCTATTGACGCACCAGACCAAATGTGGTGTATGCGCGGCTTCGGATGGGCGTGTAGCTCAGCGGGAGAGCACTACGTTGACATCGTAGGGGTCACAGGTTCAATCCCTGTCACGCCCACCATCCAAGCAATTGAAGTTGCGGCCTAATTGCTCGATACGCCTCCTAACGACGGGATTCCCCACAGCAATCGGAAGCAAATCGGAAGCAACGAATTCGATTTGGACGTCCGGCACACTGCGCGTCCGCGGGCACTCGATTTTCGATCGTGATGATGCCGATTTTGACCCGTCGAACCGAGCGAGGACGTGCTCCTGCCATCGGAGTGATGTATCGTCGCCGCGCGAGATTGCCTGGCACGCAGTGGTCGCTGTTCATCGATCAGAAGCTTTTGCACGGCGCCATCATCACTTGAGCCTCCGCTCGCAGTGCTATCGGTATCCCCTCTCCGCAATGGGGCCGGGGGTACTTGGCACGACGCCCCACCCGCCTGGACCCACCAGCATCGGCGTGAGGGGTGCCCACACGCTCATTTCAGACCGGTGCCGTTTGCGCCGTCAGCGGTGGGGCAGCCGCGACGCCCGTTTTCGTTTGCATGGCGGCCGCTGATCGCCGACGCTCGCCTTCTGGCTGCGCTTGAGGCCGGCATCGCCCGCGAGTGCGAGCATCTGCGCACGCTGGCGCTCGAGCGATGGCATCAATCTCCTGCAGAGAGCCATGACTACGCTGACAGGAGTGAGCCCGGTATGTAAGATGCCAAGGAACAGGCTAATTGAAATGTTGATGGGTTGAGCGTGCGCAGGCACGGACCCGACATGCCCGATGTCGGACCCAGCTATTCGAATATGCCCCCATTGGGGCGTCTTTATCCTTAGCCAAGGGAGCGTCACCAAGATTTGCTTCGCTCGCCCGGGAGCGTGACGATGCAGTGCGGAGCAATCCTATTTCGACTTCCTGACACCGAGCACATCATTCGTAATGAAGGGGTCCTCAGTTCGAGTTTGACAAGCGGCACCAGTGACTTAGCCCAGAAACTGGCAAGCAGTTTTTCCGCCTGCGGTTCATAGGCGGTTCATTAAGAGCTTTTCTAGCCGTGTTTTCCGGCGTGTTGCGGGGCTGAATGTCTCGATCGTCCATCTACCTGATCGGGATAACGATCGTCGCCCATGCCTGAACGGCCTGTGCCGCCTGAGTGGTGGATCAGCGCTCGTCTGCCTATTCCGGAGATGAGGATGCCAGCGCGCCGTCAAGCGATATCCGAACGTGCCTCTGCGACCTTACTCGCCGGCTGGTCCAGTCACGATATGTTCCCAGTGATGGGGCAAGCTATCGGTTATCGTGAACCAACTCGCCTTGGAGCCAACAAAGATGTGATCGGCCGGGCGGATGGTCGGATCGTCGACAAGCGTTCCCATTGCGACGTGGACAAAGTTGCCATCGCGCACGACCGAATAGGGCAATGAGCCGCACAGTTTGCATCGCGTGTCATGGCCGTTTTCGTCGCCGAACGTCATCAGACTATCCTTGCCCTTCCTGATGCCCAGCTTTGAGCGCTCAATGCCGGCAAACGGCTTGAACGTCGAACCGGTGGCCTGCCGGCACATGGAGCAATGGCAATTCGCTGCGTAGCTGAATTCATCGGCCACCGCATAGTGGACCGCCCCGCACATGCACCTTCCGGAGAGCGTTCTGCCACTCGCCTTCTCAATTTTCGTCATAGGCCCCTCCGTCGCGGTCGATGACGGACAGACTGTCACAAACCGACGAAATTTTGATGGATCAGGTTGGACATGTCGATTCCTTCGTGGGCTGGGGCGGGCAGCGAACTCGGGATCGGCTTGGTGCCGCTCAGCCCTCAAGGCCGCTGCTTCCTGACGGCGCGATCACCGACAAGAACGAATTTTCTAGTCATGACCAGCGGAAACAGCAATCCGTATCAACCGGTGGTGAACCGCAAGGCCAACGCGCCGATTGTGGAGGCGGTGCGAACGATCACTGCGCAGAAGGGCTGACGCCGGCGCAGGTCTCCTCGACTGGCTGCTAACGCGCAAGCCCACCGACCGCGTTTCTGCTGTGGAAATTTGTCGCGCATGATTGTGGCCGCAACGGCATCACCTATGTCGACCATCTCGTTTGCATCGGCAACGCTGCTCGTCGCACTGGCCCCCTTGGTCGCGGTCGTGGCCGGCACGATATGACAACGCTACGAACTAGCGCGCCAGAGGGCTGGCAGCGACGGTACCCCCTCCCCCACCTGGCCAACGCCCCCGCCCGCCCCGGACCGCTTTTCTTCTCGACAGCAACCTGGAAGCCGTGTCCAGGCTTGTCGAGGCGCTGGACCGAGCGAGATCGATGGTCCGGGCGGCCTTTAGTTCAATTCGAAGCGGACGAAACCATCGGCACTCCGCGAAATCCTTGATATCTGCCACATCAATCACACCGAATCGGATGTAAACTGAGTGCCATCTTGCTTGTAGCGAGACGGTCGTGACCCTGCGAATTTTACGAACTTCAATCATTGGGCTGGTTGTCATTGCCATCCTTGTCTTCATCCCCGCGGGCACGCTTGCGTACTGGCAAGGCTGGCTCTTAATCATCGTCTTTGCGCTCTCTACCAACCTGATCGGCCTCTATCTGGCGCGCCACGATCCTGCCCTGCTTCAACGGCGGATGAAGTTCGGCCCGCAAGCCGAGCCGCGGCCCGTTCAGACTCAGCGAGGTGTTTTCAGCGACGATCGGGCAGTAGGAGCCGATCAAGCCGTCGATGATCCCCACTGAATTGAGGCCCTGAGCGCGCATTGCATCGATTGCGGCATAAAGCTTGGCCGGATCGTCCATAGGATCCCCGACAGGTAGCAGGGCCGCTCTTTCAGCCGCGGGCGCGGGGCCTTTAGAAGTTTGCAAGCCTCGACATCGGCGGCCCCGCGTGGTCGCTTTGTAGCCCACCTCGGTGTAGCTTTCGTACTGCGAGCGCCCCTCGGCGATCAACCGGCAGAACAGTTCCTGCCGCGTGTCGATCTCCGGTCTGGGGTTCGTCGGGCTGATACGTGCCGCCATGGCCGCGAAGGTTAGATCAGCACGCGAATTATCTCAACGATGCCTACGACGGGGTCCAATGCCAAGCGTCGACCTACCTAGTCGAAGCAAAACCTCGATGTTGCCGAGGCTGAAGGGAAAGGATGGCACGGTGGGCGCGTCGAAAGAGGTGGAGAAGCCGCCGGCAAGGATCTGCTCAAGGCTTAGCCTGCTTGCCGCTCGATTTTTCCAGTCAGTCATTCTCTTCGGTCCTCGCCATCATTGCCGATCGCGTGGTCTCCTGGACGCTTCGCAAATGACGGATCATTGCCGCTTCGATCGCTGCCGCGTCTTGGGTTTCCAACGCCGCGACGATCTTTTCGTGGTCTGTCACGGAGCGCGCCAGCACGCCGGGGGTTTCCCAGGCAATGCCGCCGTATTCGATGCCGAGCACGTAAAGCGCATCGGAAATGCGCTCGATGAACGGATTGCCGCTGGCTGCCCCCAGTCTACGGTGGAACTCCATGTCGCAAACGCGGAAGGCCACCGGATTGTCGGTCAGGCCACGCTGTATCTCGACCAGCTTGCGCAGACGCGCGATCGTGGCCTCGTCCACCTTGGCAGCGAGGAGCCGGCCCAAGGCGCCCTCAACCAGGACGCGTGCTTCGTGAAGGGCCTCAAAATTCTCCTCCGTGAGCGATATCAGCATCTGCAACGGGGCCAATATCTCTGTGGTCTTGAGCGACGAGACGAAGAGGCCGCCGCCCTGGCGCGTCTTCACGACACCGAGGATCTGCAGGCCGCGCACGGCTTCCCGCACCGACGGACGCGAGACCTGGAGGGTGGCCGCCAGTTCGCGCTCGGTCGGCAGTTGCTGGCCCGCGCGAACGCTGCCGGTTCGGATGAGGTCAAGAAGACTGCAGGCCACCTGCTCCGCCACCGACACCCGCTCGATCGGGACCATCTGGTCGATCGACGCGGCGAGACTGTCCCGTTCATCCGAGACCTTTTTCTTATTTTTTGGAACGCCGTCCTTCATTGAGCGGGAGGGAAAGCGGCGAGTGTTGCCCTATACAGATCGGCGACGACCTGCTCGCGATGCAAGGCCCGGAAGGCGCTGTCGCCTGCAATTCTGTTCATTGGGAACCTGCAGATTTGGGAAGGGAGAACGGCACACCATAGTCGGCGTCGAAGCCGCCATCGACGTGCAGCATGTGCCCGGTAACGTAGGAGGCATCATCCGAACAGAGGAAATAAATCGACTTCGCGATTTCCCTGGGCTCAGCCAGGCGGCGGGTTGGTGTGCGGGCGATGATCGGCTCGATGTTCACACGGCCTTCGGCGACGGCGGTTTTCAAAAGATCAGTTTCCACATAGCCGGGGGCGACGGCATTGACCCTGAGCCCGCGCTCGGACCATTCAACCGCAGCGGTCCTTGTCAGCGACAGTATGGCGGCTTTCGAGACCGCATAGGCTGCGCGTCCAGGCGCGCCGCGGGTCGCCGCAACGGAGGCCACGTTCACGATGGCGCCCGCGCCCTGGGGCAGCATCGTTTGCGCAGCCGCCTGAAGACAGTGGAACGAGCCATGTAGATTGACGTCGAGGACGGCACTCCAGTTCTCGAACGTCAGGGATTCCAGATGGGCGTGGCGCTGGATGCCGGCATTGTTGACCAAGGCGTCGAGCCGGCCCCAATGCCGCAGCGACGCGGCAAAGGCTTCGGTCACAGCCTTGCGATCGATGACATCCAGGGCCAGCGCCAGGATCTTGCCTGGATGCTCGGCGGCACGTCGCTGGGCCGCGGAAAGGTCGATATCGCCAATCGTGACGCGCCAGCCTCGGCTTGCAAATTCGTTCGCGGTGGCCCAGCCGATGCCGCTGGCGCCACCGGTGATCAATACCACTTTGCTCTCTTCGGTCATGTCACTCACATCAGGTTCGTGTGGCGATAGGCGTAGCGTTCGAGCGCCTGCGTGTTCAGCCGCAGGCCAGTGCCCGGCGCAGCGGGTGGCGCGAGCCAACCCGAGCGGACGTCGGCGAAGGCTGGCTCCTCGATCAGCATGTGGGAGCAGTCGAAGGGCCGATCGGTCGGGAATATCTCGATGTGGTCGGATGCGTCATCGGCGAAGAGACAATGGCGATGAACCTCGGGATTGACGTGATAGGACACCCGCAACCCTCGCGCGACCGCCGTGGCCGCGAGCGTCAGGGCCGCGGTGAAACCTCCGATCGTGGTTGCGTCGACCCGCACGACGTCAACCGCCTCGCTGTTCATCAGCGCCTGTAGGTCGCCGGGACGGGTGCACTCGTCGCCGACGCCGATCGGCACGCGGGAATTCCGCCGCAGATAGGCGATCTGGGACAGGCAGCTGCGCGGCATCGGATCCTCGATCCAGGCAATGCCGAGCCCCTCCCACACAGACGCCGATTCCAGCGCCTGACGCGCGGTCTTCCAGGACCAGGCGAGATCGCAGGCGAATTCCGCATCGGAAACGACGGAGCGAACCTGGGATAAGATGCGCTTGATGGGCTGCGGCTCGCCATAATGGGCCGCCTCCATCTTGAAGAAGCGAAAGCCCTCCCCGGTGCGGCCGATCAGACGATCGGCAATGTCGCCCTCGGCTTCGCCTGCCATCTTGTAGCCTTCGACGAGGCTAACCCGCACGCTACGCTCATAACCGCCGAGAAGGCGTGAGACCGGCACACCCAGGGCCTGCGCACGAAGATCCCAAAGGCAGATGTCGACCATGGACCGGGCGCGGCCGATGACGCCATCCTCTTCGATCGCCAGCGTGGCGCGGCGCAGATCGGCAAGCCTCTCACCATGATCGAGGGCTTGGCGGCCGATTAGGCGCGGCGCCATGAGATCGGCGATTGCCACGTCTACGGGCGATCGGCGGGTGTGCCCCAAGCAATCGGCGACGAGGCCGCCGCGGGTGGTGATCCGAACCGCTGCGTACTCTCGCGAACTGACCACGAAATTGCCGAAAGAGAGCGGAGTCTGCAGCGGGATGCTGCAGGCCCAGGTCTCGATCCGATCGATGATCGTCATGGAATCCGTCGCAACTCCCCCTGAAAAGCCGTCCGACCGCCTCAAAACGAGCCAACAATCTTCTTGCGGACCCTCAAACTATCTGCTGAATTGGTCAGGCCAATGCAAGCTAGCGGCTGGAACGATGCACTTCAAGCTTCAAGTTGCTTTCGGCGAAGTGTGCTGAACGAGGCAAGGACAAGGGAACATGCAAATGAGAGTGACCGCCGCAGCTGCTGCGCTGCTGATGGGGTTTGGCGCCAGTTTCGCCACCGCCCAGGAATTCCAGAATGAGGCGTCGCCGCTTTTCGAGAATTGCGGCGATGCATCCTACGAGAAGGCCAAGACCGAAGGGATCACGGTCGGCATTTCGCCGTCACCGCCATTCACGTCGCTCAATCCCGAGACCCAGAAGGCCGAAGGGCTTGAGGTCGAGATCGACGAAGCGGCAATCAAATGGGCGGGCATCGACAAGATCAAGTATGAGGTGATGCCGTTCGGCCAGCTGATCCCGGCGCTGCTCGCCAATCGTATTGACATGGTTGCCGCCCTCCACATCACGCCGGATCGCAAGAAGGTGATCTCGTTTACCGGCCCGGCCTATTGGTATGGCCCAGGAATCCTGGTGAAGACGGGCAACCCCGACGGGATCAAGTCCTACGACGATCTAAAGGGCAAGCAGATTGGGGCGATCGCCGGCTCCGCAGCGGACGAATATCTGCGCAAGGTCGGCGCCGACGTCATCCCGTTCCAGACGGACGCCGATCAGTTCAGCGCGGTGGCGACCGGCCGCGTCAGCGCGATCGTCGATGACGACACCAAGATCAATTTGTTCCTGGCGGCCAACAAAGAGTCGCCGATGGAGTTGCTGAAAGGTGTGAAAGTTCCGGACGAACTGATCTTTACCTACGGCTACGGCTATGTCCGGTCCGGCCTGCGCAAGGAAGACTGCTCGCTTCGCTCGGCGATCAGCCAGGGCCTGTCGGAAGTTCGCGGCAATGGCAATGTCTCTGCCCTGCTAAAGAAATATGGTTTCTCGGACGCGAACCTGTTCTTCTTCCCGCTGAACTGAACACGCCGCCTAGGAGCCTGTCCATTTAGTCGGAATTTGCCGCGTCTGCGAGAATGGAATTCTCATTGGAGGTCTCTTTGATGGCCAAGCCGGAAATGTCGACGCCAAATGATGAGCTTAGCGGAATTAGATTGCTCCGAGGATCGGCAGCCACGATTTCTCGGACACACTCCTAGACGATCACCCTCTCCCTGATGGGCCCTGCTGGGAGAGGGTCAGAGGCATCGTCCATGAACCTTCTCGATTTCGACGTCGTCGGTCAGTACTGGCAGGTGTTTCTCAAGGGCCTCGGCCTCACGATATTCCTGACACTGGTCACAATGGTCCTCGCGACGGCGCTGGCGATCCCCCTGGCGCTGGGGCGATTGTCGCAGGTGCGCCTCGTTCGATGGCCCGCAAACGTGTTCGTCGAGTTCATGCGGGCGACGCCGCTGATCCTGCAGTTGATCTACATCTACTACGTCTTACCAAGCGCGGGCATCAAGCTCGACCCGCTCACCGCTGCGATCACCGGGCTGTCGCTCCATTATTCGGCATATCTCAGCGAAGTGTTCCGGGGCGGCATCCAGTCGATCCAGAAGGGACAGTCCGAGGCCGCCTTGAGCCTTGGGCTT
This sequence comes from uncultured Alphaproteobacteria bacterium, assembly GCA_963791325.1. Lineage (GTDB taxonomy): Bacteria > Pseudomonadota > Alphaproteobacteria > Rhizobiales > Rhizobiaceae > JBEVJK01. The sequence goes on along the minus strand of CAWBRU010000005.1, from coordinate 192,826 downwards.
TCACGCTGGCTGGCGTTCCGCAAGGTTATCCTGCCGCAGGCCACACGGGTGGTCCTACCGACGCTTGGAAACTATCTGATCTCTCTCTTCAAGGACACCTCCCTGGCCTCCGTCGTCACGGTCCAGGAACTCATGTTCAGCGGGCAGATCATAGCCGCACGAAACTTCCAGTACTTCACCATCTACACGGTAACGGCGATACTCTACTTTGCCGTGTGCTATCCATCCGGCTTGGCAGTGCGCTCGCTAGAGGACTATACGCGAAGAGGCCGGGTGGCGCAGGATAACAAGGCCAAGGCTTGAGACGGACGGGGCTGTTCCAAGGGAACTGTCCCGCCACGCCATCGACTACATTGTGCTGGTCGACGACGACGAGATGCGCGATGCCTCGCGCCGGCTGTGGTTCGAGCTTGGCCTCGCCGCCGATCTCAGTGGCGCAGCCGCGGTCGCGGCGCTGCGGACCGGCAAGCTGAAATTCGGGTCTGAGCGCAATGTCTGTGCGCTGGTCTGTGGCGTGGGACCTGAAGCGCTGGTTGGCTGATCAGCGCTACCCGTCGTTGTTGTCGTAGTAATCGCTGAGGCTATCACCGAGCAGGTTGAGGCCGAGCACGATCGCCGATACGGCGAGGCCGACCGTTATTGCCAGCGAAGGCTGGATGGCGAGGTAGTTCTGCGCGTCGCGCAGCATCGACCCGAAGGATGGCGCCGGCGGTTGCACGCCGAGGCCGAGGAACGACAGCGCCGCCTCCCACATGATCGCCTGCGCGCCGTCGAAGCTGGCGATGATGATCAGCGGGCCGACCATGTTGGGCAGCACCTCCTTGAGCAGGATGCGCATCTCGCTCATGCCGATGCCACGCGCCGCCTCGATGAACTCGCGGTCGCGCAGCTGGATGGCGACGCCGCGCGACACCCGCGCGAAGTCCGGCACCGCGGCAAGCCCGACGGCGACCATCGCGTTGGTGAGCGAGGGATTGAGCAGCGCCACGATGACGATCGCCACAAGCACGGTCGGAAAGCCCTGCAGGATTTCAATGACGCGCGAGATGACAAGGTCGAACAGCCCGCCGAGCCCGCCGGCGACTAGTCCGAGCAGCGTGCCGAGCACGCCGCCGATGATGACCACGATGACGAAGGCCTGCGCCGCGACGCGGGCAGAGCCCAGCAGGCGGCTCAGGACATCGCGCCCCAGCGGGTCGGTGCCCAGCCAGTAGGTTGCGCTCGGCGTCTGCAATGCCTGGGAAAGGCTGGTGTCCGTCATGGAGTGCGGTGCGATCCAGGGGCCGAAGATCGCGGCCAGAACGAAAATCGCGACGAGGCCCACGGCAACCGGCGAGCGCCGAACGAGATACGCCACGACGCCGCACGGCCTGCCCGGCGCAGCGCCCGCAGATTCGCCATCGTGGCCGATCTGCACCTCGCTCATCGCGTACGCACCCGTGGGTCGATGACCGAATAGGCAAGGTCGATGGCCAGGTTGACCATGACATAACCGGTGGCGGCGAGCAGCACGACGCCCTGGATCACCGGATAGTCGCGGTTGAGCACCGCGTTCATGCCGAGGCGACCGAGCCCCGGTATCGAGAAAATCAGTTCGACCACGATCGCGCCGGAGATCAGCACGCCAAGCTGCAAGCCGATATAGGTGATCGTGGTGATGAGCGTATTGGGTGCGACGTGCTCGAGCAGGATGCGCGTGCTGCCGACGCCCTTGGCGCGCGCCGTGTCGATGTAGTCCTCCTTGAGCACGTTCACCGCGGTGACACGCACGAAACGAACCAGCGACGGGATCAGGTAGATGGCGAGTGTAACCGTCGGCAGGATCATTCCCCGCAAATTGCCCCAAAGGCTGCGCGACATCGGCACGTAGCCGCCCGAGGGCAGCAGCTTGAAGGTGACGGAGAACACCACGATCAGCAGCAGGCCGACCCAGAAACCCGGCACGGAGATGCCCAGCGTGACCAGGCCGGAGGCAGGCCGGGCCCACCAGCGATTGCGCTTCTGCGCAAGCAGCAGGCCAACGGGGATCGCCACCACCACGGAAAGCAGGAGGCTTAGGCAGGCCAGCTCGAGCGTCGGCGGCAGCGCGGCCACCAGCAGGTCGTTGACCGGCTTGAAGCTCAGATTCGAGGTCCCGAGATTGCCGGTGACGACCTGCCGGAGCCATATCGCGTAACGCAGCGGGATAGGCTTGTCCAAGCCCATCTCCGCTGTGACGGCAGCGATGCGCTCGGGCGTAGCGAGGTTGCCCAGCAGCACAGCGGCCGGATTGCCCGGCGCCAGCGCCGTGGCAAAAAAGGCCAGCGCGCTGACGCAGAACAAGGTGATCAGCCCGCCGAGCACGCGTCCGAGAAGGTAGACGGCCATCCGTTTCCAATCAAAACTGCGGCGGCCCACTGGGCCGCCGCACGAGCCTATTTCGAGCGGACGCGGGCTTAAAGCGCGATCTGCCGGTAGTCGTCGATGCCGCTCGGGCCGATAACCAGCGCCTTGGCGGCCTCGTTGCCTAGGAAGAACAGCGGCAGGTGATCGACAGTCAGCTGCGGCATCTCTTCCAGCAGGAGTTTCTGCAGCTCCTGGTAGAGCTCGACCTGCTTTGTCGGGTCGATCTCGGCCGCCGCCTTGGCGACCAGATCGGCGTAGCCTGGAGGATTCCACAGGCTCACATTCGCCGCAGGAGCAAGGTTCGGCGAGTTGAACATGCTGGCAGGATCTTCCGGACCGGTGTTGTAGTTGTTGGTGGTCAGGTCGTAATCCGGCTTGGTCAGGATCCGGTCGATCCACACGGTCACTTCGAGCTCGCCGATGGTGACGTTGTGGCCGATGCGGTTGAGGTTGTCCTGCAGCAAAAGCGCCATCGACTTCAGCGAATCGAAACCCGCCGGCGTCAGGATCTCCATCTTCAGCGGCTTGTCCTTGGTGAAGCCAGCCTCGGCCAGCAGCGCTGCCGCCTTGTCGAGATCGAATGGGTACTGGCCGGCCGAGTCGGGCAGGTAGGTCGCCATTTCCGGCGGCACCGGATTGATGGTCGGCCGGGCGAAGCCGAACCAGATCGTCTTGGTGTACGATTCCCGGTCGAACGCGTAGGCCAGCGCCTGGCGCACGCGCTTGTCGTCGAAGGGCGCGCGCTTGGTGTTGATGTTGAAGTTCTCGTAGAGCACGTAGGGCTTGGTCTGGATCACCTCGATGCCGCCGAAAGACTGGGCCTGGACCACGTCCTTGCCTTCGACCAGCGCCACCATCTGCAACGTGCCGTCCTGCAGGCCGGCAAGACGGGCCTGCGAGTCGGGAACGATGCGCCACTCGATGGCGCCGAGCTTAGCCGGCTCGCGGTGCCCTTCATAGTGCTCGACCCGGATGTGGTCGCCCGGCGCCCAGTTGGCGAATTTGAACGGGCCGGTGCCGACCGGTGCGGTGGTGATCGTGCCGATCGTCGCCTCGTTAACGATCTGGATCACGGCCAGGTTTGAGAGCAGGCCGGGAACGGTGTTGGCCAGCGTCAGCACCACCGTGCCGTCGTCCGGCGCCTCGGCCTTGGTGACTGCGACCAGCTGCGGCGAGAAAGGGCTGCCGACCTTGGGATCCTGCACGCGCTTGATCGAGTAGACCACGTCGGCCGCCTTGAAGGGCGAGCCGTCATGCCAGGTGACACCCGGCTTCAGCTTGAACGTCCAGGTCAGCCCGTCGGCCGACGTCTCCCATGATGCTGCCAGCATGGGATCGGCCTTGAGCGTCGCCGGATTGACGAAAACCAGCGCCTCGAAGACCGTCGAGCGGATGGTGTGGCGGAAGACGTCGAGTGGCGACATCTGCGGATCCACCGTCTTGATGTCGCTCGATATGCCGACGACCAGGTCGCCGCCTTCGGCCGCAAGCGCTCGCGTGACCATGCCAAAGCTACCCGAAACCGCCGACATGGCGGCAACGGTGCCGAATAGCCGCAGGAACTGCGCCCGATTCATTATTGCGGCGCCCTGCATTCCAGTCTGTTTTTCCATTGCACCCTCCGTGCTCTCAGTTTTTAGTATTCAGTATACCGTATTTGTGACACTGCCGACGAACCGTCAAGCGAGAAGACCCCGTTCATTGCGATATCGATTGTGGTTCCGGCGATGCCGGGCCGAGGGGGAAATGGCAGGCGACGAGCCGTCCCTCGCCTGCCGCCGCAAGCTGTGGCTCGAGCGTGCTGCATATGTCGCGCGCATATGGGCAGCGCGTGTGGAAGCGGCAGCCGGATGGCGGCGCCAGCGGATTGGGCACGTCACCCTCGAGCACGATGTCCCGGCGGGTCAGGCGGGCGTCGGGATCGGGCGTCGGGATCGCGGAAAGCAATGCCTCCGAATAGGGATGCCGCGGCGCCTCGTAGAAGGCATCGGCCCGCGCCAGTTCGACAAGACGCCCGAGATACATCACGCCGACGCGATCGGAGACGTGCCGGATGACGCCGAGATCATGCGAGATGAACACTACGGTCAGCGCGAATTCCGCCTGTAGGTCCTTCAGCAGATTGAGGATGTCAGCCTGCACAGAGACATCGAGGGCGGAGACCGGCTCGTCGGCGACGATCAGCTTCGGCCGGACCGCCAACGCCCGGGCGATGCCGACGCGCTGGCGCTGGCCGCCGGAGAGGTCGCGCGGCATGCGATCCATGAATTGCACCGGCAATCCGACGCGACTGAGCAACGCCGCCGTTTCTGCTTCTCGGGTGGCGCGGTTGGCCTTGCCGTAGCGCAGGTTCAACGCCTCGCCCAGGATCTGGCGGATGCGCTTGCGCGGGTTGAGGCTGGCGAACGGGTCTTGGAAAATCAGCTGGACGTCGCGCCGCAGCGGCTTCAGGCCGCGCATCGAGCGATGCGTGATGTCTTCACCGGCAAATTCCAGCCGGCCTCCATTCGGCTCGGCGAGGCGGACGATGCAGCGCGCCAAGGTCGACTTGCCGCAGCCGGATTCGCCGACCAAGCCAAGCGTCTCACCTGTCGCAACCTTGAACGAGACGTCGTCAACGGCATGCACAAACGCGCGCCGGCCGCCAAACCACGAACTGCGCACCCGATAGTATTTGCGCAAATTCTCGACGCGCACCAGCGGCGTCTGGTTCATTGCAGCGCCTCCCGGAGCGGGCGCCGCAGCAATGCCGACTTGCTTTCGGGCGGCAGAAAGCAGCGGTCGAGATAGCCGGGCTCCACGCTTTCGGCCAGAGGCGGAGGCAGTGCGCAGCGGTCGAAGGCAAAGTCGCAGCGCGGCCGGAAGGCGCAGCCCGTCGGCCGGCCCTTGGCGAGCAGCGGCGGCGTGCCGCGGATCGACGACAGCCGCGCGGTGGGGCTGCGGTTTGCCGCCGGGATTGAGGCCAGCAGGCCGGCGGTGTAGGGGTGCTGCGGTGCGCGGAAGAGCGACCGCACGGCACCCGTCTCGACGCATTGTCCGGCATACATCACCAGCACGCGATCGGCGACTTCGGCGACGATGCCCAGGTCGTGCGTGATGAGGATGAGGCCCATGCCGTATTCGTCCTTCAGCCGCGCGATCAGCTTGAGGATCTGCTTCTGCGTCGTCACGTCGAGCGCGGTTGTCGGCTCGTCGGCAATCAGCAGCGAGGGCGAGCAGGCCAGCGCCATGGCGATCATGGCGCGCTGGCGCATGCCGCCGGAAAACTGGTGCGGATAGTCGTCGATGCGCGTCTCGGGGTTGGGAATACCCACCTGCCTCAGCAGTGCCAGAACCCGCTCGCGAACATCGCGGCGCGACAGGTCGGTGTGAATTCGCAGCACTTCGCCAATCTGCCGGCCGATGCGGTGCAGCGGGTTGAGCGAGGTCATCGGATCCTGGAAGATCATACCGATGCCGGCGCCGCGGACCCCGCGCATGCCGGCCTCGTCGAGCTGCATCAGGTCACGACCCCCGAAGAGGATCTGGCCACCGAGATCGAAGCGCGGGTCACTGCGATTGAGGCCGATGATGGAGCGCGCAGTCACCGTCTTGCCGCAGCCTGACTCGCCGACGATGCAGAGCACCTCGCCCGCCGCGACCGCGAACGAAACGTCGTCGACGAGCGTCACCCGGCTCTGGCCCGCCACGAGGCGAACGGCCAAGTTGCGGACGTCGACGAGCGGCTCGGCCATCACTCTCGCCTCAGGGTGCCGGCGACGCGAAGATTGTGCGCCCGCCGACGCGGATTTCCACATCCATCTTGTAGCGGGTGAGCGCGGCCGGATCGACATCGATGCCGAGCCCTGGCGCGTCCGGCACGTGGATCTCGCCGTTGCCGTCCGGCACGATGTGGCTGCGCGTCAGGTCGACGGCGAGGTCCTTGAGGCCGGTCGGGAACTCGCAGATGCGATGGCTTTCGAGTCCCGCGAACGGCTGCATGGAGGCGCTGAGCGCCAGGTTCGAGGTGAATGTGTGGTTGATGTAGGTGACCCCCCGCTTGACGGCGTAGTCGGCCACCTGCCTCGCCGGCCACAGGCCGCCGATGCGACCGCAATCGATCTGGATGTAACCGACCTTGCCGAAATCGATCAGATGCTCGGCCATGTGGCGGTTGTGGGCCGCCTCGCCGCCGGCGCTGCGCACAGTCTTCATGCGTTCACGAAGCCCCGCATAGGCAAGGTATGCGGAGCCGTGGAACGGTTCCTCGAAGAAGGTCACCCGATTGCGCTCCATCGCGTCGAGCCTTGCGGCGGCGGCGTCGACATCCTCGCCGAAAATCTGCCCGGCGTCGATCAGCAGGGTGCCTTCGGAGCCGAGACCCTCGCGCGCGGCGTCGAGATGAGCGATGTCGCCTTCCAGGGAGTCGCCGAAGGGTGCCCAGCCGAACTTGGCGGCGCGGAAGCCACGACCTGATATCTCCCGGGCGCGCTCCAGCGTCTGCTGCGGCGTCGTTCCGAACAGGACCGAGGCGTAGGGCACCTTGGGATAGGCCTTGTCGTAGCCGAGTAGCTTCCAGGCAGGCACGCCGCGCGCCCTGCCGAGTACGTCCCACATCGCCATTTCGACACCCGACCAGGTGTGTGACGCCTGCAGCAGATCCATGCTGTTATAGGCAACGGACGCCGCCATGCGATGGATGTCGTCCGGCCCGTTGAGCGCCTCGCCGAGCACCGAGGCCGACACCGGTCGGCATGCGCCATGCGACATCGGACAGACGAAGGCGGCAATCGAGGGAAGCGGCGCGGCCTCGCATTCGCCCCAGCCGACATGGCCTCCGGAAGAGACGCGCACGACGAGGGCGTCCTGGCTGCCGTCCGCAGCGATGGTGACCTCCGGCATGGCGAGATAGAAAAAGTCTACGCTGTCGATCTTCATGAAACTTTCCTTGTTTGGCGCCGGATGGGCTTCGCCGGCCCTGGTCGCCCTATGGTCAAATCGGTTCGGGACACCGCGCAGCTGCGGTAAAGCACCGGCCGCGGTTCGAAGACGGTGTCTGGTTCGAGCGGATAGATCGGCCGCGCGCACAGCGTGTGGCCGAGCGTGGCGAGATTGGCGCTGGTCGAGCCCGGCGCGTCGACGTTGAAGTTCTTCTCGACCCAGGCGTCATACATGTGGAATTCGGTGTGCGGCGACTTGACGATGGTCAGGTCGAAGTCGCGCGGGTCGAGGCCGTTGGCGTAGTACATAGCGCGATCGAACAGATGCACCGCGCGGCTCATCACCAGCACCGTGAAATTGCCGAATGCCAGCACCGCGGTCGGCCCGGCATCAAGCGGCAAGCGCATGGTCTCCAGCCGCGCCCGCCCGCGCGACAGGCTCTCCACCGTCGCCGTCACGGTGATCGGACTGAAGCGCCTGGCGTCGTGGATGCCGCCGAGCCTCACGGTGATGACGGCGCCGACACCGGCGGCATGGGCAGCACGCGCCGCCGCGGGATCGACGATCTGAGTCAGCACGCGACGGCCATAGCCGGCATCGGACAGCGCCCTAATCAGCACGTTGGAATCGCCGCTGGCGCCGGACGATGTGGCGTCGGCGGCGTCAGTGAAGACGACCGGCCCATCGATCTCCTTGACGAGTGCTATCGCCTTGTCGATCCCGACGAGCTTGCCGACCAGCCGATGCCGGCCCGCCCAAATCGTCGTGGCAAGCCGGGTCGCCGCTTTGCTCGCGGCATCGCCGTCAGCCTCGGTGACGACGATCGCCTGCGTGCAGAGTTCCGGCGCATCGGTGAACGGATTGCCGATCATTACGCCGGCGGCGAGCGCGGTGCCGTCACGTTCCAGCAACCGCGCATCGGCCAGCACGTCGCCGTAGAGGCCGGTCTTGGTGATGCACTCGTCGCCCCGAGCCAGCATCGGAACGGTGACGCGCGCGATGACGGGCCTCAGGCCGCGATCGACGATGTCGAGCAACAGCACGGCCGCGCGCCGGCCCGTATCGGCGAAGTCGACATGCGGATAGGTGCGGTAGATGGCGAGCCCGTTCACCTGGCGCAACATGCGATCGGTGAGGATGCCGTGCAGATCGAGCGATATGACGATCGGGATGCCCGGGCCGAACGCGGTACGCATCGCTTCGAGCAGTGCGCCTTCCGGATCGGGCTCGCCCCCGGCGCCCATCGCGCCGTGCAGCGATATGTAGAGCGCATCGACGCGGCCCGCATGCGGCTTTGCCGCCGCCATCAGTTCGCCATACAGCCGCCTCCAGTCCTCGCCCGCCAGCATTCCGGCGCTGCCGGCTCGCGCCGCCATGGTCGGCACGAGCTCGATGTCGGAGCGGGCCTCGAAAACGCCCAGCGCGCCGGCGATCGCGGTGTTGAGGCCCCGCTGAGCGAAGATCGCTTCGCCGTGCTCTGTGGCGAAGTCGTCGTAGCGCGACGGCAGCGGATTGAAGGAGGATATCTCCTGCATGCACTCCGCAATCAGCACGCGCATCTGAACCCTCCCCGGCAACCGCTCAGCCGGCAGCCAGCTGGTCGTCATAGTCGGACATGACAACGGCGACCGGATCGCCGCGTGTCACCCGGCCCGGCCCGGCAGTCATCCAGAGCACGCCGTCTCGCTGATAGTGAATTTCGAGCGGAGGACGGTCGAAATCTTCGATGAAATGCAGCCAGCCCGCCGGCCTGCCGGCGCGCACCTCCTCGCCCGGAACATTGGTCGGCTCGAACAGCGCAGAGGCCGGCGAGAATGCGTAGCAGGCCTGGTCGCGGACCATCATGTGGCGCGTGGCAGCCGAACCGTCGCGCTGGCCGGTCTCGGGCGTGCCTTCGATGATGCCGAAATGCTTGAGGATGTTATCAACGCCGCGGCGCGCAATGCGAACACCCTCGACATTGACGCGGCCCCAGCCGCCGAGTTCGGTGCCGAGCGAGATGACACCGCGGCGCTCGACGCAGGAGGTGAAGGTCGCGCCTTCGTCGACGCCCCAGAAGACCGTGTTGAACGGCGCGCCGAAGGAAGCGGCCGCGGCCATTGTCCTTTGTCGGCGCTCGGCATCCGTCAGGTAATGCATGTTGGTCGACAGCGCCGAATCGAACGAGTGGCCAGCAGTGTGGATGTCGACCGAGACGTCGGCGAAGGGCAACACGTTGCTGTCGAGGAAATGCGCCAGCATCTCGGAGAAAGTGCCGCGCGGATTACCCGGAAAGCAGCGGTTCATGTCGCGATTGTCGACCGGGCTGAGCCGCGTGTCGTTGAGCACAGCCGGCATGTTGTAGGCGGGGATCATGATGACTCGGCCCTGCACTTTGGCCGGATCGAGGGTCTGCGCCAGGCGCGCTATGGCGATCTGCCCCTCATATTCGTCGCCATGGATGCCGCCGGTGAAGAGCACGGTCGGCCCGCTGCCGTTCTTAACCGAGATGATGGGAATCTCGACGACACCCCAGCCAGAGTCGTTGCGCGACAACGGCGCACGCAGCACTCCCGCCTGCCGGCCCGACTTGTCGAAATCAATCGGGTTGGTGACGCGCGATTTCTCGACCTGAACTGCACCCATCGCATCCCCCACGAGCTTGCCGGCCGGCCCGGGTGGCCACCATCGCCGATACTGCATACGGTATACCAAATGTCAACCGCAAGCCGCTTGCAGGTGCCGCGTACGGTCGGGATTTTTTCGGTTCAGGCGAGCAGCGAGTCGGCGTTGCGCGTGACGCCCTTCAGCGCATCGCGGTCGAGCGTGATCCCGAGGCCCGGCCCATCAGGGATGGCCAGCATGCCGTCGGCGTCGAGGGTCCAGCCACCGATTGTAATGTCGTCGATGTACGGCGACCCGCCGATATATTCGACCAGGTCGGCGCCCGGCACCGCGGAGGCGAGCTGCAGATCGGCGGCGAGGCCCACGGCGGTGTTCCAGCCGTGGCCGATGTAGCGTATGCCGAAGGCGTTCGCCATGCGGGCGATCTGGATCTGTTCAGAGAGGCCGCCGACCTTCGTGACGTCAGGCTGGACGATGTCGAGCGCGCGCGCCTCGAACCAAGGCAGATAGCTCTGGCGACGGGTCAGGCACTCGCCGGTGGCGATCGGTACCGCGCTGCGCGCCCGCAGCTGGCGGAAGTCTTCCAGCGCGTCGGGGACCAGCGCTTCCTCGAACCAATGCACATCGTGGTCGTTGAGCATCGCGGCAGTGTTGACAGCCCAGTTCAGCCCGTTCGGCCAGAATGCATCGCTGGCGCCAGCGTCGACCAGCAGCAGGCAGTCGTCGCCTGCCCCCTCGCGCGCGGCTTGCACGATCGCCTCGTCGAGCTTGCGGCTCTCGCGGCGGCCGAACGGCCCCCAGCCGATCTTGATCGCGCGAAAGCCCTGGGCGCGGTAGAACGCGGTGCGTTCGCGCATCAGGTCCGGCATCTCCATCAGGATCGACGCATAGGCCTTGACCCGGGTGCGGTAGGTGCCGCCGAGCAGGCGTCCGATCGGCTGGCCCGTGACCTGGCCGAGGATGTCCCACAGCGCGATGTCGACGCCGGAGATGGCGTGCGTCAGGCTGCCGCCGCGGCCCATCCAGAAGGTGTTCTGGTTGAGCTTTTCGGTGACCCGCATCGGCTCGATGGCGCTTTCGCCGATGAGCAGCGGCCGCAGCACGGCCAGCGCCGCCTCGACGAGGCGTGCGTCGGTGAAGACGCTGCCTATGCCTAGGTGACCGTCTTCGGTGCGCACCGCCACAAGCGCGTGAACGGAATCTTCGGGCCGGATTTCGTTGCTCCAACCGCCCTTGGGTGACTTGCCGAACAGGCCGATACTGTCAACGGACCGGATCTTCATGCGACGGACCGCTTCCTCGATGCGCGACGGGCGGGGGCAGGCACGACCGCTGCCGTGCGCGTCGACGGTTCGGAAAAATGCTTGCTCAGCACATCGTCGATCTCGTCCGGCGAGCCGGTTCGCACGAACTCGACCAGGCCCTCGTGCAGGCGGACCTCGCCGGTGCGGTCGGCAGCGCTCGACCAGTGGCGGCAAAAGACGATGAAGATGTGCTGTGCCAGTCCTTCCCAGATCTGGGCGGCGAGCACATTGCCGGAATGCCGCGCCACCGCCCGATGGAAATCCATGTCGACGGAGCTTAGCAGGATCGGATCGCCGGAGCCGGAGAACTCGCGCATGCGCACGACGATCACCTCGAGGTCGGCGATCAGGGCCGTTCGGATGGCGCGCGAGCGCATGACGTGCTGGAAGATGATCTTCTCGATGGCGAAACGCAGTTCGAACAGTTCGGCGATGCGCTGGTCGCCATAGTCGGCCACCCGCAGGCCGCGCTGCGCGCCGCCGACCAAGATGCCACGCAACAGCAGTTTCTGCATGGCTTCGCGCGCCGGCACGCGGCTGACGTTGAGGGCGGCCGCTATCTCGGCTTCGGTTATCCGCTCACCGGCGACCTTGTCGCCTCTGGCGATGGCCAGGATCAGGCGCTCCTGGACCTCGTCGGCGGTAGTGCGGCTGCGCTCGATCGGCGAAAGCGGCGATTGGGCTCCGTCCTTCGGCCAATGGCCCGCCGGACTGTCGCCGGCGTGCTTTTTCGTCTGATTCCCCATGATCGAGGTCGTCTCTCCGCTTGACACTTTGCATATTGCCGCCACAACCGTCGACCTGCCAGATCGTGACGCTGACTTCTCATGATCTACGCATACCGTATACCATAGTCAACCGAGCCTGCTGCATCGAGCGGTTTTACTACGAAAGGGTCTCGCTCGAAGGCTGCGGCTGCGCCGAATATGTCAGCACCCGGCTGCGCGATCTTGACGGGCTCGTCGTCAACGCTGAAGTGGGTGGCATCGCCTGGACGGCACTACCGGAGCGTCGGTCGGTGTGGGTACGGCTGGCGGACAGGATAAGGAAGGTTGTCGAGAGGGCAAACTGGCGGCCGCAGCCCCGTTTCTTGGTTCATCGATGGTCTCCGGCAGCGGCTTCTCTCTTTGGCTGTCATCGTTGGGGTTAGGCGCAGGACCTTCCCGAACGTCGCGGACAGGCCGAGGGGGCTGGCCTGACTCGTCCGGTTTCGGCTGGCGATTTATCACGCATTCCTCTCGGTGCCATTTTCACCTTCTCTTACGCGGGTTCCTGGCTTTCCGGCCACCGCATCCACGAGCTTCATGAGCGCCCGTCACGTCTCTCCAGCCAGAAGCTCATGACCGTCGCGTGTCTGGAGCCCGCTACTGCCCCAGAGATAGCGCCCCCAACCAGGACCAGTTCAGCAAGGTCAAGCCGGCAGGCCGGCAAGACGCAGGCCCTCGCGCAGGCGCTCCACATCCTCCGGTTGCCGCAGGAACCATAGGTCAGTTGAGCCAATCCGCGTAATCTTCAGGCTCCGCCGTCGGGTCGCCGCGCCACAGGCTGCTGGGGTCTAAGTGACCGCGATGATTGGGCGATTGGCTTGGACGCAATCGCTTTTAATCAGTAGGTCATGGGTTCGAGCCCCATCGCGCTCACCCCTGGTTTTTTTCTGGGCGCCTTCGCCATCCCCGCTTGCACAGATTGCGGCAGCACGGCTTCGAGAGCCGCAGCTCGACACTGATCGTTCTGTGGGGCAAGGCGGGAAGAGAGGAGAGGATTTGGTATCGGGGTTGACGTTTTATCCAACTATCGAGAACAAGCAAATAGCACGCCGCAGACATTCATCTTCGCCTATCACTGACGTTATAACTGAATCGCGACAGCTAGTGCAAACCAGCTCGGGGTCCCGGGCTGCTGCCCGGCCCTTATTGGTTCCCGGTTTGGCTTGTCGAATTCGACGTTTTGAAGCCAAACGCCGCCGCGGCCCGTCCTAGCAGTTCGGCAATGATGTAAAGCCACAAATTGGACCACGGGAGCAGGCCGCGGATCGAGGCACGATGGCGACGGCCGGGTTGAAGGCCGCTCCTGAAACCTGGCCGACGGCAAAGGCGCCAGCCAGCATCGTGAGCCGATGGCCAGGCCAAAGTAGGAATTCCCGTCTATGGCGCCCGGGCCGAACTCGCACCTATGATCATTACTGTCCGGAGCTGCTCAGAGGCAATCGGCCGCATTTACCACTGGATCTTCACCCCGAGCTTTCCCTCCCAGACGTCTGCGTCGCCATCGAAGCTGACGTCGTAGTTGAAGTTGCCGTAGAGGCTCGTGGCGGCCGCAACCTGCATATCCGCGCCGATGCCCAACGTTGCCCAGTCCTCGCCGGGGTTGGCCGTGAAGGGAACGGAGCCGGTGGCAGAAGAGAACTCTGTTGTCGGATCGTTGAGGAATTCGTGCCAGAGGTCCGCCCGTCCCCACACCGTGAGCTTGCGCGTTGCTTCGCCCGCAACAACGTCCCAGTCATGTGCCAGTCGCGCGCCGATCCGGCCGGCCAAGGAATTGGTGTTCGAGTAGCGGATGTCGGCCGCGCCGTCGTTGAAGTCGTCAATGTTGAAAGCTTGGTAGACGAGCTACGCCTGTGGCTCGAGCAGCCAGCCGGCGCCAAGGTGAAACGGATAGCCGCCCTCGAGCGAGGCCGCGAAACCGAACGCGTTAGTCTCGCCGTCACGCAGGCCCCGCCTGGCCGTCATGTCCATGTCGTACCAGGTTCCCTGCAGGACGCCGTCAAGGTACCAGTTGTTCTCGCCGAAACGGGTCCAGTAGCCGCCGATACTGACGGCGTTGAATTTATCCGTGCCACCCTTGAAGGTGCGTCCCAGGAGGTTGTGCTCGACATCGGCATTGGCGTGGCCGAACGCAAGATAGAGGCCGGCATTGTCGCGCTGGCCATTGGCGTATTCGTTCCGGTAAAGATCGAGGCCGGTCTGCAGCCCGCCAAGTCAAAGTCGAACGCCGGACCGTCCCGACCATAGATGCCGACCGGGTCACCGTCGCGATGGCCCCAGTAGCCGATGGCCCTGCCCCACATTCCATCGGGCGTACCGTTGCCCGGACCGAGCAGCTGGGCGTTGCCACCCATTCTTTCGTGCAGTGTGTCGATCAGCTTGCGGCCATAGATCTCGGCCATCACCGGCATCGCCGTGTAAAGCGAAACCTCCGGACGGAAGCGCGGCCTCGAGGGCCCGGACGTGCCCGGCAGGGGGTCCCCTCCTGGCACTAGTGGTTCTGACGGTACCGCTTGAGTACTGCTGCGCAGGAACAAGTCGTTTTCGCTGCCAGGCGTCGAACCGCCACGGTAAAGAAGGTAGTCGTAGGGGCCAGCTGACGCAAAGCCGGCAAAGGCCCCCGGCACGGTCGTGCCAGCATTCGTAGCATCAACAACCAGAATGCCGTCACCGGTGGTCAGAGCGCCGCCACCGCCAGTGTTGTCGAAAAGAAGGCCCGTAGTGCCTGATGCTGTCCCTCCATTAATCACGAGCAGGTCCGACGGTGAGCCATCACTAGCGAGGTAGGTGTTCATGCGAATCTGCCCGCCTTCGCCCACGTAGTTGTCGACCGTCAACGTCTTGTAGCTCGAAAGGAGCGTCGGATCGCCCACCGGGGGCATGGCCTCATCGGTTCTCACCTCAGCGATGTCGATATGGAAGTAGCCGATCGGGTAAGTCTTGAACGGCTGTTTGGGCTTGTTGCCTTCGACTTCGGGCAATCGGCTGATGCCGTGTCGTTGGAGACACCGGTGCAGGGAAGAGCGGGTTAAATGCGGAATAGTGGCCTTTAGTGCGTAGAGACAGTCGTCGAGCGGCAGCAAGGTATGCTTACGGAAGGCGACGATCACTGCTTCCTCCTCAGTAGTCAGCACTGTGGAGCGAATGACCTTGGGACCCATGCGAGCATCGTGCGCGAAGGCGCGTTTACGCCACTTGGCGACCGTCTTTGCGTTTAGACCGTAGCGGGTGGCTAGCTCTTTGAGCGGAGCCTTCGATCGCTGTATCGCAGTTCGGATGGCGTGCGTGGTCGTGGCGCTGCCGTGGAGTACCTGTCCCATAGCTGATCCCTCCGATCGGCATCAGCTAATCTGATTCCACCACAATGTGGGACCAGACACCTAGAGCGTCGGACTTTCAAGTGAATCCGTAGCCTGCGGCGTGGAAGTAGTTTTGGCACTCTGTGGGGGCAGAAGAGATCGCAGATTTCGCCGATGGCGCGCCAGAGGGCGTCGATGGTCCTGATGGCGCGGGCGCGCAGAAGGGCCTTCAACTTTGCGAAAGCCATCTCGATCGGATTGAGGTCGGGGCTGTAGGGCGGCAGGAAGAGGAGCCAAGCGCCTTTGGCGCGAATGGCCTGCTCGGCGGCGGCGCTTTTGTGGGCGGCAAGATTGTCCAGGATGACGACGTCGCCCTTCGTCAGGGTCGGAGCCAGCTGGGTCTCGACGTAGGTCTCGAAGATGCGCCGGTTCATCGGCGCGTCGACGACGAAGGGGGCGGTGAGCGCGTCGCATCGCAGGCCGGCGATGAAGGTCTGCGTCTTCCAGTGTCCGAACGGCGCCTTGCGAAAGCAGCCGTTGCCCCTTCAGGCAGCGGCCGCGCAGGCGCGTCATCTTGGTGGTCGTTCCGGTCTCGTCGAGGAAGACCAGCCGGTGCGGCTCAAGCCGCATCCGCGGCTGGCGCCGTCAAGCCATTCCTCGCGCGCCTGCGGATGTCGGGGCGATCATGCTCGCTGGCCCGCAGCGTTTTTTTTGAAGCGATAGCCGTTGCGGATGAGCCAGCGCGAAAGCGAGGCGGGATCGGCCTGCGCGCCAGTGGCCGCGGCCAGTTCGGCCGCCAGCTCCGGCATGGTGATGTCGTCCTTCTCGGCGACCGCGCCAAAAGAAACGCGCGATGCGGATCGAGCTTGGCGTGGCGGCGTCCGCCGCTCGGCTTGGGCGCAAGGCTTCCCGGCGTTCGATAGGCCTTCATCAGGTTGACGACAAAAGAAACCGACACCCTGAAATGCGCCGCGGCCGCGTGGCGCGAATGACCTTCTTCGACAAAGCCGACAACGCGCTCACGCAGATCAAGCGAATACGGCTTCGGCATCGCGAATCACCTCCTTTCGGAAGTGAATCACGGACACGCCACGAGCGGAACTCCGTCGATTCAACCTGACTGTTCGACGCTCTAGGGTCGATGTAGGCGGGGACTAATAGGCTCTTGTTTCCACTGCGCGGTCACCCAACGGACCGAGTTCTTCGTATCCTGAATGACTGCCGGCAGGCGGAAACGCGACTTGTAAGTAAAGGGTTTGTCGGCGGCGTGAGTGTACTGTGACTGAAAGCGTAGCTCCTGTCTTTGAATGCAACTTCCTTCCTCGTCCGCTGCCATCGCTTTTTGAATGATTGCACTGTCACAGTATGGGTCCCCATTCGTTTCGAGGGGGGTCACCGGAACTATCCTTGGGTGGTCGGTAAAATTTGGCACAAGGGGCTTTGGGACATCCGATTCCTTCATCGCCGAAATGGGCTTTCCACATTCGTCGTCCGGTGCCGCCTTGCGACACACATTCCCGCCCAGCGAATTGATGTCTACTGTGATCCGCGCATATTGATTGCCGGCATCATGCAGAAACTCGATCGGAGCCCTGTCCATATTATTTGACAAGGGCACCAGAGATTGCGATTTAGCTCGGACGTCGAAAAGTCGTCCGACCACTTGTCACCGGCCGAAGCCGGCCCGGGCACGACAATGGTGAGGCAAAGAACCGTTTTCCAGCAAAAGTTCATGTGCCCCCTTCCCGTCCTGGAGAAATTGCGCTCTGCTGATCTGCGCCGTGCGACCCGGTGCGGTCTCGATGTAAAACGTTTGTCTAGGCCCCCTCGCGACTTGAGATAAACCGGAGGCCTTCGTCAACATCAATGCACTCCTGTGAACGTAAGTTTGCTCAGAAGTTGGTGATTACAGTGATCCCGGTGCCCTCGAACCTGTCCATGCCCATCAAGGCTGCGGGCGCCTCGTCTAGCCCGATCTGCCTGCCGACGAGCTTCTGCGGTTTGAGCTTTCCAGTCGCGATCATGTCCATCATCGCCCCGTAGCGGAACGCCTGCATGCCATGGCTGCCCAGGATCTGCAATTCGTCGGCGATGATCTTGGCCATCGGCACCTTGGCCTGGCTGTGCTTGCCGAGCATCAACCCGATCTGAACATGACGCCCACGGCGACGCAGATTGGATACCGAGTTGAAGCAGGTCACCGGATGTCCAAGCGCGTCGATCGAGACATGCGCGCCTCCATTTGTGATCTGCTGCACCGCCTGCACCACATTGTCGTTTTCCGACGCGTTGACCGTGGCCACCGCGCCGATCTCCTTCGCGAAATCGAGTTTTTCCGGCGTGAGGTCGATAGCCACCACATTGGCGCCCATCGCGGTCGCGATCATGATCGCCGATAACCCAACGCCGCCGCAGCCATGCACCGCGATCCACTCGCCAGGTTGCACCTGTCCCCGGTCGACGATTGCGCGAAAGGAAGTGACAAAGCGGCAGCCGAGACTCGCGGCCGTGGCGAAGTCGAGATCGTCGCTCAATCTCACTAGATTGGTATCAGCGAAGTCCAGCGCGACAAATTCCGCGAACGACCCCCAGGCTGTGAACCCTGGCTGGAACTGCTGTTCGCAGACCTGATGGTTGCCGGACACACATTCGAAGCAATGGCCGCACCCGCAGACGAAGGGCGCGGTGACCCGATCCCCTAAACGCCAGTTCCTTACCTGACTGCCGACAGCTGCGACCGTGCCGGCAAGTTCATGGCCGGGCACGTGCGGCAGCACGATATCGGGGTCGTGACCCATCCAGCCATGCCAGTCGCTGCGGCAAAGCCCGGTAGCCTCGACCTTGATCACCACACCATGCGGCGCGGGAACGGGCTCCGGGGCGTCCCTCACGCTCGGCGGTCTTCCAAACTGTTCGTACACCACGGCTCTCATTGCCATCCCCTTACCTGCGGCTCAGACCTGGTGCCTGAACTTAGCCGCTGCGCTAATTTCTCCGGCGCCTTCTAGCTGGTGTATAGTCGATTGGGCGCGTCGGCATAGCCATGGGGCTGGTCGTCATTGGCGACCCTGATCGGCGAAGGCGCGCACAAGAGGAGGCGGTCATAGATGACATGCCCAACCTCGCAGCGGTGCAGGCGCTAGCCGCCAGGCTAGGTGGTAATTGCCGAGGCAATACAGCGGTTGGTTGCGGGCTTGTCCGTGGCGGTCGGCCTCGGAGATCGCCAGCTGAAAGGCTTTGCTGTCTCTTTGCGATCCGGGCGGATCATCGGTGAAGCGAAGGCCAAGCTGTTTCGCGGCGCGGCTGCCGTGCTCGGGCCGCTGGTTGGCTGGGCAGCAGAATTGGCCTCCTTGCTTGAGCTAAGGCATCAGGGAACGTCGGGACAGGGACAGGCTGTACTGTCTCCGGCCAGGCGGGATCGGCAAGTCGCGCTTGACGGCAGCAATCAAGCTGAGCTGTCGGTAGGATCATCGCTACGCGTTGGACCGGGAGAAAGCATCTATGTCAACGCCGGGCAACTACTCAGCTAGCGAACTCTTGCGGGATGGCCGCAGAGTCGAAATTCGCGCCCTCCGTCCTGACGACGAAGGTGACATGCTCGCGGCGGTTGGTCGCACAGGCTCACAGTCGCTGCAGCGTCGCTTCTTCGTCGTAAAGCGCGGCTTCTCGGAGAAGGAGATTGCGTTCTTCATGAACATCGATTTCACCAATCATGTCGCCCTCGTCGCGCTCGCCGACGAGGATGGACGCAAGGCGATCATCGGTGGCGGCCGTTATATCCTTACCGAGCCCAGCAAGGCGGAGATCGCCTTCGTTGTGATCGACGCCTATCAAGGACAGGGAGTTGGCACGTTGTTGATGCGACACCTGGCCGCCATCGCCCGCGGCGCTGGGCTCAAGGAGCTGATTGCCGAGGTCCTGCCGGAGAACGCCGCCATGCGGAAGGTCTTCAGGAAGTTCGGCTTCCAGGCTCGTGGCAGCCAAGACCCGCAAGTGGTCCATTTGGTGCTCACTCTCTGAAAGCGTCGCGACCGCCCGGCATTCGCTTGACGTAGGTCAACCAGCCTCAGGCCGGACCCAATACCGACCTCCGGCCCGAGAGGAGCGAGAGCATATCGTTTGCCGGACCGTTCACCACAGAAGCTCGCCTAGTTGCCAATCACACGAGGCCAGCCTTGCGCAGCCCGTCTACCACCCGCTCGAAATCGGCAGGGTTCTTGTAGGGGAGCACTTTGCGGCGGTGTTCCAGAGAATAGTCAGGATTGACACGAAACACCTCCTGCCACTGCACTCGCGCCTCGTCGAAGCGGCCCAAGTGACCGTAGCTCGCAGCTAGCAGTACACGGGAGACGTCAGTCTCTGGGTTACGAACAAGTCGCCGCCTGAGACAAGCGACGGCATCCTCGTACCGGCCCAGTTGGAACATCGCTTGTGCCTGGAAGTGCAGCCACAGGTCCGGATAATACGGGTTCAGGGCCATTGCCCGATCAAAACAGGCAAGCGCCTCCTCGGACCTGCCCGAAATAGTGCAGCGTGTTGCCGAGACTTTCGTGCCCGTCCGCAAGATTTGGGGCAAGCGAGATTGCACGCTCCGCCTCGCGGAGGGCCAGGTCGTGCCGTCGCAAATGCAGATAGATGACGCCCAGCGCCCAATGCGCCGTAGGATTGCGGTCATCGAGGTCCACTGCATGTGTCGCAAACTCTTCCGCGTGTTCCGTCGATGCCGACGTCGACGAGCTCCATCGGTTCATGTAGTCCAGCCCGTGTGTCATAGCGAGCAGCGCGTAGGCGGAAGAAAACTTCGAGTCCAGTTGGATGGCGCTTTGCAGCAGTTCCCGAGCCCGGTTGTTTTGCTCTCTCGTGAACCGCCACAGCAGCTCTCGGCCGCGAAGAAAGCAGTCATACGCTTCCAGGTTGTCGGTTTGCTCGGTTACGAGCCGCTGTTGATCGGCCTGCGTCAGATTGAGTTCTAAGGGCGCCAATGATGTGCTGCGTCACGTCGTCCTGTACGGCAAAGATGTCGGTCAGGTCGCGATCGAAACGCTCCGCCCAAAGATGTCCGCCCGTGGCCGCGTCGATCAGCTGCGCAGTGATCCTGACCCTGTTGCCGGACTTGCGGACGCTCCCCTCCAGCACGTAGCGGACACCGAGCTTCTGGCCCACCTCCTGAACGTTCACGTTCCTGCCCTTGAAAGTGAACGACGAATTGCGGGCGATCACGAACAGCTGCGGCAGCTTTGACAGAGCTGTGATCGTGTCCTCGGAAATTCCGTCGGCGAAATACTCCTGCTCGGCATCGCCGCTCATGTTGGACGAAAGGCAAGACGGCAATCGAGAGCCTTGGGGGCGGTGCTGTCGACGACAGAGTGGCGGTGCGTTCCGAGGGGTTGGTCTCCGCCGCAGCCTGAGAGACCCTGCCAACCTGGAGCGAATAAACTCGGATCGGCTCGGCGATATTCTTAAGTTGCGTGCTGCCGAGATCCCTGACCGAAAGATCGAGCCTCGCCTTGACCTGGCGATAGGCATCCTCGGACAGGCAAATGGCACCAGGCGCCGCGATGCCCTCCAGGCGCGACGCGATGTTGACGCCATCGCCCATCAGGTCCCCGTCACTTTCCTCCACCACGTCGCCCAGATGAATCCCGATCCGGAACTCGATGCGTCGATCCTGCGGCAAGCCGGCATTGCGGTCCATCATGCCGTTCTGCAACTCAATCGCGCAGCGCACTGCGTCTACCACACTGTGAAATTCGACCAGCGCCCCGACCCCCTGTGCGCTTAACGACGTGCCCGTTGTGCACCGCAATGGCGGGATCGACCATGTCGCTGCGCAGTGCCCGCAACCTCGCCAAAGTGCGGTCCTCGTCCGCGCTGGCGAGCCGACTGTACCCGACCACGTCGGCGGCCAGGATCGCAGCCAGTTTGCGGTTCTCGCCCATCGGACCACCTTCCCGCCGCTAGGATAGCAGGACACGGGGAAACCAGGAAGTTTTCGGCGTTCCATCCGACAATGCGGGGGCAGAAGACGGCGGCGGGAAGTCCGAATGACCTGGACCGCAGACGAAGAAGAGCATGTCCGTCTCGGTTCGCGCGGTCACCTCGCGGTCACATCTTTCAGATTTCACGGTAGAATTTGCCAGTTCACCGCAGTGCGCTGCCAGGCACCTGCAGTCAGGCTGACAACCGCCCCGCGTTAATCGCCTGTTTCTTACAGATGAGTAGTATTTCCCTCCTGTTTCTCTTTCCCCCTTACAATCGCTATTCCGCGGCTTATATTGCAGTGCAGCATGGACATGCGGCGAAGCCTCTTCGGATGATCCTGCGTAGCCTGCTTCGAACGCGCCCAGCGGACGACCCCTGCCCTTTGGGGCGGGATGTTTCGCGCGGCGTCCTGAGCAGCCCACAAGGACCAAACCACCATGACTCTCCGCCAGACGATCCAGGCAGCGCCTGTGAAGACCACCGATCTGATCACGAAGCTCTCCGCGACATCCAACCAGGCGGTGAAGACCCGGGAAAACTTGTTCGCAGAACTCAGCGATGAACTCGCCCGCTATGTCGAGATCGAGGAGCGGCAACTTCTGCCGTTGCTCCGGAAGCATCCCGACCTCAAGGGGCTCGCGGCGGATGCCTTGAGCCGGAACAACGATCTGCGCGCCTCCCTGGCGAGGCTGGCCGACCTGCCCAAGGACAATGATGCGTTTCTCGCTGAGCTCGGCGAGCTGGACAAGGCCTTTCAGCAGCATGTTCGCAGCGAGCGCAAGGAACTCCTCCCGGCCGCGCTTAAGGCGCTCAGCGATGAAGAGGCAAGCGCTTTGGCAGCCGATATCGAGGGTGCCGTGGCAGATGCGGAGAAAGCGAAACGCGACGCGAAACGGGACGAAGTAGCGCAGGCCAAGCGCCAGGCCGACGAGGCCGAGCAAGCCGCAGAGGCCCAGCGGGCAGCGGTTCGCGCTCAGAAGACGGCGGATCGCATCACCCGTGAAGCCACCGAGAAAGTGGTCGACACGATCGCAGACGGGGCGGCCTCGGTGCATGACAATACTCGCAAAGTCACCGAAAGCATCATGGAGAGGGTGCAGCACGCCGCATCGGAAACACGCAACGCAATGACCGTCTACAGCGACTCGGCGCAAACGATCGCGGATGACCTGCAGGCCATCAGGGCGACGACAGCCGTCTCAGTCGAGGGGATGTCGGAGATCTACTCGGCCTGGATGGAATGGTTTAGCAAGGCTGCGAGCACCAATGCTCACGCGTCGCAGCAGCTGTTTCGATGCAACACCTTCATGCAGGTTGCAGAGCTCCAAAGGCAGTTCGTCACCACCGGGATGCGCAACTGGATGGAAGGCAGCACGAAGATGCTCCAGATCACGCAGCGCGCGTCAAAGCAGGCCTTGCGCCCGCTGGACGGTCGCCTGAGCGAGGCGGTCTAACACGCCGTCCGGGAACGCATGGCGGCTTGAGATCACGTGTACCGACACAAGCCTAGCTGTGAGCTTTCATTAGGTTGTCCATCCGGTCCGGACCAGGAAAGCTGAGGTTATCGAAGCTTCAGTGATTCTCGGAGGACCGGATGAACGTGCATAAGAATGCCCGCCTGACGCCACGCGGTCGAGAGCGAATTGTAAGGCAAGTCGAGAGCGGGCAGACGCCGGAGGCCGTCGCCAAAGCCGCAGGTGTGTGCCCGCGGACGGTTCGCAAATGGGTCGACCGGTATCGCGCCGAGGGATTGCCAGGATTGTGGGATCGCTCGTCTCGCCCCCATCGGCTGCGCCGGCCGACACCTGCGGCGACGATCGAGACCATCGAACGGCTGCGCCGCGAGCGCTGGACAGGCAAGCAGATCGCCGCCGAGGCCGGCGTCTCGCCCGCGACTGTCAGCCGTGTTCTACATCGTTTGGGCTTGAACAAGCTTAGCGCCTTGGAGCCGGAACCCGTGCGCCGTTATGAGCGAGAGCATCCTGGCGAACTGATCCATCTCGACATCAAGAAGCTTGGTCGGATCGGCTCGGTGGGACACCGCATCACCGGGCGATATCCGGGCGCAGTCAACCGCCATCTCGGCATCGGCTGGGAGTTCGTCCATGTCTGCATCGACGATGCTTCACGCATCGCCTTCGTCCAGGTGCTATCAGATCAACGCAAGGAGAGCGCGGTTGCCTTCCTCAAGGCCGCCCTCGCCTATTATGCCAAGCTGGGAATCAGCATCGAGCGTGTGATGACCGACAACGGCTCCTGCTATCGCTCGAAGACTTTCCGGGCAGGCTGCAAACGCCTCGGTCTGCGCCAAATCTTCACCAAGCCCTATACGCCGAGAACCAATGGGAAAGCCGAGCGCTTCATCCAGACAAGCTTGCGCGAATGGGCCTATGCTCGCGCCTACAACACCTCAGACGAACGCACCGCCGAACTACCTCGATGGCTTCACCGCTACAATTGGCATCGGCCTCATGGCAGTATCGGCTCAAAACCGCCAATTAGCCGCCTCGGTCTGGCTCAGAACAACCTATTGAGGCTCCACACCTAGCTCACTCGACGCCTTTCCCCGGCGCCCTCATATCGGGCTGCGGTCACGGCGGCGTTTCCATTTCCGCGGGGGCGCCTAGCGGCCGTCCGGTGTGCGCATCCCGAACCACTTGTTCTTGACCGCGTTGTAGTGCTCTTTCGGCCGATATTCGGTCAAATTGAGCGCCAAGGTGCGTGGCGACAGGCGGCCGATAGCGGAGAGGATGGCATAGCTGGCAACGACCGCGTCGCGCTCCGAGGTCGCCAAATTGATCTGCGCGTCGATGACGTCCGCCTGCTGATTCAAGACATCGAGCGTGGTGCGCTGGCCGACATTGCGCTCCTCGATGACGCCGTTGAGGGCGAGCTGGTTGGCGGCGACCAGTTCACGGTTGGCCGAAACCTGTTCGATCGCCGCCTTGTACTGGCTCCAGGCTGCGGTCACGGTTTGCTGGACCTGATCGCGCGCCACGTCGACCTCGATCCGTGTCTGACCGAGCAGCTCCTTGGACTGACGCACGACCCCCGCCACTCGACCAGCCTGATAGATCGGCACGGTGAGCTGCAGGCCCATGCCTGCGGAGGTGGAATTCCCGTCGCCGATCGAATCGGGGTCAGAATTGGTCCAGCTCTGCGACACACCGGCATTGGCCGACAGCTGCGGCAGTGTGGCGCCCTCGTTCGACTTGACGGTGAAGCCGGCCGCGTCGACCAGATGCTGGTTGGCCAGGATCGCAGGATGCTGGGCCGAGGCGATCGACTGTGCCGAAGCGATGCTCTTGGGCAGCAGCTTAGTCAGCGGCGCCGCCGGAGCCAAGGAATGCGGAGCTTCGCCGACGATCTCCTGGTACGTCGCCTCACTCGTCTGGACCTGGGCGCGGGCCTCAGCCAGCGTCGCGACGGCGCTGGACTGGCTGGCTTCAGCCTGGGCGACGTCGGTACGGGTGCCCTCGCCGACCTCGAAGCGCGAGCGCGCCGCGCGCACCTGCTCGGACAGGAATTCGAGGTTGCGCTCGTCCAAGACCGCGATCTGGCGGTCGCGGATAACGTCCATATAGGCTGAAGCGGCGTTGAACATGGTATTCTGTTCGGTGTTGCGCAAGCTCTCGTCGGAGGCGTTGACCTGCGCTTCGGCGGCCCTGACATTGTTGCGGGTTTGAAACCCATTGAACAGCGTCTGGTTGATCTGGACGCCGAAGGAGCCGGTGAAGAGGTTGGTTGTTGAATTGCCTATTACATTGAGCCGGTTGCGCGTCACCGAATAATCGACCGCGCCCGAACCGATGATGGTCGGCCGATAGCCCGACTTGGCGATCGGCACGTTCTCGTCGGTGGCGCGGGTGCCGGCGCGCGCCGAATTCATGGTTGAGTTGAGGTGGTAGGCCTTGGCCAGCGCGCCGCTGATCGTCTCGGCCGCGGCGGCGAACGGGGCCAGAGCCGTGGCCGACGCCAGCAGAGCTGCGAGGACACCGTTCCGGAATTGGGACACGACGAACCCCCTCATAGCTTCGGGCGAACCGAGCCTGTCTTTCATTAGCCCGAACCTTCTTAACAAGGTCCAAACTTTTATCAACCAGGACAGGGCGTTCGGCGGCCAGCGGGATGGTTCCTATTGTTTGCCGGTCTTCACCAGCTTGCCGGACCATCCGAGCGGGGCCTCCCACCATTCCAGCGCCTGCCAAGCGTCCGGGACCGCGAGCAGGTTGATGGCGTCTATGAGCGGTGGCTGCGCGACGTTAGTGCAGTGGATGGCCTTGGCCATCTCCAAGGGTGTCGAACACCTTATTGGCGAGTTGCCGGGGTAGAACTCGCTCTCTCCTGGTTCTTGAGGCAGAACTGGCCGACCAGGGGCTGCTGCCATGCGCGGTAGGCCGGGCGCAGCTTTTCCAACGCGGTGACCTTGGCCTTTGGCGGCGCCGGCGCATATAAACTTCCATGAACCGAGTGTGAGTGCATGAGTTGAGCACGTGATGCCGGACGAACGCTTCTACACGCTGACCGGCATCAGGAGTTCATCCGCTTCCTCAACGCCCTTGAGCGAGACATTCCGGCAGGCAAGGGCATCCACGTCGTTCTCGACAACTACGCCGCCCACCAGCACGAGAAAGTCCGCGCCTGGGTCGTGCGGCATCCGCGCTGGACCTTCCACTTCACACCGACATCAAGTTCATGGCTGAACGCCGTCGAGGGCTTCTTCGCCAAGCTCACCCGCCGACGCCTGAAGCACGGCGTCTTTTGCTCCGTCGCCGACCTCCAGGCCGCGATCAATCGTTTCGTAGCCGAGCACAACGAGACCGAGGCAAAGCCCTTCGTCTGGCGCGCCGATCCGGACGCGATCATCGCCAGCCGACGCCGAGGCTTCCAGGCGCTTGGTGCGCTCCGCTGAGCATCGAGCGGCGCGACTTGGGCGGCCCGGGGCAGTGCGGTCATGGCGGCTTTGAGCCCAGAGCGGCAACGAGGTTTGGTGGACGATGTCACTCCGGGAATGGTGCTCAATCTCAAAACGTGAGAGCATGTCTGTACTAGCGGCAAAGTGCGCGACACAGCCAAAGTCTAGCTTTGCGAGCCGCTAAGGGACGGTGGCGTGGAGCATTCTGGATGGGGCGTAGTATGAAACCATTTATCTCGGCCGCAGGGCTTTCTTTGTTTCTTCTCGCCGCCTGTTCGCACACCGTGCGAACATTCGAGCAAACACCGTCATATTCGCCCGCGCAGCCGACAAGCACGCGGCTGACACAAGCTGTCCAAAGGCTTGGTGATCCTAGGGACGGTCGCTCCGGGGTCAGGCTGATCGGCAACGGAGAAGAAGCGCTGGCAGCGCGCTTGGCGCTTGCAGCGGCCGCCGAACAGACGATCGATGCGCAGTATTACCTTCTGCACAATGATCCTACCGGAAAAATCTTTGCGTGGAGCTTGCTGCAAGCCGCGGATCGGGGTGTGCGGGTGCGGCTATTGCTCGATGACATGGACACTAAGAGCTATGACGCCGTGACTGCGGCTCTGGACTCGCATAAAAACATCGAAATCCGGCTCTTTAACCCGTTCTGGCGGGATCAGAGCCTTGTCGCGGCCGGCCTCACCGACTTCAAGCGGATCAACCGCCGGATGCACAACAAGTCGATGACCGCCGACAATGCCATGTCGATCGTCGGTGGCCGCAATATCGGCGATGAGTATTTCCTGGCCAAGAGGGAATTGAACTATTCGGATCTCGATGTGCTGGTTGCTGGACCCGTTGTCGACGAAGTCTCGACAAACTTTGATGAGTACTGGAACAGCAAGTTTGCAGTGCCTGCGCGCGCCGTCGTTGGCGAACCAGAGGGGTTCAGTCTCGACGAAGCGCGCGATCGCCTTGACGAGATCATCGGGGATGCGCGGGAGACGGAATATGCCAGCGTCGTGCGTGCGGCTGCGAAGCAGAATTTAACGCCATCGACGCTGAAGCTCGCGTGGGTTCCCGCCAAAATGTACTCGGACCCCCCTTCAAAAGCGGCCGGTGAAGAAGACAACAAAGAAGAAATTCTTGCCTCTCAACTGGCAAAGTATTTCGCCGATGCGACATCAAAGGTTGAGATCATCTCTGCATATTTCGTGCCAGGCAAACGCGGCACAGAGTGGTTGCGGGAACTTGAGGCGCGGGGCGTCGAGGTGTTGGTTGTAACCAATTCGCTGGCATCGAACGACGTGAAACCCGTCTATGCGCATTATGCAAAGGACCGGCGGGCTCTTCTGGAAGGTGGAGTCCACCTCTACGAACTTCGGCCTGACGCAGATCAAGAAGCGCAGCGCGGCGTCAATTGGGGTGAATCGCGATCGGGTCTGCATGCCAAGGCGTTTACCATCGACGATCGTTACCTGTTCGTCGGCTCGTTCAACTGGGACCCGCGGTCGGTGAATATCAATACGGAGATGGGCATTCTGATCGACTCGCCTGAATTTACCAGGAAGACGTCGAATGCCCTAAGAGGCGTTTTAAGAGAAGAAACCTTTGCCGTAAGGCTGGACAAGGACAAGCGGATCTCGTGGACGGAGACCGAGCCGGACGGGACGCAGCGGATCTATTATCATGAGCCGACGGGTTCGCCCTGGGATCAATTCGTGGCGGGATTTTATGCGATTCTCCCTATCGGTTCGCAGCTCTGAGGTTTTCGCGACGCAACCAGCCTAACCGGCGCTCTAAAGTGACGTCTTTGTCCGCCACCTTTCGTCATCGAAACCGGAAAGATCCAGACCTAGCTAGACTGTAGCGTTCGCCGCGAGCGCCAAACAGGATAATTGTATTCGACAACTGAAGCGATGGCGGCTGGAGCATCATGAACAAGTCCGGCTCACTCCTCCGCAATCAAACTCGCATCTCACGAGCGACGGCTAGAGTCGAAGCCACCGGGAATACACGGGAGGTGCGCTTGCTGGGCGATAGGCATCGGCGCGCGGGGCATTTGGGAGCAGGACTGCAAGCCACTCAAGACTCACAGGATGATTGGAGCCTCAGTTACACCCGCAATGCTATCACAGGTCCATGCCTGGGCAAGCAGCCCATGCCTGCCCTGCCTAGCTCTAGTTTACTATTTCATGGGAACATCCCCTTCCTGAACAGGTCAGACAAGTCGTTATCTTCCACGACGGTTCGAAGCAATGGCAGCCCGAAGATCATCTCGATCGATTTCAGGATCGATCCATGATTGTACGGAACATTCCCGGCATATCCGGCTTTAACGCCGAACCCAGCGGCAATAAATGGCATTTTGTTGGTTTCGTCGCCCTCATCCCACGTGATGAATATCACCCCATGGTTTTTGTTTGCCCATTTGGTAATCGCAGGCAGCTCCACCTTCAGCCAGTCGTCTCCACGTTTCACGGTATCGCGCGTCTTGCATCCAAGCGCGCCATGCATGTCGTTGCATAGGTTAGGCGTGATAAAGACGTAGCTCGAAACAAGGTTTTTGTTAATGTCTCTCCGCAGCTCAGCATAAGGTTTTGTATGGGAGATGCATTCGGCGTTGTTGCTGGACGGCGGGTCGCCGGAGATGTCTTCGAAGAACACAAAGGGGTTATGCTTCGCCGCATAGAAGGTATGACCGCTGCTTACAATCGGGCATGCGCCGGTGTATTTCGGATCCAATCCCTCTTGATAGGTCATCCACGACACGTTCGCGGCTTTCATCTGGCTAACCAGGTGGTCCTTGCTGCCTGTGTTGTTGGTGCGGTGTGCCGCTATTGGATCGGCGTCCGCGTTGAACGTGTGATCTGCGAAACGATTAGTTCCGGCCTCCATCCAGATGTAGTGCGGTTCACTACACAGGCCAGGAAGCTCGTCTACGAAGTTGGTGGCATAAGCGAAATGCGGCAAGAGAACCTTATAAATATAAGGAGCTCTGCTGGAGTCGCGGTAAATGAGGTCCGCGTCGCGGTTCTCCATGGCAATCACAAATACATGCTTGATGGCCCCAGCGTATGCGTAATTATTCGCGGAAAGCTCCGCGATGCAGATAGTAACAATCAGCCGCCACACGTACGGCAGCATCGTTCTCTCCTGGCATTCTCGCAGAGACAAAACTCCGACCCTCCAAAAACTCCACTCATGGTGAGCCTTCTTGGTCTTTCACTAGCGGCCAAATCGTCATAGTGACTTCCACCGGTCCGGCAGATACATTTCTACTCGCGACGTTGCTCCGCGGCAATGGTGACCTACCGCTGAACCTGCTGAACTTTGCTGGAGTCTCTGATGCAATACTTGCGGCGCGGTCAGCGTCTATCGGCGTCCCTACAGTTCGTGCTACTTGTCTCTGGTCTACAGCCGTTCGCCGTCCTCAGCTACCGGCTCCACGTTGAAGGCCTGCACGTCAACGCATTGGGGTTAAGTGCGGCCGAGCGCTTGCGGCGGCTCTATTTGCTACTTGCCAAGCATCGGGCCGATGCGCTCCATTGCCCCGGAGTGATGGCAGACCGGAACCTCCGCGGTCACCACGCGGTCACGAGTACCATATTTCACTGCGGTTCACGCCAGTTCGGCGCAATGCGCTGCAATCCGTCCGTGAGAACTACTCCTGACTGGCGCGGGACCCGCACTGTCGGGCACTTGAGTGCACTCCGCGGTAATCTCCTGGAATAGCGCGACGTTGTAGTTTCTCCTTTGCCAAGCTAAACACGACGCGGCGATTTATACAAAGGTTTGGTTGATCTCTACCCCCTGCGGCCGAACTGCGATCATGGCCCTATAACGTGAGGGTTACCGCGCGGTCACCGTTTACGAGCTTCCTCATAGTTTGCGCTGTTACGCTTAAGTATGCCGCAGTTCACCCCATTCCGCTACCGCCTCATAATGACAATGTCCTACTCCAG
The DNA here is from genome assembly GCA_963791325.1 of uncultured Alphaproteobacteria bacterium. Classification (GTDB taxonomy): domain Bacteria; phylum Pseudomonadota; class Alphaproteobacteria; order Rhizobiales; family Rhizobiaceae; genus JBEVJK01. The sequence continues at coordinate 162,700 of CAWBRU010000005.1, read as the reverse complement.
CGCACTCAAGCGAAGTGAGCGCAACTCCACACCACTATTCCGACGGCACAGTTTTTACCTTGCCAAGGTTGGGGTCGAGGGTTCGAATCCCTTCGCCCGCTCCAGTTTCCAAGTCCTTCAAAACCGCGGAATTCCGCGGTTTTTGTGTTTTCCGAGCGGTTGAAATCGCAGCCACCAGAATGCGCTTTCGGGGCGAGGGTTACAAGCGGGTTACAAGTTCGCCGAAGCGGCGTAGCATGAAATCGCAGCGTTGGTGGAGTGCAAAGCGGTTCGCCGCAGTCCTCAGGAATTGACCCACTCCGGCATCGCCAATTCAGTCGCAACGTCCGAATTTGGGCCGGAAGCCGACTGTCCGTTTGCGGGCGAGCTCTGCCGATAGCAGACAATTGCAAATCCTAATCGAACGGCGCGGGCAGCCAGTTCCTCGCTCTAGATGACAGCAATCGGGTTACCTGGTGAGCCCGTCGCTCCGACGATTGGTACTGGCGCAAAAATATAGGCGAAGGTCCAAGCTCCCTTCTCGACCAGGCCCTCGAATGTCATGCCTTCATGCAGATGGATCCCATTCTCCATGATCAGGTGCTGGTGGCAGGGATGAAATACATCCGGATCGACGGGCGGCACGACCTCGACCGCAAAATTGTCCGCACCAACGACACAAACCTCCAAGCTCGAAAGCCACCGCGCGCAGTCGAGGCCGATGCCTGGCGCTCCATCGTAAAACGTCGTCGTCTGTGTGTACCAGCGTGACCCATGGCCCGTACGGATGAACGCAGCGTCCCCTGGCTTGATCGCATCCTGAGCGATACCTTGACGATCGAGACATGCCTTCAAATCGGCAAGCTGAATCTCTTCGCCGACATCGAGCACGCGTCCTTTCAGACCTTGGACGTCGAAGAGGAAGCCGGGGGTGAAGAAAGGCGGTGCATTCTCCATGCCGAGCCTCTTCAGCCCGTAGGGAGACCACATGTCCGAGAGGCGATTGCCGTTGTAGAACAGCATGGAGGTCTTGTCGCCCTTGGCCCCGCACATGCAACCAAGATGCCCGAGAGCGTCCATCTGAGTGCCGATCTGCCCGATCTCCGTCGCGATAAACTCGTCGTTCCAGATCGTCCGGCTCTTGGCTCCATAGGGGCCTCCAGTCGGGCCGCCGGGCATGCGCAGTGCGTAAGCGCGGCCAGGAGCGATGGGCATGCGGCTGTCATAAGGCATTCCCAGGCTGATGATCTCTCCGGTTCGTACAAGTTTGAGCGCATCCAAGACCTTTAGAGGCGTCATAAGATTGCCGTTGCCACGTTGATCTTCGGGTCCCCATCGGGAATTGAACCATTCCTTGCCAAGGACGGGGCTGATAGCCAGCGCGTCCTTCTCCCTCTCGCCGTCTTGGTCCATGTTGCTTGATCCTTCCTAGTCGGCGATGGGCGCGACCTTGCCGGCTTCTGCCGCCTTGTCCGCCTCGGTTCCTCGGCGTTGGCGTCGCTGCGTCGCCTGCACCGCCAAACCGACTGCCAGGATCAGCATCGAGCCGTTGAACAGTGGCTCGACGAAGAACGGCGCGCCAAGTTGGTTTAATCCGGCGACAGTGACGGCGAGCACCGCGACCGCCAACACCGTTCCCCACACATTGACGCGTCCCGGCCGCACCGAGGTGGCGCCGAGCAGGGCCGCCGTGAATGCCGGCAGCAGAAATTCCTGTCCGACGGAGCTCTGCCCGACCTGCAGCTGCGATTGCAGCACGACTCCGGCGAAGGCGGAGAGGAGGCCGGCGGCCACGAAGCCGAGGGTGATATAGCGCTTGGCCGAGATGCCGTTCAGTTCCGCCGCCCGGGGGCTTGCCCCAAGGACGTAAAGGAAACGGCCGAGCGGCAAATATTCGAACACGACCCAAAGCGCGATGGCGACAACACCCGCATAGACTGCAGGCGCGGGAACGACGCCAATATTGCCGGACAGGGCTAGGAATTCCGGGGGCAGGCTCGCCAGGACCTGCTGACCCCCTGTGTACCAGGCGTTTAGGCCATAGAGAATGGTGCCAGTGCCCAGGGTCGCAATGAAGGAGTCGATCTTCACCCGCGTTACGAGAATTCCGTTGATCAGTCCTACCAGCGCCCCCATCGCCAGCACGGCACCGACCGCCCCCCACCAAGGCAGGCCCTGACCCTGCAGGCCGATGGCCAGCACTTGCGAGATCCCGACATTGAACCCCGCGGACAGGTCGAATTGATTGGAGGTCATCGGAATCAGCACGGAGAGCGCGACCAGCGCCTGAACCGACTTGTTGCTGAGGATTGAGCGGATGTTGAAATAAGTGAGAAACGTGTCCGGCCGTAGGGCCGAGAACACGAGGATGAGGAGAATGAGAAGGATCAGGAGTCCCCACACGGAGATCGCTTTCGACAACTCGCTGCCGGCTGAGTGCATGCTCCTTATCATCGGTCGAATGCCTGCGCCGTGTGGACGAGCGCCGTCCCGCCAGCGGCGTGGGCTGTCAGGTTGGCGATTGAAAGCTCGTCCGCTCCGATCTCCCTGATGACCCGCCCTCGCCCGAACACCAGGGCACGATGGCATATGCGCTCGACCTCCTCGAAGTCCGATGAAATCAGGAGCACGGCCATGCCTCGTTTGAGAGACTGCTGAAGCAGATGATAGATCTCGGCCTTGGACGCGACATCGACGCCAATTGTCGGCTCCTCCAGGATCAGTAGCTTGACCTTGGCCTCCATCCATCTGGCGACGACGACCTTTTGTTGGTTGCCGCCACTGAGTGTGGCGACCGGCTGCTCTGCCCCCTCGGCTTTGATCGCGAAGCGCTTGATCGCCGCAACCGTGTTGGACACTTCCTGTTCGCGCCCGATGATGTCCACAACGCCCTTTCCAGTCGCAGTGGGGTTCATGTAGATGTTCTCCCGCACGGCGAGATTGGCTGCGATGCTCTCTTCCGCACGCCGGCTGGAAACGAAGCCGATGCCCTTTGCCATGGCATCCGCCGGGTCAGCCGGATCGACACGTTCGCCGTCGAGCACAATGCCCCCTGCTGCAAGCGGCAGATGGCCATAGATTGCCCGCCCAACGGTATGATGGCCAGCGCCGCGCAACCCGACTAGTCCGAGCGTTTCACCGGCACGCACTTGGAAATTCACCGGGCCGACACCCTCCGCGACGGCGCCGCTGACGGAAAGCACCACGTTCTCCAACGCCGGCGCGGGCCGCACGAAGGCATCGCTCATCGATCTGCCGACGATCATCCTGACGAGCTCGCCGGGAGCAGTCTCCAGCGTGGCGACAGTGTCGACCCGCTTTCCGTCGCGAAGGACCGTGACGCGATCCGCGATCCGAAAGACCTCGTCGAGCCGATGCGTAACATAAACAATGCCGATGCCGCTCGACCTGAGCCTGCGAAGCGTCTCGAGCAGGCGTTCGACATCGGCTTCAGGCAGGGCTGCCGTGGGCTCGTCGAGCACAAGGATATCCGACTTGACAGCGAGGGCCCGGCCGATCGCGACGAGCGAACGCTCGGCGGCCGGAAGCGCCGCGACGGGCGCCGCCGGATCGAGGTCGCTGCCCATGATCGCCAGGGCCCGCGCCGCTGCCTCGTGAGCACGGCGCCATGAGATCAATCCGAAATGCGTGCGCGGATAGCCCGCCTGGATCGCTACGTTCTCCGCGATCGTCATCCATTCGACGAGGCCAAGATCCTGATGGATGAACGAGATCGGCAAGCGGTCGAACCTGGGCTGGACCGGTCGGTCATCGACCAGGATCTCGCCGCTGTCGGGGGGATAGACGCCTGCGAGCACCTTGATCAGTGTGGACTTGCCGGCGCCGTTCTGCCCGAGAAGCGCGTGCACCTCGCCGCGCCGAAGATCGAAATCGACATGGTCCAGCGCCAAGGTAGCGGTGAAGCTCTTCACGAGACCGGTCATGGCCAAAATGAGCGAACGCGCAGGTGGCGTCCCCTGTCCGCGCTGCGCGATCATCAACGAGTGGCTATCCACGCCTGTCTCCCGAAAGACTGACGGACCCGATTTCAGCCTCCGGCCCGAGGAAGCTCGCCGGAGGCTAAAAACATTACTTCAGGCCCCAGATCGCCAGATAGTGGTTCTTGTAGTCATTGCTGGGAATGAAGGTATTTTGATCGCCTCCCTCGCTATGAATGTTGTCCTTCGTGACCAGAAAAGGAGGCTGGACAAACCCGCTGGCCTTCTCACCGTGAAACGCCCGATTCAGTTCGTCGATCGTCTGCCAGGCCTGCAGCTCGATGGGCTCGGAAACCGTGACCACTTGATACTGGTCTCCCTTGCGAATTCGGTCATAGGCCGACCGGTTTCCATCGGCCGCGATGAGCTTGGCCTGGGACGGATCAACCCCGCCAGACCGCAAGACCGGCACCGCGAAGTCCCAATCATTGTCGCCAACCGAGGTTGCGTAGAGTGGCAGCCCGAAGCGCTGGACCCAGCTCGTGGTCAGCTGCGGCTGGCGCTGTGCCGCCTCGGACGCTGGCGAGTTGACGTAGTCTAGGACTTTGCAACCGGGGCATTTCTCGATTTCCGCCTTGGTTGCCATCGATTTTACTTCGGCGATGGCATATTCGTTATGGCTGAGAATGACCACTTTCGCCGTGCCGTTCGAATTGCGATCGCCCAATCAGCCTCGGCCTTGCCGATTTCCCGCGGATCCTCCTGGATGTTGACGAACAGGTTGAGATCGGGTTGCGGTCCCGGCAGGCCGGCCGCGTGCAATCCGACGAATTTGATGCCCTGCGCGACACCGGCCTTGATCGGATCCTGGAGGCTCGCCGCGTCCGCGAAGAGGGCGATACCATCCGGCTTGAGGGCGATGGCTTGGTTCATGCCGGCGAGCCAGGACGTAGGGCTGCCCTTGCCGTCAATGATCGTGACCTCCCAGCCTAGTCTCTCTCCCGCCTGCTTGATGTAAGTCCCGTATAGGTGCGAAATATCGTTCTGCTCATCTCCGGACAGAAAGACGACCTTCTTGCCCTTGTCTGGCTTGGGGGCGGCGGTCGGACCTTCCCATTTCGTCTGTGGGCCGGAATAACGCTCGACCGCCGCCTTGGCATCCGAGACTGCGTCTGCGTAGGCAACGGCAAGGCCCGTAATCATCGTGGCCGCAAACGCGGCGCAGAGCGTCGCGCCTAACGACAAGAGCCTATTCGAACGAAGTCTTTTCATGGTCTTTCCTCCCTGATGCTTCCCGCTTTCTTGTCAACAAATGTGCTGCGGGAACGATTGAGCTCTCATCCTGCACGTCGCCGCCGCAACTCGATCTAATGATGAGACGTGGTGCAATGACAAGCTTTGCTGGGGCGCGTCGGGTATCTTGATCCTGCGAACGAGCAGGCGCGCGGCTTCCGCGCCGATCTGCCGGCCGTCGATCTCGACGGTTGTCAGCGTAGGGCGATGGTGAGCGGCCTCCGGAATATTGTCGAATCCGATCACGGCGAAGTCTTTGCCGACAGTGATGCCGCGATCGGAAAGACCGAGCATCACGCCAAGGGCGCAAACGTCGTTGTGGCAGACGATCGCGGTCGGATCGTTCGGTGTCAGATTGATCAGCCGCTCCGGCGCGATCCCTTCTTCTCTGGTCGGGAGACAATCGACAATCGGCCCCAACGCTATGCCATGCCGTGACAGCGTTCTTCTATAGGCATTTGCCCTGTCGCGAGCCGGTGAAGAGCGCCGCCCACCGACAAATGCGATCCGCTTATGCCCAAGGGCAATGAGATGCTCGACCGCCGCAGTCATGCCGAGCGCGAAATCGGCGCCCACATAGTCACCGCGTCGTTTCTCGAGCCGACGCAGCATCTGCACCACAGGCGTGTTCTGCCGGCAACCGTTCCACGACTTCTGCCGCGGGCCTTCGGCAGGAGCAATAAGAAAGCCGTCCACCCGGTGCTCGCGCATGCGCTCGATGAATTGATCCTGTTTGATGGTCGACTCTGCTGAATTGGCTAGGAAAGCTACCCAGCCGGCGTTATCCAGGGCGTCATCGATTCCGGCGGTTAGTTGCGCATAGAAGGGATTGGTAATCTCGCAAACGATCAGCCCTATCGTATGCGTCAGTCGAGCGCGCAACTTAGCCGCAGCGCGATCATAGACATAGCGAAGCTCTCTGATCGATGCCTGAACTCTCGCGCGCGTCGGCTCCGCCACTAGGGGGCTTTCGCGAAGAACGAGCGAGACGGTAGCCGGCGAGACGCCGGCGTGACGAGCGATGTCTTTGACGGTCGTTCGCTGCTGACTCATGACGCCTCGCGACGGTGATCGCAGCCGTCAAGATCCCATTGAATTAGATCGATCTAAAATCGCGTGAGCGGCGCTGCGAGTCAAGCTCGAATGGGTGGTGAGATTTCTCGGGAGAAGCGGCATCTGCCGCAGGGACCGCTTTTGGGGGAGTGTGTAGTCGATTCGACGTCCGAAATGCGACGCAGAGCAGCCCGGCAGCCTTGGCGGACAGCGGACTGTCAGCCTCGGGTGTCGGAACTTACGAAGCGGACGTTCAAATCTCCGCAATGGCTTGACGTGATTTGACCCACGCCGTCATTGCCGAACCATCATGCGAACGTCTGGAGTTGACTCCAGGGCGGCCCTTGGGCTGCCATCACTGAGTAGAAGTACGAATTGGCATGACTGCTTGCAGCTTGAATGATTTTGCGCGGCTGCAGTATTTGTGTAGCATCCGGTAAGCATTTGATGCTGCCCCGAGGGCCCCTTCCCATGGAGCGAAAGCTCGCGACTATTCCAACTTCCCTTTTTCCGGAAAAGGTCTAAATTTCCGGATTATTAACTGAAATCGAGTTAACTTGTGGGACGGCACTGTCTTATCTGTGGCCATAACAACGTTCGCGAGCTCAACAAGGACGTGATCGCGGGCGGCACCCTGCAGGCGGTCGCAAAGAAGTACGGCGTCGCCATAACAAGCCTCCAGCGGCACCGCATTCAATGCCTGGGCATTGCCCGAGCCGCCGATGCCGTAAACGTGTCGGCGAAACTCGCGGACATAAGAGCCAAGTTACCAAAGGTCGATGAGATCGGCGATTTCTACGCGGTCCTGCGCGCCCAACTCGCCGAAATCGTCGACGATGCCCTCTCCAAAGGCCAAGCGATGATGGCCGTCACGGCAATCGACAAGATCAGGCTGAACCTGGACAGCGTTTCGCGCATTGCCGGGCTCGATCGGCGCGGCGATCCCCCGACCCCGCTGCACGTAAATGTCGATCTTGGTTCGCTGGTCGACCGGCTGGTCGACTCGATCAGGGGCGCCCAGAAAGACGACGCCATCAAGAAGCTCGAAAAGATGATCGATGCAGAATAACGACTTGCTTCGCGAGGTGGCACGGCAGGCGCTCTATCGCGTCGCTCCGGACAAATGGGTGGAGCGGGAACTCGGCATTTCGCCGGACCCATGGCAAGTGGAGCTGCTGCGGTCGCCGCCAGGAAGTCAGGTGATTGCCCTCACGGGACGCCAGGCGGGCAAGACGCAGAGCGCCGCCTGGGCATTGGCCCATGTCGCCACATTCCAGAAGGGTTCGCTCTCAGTGGTGGCTTGCCCCAGCCAGCGGCAATCCGGCGAGGCGATCCGGCGGGTTAAGGCAGCCCTGGTGAAGACTGGCGCAGTGCTGAAGGCCGACAACGTCTTTGCCGTGGAGACGCGAGAGGGCAGCCGCGTGCTGGCGCTGCCGGGTGACGAATCGACATCCCGCGGCCTGTCGGTCGATGGCATTGTTTGCGCCGACGAGGCCGCCAGGCTCTCCGCCGACATGATGGCGGCGCTGAGGCCGATGCGCGCCCGCTTTGCCACGGTGTCGCGGTTCATGATGCTGTCCACAGCCTGGTCGCGGGTCGATGAGTTCTGGCGGGTGTGGGAATCCGATGATCCGACCTGGATCAGGATCAAGTCACTGGCAGAAGATAATCCGAGATACAGCAAGGCATTTCTGGATGGTGAACGGGTCGCACTGGGCGAGACAGCGTTTCGGCGCGAGTATCTCGGCGAACCGCTTGGTCACGGCGCCTCACCGTTCGCATGGGATCTGTTCGACAGAGCCACATCAAAGCACGAGCCGCGGGTGCCGCCAGGTCCCGATTTCATGCCCCGGACCGAAGTCACGGCCAAGGCTGAAAATCCATTCCGACGGTTCGGCGAAGCGTCGATCCAATGACGGACCAGCTGCAGCCGTTTTCGCTTGACGATCCAAGGACGTGGCGAATCAGACCGCAAATTCTCGTGCACGATGTGGGCACGACGCAGGACAGGTCGACGGCCGTCGTTGGGGGCATCGGAGCGTTCGAGCCGAACCCCCCGATTGGTGTGTCGCATCTGGAGGAGCTTCCGATCGGGTTGCGCGGCACAGCACGTGCGACCGCGGTGGCCGATGTCGACAAGAAGTATTTGTCGAACAATCTGATCATCACTGACTTGTCGAATGATCAGTCTTATGCCGAGCAGATGTCGGAAATGTTCGGCGCGCGGGTGATCGGCGTCTCCATCGGCCCAGCGGGCGACGGCAACGGCTTCACGAGAATGCCGGTGCCGCACGGAGCGATGCTTAAGTATTCCATCGGACGGACGCTGCTTTTCGACAAGTTGCTCAGCGTGATGGAGACAGGCGGCTTAAGGCTGCCCCCGGCTGATCCCATCGCCAAGCAGGCGTTCGGGCAACTCGCTGACCTCGAGGTGCAGGTCACCAACTCAGGCAATCGGATCTACGCCTGCCAGCCGTCGAAGCATGATGACCTTGCCATTTCATTGGCACTAGCTGGTGTGGGCGGCGAGGCATCCTCACGGCAGCGAGTGGATGAAGTTGGCCCGCCCACGCCCGAACCGCAACAGGCCCATGCCCATTTTCAGTTCGACAGCCTGGACCTGATTGCGCCGTCGAGACGGGCCGAGCTCATGCTTGAGCAGCGAGGCGTCAGGCGTGGATTGTGATTCGTCCTTCAGATTTCATAGCGGTCGACAGTTCTTCGCGACCCGACCTTCGGCTACTTCCGGCCCAGTAATTTAAATGGGCTGTTCCTCCTTCCCCCAAGTGAGAATAGCCCATTTTGTCTTTCAACTCGTTCGGCGCGCCGATTTTCGCAGAGATATCAACTAGTTCTACAACTTTTTCGTCCGCGGAATACTGATAGCCATTTTCTCGAGCGAGTTTTTTTGAGAATTGTTTGTTCCTATTTTGTGCTTCTGTTTTCGCGAAGGTTGCTTTTGAGCAAGGTGTTCAGACCTGCCGCCGTCGTGTGGCTGAGAAGCCTCTCGATCAGGACTTCATCTTCCGGTAGCAGGATCGAGACTGTTCCGGTGGGGTCGTTCTCGTATCGGCCAGCGTTTCTGAGGACGTGAATGGTGACCCCTTTGACCCCCATCCTGGTGAGATGCTGCGACGATTTCAGCTCTTGACGGCGCCGTGCTGCCCCTGCGCGGGGCGGCCTTTGCCCTTTCGGATGGAGAAACCTGCAAGCCCCTTCGCCCACGCCGTCACCACAGCGTTCTCGAACGGCGTCCTGATCGCATAGGATTTGCGGCGGCGCGTCGGCCGCCATGCCTCGAATCGCGATCCAGTCTTCGCGTGGTCTTGAGCACCGCGTGGGCCGCGTTCTTCCAGCTATCGAAGTCGTTGCGGGCTTCCAGATATTCATCCAGTGTCGGCCAGGGCGCGGTCTGGAACTGGATGAGGCCGTCGAAATCGACCGGGTCAACCGGACGCCGCTTGAAGTCGTAGCAGAGCGCGACCCTCACGTTGCGATGCACCGTCAGGAGATCGGAAGTCGTCCTCCCACTGCTTCGACATGGAAATGAAACTGGAGACTTCGGCCGTCGTGTCGAAGGTCCGGTCGCGCTGAAGCTGGACGAATGCGGCAGCTTCGGCGGCGAGCGCCTTTGCCTCGGCGGTCTTGTCGCCCTTGTCGTACTCGAACTCCCTGGACTTCAGGCGGTGGCCGGCGCGGGCTATGAAATAGTCCGACCCGGCGAACGGCTCGATCGTGATGCCGTGGCGCGTCCTGGCGACCAGCATCGACAGCGCCTGGTGCTTGATCTCCAGGATGTCCGGCGAGCCTTTCGGGTCCACGGTGGCGCGCAGCCGCGAGAACCAGCGGCAGATCGGCCCTTGTATCGCGAATTGGATTTCGTCCTCGGTCGCGTCGCTGATCCAGCCGTCGGTCGTCGCCGAAAGGACGCGGACATGCGCGCGGCAGTCTGGAGAGGATTTCGCTGAGCACGGCGCGCGGCAGACCGGACGTCATCGCCGCCAGCAAGCGGGCAGGTGATGACGGACGGCGGCAGCGAGTGCCGTGACCCGTCGCGGGTGTCGAACAGGCGGATGTTGTCTCGTGATCGGACTTCATCTCGCCGACGCCCTGACCGAGCTTTCCGTAGACGGAATTGCCGGCCTCCTTCGCCAGCAGCTCGAACACGCTGCCCTTCACGTAGCGCGGCGCGCTCACGGTTCACGAACTGGGCGAAGTCGCGGAAGGGGCGCTCGGCGCGATCCATGTCGGGCTCTTCCCAGGGCACGCGCGCGCCGGCGCGGACGATGATCCGGGCGCCGAGATTGACGGCCAGCAACAGTTCCGGGCCGGTCACCGTGGTGCTGCCCGAGAGCGGGTAGACCAGGCCGCCGTCGCCGGTGTTGACCGGCAGGCAGGGAAATCGCGTGCCTTCGGGGAATTCGAAGTCGACGCTGGCAATAGTCGGGTCTTCGAGGACGGCAAGGCGTGACAGGTCCGTCGTGTGCTCGATCGATGCCCAGTCCAGTGTCCGGAACGCGGCCATCGCAGTCGTGTAACAACCCTTCAGATCGTAATCGACGAATGGCCGCTCGGGCGTCGCGGTGAAGATGCCGTGGACGAATGCCTCGTTGCGGCCGCCGTGGTAGGCATCGGCGGCGAGCGACTGGATTGCCCGCGCTTCCGCGATCGGGTCTCCGATGCGTCCTGCTTGGTCAGGTCGCGGCCCAGTATCCCGGGCAGGAGGTGGCTGGCGTCGTTTCTCAGCCGCGATCGTGGCGATGTTGGCGACGGTCGGAGGCATCTTCGTCAGGCCCCAACTCTCGGCGAACTCGGCGACGCGGCGCAGATAGGTGACCGAGACTTCGGCGTCCCTGATGGCGTAGGCGGCGAACTCGGCCGGGTGGCGTGCGTAGACGAGGTCCATCCTCTCGATGCCGGGAACGGTCTCGCCTTTCTCGTTGACGACATCGGGCACGTCCAGTTTCGGCAGGCCGATCAGATTGCCGAGGTCCTTGAGCTTGCCGGCGCCGGCGGGGGCGAGAAGCCTTGTATCGAACAGGGTCAGCGTGGCCTTCACCCTGCGCGCCGTTCGGCATCCTGATTTCGCGGATGGTCGGGCGCTTCACGGAGGCGAAGGTCCCCCTGACGTGGTCGAAGGATTTCTTCAGGCTCTTGAAATCCGAGAACGTGGCAAGGTCGGCGCGCGTGAAATGCGCCGCGATCGCTATGCGCAGGTTCCTCGGCTTCAACCTCTTGCGGCGAGGTTTCTCGGCCTGTGCCTTCGCGACGCTGGCCTTCCAGTCGCCATGGATGTCGACACCGTCGCGGAGTGCGCCGTTGATGGTTCGCGAGATGAGCGATGTCAGTGCGTGGCGGTTCCGCCGGCCGGGGCCATTGGTCATGTAATAGCCGCCGTTCGACTTGCCGGTGGCGGGATGAAAGTAGAAAGCCTGATAGGACAGGACGGCGTTTTCGTCGTAGGGCACGCCGTCGAGGTTCTCGCCCGAGACGTATTCCGTATCGATGCCGATCACGAGATCGAAGGCATCGAGCAGGCTCATTGGCGCCCCCAACGTCGGTTCCAGGCCGCGGCGATGCTCTCGAGGGTGGGCGCCATGGCCGCGGCGATCGTCGCGTCGTCGGGCCCGATGCATTCCCTGGCCCAGCGGATGGCGTTCGAGACCTCCTCGGACGCCTCCTCGATCGAGAGGTCGTTCACGAGGTAATAGGCTGAATCGAGCGCGTCGAAGATCGCGGCGTCGGAATAGCCGCGCATGGCGAGCGCGAGGGTGGCGCCGACCATCGTGTTGTGGCGCTTGCCATGCGGCGCGGCGGCGAGGATCTTAGCTGCGACCTGCCGGCGCATCCTCGACGTCCTGCAGCGCGCGCAGTATGTCGGTGGTGATGCCGGGCTTCGCCTGGCCGTCGACCGCCGCCGCGGTGTCGTGTCGGTGTTATCGGATCGATCCGCTCGAGTTCGTCGATCAGCGCGACGATCTGCTCGCGGGCGACGAGCGGCAGATCCATCGGCGCGACCGTCGCGGGCGTATCGGTCAGCCAGCGATATGGCTGTCCGGGTCTCCGGATGAATGCCGAACATCACGCACTGGCCGGAGCGGGAAAAGATCGAAGCCGTCGAAGGCTTTCCCCTCGACGACGAGGCCGGGATCGCGGCGATAGAGCGCGAGCGCTTCGGCGGCCTGCCGATGCGAACCAGCGGTGTCTCGCCAAGAATGTCCTTCGTGATGTCCCAGGCCCGCGCAGCGATCGCCGGTCCGATCCAATCGAGATCGATGCCGATGACGTTGTCCGGGCCGAAGGCAAAGCCGACGCCGTAGTCCCCGTAGAGCGCGCCCATCTGGCGAATTCTGGCTATGGTCGGCGGCCGTTTGTTGAAGACGTTCCAGCCGGCAATGGCCGGCCGCTTCTGGCCCGGGCGATAACGGGGATGATCGACCGCCATCCCCTTTCACGCACCTTTGGGGCGAATTCGGCGAACATGGCCGCGCCCTTCCGGTCAACGCGGCCTGATCGTGCGAACGACCAGTTCCGGAACGCCGTCGCGTTCCTTGTGGGCGACAGTCAGGTTGACCGGCTTGCCGATGAAAAGGCCGGGCAGATCGAACGGGTCCTTGATCGCCTCGAGCGGCGTCACGGTCGCCGCCGCGAGGCGATGGAGGACCCTCGCGCCCTCGGCCAGGCGATGGTCGTCGGACTGACCGTTGCGACTGGCGAGCAAAGCCCACATTGGCGCGGGAGACGCCTCAAGGCCGACGAGCTTGAAGTCGACGATCATCCACAGCCTGTCGGACTTGTCGATGAGGTGCACGTCCGAGATCACGGCATCGTAGTCGCCGGGCGGCGGCAATTTACCGCCGCCCCCGGTCAGGTCGAGCGGTCCCCAATTCGGGGATGCGCCGCCCAGACCCCATGCAGCCGGTCCAGGTGTTGGACCACCACGTCTCCCGGTCATATTCAACTCCATTGGTTCGGGGTTTGGTCAGTTGGCCCGGCCCCGCTTCTTCGGTCTTCATCCTGGGGGCAACGGCTTGCCCGCCGCGGTCCTCCTTCCATGCTCTTTCCGGACACGGCTTCACGTCCAACGCACTGCTGCGTAGGTTTTCTTGGGTCCGGCTTGTTTGATTTAGCCGACCGCGCTCATGCGGTCGCATCGTCCAGGTACGCTCTTGCGCGGCGGCCTTCTATCGTTCTAGCTACCCCGCCGGTGAGCTTCATCTGATGTAGGTTTCTGTCATCGACGAGCCTGGGCTGGCGCTGCGGCTCGTTACTTGTCACTGGTAGAGGCCTTCAGATCTGAAAGGCGACCCTCCACCCATTTGTCGAGTTCAGCCTCGCGATAGACCGGCCAACGTCCGAAGAGTTCGTACGAGGGACCGCCGCCAACGGTTGCGAGCTTGGCGAGCGTATTTGTCTTGTAACTCAACCCCCACTTTTCTTTTATGTATTCGCTTGCCGCCGATCTACGGAGAAGCTGGCATGGAAACCTCCACTCAGCTACCGGCAATTGCCGTCGCAAGGGAGTAGAGCCGCTTTTTGACACCGTTCGCTTGGGAAATTAATTCGGTTCAGGATGACCCTGATCATACACGCGACACGCGTGGGCCATCTCAGGGTACAGATAGCAGCCGAGCTCAATGACGCTAGCACGCAGCCATTCCCAGGATTCCTTTCTGCTGCGCCATACCTTGCGCTTCTTTCGAATGCGGTCGGCTGCCGACCATGCATCTTTCCTGTGGCACTTCGATGGGTGCGATGCTGCAGGATCATCTCTCCGTATCCCTTGGACAGCGCCTTGGTTCTGGGTGAATTTCGACGCCCGGACGGGGCCATCTCGGAAAGGGGGGCGGTCGTGTGCTTCGACTCGTGAACCACCCGGTATTCGGGCAGAGCCGCTGCCGCCAGGAGCGCCGCTTTTCTTTCAGGAACACGCACCCCTCTCAGGGGCGCATATCTCATTTGCGCCTCCAGCAGCGCGACAGCACGCCCATCTGAATCGCCTAGGTGGGCTTTGACGGTGCCTAAGGGACGCCCTCGAGTGGTCACAGCTAGCTTCCTTGTTCTAAGTCGGTGGCTGTCTCCGGCAGCGTCAGGGCTTGCGTCCGATGTGAATGATCTGAGCGGCGGGCTCGTCGCCGAGCGCCCCCTTGATGCGACTGGCGATCCGTGTCGCGGCGGCGATGAGAGCAGCGTCTGGCCGACGAACATAGTGTCGCCCTGTCACACCGCGCCGGGCGTGTCCGAGGATCTCTCCGATGGAAGCCTCGCTGTAGCCGAGTTCGTCGGCGATACTCGCGAACGTGCGGCGGAGATCATGCGACCGTGCATCTGTCAAACTCGCGCCATTAAATATGCGAGCGATCGCCTTCTTCAGATCCGCAGGTCCGTCACCGCGCCGGTTTGGGAATACATATGTCGCGTTGGGGCTGTTGAGGCTCCATCGACGCAACTCTTCCACCGCTGCCTCACCCAGAGGCCGAGTCGACCTACCTGTCTTGGTAGAGCCCAAGTGGAGGCATGAGCCCGCGAGGTCCACTTCCGCCCACTTTAGTTGGACGGCCTCCTCTCGCCTGCTACCTGTTAGAGCGATCAATTTTAGTGCCAACGAAGCGAGCGGCGACTTCTCCTTGGCCTCTTCGATAGACCTGCCCAGCCTCTGCAGCTCAGCTGCTGAAAGCGTCCGGTCCTTGGGCAGAGCCTTTGTCCTATCGACGCCTCGCGTGATTGGTAGCGAGCTGACCAGGTTTCTCTTCGATGCCCATGTCCAGATCCCACCTAACAACTCAACGACACGTGCGCCTGCAACGGGTCCACCTCTAACGACTGCCTTGCCACGACTTCGCGTCTTGACCGTCACGGCGGTCTTACCGCCGACAATAGCATCTGCCATCCGTTGCACGTCTGCCGCGCCGACGTCACGCGACGACAGGCGACCCAAAAGTGGCTTGATGTGTCTTTCTACACGACCAACGTCGATCGCGAGCGTTGAGAGCTTTTTCGGTCGACCGAACCGGGTGAGGACCTGCCCTGCACGGGCCGCCTCAATATAGAGGTCACATATTTCGGAAACCGTATGTGCCTCCTTGCGGTCCCGTTTCTCGCGCTGTGGATCCCGCCCCTCCGACGCCGTACGGATGATGCCCTGAGCTATTTCGCGCGCCTGGTCTACCGTGTACGGGCCGTATGCACCGATCTTAACGCGGCGTTGGGCACGCCCAACTCGCACCTGGGCGACAAAGATCTTGCGACCAGAGGGGTAGATTCGGACGCCAAATCCTGGGGTTGCGGAGCACCAGACGAATACGTCACGAGATCGATCCGGGATTGCCGAATCCACAATGCGCTTCGTCAACCTTGGCATCATTCTCTCCGCTACCGGAAGCATACCGGAAGCGGAGCGGGGTAATCAAGGGCAACTATCAGCCACAACGGGTAAATCGCATCGAAGCGATTATGGATGACACATCAACGACGTAACGCAGAGGCAGTCATGAGCAGAAAGGATGAGCAATCTCACTCCCCTACGTTGACATCGTAGGGGTCACAGGTTCAATCCCTGTCACGTCCACCATCCAAGCCGCCGACATCACCGACAGACCTCGACTCGGGTCAGGCTTAGACCCCGATGCGGCCGCCGAGCTCGTCGTCGATGTGGGCCTTGATGATCTCGTCGAAACTCGTCTCGGCCCGGAAGCCCAGCGCCAGCGCCCGCTGCGGGTCGAAGCCCGGCGCCCAGCCGGCCACGATGCGGGCGATGGTCTCGTCGGGCTCGTGACGGATCAGCGCGACCGCGCGCGGGCCGGCGACCCGCCGCAGCGCCTCGATTTCGTCGCCGACGGTCGCCGACAATCCCGGCATGCTGAGGTTGCGCCGCGTGCCGAGCCTTTCAAGGTCGAGGCTGCCGGCGTGGATGAGGAAGCCGACCGCTGCGCGTGGGCTGGCGAACCAGTGGCGCAGGTCAGGCCCGACCGGCAGCACTGCTTCCCGGCCGATCAGCGGCTCGCGCAGGATGTTGGAGAAGAAACCGGAGGCCGCCTTGTTGGGCTTGCCCGGGCGGATGCAGATCGTCGGCAGGCGAATGCCGATGCCGTCGAACAAGCCACGCCTGGTGTAGTCGGCGAGCAGAAGCTCGCCGATCGCCTTCTGGGTGCCATAGCTGGTGAGCGGCGTGGTGAAGAACTCGTCCGAGATGATCTCGGGAAACGGCGCGCCGAACACCGCCAGCGACGAGGCGAACACCAGCCGCGGCTTGTAGGAGGCGCGCGACCCTTCCCGGCGGACGGCCTCGAAGAGCCGGCGCGTGCCGTCGAGGTTGATGCGGTAGCCCTTGTCGAAATCGGCTTCCGCCTCGCCGGAAACGATGGCCGCGAGGTGATAGATGATGTCGGGCCGGGCCGCGGCCAGCCGTTCGGCCACCCCGGGCTCGGAGAGATCGGCGGCCACCGTGTCGACCTCTCCCGCAAAGCCGTCCGGCACGTCGGGCTCAAGCACATCCGCCAGGGTCAGCCGCGACAGATGGGCCTCGCCGATCCGGCCGTCGGCGACCAGCCTCCGGGTGAGCTTGCGGCCCACCATGCCCGCCGCACCGATGATCAGGATATGCATGTCGAACCTCTGCCTGCGGGGTGAGCGGGCGGAGAAGATGCGGATCTGCATCGTCCGGCTGCCGCGGCTTCTTTTCGGACCAGACGGGGGCGCAAGTCAATCGGGAGCCCGTCGGTCCGCGTCTTGTTCAATCTCGAAGATCAACCGCAATCGAGTTGTTTGACGGGCAGCATTTGTCAGACTAGCGTCGCAGTCCTTTCTGGAGGAGGAGAAAAAAGATGATGAAACAGGCATTGGCGCTGGTCGGCGCCGTCGGCATCGCGTTCGGGGCCTTGCAGGCCGCGCAGGCCGAGGACAAGCCCCTGAAGATCATGGAATCGGTGCCCGGGCTGACCTTTCCGTTCTTCGTCCACATGATGAACCAGATGAAGGCCGAAGCGGAGAAGCTCGGCGACATCGACCGTGATCGAGAGCGACGGCCAGGTGTCGTCGCCCAAGCAGACCGCCGACATCGAGGCGGCGATCACCCAAGGGCGTCGACGGCATCGTCATCAGCCCGAACGAGGTCGACGCCATGGCGCCGGCCCTGCAGGAGGCCGTCGACGCCAAGCATTCCCGTCGTCACCATCGACCGCCGGGTCGACAAGGTGCCGGGCATCCTCGCCCATGTCGGCGCCGACAACGTCAAGGGCGGCGAGGCGCAGGGCGAGCTGATCATGAAGCTGTTCCCGAACGGCGCCACCATCATGAACCTGCAGGGCCAGTCCGGCGCCAGCCCGGCCATCGACCGCAACAAGGGCCTGCACAACGTGCTCGACAAGGCGGCCGACAAGTACAAGATCGTCTTCGAGCAGACCGCCGGCTTCGACCGCGCCAAGGGCCTGTCGGTGACCGAAGTCGGCGCTCGCCGGCATGGCAGACGCCGCCGGATGTGATCGTCGCCGCCAATGACGACATGGCGCTCGGCGCCATCGAGGCGCTGAAGGCGCGCAATCTCACGGCAAGGTCGTCCTGATCGGCTTCGACGCGCTGCCCGAGGCGCTGGCCCAGATCCGCGACGGCAACGCTGACCGCCACGATCGAGCAGATGCCCGGCGGCCAGAGCCGCTGGCGCGTCGACACGCTGGTGGCGTTCCTGCGCGACGGCAAGCAAGCCGGCCGACAAGGTGCACGCTGCTGACCCCGATCGCCATCACCAAGGACAACCTCGACGAGGCCGAGCGCATCGGCGAGGTGAAGTAGCGCCGAACCCGGAGAGGCCGCCGCGCTGCGTGGCGGCCTCTGCCGCCGCGACAGCCGGCGGCGGCCCCCGCTTGTTCCATCTCCGGCAGCATGGCCGATGACTGAACCGCTCCTGAGCGTCAGCAAGATCAGCAAGCGCTTTCCCGGCGTGCTGGCGCTCGACAATGTCGATTTCGAGGTCGAGCCGCGGCGAGATCCACGCGCTGCTCGGCGAGAACGGCGCCGGCAAGTCGACGCTGCTGAAGATCCTGTCGGGCGCGCAGCGGCCGGATGCCGGAACCATCGAGCTTCGCCGGCAGACCCGTGCAGCTCATCGCGACCCGCACGACGCCCAGCGCCTCGGCATCGTCACGATCTACCAGGAGTTCACGCTCGCGCCGAACATGACGATCGCCGAGAACGTCTTCATCGGGCGCGAGCCGGGTCACGCGGCCGTTCGTCAACTGGCGGCAGCATGGCGGCGCGAGACGCGGGCGATCACCCAGCGCATCGGCCTCGACCTGCAACCCGATGACGCTGGTCCGCGACCTGTCGGTCGCCGAGCAGCAGATGGTCGAGATCGCCCGGGCGCTGTCGATGCAGTCGCGGCTGATCGTCATGGACGAGCCGACCTCGGCCTTGTCGTCGACCGAGGTCGAGAAGCTCTTCCGCATCATCCGCGACCTGAAGGCGCAGGGCCTGTCGCATCATCTTCGTCACCCATCGGCTCGAGGAGGTGTTCGAGATCTGCGACCGCTACACCGTGCTGCGCGACGGCCGGCTGCGTCGGCAGCGGCGCCGTCGCCGATACCGATGTCGACGGCATCATCCGGCTGATGGTCGGACGCGCAGGTCGAACGCGCTGTTCGCGCGCCGCGAGGCCGGCACGCCGGGCGAGGTGGCGCTCGCCGTCGAGGGTCTGACGCGCCGCGGCAACGCCCGGATCCGCACGCCACCGTGCTCGACGACGTCTCGCTGTCGGTGCGCCACGGCGAGATCCTCGGCATTGCCGGACTGGTCGGCGCCGGCCGCACCGAGATGGCGCGCGCGATCTTCGGCGCCGATCCGTTCGATTCCGGCCGCATCATCGTCGACGGCAAGCCGGTCGGCGATCCGCTCGCCGCGCGAGGCGATCCGCCACGGCATCGGCCTGGTTCCGGAGGACCGCAAGCAGCAGGCGCTGTTTCTGGCGCTGGCGATCCGCATGAATCTCAGCATGGCGTCGCTCGATCAGCGTCGCGCCGCTGGCGCATCTTCGTCGACGAGGCGGCGGAGCGGCGCGCTGGTCGAGGAGTTCCGCAGGGCGCTCAACATCCGCATGGCGAGCCCGGAGCAGGTCGGTCGCCAACCTCTCGGGCGGCAACCAGCAGAAGGTCGTGCTCGCCCGCTGGCTGGCGCTTCGGCCGAAGGTGCTGATCGTCGACGAGCCGACGCGCGGCATCGATGTCGGCGCCAAGGTCGAGGTGCACAATCTGCTCTTCGAGATGGCGCAAGTCCGGGATCGCGGTCATCGCCATCTCCTCCGAACTGCCGGAGATCCTGGCGATCAGCGACCGCATCGTGACGATGCGCGAGGGCCGCGTGACCGGCGAGATCGCGCGCGACGAGGCGACCGAGGAGATCCTGATGACGATGATGACGCTGCAGCGCGAAGGCGGCGTGAGCTTGAGGAGAGAAGGGCTGATGGCCGAGGCGAACCCAGCGCGCCGACGCGGCGGCGGCCAAGATCGACCTGTCTCGGCTTCCTGGCCCGCTTCGCGCCGCTGATCTTCCTGATCGTGCTGATGGCGGCGTTCGCCATCGCCGAGCCGCGCTTCCTGTCGCCGCTCAATCTCTTCAACGTCATGCGCCAGGTCTCGATCGACGGCCTGCTGGCGATCGGCATGACCTTCGTCATCCTGACCGCCGGCATCGATCTCTCGGTCGGCTCGCTGCTCGCCTTCGCCGGCCTGGTCGCCGCGGCCGTGTCGCCAAGGGCGGCCTGTCAACCGCTTCACCGTCGGCGAAGGCCAGGACGCGCTCGGCTATGGCTGGTATCTCGCGGCGCTCGCGGCGATCGCCGTCGGCCTTGTCGGCGGCTTCTGCAGGGCTTCGCCATCACCCGGCTCAAGGTGCCGCCCTTCGTCGTGACGCTCGGCGGCATGTCGGCGTTCCGCGGCGCTGCGCTGCTGTTTGCCGCCGGCGGCCCGATCAGCGGCTTCGACCCGATCTTCGTCTGGTGGGGCCAGGGCCGCATCTTCGGCCAGGTGCCGGTGCCCGGTCGATCATCTTCCTCGTCTTCGCCGTGCTCGCCCATATCGTGCTGCGCTACACCCGCTACGGCCGGCAGGTCTACGCGGTCGGCGGCAATCCGGAGGCGGCGCGGCTGTCCGGCCTCAACGTCCGCGCGCGTCATCACGCAGCGTCTACGTCATCATGGGCTTCTTCGCCGGGCTCGGCGCCTTCGTGCTCGCGCGCGGCTGAACTCGGCCGAGGCGGTCGCCGGCACCGGCTACGAGCTGACCGTCATCGCCTCGGTGGTGATCGGCGGCACCAGCCTGTTCGGCGGCGTCGGCACGATCTTCGGCACGGTCATCGGCACCATCCTGATCGGCGTCCTCCTCAACGGCCTCGTGCTGATGAACGTCTCCTCCTACATCCAGCAGATCATCATCGGCGTGATCATCGTGCTGGCCGTCGCCTTCGACACCTTCGCCAAGTCGCGGCGACGCACCGGCTGACCGCAGCCGCGGCGTCGGCTGGCCATCCTGCGCAAGCCGGCTGGACACCCGAGTCTCGGTGGCGCGTCAGTCGCCCCGCCACGGCGCGCAGCTGTTGCCGACCACCAGCGATCGGCTGGAACACGACGTTGCGGCGCTCGGCCGCGTCGCCGCGCCTGATGCGGTCGACCAGCAGCCGCACCGCCTCATTGGTCATGTCGACGACCGGGTGCTCGGTCCGGGTGAGCCGCGGCCTGAGGCCGCCGATGCCCGGGATGGTATCGGTCGAGGCAATCGAGATGTCGGCCGGGCAGCGCAGGTCCGAGTCGGCGATTGCGCGCATCACCCCGAGCGCCATCACGCCGCTGGCGACGTAGAGCGCGGTCGGGCGGTCCGGCTGCTCGAGCAGGCTGCGCGCAACCGAATAGGCGGCATCCTCGCGGAATTCGCCGGAGCGCACATGCTGCGGCTCGGGCGCCAGTCCGCGCGCCTGCATGGCCGTCAGCATGCCGTCGAGCCGGCCGCTGTGCCGGTGGTGACGTGCAGCGGCCCGGTGACCGAGCCGATGCGGCGGTGGCCGAGGTCGAGCAGATAGTCCGTCGCCTGCCGGCCGGCCGAGACATTGTCGATGGTGATCGTATCGGACTTGTCGTCGGCGCACCGTGCGCCCGAACAGCACGGTCGGCATCGGCTTGCTGTCGGCATCGAGCTGCAGATGGCGCGTCGAATCGCCGACCGGCACCAGCATCAGGCCGTCGCAGGAGAGCATCCGGACGCGGCTGAGGATGCGCTGCTCGGCATCGGGCTTCTCGTCGCTGTTGAACACCACCAGCGAATAGCCCCAGGCGGCGACGGCCGCTTCCGCCGCCCAGACCACGCGCGCAGAAGAACGGGTTGGCGAGATCGGCGACGGCGAGCGCGATCAGCTGGCTGCGTCCGTGCTTGAGGTTGCGGGCAGCCAGCGACGGCGCGTAGTTGAGCGCCTTGATGGCAGTCAGCACCCGGCTGCGCAGGTCCGGACTGACATAGGCGGAATCGTTGAGCACCGCCGAGACGGTAGCGGTCGAGACCCGCGCGGAACGGGCGACGTCCTTGATGTTGGCCATGCAGGTTGAGCTAATCGGTTAGCTGACTTTCAATGCAGAAGTAAGCCCGAAATCGCGGCAAACACCAGCAGAATTGGCTTGCCTCGGCCGCCGGCTTGCCTAATCTTCCGAAACGGTTCGTTCAGGTGCGAGCCGCTGTTCGGTGAGGGAGGAGACCATGAAGCAGTTCGTCACGGGTGCCGCGCTGATTTTAGTCGCGATCGCCGCCCCGGCCTTGGCAGCCGACAAGCCGCTGGTCGGCATCGTTTCGATCTCGGCCACCGAGGCCAACAATGCGCGCTACATCAAGGGCGCCGAGGCTGCGGCCAAGGAGCTCGGCTGGGAGGTCTCGGTCATCGATGCCGCCGGCAACGCCGACCAGGCCAATGCCGCCATCCAGAACTTTGCCCAGCGTGGCGCTGCCGCAATCGTCGACATGGTGTTTCCGTTCTCGTCGATCGGCGCCGGGCTCGACGCGGCCAAGTCGGCCGGCATTCCGGTCGTCACCTGGGGTGGCGGCCTCGGCGGTTCGGTGGCCGCGACCAACGGCTCCGGCGGCCCGATGGTCGTGCCGGTCAACGAGCTGATGCTGAAGACCATGGACGGCAAGGGTTCGATCCTGGCGCTCACCTACCACACCGGCGAGGTCTGCCGGAACCGGGAGGTCGAGTTCGACAAGGCGCTCGCCAGCCATCCCGACATCAAGGTGACCAAGAACGAGGTCCGCATTCCCGGCTATTTCGAGGACGGCGCCCAATATGCCAATGCATGGCTTGCCTCGCATCCTGCCGGGGATGAAAATCTGGCGATCTGGGGCTGCTGGGACGATCCGGCGATCGGCGCCATCGGCTCGCTCCGCGCCCAGGGCAGAGACGACGTCAAGGTCTACGGCGTGAACGGCAATGCGCAAGCACTCGAGAACATCAAGAACGGCTTCATGACCGCCACCGCTTGGCAGGACAGCTATACGGAAGGCCTCAACATGATCAAGCTGCTGCCCGACATCCAGAAGGCCGGCGCAAGCTGGCAGCCCAAGGCTGTCGAGGTGCCCGCGGTGCTGGTTACCAAGGAAACCGTCGAGGCATTCACCGGCGAGCATCCAGACGCGCTGAAGTGAACCACGGCGTGACGCGCGGGTGAACGAAGCTCCGGGATCGCACGAGATGTCTCGAACGGTCCCCATTCGTTGTCCGCCGTCGCGGTGACCAAATCGTTCGGCGGCGCACAGGCGCTGCGCGGCGTTTCGCTGTCGATCCTGCCCGGCGAGGTGCATGGCCTGGTCGGCGCCAACGGGGCCGGCAAGTCGACGCTGATCCGGGTGCTGGCCGGCCTGACCGAGCCCGATAGCGGCGACATCGTCGTCGACGGGCACGCCGACGGCGATCGGCAATCCCGCACCGCGCCAACGAGCTCGGCATGAGCTTCATCCACCAGGAGCTTGCCTTCGTGCCGGGCATGACGGTGCTCGAGAACATCATGCTCGGCCTGCCCAAGCGAACCCGTTTCGGCCTGGTCGACTGGCCGGCGATGGCGCGCGAGGTCGGGCCGATCGCCAGCCGGATCGGCGTGACTGCGCCGCTCGACGCTGCCGCAAGAGGCCTTTCCACCGCCGAGAACTGGCTGATCAACATCACGCCGCGCGCTGGTCCGCAAGGCCCGCCTGATCGTCATGGACGAGCCGACCGCCTCGCTGTCGGCGGCGGAGGCGGAGCGGCTGTTTTCGATCATCCGCGACCTTGCCGCCTCGGGCGTGGCGATCCTCTACGTCTCGCACCGGCTGGACGAGATTCTCGACCTTGTGCCGACGCGTCACCGTGTTCCGCGACGGCCGCTCGGTGGCCGAGCTCACCGGCGCCGAACTGACGCGTCGCAGCCTTGTCGATGCGATCGTCGGCAAGGCCGTCGAGATGCCGTCGAAATCCGTACGCGCCGCGGCCCGCGGCGAGGTCGTGCTGTCCGTGCGCGGGCTCACCCGGGAGCCGCGGGTGATCGGCGCCAGCTTCGATCTCCATCGCGGCGAGGTGCTCGGCCTCGGCGGCCTGGTCGGCGCCGGCCGCAGCGAGCTCGGGCGGTTGATCTACGGCGCCGATCGGCCCGACGCCGGCACCATGCTTCTGGACGGCAAGCCGTTTGCGCCGCGCTCCCCGGCAGACGCGGTCGGGGCGGGGTTCGGCCTGGTCCCCGAGGAGCGCCGGACCGATGGGCTGCTGCTCGGCAAGTCGGTCGCGTTCAACATGACGCTCAGCCATCTCGCGGCCCTGCGCATCGGCCCAGGCCTGCCGCTGATCAGCTTCCGCCGCCGCGCCGCGGCGACCCGGGCGATGATCGACAACCTCTCGATCCGGGCGCAGTCGCCCGACCAGCCGGTCGGCCGGCTGAGCGGCGGCAATCAGCAGAAGGTGGTGATCGGCCGCTGGCTGCAGTCGAAGCCGAAGCTGCTGATCCTCGACGAGCCGACGCGCGGCGTCGATGTCGGGGCGCGCGGCGAGATCCACCGCCTGATCCGCGAGCTTGCCGCGCAGGGCGTCGCCGTGCTGGTCATCTCGTCGGAACCGGATGAGCTGCCGGATCTCTGCGACCGGGTGCTGGTCATGGCCGAGGGCCGCATCGTGCGCGAGCTCGCCGGCGAGCGGATCACCCGGCAGGCGATCATCGCTGCCAGCTATGCTGCCGCAGATGAGAGGATGTCGGCATGAGCGAGTTGCG
Source organism: uncultured Alphaproteobacteria bacterium (assembly GCA_963791325.1). Classification (GTDB taxonomy): domain Bacteria; phylum Pseudomonadota; class Alphaproteobacteria; order Rhizobiales; family Rhizobiaceae; genus JBEVJK01. Next base: position 138,181 of record CAWBRU010000005.1, on the reverse strand, counting down.
CACCACGGCGCGGCGTCTGTCACCCGCGACCAAGGCAGCGCTCGGCGTGTTTGCCCGCTACGGCACCATCATCGGGCTGGTGCTGATGGTCATCGTCTTCTCGATCCTGTCGCCGCGCGCCTTTCCGACCGTCAACAATTTCGTCAACGTGCTCAACCAGGCTTCGCTGGCGATGATCATCGCCGGCGGCCTGACCATGGCGGTGATCGTCGGCGAGCTCGACCTGTCGGTCGGCTATGCGGCTAGCCTGCACGGCGTGTTGGTCACCGGTCTGATCGTCAAGAACCAGCTGCCCATCCCTCTCGCGATCCTGATCGTGATCGCCCTCGGTGCGGCGGATCGGCGTCGTCAACGGGCTGATCGTCACCAAGCTCAAGGTCAACTCGGTGATCGCCACGCTGGGGGTCGGCACCATCCTGGTCGGCTTGTCCTTCGCCTATTCGGCGGGCGTGCCGATCGTCTCCGGCGTTCCTGAAGCCTTTCTGCAGCTTGCACTGGGACGCTGGCTGGTCGGCATCCCCAACCCGATCATCGTCATGGCGCTGGTGCTCGGCAGCCTGTGGGTGCTGGTCGAGCGCACCCCGATCGGCCAGGAGATCCAGGCCGTCGGCGGCAACCCGGTCGCGGCACGACTGGCCGGCATCCAGGTCGACCGCATCAAGATCCTGGGATTCGTGCTCTCGGGCGCCTGTGCGGCGCTGACCGGGGTCCTGCTTGCCTCGCGGCTCGGCAGCGGCACGACCAATGCCGCCGATGCCTACCTGCTGACCGCCTTCGCCGCCGTCTTCCTCGGTTCCGCGACGCTGCGCGACGGCGAATTCCACATCTTCGGCACGTTCATCGGTACGCTGATCATCGTGCTCGGCTTCAATGGACTGAACATCTTCGGCGCACCGACCTTCTCGCAATTCGTCTTCCAAGGCGCCATTCTCATCGTCGCCGTCGGCCTCGCCAGCCTTGGGCGCGCGCTCGCCGAAAGCTAACCGGCCAGGGAGGGACCATGACCGAACATCCCGCCGTTTGGGATCTCTACGTCCTCGAATATGCCCGCTCCAAGGATCAGCCCTGGGTAGACCTGATCAGCGGCATGTACCATGACGGCGTGATGGACCTGCCGTTCTCCTTCGTCCTCGCCCGACAGGGCAACCGAAATATTCTGATCGATACCGGGTTCATGCAGGACGATTCCAGCTACTCGCGAAAGTTCGGCATTCCCGCCTGGATTTCGCCGCTGCGCATGCTCGAAGAGCTTGGCGTCTCTGCCGCTTCCATAAGCGACATCTTTATCACCCACGCCCATTTCGACCACATGGGTTCGATCGGCGAGTTCCCCGAGGCGGCTCTCTACATCCAGAAAAGCGAGCTGCTGTCCTGGTACGAGGCCATCGCCCTGCCCAAGCGCTTCGCCCACCTGACCGCAATCATCGACCCGGATAATCTGCGCCAGGCCCTCGAAGCCTCGATCGAGCACCGGGTGACGCTGGTCGATGGCGACAAGGACAATGTTCTGCCCGGCATCCACGTGCGGCTGGGCAGCGGCCACACGATCGGGCAGCAATTCGTCCTCGTCGACACGCCGGCCGGCCGCCGGGTCATTTCCGGCGATTGCGTGTATTCGCGGCGGCAATTCACCGGCCACCATGATGACGGGGTCTATGTGCCGCTCAACAATGCGGTCGGCAGCGTCTGGGAACAGCTGAAAACCATCGACAAGATGAACGACGAGCTCGGCGGCGACCTGTCGAAACTGGTCGTCCTGCACGACATCGAGCGCTGGAAGGGGCATCAGGTGGTCAAGGAGGTGGAGGGCTTCAGGATCGTCAGGATCGGTTAGAGCGTTGAGCGCAATTCTGGACGGGGAACGGGTTTCCGCTTCTCCTGGAGTTGCTCCGGGACGGATCTTGCGGAACCTTGCGGGCGCTTCAAGCTTTCCAAAGTGAGGGAAAATGAACCGGAAGGGGAGCTGAGGACGTGTCCGACAACGCCCAGCCAGCCATTGTCGACTTTCTCCGCAAGCAGCCGATCACGGACGAGACCACCGTGGCCGGACTGCTGAACAACCTCGAATCGGCCTTTCCTGAGAACGATGTCGACGATTTCGCGGCGGCCATGGAGGCGCTCGGCGGCGGCTACGCCGAACGGGCAGGTGCGATCCGCGAGTTCGTCGCCGCGCGCCAGCAGGATCTCGGCGAGATCCCGTAGCCGTTTAACCGCGCGCAGGATGCGCTCACCCCGACAGGCGATCGACGAGCTCGGCGATCTCCGCCGTCTCGACATGCTGGCTGTAGCGCTTGCCGAACAGGCTGAGCATGGCGTTGTGCGCCTCGTCGGAAGCGCTTCATACGCCGTCTGCAACCAGCACCGTCCGGCAACCCCAATCGATCCCGCCAAGAATGGTGGACAGTACGCACATGTCGGTCTCGCCGCCGGTCACCAACAGAGTATCGACCCCCCGCCCCTCCAAGCGCGCCCGAAGATCCGAGCCGATCCAGGGCGAGTAGACCGGCTTGTCGATCACATCCGCGGGCGGCGCGAATCCCGATAGCTCGGGAACCAACTCGATCAGCGGCCGGCCACCTTCCTCCAAGGTGAGATTTGCCCAGCGGCAATAATAGCTGCGCCAACGCCCCTGCCCCTCTCCCGGCCGCCGTGCCGGGATGAAGCGGGTGAAAACACCGTGCGGGAAGGATCGACCGCGCACAGGCTGGCGATCCTCGGCACGACCTTGGGCAGCCAGGCGAGGCCCCAATCCTCGCCGGGGGCGAACAGAAGCTGCATGTCGACGCAGATATGGGCCCAGTGCGGACCCAGCTCTTCTTTGATCATCGCGACAAAACCGCCGGGCAGGCCGCCGGGTTCGTGCGTCTGCCGATCGTCCGGGCCCACGCTGCCTGCGTTTTTTGTTTGACTCTTCTCTGCGCAAGGTTAAGTTCGGTGACAGAACGAATTAAAGGGGGCTCCGTGGCTGAGGCCTCGCGCATTTCACGGCGTTTTTCGCAGCGCTCGGTCATGGAGGCCATCGTTCAGGCCGGACCGATCTCGCGCGCCTCGATCGCCAAGCAGACCGGCCTCTCCAAGCAGACCATCTCCGAAATCGTACGGCTGCTCGAGCAGGAAGGCTGGGTCGAGGAAACCGGGCGGACCAGCGGCCATGTCGGCCGCAGCGCGGTGACCTACGAGTTGGTCGTCGACGCCGCCTTCATCGTTGCTGTCGATCTCGGCGGCACCAAGGTCCGCGTCGCCATTACCGACCTTGCCGGTCAGATCCTGGTCGAGGAGACGATGCCGACCGGGATGCAGGGCGGCGACGCTTTGGTCAAGGCCATTGCCGCGTTGGCGCTGCAGGCGGCAGCCAAGCGAGGCATCAGCCGCGCCAAGATCCGCCTGGCGGTGATCGGCGTTCCGGGCGCGCCGGACCACCGCACCGGCCGCGTCCTGCTGGCGCCCAATATCCGCGGCTTCGACGCGCATGGATGTGGCGGCGGCTTTCGAGAGCGCCTTCGGCGTCGACGTGCTGATCGAGAACGACGTCAACCTGGCCGTGCTCGGCGAGCACTGGCAGGGGCGTGGCCAGGGCGTCGACAACCTCGCCTATGTCGCGCTCGGCACCGGCATCGGCGGCGGGCTGATCGTCGGAGGCCAGCTCGTCAAGGGCGCGGGCAATGCCGCCGGCGAGCTTGGCTTCCTGCCGATTGCCGGTGATCCGTTCGGCCCCGAGGCGCTGCCGTACGGGCGCTTTCGAGCGCATTGTCGGCACGCACGGCATCGTTGAGCGCTACCGGGCGGCATCGGGCCAGCAGGTCGCCGTACCGGTCATCTTCGAACTCGCTCAGCACGGCGACGCCGCAGCGATCGCCATCGTCGACGAGACGGCCCGCCTGCTCGCCTGCGGCATAGGGGCCATCTGCTGCGATCGCCAATCCGGAGAAGGTGATCCTCGGCGGCTCGATCGGGCTGCGCCCGGAGGTTCTCACCCGCGTGCAGGCGCTGTTGCCGCAATGCTTTCCCTACCCGGTCAATGTCGAGGCCAGCGAGCTCGGCGCCCGCGCCGCGATCATCGGCGCGACCGCCATCGGGCTCAGCCAATTGCACAACACCTTGTTCGGTGTCGACGCGCCGGACAGCCGGATCTCGCTGCCGCCGGCTGGCCTGGTCGCCGCGCGAGGCGGTGGCTGACCATGCACGCCAACGACCTCGTGGCTCAACTGCGCAATGTGCTCGATCGCGACGCGGCGTTGGCGCTGTTCCGAGGCGCGGTCCGGCAGGAAAGCATCACCGGTCATGAAGCGCAATGTCGTCGCCTATCTTGCCGAGCGTATGCGCGCGCTGGGGCTGGACAGCGTCGTGAGCGCCGAGTTCCTGCCCGGCCGGCCGAACGTCTGGGGTGAGCGCAACGGCGCCGGCCGCGGCCCGCGGCTGTTGTTCATCGGCCATACCGACACCGTGCATGTCGACGGCTGGCGCGAGCACTGGGCCGGCACCGAGCGCGAGGATCCGTTCGCGGCGACGATGGTCGACGGCGCGGTCTGGGGCCGCGGCGCCGGCGACCTCAAGGCCGGCATCAGCGCCTCGCTCGCGGCCCTGGCGCTGCTCGACCGCGCCGGCGTCACGCTTGCCGGGCGATGTCGCCTTCGCCTTTGTCGGCGACGAGGAGAGCGGCGAGCCGGGCACCGGAGTCTCGGCCGGGATCAAGGATTACGTTGAACGCCTCGAGCGCGGCGACATCGCCCGTCCCGACTTCGTCGTCTATGTCGAGCCGACGCGGCTGGCCGTCTATCCGGCCCAGATCGGCTTCTTCATTGCCGATATCACGAATTCACCGGCATGTCGGCCTATTTCGGCGTGCCGGAGCTTGGCACATGATGCGCTGAAGGCAGCCCATCAGGCGATGGCAGCGCTCTGGCGGCATTCCGACGAGGTTGCGCAACGCGCCGAGCACGACGCTCGTCGGCCGCGGCTTCCTGCTGATCACCGGGCTCGACCGGCGGCGGCTACATCGCCGTGCCGGCCGAGCGCTGCGGTTCTCGCTGATCCGCAAGCTGCTTGCCCGGCGAATCCCTGGACGAGGCAGCCGGCGACCTCGAAGCGGCCGTGCGCGGCGCCGTGTCGGACCCCGAGATCGCCATCGAGTTTGCCTATCCGGCCGGGCGCGACCATGCGCTCGGCGGCACCGCGGCCGAGATCGATCGCGACCGGCCCGAGGTTGCGATGCTCTGCGCCGCCATGGCGGAGGCGATGGCCGGACGCGGCGCGCCTCGAGGGCGCGCCGTTCTGGTCGGAATCGCCGTTCTTCGTCAATCGCCTCGGCATTGCCGGCGGTCTACTGCGCGCCCGGCGACATCCGCAACTGCCACACCCACGAGGAGCACGTCGAGCTCGACGAGTACTTCGCCGGCGTGGTCGGCTTCGCCGCCTTCATGGCGCGCTACTGCGGCACCGTCGAATGACCACCAATCAGCAACCAGAGGAAGAGGGAGCATGCCGAATGTTGATCAGAAGCCTATTTGCCACGGCCTTGACCGGCGCTCATCATCGCCGTCCGGCGGGGCCGCCGCCCAGACGGTCGGACCGCAGGGCGAGACCGCCACGCCGAGCGCCGAGTGTGACGCTGAGCGACGCCGATCTCGCGGCGTTGAAGGACAAGGGCTACAAGGCAGCGCTGCTTTGGCACACCTCGTCGGACTTCACCAACGCGGTCACCGCCGGCGCCACCGACGAGTTCGCCCGCGCCGGGATCGCCGATTGCCGTGACCACCGACGCCGGCTTCGATGCCGCGCGCCAGCGCAGCGACATCGAGACGGCGCTCGCCGCCAAGCCCAGACGTCATCCTGTCGCTGCCGCTCGACCCGGTCACCTCGGCCGAGGCTTTCCGCCAGGCCGTGAGCGACGGCACCAAGCTGGTCTTCCTGTCCAACCTGCCGCAGGGCTACAAGCACGGCACCGACTACGCGGCGATCGTCACCGACGACCTCTTCCAGATGGGCAAGCAGGCGGCCGACGCGCTGGCCAAGGCGCATCGGCGGCAAGGGCAAGGTCGGCTACATCTTCCACGACGCCAACTACTACGTGACCAACCAGCGCGACCAGGCCTTCAAGACGACCATCGAGAAGGACTATCCCGACATCAAGATCGTCGCCGAGCAAGGCATCTCCGACCCGGCCCGGGCGGAGGAGCTGGCGAGCGCGATGCTGGTGCAAGAACCCGGACCTCGACGGCATCTACGTGACCTGGGCCGAGCCGGCCGACGGCGTGCTCGCGGCGTTGCGCGCCAGCGGCAACACCAAGACCAAGATCGTCACGCTCGATCTCGCCGAGCCGGTGGCGCTCGACATGGTCAAGGGCGGCAACGTCACCGGCACTTGGTCGCCGACAAGGCCTATGAGCTCGGCCGGACGATGGCGGCTGTCGGCGTCAAGGCGCTGCTCGAGCAGGAGACGCCGCCGTTCCTCGTGGCGCCCGCGCTGACGGTCACCAAGGAAAACGTCGCAGCAAGGCTGGCAGGATTCGCTCAATCGCGAGCGCGCCGCAGTCGGTGCTCGATGCGGCGAAGTAGGAGCAGGCCTCAAGGCTCCGGCAGCGCGATGCCGGAGCCGCCACAACCCCGCACGGAGATTGCGACGATGCTGAAGACAACCGCGACGCTTGCCTTGCTGGCCACGCTCGCCGGCACGCCGGCGCCTTTGCCGCGAAGGCGCCACCATCGGACCCGAACGGCGAGAGCGCCGACCCCGGCGCGCAGCCTCACGCTGACGCCGGCCGAGGAGCAGCAGATCAAGGACGGCAAGTTCACCGCCGCGCTCGTCTGGCACGAGATGAGCGAATACACCAACGCCGTCAACCGCGGCGCGCAGGACGAGTTCAAGCGGCTCGGCATCGCGGTGGTCGCCCAGACCGACGCCGGCTTCGACGCCGCGCGCCAGAAGTCGGATGTCGAGACGGTGCTCGCCAAGAAGCCGTCGATCATCCTGTCGCTGCCGGTCGATCCGGCGAGCGCCGCCTCGGTCTACGATCCGGCCCGCGACGCCGGCGTGAAGCTCGCCTTCGTCGACAATTCGCCGGCCGGCTACGAGCAGGGCACGCGACTATGTCGCGATCGTCTCCGACGATCTCTTCCAGATGGGCAACAAGGCCGGCATCGCCATGGCCGAGGCGCTCGGCAAGAAGGGCAAGGTCGGCTACATCTTCCACGACGCCGATTTCTACGTCACCAACCAGCGCGACGGCGCCTTCAAGACGACGATCGAGGCAGGACTATCCGGACATGAAGATCGTCGCCGAGGCCGGGCATGGCCGATCCGGCGCGGAGCGAGGAGATCGCCCAGGCGATGCTCACCCAGCATCCCGACCTCGACGGCATCTACGTCACCTGGGCCGAGCCGGCGCTGAGCGTGCTTTCGGCGCTGCGGGCGGCCGGCAACACCCACACCAAGATCGTCACGCTCGACCTGAACGAGCCGGCGGCGCTCGACATGGTCAAGGGCGGCAACGTCGCCGCCCTGGTCGCCGACGAGGCCTACGAGATCGGCGTCACGGCGGCGCGTGCCGCGGCCGGTTCCCTGGTCGGCAAATCGTCTCCGCCGTTCCTCGTGGTCGATTCCATCGCCGTCACCAAGGACACGCTGAAGGACGGCTGGCAGAGATCGCTGAACAAGCATGTGCCGGCGAGCCTCTCCGAGGCCAAATAATGCTTTCCAAGAGGCGCATCGCGAAGCGGCGCGGAGGCAAAAGATGAGCAGCGCCAACGCCGAAGCCGGCCCCCGCAGCCTCGTCGGCCGCCTCGACCTGCAGCAATATGTCGTCTATTTCGGCTTCCTCGCGATCTTCCTGTTCTTCGCGGTCATGCTGCGCGACAGCGGCTTCCTCACGGTGCGCAACCTATCCAACATCGTCCTGCAGACGGCGCCGGTGACGATCATGGCGATCGGTCTCGTCTTCGTCATGTCGGCCGGCGAGATCGACCTCTCGATCGGCTCGATCGTCGCCGTCGCGGCGCTGGCCGCCGCGGTGGCGCTGAGCCGCCTACGGCATGGTGGCCGGCGGTGGTCGCCGGCCTCGGCGCCGGGCTCGTCATCGGCCTCATCAACGGCGCTGCTCGTCGCCTACGTCAAGCTGCCGTCGTTCCTGGTCACGCTGGCGACCCTCGGCCTGTTCGCCGGCGTCTCCCGTTCGATGACCGATCTGCGCTCGATCCCGGTGACCGACGCCCCTTTCACCGGCTTCTTCGGCTCGGGAACGCCTGCTCGGCGTGCCTTCGCTGATCTGGTGGACGGTGCGTTGCCATCGCTGTCGGCCACCTCGTCTACCGCGAGACGCGCTTCGGCGCGCATGTGCTGGCGACCGGCGACAACGCCGCGCGCGGCGAGCGTTTCCGGCATCAGCGTCGCCGAGGATCCGGCTCGCCGTGCTGATGATCAGCGGCGGCCTCGCCGGGCTTGCCGGACTGCTCTATGCCGGCCGCCTGCAGGCGGCGAAGTATACGCTTGGCGAAACCGACCTGATGACCGTCATCGCCGCCGTCATCGTCGGCGGCACCTTGCTCAATGGCGGCAAGGGCTCGATCGTCGGCGCCCTGGTCGGCTCGCTGATGATGGGCATGCTCAACAACGGCCTGATCCTGATGGGACTTTCGGTCTCGGACCAGATGATCGTGCGCGGCCTCATCATCCTCGCCGCGGTCGCCGTGTCGCTGCGCGAAAAGACGCGCTGAGGAGGCCGAGCGATGTTTCTCGATGTCCTGCGCCGCCGCAACCCGGGCTTCATCGAGGCCGCCATGCGCCTGCACCAGGAGGGCCGGCTGCCCGCCAATGCCTACGTGCTCGACCTCGATGCGGTCGAGGCCAATGCCCGGCTGCTCAAGACGGAGGCCGACCGCCTCGGCCTGAAGGTCTTCGCCATGACCAAGCAGGTCGGTCGCGTCGAGCTCCTTCTGCCGGGCGGTGCAGCGCGGCGGCATCGACCGCGTCGGTCGCGGTCGACATGGCCTGCGCCCGCGCAACCCATCGCGCCGGCCTGGCCGTTCGGCCATCTCGGCCACCTCAGCCAGGTCGCCGCGCGTCGAAGCGGAGGCGGCGGCCGGTGCCCTGCGGCCGGACTACTGGACGGTGTTCAACGACGACCAAGGCGAGCGAGGCGCGGCGCGGCGGCAAGGCGGCGGCTACATCCAGGCCCTGCTTGCCCGCATCCAGGCCGACGGCGACACCTTCTATCGCGGCCACGAGGGCGGCTTCGACGCAGCCGACGTGGCGGCCGTGGCCGACCGCGCTCGACGCGCTCGACGGCGGCCGCTTCGCCGGCATCACCACCTTTCCGGCGCTGCTCTTCGACCCGGACAAGCCGCAAGGTGCTGCCGACGCCACAACCTGGCGACGCTGGCGCGGGCCGCCGAGGCGCTGGCCCGGGCCGGGCGCGCCGACATCGAGGTCAACGCGCCCGGCACCACCTCGACGGTCACGCTGGCCGCGCTGGCCGAGGCCGGCGCGACGCAGATGCGAGCCGGGCAACGGGCTGCACGGCACCACGCGCGCTGCATGTCGCTGGAGGATCTGCCGGAGCTGCCGGCCGTGCTCTACCTGACCGAGGTATCGCATCTCGCGCGGCGGCAAGGCCTATTGCTTCGGCGGCGGCTTCTACATCGATCCGATCTTTCCGCCCTATGACGTCAAGGCGATCGTCGGCCGCGAGCCGACCACCCAAGCCTCGGACCTGAAGAGCGTCGAGGTGCCGCCGCCCGTCGGCGATCGACTACTACGCCATGATCGATGCGTCCGGGCCGCGGCCGCCGCGGCCGGGTGACACCGCGGTGTTCGGCTTCCGCGGCCAGGCTTTCGTCACCCGCGCCTATGTCGTCGGGGTCTCCGGCATCGGCGAGCGGCGAGCCGCGGGTCGAGACGATCGAAAACGGCTTCGGCGAGCCGCCGCCTGGCCGGTGTGAGGAGATCCTGCCATGACCGTCGCTGTCGCACGGCGCCCGCCGGTGCTCCGGCTCGAGGACATCCGCAAGACGTTCGGCGGCATCACTGCGATCGAGGATTTCTCGCTCGACGTCTATCCGGGCGAGATCGTCGCGCTGGTCGGCGACAACGGCGCCGGCAAGTCGACGCTGATCAAGATCATCTCCGGGCGTCCACCCGGCCGACCTCCGGCACGATCTCGATCGACGGCAGACCGGTGACGATGTCGAGCGCGACGATGGCGCGCGCGCACGGCATCGAGGTCGTCTACCAGGATCTGGCGCTTGCCGACCAGCAGACCGTCTACATGAACCTGTTCCTCGGCCGCGAGCCGGTCAACCGGGCTTCGGCCTGCTCGACCGGCGGCGGATGATCGCCGAGACCGAGAAGCTGGTGCAGGAGCTCGACGTGCGCATTCCCTCCGCCCATGCCACGATCCGCGATCTGTCCGGCGGCCAGCGCCAGGGCGTCGCGATCGCCCGCGCGACCCATTGGGCGAACAAGCTCATCCTGCTCGACGAGCCGACCGCCGCGCTCGGCGTCGCCGAGACCGCCAGGGTCGAAGAGATCGTCCGCTCGCTGAAGTCGCGCAACATCGGCGTGCTGATCGTCAGCCACAGCCTCGACCAGGTGTTCCGCCTTGCCGACCGCATCTGCGTGCTGCGGCGCGGCAACCAGATCGGCGTGCGCGATACGGCCGAGCACCGACAAGAACGAGATCATCGCGATGATCACCGGACTGAGGGAACAGGAGCGGCGGGGTTAGTCTTTCGGCTGGAAGCCCCGAAAGACCAGCGTCTGGCGTCTTTGTCTTTCCGCAATTCCGAACGGAGAACCGGTTTCCACTTCTCCTGAAATTGCTTTAACGGTAGCCCGCCGCCTGCAGTTCGAACAGCTCCGCGTAGCGACCAGGCCGCGCCACCAGCTCCTCGTGCGTGCCTTCGGCCTCGACTTTCCCGTCGGCCAATACCAGGATGCGGTCGGCCATGCGCACGCTGGAGAAGCGGTGCGAGATCAAGACGGCCGTCTTGCCCCGGCTGAGCTCCTTGAAGCGTTGGAACACGTCGAATTCGGAGCGCGCATCGAGGGCGGCGGTGGGCTCGTCGAGGATCAGCACCTCGGCCTGGCGCATATAGGCGCGGGCGATGGCCAGCTTCTGCCACTCGCCGCCGGAGAGCTCGACGCCGTTCCTGAACCGCTTGCCGATCATCTGGTCATAGCCGTCCGGCAGGCGGGCGATGATCCCGTCGGCCTGGCTGCGCTGCGCAGCATGCGCGATCCGGCCACGATCCTCCCGCGCGGCGATCTGGCCGACCGCAATGTTGTCAGCGGCGGTGAGATTGTATCGGACGAAGTCCTGGAAGATCACGCCCATGCTGCCGCGCAGCTCGTCGAGGTCATAGGAGCGCAGGTCGTGCCCGTCGAGCAGGATCCGGCCTTCATCGGGATCGTAAAGGCGGGTGAGCAGCTTGACCAAGGTGGTCTTGCCGGCGCCGTTCTCTCCGACCAGCGCCATAACCTCACCCGCGCGCAGGGTGAAGGAGAGGTTGCGCACCGCCCACCGCTCGGCTCCGGGATAGATGAAGCCGACCTGGTCGAACACGAAGCCGTCGCGAATCGGCCGCGGAAACGGCCGCGCATGCGCCGGCGACAGAATCTCGGGCGTGGTGTCGTAGAAGGAGAACAGGTCGTTGAGATAGAGCGCCTGCCCGGCGGTGGTCGACAGGCTCGTCAGCAGCCCCTCCAACAAGGTGCGCAACCTGAGGAACGAGCCGGCCAGAAAGGTCAGGTCGCCGATCGAGAAAGCGCCGCTCAGCGTGCGCCAGACGATGTAGGCATAGGCGGCGTAGTAGCCGATCGTGCCGATCGCGGTGAACAGCGCACCCCAGCGCGCCCGCCGCACCGCCAACAGACGGTTGGCGCGGTAGAACTCGGTCGCCAGGGCCAGATAGCGGGCGATGAGGAAACCGCTCAGACCGAAGATCTTCACCTCCTTCGCCGTCTCGACGCTTGCTGCGGTCTGGCGCAGATAGTCGAGTTCGCGTCGCTCCGGGGTGCGGCCGAAGTCGAGCGTGTAGCTCTGGGCGTTGAAGTGGAACTCGCCGATGAAAGCCGGGAAGAGCGCGACCAGCAGGAGCACGATCAGCCACGGCGCATAGACGAGCAGTCCCGCCGCGAAGCTTGCGACGGTGACGATATCCTGAGCCTGACCGAGCAGCTGCGCCATCAGCGTCAGCCGCCCGCTGGTCTGCCGGCGAGCCCGCTCCAGCTGGTCCTGGAATTCGGCGTCTTCGAAGTCTTCCAGATCCAGGGTCGCGGCGTGCTCCATCAGCTGCACGCTGGAGGCATTGGTCACCCGCTCCGACAGCAGGCTGTCGACCAGCGCGACGACGCGGCCGAGCAGATCGGCGACGACCGCGAGCGCGAATTCGGCCAAGATCAAAAAAGCAAGCAGGTTGAGGCGGCCGCTCGCAAGCCAGTCGGCCAGCGCCGCCGGCCGGTTCGGTGCCTGCAGCTCGAACACCACCTGGTCGATGATCAGCTTGCCGACGTAGAGCGTGAGCACCGGCAGCAGCGCCCGCAGCAGCCGCAGCGTCAGCGCCGCCACCGCCAGGCCGGGGCTGGTCCGCCAGACGATCGCGATGAACGGCCGCAGATTGCGCAGCGCGCCGAAGCGTTGCCTCAGCGTCGCGTTGGCCGAGGGGCCGCGCGGCCCAGGCGAAGGCCCACGCCGCCCCGCCTCTTCATTGCTGTCGTCGCCGTTGCGGGCTGGCATCAGCCTATTCTATCCTGCATCTCGAGAACGCAAACGTTGCAAAACGCAGCGCCTGGCCAGCGGGTTGCGAGGCGGCCGCAGATGGCCGGCACGCGGCCGGCCGCCGAACGCAAAACGTCAGGCAGGGAGATCGAGATGGACATCAAGCGCGTGGGTTCGCGGCCGTCGGCCAAGGGACCGTCGGAGTATTTCACCGGCTCGGTGCGGCTCGACCCTGTCCACGAGGCGCCGCAGCCGGCGCGTCTGCGCGCCGCGCTGGTCACCTTCGAGCCCGGCGCCCGCACTGCTTGGCATACCCATCCGCTCGGTCAGACGCTGTTCGTCATCTCCGGCCTGGGGCTGGCGCAACGCCAAGGCGGACCGGTCGAGGAGATCCGTGCCGGCGACACCATCTGGTTTGCCCCTGGCGAGAAGCACTGGCATGGCGCCTCGGCGGCCACGGCGATGTCGCATCTGGCGATCCAGGAAGCCCTCGATGGCAAGGCGGTCGAGTGGCTCGAGCATGTCAGTGACGCAGATTATGGCGGTAAGGCAGGCTAGCACACAACTATCGGTGGCCGGGCGGAGGCGATGCCGCCCTGGATGATGCCAACCACTCTCCCACCAATGGGCAGCAAAGGCGAGCCAAGGGGCAATACACCTCCCTAACCCTTTGGGACTAGGCATGCGCGTGGTGGTAGCCGCCGGCTACGCCCAATCATCTCAATGGTGAAGTTTTGGCGCCGACCGAGGCCGATTGGGCATGTTGTCCGACCCGCCCAACTCCCCGATGATCGACGCAGGGGTAGGGCTTCAAATCTTTTCTGTCGGGCTAAAAAAATCATGAAGATCGCGATCGTCCATGAGTGGCTGACCACTTATGCGGGCTCCGAGAAAGTTCTCGAGGCCATGCTCACCGAGTATCCTGAGGCAGATGTCTTTACACTGATCAACTTCCTGCCGGAAAAGCACGGATCGATCATCCTGCCTCGGGTCGTCAAGACCAGCTTCGTCCAGAAGCTGCCGTTTGTGAAGCGGTACTACCGTTATCTGCTGCCGCTGATGCCGCTGGCCATCGAGCAATATGATCTGTCGAAGTACGACGTCATCGTCTCCAACAGCCACGCGGTCGCCAAGGGCGTCATCACCGGCCCCGACCAGCTGCATATCAGCTATTGCTACACCCCGATGCGCTATGCCTGGGACCTGCAAGAGCAATACCTCAAGGAATTGGGCCTGGTCGGCCGCGTCAGCGGCGTCCTGGCACGTATGCTGCTCAACCGGGTCCGCATCTGGGACATGCGCACGGCTCCGGGCGTAGATCATTTCATCGCCTGCTCGGAATACATCTCCCGGCGCATCCGCAAGATCTACAGGCGCGACTCCGCCGTGATCTATCCGAACGTGGCGGTCGACGACTTCACCATCGGCGATGCTCCCCGCGAGGACTTCTACTTCACCTCCTCGCGCATGGTGCCCTACAAGAAGATCCACCTGATCGTCGAGGCATTCTCCAAGATGCCCGACCGCAAGCTGATCGTCATCGGCGACGGCCCGCAGTTCAAGCGGATCCAGTCCTTGGCCGGTCCCAATGTCACGCTGCTCGGCTATCAGCCCTATCAGGTGCTGCTGTCGCATCTGCAGCGGGCGAAAGCCTTCATCTTCGCTGCCGAGGAGGATTTCGGTATCGCCCCGCTCGAGGCGCAGGCTTGCGGCACGCCGGTGCTGGCCTACGGCAAGGGCGGTGCGCTCGAGACCGTGATCGACGGCAGGACCGGACTACACTTCTACGAGCAGAGCGCTCAGTCGATCTGCGATGTCGTCAAGAAGTTCGAGGCCTGGCCCGGCACCTTCGATCCGCAGGTGCTGCGCCAGCACGCCGACCGCTTCTCGACCCGGGAGTTCCGTCGCCAGTTCCGTGAATTTGTCGATGCTCGCTACGCCGAGCACGTGGCGGAGCTATCGGGCGAAAAGATCATCCAGGTTCCCGAACCGCGCCGTCGTGCGAGCCGCAAGGCTCCAGTACTCAACCCGATCCCAGGCGCCGTCGAGCCGCTCGCTCAACCGGTCGCTATCCATCGAGTGTAACAGGGGACCCCATGAAAAAGGCATTGATCACCGGCGTTACCGGTCAGGACGGCGCGTACCTCGCCAGCCTGCTGTTGAGTAAAGGCTACCAGGTGACGGCGACCTATCGCCGCTCGAGCTCGCCGGACTTCTGGCGCCTCGACGATCTGGGCATCCGCAATCATCCGCGGCTGACCTTGACGGAGTTCGACCTCGTCGACCTCACAACCTGCATCCGCATCGTGGAGAAGGTCGAGCCCGAGGAGATCTACAATCTCGCTGCGCAGACCCATGTCGGCTTCTCGTTCCAGCACCCGCTGACCACCGCGCATGCGACGGGGCTCGGCCCGCTCCACCTTTTGGAGACGATCCGCACCGTCAACCCGAAGATCCGCTACTACCAGGCGTCTTCGGCCGAGATGTTCGGCAAGGTGCAGACGGTGCCGCAGACGGAAGCCACACCGCTCTATCCGCGCAGCCCCTATGGCGTGGCCAAGGTGTTCGCCCATTGGATGACCATCAACTACCGGGAATCGTTCGACATCTTCGGGTGCTGCGGGATCCTGTTCAACCATGAATCACCGCTGCGCGGACGCGAGTTCGTGACCCGCAAGATCACCGACGGCGTCGCCCGCATCAAGCTGCGCAAGGGGCCGGCGATCGATCTCGGCAACCTCGATGCCAAGCGTGACTGGGGCTATGCGTTCAACTATGTCGAAGGCATGTGGCGCATGCTGCAGGCCGAGAAGCCCGACACCTACGTGCTCGCCACCAACCGCACCGAAACGGTGCGCGACTTTGCCACGATGGCCTTCAAGGGGGCCGGGATGGAGGTTGAGTGGGTCGGCCGCGGGGCCGAGGAGCGCGGCATCTCGCCGGTTGACGGCCGCGAGCTGGTGCGCATCAACCCGGAATTCTACCGCCCGGCGGAAGTCGATCAGCTGATCGGCGACTACAGCAAGGCCGAGCGGATCCTGGGCTGGCGGCCGACAGTCGACCTGGAAGGGCTGTGCGCGATGATGGTCGAGGCCGACCTCGCCCGCGTCGAGCGCGAGATCATGGTCGATACGCTCGTGGCCAAGCCGGTCGTCAGTGCGCCGCTGCTGAAGAACGGGCACACGCCGGATCTGCACAGCGCGGTCGCCGCGCCGCGCTGACAACACCTCTCCGAAAGGGACGATCGGCCGGCTGACACGCGTCATGCCGGCCGCCTCGTTTTTCGAGCGCCGGCGGGCTCAGCCGGACCGCAGGGTCTCGAGCGCGGCCCTCAGCGGCGCCGCCAGCGGAGCGGGACGGCGGCTGACCCGGTCGACATAGACATGGACGAAGAAGCCTTCGGCTGCGGCGCGTTCCTCGGCATTGCGAAACAGCCCGATCTCGTAGCGTACCGATGAGGTGCCGAGATGGGCGACGCGAAGCCCGGCGGTAACCAGGTCGGGAAAGGCCAGTTCGGCAAGATAGCGGCAGCCGGTCTCGACCACCAACCCGATCTGCGCGCCGGCGGCGAGATCGAGCAAGCCATTGTCGATCAGCCAGCCGTTCACCGCCGTGTCGAACAGCCCGTAGTGAACGACATTGTTCATATGGCCGTAGATGTCATTGTCGGCCCAGCGTGTCGCCAGGCTGCGGAACACTCTGTAGTCGCTGCGGCCCGGGACGGGCCGGCGCTCGCTCATCGCCCCGCCCTCCTGGAAGCGGCCGCGACAAGCGATCCACCGCCCCCTGAGTCACGCCTTGCCGCCGGCGCCTTCGGTGCCGGCTCGGTCGTGACATTGACCTGGACGGTCATGCCGAGATCGTCCTCGGCCGCGCCGAAAAAGGAGCCCGAGAGCGGCACCGCGCCGCTGGGATCGCGCGCCACGGCGACGCGGATCAGATCATGGTTGCCGACGATGCCGTTGGTCGGATCGAACTCGACCCAGCCGGCGCCCGGCAGATAGACCTGGCACCAGGCATGCGTCGACCCACCGCCGCGATTGCCCTCGCCGTCGCGGCTGGCGACGTAGACATAGCCGGTGACGAAGCGGGCGGCGAAGCCGAGCGCCCGCACCGCTTCGATCATCAGCAAGGCAAAGTCGCGGCAGGAACCGCGCTTGGCGCGCAGCGTGATCACCGGCGGTTGGGTGCCGTGCGCGGCGCGCCGTTCGTAGACGAAGCCTTCGCGGATGGCATAGCACATCGTCATCAACAGCTTGCCGGTCTCGATCCGCCTCCCCGAGCCGGCGAACTGGCGCGCCCAGGCGGCGACTTCGCCGTTGTCGTCGTCGAACCGCCGCGCAATGGTGCTGGCAAGGTCGGGCAGCTCATCCGCATCGTAGCTGAACGGGTAGTTGAGCGCGGCCGGATCGATGCGCAGCGCAGGCCCGGCCTGCGGTCTGTGCTCCAGCCGGATCCGGCTCTCGAAGGTGAGCTCGGCAGCTTTCCGGGAGAAGCTCGCGAGGGCAACGCAATTGCCGAACACGTCGTGGATCCAGTGGATCTGGCGCGGCTCCGGATCGACGGACAGCGTTGCTTCGAGCAGCCGCTGATCGTAGCTGTCGCGCGGCCGGAACATCAGCCGGTGCTCACCGAAGCGGACCGGGCGGCGGTAGCGATAGGTGGTGATGTGCCGCACCGAGAAGATCGTCATCCCGCCACCCTTTACAGCACCGGCTTGATCGCGGCGAGCGGCGCAAGGATATGGCAGCGCACCCCGTCCGGCAGGAACTCGACCGCGACATCGGCCGCGAGATCGGCCGAGACCCAGCGCTCGATGAGCCGGGAGCCGAAGCCCTTCTGCAGCGGTGCGGCGACGGCCGGACCACCCTTCTCCTGCCAGAGGATCTCCAGCCGGTCCGCGTCCGCCAGGATGCGCCAGGTGAGATCGACGGAGCCGGCCTCGACCGAAAGCGCCCCGTATTTGGCGGCATTGGTGGCGAGTTCGTGCAGCCCGAGCGCCAGCGCAACCGCCGGCCGCGCAGCGATGACCAGGTCTGGGCCATCGGTGGCGATGGCGTGATGCGCTTCGCTCCCGAACGGCAACAGCGCCTGTTCGATCACCGAGGTCAGCGAGGCGCTCTGCCAATCGTCGCGCGCCACTGCCTCGTGGGCGTCGGCCAGCGCCCGCAGCCGGCCGATCAGCTTCGCGACTGCCTCCTTGCCGCCTTCCAGGCCTTTCAGCGACTGGGCGACCAGTGCCTGGACGATGGCGAGATTGTTCTTGATCCGGTGGTGCAGCTCGCGGATCAGCAGCTTGCGGCGCTGCTCGTCGAGCTTGCGCTCGGTGATGTCGATGATCGATCCGATATGGCCGAGAAACTCGCCGGATTTGCCGAGCCAGGGAGTGGCCGTGTCGATCACCCAGCGCCAGCCGCCGTCGCTATGCTGCAAACGGTACTCCGCCTCGAAGGCGCGCTGCTCGCGGGTCGAAAGGCGCGAGGCGCGGTCGGCCGCGGCCCGGTCGTCGGGGTGCAGACAAGCGAGCCAGCCGCTTCCCAACGCCCCGCCGGGAGCCTGCCCGGTGAAACGGTACCAGGACCGGCTCATGAAGGTGCATTGGTCGGCGAGGTCGGTCACCCAGATCATCACCGGCGCATTGTCGGCCATCTCGCGGAAGCGCTCTTCGGCCTGCTTGCGATCGGTGATGTCCATCAGCACGCCGATGACCCGCTGGTCTTCGGCGCCGGGCGCGAACTGGGCCCGCATCAGCAGCCACTTCTCGGTTCCGTCGGGCCAGATCAGGCGGAACTCCGTCTCGATCTGGCGCTCGCCGCGGGCCCTCACCGACGCCGCCAAGCGCTCGACCCGCTCGCGCTCGCCCGGTGCAAAGCGCGCTCTGAGATCGTCGAGCGTCGGCCGGGCATCTGCAGCAAAGCCGCACAGCCGGTTGAGATCGGGCGAAGGGGCGAACGTCTCGGTGCGCAGATCGAGCTCCCACACGGCGATATCCGCCGCGGCCACGGCAAGCTTCAACCGTGCCTCGCTCTCCGCGATGCGGTTTTCGGCAAGCTTCTGCTCGGTGATGTCCTGGATCGTGCCGGTGTAGCGGACTGCCCGCGGCCGGCCCTCCTTGTCGTCGAACACCACCTCGCCATAGGCAAGCAGCCAGCGCAGCGCGCCGTCATCGGCGCGGATGATGCGGTAGCGGTATGGCTCCTCGTCGCGGATCTCTGGGTCGAAAGCACGCTCGGCCTGCGCCAGCGTGAACGGCAGATCGTCGGGGTGGGTGGCGTCTCGGACGTCCTCGAAGGTCACCGGCTGGTCCGGACGGAAGCCGTAGATCTCCCGCGCCCGCTGCGAATAGACGAAGCTGTTGTCGTCGAGGTTCCAGTCCCAGATGCCGAGCTGCGCAGCCCGCGCAGCCAAGGCCAGGCGCTGCGCCGAGCCTTCCTCGCTGCTGCCCTCGTCACGACGTCGGCTTTGCTGTCGCATTTCGCCATTGTGACGGGCGGCATGCCGTCAGTTCAAGTGCCTGGATTCGATCTGGTCAATGAAGAACAAGCACGTCCTCGGAGGCGAAGCTGATCTCGGTGCGCTGGCCGACCGTTGGCGGCGGCGTGCTCGAATTGTTGAACGTGTCGAGCGAGACCGTGCTGCTCGCCGATGCCGACGCGAACGCGGATCACCGAGCCGAGGAAATGCACCTCGGCGATCTCGCCGGAAAGGCTGGCGTCGTGGCCGGGGCGGCGGCCGAGCGAGATCGCTTCCGGCCTGCAGCGCCAGCGACAGCGTGTCGCCGGTCTTGCGAGCCGTTGAGCTTGCCCTTGAGCGCGATCTCTTCGGTGTTGACGCGCACCTTGCCGGACGCGGCGTCGGTGACGGTGCCTTCGAGCACGTTGAGCGTGCCGACGAAATTGGCGACGAACTTGGTCGCCGGACGATTGTAGATCTCGAACGGCGTGCCGACCTGCTCGGCCTTGCCGCCATACATGACGACGATGCGATCGGAGATCGACAGCGCCTCTTCCTGGTCGTGCGTGACGAAGATGGTGGTGATGCCGAGCTCCTTCTGGATCGAGCGGATTTCCTCGCGCAGCGACACGCGGACCTTGGCGTCGAGCGCCGACAGCGGCTCGTCGAGCAGCAGCAGCTTCGGCTTGGGCGCCAGCGCGCGGGCCAGCGCGACGCGCTGCTGCTGGCCGCCGGAGAGCTGGTAGGGATAGCGGTCGCCGAATTCGCGGCAGCTTGATGATGCGCGAGCATCTCGGCGACCCGCTGGTCGGTCTCGGCCTTCGGCACGCCGGCGACCTTCAGCCCGAAGGCGATGTTCTGCGCGACGGTCAGGTTCGGAAACAGCGCGTAGGCCTGGAACACCATGCCGATATTGCGCTGGTTCGGCTTCAGCCGGGTGATGTCCTTGCCGCCGATGACGATGGTGCCGGCGGTCGGCTCCTCGAAGCCGGCGACCATGCGCAGCACGGTGGTCTTGCCGCAGCCCGACGGGCCGAGGAAGGAGACGAACTCGCCGCGCGCGACATCCAGGTTGAAATCCTGCACCACCGTCGTGGTGCCGAAGGTCTTGCGGACATTGCTGGATGCTGAGGAAGGGGTCGGCCATGGTCGGCTTCCGGAATCAGTTCGGGCGGTTCGCCGAGCGCGGCGCGAAGCGGGACAGCATCTGGATCAGCGACATGCAGCCCCAGGTGATGGCGAAGGCGATGATGGCAAGCGCCGCCGGCTCATAGGCGCGGTTGGCGCCGATGTTCTGCAGATAGGGGCCGAAGGCCGGCCGGTTGAGCAGGCTCGCCATGGTGAATTCGCCGATGACGATGGCGAAGGTCAGGAAGGCGCCCGACAGCACGGCGATCAGCACGTTGGGCAGGATGACGCGCGATGATGATCGTGCGTCCAGCCGGCGCCGAGGATCTGCGCCGCCTCGGTCAGCGTGCGCACGTCGATGGTGCGCAGGCCGGTGTCGACGGCGCGGTACATATAGGGCAGCGCCAGCGTCGCGTAGCCGATGACCAGCAGGAGCGTCGGTGCCGCGCGTCGCGTCGCCAGGAAGGGCAGCGGCGAGTTCGAGCCGTACATGCGGATATAGCCGAACACGATGACGATCGCCGGGATGACCAGCGGCAGCAGCGTGATGAACTCGACGATCGGCCTCAGATGCGGCAGGCGCAGCCGGATCCAGTAGGCGGCCGGCACGACGATCAGCATGCCGAGGATGATGGTGAAGATCGCGGCGAGCACGGAATAGCCGAAGGTCGCCTGGAAGCGCGGCGTCGCCGAAGCACGACCTGGTAGGCGTCGAAGGAATAGGCGCCGCGCCGCATGCGCATCGAGAATTCGAGCGTCGCGATCAGCGGGATGAAGAAATAGGCGGCGCCGACGGCGAAGGTCGACCCAGGCCCAGAAGCGGCCGGATCTTCATTTCAGCCACCTCTCGCTGCGCGTCCGGAACCAGATGTAGAAGACGTTGGCGAGGCCGGTGATGAAGATCATGCCGAAGGCGATGGCGTAGCCGAGATTGCGCATTGTGCAGCACGTCGCCGCGGATCTGCGCATAGAGCAGGATCGGCACGATGTTGAGCGACGAGCCGGTCAGCGCATAGGCCGTGGCGATCGCGCCGAAGGCATTGGCGAACAGCAGGATGACGGTGCCGAGGAAGCTCGGCCAGATCACCGGGATGACCACCATGCGCCAGTACTGCGCACTGCGTCGCGCCGAGCGTCGCGGCGGCCTCGCCCCATTCCTTCTTCATGCCCGTCGATGGCCGGCGTGATGATCACCACCATCAGCGGGATCTGGAAATAGAGCATAGGTCAGCGTCAGGCCCCAGAACGACAGGATGTTGAAGCCGCTGGGCGTAGATGTTGAAGCCGAACAGCGGTGTTCAGAAGCACGGTCGACCAGGCCGAGCCGGCCGAGCGTGGCGAGGAAGGCGAAGGCCAGCGGCACGCCGGCGAAATTCGAGGCGACGCCGGAAAAGGTCAGCGTCGCCGAGCGGATCCAGTTGGGCAGGCCGCCGCGCACGATGGCGATGGCGATGGCCAGCCCGATCGAAGGCGCCGATCAGCGCGGAGGCGACGCTGACCTTGATCGAGATCCAGTAGGCGGCGACGATCGACGGCTGCGCCAGGGCGGCGATGTTCTCGAGCGTGAACTCGCCGTGCGTCGTTCTGGAAGGCGCCGACCATCGAGATAGAGCGTCGGCAGGATCAGGAACATGCATGGCGAAGAGGAAGAACGGCGCGACGCCGAGCCACTGCGTCGGCAGCCGCAGGCTGCGCGCCTCGGCCGGCGGCGCGGTCTGTCCGGCAGCAGCCGGATCGGAGAGGCTGAGGTCGGTCATGCGCCGGCTACCGTCGTCGAGAGGGACCGGGCGGCCAGGCGCAGCCGCCCGGCCCGATTTCAGAGCTTACTGGACGTTGGCGCCGACGACGGCATCCCAGTTCTTGGTGATCGCTTCCTTGGCCGCGCCCTGCTCGTCGAGCGTCGGGAACACGGCCGCCTCATAGGACGCGGCCGGCGGCAGCTTGTCCAGCAGTCCTGCGGGATCTTGCCGTTCTTGGCGAGATCGTCGAAGCGGATCGGGTGGCAATAGCCCTTCAGCCAGCCGAGCTGGCCTTCGTCCGAATAGAGATATTCCATCCACAGCTTGGCGGCATTCGGGTGCGGCGCGAAGGCGCTGATCGCCTGCACGTAGACGCCGGCGACGACGCCGGTCTTCGGCACGACGACGTCGACCGGCGGGTTGCCGTTCAGCGTGTCGCGGCCGGCGAGCGCGTTGTAGTCCCAGGTGATCAGGATCGGCGTCTGGCCCTGGGCCAGCGTCGCCGGCCTTGCCGATGACCGGCACGAAATTGCCCGTGGCGTTGAGCTCCTTGAAGAACTCGAGGCCGGCCGTCGCCGGCCGCTTCGCCGGCGCGCGGCGCCCTTCGACAGGCCGGCGGCATAGACGCCCTGGATCGCCTGGTTGGAGGTGCGCGGATCGCCGGCGAGCGCGACGGTGTTGGTGTACTCGGCCTTCAGCAGGTCGGCCCAGTCGGCCGGGCGCGTTCTTGACGAGGTCCTTGTTCACCTCGAACGACAGCACGCCGTAATAGTCGCCGTACCAGTAGCCTTCGGCATCCTTGGCGGTGTCCGGGATCGAGTCCCAGGTCGAGACCTTGTAGGGCTGGATCAGGCCGTCGGCCTTGGCGGACGGGCCGAAGGACAGGCCGACGTCGATGACGTCAGGCGCCTGCGGGCCCTTGTTGTCCTTGTTGGCCTTGATCGCCTCGACCTCGTCGCCCGAGCCGGCGTCGGGGTTGAGCTCGTTGACCGTGATCTCCGGATACTTGGCCTTGAAGCCGTCGATGACGGCGCCGTAGCCGCACCAGTCATGCGGCAGCGCGATCGTGGTCAGCTGGCCTTCGGCCTTGGCCGCAGCGACCAGCTCGTCCATCGACTGCGCGGACGAAATCGCCGTCGACACCAGCAAGGCCGGCGGCCGTAAGGGAAAGCACTTTCCCCGTGAAATTGAACATATGTTCTCTCCGTTGAACTGACGCCGTTCGACGCCTGCGATGCGGTTATCGGTCTCACATGACAGTCAGATGAATTTTGAGACGCCGGCACACCCGCTGGCGAGCGAAAAGTTAACTACTTTTCCCTGGCCGGCGTAGGCAATGCCGCGCTTTCGTTTTCCGGCTAACGAATCTGCCGCCTTGCCTGGCCCTTCTGCACGGTTCCCTGCCGGCAATTGCATTGTCAAGCGACTCTAGACGCGTTGCCGGCGATCGCGTCGTTCGAGCAGCGTCAGCGCCGCCTTGCTGCGTCAGCTTGACCGGATTGCCGCCGGCGGTCGGATCGACGATCGCCATGTCGGCGATCAGCTCCTTGCGCTTCTTGTCCATGTCGAGCCCCTTGATGCAGGCCGGGCAGCGTGTGCGGCACCTTGAGCTCCTTGCGCAGCTTCAGCACCGCCTTGGCGAAGCCGTCGAAGCCGCCCTTGATGCCGCAGATAGGCGGCGAGCCGGGCGATCCGCTCCTCGATCGCCTCGCGGTTGAAGGCGAGCACGTAGGGCATGAACACCGCATTGGTCATGCCGTGATGGGTGTCGTAGAGCGCGCCGATCGGATGCGACAGCGAGTGGATCGCGCCGAGCCCCTTCTGGAAGGCGGTCGCGCCCATCGCCGCGGCGCTCATCATGTGGGCGCGCGCCGTCGAGGTCCTTGCCGTCGGCAAACGCCTTCGGCAGGTTCTCGAACACCAGCCGCATGCCTTCCACCGCGATGCCGTCGGCCATCGGGTGGTAGCCGGGCGCGCAATAGGCCTCCAGGCAGTGCGCCAGCGCGTCCATGCCGGTGCCGGCGGTGATGAAGGGCGGCATGCCGACGGTCAGCTCCGGATCGGCGATGACGATCGCCGGCAGCAGCTTCGGGTGGAAGATCACCTTCTTGGTGTGCGTCTCCTCATTGGTGATGACGCCGGCGCGGCCGACCTCCGAGCCGGTGCCGGCGGTCGTCGGCACCGCGACGATCGGTGCGATCGCGGCGGCATCGGCGCGCGTCCACCAGTCGCCGACATCCTCGAAATCCCAGACCGGCCGGGTCTGCCCGGCCTGGAAGGCGATCAGCTTGCCGAGATCGAGCGCCGAGCCGCCGCCGAAGGCGATGACGCCGTCATGCTTGCCCTTGCTTGAAGGCGGCGATGCCGGCGGTGAGATTGGACTCGACCGGGTTGGGCTTGACGTCGGAAAACACCGCATAAGGCACCTTGGCGTCGTCGAGGATCTTCAGCGTGCTAGGCCACCACCGGCAGCTTGGCCAGCCCGGGATCGGTGACGAAGAGCGGCCGCTTGATGCCGGCGGCGGCGAGCGCGTCCGGCAGTTCCGCGATGCGGCCCGGCGCCGAAGCGGACGGTGGTCGGATAGTTCCATTTGGAGACAGAGTCTTGGCCATTTTGCGTTCCGATTGCTGGATTGGTCACGCCGCCGAGGCGAAGCTCTGCCGGGAGATGTCGGGCTACACGCTTCGCGCAGGTGAAAGGATTTCGGCCGCGTCAGATTGTCGTAGCCGATCGCCGACAGGGCCGCGCCCTTGCCGGTGTCCTTGACCCCGGTCCAGACCAGCGCCGGATCGAGATAGTCGCAGCGGTTCATGAACACCGTGCCGGTTTCGATGCGGTCGCCGATCGCCGCGGCATGGTCGGTGTCGCGCGGTCCAGATCGAGGCGGTCAGGCCGTAGGGGCTGTCGTTCATCAGCGCGATCGCCTCCTCGTCGTTTCTGCACCTTCATGATGCCGACGATCGGCCCGAAGCTCTCCTCGCGCATGACGCTCATCTGGTGGTCGACATTGGTCAGCACCTCCGGCGCCAGATAGGGCGAACCTGCGCTGTCCTCCGGCGACCTTCATGTCGACATGCGCCGTGGCGCCCTTGCGCAGCGCCTCGGCCTTCTGCTCGCGGATCAGGTCGGCGAAGCGCGCCTGCGCCATCGGGCCCATGGTGGTCGCCTGGTCGAGCGGATTGCCGACGACATAGTTCCTCGTCTCGGCGATGAAGCCCTCGACGAATTCGTCATAGACCTTCTCGTGCGACATAGACGCGCTCGATGCCGCAGCAGCACTGGCCGGAATTGTAGAAGGCGCCGTCGACGAGATTGGCGACGGCGTGATCGATCTTGGCGTCGGGCAGCACATAGGCCGGGTCCTTGCCGCCGAGCTCGAGGCCGAGCGTCATGAAGGTGCCGGCCGCCGCCTTCTCGATGGCGCGGCCGCCGGCCACCGAGCCGGTGAAATTGACATGGTCGATCTTGCCGGAGCCGAGCAGCTTCTCGGTCTGGGCGTGGTTCAGGACGATGTTCTGGAACACGCCCTTCGGCAGGCCGGCCGCCTCGAACGCCCTGGCGAAGCGCTCGCCGACCAGCAGCGTCTGCGCGGCATGCTTGAGGATCACCGCATTGCCGGCCATCAGCGCCGGCACGATGGTGTTGACGGCGGTCAGATAGGGATAGTTCCACGGCGCGATGACCATCACCACGCCGAGCGGATCCTTCTTCACGTAGCGGCGGAAGCCGGGCTTGTCGTTGGACGCATGCACCGGCGCCAGCGCCCGCTCGGCGATCTCGACCATGTAGGCTCGTGCGCTCGATGACGCCGCCGTTTTCGCCGCCATAGCGCGTCGGCCGGCCCATCTGCCAGGCAAGCTCGGGCACGATCTCGTCGGTCATGGCGACCAGCGCGTCGAGCATGGCCAGCACATAACGGCCGCGCTCGGCGATCGGCGTCTCGGCCCATTCGACCTGCGCCGCCTTGGCGCGCTCGACCGCCGCGTCGATGGCCTGGTCGCCGGCGACCGGCCGCTCGGCATAGATCGAGCCGTCGATCGGGGATTTGATCTTGACCGTTTCCAAGAGCCATCTCCCTGTTCGTCCGGCGTCGTGCGATGTCTTCGGCTTGCGGCAACCGACCGAAGCCGCCGGAGTGACGGCCGATCGCGTCCAGCCAACTGGCCTATTTAATACCGCTCGAACCCCCGGTGCAGCTCCCAGTCGGTGATGCGGCGGTCATATTCGAACTGCTCCCAGCGCGCCGTGTGCACATAATGCTCGATGACGTCCTCGCCGAATGCCGCCTTCAGCATCTTCGACTTGGCCAGCGTCTCGGTCGCGTCGCGCAGCGTCTTGGGGATCTCCGGCAGGCGCGACGCCTGATAGGCGTCGCCGACGAACGGCTTCTGCAGCTCCAGCTTCTCGTCGATGCCGGCCAGCCCGGCCGCGATCAGCGCGGCAAAGGCGAGATACGGGTTGAGATCGGCGCCGCCGATGCGGCACTCCATGCGGATGCCCTTGCTGCCCTCGCCGCACAGCCGGAAGCCGGCGGTGCGGTTGTCCTCGCTCCACATGATCTTGGTCGGCGCGAAGGTGCCGGCCTGGAAGCGCTTGTAGGAATTGATGTAGGGCGCCAGGAACCAGGTGAACTCCTTGGCGTATTTGAGCTGGCCGGCGGCCCATGCGCTCGGCCGGCTCGCTCAGCGTCCACTCGCGCCTTCTTGTCGAAGAACAGCGGCGTCTTGCCGTCGGCGCTCCACAGCGAATTGTGGATGTGGCTGGAATTGCCGGCCAGGCCATAATTGTACTTGGCCATGAAGGTGATCGCCTTGCCCTGCGCTGGCGGCGATCTCCTTGGCGCCGTTCTTGAGGATGACGTGGCGATCGGCCATCTCCAGCGCCTCGGCATAGCGGACGTTGATCTCTTCCTGGCCCGGACCCCACTCGCCCTTGGAGTTCTCGATCGGGATGCCGGCGCGCCTCCATGCTCGTTGCGCAGTCGCCGCATGACGCCTTCTTCCTTGGTGGTGAGCTGATCAGGTAGTCGCTCGATATAGGGCGAGGCGGTGTCGAGGTTCTGCCAGTGCTTGGCGCGCGCGCGTGGCATAGGTCTCGTCGAACAGGTAGAATTCCAGCTCCGAGGCGAAATAGGCGAGATAGCCGCGCTCCTTCGAGCCGCTTCGACCTGCTGCTTGCAGGATGGCGCGCGGCGAATGCGGCAGATCGTCATGCGTGTGGTGGTCGAGCACATCGCACAGCACCAGCGCAGTCTTTTCCAGCCACGGCATGTGGCGGAGCGTCGACAGGTCCGGCTTCATGACGAAGTCGCCATAGCCCTTGGACCAGCTTGCCGCCTTGTAGCCGGGCACCGGCTCCATATCGATGTCGTTGGCCAGCAGGTAGTTGCAGCCATGCGTCTCGTCATAGGCGGACTCGACGAAATATCTGGCCAGGAACCGCTTGCCGACCAGCCGGCCCTGCATGTCGACGGCGCAGCCGAGCACCGTGTCGATGTCGCCGGCCGCGACAGCCTTCTTCAACTGGTCGAATGTCAGAGTTCCGGCCATTCTGTCGGCACTCCGTCTTGAGCCTGAACGAGGAAGATGAAGCCGCGGCCGGCTGGTGCCGGCCGCGGCCTTGGATGCAGTCGCTGCTCAGCGCCGTCTCGCCGACCGCCTTTTCGGCCGCGCGCGATCGCGGCCTGGCGCTTGGCGATGATGTCGCCGAGCGGCGGACCCTGGAAGCGGCGGTTTTCGAAGCCGAACCAGACGATCGCCGTCAGGATGAAGAAGCCGACGGTGATGTAGAGCGCCCAGTCGTTCGGCGGCTGGATGCCGAGCACGAAGATCAGGATCATCGCCAGGATCGACAGCACGGCGAACAGCGATGAACACGCCGCGGCCGAGGTCCCACGGACCCATCTTGTCCCACTTCGGCGTGCCCCAGGCCATCAGGCCGAGCGTGATCGGCACGGTGAACGACAGGAACAGGAAGATCACCGTGCACGACACCACGATCGTATAGGCCGAGGTGCCGGCGACCGAGACCAGCGAGGAGCCCCAGACGAACAGCACCGAGAGCGCGGCGCCGGTCCAGATCGCCGCCACCGGCGTGCGGTATTTCGGGCTGACCTTGGCAAGCGCGGCCGAGACCGGGCAGGCCGCCGTCGCGCGAGAAGGCGAAGATCATGCGCGACGCCGAGGTGACGGTGGCCAGGCCGCACAGCAGCTGCGCCACGAACACGACGAGATAGACGATCTCCTTGACGGCCGGGTTGACGCGCTGGTCGAACGCCCAGAAGAAGACGTTCCAGCCCTGCTTGGCGGCCTCGTCCATGTTCGGGGATCATCAGCACGAAGGCGGCCAGGAACAGATAGCCGAAGAGCGCCGACCAGATGACCGACATCACCATTGCCGCGCGGCACCGAGTGCGCCGCCTTCATGCGTCTCCTCCGAGGTATGGGCCGAGGCGTCATAGCCGGTGATCGTGTAGATCGGCAGCAAGCAGGCCGAGCGGAAGACCCAGGCGTTCGACACTTGACGGCCAGACATTGCCGCCAGCCTCGCCGGAGTAGTTGGTGAAGGTGAACAGCCGGCTGAAATCCCAGCTCTCGGCGGCGAACAGGCAGACGATGCGCGATCAGGATCGAGCCGCCGAAGATCAGGTAGCCGGAGAAGTCGGTCAGCTTGGCGGTGAGCTTGATGCCGAGATGATTGATCAGCGCCTGACCGCCGGTGATGATGATCAGGAAGATCGTCTGCGTGGTGAGGTTGTTCTCGATGCCGAGCGTCGGCGCCGAAGGCGCCGATGAAGAACGTCCAGGTGCCGACATTGATGGCGCCGAGCACGGTGATCAGGCCGAGCAGGTTGAGCCAGGCCGTGACCCAGCCGGTGCCGCGGTTGCCGAGGATCGAGCCCCAGTGATAGAGGCCGCCGGCGGTCGGATAGGCCGAGCTGATCTGCGCCATCGCCACGGCGAACGACCAGCGAGACGAAGCAGCCGACCAGCCAGCCGATGCCGATGCCGATGCCGCCGGCGCCGGAGGTCGCCTGCGCCAGCGAGTTGATGCCGCCCGACAGGATGCAGATGATCGAGAACGAAACGGCGAAATTGGAGAAGCGGCTGACAGCCGCCGCTCCAGTTCCTGGGCGTAGCCCATGCTGTGGAGGACCTTTATGTCCTCCGTGCTTGTCGGTCTCGGTATAGTCCTGATGTCGACATTGCGATGCTCACCTTCCCCTGAGTTTCGCGCGGCGCGCACAGCCCGTCCAGTGGTCGGTCGCGTTCCGCTCTTCGTCGGGCCGATCCGGTTCATGGCCAGCGAAAATCCCCGCCAGCAGATCCGCCCATTCCTCTGCTGTCCGGACGTCGTCGAGATTTCGTCGTTGCGGATCTCGATCATCGCGCAGGGCAGCCCGCGCGACCGCGCATGGCGTTGCCAGCGTGTAATAGACGCGGTCGGCCGGCGAATAGGGCTGGTTGACGCCGACGACGACGCCATCGAGCCTGCTAAGCGCATCGATCAGCGGCTCGGCCAGCCGGCGGTCCTCGTCATGGATGATGCCGATCTGCCAGGGCCGGCGCACTGCCCTTGTAGACCGGGGTGAAGGAATGGACCGAGACGAGCCGCGTCTGCCCGTCCGGCCGTCAGCCGCTCGGCAACGACCGTCGTCGATCGCGTCGTGAAAGGGCTGCGTGGGCGAGCGCGATGCGCCGGCGCGCTCGTCGCCGCTGAGGTCGCGCATTGCCGGGAATCTCGGTCGTCTCGCTGACCGCCGGGATCAGGTCGGGCGCGTCGAGCGGCCGATTGCAATCGATCGACCAGGCGCGACACGCAGGACTGCGACCAGCACCGCGTCGAGTGCCGCGGCCATGCGCTCGGCGACCGGCAGCGGCGCCGGGATCCCAGGCGATGTGACGGGTCAGCTCGGCGGCGTCGAGGCCGAGCGTGCCGTATTCGTGCGGGAATGAAATTGGAGGCGTGGTCGCAGATGATGACGAACGGGCCCTGCGACCCTCCCGGTTCGTGACCCTAGCCGGAACCTGACGAGAGCGTGCCGGGTCCGTCCGCGCTCGTCCATAGTCGCCGTCCCCTGCGGCGCTGTAACGAATGTTACGTACTTTGCTTATCATTGCGTCGCTGCGGATGATTTCATACAGCTTGCCAGGCTTTGTCAAACCGGATTTGCCGCTGCCGGCAGACGTCCTTGCGCAAGCGCGGGATAATCGGAAAGCGCGAGCGGGAGGAGGGACGATGAGTGCCAGTGTTGCCGAACTGATCGCCGACCGTATCGGCGCGATGCCGGCCGGCGAGCGCCGCGCAGCGCAGACGCTGATCGCCAACTACCCGCTGATCGGCCTGAAGACGGTCGCCGATTTCTCGCAGCAGGCCGGCGTCAGCTCGCCGACCATCCTGCGCTTCGTCGCCCGGCTCGGCTTCCAGAACTATCCGGAATTCCAGTTGGCGCTGCAGGACGAGCTCGCCGCGCAGCTGCAGTCGCCGCTCATCGCGCAGCCGAGCCACCCGTGCCGCGGCCGAGCGGCGACGGCTCGCCGGTGCGTCGCGGCGATCGTCGACAACATCCGCGAGACCTTCCGGCATCTGTCGGAGCAGCAGATCGGCGACATCGTCGGCCTGCTCGCCAACCGCGCGCTCGCAACCTTCCTGGTCGGCGGCCGCTTCACCGATCCGATTGCGCGCTACATGGCCGCGCATCTCACGATCATCCGGCCCAACGTATTCCACCTCGACGGGCAGGAAAGCAACTGGCGCGACCGGCTGATCGACATGGGCAAGCGCGACGTGCTGGTGATCTTCGACATCCGCCGCTACCAGGAGAGCCTTGCTCCGCTTCGCCGAGAAGGCGCACCGGCGCGGCGTCCAGATCGTGCTGTTCACCGACCAGTGGCTGTCGCCGATCGCCCGCTTCGCCCGCCATGTCGATTGCCGGCCGCACCGCGGTGCCGTCGGCCTGGGATTCTTCGGCGGCCCTGTTCGTCGTCGCCGAGACGCTGATCGGCGAGCTGACGCGCCGGCTCGAAGTCGACCAGCGCTCGACGGCTCCGCGAGATCGACCTGCTGCGCTGAACCTGGCTCACCTTACGCATTTTTAATGTTAAAGTGGGTGCATGGCGGTGGCGGGCTTGCCATAAAGTCCGCGCCACGGCGGCCCATATCGAGACGGACGTCGTTGCGCCGCTAGGCCAGGCGCGGCGATCGGCCGCCGCCCGATGTCCGCCGGCCCGGAGTGCTGAATGTCTTGGTGGAAGCAGGTCGCGTTGTCGATCGTCGTCCTCGCCGCTGCAGCGGTGGCCTGGGCGATGTTCTTCCCCGGCGCGCAGCAGGTGCTCGCCCGCTGGGGCATGGACTGGGCGGTCGCAGCGACCGCCCCCGACAAGGCGGAGCGCCGCAACGGCGGCGGCGCCAACAGCGGCGGCGCGGGCCAGCCGATGGTCGTCACCGCCGCGGTGACCACCGAGACCATCAATGACCGGCTGTCGGCGACTCGGCACCGGGCGGGCCAAGAGCTCGGTGGTGGTCAAGCCCTACAGCACCGGCCGGCTGACTGAGATCAGCGTCACCTCCGGCACCCGCGTCGATGTCGGCACCGTCATTGCCCGGCTGGATTCCGACACCGAGGAGATCGCCGTCGACCGCGCCAAGATCGCGCTCGAGGATGCCAAGGCGGCGCTCGAGCGGGTGAACGCGCTGCGCAGCACCAACACCGCCACCGCCGTTCAGCTGAAGCAGGCTCAGCTCGCCGAGCAGAACGCCGAGCTCGACCTGCGCGACCGCGAGCTGGCCCTCGAGCGGCGCGCCATCGTCGCGCCGATCGCCGGCATCGTCGGCATCCTGCCGATCAACGCCGGCAACTACATCACCACCGACACCGCGGTGGCGACCATCGACGACCGCTCCACCATCATCGTCGACTTCTGGGTGCCGGAGCGCTTCGCCGACCAGATCAGGGTCGGCGCGCCGCTTACCGCCTCGCCGATCGCCCATGCGGCGAGCATCTTCGAAGGCACCGTGAGCGCCGTCGACAACCGCATCGACGAGGCCAGCCGCACGCTGCGGGTGCGCGCCGATATCCCCAACGGCGAGGACCGGCTGCGTGCAGGCATGTCGTTTGAGGTGACGATGAAATTCCCCGGCGACACCTATCCCGCGGTCAACCCGCTGGCCGTGCAGTGGGGCTCGGAGGGCGCCTTCATCTGGTCGATCGTCGACGGCAAGGCCAAGCGCGTGCCGGTGCGCGTCATCCAGCGCAACACCGACACCGTGCTGGTCGACGCGCCGCTTGCGAGCGGCGAGCTGGTCGTCACCGAGGGCGTGCAGAGCGTCAGCGAAGGCAGCGAAGTGAAGATCGCCGGCCGCGAAAACGAGCAGCCGGTCGAGGCTGACGGCTCGTGACGGACCCCGTCCCGCACGACGAGCCTGCCAAGCTGGACCATGGGCTCACGGCGCTGTTCATCCGCCGGCCGGTGCTGGCATTCGTGCTCAACACGCTGATCGCGGTCGCCGGGCTCGCCGCCTTCTACGGCGTCGAGATCCGCGAGCTGCCCGACGTCGACCGCGCCGTGGTCACCGTCACCACCGTGTTCGACGGCGCGGCAGCCGAAACGGTCGATCGCGAACTGACCGACACCATCGAAGGCGCGGTGGCCCGGGTCTCGGGCGTCAAGTCGATCTCGTCGAGCTCCTCCTTCGGCCAGAGCCGGGTGACGATCGAATTCAACGATGGCGTCGACCTGAACGTCGCCGCCAGCGACGTGCGCGACGCCGTCGGCCGCGTCGCCAATCTGCTGCCCGACGAGGCGGAGGCGCCGCGCATCGTCAAGGCCGACGCCAATGCCGACGCGGTGATGCGGCTCGCCGTCACCTCGCAGGACATGTCGGTCGAGGACATGACCATCCTGGTCGAAGACCAGATCGAGGACGAGCTCGCCGCCGTGCCCGGCGTCGCCGACGTTCAGGTCTGTGGCGACCGCGAGAAGATCTTCCGCATCGACGTCGACCAGCGCAAGCTGGCGAGCCTCGGCTTCACGGTCGCCGACCTGCGCAATGCGCTGGCCTCGGTGGCGTTCGAGACTCCGGCAGGCTCGATCACCACCAGCAACCAGGACCTGATCGTCCGCACCTCCGCCGACGTCACCACGCCGGAGCAGTTTGCCGACATCGTCATCGGCGGCACCACCCATATCCGCGACGTCGCCACGGTGACGCTCGGCGCCGACATCGCCCGCACCAGCCTCCGCTCGGACGGCAAGACCGGCATCGGCATCGGCATCATCCGCGCCGCCGAATCCAACACGCTCGACATCTCCGACGGCATCAAGGCGGCGGTCGCCCGACATCCAGCCCAACCTGCCCAAGGGCATGGCGATTAAGGTGACCAGCGACGATGCCGTGTTCGTCCACGGCGCCGTGCACGAGGTCGAGATGGCGCTCGGCCTGTCGGTGTCGATCGTGCTCGTCGTCATCTACATCTTCCTGCTCGACTGGCGTGCCACCCTGATCCCGGGCCTGTCGATGCCGGTGGCGATGATCGGCACCATTGCGGCGATCTATCTGGCCGGCTTCTCCGTCAACATCCTGACGCTTGCTGGCGCTGGTGCTGGCCACCGGCCTGGTCGTCGACGACGCCATCGTGGTGCTGGAAAACATCGTCCGGCGCCGCAACGAGGGCATGGGCCCGCGCGCCGCGGCGGTGCTCGGCACCCAGGAAGTGTTCTTCGCCGTCATCGCCACCACCGCCACCCTGGTGGCGGTGTTCGTGCCGATCTCCTTCCTGCCCGGCCAGACCGGCGGGCTGTTCCGCGAGTTCGGCTTCGTCCTGGCGATCTCGGTGGTGCTGTCCTGCGTGGTGGCGCTGACACTCTGCCCGATGCTGGCCTCGCGCATGCTGACCGATGCCGCGATCCACCATGGCGGCGGCGTGGCCGGACGGATCGGCGGCGCGCTGCTCGGCCTCTACCGGCGCTGCCTGCATGCCTGCCTCGACGCGCCGCTGCTCGTAGTGATGGTCGCGGTGCTGTTTGCCGGCGCGGCCTTCGCGCTGTTTCGCAGCATCCGCCAGGAGCTGACGCCGACCGAGGACCGGTCGGTGGTGCTGCTCAGGGTCAACGCTCCGCAAGGCGTCAGCCTCGACTATACGACCTCGCAGATGCGCCGGCTCGAGGAGCTGCTGCAGCCGCTGCGCGACGCCGGCGAAGTCGAGAGCACCTTTCTCAACGCCGGCCAGAACGGCGCCTACAACAACGGCTTCATGGTGATCACGCTCGCGCCCTGGGACGAACGCGACCGCAGCCAGCAGGCGATCACTGCCGACATCGCCCGCCTCGCCCGCCAGGTGCCGAGCATCCGCGTCTTCCCGATCACGCCCAACAGCCTGGGCATCCGCGGCGCCGGCAACGGGCTGCAATTCGCCCTGGTCGGCAATGACCGCAAGAAGCTCAGCGCCGCCGCCGACCAGGTCATCGACAAGATGAAGGCCGATCCGCGCTTCCAGCAGCCGCGGCTGTCGGTCGATCCGACCCAGCCGCAGCTTGCCGTCGAGATCGACCGCGAGCGCGCCTCCGATCTCGGCATCGACATCACCCGGCTGGCCGATACCGTGCAGGCCATGCTCGACGGCAACGATATCGCCGACGTCTATATCGGCGATCGCAGCTATGGGGTGAAGCTGGTCTCGACCACCAACCCGATCAACGACCCGACCGATCTCGAGAACGTCTTCCTCAAGACTGCCGACGGCCGCTACGTGCCGATCTCGACCATCGCCACGCTCACCGAGCGGGCGGTGCCGCCGTCGCTGACCCGCGAGCAGCAGCAGCCGTCGGTCGCCATCACCACCAATCTGCGCGAGGATTTCGCGCTCGGCGATGCGCTGCGCACCGCCCGAGGCGATCGCTGCGCCGCTGCTGCCGGCCGGCAGCCGGCTGGTGCCGCTCGCCGAAGCCGCCACGCTCGGCGAGACCAACAGCGGCATGGTGACGATCTTCGGCTTCGCCCTGGTGATCATCCTCCTGGTGCTGGCCGCGCAGTTCGAAAGCTTCGTCAGCGCCGTCATCATCATGGCCACCGTGCCGCTCGGGCTGGCCTGCGCGATCTTCGCGCTGCTGCTCACCGGCACCAGCCTCAACGCCTACAGCCAGATCGGCCTGGTGCTGCTGGTCGGCGTGATGGCCAAGAACGGCATCCTGATCGTCGAGTTCGCCAACCAGCTGCGCGACCGCGGGCTCTCGGTGCGCGAGGCGATCGAGCAGGCGTCCAATATCCGCCTCCGCCCGGTGATGATGACGATGATCTGCACCGTGCTCGGCGGCCTGCCGCTGGTGCTGGCCAGCGGCGCCGGCGCCGAGGCGCGCATCGCGCTCGGCTGGGTGATCGTCGGCGGTCTCGGTCTGGCGACGGTCTCGACCCTGTTCCTCACCCCGGTCGCCTATCTTCTGCTCGGCCGCTTCGTCACGCCCGAAGGTCGAGGAGGAGAAGCGGCTGACGCGCGAGCTTCATGAGGCCTCGAATGGCGCCCGCCGCGGCGCAGCCAAGCCGCAGCCGGCGGAGTAGTTTGCACACCGGACGAGCGCAATCCGAGGCAACCGAACGCGGGAATCGGCTTCCGAGCTAAGGCGTCAAGATCAGTTTGCCGGTGCCGCCCCCGGCGAGCACGCGCGCCAGCACCGCCGGCGCCTCGGCGAGCGGATAGCTCCCCGAGATCACCGGGCGCACGGCGCCGCTTCGGTACCAGCCCATGAGCTCCGTCATATTGGCCGCATAGGCTTCCGGCTCTCTTTCGATGAAGGCGCCCCAAAAGACCCCGACCGCGCTGAAGCCCTTGACCAGCGGCAGGTTCATCGGCAGGGCCGGGATCGTACCGGCAGCGAAACCGACGATCAGCAGGCGGCCGTTCCAGGCCATCGACCGGGCGAGCGGCTCGAAGCTGTCGCCGCCGACCGGATCGAAGGCGACGTCGATGCCGCGGCCGTCGGTGAAGCGCTTCAGCGTATCCCGCAGCTCGCCATAGCCGGCCGCCTCCTCGGCGCCGTGCGCAAGCGCCAGGGCCTGCTTGTCCTCCGACGAGGCGACGGCGATGACGCGCGCGCCCATCGTCTTGCCGATCTCGACGGCCGCCAGCCCGGTCAGCCCGGCGGCGCCGAGGACGCAGAGCGTCTCGCCCGGCGCCAGCCGCGCGCGCTGCCTGAGCGCATGGTGGGCCGTGCCGTAGCCGCAGAGGAGTGCGCAGGCATGCGCCGGGTCGATGCCATCCGGCAGCCTGGTCAGCGCGCGTTCCGGCGCGGCGACGCGCTCGGCATAGCCGCCGAGCGACAGCAGCGCGGCGACCTGGTCGCCCGGCCGTATCGTCCGCACTGCGGGGCCGACCGCGAGCACCCGGCCCGCGACCTCCATGCCCGGCACGAAGGGCGGTGTCGGCTTCACCTGATAGCGCCCCTCGACCAGGAGCCCGTCGGGGAAGTTGACGCCGATTGCCGCCGCCTCGATCACCACGCGGTCGCCCGTTGCCTCCGGCTCCGGCCAGTCGGCATAGGCAAGGTCGGCGACCGGTCCGAAGCCGCGCGCGACGATGGCCTTCATCGTCAGATCTTCTCCTGGCTGTGCTTCCTGAGCTCGGCCCGCGCCACCTGGCGGCGATGGACCGCATCGGGCCCGTCGGCCAGCCTCAGCGTGCGCAGATGCGTCCACGCCCGTGCCAGCGGCGTATCCTGGCTGACGCCGGCGCCGCCGAACATCTGGATCGCCTCGTCGACCACCTTGAGCGCGGTCTGCGGCGCGACCACCTTGATCTGGCTGATCCACGGTGCGGCCGCCCGCGCGTCGCCCTGGTCGATCATCCAGGCGGCTTTCAGGCAGAGCAGCCGCGCCTGCTCGATCGCCATCCGGCAATCGGCGATGATGTCGTAGTTGGCGCCGAGACGGGCGAGCGGCTGGCCGAAGGCTTGACGCGACAGCGCCCGCTTGCACATCAGCTCGAGCGCCATCTCGGCCTGGCCGATCGCCCGCATGCAATGGTGGATCCGGCCCGGCCCCAGCCGTCCCTGGGCGATCTCGAAGCCGCGGCCCTCGCCGAGGATCAGATTGGCCTTCGGCACGCAGACATTCTCGAATTGCAGATGGAGGTGGCCATGCGGCGCGTCGTCCTCGCCATAGACGGTCATCGCCCTGAGCTTGCGCACCCCTTTGCTGTCGGCCGGCACGATCACCATCGAATGGCGCCTGTGCGGGTCGGCATCATCGCCGGTCCTGACCATCACGATATAGACGGCGCAGCGCGGGTCGCCGGCGCCGGTCGACCACCATTTCTCGCCGTTGAGCCGGTAGGTGTCGCCGTCGCGCTCGCAGCGCATGGCGATGTTGGTGGCGTCGGAGGAGGCCACGTCCGGCTCGCTCATCAGATAGGCGGAGCGGATGCGGCCCTCGAGCAGCGGTTCCAGCCACCGCTTCTTGTGGTCCTCGGAGCCATAGCGCTCCAGCACCTCCATATTGCCGGTGTCCGGCGCCGAGCAGTTGAAGGTCTGGGCGCCGAGATGGGCGCGCCCCATCTCCTCGGCGAGATAGGCGTATTCGACCGTCGACAGCCCATAACCGCTTTCCGATCCGGTCAGCCAGAAATTCCACAGGTCGCGCTCCCGGGCTTTGTCCTGCAGCTCGTCGAGGATCTCAGACTGCCGTTCGGTGAAGGTGAAACGGTCGCCGGCCTTGCCGACTTCGGCCAAAAATTCCGCGTCGAGCGGCATGATCTCCTCGCGCACCATGCGCGCCACCCGTTCATGGATCGGCTTCAGCCGCTCCGTCATGCCGAGATCCATGGCTGCCATCGCCGTCTTCCTTCCCTTGCCGAGCCGCCGCTGCCGGCCTATGGCAGAACATAGGCGCAGCCGAGGGTGAGGACAGCGACCATGCTTGTCAACGCCGGCCGGCCGACAGCGGCGGAGGTGCAAAATGGGCTATGTCGAGGAGCTGTTCTCGGTCGCCGGCAAGCAGGCGCTGGTCACCGGCGCGGCCACCGGAATCGGCCGGATGGCAGCCACGGCGCTGGTCAGCGCAGGTGCCGACGTGATGATCGCCTCGCGCAAGGGCGCCGACTGCGCCCGGGTGGCCGAAGAGCTCAATCGGCTGGGCGGCGGCAAGGCCGAGGGCTTCGCCGCCGACGTCTCGTCGGAGGCGGGCCTTGCGGCCTTGATCGAGGCGGTTCGGGCCCGCACCGGCATCCTCCATATCCTGGTGAACAATGCCGGCACCTCCTGGGGCGAGCCGCTGGAGACCTTCCCCTACCATGCCTGGCAGAAAGTGATGAGCGTCAACGTCACCCCGGTCTTTCACCTCACCCGCGGCCTGCTGCCATTGCTCGGCAAGGCTGCGAACGATGACGATCCGGCGCGGGTGATCAACATCGGCTCGGTGATGGGCAGTCAGCCGCTCGCCGACGACGCCTACTCCTACACCGCCTCCAAGGCCGCGGTGCACCATCTCACCAAGACGCTGGCGATCGAGCTCGCCGAGCGGCGGATCACCGTCAATGCGCTGGCGCCGGGCCCGTTTCGCAGCCGGATGACGGCCTTCGCCACCGCCGGCGACGAGCAGGCCGCGCGGGTCGGCGCGCATGTCCCGCTCGGCCGCATCGGCGCGCCGGGTGACATTGCCGGCGCAACGCTGTATCTGTGCAGCCGGGCTGGCAGCTATGTCACCGGGGCCATCCTCCCGGTCGATGGCGGTCAATCCGTGCAGCACGGTCTCACCCTGTTCAAGGACTGATGGCGGCCGCAATGGAGACTTCTTCGTTGAAATCGATCACTTTGGAAGAATTGCTGACCGTCGTCGGCAAGGAGGTCGGGGTCTCGCCTTGGCGGGTTGTCAGCCAGACGATGATCGACCAGTTCGCCGATGCCACCGACGACCACCAGTTCATCCATGTCGATCCGGCGCGGGCCGCCCGGGAGACGCCGTTCGGCGGCACCATTGCACACGGCTTTCTGTCGCTGTCGCTGCTGTCGGCGATGACCTACGAGACCCTGCCCCGGCTCGAAGGGGCGGAAATGGCGATCAATTACGGCTTCGACAAGCTGCGCTTCATTACCCCGGTCAAGTCCGGTGCACGGATCCGCGCCCGCTTCTTCCTCACCGACGTCAATGCCAGGCCCTCGGGCTGGGTGCAGATCAGCTACAATGTGACAATCGAGATCGAGGACAGCGTCAAGCCCGCGATCACGGCCAAATGGCTGACGCTCGCCGTGGTGGAGCGCAAGGAAGCGCCGGTGTGACCGGCGAGGGCTTGCTCGATGCGGCCGTCCTCGCCTCCTATCTCGAAACGCACGTCGCCGGCTTCCATGGCCTCAGCGCCATCAGCAAATTTCCCGCGGGCCAATCCAATCCGACCTACTGCATCGATGCGGCGAGCGGCCGCTACGTCTTGCGCGCCCAGCCGCCCGGCGCGCTGCTGCCCTCCGCGCATCGGGTCGACCGCGAGTTCCGCGTCATGGCGGCGCTTGCCTCGGTCGGTTTCCCCGTCCCGAAGGTCCTGCACCTGGCCCCTGCGGACGCGCTGCTCGGCCGCGCTTTTTACGTCATGGGCTATGTCGAGGGGCGCATCTTCTGGGATCCGGTCCTGCCGGAACTGTCGAGCAACGGCGAGCGGGCAGCGGTGTATGATGCTATGAACGCCACCCTCGCAACGCTGCACGACATCGACGTCGCCGCCGCCGGGCTCGCCGATTTCGGCCGTCCCGGCAGCTATTTCGCCCGCCAGCTGGCGCGCTGGACCGAGCAGTATCGGGCCTCCGAGACCCGGCCGGTCGCCGACATGGACGAGTTGATCGGGTGGCTGGGCGAACATCCGCCGGCCGATGACGGCCAGTCGGCGCTGACCCATGGCGATTACAGGCTGGACAATATCATCATCGCCGCCGAAACCCCCGAAGTGGCCGCCGTGCTCGACTGGGAGCTGTCGACGATCGGCCATCCCTACGCCGACCTCGCTTATCAGTGCATGCAGTGGCGGCTGCCGCATGCCTCGACGTTTCGCGGCCTCGGCGGCATCGATCGCTCGGCGTTTGGGCTGCCGGCCGAAGAGGACTACGTCGCCGCCTACTGCCGCCGGCGCGGCATTGCAGCCATCGACGGCTGGACCGGCCATCTGGCGTTCACCTTTTTCCGTCTCGCGGCCATCTGCCAGGGCGTCTACAAGCGCTCGCTCGACGGCAATGCCTCGAATCCGGAGAAGGCCAGGCGCTATGGCGATGCGGTGCCGCTCCTGGCACGGCTTGCCGCTGAACTCATCGGAGGGCGTCCGAGATCATGAGCAGCCGCTTCGAAGGGCTTTCGGTGCTGATCACCGGTGCAGCCGGCGGTTTCGGCCGCCGCGCCGCCGAGCGCTTTGCCGAAGGCGGCGCGCGCCTGGTGCTCTCCGACCGCAACGCCGAGGGGCTGGCCTCGCTCGCCGCGACGCTGCCGGCCGACACCGTCACACTCCCCGGCGACATCACCGACGAAGCGCTTTCGGAGAATCTGGTGGCGCTCGCCGTGTCACACTTCGGGCGGCTCGATATCGCCATCAACAATGCCGGCATTGCCCAAAGCTTCGTCAAGCTTGCCAACGTGCCGTCGGATGAGGCGCGGACGGTGATCGAAACGGACCTTATGGCCGTGTTCTACGCGCTCAAGGCCCAACTCCCGGTGATGGAGAGGCAGAACCGGGTGAGCCGCCGCGGCGGGGCCATCGTCAACGTGGCTTCGGTCGCCGGGCTCTCCGGCGCCGCGCGCCTCTCGGTGTATTCGGCGGCCAAGCACGGGGTCATCGGGCTGACCCGTTCGGCCGCGCTCGAATATGCGGCCAAGGGGATCCGCGTGAACGCGGTCTGCCCGTCCTATGCCCGGACCGACATGGTCGGCGCCATCGTGCGCCTGGCCGGCAACCGCAAGGACGAAGCCTTGGCCGAACTGACGCGCGGCGTGCCGATGCGCCGGGTAGCCGAGGTCGACGAGGTGGTCGAGGCGATCCTGTTCGCCGCCGACCCCAACAACTCATTCATGACCGGCCATGCGCTGTCGATCGACGGCGGCATCGGCGCAATCTGAACGGCTTCAATTCTGCGGCTTGTCCGATTTCTCGGGCGGGCGCGGAGCGCCGGGAATGCTGGGCTGCGTCACCGAAATGGGGTCGCTGCCCGGAAAGCTGTCTTCCAGCCCCTCCTCGAGCTCTTCCTCGAGATCGGCCTCGGAGGGCCGATCGGCGACGGGCTTCTTGCCAGTGTCGCGGCCCGGCACGTTCGATCCGCTCATGATCTGCCTCCTCCTGCGGCTGCACCACGCGCAGCCTCCGCCAGAAATGTATAGACATAATCGGCAAACGAGCGCCAGCACTCGACGCGGAAGGTGTCTTCGGCCCGCCGCCACAGCACGATCTCGGTCTTGCCGAGCACCGTGCGCGAAACTGCCCCGACCGGGAACGCGGCGAGCGAAAGGTCTTGCGGACAGCCGGCATTGAGGCAGTCCGCGGCGCCCGGGCCGCTGACGCCGAGCGCGGTGTTGCGGTGGCCGACATCGACGGCGGCGTGAAGCACATCGGCCTTCGCGCAGCGGCCGGCGAGGTCGGCGCCGCTCTCGTCGATGACCAGCCATTCGTCCGGCCCCAGCCAGAACGCGACGCGCAGTTTAGGCTCGGACTTGGCCGCCCGAGCGCTCGGCTTGGCCATCGCCGAGGTCTTCGGTGTCTGCGGCAGGGCCAGCCCGAGCGCCTTGCCCAGCGCCGGCAGCGCGGCCTGAGGCGCCCGCAGCACGATCCGTGCCGCGGGGGCGAGCGCGGCGATCTCGACACCCGGCGCGGCCGCCGCGCGGCCGGCAAGCACTGGCCGGCGCACGATTTCGCCCCGCGTCGCGGCGGCCGGCTCAGCCATTGAGGCGCTCCCCTTTGTCGTCGAAAAACACCGGCGCGACGACCTCGACCTCGATCGTCCGGTCGGGCATCGGCACATGCAGCGTGGCGCCGAGCCGGCCGCGGCCGCCGGCTACCAGGGCCAGCGCAATCGAACGGCCGCAATTTTCCGACCAATAGCTCGACGTGACATGGCCGATCATCGTCATCGGAACCGGTTGGCCGGGGTCGGCGACGATCTGCGCCCCCTCCTCCAGCACCACCTTCGGGTCCCTGGTCTTCAGCCCGACCAGCTGCTTGCGGCCGGGCGCCGCCAGATCCGGCCGTTTCAGCCCGCGAATGCCGACGAAATCGGTCTTCTTCTTGCCGATGGCCCAGTCGAGCCCGGCATCGCCGGGCGTCACCGTGCCGTCGGTATCCTGGCCGACGATGATATAGCCCTTCTCGGCTCGCAGCACATGCATGGCCTCGGTGCCATAGGCACAGGCCTCGTGCTTGGCGCCTTCGGCCCACAGCGCCTCCCACACCGCCTCGCCATAGTCGGCCGGGACGTTGACCTCGAAGCCGCGCTCGCCGGTGAACGACATGCGGAAGAGCCGCGCCGGCACCCCTGCGATCCTGCCTTCGCGCACCGACATATGCGGCATCGCCGCGTCGGAAAGATCGATGCCTTCGACCAGCGCCGCGATGATGTCGCGCGATTTTGGCCCCTGCACCGCAATCACCGCCCACTGCTCCGAGATCGAGGTCAGCCACACCTTGAGGCCGGGAAATTCGGTCTGCAGATAGTCTTCCATGTGGTTGAGGACGCGCGCGGCGCCGCCGGTCGTGGTCGTCACATGGAACCGGTCAGGGGCCAGCCGGCCGACGACGCCATCGTCATAGATGAAGCCGTCCTCGCGCAGCATCACCCCGTAGCGGCAGCGTCCCGGCTCCAGCTTCTCCCACGGATTGGTGTAGACGAGTTCCATGAAACGCGCCGCGTCCGGGCCGACGACCTCGATCTTGCCGAGCGTCGAGGCGTCGAACAGGCCGGCCGCCCGGCGCACCGTGGCGCATTCGCGGTCGACCGCGGCGTGCATGTCCTCGCCCCGGCGGGGAAAATACCGGGCGCGCTTCCATTGGCCGACATCCTCGAACACGGCGCCGTGCCGCTCGGCCCAGGGGTGGATGGCGGTCCGCCGGGTCGGGTCGAACAGCGCGCCGCGGCCGTGGTTGACGATCGTGCCGAAGGTGACCGGCGTATAGGGGGCCCGGAACGTCGTCAGCCCGATCTCGGGAATGGCCTTGCCGAGCACCTCGGCGGCAATCGCCAGGCCGTGCATGTTGGAGGTCTTGCCCTGGTCCGTGGCCATGCCGTTGGTGGTAAAGCGCTTGACATGCTCGATCGAGCGCATGCCCTCGCGCACCGCGAGCCGGATATCCTTGGCGGTGACGTCGTTCTGGAAATCGACGAACGCCTTGACCGGCGCATCGGCATCGGCGCCGGGGGCAGCGCCCAGCATCCCGCCTGACCAGCCGTCCCGGCTCGCCGCAGCAAGGCGAAGCGCCTTGCCGCGGGCGCCCGCGCCGCTGTCGCGCGCTGCGCGCGCGCCGGCTGCCAGCGCCTCGGCGACGGTGGCCGTGAGATCTTCCGTGCCGTTGCAGGCGCCGACCGAAATGCAGTCCTGCGCATAGACCCCTGGGAGGAAGCGGCTGCCGGCAGGGTCGAAGGCGACCTTGCCGCGCGATTGCGAGAACAGGTGGACCGACGGCGTCCAGCCGGCGGAAACGAGCAGCGCATCGACCGCGATCGTCCGCTCGGCGCCGCCGGCCTTCGGCGCCACCGTCATCGCCGAGAGACGCAGCTTGCCGGCCGTGCGCCGAACCGCCGATCCCGGCAGGATCTCGATCCCGGCTTGGCGTGCGGCCTCGACCGCCGGCCCCGCCTGCGCCTCGCGCAGGTCGATGATCGCGGCGACCCTGACGCCTGCCCGGTGGAGATCGAGTGCAGCGCCATAGGCGGAATCATTGGCCGTGTAGACGCCGACATCGTGGCCGACCGCGACGCCGTAGTGGTTGAGGTAGGTGCGTCCGGCAGCGGCGAGCATGATGCCCGGCCGGTCGTTGTCGGCGAACACCATGTGCCGTTCGATGGCGCCGGTCGCCAGCACGACCTGCCTGGCGCGAACCTGCCAAAGCCGCTCGCGCGGGGCGTCCGTGCCGGGATCGCCGAGATGATCGGTGAGGCGCTCGGCAAGCCCGACGAGATTCTGGGCATAGTAGCCGAACGCAGTGGTGCGCGGCAGCATGCGGACATTGTCCATGCCGGCAAGCCGCGCCGCGGCCGTTTGGGCCCAAATCCAGCCGGCTTGGCCGTCGATCTCGGCGCCGCTCTCGAATTTGAGCGCCCCGCCGAAGGCCGGCTGCTCGTCGGCGAGGATCACCCGCGCACCGCTCTCGGCCGCGGCCAGAGCGGCCGCCAGGCCCGCAGCGCCGCCACCCACCACCAGCACCTCGCAATGGGCATAGCGGGCAGCATAATGGTCGGGATCGGGCTGGTCAGGAGCAACGCCCAGCCCTGCGGCCGAGCGGATATTGGGCTCGTAGACCGACTTCCAGGCCGTCTTCGGCCACATGAAGGTCTTGTAGTAGAAGCCGGCGGCAAGCATCGGCGAGGCCAGCCCGTTGACCGCTCCGACGTCGAAGGCGAGCGACGGCCAGCGGTTCTGGGAGTGGGCGGCGAGCCCGTCATAGAGCTCCTGCACCGTGGCCCGCACATTGGGCGTGCGCCGGGCGCCGTCCCGCTCGACCTCGACCAGCGCATTGGGCTCTTCCGCGCCGGCCGACAGGATGCCGCGCGGCCGATGGTATTTGAACG
This sequence comes from uncultured Alphaproteobacteria bacterium, assembly GCA_963791325.1. GTDB lineage: Bacteria > Pseudomonadota > Alphaproteobacteria > Rhizobiales > Rhizobiaceae > JBEVJK01. Next base: position 93,417 of record CAWBRU010000005.1, on the reverse strand, counting down.
AGCGCCCGACCAAGTGGATGCCGTTGGCCAACAGCGCCGAAGCCAGTGTGTCGCCAATGCGGCCCTCGAACCGCTTGCCGTCGAAAGAGAACCGAGCGACCGCGGCGGTCTCGAGCCGCCCCTGGCCGGCGATGCGCATCGTCTCGGCCATCAGCGCGTCTCCCCGCCGGGCGGGCGGCGCCGGCGCGGCACGCGTGGCTTGGCGTTGAGCTCTGCCGGCGGCCGGTTGGCCCAGGCCGCCGGACCGCCGTCATTGGCCGCCTGGATGAGTTCGGGCTTCGGATCGCCGGCCTTGTAGGTGACGATGAACTTGTCGGTCACCGTGTCGCGGGCGGCGTTGAAGAAGCGGGCACAGCCATGGAGGTGGCGCCAGCGCTCGAAGATGATCCCCTTGGGGTTGGAGCGCACGAAGAAGAACTGGGCGAAATCCTCGTCGCTCTCGGCAGCGAGATCGGCGGGGCGGGCGATATGCGCCTCGCCGGCATTGCGGAACTCCAGCTCCGGCCGCTCTTCCTCGCAATAGGGGCATCTGATCAGCAGCATCGGCGGCCCCTCTCAGTGGGCAACCGCGGCGGCGGCCGCTTCGTCGATCAGCCGCCCGGTGCGGAAGCGCTCCAGCGTGAACGGGGCATTGATCGGATGCGGATTGTCGTTGGCGATGGTATGGGCGAAGACATGGCCCGAGCCGGGCGTGGCCTTGAAGCCGCCCGTGCCCCAGCCGCAATTGACGTAGAGGCCCGGCACCGGCGTCTTGGCCAGGATCGGCGAACGGTCCGGGGTGACGTCGACGATGCCGCCCCAGGAGCGCAGCATCTTCATGCGCGTGAACATCGGGAACATCTCGCAGATCGCCTCGAGCGTGTGGTTGAGGATGTGCAGCCCGCCGGTCTGCGAATAGGAGATGTACTGGTCGGTGCCGGCGCCGATCACCAGCTCGCCCTTGTCCGACTGGGAGATATAGGCATGCACGGTGTTCGACATCACCACGCACGGAAACACCGGCTTGACCGGCTCCGAAACCAGCGCCTGCAGCGGATAGCTCTCGAGCGGCATGCGCACGTCGGCCATCTGCATCAGCACCGAGGAATGGCCGGCCGCGACGACGCCGATCTTCTTGGCGCCGATCGCGCCGCGGCTGGTGTCGACCCCGATGACATGGCCGTTCGGCGACCGTCTGATGGCTGTGACTTCACAGTTCTGGATGATGTGGACGCCGCGCGCCGATGCCGCCCGGGCATAGCCCCAGGCCACCGCGTCGTGTCGGGCGGTGCCGCCGCGGCGTTGCAGCGCAGCTCCGACCACGGGGTAGCGCGCGGATTCGGAAATATTGAGCGGCGGGCAGAACGCCTTGGCCTGCTCGGGCGTCAGCCACTCATTGTCGATGCCGTTCAGCCGGTTGGCATGGATATGGCGCTTGAACACCTGCACGTCGTGAACATTGTGGGCCAGCATCATCACGCCGCGCGGCGAATACATCACATTGTAGTTCAGATCTTGAGACAGACCGTCCCATAGCTTCACCGCGTGGTCATAGATTCCCGCGGACTCGTCATAAAGGTAGTTGGAGCGGATGATGGTGGTGTTGCGGCCGGTATTGCCGCCGCCGAGCCAGCCCTTCTCCAGCACCGCGACGTTGGTGATGCCGTGCTCCTTGGCAAGGTAATAGGCGGTGGCCAGCCCATGGCCGCCGGCGCCGACGATGACGATGTCGTACTCCTTGCGCGGCTCGGGCGAGGACCATTGCTCCTCCCAGCCCTTGTTGCCGCGCAGCGCTTCGCGCGCAATCGCGAATACGGAGTACTTGCGCATCGAATCTCCCGCCGTTGCGGCGCCGTCGCCCGATCCTTGACGGCGCGATCTATCACTAGCGAAGCCGGGATCCAAGTTTTGCGCTGATTGCGACGGCGCTTGCCGTTTTGCGCCCGCTTGCGATGCGCTGATGGGCAGTGGACAGCCGCGGGTGATTCTGCTATCAGCCCGGCTCAATTCGCGGCGGAATGCCGCTGCGGAGGCGGCAGGGCGTGGCCGGCCACCTCACCTCGGAAACGAACGACAGGATTGCACGTGCAGGTACTCGTCCGCGACAACAATGTTGACCAGGCGCTTCGCGCGCTGAAGAAGAAGATGCAGCGCGAGGGCATTTTCCGCGAAATGAAGATGCGCGGGCACTACGAGAAGCCGTCGGAGAAGCGGGCCCGCGAGAAGGCGGAGGCCGTGCGCCGCGCCCGCAAGCTGGCACGCAAGCGCGCCCAGCGTGAAGGCCTCCTGCCCGGCGCGAAGCCGGCTGCGGCCCGTCCGGCGCGCTGATCGCCCCGTTTTCGTCCTTTTTAGAGGGTTAGTGCAGCAGGTGGGGCGACGGCAGGTCGCCACCGCCTTTTTGTTGCAGCCGGCGCCGCCAGGCCCGCGCCGCGGTTTGAAATTTGCGAGGAAATCGTCGGATGGCAGGCAAGCGGTGCAGCGCAGGAAAGCGGCTCGGCTGGCGACGCTGCGGCGTCGCGATCGTGCTTGCCGCTCTGCCGCTGGCCGCCTGTCAGACCAACGGCCCCGGCAGCGAGATCACCAGCATCGACACCGCCCAGGGCTCGAGCGAAAACATCGCCTCGCTGACGGCCGTCATCGAGCGCAGCCCGAGCGATCCCGAAGGTTATAATGTGCGTGGCTCGGCCTACGGCCAGGCCGGCAAATACCCTGCAGCGCTCAAGGATTTCGACAAGGCCGTCGAGCTCAACCCGAATTTCTACCAGGCCTACGCCAACCGGGCCTTGATTCATCGCTACATGAACGACCAGCCGGCGGCCCTCGCCGACTACAACCGCGCCATCCAGCTCAATGCCAGCTATGACGCCGCCTATATCGGCCGCGGCAACCTTTATCGCAAGGCCGGCCAGACCCAGCTCGCCTTCAACGACTTTCAGAAGGCGGTCGAGCTCGATACCACCGATCCGCGCGCCTATCACAATCGCGGGCTGATCTATCAGCAGCAGGGCCAGCACGCGCTGGCCATCGAGGACTTCTCCAAGGCGATCTCGCTGGCGCCCAATTCGGCCGAACCATACAACGGCCGCGGCCTGTCCTATCTGGCGCAGAACGACGACGACAACGCCTTCGCCGACTTCAACACCGCGATCAAGCTGAACGACCAGGTCGCGGAAAGCTGGGCCAACCAAGGCCTGGTCTATGAGCGGCGCGGCGACAAGGCCAAGGCGGCACGCTCCTATGCCCGTGCCGCGCAGCTCGACCCCGACTACAAGCCGGCGGCCGAAGGCCTGGCGCGCACCCGCGGCGCCTGATTCCGGTCTGGCGATCCTCGCTGCGCCGGGCGAGAGAGCGGATCACCGTTTCTTCGCAAAGGTGCCCCCTTTCTAAGCCTTTGTTTCAGCCGCAATTCCAGCCGGACAACCCCAGTCCGCCTTCCCTGGAATCGCCGCGGCCGAGGAACTTTGATGCAGCCCGCAAGTTATTCCGGGGCCCCGCATTATGCAGGAGGATCCCATGAATAAATTCGTTGCTGCGGCGACCGCCGCATTGCCTTTGCTCGCTGTTTCCGCCACCGCCGCACCCCGGGCCGGCGTCCAGCTCGGCGTCCTCGAATGCGCCATCGGCGCCGGCACCGGCTACATCATCGGCTCGACCAAGGATTTGAGCTGCACCTTCAAGCCGAGCGGCTCCAAGTTTGCGCCTGAGAGCTATTTCGGCGTGGTGCGCAAGGTCGGCATCGACGTCGGCTCTACCGGCACGGCGCTGATGCAGTGGCTGGTGCTGGCGCCGAGCGGCGATATCTATGCGCCGGGCGCGCTTGCCGGCGATTATATCGGCGCAAGTGCCGAGGCCACTGCGGCCGTCGGCGCCGGCGCCAATCTCCTGGTCGGCGGCTCCAACAAGAGCTTCACCTTGCAGCCGCTGAGCGTCCAGGCGCAGACCGGGCTCAACGTGGCCGTGGGCGTGACGCGCTTTCAGCTGCGGTCGGTGGAAGGGTGAGAAGATAGCGAATAGCGAGGAGGCAATATGGAATAGAGACGGGCCACAAAACCCTATTCGCTATTCACTATTCGTTATTCGCTCTATCCCATCGCCTTGACGATCTCTTCCGTCATCTTCTTGGCGTCGCCGAGCAGCATCATCGTGCCGTCCTTGTAGAACAGCGTATTGTCGATGCCGGCATAGCCGGAGCCGAGCGAGCGTTTGACGAACAGGCAGGTGCGCGCCTTGTCGACGTCGAGGATCGGCATGCCGTAGATCGGCGAGGACTTGTCGTCGCGCGCGGCGGGGTTGGTGACGTCGTTGGCACCGATGACATAGGCGACATCGGTCTGCGCGAACTCGGAATTGATGTCCTCGAGCTCGAACACCTCGTCATAGGGCACATTTGCTTCGGCGAGCAGCACGTTCATGTGGCCGGGCATCCGCCCCGCCACGGGGTGAATGGCGTATTTGACCTCGACGCCGGCCGCCTTGAGCTTGTCGGCCATCTCGCGCACCGCATGCTGGGCCTGGGCCACCGCCATGCCGTAGCCGGGGACGATGATCACCTTCTGCGCATTCATCATCAGATAGGCGGCATCGTCGGCCGAGCCCTGCTTGACGGTGCGCTCGACCCCATCGGCCGCGGCCGCAGCGGTCTCGCCGCCGAAACCGCCCAGGATCACCGAGACGAACGAGCGGTTCATGCCCTTGCACATGATGTAGGACAGGATCGCGCCCGACGAGCCGACCAGCGCGCCGGTGATGATCAGCGCCAGATTGCCAAGGGTGAAGCCGAGCGCGGCCGCTGCCCAGCCTGAATAGGAGTTGAGCATCGACACGACGACCGGCATGTCGGCGCCGCCGATCGGGATGATCAGCAGAACGCCGATGAGCAGCGAGGCGAGCACGATCAGCCAGAACACCGCGGTGCTTTCGGTGGTCACCAGCAGCACGATCAGCACCAGCAGCGCCGCCGCGAGCGCCAGGTTGACCGCATGCCGGGCAGGCAGAAGGATCGGTTTGCCCGACATGCGCCCGTCGAGCTTCAGGAAGGCGATGACCGAGCCGCTGAAGGTGATCGCGCCGATCGCCACGCCGAGGCTCATTTCGACCAGCGCCTGGGTGGGGATTTCGCCGACCGTTCCGATGCCGAAACTCTCCGGCGCATAGACGGCGGCAGCGGCGACCATCACGGCGGCAAGCCCCACGAGGCTGTGGAAGGCGGCCACCAGCTGCGGCATCGCCGTCATGGCGATGCGGCGGGCGATCACCGCGCCGATGCCGCCGCCGATCGCCAGGCCGAGCAGGATCACGAGCAAGCTGCCGATCGACGGCGTGGCGAGCGCCAGCGTGGTCAGGATGGCGATCGCCATGCCGATCATGCCGTAGATGTTGCCGCGCCGGCTGGTCGTCGGGTGCGACAGACCGCGCAGCGCCAGAATGAACAGGATGCCGGAGATCAGGTAGAGGAAGGAGGCGAGATTGACGCTCATCTCACTTCTCTTTCCGCTTGTACATCGCCAGCATGCGCTGGGTGACCAGGAAGCCGCCGAAGATATTGACCGAGACCAGCACCAGAGCGACGAAGCCGAAGCCGGTGGCCAGCCCGGAGGCGGAGATGCCGACCGCCAGCAGCGCGCCGACCACGATCACCGAGGAGATCGCGTTGGTCACCGCCATCAGCGGCGTGTGCAGCGCCGGGGTCACCGACCAGACCACATAATAGCCGACGAAGATCGCCAGCACGAAGATGGCGAAGCGGAACACGAACGGATCGATCGCGCCGGCCGACAGCCCATGCGCAGCGGCGCCCGCAGCGTCGGCGGCGTTGCCGGCCCGCTCGAGATCGCCGAAGGCGAGCCGGACGCCGGCGACGGCCTGATCGAGCTGGTCGAGCGCCTGTTCGAGCGCGGTCTTCTCCATCTCAGGCGTCTCCCTTGGGCTTCGACGGGGCTTTCCTGGCGGCGCGGGCCCGCTTGGCGGGCTTCGGCGCGATGTCGAGCCCGGGCTCGGTGCCGTGCGCCGCCTCCTCGATGTCGGGATCGGCGGGCAGCGGCTCTGCCGTTTGTTCGGCGGCAGGCGCGGCAGGCGCGGCGGGCGCGGCCGGTGCCGCCGCAGCAGCCGCCGCTGCGCCGGCGAAATTCGCATGCACGACCTTGCCTGCGTCGGTCAGCATCGTCGCCTTGACCAGCTCGTCGTCGCGGTCGATTGCCAGCCGGCCGGCCGTTTTGTCGACCAGCGTCTCAAGAAAAGCGAAGAGGTTGCGGGCGTAGAGCAAGGAAGCGGAAGCGGCGATGCGGCCGGGCACATTGAGGTGGCCGACGATCTTGACGCCGTTGGCCGTGGTCACCACCTCGCCCGCGACCGCGCCCTCGACGTTGCCGCCGCGCTCGACCGCGAGATCGACGATCACCGAGCCGGCGCGCATCGCTGCGACCATCGCCGCCGTGACCAGGCGCGGCGCCGGCCGGCCGGGAATGAGCGCGGTGGTGATGACGATGTCCTGCTTGGCGATGTGCTCGGCGACCAGCGCCGCCTGCTTGGCCTGGTACGCCTTGGACATTTCCTTGGCGTAGCCGCCGGCCGTCTCGGCCGCCTTGAACTCCTCGTCCTCGACCGCCAGGAATTTGGCGCCGAGCGAGGCCACCTGCTCCTTGGCCGCAGGCCGGACATCGGTGGCGGTGACCACCGCGCCCAGCCGCCGCGCGGTGGCGATCGCCTGCAGGCCGGCCACGCCGACGCCCATGATGAACACCTTGGCGGCCGGCACCGTGCCGGCGGCGGTCATCATCATCGGCAGCGCCCGGTCGTATTCGGCGGCCGCGTCGATCACGGCCTGGTAGCCGGCGAGGTTCGCCTGGCTGGACAGCACGTCCATGACCTGGGCGCGGGTGATGCGCGGCATCAGCTCCATCGCAAAGCCGGTCACGCCGGCCTTGGCCATGTCGGCGAGCGCCCCATCGTTGCCATAGGGATCCATCGTCGCCAGCACCGCCGCGCCGGCCTTCAAGCGGGAGAGCTCGGCCGTGCTCGGCCGCCGCACTCTGAGCACGACATCGGCCCGGCCGGCATCCGCGGCGCTGCCGATGGCGGCGCCCGCGGCCTTGAAATCCTCATCGGCAATGCGCGACAGCAGGCCGGCGCCGCGCTCGACGACCACCGTCAGGCCGAGGCCGTTCATCCGCTTCACCGTGTCCGGCGATGCCGCCACCCGGCCTTCCCCGGGCATCGTTTCCTTCGCCACGAACACTGTCTGTCCCACCAGGCTGGCCCTTTCGGCTGAACGCTGTTCGGCCGGGCGCGCCCGCGGCCGCGGAGAACTGGCTGCGGCGATCTCGCTCAGCGAAGAATGTAGCCGCCGGCCGCGCAGATGATGATGAACAGCACGAGTCCGGAGAAGAACCCGGCGGTGGTGAAGAAGCTGAACGCCATCGCGATGAGCAGCGCGGCGCAGACGAGCGCGCCGTATTTGGCGAGGCCGAGAAAGCGGTGGTAGGTGCGCTCATGCTCCTCGTAGTCCATGTTGGCGCCCACCTCGAGCGGGCCTGCAGGAGTATGGTCGGCCATTCGCGCATCCTCTTCAGATCGTCGTTCGGCACATAGCGAAAAGGGAGGCGAAGGGCAATGCTTCCGGACGTCGCGGGCTGTGCATCGCCGACGCCTGGGGCAGAGCTCAGCCGGCCAGGTGCGGGAACAGCCCGAGCAGGCCGACGACGATCAGATAGATCGCGACGATATAGTTGAGCAGGCGCGGCATCAGCAGGATGAGGATGCCGGCAAGCAGGGCAATCAGCGGCGAGATCGGCAAGGCAGCAAAGGTCATCTGGGGCTCCTGTCGGGGCGTGGCGCCGGGGATCGGTTCGGATGACCGCCCACGACGGAGCGGCGGGCGCCTGCCGGCGCTTCTTCTGCCACGATTCCGCCTCGCCAGGCGACCGGAAAGGCTCGGGTCCCGGCCAAGATCAGGCCGCGGCCTTGATGAAGCGCAGGCTGGGCAGGATGGTGAGCGGCGCCAGCTCGCCGCGCTTCGGCTTTGCGAACAGCAGCCGCTGCTCAGTCGCCGTGGCGCGGAAGAAGGGAAACCGCCTGAAGATCATGTCGTTGTTTTTGAAGCAATCGCAATCGTAGAGCATCACGGGCGGAGTGAACGGTGGATAAGGCCGCGGGTCACCGACCTGGACGGAGCCGAAGACGCGCCGGTAGAAAGCGGTGTGCTCGTCGCGGATCATGCAGACGCAATTGGTGCTGCTGAAATAGACATTGGCGATCACGGCCAGCCGCAAGGTCAGATAGGGCACGGCGCGGAGGGTTGCATTCCACTCCGGGTCGGCCGTCAGCTGGCTCGGATTGATGAACGTCTGGCCAGCCTCGAGCCGCGGCATAAGCACATCGTCGAAGACCCGCATCACCGGGCCGAACGGTTCCTCAGCGCTCATGCGGTGCAGGCGCAGCGTGCTGATCAGCCGGCCTTCGACGAAGATGCCGAACCGGTAGCAGTTCGGCGCCTCATCGAGCGCATCGGCGATCATGTTGGTCGTGGTCTCGCCGACCAGGTTGCGCGCCTTGTAGGCCTTGTAGCGCAAACGATAGACCGCTTCCATGTCCTCGCCGGTGTTGCACCGGCGGTATTCGGTGCGCTCGAGCAGCGCTGCGATGTTGCGCGTGAAGGCAGATGAACCCTGGGTGTCGGTTGCGTCGGCAGAGTCCGGCTCTGCCGGGCGCCGCATCGTCGAACGCTCAGCCACAGATTTTCCCCATCTCCGCCATGCAACCTAAGGTAACGGATCGCTTCGAGCTGTAAAGCAGAAAAGTCGGGGGCAAATCGTAGGCAGTCGTTAACCTTAACGATGGGTCCCCCGATGCTGGCTGGTCGGAGAGCATCCAAGGCTAGGCACAGATCGCGCGTTTCTCCAAAGAGAGTTCCTGACCGAACGGCCAGACCGTGTTGGACATGGTCTCGATGCCGGCCGCCGACAGCGCGGCGCCGAACAGGAAGCCTTGAACGAAATCCGGCTTCACCTCGAGCGCCAGGATTGTCAGCTGCTCGAACGTCTCGACGCCTTCGACGGTGACCGTCAGGCCGAGTGAACGCGACAGGCTCACCACCCCCTTCAACAGCTCGAGCGAGCGTGGGCTTTGGGTAATGTCATTGAGGAAGCTGCGATCGATCTTGACCTTGTCGAGCGGCAGTTTGTGCAGATAGCTGAGGCTCGAAAAGCCGGTGCCGAAATCGTCGAGCGCGATCTTGACACCGAGCGCCTTCAGATCCCCGATCGAGTGGTGGGTCAGTGCCTCGTCGTCGAGGAGCGCCGTTTCGGTGACCTCGATCTCGAGCCGTTCGGCTGTCAGCCCTGATTGGAGCAGCGCCTGGCGCAACTTGGCGACGATGTCGCGGGTGCGGAAATCCGTCGCCGACAGGTTGACCGAAACAGTCGTCTGCTCCGGCCATTTGCCGCATTCCCGGCAGGCGGCGTCGAGCATGAAGGCGCTGATCTCGGAGATGATGCCCATCTCTTCGGCGAGCGGGATGAAGGTCGCCGGCGAGATCGGACCGAGCTCCGGATGGTCCCAGCGGCAGAGCGCCTCGCAGCTGACGATGCGCATCGAGCTCATCGATACGATCGGCTGATAGACGACGCGCAGGTTGCGCGCCTCGACGGCGTTGCGCAGGTCCGCCTTCATGATCTGGCGGCTGCGGAAGGCAGCATCCATCGAGGCCTCGAACAGCCGCCAGCCATTCTTGCCGAGCTCCTTGGCCTTGTAGAGCGCGAGATCGGCCTTGACGATCATGGTGTCGACGTCCGAAGCGCCGACCCGCGCGAGCACGGCACCGGCACTCATCTGGATGCGCAGCAGATGGCCGGCGACATCGACTTCGCCCTGGATGTTGGCGAACAGGGCGTCGAGGCGGCGGCCGAGATCGCCTTCATCTTCGATTCGGTCGAAGAACACGGTGAATTCGTCGCCGCCGAAGCGGCTGACACGCGCGCCGTCGCCGCTGAATTCCGCCAGCCGTTCGCCGACCGCATAGATCAGGCCGTCGCCGACCGGATGACCGAGCGTGTCGTTGATGGACTTGAAATCGTCGAGGTCGAAGACGACGAGCGCACAGAGCCGCTGGGAATCGCCGGCCTCCATCGATTCGGCCGCCAGCTCGTGAAAATAGGCGCGGTTGGCGAGCCCGGTCAGATTGTCGAACCTGGCCATCGTGCGGATCTTCTCTTCCGCCTGGATGCGCTGGGTGACGTCCTCGAAGGTGATGACGCCGAGGTCCTGCCTGCCCTCGCGCGCCGAGAACTCGTAGAATTGGCCGTTGGAAAGGCCGATCAGCACCTTGCGGTCCTGGCCCTTGCGCAGCGCGCGGGTCAGCTGGATTTCGACGTAGCGCGAATCCTTGACCGTCAGCATGCCGCCGGCGACGCCGCGCATCAGCAACGAGCGCAGCGAGCGGCCCAAGAGCAGGTCGGGCGAGGCGAGCGACAAGAGCGCTGCGGCCTCTGCATTGGCGACCACCACCTTGCCGTCCGGTCCGAGCATGATCAGGCCGTGCGACATCGTGTTCAACGCCCGATTGAATCTTTGGGCCAGTTCGTTGGCCTTCTTTTCCTCGGTGATGGCGGTGAACAGCACGGTGCGCACGCTGGTCGCCAGCCGGGTGATGATCACCACCAACGGGATGATGTAGAGCCCCAGGATGACATGATCGAGATCGCCTTTCAGCATCATGCCGACGGAGATGGGCAGCACCGCCGCGACCGACAGGATGATCACCATCGAGCGCGAGCCATAGTTGCGCGAGATGGTCACGGTCGAGCCCAGGATCACCGCGACGGCCGCCAGTTCGCCAAAGGCATCTGGGAAGGCGTAAGTGGTGACGAGGCCGAACATGCCGACGGCGAAGCCCTGGACGGTGCCGCCGACCAAATAGTGCCGCTCCCATTTCACCGCCGCTGCATAGTCGGTGATGAACACGCCGCCGCGTCCTTCGCGGATCCGCCAATACCGGTAGAGGCCGGCAATCAGCATAGCGAAACCAAGAAGCAGGTAGGTGGGCTCGCGGGTCCTGTCGTAGACCAGAAACGCAATCAGGAAATGGCAGGCTGCGCCGATGAGCAGGATGCTGGCATCGTGGTACAGCGACCTTACGAAGCCGACATAAACATCGTCCGGGATGCTGTTCCTGACACTTTTCACTTCAAGGACCCGAATGGCGGTCTACCAATGTCATACCCGCATTAAGAAGATGTTGAAGGAAATCCAGGGGATTGCGCCCGCCGAACCGGTGATGGACGATCCGCAGGGCGGCATTGGCCGCGGGGTCTCTTGCGCGCTATTCGGCAGCCTGCAAGGCGGCCACAGGCCGGGTCTCCGTCAGGCGTGCCGTCAGCCTTTGCCGTTCGGCTCTGGCTTTGTCGGCGGTCGCCTGCTTCACGTGGCCGAAGCCGCGGATCAGCGCCGGCACCGAGGCGAGCGCAGCGGCCGCCTCGATGCGCGTGCGGTCGAGCGAGCTGAGGATCAAATCGACGTCCGCCTGGTACTCGGCGAGCAGCGCCCGCTCGAGCGTCCGCTCGGCGCTGTAGCCGAACACGTCGAACATGGTTCCGCGCAGGCCTTTCAGTCGCGCGAGCAGGCGAAACACCGGCATCATCCAGGGTCCGAACGCCGACTTCTTCGGCCTGCCCTGCCCGTCGCGGCGGCCGAGCAAGGGCGGTGCAAGATGGAATTCGAGCCTGTCGAAATGCTCGAACTGCGCCGACATTTGGCGGGCGAAGCTGCCGTCGGTGTAAAGCCGCGCCACTTCGTATTCGTCCTTCACCGCCATCAGCTTGAACAGGTTGCGGGCGACCGCCTCGGTCACGGCGGTGGAGCCCGGCTTGGCCTTGGCTTCGGCGGCCCGCACGGCGCCGACACGCCCGCGGAAGCTTCGCGCGAGGGTTGCATCCTGATAGGCGGTCAGGAACTCCGCCCGCCGATCGATGATCTCATCGAGGCTGGTCGCCGGCCGCGCCCGGACCGAGGGCTGCACCTTGGCAATGAGGGCCTCGACGAAGGCGGGCTCGTGGGCGGCACGGCGGCCCCAGCGCAGCGCCGCGAGATTCATCTCGACCGCCTCGCCGTTAAGCGCGATCGCCCGCTCCAGCGCCTCGGCCGAGACCGGCAGCCCGCCGTGCTGAAGGGCGAAGCCCAGCATGAACATGTTGGCGCCGAGAGCATTGCCGAACAGCGCGGTCGCAGCCTGCGTCGCGTCGAAGAAATGCGCCTTGGTGTCGCCGGCGGCTTGGCGGATCGCCTTGACCAGGCGCTCGGTCGGCAGGGTAAAGTCGGCCGCCCGGGCGAAATCGCCGGGCATGATCTGGGCGGTGTTGGCGACGAACACGGTGTGGTTCTCGCGCACCGCCGCCAGCACCTTCTTGGCTCCCGACACCACCAGGTCGCAGCCGAGGATGAGATCGGCCTTGCCGGCTGAAACGCGAATGGCGTTGATCTCCTCCGGCGTCCGCGCGATGCGCACATGGCTGAAGACGGCTCCGCCCTTCTGCGCAAGGCCGGCCATGTCGATCATGCCGCAGCCCTTGCCTTCGAGATGCGCCGCCATGCCGAGAATGGCGCCGATGGTGACGACCCCGGTGCCGCCGATGCCGTCGACGATCGCCGCCCAGCCATGCTCCAGCGGAAACGGCTGCGGCGCCGGAACGCCGGCCAGCGGATCGCCGGTGCCGGCGATCCCGGCCGTTCGGCGCAGCTTGCCGCCATGCACGGTCACGAACGACGGACAGAAGCCGTTCAGGCAGGAGAAATCCTTGTTGCAGCTCGACTGATCGATGGTCCGCTTGCGCCCGAACTCGGTCTCGACAGGCTGGATCGAGACGCAGTTGGACTGCACCCCGCAATCACCGCAGCCTTCGCAGACCAGTTCGTTGATGACCACGCGCTTGTCCGGGTCCGGCAATGTGCCGCGCTTGCGCCGGCGCCGCTTTTCGGCTGCGCAGGTCTGGTCGTAGAGCAGCACCGAGACGCCCGGCACCTCGCGCAGCTCGCGCTGCACCCGGTCGAGATCGTCGCGATGGGCAAAGCTTGTGCGCAGCGGAAAATCGTAGCCGGCGCCGTATTTTGCCGGCTCGTCGCTGACCACCGCGATGCGCTCGACGCCCTCGGCGCGGACCTGGCGCGCGATCTTGTCGACCGTCAGCTGGCCTTCATGCGGCTGACCGCCGGTCATGGCGACGGCATCATTGTAGAGGATCTTGTAGGTGATGTTGGCCTTGGCCGAGAGGGCGAAGCGCAGCGCCAGCACGCCGGAATGGTTGTAGGTGCCGTCGCCGATGTTCTGGAAGAAATGCTGGCGGGTCGAGAACGGCGCCTGTCCGACCCATTGGGCCCCCTCGCCGCCCATCATGGTGAAGCCGACCGTCTGGCGGTCCATCCACAGCGCCATGAAATGGCAGCCGATGCCGCCGCCAGCGAGCGAGCCTTCGGGCACCTTGGTCGAGCTGTTGTGCGGACAGCCCGAGCAGAAATAGGGCGTGCGCTGGGCGACGTCGACGATGTCATTGAGCATCGCCTGGTACTGCTTGAGCTGGCGCACCCGCTGGGCGATGTCCTCGGCCGGTCCGATCACCTTGAGCACCCGATCGCCGATGGCGATGGCGATGTCGTTCGGGTCGAGTGCGCCCTTGGCCGGGAACAGCCAGTCGCTGCGCTCGTCCTTCTTGCCGACGACCAGCGGCTGCATGGCGGTGCCGTAGAGGTTTTCGCGGACCTGCACCTCGATCAGCGAGCGCTTCTCCTCGACCACGACGATCAGGTCGAGGCCGCGGGCGAAGTCGCGGATGTGGTCGAGGTCGAGCGGCCATGGGCAGGCAACCTTGAACAGCCTCAGCCCGATCCGGTCGGCGCGCGCTTCGTCGATGCCGAGATCGTCGAGCGCCTGGCGCACGTCAAGATAGCTCTTGCCGACGGTGATGATGCCGATCTTGGCGCTCGCCCCGCCCGAATAGATGGTCCGGTTGAGCCCGTTGGCACGGATGAAGGCGGACGCGGCGGCGCGCTTGTGCTCGTGCAAGCGGGCTTCCTGTGCCAGGATGTCGGTCTCGTAGCGGATGTTGAGCCCGTCGGGCGGCATCTCGAATTCGGGCAGGATGACGGGGAGCCGGTCGAGCGAGACATCGACAGAGGCGGTCGAACTCGATGTTGTCCTTGACGCATTTGATCGCCGCCCAGGTGCCGGCGAAGCGCGACAGCGCATAGCCGTAGATGCCGTAGTCGATCAGCTCCTGGACGCCGGCCGGGTTGAGGATCGGCACCATCGTGTCGACGAACAGATACTCGGTGGCATGCGCGATCGAGGAGGATTCGGCGGTGTGGTCGTCGCCCATCAAAGCGAGCACGCCGCCGTTCTTGGCCGATCCGGCAATGTTGGCGTGGCGGAAGACGTCGCCCGAGCGGTCGACGCCCGGACCTTTGCCGTACCAGAGTGCGAACACCCCGTCATGCTTGCCTTCGCCCAGCAGTCCGGCCTGCTGGGAGCCCCAGCAGGCGGTCGCGGCGAGCTCTTCGTTGAGCCCCGGCTCGAACTTGATATGGGCGGCTTCGAGGGACTCCTTCGCCTTCCAGAACTGCTGGTCGAGACCGCCGAGCGGTGAGCCGCGATAGCCGCAGATGAAGCCCGCCGTGTCGAGCCCGCCGCGCCGGTCGCGCTCGCGCTGCATCAGCAGCATGCGGATGATCGCCTGCGCGCCGGACAGGAAGATGCGCTCTTTCGACAGGTCGTACTTGTCGCTGAGCGCCACCTCATGCAGGGTCATCGAGAACGTTCCTCCTGCGGAGACCGCAGCGACTCAAGCGGCGGAGCCGCCCGCGATCCACCGACAGAGGTTTAGTCTTTGCCGGGCGCGCCGTCGACGTCAAACAAAATCGGCCTGCATGCGAAAAGAGCAAGCCTCTGACCGAAATCGCGTTTTTGACGCAACAACGTGACGTTCCTGGGCCCGGTCGACGAAATCGAGCCGCCGGGAAAGACGATGGCGGCGTTAGCTGGTGGTCGGGCATCCCGCCTCGTTGGTGACCTCGAGCTTGCCGCCCGGATGGCCGTTGAGCTCGGGATTGGGGGTATAGAGCGGCCCCACCACCAGCGGCCGGTCGGGCAGCAGCGACTGATCGTTGCTCGACGTCATGGTCGTCTCGAGCGTCTGCAGCACGCGGCCGTCGGCGGCCTTGACGACGATCGAGACCCTGTAGGGCTTGTCCTTGACCACGCAGCGCAAGGGCGGGCTCTCGAAGGTGGTCTTCTCCATGCGCGGCCAGATCTTCCTCTCGACCACCAGCGGATCGCCGCCGGCCGGGTTCTCGAACGTGGCGGTTCCGGTCTCGCCGTCCCCGACCGGCTTCAACGCCCGGATGTTGACGAGGTAGGTCGCAGTCGCGACCCGGTAGTTGAAGACGAACAGCTTGCCGTCGAAGGCGAAATATTCGCCTTCGCCGCCGCTTTCCCGGCAGGCCGTCAGAGCCAGCACCGCCAGAAGCGCGGCAGCAGCGCGGCGCTGCTCAGCCATGGCAAGCCTCCTCCGCGGCGCCCCGCCGCCGGTTGTAGTGGCGCCGCGCCTTGGCGCGGTTGCCGCAGACCGCCATGTCGCACCAGACCCGGCTGCCGTTGCGGCTCCGGTCGAGGAACAGCCAGCGGCAATTCGGGCAAATGCGCAGCCGCTGCCGGACCTCGGCGGACAGCAGCGCCAGCGCCGAACCGGCGAGCGCCGCGACGAAGCCGACGGCCGGTCCCGGCGCCGCCTCTGCGATCGCCGCCGGATCGTCCCGCTCGAAGCCGTCCGCACAGGCGCGCAGAAACCCCGCCATCGGCGCCGGGCGCAGACGGCCGTCCGCGGCGAAATCCCGGAACAGCCGGTCGGTCGCCTCGCGGATCCCGACGACCACCGGTTTGATCGCTTCCGGATCGGCGGCAATCAGCCGCCGCCCGCTGAGCTCGGCACGGCGGAAATGGCTCGCCGCCGCGGCAAAGCGGGCAATCTCGGCGGCATCGTCGAAGCGGTCGAAACTGAGCGCGGGATCGCCGCGCAGCACCACGGTGTTGGCGGTGTCGAGCGCCAAGCTGCCGCCGGAAAAACGGTGAGGGGTCCAGGCTACGCTCATCTGGGCTACTCTAACTTGCAAATGCCGTTTGACAAGTTAGAATCGGCGAGTCACGTTCGCCGATGCTCTATTTCGTCCAGCAGTTCCTGAACGGGGTGCATTCGGGCGCGCTCTACGCTCTGCTGGCGTTCGGCTACGCGTTGACCAACGGCGTGGTGCGGCGCACCAACCTTGCCTATGGCGCCATTTTCGCCTTTGCCGGGCAGACGATGATCCTGGTTGCGGTGTGGGGCTGGTACGTCTTGTGGCTGGTTCTGCCGGTGACGGTGGCGCTGGGCATCGTCGCCGGGCTTGCCTATGCCGCACTGGCCGGCAGCGTGCTGTCGCGCGCGGTGCTGTTGCCGCTCGCCCACCGCTCGCCCAATGCCGTCGTGGCGGCCACGCTCGGGGCAGCGCTGGTGCTGATGGAGCTGGCGCGCATTGCCGCCGAGACCCGCGACTGGTGGCTGCCGCCACTGCTGGCCACCCCCGTCACCTTCCTCGCCGCCAACGGCTTCCGGGTCACGCTCACGGTCATTCAGCTGGTCAATTGCGCCGTGGTGCTCGCTGCCATCCTGGCGATGTCGCGCGCGCTCTCCCGCTCGGCCTTCGGCCGGCGCTGGCGGGCGGTCTCCGACGACCCTCACGCCGCCCGGCTCTGCGGGGTGGATGTGGAGCAGGTGTTCCACCGGACGGTGGTCGCCGGCGCACTGATCGCCGGGCTCGCCGGCCTCATGGCCGGCCTCTATTTCGGCAATATCAGCTTCGGCACCGGACTGATCTACGGCCTGAAGATCCTGTTCGTTACTGCGGCCGGCGGCTACCACGCACCGGCGCGGGCCGCCGGCGGTGCCGCCGTGTTCGGCATCGCCGAGTCGCTGTGGACGGGCTACTTCCCGGTCGAATGGCGCGATGCAGCGGTGTTTCTGGCGCTGGTGGCGCTGCTCGTGCTGCAGTCGCCCGACAAGCAGCAGCGCCCGGTTCCCTGAGCGGCGCCCGTCTCTCCCCGATCGTTTGGGCTGCGGGCGGTTGACGGCCCTTGCGGCTGCCGACATATGCTTGCTCTCGGATCTTTAGGGGGAAGGAGCGGGAAGGCCCCGGGCGCCGAGCGCCGGACCAGGGCACCCGGTTCCTGAACGGAGAGCATCTCATGGAGCGGTGGCTTGCCGTCACGCGCGTCATCGACGGGATCAGCCGCCGGGTGGCAATCGTTGCCGTCTATCTCACCCTGTTTGCCGCCCTGCTCAGCGCCTTCAATGCCATCATCCGCTACGGCATCGGCACAATGGTCTGGCTCGACCGCAACTACGGCGCCGGCGGCCTGTTCAGCGGGCTGCTGTCCTTCTATGGCCGCCACTCCAACTCCTTCCTCGAGGGCCAATGGTACATGTTCGCCGGCATGGTGATGCTCGGTGCCCCCTGGACGCTGAAGATCAACGAGCATGTGCGCGTCGACCTGATTTACGGCTCTGTGAGCGAGCGCACCCGCACGTGGATCGACCTGCTCGGGGGCATCTTCTTCCTGCTGCCGATCTGCCTGCTGATGATCTACTTCACCTGGCCCTGGTTCGTGCAGTCCTGGGTCACCAACGAAAGCTCGTCGAATGCCGGCGGCCTGCCCCTCTGGCCGGTCAAGCTGTCGCTGCCGGTCGGCTTCGGGCTGGTCGGGCTGCAGGGCATCGCCGAGATCATCAAATGCGTGCTGGCGCTGACCACCAACTACGTGCGTGAATACGCATACGAGAAGCCGCTTCAATGAGCGATTTTCTCGTCGCCTATATGGCGCCGCTGATGTTCGGCGGCCTGATCGTGTTCATGATCATCGGCTATCCGGCGGCCTTTTCCCTTTCGGCCGTCGGCCTGTTCTTCGCCTTCATCGCCATCGAGTTCGGCGTCATCGCCCCGACGTTCATGGGCAACCTCACCTATCAGCTGTTTTCCGTGCTCGCCAACGAGCTGCTCCTGGCGATCCCGTTCTTCACGCTGATGGGCGTCATCCTCGAACGCTGCGGCCTGGCCGAGGATCTGCTCGAGGGCTTCGGCCAGCTGTTCGGCAGCGTCCGCGGCGGTCTCTCCTACGCCGTCATCCTGGTCGGCGCCGTGCTCGGCGCCATCACCGGCACCGTGGCCGCCTCGGTCATCGCGATGGGGCTGATCTCGCTGCCGATCATGACTCGCTACGGCTACAATGTGCGCCATGCGACCGGTATCATCGCCGCGTCGGGCACCATCACCCAGCTGATCCCGCCGTCGCTGGTGCTGATCGTGCTTGCCGATCAGCTCGGCCGGTCCCCCGGCGATATGTATCTGGGCGCCACCGGCGCCAGCATTGTTCAGGTGCTGCTGTTTGCCGGCTGGGTCTTGCTGTTGAGCATCATCCGCCCCGAGTACGTGCCGGCGCTGCCGCCCGAGGCCCGCGTGCTGCGCGGCTGGCCGCTGCTGGCCAAGTGCATACGCGGCATGGTGCCGTCGCTGGCGCTGATCTTCATCGTTCTCGGCACGATCTTCATGGGGCTGGCGACGCCCACCGAAGCCGGCGCCATGGGCGTCGTCGGCGCCATCGTGCTCGCCTGGATCAACCGGCGGCTGACCTGGCCGCTGATTTATCAGGCGATGGATTCAACCATGCGCCTGACCGCCATGGTGGTCTTCATCCTGCTCGGCGCACGCGTCTTCAGCCTAGTCTTCCAGGGGGTCGGCGGCGGATTGTGGATCGAGCACATGCTGACCGCGCTGCCCGGCGGCACCGTCGGCTTTCTGGTGTTCGTCAACCTGTTCGTCTTCGTCATGGCGTTCTTTCTAGATTTTTTCGAGATCGCCTTCATCATCATCCCGCTGCTCGCCCCGGCGGCCACCAAGCTCGGCATCGACCT
Organism: uncultured Alphaproteobacteria bacterium; assembly: GCA_963791325.1. GTDB lineage: Bacteria > Pseudomonadota > Alphaproteobacteria > Rhizobiales > Rhizobiaceae > JBEVJK01. The sequence goes on along the minus strand of CAWBRU010000005.1, from coordinate 74,458 downwards.
GATCTGGTTCGGGGTGATGATCTGCGCCAACATGCAGACCTCGTTCATGCATCCGCCGTTCGGCTTTGCGCTGTTCTACCTGCGCGGGATCGCGCCGAAGACGATCAAGACCAGGGACATCTATCTGGGCGCCATCCCGTGGCTCGGCTTGCAGCTCTTGTTGGTTGCGCTGCTCATCGCCTTTCCGGGCATGGTCACCTACTTCCTTGCTCCGGCGGTCCAGTTCGACCTCAACAAGATCAAGATCGAGGTGCCGGGGTTCGGCAGCAGCCAGCTGAGCAAACCGCCGCAGCTCGGGCCGGGCGGCAAGGGCCAGCCGGCGCCAGCCCGGCCGGCAGCGCCGGATTTGTCCCAGCCGCCGTCGTTCGGTGCGCCGGCCAAGCCGGCAGCGCCGGCGGCCCCGGACCTGTCGCAGCCGCCGAAATTCAACTGAGCCGGGTGTCCTCCGACGCCTTCGCTGGAGCCGGCTTTAGAGCTTGCCGCCGCGCTGCTGGATCATCATGAAGGTATCGTAGTTGTACTCGGCGACCTGGACCCACAGGTAGTGGTCCTTGCGGAACGCCGCCAAGGAGTCCCAGATCTTCTTGAAGCCCGGGTTGGAGCCGGTGATCTCGCCATAGACCTCATTGGCGGCGGTGAAGCAGGCGTCGAGGATTTCCGGGCTGAACGGCCTGAGCTGCGCGCCGTTGGCGACCAGCGTCTTGATCGCGGTCGGATTGAGGTAATCGTATTTCTGCAGCATGTCGGCGTCGGCCGCCTGTGCGGCCGTGCGGACCAGCGACTTGTAGTTTGCCGGCAAGGTATCGAACTTGGCCTTGTTGAACAGCAGATGGACGGTCGGTCCGCCCTCCCACCAGCCGGGATAGTAGTAGAACGGCGCCACCTTCTGGAAGCCGAGCTTCTCGTCGTCATAGGGGCCGACCCATTCGGCCGCATCGATGGTGCCCTTCTCAAGCGCCGGATAGATGTCGCCGCCGGCGATCTGCTGCGGCACCACGCCGAGCTTCTCGACGACCTTGCCGGCGAAGCCGCCGATCCGCATCTTGAGGCCCTTGAGGTCGTCGACTGTGTTGATTTCCTTCCGGAACCAGCCGCCCATCTGGACCCCGGTATTGCCGCCGGGATAGCCGATCAGCCCCTGCGTGGCGAGGAATTCGTTGAACAGGTCGATACCGCCGCCATGGTATTGCCAGGCATTCTGGCCGCGCGCATTGAGCGCAAACGGCACGGCGGCCCCCAGCGCCCAGGTCGGATCCTTGCCCCAGTAATAATAGGCAACGGTGTGGGCGGCCTCGACGGTGCCGGCAGCGGCGGCGTCGGCGGCCTGCAGGCCCGGCACGATCTCGCCGGCGGCGAACACCTGGATCTGGAACGCGCCGTCGGTCGCCTCGGAGAGATAGCGCGAAAACACCTCGGCGCCGCCATAGATGGTGTCGAGCGACTTCGGAAACGACGAGGTCAGCCGCCAGGAAATCTTCGGGTTGGATTGGGCAAGCGCCGGCGCGGCCAGCGCAGTGGTTGCCGCCGCTGCAGCGCTGGTGGCCGCGGCCTTGCGAAAGAATGAACGACGGTCGATCAAAACGGGTCTCCTCCACGGATAAGGACGCGCGGCACCGCAGGCGGCAGACCGCCCGGCGCCGACATTGCCGGCACAATACAGATTGCCGGAGAGGTGTCCAGCAGCGATGGCGCGGCCCCCGCGGCGCCCGCGCAATGGTGGAAAAAGACCGCGATCGGTCCTACATTGCGCCCGCGGCAATCGCATCCGGCAGCCGTCCATTTGAACGAGAACATCCATGTCCCAACCGCTGATAGCCGTAGCGACCGACGTCCGGGCTTTCGACAACTACGTCTGGCACGCCGCGCCGCAGCAGTATCTGGAGGCGGCGGTGGCGGTGGCCGGGGTATTGCCGGTGCTGGTGCCCTCGTTCGGCGAGCGGCTCGATCTCGACCGCCTGCTCGCCTCCGTCGACGGGGTCATGGTGACCGGGTCGAAATCCAATGTGCATCCCGACCTCTATGGCGGCGATCCGAGCGAGGCGAACGGCCCCTACGACCCGCAGCGCGATGCCACGACGCTGCCGCTGATCCGCAAGGCGATCGCTCGAGGCGTGCCGCTGATCGCCATCTGCCGCGGCATTCAGGAGCTCAACGTGGCGCTCGGCGGCACGCTGGCCGCCGAAATCCAGGAGCGCCCCGGCTCGCTTGACCATCGCGCCCCGGCAAGCACCGATCAGGACGAACGCTTCGCCATCCGCCAGACCGTCCGTATCGCGCCGGGCTCATGCCTGGCTGGGGTGTTCGGCGCCGGCGACATCCGCGTCAATTCCGTGCATCGCCAGGGTGTCGACCGCTTGGCCTCGGGCCTGCAGGTGGAGGCGGTGGCCGAGGACGGGACGGTCGAGGCCGTGTCGGTCCGCGGCGCGCCGGCATTCGCGGTCGGGGTGCAATGGCATCCGGAATATTGGGCGGCGAGCGACGACACCTCCCGCCGCCTGTTCCGCGCCTTCGGCGATGCCGTGCGCGCCCATCTCGCCGTCCGCGAGGGCCTGCGGCCGGCAGCCGAATAGGGCTCTATCTATCGCCGCCGCAGCGACGCGGTCTCAGCAACCGGGGTCAGCGGGCGCCCTTCCGTGAACCAGGCAAGCAGATTGTCGACGGTCAAATCCGCCATCGCCTGACGGGTATGCACCGAAGCCGAGCCGACATGCGGCAGCAGGCTGGCGTTGGGCGCGTCGAGCAGCGACTGGGGCACATGCGGCTCGTCGGCGAACACGTCGAGCCCGGCGCCCCTGATGGTGCCGTCGGCGAGCGCCTGGGCCAGCGCGCTCTCGTCGACGGTGCTGCCGCGCCCGATGTTGACAAAGATGCCGTCCGGGCCGAGCGCCTCGAGCACCGCACGGTTTACAGCCTTGTCGGTGCTCGGCGAGGCGGGCGCCATCGAGATCAGCGTGTCGACGGCCTCGGCCAGCCCGAGCAGGCTGTCGAAATAGCTGTAGCCGACGCCATCGACCGGCCGGCGATTGTGGTAGGCGATCGGCAGGCCGAACGCCTCCAGCCGGCGGGCAATGGCGAGCCCGATGCGGCCCATGCCGAAGATGCCGATGCGCCGCCCGCGCAGAGTGGCCGGGCTGACCCGGTAGGCCCCCTCGCTAACCCAGCGGCCGGCCCGCAGCCAGGCTTCCGCCTTCGGCAGTTCGCGCACCGTGTTGATCAGCAGGCCGACGGCCGTGTCGGCAACCTCCTCGGTCAGCACATCCGGCGTGTTGGTAACCATCACCCCGCGCTTGGCCGCATGGGCGGCATCGACGGAATCGTAGCCGACGCCGAAATTGGCGATGATCTCGAGCTTCGGCAAGGCATCGATGAGCCGCGCGTCGATGGTGGTCATCGCGGCGATGCCGCGCACGTCGGCGGCCAGCGCGTTGTCGATCAGTTCGGCCGCGCCCTTGTCGAGACGCGCCATCCGGAAGCGGTCCTCGAGCCGCCGCAGCCCGTGCGGGGGAAACGGGCCGGGAACCAGAATGGTCACCTCGCTGGTGGCAGTGGTCATCATCGTCCTCTCCAGGTCCTATCCGGCTGGCTGGTGCTGTTCACCGGTCGCGGAGCGGGACGGCGCTGTTTGAATCGCCCCCCGCGAAAATTCTTGGATCGAGCATGATCGCCGCGACAAACGCGTCCCGCGATTGCGCGAGGGAAAGCCGGTGTCCGCGTTTCCGGATCATGTTCTAGCCGCGCTCGTGCGGTCGCCCGGTCGACTGGCGCACATGGAGCTCGGGCTTGGTCAGTTCCTGCGTGGCCCGCATCGCGGTGCCGTTCAGCCGGTCGAGCAGCGCGCGCGCGGCGCGCCGTCCGACTTCGCGCTGGCCGTTCCACACGGTGGTCAGCGCCGGCGTGGCGATCGCCGCCTCCTCGAGATCATCATAGCCGGTCACCGAAACGTCGAGGCCGGGCGTCATGCCGGCGCGGGCGATGCCATTCATCAGTCCGATCGCGACCAGATCGTTCCAGCACACCGCGGCCGTCGGATGGTCCTTCAGCGCCAGAAATTGCTGGGCCGCCTCGAACCCGGCCTGCTTGGTGCGCGGGCCCGGAATGCGCCAATGCGGCTCGACCGCAAGGCCGGCGGTCTCCATGGCGGCGACATAGCCCTGGTAGCGGTCGCGGCCGGTCGAGGTCTGGTCGGTGCCGCCGATCATGGCGATGCGCTGATGGCCGAGGGAGATCAGGTGATTGGTCGCCAGGCCGATGCCGTAGGCATCATCGCCGCGGAACACCGGCACCTCGGCGCCCTCGACCGAGCGGGCGATCAAGACCACCGGCAGGCCATTCTCCTCCACCTGGCGGATGTCCTCTGCGGGCGTGCCGATCGCCGGCGACATGATCACGCCATCGGCGCCGAGCTGCAGCAGCGTGTCGATGAAGGTGCGCTGCTTCTCCAGCTGATCGTAGTGATTGGAGAGGATGAAGGTTTGCCGGCTGCGGTCGAGCTCGCCCTCGATCGAGCGCAGGATCTCGGCGAAGAACGGGTTCATGATGTCGTGGACGACGACGCCGACGATGCCCGAGCGCGAGGTGCGCAGGCTGGCGGCGCGGCGGTTGTAGATGTAGCCGATGGCGCGGGCATGCTCCTTGATCCGCTCGCGCGTGGCGCCGGCGACGAGCGGGCTGTCGCGCAGCGCCAAGGAGACGGTTGCCGTCGACACGCCCAGCGCGTCGGCGATCGTCGACAGCTTGATTTTCTGCGCCAGCGGCCTCTCTCCGTCGTCCGGCAATTAAACTGTTTAAACGCGCTTATGCCATCGCCCGAGCGGATTTCAAAGCCTTTTTGCCAGCTCTTCGTCCTCGGCGTTGGGCGCGGAGCGGGTCTTCAGGCGCAGCCGGTGCTCGCGGTGGACGATATAGAGGCCGCTGGCCACGATCACCGCGGCGCCGAGCAGGGTCGCGGCGTCGGGAAACTGGCCGAACACCAGGAAGCCGAAGCCGATCATCCACACCATCTGCAGGTAGGGATAGGGCGCCAGCGCCGCGGTGGTTGCCATCCGGTAGGCCTTGATCAGCAGCCAGTGGCCGAAGCCGCCATAGAGGCCCAGCGAAATCAGGATCAGCCATTGCAGCGGGCCGGCCGGCCAGGAGGCGGTGGCCGGCACAAACGGCGCCATCAGCACCACCGGCGTCAGGGCGGAGTAGAAGATCAGGCTCTCGGGCGTCTCGCTGGCGCCGAGCTGGCGCGTCATGATGACGTAGAAGCTGTAGCTCAGCATCGCGCAGAGCGCGTAGGCATGGCCGAGCTCGAACGCCGCCACGCCCGGCCGGGTGATGATCAAGACGCCGATCAGACCGACCAGGATCGCCATCCAGCGTCGCCAGCCGGCCCATTCGCCGAGCAGCGGGCCGGCGAGCGCGGTGATCAGCATCGGCGAGAAGAACGAGATCGACTGCGTCTGGGCGAGCTGCAGGGTGTCGAGGGCGAAGAAGTTGAAGATCGTGGAGCCGAACAGGAAGGCGCTGCGCAGCACCTGGAGCGGCAGGCTCTTGGCCCGCATCATGCGGGGATTGCGCCAGGGGCGAAAAAAAGCGAGCACCAGAACGACATGGCCGACGAAACGGGCCCACGAGACGAACACCGCGCTCATGCCGCCGACCACCAGATATTTGGCACTGGTGTCGAGGCAGGAGAAAGCCAGGCCGGCCGCAATGACGAGCAGGATCGCCGAGCCGGGGGTGGCGCTCTCCCGGCCGCTGCTTTGAAGGCTCACGATGGATTCCGTCTCGATGCGATGCCAGGCTCGCCTTCTTGACGGCTCCGAGCTTCGCCGGCAAGTCGAAAGTGCCGGAGGACCGTGCGGCGGGCTACTCCTCGAGTTCCGGCTCGTCGTCGGACTCGACCGTTACGGCGCCGTTGGACAAATTCGCCTCGACCCGCGACAGAAGCTTGGCCAGGGCCTTCTGATCGCGCTTGTCCAGGCCCTTCAACGCCTGCTTCTCGGTCTTGCGGACCGACCGCTCGATGGCCCGGATCGCCTCGCGGCCGGTGCCAGTGAGGAAGATATGGGCCTGGCGCGCATCCGAATCGGAGGCGCGCTTGTCGAGGAAGCCTTGCACCTGAAGGCGGTTGATCGTCTTGGTGATGGTCGGCGGCCGCACCCCGAGCCGGGAAGCGAGTTGGCCGGGCGTCTGGCCGTCTTCGCTGCTCAGCGCCAGCATAATCTGGTCCTGGCCGGCATAGAAGCCATAGTTGAGCAGACGCGCTGCCAGCGCGGTGCGCGACAAACGCGCCGCGGAATGCAGCCGGCTCATCGTTGCGCTGCGATCTGCTTTGGCCATCGAAAGTCCTCCTTCGCGATACAGGCCATACAGACAGGATGGTCCCGCGGCGCCCGGTTGGCAATCGGGGCGGGCAGCACGGCGGCCTCACCTTCGAAATTTTGCCGGCAAGCGGACGAGCCGGTTGGCTAAATGCCAGAACTCCATTTCAATTGCATGACAATTCCCGCCGCGTGAGGGTCGCCGCTATGGTGAATGGGCGTGCAAAAGCCGAGCCGCCGTCCTATATGGAGCCCACCATCAAGCCAGCATCGAGGACGCATTCGATGAGCGAAACGCAGACGCAGATCCCCGTGACCGTGCTCACCGGCTATCTCGGTTCCGGCAAGACCACCCTGCTCAACCGTATCCTGTCGGAGAACCACGGCAAGCGCTACGCCGTGATCGTCAACGAGTTCGGCGAGATCGGCATCGACAACGAACTGATCGTCGAATCCGACGAAGAGATCTACGAAATGAACAATGGCTGCGTCTGCTGCACGGTGCGCGGCGACCTGATCCGCGTGGTCGAAGGGCTGATGCGGCGGCCCGGCCGCTTCGATGCGATCGTGGTCGAGACCACCGGCCTGGCCGATCCTGCTCCGGTGGCGCAGACCTTCTTCATGGACGAGGACGTGCGCGCCAGGACCAAGCTCGATGCAGTCGTCGCCCTTGTCGATGCCAAGCACCTGCCGCTGCGCCTGAAGGACAGCCGCGAGGCCGAAGACCAGATCGCATTTGCCGACGTCGTCGTGCTCAACAAGACGGATCTGGTCAGCGAGACGGAACTCCGCGACGTCGAGGCGGCCGTTCGCGCCATCAATCCGAGCGCCCGCATCCACCGCACGGAGCGCGCTGGGGTTGCGCTGGACCAGGTGCTCGACCGTGGCGCCTTCGATCTCCAGCGGGCGGTCGACAACGATCCGCATTTCCTCGATGCCCATGACGATCACGATCATGTCTGCGGCCCCGACTGCGACCACGACCATGATCATCACCACGGCCACGCTCACCACCACCACGATGACCACCACCACACCCATGGCGGGCTTTCCCCCATCCACGATGTCACCGTCCAGTCGGTGTCGTTGCGCGCCGGCGAGATGGATCCGAAGAAGTTCTTTCCCTGGATCCAGAAGATCACCCAGGCGGACGGGCCCAACATCCTGCGCTTGAAAGGCATCATTGCGCTGAAGGACGATCCGGACCGCTATGTCGTGCAGGGCGTCCACATGATCCTGGAAGGGGACCATCAGCGCGCCTGGCGCGACGGCGAGCATCATGAGAGCCGCCTGGTGTTCATCGGCCGCGACTTGGATCCGGACCGGCTGCGGCGCGGCTTCGAGGGCTGCCAGGCCTGATCAGCCGATGCCGACGGTCGCGCCTCTCGATCTCGCCGGCCATTGCGTCGCTGCCGGGTTCGTCGGCGACGTCCCGCATTTTTGCCTGGCAGACGGCACCATCCACCGCCTCGACCATGGCGACAAGGTCAACACGGCCCATGACGGGCTGCTGGCGGCGGCCTTCGATCCGCTGGCCGCCCGGCTGGTGACCAGCGGCGAGGACGGCACCGTCCGTGAAAGCCGCGCCGACGGTTCGCTCGCCACGCTGGCCGAAATCGGCCGTAAGTGGATCACCGCGGTCGCCTGCGGCCCGCAAGGCGCTGTCGCATTTGCCTCCGGGCGCACCGCCTGCGTCCGTTTCGCAGACGGAACGATCAAGGAGTTCGTTCATCCGCGCTCGGTCGAGGGCATCGCCTTTGCGCCCAAGGGCATGCGCATCGGCGTCGCCCGCTACAACGGCGCGACGCTCATTTTCCCTGCCGCCGAGGGCAAGCCGCTCGAGCTGCAATGGGATGGCGCCCACACCGGCATCACCTTCTCCCCCGACGGCAACTTCGTCGTCACGGTCATGCAGGAGAATGCCTTGCACGGCTGGAAGCTTGCCGACGGCAAGCACATGCGCATGACCGGCTACCCGGCCAAGGTGAAGTCTCTGTCATGGAGCGCCCGCGGCCGCTGGCTGGCGAGTTCGGGCGCGCCGGCCGCGATTGTCTGGCCGTTCACCGGCAAGGACGGGCCGATGGGCAAGGCGCCGCTCGAGCTCGGCACCCGCGGCAACACCATGGTCACCAGCGTCGCCTGCCATCCGGCGGATGACATCGTCGCGATCGGCTATGCCGACGGCATGGTGCTCGCGGCCCGTTTCGCCGACCGCAAGGAGGTGCTGTTGCGCCGCGCGGGCAAGGGGGCGATCACCGGCCTCGGCTGGGACCGTGAAGGCCGGCGTGCCGCCTTCGGCGCCGAGACCGGCGAATGTGGCGTCATCGACATCTCCGCCTGATGGAGGCCGAAGAAACAACCCCGCAAAGTCGGTCCGCCACCGCCTTCGCCGCTGTTGCCGAGGCGCTTGCGGCGTGAGAAAAGCGCGCCGAAGCACATTCCAGAGAGCAATCCATGCGTTCACCCTCGGGCTCGAACCTTGCGGAGGCGGAGGATTTTCTCGCCGCCCACCCTGAGATTGAGGCCATCGACATCGTGCTCACCGATTGCAACGGCATCGGTCGCGGCAAGATCATCCGCCGCCACGAGCTGCTGCCGCTCTACGAAACGGGCCGGGCGATGCCGATTTCCATCCTCGGCCTCGACATCACCGGCGAGGATGTGCACGAAACCGGCCTGATCTGGGAGACCGGAGACGGTGACCTCAGCGCCTGGCCGATCCCCGGCACGCTCGTCCCGCTGTTCGGCACTCAGCCGGCGCGCGGCCAGGTGCTGATGTCGATGTACACCCTGGACGGCACGCCGATGAGCTCGGATCCGCGCCATGCACTGGTCCGGCAGCTCGACCGTCTGGGCGAGCGTGGCCTCTACCCCGCGACTGCCTTCGAGCTGGAGTTCTTCCTGTTCAAGGCCGAGCGCGGCGCCGACGGCCGCCTCGTGCCCGCCGACGCGGTGCTCGACGGGCGGCGCAGCGCCAAGACCGAGGTCTATTCCGTCGACCATCTGCACGGCATGGAGCCGCTGTTTGCCGACATCTATGCCGGCGCTGCGGCGCAAGGTGTGCCGGTGGAGACGCTGATCTCCGAATATGCGCCGGGCCAATATGAGCTGACACTGCATTATCGCACCGACGCCTTGCGCGCCGCCGACGACCTGGTGCTGCTCAAGCGCCTGGTGAGGATGCAGGCGCGCCGGCATGGCGTCACCGCCTCGTTCATGGCCAAGCCGGTCGAGCGCTCTGCCGGATCCGGCATGCACCTGCACGTCTCGATGCCGAACGCCGAAGGCCGCAACATCTTTGCCGAAAACACGCCCGGCGCCTGGGCGCCGGCGCTGCTCAACGCCATCGGCGGGCTGGCCACGACCATGCCCGAGACGATGCTGGTGTTTGCTCCGCACGCCAACTCCTGGCGGCGCTTCGTGGCCCAGTCCTACGCCCCGCTCGCCGCGACCTGGGGAGTCAACAACCGTTCCGTGGCACTGCGCATCCCCGCCGGCGAGCCGGCAGGCCGGCGCATCGAGCATCGGCCGGCCGGGGTCGACGCCAACCCCTATCTGGTCGCCGCAACGGTGCTTGCAGCCATCGGCAAAGGCCTCGACGACAAGACCGATCCCGGCTCCGAAACCACCGGCAATGGCTACGAGGCCGCCAAGCTGGGCGCCGATGCGCCCGCCGACTGGCGCGCGGCCATCGAGGCCGCCAAGGCCTCCGCCTTTCTGAAGACTGCTCTGGGCACCGATCTGCACCGCACCTTCACCGCCATCAAGCAGGCCGAATATCTGCGCGTCGCCCGCCATGTCGGCGAGCTCGACTACCAGCTCTACCTGCACGAGGTTTAGCGGACTGCCCTCATGTCGGTTCGATTAACAAATTTGAATGCCGAACGGCCGCCAGGAACATATCATGAACGCATGGCCCCTCTTCAGCTGCGCGAAAAACTCGCCATTTTGTCCGATGCGGCCAAATATGACGCTTCCTGCGCCTCATCCGGGGCCGCCAAGCGCAACTCGTTGAAGACCGGAGGGCTTGGCTCGACCGAGGGCACCGGCATCTGCCACTCCTATGCGCCGGACGGACGCTGCATCTCGCTGCTCAAGATCCTGCTGACCAATTTCTGCATCTATGACTGCAGTTATTGCGTCAACCGATCCTCCTCCAATGTCCGCCGGGCCCGCTTCTCGGTGGATGAAGTGGTCGGGCTGACGCTCAATTTCTACCGCCGCAACTACATCGAAGGCCTGTTTTTGTCGTCCGGCGTGGTGCGCTCACCCGACGAGACGATGGGCGAGATGGTCGAGATCGCCAGGCGCCTCCGTCAGGATCATCAGTTTGCCGGCTACATTCACCTCAAGACGATCCCGGAATGCGCCCCGGAACTCATCGAAAAGGCCGGGCTGTTCGCCGACCGGCTGTCGATCAATGTCGAGCTGCCGACCGACGAGAGCGTGCAGCGTTTGGCTCCGGAAAAGAAGCCGGAAACGATCCGCCTGTCGATGGCCAAGCTGCGCGTCAAGATCGACGAGAACAGCGAGCCGACGGTGAAGACCAAGCGCCGGCCGCGATTTGCGCCGGGCGGGCAGTCGACCCAGATGATCGTCGGTGCCGACCGGACCTCCGACGACGGCATTCTGAAGACGAGCGCCCGGCTCTATGGGAGCTACCGGCTGCGGCGCGTCTACTACTCGGCCTTCAGCCCGATCCCGGATGCCTCGGCGGCGCTGCCGCTGCAAAAGCCGCCGCTGATGCGAGAGCATCGGCTCTACCAGGCCGATTGGCTGATGCGCTTCTATGGCTTTGCCCAGCACGAAATTCTGGCCGGGTCGGCCGATGGCATGCTCGACCTTGCCATCGATCCCAAGCTCGCCTGGGCGCTGCACCATCGCGGCCTGTTCCCCGTCGACGTCAACCGCGCGCCCAAGGAAAATTTGCTAAGAGTGCCCGGACTTGGCACCCGGGCGGTGAAGCGGATCCTGGAAACCCGCCGCTTTCGGCGCCTCAGGCTGGAGGACGTTGGGCGGCTTGCGGCGTCGATTGCCAAGGTCAGGCCTTTCATCGTCGCCGAGGGCTGGTCGCCGGGGGCTAGCACTGACGCCGCCGGGCTCAAGGCCCGGCTGACACCGAAACCGGCCCAACTGTCGCTTTTTTGAGACCATGGCCAGCGACGCCCAACTCGACCTTGTCCGCTTTACCGTCGCCTTGGCCGGGGAAACGGATTTCGCCGGCTGGCGCGACGCTGCTCGCCGGCTGGCACTGGCCGGCGTTCGGCCCGAAGACATTGGCTGGAGGGTCGGCAGCGAGCTCCCGTCGGCGGTTTTGCCCGTCCCCGACCCAGGCGTGGTGCTCAAGGTGACGAAGGAGTTCGTCGAGCGCGCCGAAACCGTGTTCTGCCATGCCGACCCCGAACGCTTCGCTTTTCTCTACCGGTTGCTCTGGCGGCTGAAAAGCGAGCCGCATCTGCTCTCCATCGCGTCCGATCCCGACATCAGGCGCTTCGAGGCGATGGCAAAGGCGGTACGCCGCGACATCCACAAGATGCGCGCCTTCGTTCGCTTTCGCCAGCTCGGCGAGGCGCCGAACGAGCGCTACGTCGCTTGGTTCGAGCCCGAGCATCACATCGTCGAGCGCAATGCCGGGTTCTTCGTACGCCGCTTCACCGGCATGCGCTGGACCATCCTCACCCCGCGCGCGTCGGCTGACTGGGACGGCGAGCGCCTCTTGATCGGCCCTGGAGCGCGGCGCGAGGAGGCACCGGCCGAGGACGGCGCCGAAGCGCTGTGGCAGACCTACTTCCGCAGCATCTTCAATCCGGCGCGGCTCAAGGTGAAGGCCATGCAGGCGGAGATGCCGAAGAAATACTGGCGGAACCTTCCCGAGGCTTCGCTCATTCCAGATCTGATTGCCGGCGCCGACCGCGCCGCCAGAGATATGATCGAACGTATGCCGACCTCTCCTGCCCCGCACCACGCCAAGGTTCAGGCCAAGCACTGGCCGGTGCCGCAGACGCCGGTATCGATCGATGACGGGACCGAAGCCACGACCCTGCCGGCGCTGCGCGAGGCCGCCAAGGGCTGCCGCCGCTGCCCGCTGTGGCGCAATGCCACCCAGACGGTGTTCGGCGAAGGCCCGGACGGGGCGCGCGTGGTGTTTGTCGGCGAGCAGCCCGGCGACCAGGAGGACATCGCTGGCAAGCCGTTCGTCGGTCCGGCCGGCAAGGTCTTCGATCAGGTTCTCGACGAAGCCGCGCTCGACCGCACGGTCACCTACGTCACCAATGCGGTGAAGCATTTCAAGTTCGAGCCGCGCGGCAAGCGGCGCATTCACGCCAAGCCGAATGCGGGCGAAATTTCGGCCTGCCGGTGGTGGCTCGACAAGGAGCTGGCGCTGATCAGGCCGGATTTGGTGGTCGCGCTCGGTGCGACTGCGGCGCAATCGCTGCTCGGCAAGCCGGTACCGATCACCAAAATGCGCGGCCAGGTGGTCGAGCGCGAGGACGCAGTGCGGGTGTTTCTGACGATCCACCCCTCGTTCATTTTGCGCCTGCGCGAGCCGGCCGACAAGGATGCCGAACGGGCGCGGTTCTTGGCGGACATTCGCAAGGTCAAGGCGCTGATGGGGTGAGCACCCGGCGCAGAGCGCCAACCTCACTCATCCTGAGGTGCCCGGGAGCGGATCGGCTTTTCTCTTGGCATTGCCATCGCTCTTCCGCAGCGCGCAGGTGCCGGTCTGCTAACCCCTGATCCAGATGGCCCGGAAATCATTGACATTGGTACCGGTCGGGCCGGGTCGGAACAGGCTGTCCACGGCGGCAAAGGCGGTGAACGCGTCGTTGCCGGCAAGTGCAGCCCGAGGATCGACGCCGGCGGCGCGCATCGCGGCAACGGTGGCGCCGTCGGCAAAGGCCCCGGCATTGTCCTCCGAGCCGTCTATGCCGTCGGTGTCGGCGGCAAGCGCGTCGATGCCCGGCAGGCCGGCGATCCCCAGGGCAAAAGCAAGGAGAAACTCGCTGTTGCGCCCGCCGCGGCCCTTGCCGCGCAGGATAACGGTCGTTTCGCCCCCGGAAAGAAGCAAAATAGGCTTGGAGAAAGGCCGGTTTCGGGTGGCGACCTCGCGGGCAATCGCGCCGTGCATGGTGCCGACAGCTCGCGCCTCGCCCTCGATGGCGTCAGACAGGATTGTTGCCGCGACACCTTGGCGGCGCGCTTCAGCGGCCGCCGCCTCGAGCGACACCGCGGCCGAGGCGATCAGCCGGACCTGGTGGCCGGCGAAGCGCGGGTCGTCCGGCCGCGGCGCATCGGCCGCCGGGCTCGCCAGATGGGCCAGGACTGCTCCGGGGAGTGCCAGCCGGTAGGTTTCGACGATGTCGAGCGCGTCGCCGCGGGTGCTGGCATCGGCGACGGTCGGCCCCGATGCGACGAGGGCAGGGTCGTCGCCCGGGATGTCGGAGACCACCAGCGAGACCACCTTGGCCGGCGCGGCGGCTGCGGCCAGCCGTCCGCCCTTGATGGCCGACAGATGCTTGCGCACCGTGTTCATCGCCGCGATCGGCGCGCCCGAGGCAAGCAGCGCCTGATTGACTGCAATCTCGTCGGCGAGGCTCAGCCGGCCGCCGGGCAGCGGCAGCAGCGCCGATCCCCCGCCGGCAATCAGCGCAATCACCAGATCCTGCGACGTCAGTCCGGCAACCGATGCCAGCAGCTCTTTGGCGGCGTGCAGCCCGGCGGCGTCGGGAACCGGGTGCGCGGCTTCCAGCACCGCGATCCGGCCCGCCGGGACGCCATAGCCGTAGCGGGTGACGACCATGCCGGTGAGCGGCCCGTCCCAGGCCTTGTCCAGCGCCGCTGCCATCTGGGCGGCGCCCTTTCCCGCACCGATCACCACGGTGCGGCCCGGTGGCCGCGGCGGCAGGTGCCGCGGGATGGTCACCTCGGGATCGGCAGCGGCCACGGCGGCATCGAACAGCCCGGCAAGGAAACGGCGCGCCGCCGCATCGGTCATGGCGCGTCGTCCCTCGGCGGCAGGGCGAACTCCGCCGCGGACTTGCCGAGCAGCGTGCAGAGGCCTGCGACGATCAGCTCGTGGTCCTTGCGCTGCGGCAGGCCGGAGACGGCGATCACGCCGATCGGGCCGACGCCGGTGACGGTGATCGGAAAGCCGCCGCCGGCAAGCACATAGTCGCTGGGCGAAAGGCCGTAGCGGGGCGGAAAAGTCTGGTCGGGACGGCCCTGCTCGAGCACCATGCGGTAGGTGCTGCGATGAAAGAGCTCGACCGCCGCGCGCTTGCGCCGAGCCCAATCGGCATTGGAGGCGCTGGTGCCGGGCAGCGCGGCATAAAACAGCGGCCGATCCCAAAGCCTGATGTCGATGATCACCGCCAGCGCTTCGTTCACGGCCCGCGCCCGCAACAGGCTGCCGAGCTCGAAGGCGGTGTGCTCCTCGAACCGCGAAAACACCAGGCCCTGTTCCTGGCCGATCACGCGCTTGATGTCGTCCTCGGTGCTCATTGCCTAGACCTCGCTCGCCGCCGCCTCGCCCTTGGCCGGCCGCCCGGCGACATAGACGGCGCGCACTGCCCGGTCGTCGCCCAGGGTCTGCAGCAGGAAAAGCTCTTCCGCCAGGCTGCCGACGCGCTCCCGGCGGATCGCCATCGCCGGCGTTGCCGCGCTATCGAGCACCACCAGGTCGGCGTCGGTTCCCGGCTCCAACGTGCCGACCGACCGGCCGATCGACAGCGCCTCGGCATTGCCGCGGGTGATTTGCCAGAACGCCGCCAGCGGGTTGAGCTTCTCGCCCTGCAGGGCGATCACCTTATAGGCCTCGTCCATGGTGCGCAGCATCGAATAATTGGTGCCGCCGCCGACATCGGTGGCGGTGGCGATCCTGAGCGGCTTGTCGCGCCGGCGAAAGCGCTGGTAGTCGAACAGCCCCGAGCCGAGAAACAGGTTCGAGGTCGGGCAGAACACCGCCACCGCGCCGGCTTCGCTCAAGGCGTCCGCCTCGCGGTCGGAAAGGTGGATGCAGTGGCCGAACAGCGCCTTGGCGCCGAGCAGGCCATGGCGGGCGTAGACGTCGGTGTAGTCGCGCGCCCACGGATAGAGCTCCTCCGTCAGCGCGATCTCGGCGGCGTTCTCCGACAGATGGGTCTGCATATGCAGGTCCGGATGCTCGCGCATCAGCTGGCCGGCAGCCTCCAGCTGCTCCGGGGTCGACGTGATGGCAAAGCGCGGCGTCACCGCATAGCGCTGCCGGCCCTTGTCGTGCCATTTCGCTATCAGCGCCTTGCTGTCGTCGTAGCCGGACCGGGCCGTGTCGCAGAGCGCCGGCGGCGCGTTGCGGTCCATCATCACTTTGCCGGCTATGATCATCATCCCGCGCTGCTCGGCCTCGGCAAACAGGGCATCCGCCGATTCCGGATGGACGGAGCAATAGGCCGCCACCGTGGTCGTGCCGTGGCGGATCATCTCGTCGAGGAACAGCCGGGCGATGCGCCGTCCATGCTGGCTGTCGAGGAAGCGCGTCTCCTCGGGAAAGGTATAGGTGTTCAGCCAGTCGAGCAGCTCGGCGCCATAGGAGGCGATGACCTGCATCTGCGGAAAATGGGCATGGGCGTCGATGAAGCCCGGCAGGATGAGATGGGGCCGGTGATCGATCGTCCGCGCCGCCGAACTGGCCAGCGCGGCCACCGCTGCGTGGTCGCCAGCCGCGGCGATCCTGCCGTCGCGCACCAGGAGCGCGCCGTCCTCCTCGTAGCGGTAGGCGCCTGCATCCGCCGCGGTTTCCGGCCAGCGGCCGAAGCTCAGCGTCCGGCCGCGGATCAGCAGCTCCGCGGTCATCGGCTTTGGGCGCCTTCGAACCAGGTGACCAGCAAGGCGCGCTCCTCGGGCGTGACGCCGGTGACGTTGGCGGGCGGCATGGCGTGGCTTCGCCCCGCCTGAAGGTAGATCTCGCGGGCGTGCGCGGCGATCAGCTGGTCGGTTTCCAGAATGACGCCCTTGGGCGCATGGATGATGCCTTCCCAGCCCGGCTCGCTGGCGTGGCACATCGCGCAGCGGCCGAGCACGGTGTCGCGCACTTTGGGGAACTCGGCGGAGGCCAGCAGCGCCTGGTCGGCGGCCGAGACCTTGGGCTCTGCGCCGGTCAGCACTTTGGGCACTGTCGACAGCCAGATGATGACGACGAACAGGATCGCCGCCAGCAGCCAAGTCCAAGTGGGGTTGCCCTTGCGGGCGTGCACGGTGTTGAAATAATGCCGGATCAACACGCCGATGATGAACACCAGCGAGGCGATCACCCAGTTGTAGCGGGTGCCGAACGCCAGCGGGTAGTGGTTGGACAGCATCAGAAACAGCACCGGCAAAGTCAGATAATTGTTGTGCAGCGAGCGCTGCTTGGCCTGCTTGCCGAGTTTCGGATCCGGCTTCTTGCCGGCGATCAGGTCGGCAACGACCTTCTTCTGGTTCGGGATGATGACCAGGAAGACGTTGGCCGACATGATGGTGGCGGTGAAGGCGCCGAGGTGCAGCAGCGCCGCCCGTCCGGTGAACAGCTGGGTATAGCCCCAAGCCATCCCCACCAGCCCCGCATAGAGCACCAGCATCAGCACCGTGTCGCTGCGGCCGAGCGGCGAGCGGCAGAGCAGATCGTAAGCCAGCCAGCCCACCCCCAGCGAGGCGAGCGAGATCAGGATCGCTACGGTCGGCGAGACGTCGAGGACGCTGGGATCGACGAGGAACAGGTTTGCGCCGGCGTAGTAGACGACGCAGAGAAGCGCAAAACCGGTGAGCCAGGTCGCATAGGCCTCCCATTTGAACCAGGTGAGATGCTCGGGCATTTCGGGCGGCGCGATCAGGTATTTCTGGATGTGGTAGAAGCCCCCGCCGTGGACCTGCCACTCCTCGCCGAAGGCGCCCGGGGGCAGCCCGGGCCGCTGGCGCAGGCCGAGATCGAGCGCGACGAAGTAGAACGACGCGCCGATCCAGGCGATGCCGGTCACCACGTGCAGCCAGCGGACTGCAAAGCTCAGCCAATCCCAGAAAATCGCGTAGTCGTACATGCGCTCAAATAGCCTCGCCTGACCTACCGATTGTCGCGGCTTGCGCCGCCGGCGCAAAGGCCAGACAAGCACGATGACTTTCAAAAAAAAATCGAAAATACTCGCAAGTCATCGGGTTCTGGTCTCATGTCCTATCTCGACAACATTGCGGTCTTCGTTCGCGTCGTCGAACTCGGCAACTTGTCGGCTGCCGGACGTGATATGCGGATCTCGCCGGCGGTGGCTTCCAACCGCATCAAGGAGCTCGAGAAGCATCTCGGGGTCCGCCTGTTCAACCGTACCACCCGCCAGCTGATGCCGACCGAGCACGGCACCGTCTTCTACGCCGGCGCCAAGCAGGTGCTGGAGGCGATCGTCGAAGCCGAGGCGGCGGTCAGCGCTCTCTCGGGCCAGCCGCGCGGCACGATCCGGGTGACCGCCCCGCTCGGGCTGGGGCGCCGGCTGGTTGCGTCGGGCATTCCCGAGTTCCACGACCGCTATCCCGACATCGAGGTGCGCCTGCGCCTCTCCGACCACAATGTCGACATCATGAAGGAGGGCATCGACGTCGCCTTCCGCCTCGGCCTGCTGGAGGATTCCAGCCTGCGCATGCGCGGCATCATGGAATGCGAGCGGGTGCTGGTCGCTGCGCCGAAATATCTCGAGACGCGCGGGGTTCCGGCCAGCCCCGAGGAACTGGTCGGCCGCAAGCATGACTGCCTGATGCTGCGCTTCCCCGGCAGCAAGGAGTTCTTCTGGACTCTGCGCCTGGCGGAGGGAACGGCCAAGTTCGAGGTGCATGGGCCGTTCGATTCCGACGACGGTGACGTGCTCACCGGCTGGGCGCTGGCTGGCCGCGGCATCATCAACAAGCCGCGCTTCGAGGTCGAGCCGTTCATTCGCGACCGCAGGCTGACGGTGATCCTGCCGGACACGCCGCCCACGCCGGTCCAGTTCGCAGCGGTCTATCCGCACAAGAAGCTGCAGGACCCGAAGGTTCGCCTGCTGCTCGACTTCATGGCCGAGCGCTGCCAACGCTTGATCAATGACATCCTGGCGGGCCGGTGACTGATGATTGAATGCAGCGCGTCGCCAGGTTGGAATTTTGACAGCGGGTCTTAGAAGTCTGCTTCCATAGCTCAGCAACTTCGCCGAACCGGCTGGATAGGGATTACCTCGAGAGGATCGCGGACGCCCGGGATCGGGTGCCCGCCGTCCTCCGGTGCCTAGTTGTCCGCGTTGGCGAGCTTGCTGTGCACGATCGCCTGATCATTCGCTCCGAGCTGCGTGGGCCCCAGCTTGAAGGCAACCCTGTCAAGCTTTCCAGTGAAGCGGAACGGCACGTTGTAGTCGCCATCGTCGACGGGCGTGCGGGTATCGACGCCGACGTCGAAGGTTTCGTCGATCGACATGATGAAGGGCACGGTGTGCGGCACTTTCTGGCTGGCGACGTCCTTGTCGTCCACCTTCAGCACGCCGGTACCGCCCTTGCCGAAGCCCGGGCCATCATAGGTGAAGTCGAAAACGATGGTGTGCTTGCCCGGTGCCAGCGCGTCCTGCCCTTGCCAGCGAAAGCGCTCAAGGTCGAGGAAGTTGTAGAGGAACACCGGTTTGCCCTTGAGCAGATAGAAACCGTAGCCACCGAAGCGCCCGCCCAGAGTAGCGAGCATTCCTTCCGCACCGCCCTGAGGAACGTCCACATCGGCAGTAATGGTATATGACTTGTTGAGGATGCTGGGTGCGTCACTGACGGGCAGGCCGGACACCTCGCCCGGGTAGGTGAACAGGGTTCGCCCAGCGGTCGCGCTCGGCCGCGGCGCTATGATGCGCGGCAGGACAGAGTTGTCGAGTGGAAATACATTGTACTTCTCGGCCTCGACCAGGAACAGCTGCTGCATCTCGCGCAGCTTGTCGGGCAGTTTGGCGGCGAGGTCGTTGTTCTCCGAATAGTCGTCGGCAATGTTGTACAGCTCCCATTTATAGCCGTTGACGACGTCCTCGGGCAGCTTGACGGTGCCGAGAAGCCAGGGCGGGGCCGGCGGGGTCGTCGCGGCGATCCAGCCATCGTGATAGATGGCGCGGTTTGCGAACATCTCGAAGTATTGCGTGGTGCGTTTCGAGGGAGCGTCGGCGTTGGCCTTGTCGAAGGTGTAGGCCATGCTCACCCCCTCGATCGGCTTTTGCGCAATGCCGTCAACAACCAGGGGCGCCTCTATGCCGGTCACCTCCAGGATGGTCGGCACGATGTCGATGATGTGGTGAAACTGCGTACGGATCCCGCCCGCATCCTTAATGTGGTTTGGCCAGGCGATGACCATACCCTGGCGCGTGCCACCGAAATGCGACGCCACCTGCTTGGTCCATTTGAACGGTGTGTCAAACGCCCACGACCAGGCGACCGACATGTGCGGATAGGTTGGGGGCAGCCCCCAGGCGTCGTAGGCCTTCAACTGCTCCGCGACAGGAAGATCGAGAATGCCGTTGTAGGCGGTCATCTGGTTTGGGGTGCCGACGGTGGTGCCTTCGGCGCTGGTGCCGTTGTCGCCGCTGATGTAGATGATCAAAGTGTTGTCGAGCTTTCCTTCTTCCTCGACCTCCTGGATCACCCGGCCAATCTCATGGTCGGTGTAGGCTGCGTACGCGCCGAACACTTCCGCCTGATGCGCGAACAGTCGTTTCTCGTCGGCGGTCAGCGTGTCCCACTTCTTCAGCTCATCGGGCCAGGGCGTCAGTTCGGTATTCGCGGGGATCACACCGAGCCGCTTCTGATTGGCGAAGATCTGGTCGCGCAAAGCGTTCCAACCCATGTCGAACTTGCCCTTGAACTTGTCGATCCACTCCTTGCTCGGCTGGTGCGGTGAATGGGTGCCGCCCGGGACATAGTAAAGAAAGAACGGCTTGTCGGGCGCTGCCGAGTTCAGCTGCCGCAAATGACGGATCGCCTCGTCCGCCAGATCGGTGGTGAGGTTGTAGTCGGGCTTTCCGACCCAGGGGAAGATCTGCGTCATGTTCTGAAAGAGGTACGGCGTCCACTGGTCCGTCTCGCCGCCCATGAAGCCGTAAAAATAGTCGAAACCCATTCCAATCGGCCATTGGTCGAATGGTCCGGCCGAGCTGTACTGGTAGCTCGGCGTGTTGTGGTTCTTGCCAAACCAGGATGTCGCATAGCCGTTCTGCTTGAGGATCGTGCCGATGGTGGCATTGTCGACGCCGATGACGCTGTCGTAGCCCGGATAGCCAGTGGATTGTTCGGAAATGATGCCGAAGCCGACCGAGTGGTGATTGCGTCCGGTGATCAACGCGGCCCGCGTCGGCGAGCAGAGCGCGGTCGAATGGAACTGAGTATAGCGCAGCCCCATCTGCGCGATCCGATCCATCGTCGGCGTCGGGACGACGCCTCCGAACGTGCTTGAAACGCCGTACCCCTGATCATCGGTCATGATGAGGAGGACGTTGGGAGCACCCTTGGGCGGCACCACCTGGGGCGGCCAATAGGATGTGGACTTCGTCGCCTCGAGGTTGATCACACCACCGAAAGCCGGCGGTTGCGGCGGCAGGTAACGCCCATCGATCGTCGTCGTCGCATCGGGCGATCCCGGGGTACCGGTGATTGTTTGGGCGTGGGCCGCGACGGTGCAAAGCCCGGACGCAATCAGATATGAGAAAAGCAGCTTACGCGAAGTCATGGCGCTCTCCCGTGCTTCCTGCGATAGGATTGGAGTGACGGCTCATGCGTGTTCGGTAAGCGCACAGGATACGCCTCGAGGTGATCTTGGGAAAGACCAAATGCCACAACCCGCTGTCAAACGGCTCAGCCCCGACTTTCCGGCCAAGCGGCTGTGATCGTTAATTTTCCGCCTGTTCCCGCGTATTCCTGGCTAGCCCCGGTTTTCTAAAACCGTTTGCTGCCCACAGCGAAACACGGCCACGGATCACTATTCACTATTCACTATTCACCGGCAAAGCGACGTCAGGATCTCGGCCGTTGCCAGCGCGGCGATCACCGAGGGCCGCTTGTCCTTCACCGCGCTGCCGCCGATCGGCGACACCAGGCGGCCAAGCGCCGAGGCGCTGCCGCCGGCGGTCTTCAGGTACCAGCTGCGGAAGGTCGCCTTCTTGGTCTTGGAGCCGATCATGCCGACATAGGCCGCATCGTCGCGGGCCAGCGCCTCGGCGACGATGAGGAAGTCAAGCGCATGGTCATGGGTCAGCACCACGAAGGCTGAACCGGGCGGCGCTTCGCGCACCACCTCCTCGGGCACGGCGGCGAGCCTCACGGTGACGCCGGGCGGCATGCCGTCGAGCGCGTCGGCCCGCGTCTCCACAACCATGGTGTTGACAGGCAGCAGCGCCAGGGCGGCGGCCAGCGCCTGGCCGACATGGCCGCCGCCGAACACATAGACGCGCGGGGCGCCACGCTCGGCCGCAGCTGCGGCGTCGGTCAGGCGCGCGGCCACCGCGGCATCGACCGTGCGCAGGCTGAGGCCCACCTGGCCGCCGCAGCACTGGCCGATCTCCGGGCCGAGCGGGACGGTGAGCGTGTCCGGCCGTGAGAGGGCGCTGCCGGGCTCGGCGGCTTCGGCGAGCAGCCGGCGGGCGGCGGCGATGGCCTGAAACTCGAGCTGGCCGCCGCCGATGGTGCCGAGCAGCGCATCTGCCGAGACCAGCATGTAGGCGCCGGCCTCGCGCGGCGCCGAACCCTTGACCTCGACGATTTCGACCAGCGCGGCCTCCCGCGAGGCCGCCAGGAACCGGGTGAGCGCATCGAGCGAGCTGCTCATGCCCGTGCGGCTTCGGCCCTCAGCCGCTCGACCGCCATCAGCACGCGCTCGGGCGTCGCCGGCGCGTCGAGCCGCGGACAGAAGCGATGCTCTGCCACGCTCGCCACCGCATCCGACAGCGCATGCAACACCGACATCGCCAGCATGAAGGGCGGCTCGCCCACCGCCTTGGAGCGGTGAACGGTCGGCTCGACGTTCTCCGACCAGTCGGCCAGGGCCACGTTGAAGATTTTCGGGCGGTCCGACGCGAGCGGGATCTTGTAGGTCGAGGGTGCATGGGTGCGCAGCCGCCCCTTCTCGTCCCACCACAGTTCCTCGGTGGTGAGCCAGCCCATGCCTTGGATGAAGCCGCCCTCGATCTGGCCGAGGTCGATCGCCGGGTTCAGCGAGCGACCGGTCTCGTGCAGGATATCGGTGCGCTCGACCACATATTCGCCGGTCAATGTGTCGATCGATACCTCCGAGCAGGAGGCGCCATAGGCAAAATAGTAGAACGGGTGGCCCTGGCCCTTGTCGCGATCCCAATGGATCTTGGGGGTCTTGTAGAAGCCGGCGGCCGACAGCTGCACCCGGGCCATGTAGGCCTGCCGCACCAGGTCGACGAACGGGATTTCCTGATTGCCGACGCGCACCCTGTTGGGCAGGAACACGACCTGGTCATGCGGCACGCCATGCCGCTCCGCGGCGAACGCGGTCAGCCGCTCTCGGATGATGCGGGCAGCGTTCTGGGCGGCCATGCCGTTCAGGTCGGAGCCCGACGAAGCGGCGGTGGCCGACGTGTTGGGCACCTTGCCGGTGGTCGTGGCGGTGATCTTGACCTGATCGAGGTCGATCTGGAACTCCTCCGCCACCACTTGGGCGACCTTGACGTAGAGTCCCTGCCCCATCTCCGTGCCGCCGTGATTGAGGTGCACGGAGCCGTCGGTATAGACGTGCACGAGGGCGCCCGCCTGGTTGTAGTGGGTCGCCGTGAACGAGATGCCGAACTTTACCGGCGTCAGGGCCAGGCCGCGCTTGACGATCGCGCTGTTGGCGTTGAACGCGGCGATTTCGCGCCGTCGCCGCTGGTAATTCGCGCCGGCGGCAAGCTCGTCGACGATGCGGCCGACGACGTTGTCCTCGACCCGCTGGTGATAGGGCGTGACGTTGCGCGTCTCGGTGCCGTAGAAATTGCGCCGGCGGATTTCGAGCGGGTCTTTGCCGGTGGCGAACGCGATCTCGTCGATGATCCGCTCGGCGCCGACCATGCCTTGTGGCCCGCCGAAGCCGCGAAAGGCGGTGTTCGACACCGTGTTGGTGTAGAGAGGCGCCGAGACCGCACGCACCGCAGGATAGAAGTAGGCGTTGTCGCAATGAAACAGCGCCCGGTCGGTGACCGGCCCGGAAAGGTCCGAGGAAAAGCCGCAGCGCGCCGCATAGGTGAGGTCGACGCCGAGGATGTCGCCTTGGTCGTTGAAGCCGACGTCATAGCCGATCAGGAAATCGTGGCGCTTGCCCGTGGCGGTCATGTCGTCGTCGCGGTCGGGGCGAATCTTGACCGCGCGCCCGAGCCGTTTGGCGGCAATCGCAGCCAAGGCGGCGAACTGGTTGGACTGCGTCTCCTTGCCGCCAAAGCCGCCGCCCATGCGCCGGATCTCGACGGTCACGGCATGCGACGGAACGCCGAGCGCATGCGCCACCATGTGCTGCACTTCGCTCGGATGCTGGGTCGAGGAATAGACGGTCACGTCCTGGTCCTCGCCCGGCACGGCAAGCGCAATATGGCCTTCCAGGTAGAAATGGTCCTGGCCACCGACCCGCATATGGCCCTTGAGACGGCGCGGCGCCGCCGCGATCGCGGCCGCAGCGTTGCCGCGCTTGAGCTTGAGCGGCGGCGTTACCATCCGGCCCTTGACCGGATCGAGGCCGCCGACATCGATGACCGCCGGCAGCTCCTCGTAGCTCGCCTTGGCGAGCAGGCAGGCGCGCCGTGCGGCCTCGCGCGTCTCGGCGACGACCAGGAAGATCGGCTGGCCGAAGAACTCGACCTTGTCGGCGGCCAGCACCGGCTCGTCATGGCGGCCGGTGGGGCTGATGTCGTTTTCGCCCGGCACGTCGGCGGCGGTGAGCACGTCGACCACCCCGGCGGCGGCGCGCACCGCGTCGAGGTCGAGCGCGCGGATCAAGCCGTGCGCGACCGTTCCCAGGCCGAGGCAGCCGTGCAGCGTGCCGGCCGGCTCCGGAATGTCGTCGATATAGACGGCTTCGCCGGCGACATGCTTGTGGGCCGAATCGTGCCGCTCGGACTGCGCCACCCCGCCGCGGATGCGAGGTGCGGCAAGGTCGGTGGGGCTATGCCTGTTCACCGTGGGCCTCCCTCAGGCTGCGCTGCGCGACACCGTCAGCGGCGCCTGTCCGCCTTGGCTTTCGGCATAGAAGCGGCGCAGCAGATTCTTGGCGACCAGCATGCGGTAGGCGGCACTCGCCCGCATGTCGGTCAGCGGCGAAAAATCCTCTTCGAAGGCCGGGATGGCCGCCTCGACACTCGCCTCGGTCCAGGCGCGGCCGACCAGCCGTGCTTCCA
Source organism: uncultured Alphaproteobacteria bacterium (assembly GCA_963791325.1). Taxonomy (GTDB): domain Bacteria; phylum Pseudomonadota; class Alphaproteobacteria; order Rhizobiales; family Rhizobiaceae; genus JBEVJK01. The sequence continues at coordinate 49,776 of CAWBRU010000005.1, read as the reverse complement.
CCGCGGCGGCGCGCTTCGGCGTGGCCGCCATGCCGCCATAGGCGATGCGCAGCGCCGCAACCGTGCCGTCGGCGGCGAGCTCCAGGTAGAAGGCGCCGAGCGCGGCGGTGATGTCCTCGTCGCGGCGCTTGGTCACCTTGTGGACGGCGAACCGGCTGCCCGGCTTGGGCAGCGGCACATCGAGCCGCTCGACGAATTCGCCCGGCCGCCGGTCCTGCTTGCCATAGGCGATAAAGAAATCCTCGAGCGGCAGCACCCGGCGCTCGGCGCCGCGGCGCAGCACCACGCTGGCGCCGAGCGCAATCAGCGGCGGCGGCGTGTCACCGATCGGTGAGCCATTGGCAACATTGCCGCCGAGCGTGCCCATGTTGCGCACCTGCTCGCCGCCGATGCGCCCGATCAGCGGCGCCAGGGCCGGAATGCGGGCACCGAGCGCCGTCATCGCCTGACTATAGGTCACGCCCGCGCCGAGCGACACCACCTCGCCGGCCTCGCTGACGTGCTGCAGGGCGGCGAGATGGCCGATGAATACGACCGGCCCGATCTCGCGCATGAATTTGGTGACCCACAGGCCGACATCGGTCGCGCCGGCGACGAGCGTGGCCGAAGGCTCCTCTTCGAGGATCTCGGCAAGATCGTCGACGTCGGCCGGCACCATCAAGCGCGCTCTGCCCGTGCCCACAACCACGCGGCTGCCATCGGCCATGGCCCGGAGCTTCGCCTCGACCGCCGCGCGCTCGACGATCAGCGCGTCGTGCGCCGGCTCGCCATAGTCCGACAGGGAGCGCGCTGCCCGAACGATCGATTGATAGCCGGTGCAGCGGCAGAGATTGCCCTGCAGCGACTGCTCGATCTCGGTTTCGCTTGCATCCGGCCGGCGCAGCCACAGCCCATAGAGCGACATCACGATGCCGGGCGTGCAGAAGCCGCATTGCGAGCCATGCGTGTCGACAAGCGCCTGTTGAACGGGATGCAGGTGGCCGTCGCGCCGCTTCAGGTGCTCGACCGTCACCACGTGGCAGGCATCGAGCGAGCCGAGGAAGCGGATACAGGCGTTGACGCTTTCATAGACCAGGCCATCCGGCGAAAGCCGCCCGACAAGCACGGTACAGGCGCCGCAATCGCCCTCGGCGCAGCCTTCCTTCGTGCCGCGCAACGCCTGCCTCAAGCGCAGGAAATCGAGCAGCGTCTCGTCCGGTCCCACATCGGCAAGGGTCAGCGGCCGCCCGTTGAGCAGCAGGCGCAGTTCGGTGCGGATCGGCGGCCGGACCATGGCTCAGCTGCCTCGGTAGGTGGAGTAGCCGTAGGGCGAGACGAGCAGCGGCACATGATAATGCACGCGCTCGGCCATCCCGAACCGGATCGGCACCACGTCGAGAAATGCCGGCTCAGGCAGCTTGACCCCTTGCGCCCGCAGATAGTCGCCGGCCTGAAAGACCAGCTCATAGTCGCCGGGCTGGAATTCCTCCCCGGCGAGCAGCGGCGCATCGCAGCGCCCATCCTCGTTGGTCCGGACCGACTTCAGCAGGCGGCGCTGATCGGCCTCGATGCGGAATAGCGACAGCGACAGGCCCGCGGCCGGTCTGCCGGAAGCGGTGTCGAGAACATGGGTTGTCAAGCGCCCGCCGTTCGATGTCGACATGTCTCAGCCCTGCACACTTTCCCGCAAACGACCAATTGTGCGCCTATTAAAGGCCATGCATAAGGGCCGGAGAAGCGAAGAGCCACAAAAAGACTTTCAAAATTTTTGTAGCGAATGCCGAGCCATCCCTTTGCTAGTCTTGGTAAATAGGGCGGCGTCGTTGCCGGAGGAGCGAGGTGGCGGACAGATATCAGCGCGACATGCGCGGCTATGGCGCCAACGCCGCCCGATCCGCAGTGGCCGGGCGGTGCCCGGGTCTGCGTGCAGTTCGTGCTCAACTACGAGGAAGGCGGGGAGAACTCGATCCTTCACGGCGATGCGGCCTCCGAGGCGTTCCTGTCCGAAATCGTCGGTGCCCAGCCATGGCCCGGGCTGCGCCACTGGAACATGGAATCGATCTACGAATACGGCGCCCGTGCCGGCTTCTGGCGGCTCCGCCGGATGTTCACCGATGCCGGTGTGCCGGTGACGATCTACGGCGTGGCAACAGCGCTCGCCCGCTCCCCCGACCAGGTCGCCGCGATGCAATCGGCCGGCTGGGAGATCGCCTCGCACGGCTTGAAATGGATCGACTACCGCGACACGCCGCCGGAAGACGAGCGCCGCCATATCGACGAGGCGATCCGGCTGCACACCGAGGTGACCGGGGAGCGTCCGACGGGCTGGTACACGGGCCGCAGCAGCATCAACACCGTGCGCCTAGTCGCGGCCGAAGGCGGATTTGCCTACATTTCCGACACCTATGACGACGACCTTCCCTACTGGCTCGACCATGACGGGCACGGCAATGCGATCGCGCCGCAGCTGATCATCCCCTACACGCTCGACGCCAACGACATGCGCTTCGCCACGCCGCAGGGTTTCAATTCCGGCGACCAGTTCTTCGCCTATCTCCGGGACGCGTTCGACACGCTCTACGCCGAGGGCGAGGCGGGCCGGCCGCGAATGATGAGCATCGGCCTGCACTGCCGTCTGATCGGCCGTCCCGGCCGGGCGGCTGCACTTCAGCGCTTTATCGACCACGTCAAAGGTCACGACCGGGTATGGCTGGCGCGGCGCATCGATATCGCCCATCACTGGCGCAAGCTTCATCCCTATGCTGCGCCGGCGCTGCGTCCCTCGCGGATGGGGCGAGCCGAATTCGTCGAGCGCTTCGGCGGCATCTTCGAGCATTCGCCTTGGGTGGCCGAGCGCGCCTTCGCGCTCGAACTCGGGCCAGCCCACGACAGTGCCGGCGGCCTCCACAATGCGCTCTGCCGCGCCTTCCGAGCGGCTACCGACGCCGAGCGCCTCGCTGTGCTCAGAGCCCATCCGGACCTTGCGGGCCGGCTGGCGGCGGCCAAGCGGCTCACCACCGAATTCGACGGCGGAACAGGCCTCGGCGGGCCTCGATGCTCTGACCGACGCCGAGCGCGAGCGTTTTGCCGCGTTGAACCAAGCCTACACCGAGCGTTTCGGCTTCCCGTTCATCCTTGCGGTGCGGGGCAAGCGGAAGCCCGAGATCCTCGACCTTTTTGCAGCTCGTGTCGGCAACGAAACGAATGCCGAGTTCGACGAGGCCTGCCGCCAGGTCGAGCGCATTGCGCTGTTGCGCCTCACCGAGCTGTTGCCAAGCTGAAGGAGCCGCCCGGATAATGTCTCCCCGCACCTATTATGCGCCGCAGGGCGGCCACCCCGGCCAGGCCGAGCTGCTCACCGACCGGGCGATGTTCACGCCGGCCTATGCGGTGATCCCCAAGGGGGTGATGCGCGATATCGTCACCAGCAGCCTGCCGCATTGGGAGCGCACGCGGCTGTGGATCCTGTCGCGGCCGCTCAGCGGGTTCTCGGAGACCTTTTCGCAATACATCATGGAGGTCGAGCCGGGCGGCGGCAGCGACATGCCGGATCCCGACGAGGCCGCGGAAGGCGCCCTATTCGTCGTCGCCGGCGAGCTGACGGTCGACATCGGCGAGCGCAGCCATGTGATGCAGCCGGGCGGCTTTGCCTACGTGCCGCCGGGTTGCCGCTGGTCGGCGCGCAACAACGGCGCCGAGCGGGCGGTCTTTCATTGGATCCGCAAGGCCTACGAGTTCGTCGACGGGCTGGCGCCGCCGGAGCCGCTGGTCACCAATGAACGGCTGATCCAGCCGATCCCGATGCCGGAGACCGAGGGCCGCTGGGCCACGACCCGCTTCGTCGACCCGGCAGATCTGCGCCACGACATGCACGTCACCGTCGTCACCCTCGAGCCCGGCGCGTCGATCCCGTTTGCCGAGACCCATGTCATGGAACACGGTCTCTATGTGCTGGAAGGCAAGGCCGTCTACCGGCTCAACCAGGATTGGGTAGAGGTCGAGGCCGGCGACTATATGTGGCTGCGGGCCTTCTGCCCGCAGGCCTGCTATGCCGGCGGCCCCGGCCGCTTCCGCTATCTGCTTTACAAGGACGTCAACCGCCATGCCAAGCTCGGCCTCTTCCGGCGCTAGCACGCCCGGCTGGCTCGCCCCCGGCGGGACGCGCACCATCTTGGCACAGCCCTTGACGCGCGCCGGCTTTGCCGCCTTCGGCGACGTGCTCGACACCGAGACCGACAGCCACTATCCGATCAATGCCGGCCTCACCGAGCGCTTTCATGCCTTGGCGCGGCCGCAGGCCATCGGCCCGGACGGGCATGTTCTGATCAATATCTTCAAGGCAAAGGGCTACCGGTTCCCGCTGCAGCTGGCGATGGTCGAGCGCCACCCGCTGGGCAGCCAGGCGTTCATGCCAATGTCGCCACGCCCGTTCGTGGTGGTGGTCTGCGCAGATGGGCCGGACGGACCAGCCCTGCCGCGCGCCTTCCTCACCCGGCCGGGGCAAGGCGTGAACTACCCGCGCAATCTCTGGCACGGCGTGCTGACGCCGATCGAGGAACCGCAAGAATTTTTGGTGGTCGACCGCGGCGGCCAGGGCGTCAACGTCGAGGAGTTCCATTTCTCGCACCCCTACGAAATCAGGCTGCCCGAAGTCGTGCGATGACGGGGGCCCTGATCGATCGCTTGCTCGACGTCATCGAAGAGGACATCATCCCCAAGACCGCGCGCGGCGTGGAGCGCGGCAACAAGCTGTTCGGCGCGGCGCTGCTGCGCAAGAGCGATCTGTCGCTGGTGATCGCGGAGACCAACAACGAGACCGAAAACCCGCTCTGGCACGGCGAGCTGCACTGCTTGAAGAGTTTCTACGAACTGCCCAAAGCGGGGCGGCCGGACACCCGAGAGCTCATCTTCCTTGCCACCCACGAGCCCTGCTCACTCTGCCTGTCGGCCATCACCTGGGCCGGCTTCGACAATTTCTACTACCTGTTCAGCCACGCCGATTTGCGCGACGCGATCGCCATCCCCCACGATCTGCGCATCCTCGAAGAGGTGTTCACCTTGCCGCCGGGCGGCTATCGTGCGCAGAACGCCTACTGGACGAGCTTCGCGCTGCGGCGGATGGTCAGCGAGCTGCCGGACGCGGAGCGGGTGACCCGCGAGGCCCGGCTTGATCGGCTCGCCGCACGCTTTGCGGCGCTGTCGGCCACCTACCAGACGGGCAAGCACGACACGGATATCCCATTGAGCTAGCGCCGAGAGTGGGCCAGGGGTCTTTACATTCGCCGGCGGCCTGGTCTTGATTGGCTTTTCCGATGCCAGCAGAAGGCGCCTGAGACATGTCGCTTGAGACTTGGGCGGCGTTTGCCGCGGCTTCCGCCATCCTCCTTGTCATTCCCGGGCCGACCATTCTCCTGGTCGTCTCCTACGCGCTCGGCCAGGGCTTGCGCACCGCGCTGCCGATGGCGTTCGGCGTGGCGCTCGGCGACTTCACCGCGATGACGCTGTCGATGCTGGGCATCGGCGCGCTGCTGCTGGCCTCGGCCGCCGTATTCACGGCGCTGAAATGGCTGGGCGCGGCCTATCTGATCTATCTCGGCGTCAAGCTGTTCCGCGCCGGCGGCACGCTCGACGCCAAACCGCGCACCGATCGCAGCTCGGCGGCGAAGATGTTCGCTCATGCCTGGCTGGTCACCGCGCTCAACCCCAAGAGCATCACCTTCTTCGTCGCCTTCCTGCCGCAGTTCCTGGATCACAGCGGCAGCTTGCTTTCCCAGATGGCAGTGTTCGAAGCAACTTTCCTGGTGCTCGCCTTCGCCAATGCGCTCGGCTACGCGCTGGCCGCATCGCGGGCCCGCAATGTGGTGCGCAATCCCCGCGCCGTCGGCCTGTTCAACAAGACCGGCGGCACGCTTCTGGTCGGCGCCGGCATCGCCACCCTGGCAGTCCGCTCGGGAAGCTGATCACGGGGATGGTGCTGCGCGACGGCCTCGGCCTTGCCATCTCCGGCGCCAATGCCGGCGCGCTGGCCGACTACGAGGCGGCGTTGCGCAGCCTGCAATGCTTTGCCGGCGATCCGCTCGGCGCGGTCGATGCCGCGCTCGCAGCGGCGCCCGATTTCGTCATGGCGCATATCTTGAAGGGCTATCTCCACGCCCTGGCGACCGAGCGCGAGGCGGCAATGGTTGCAGCAGCCTGCGCCGCCACGGCGGCGGCGCTGCCGGCGACCAGCCGCGAACGCGGCCATTGCAAGGCGCTCGCGGCGCTCGCCGGCGGCCACTGGCACAAAGCGAGCCGGATCTTGGCAGAGCTGTCGACCGAAACGCCACGCGATGCGCTGGCGCTGCAGGCAGGCCACCAGATCGATTTCTTCACCGGCCGGTCGGCAGGCCTGCGCGACCGGATCGCCGCGGCCCTGCCGTCCTGGGATGCGGCCATGCCCGGCTACCACGCCATTCTCGGCATGCATGCCTTCGGGCTGGAAGAGACCGGCGACTACGCCGCGGCCGAGGCCGCCGGCCGCCGCGCCGTGGCGCTTGAGCCACGCGACGGCTGGGCCCATCACGCGGTGGCCCACGTCATGGAGATGCAGGGCCGGCCCCGGGACGGCATCGCCTGGCTGCAGGCAAGCCGGCGCAACTGGTCGGAAGGCAGCTTCCTCAAGGTGCACAATTGGTGGCATTTGGCCCTGTTTTACTATGAGCTCGGCGACAGCGAGGCCGTCCTGACCCTGTTCGACGATGAGATCTTCGGCGCCGACGCAGCCACGGTGCTCAACCTCGTCGATGCGTCGGCGATCCTGTGGCGGCTCCATCTCGCCGGTATTCAGGCCGCCGCGCGCTGGGCCGCGCTGGCGGACCGCTGGGAGGAAAAGGCGGCGGCAGCCGGCCACTACGCCTTCAACGACGTCCACGCGATGATGGCCTTCGTCGGCGCCGGCAGGACGGCCGCGGCGGCTGCCCTGCTTGAAGCCCAGGCGCAAGCCCTCGACGGCCGCGCCGACAATGTGCAATTCACGCGGGAGGTCGGCCGGCCGCTGGCCCTCGCCGTCAAGGCGTTCGGCGATGGCGACTATGGCGAAGCCGTACGTCGGATCGGGCCGGTGCGGGCTCTGGCGCACCGGTTCGGCGGCAGCCACGCCCAGCGCGACGTCATCGATCTCACGCTGATGGAAGCCGCCCTGCGCGGGGGTGACCTGGCTACCGCGGCCGGGCTCGCCGCCGAACGCTGCGCGGCGCGTCCGAGAAGCCCGCTCGCCGCACATTTTGCCAGCCGGGCCGCGGCCGGGGGTCTAGACTAACATCGTCAGGCGCGACGCTCGGCGGCAGCCGCCGGCATCGCCGCTTCGATCTCGGCGGGCCGGAACAGTTTCCACTTTTTCGGCCGGAAGGCGATCCGCGTCTTCTCTGATGCCGGATGGGAGGTGGGGATCTCGAGCTCCACCCGGTGACGGCTGCCGGCCACCTCGAGCTCGACATGTCGGGTGCCTGCCACCCTGCGGCTGGCCGCCACGGTGCCGGCGATCGAGCTGCCCTGGGTGTCCATCAGCTCGATGTCGTGCGGACGGAAATAGAGAACCGCCTCGCCCTCCGGTTCGTCCGGCGCTTTGATGCCGATCGAACGGTCGGCAATCCACAATTGGCCGGCCTCGACCCTTACCGGCAGAGAGCTCGACTCGCCGATGAAGGAGAACACGAACGGCGAGTTGGGCGTGTCGTAGACTTCGTCCGAGGTGCCGACCTGCTCGATACGTCCCTGGCTCATCACCACCACCCGGTCGGCAAGCTCCAGCGCCTCCTCCTGGTCATGGGTGACGAACACGGTCGTGTGGCCGGTCTTTTCGTGGATCTCCCGCAGCCAACGCCGGAGCTCGCGGCGCACCTGCGCGTCGAGCGCCCCGAACGGCTCGTCGAGCAAGAGGACGCGCGGCTCGATCGCCAGGGCGCGGGCGAGCGCGACCCGCTGGCGCTGGCCGCCGGAGAGCTGGGCGGGATAGCGGCGTTCGAGCCCGGTGAGTTGGACAAGATCGAGCAGTTCGGATGCCCGGCGCTTGATCTCGCGGTCGCTCGGCCGGTCCTTGCGCCGGACCTTCAGCCCGAAACCGATGTTTTCGGCCACCGTCATATGGCGGAAAAGCGCGTAATGCTGGAACACGAAGCCGACATTGCGCTCCTGGACGGTGCGCAGTGAGGCATCCTCTTCGCCGAAGAAGATCGCCCCGCTCGTCGGCCGCTCGAGCCCGGCAATCAGCCGCAGCAGGGTCGTCTTGCCCGAACCCGACGGTCCGAGCAGCGCGATCAGCTCGCCCGATCGGATTTCGAGGCTGACGTCGCGCAGCGCCGGGAAGCGGTCGAATTCCTTGCGCACATTGGCGACGCGGACGTCCATAGGCTGGAGAAATCCTTCGGTTCAGTGGCCGCGCGTCGCGGCGATCTCGGCGCCATAGCGGATTTCCAGCGCGGTCTTCAAGACCAGCGTGACCAGCGCCAGCCCCGCCAGGAGCGAAGCCACGGCAAAGGCAGCAACGGCGTTGTACTCGTTGTAGAGAATTTCGACCTGCAGCGGCATCGTATTGGTAAGGCCGCGAATGTGGCCCGACACGACCGAGACCGCCCCGAATTCGCCCATGGCGCGGGCGTTGCAGAGCAGCACGCCGTAGAGCAGTCCCCAGCGGATATTGGGCAGCGTGACGAAGCGGAAGGTCTGCCAGCCGCTGGCGCCGAGCGACAGCGCCGCCTCCTCGTCGCCGATGCCCTGCTCCTGCATCAAGGGAATGAGCTCACGTGCCACGAACGGGAAGGTGACGAAGATGGTGGCGAGCACGATGCCGGGCACGGCAAAAAGGATCTCGATATTGTGCCCCTTGAGCCACGGGCCGAGCAAACTGTTGGCGCCGAAGAGCAGCACATAGACCAGGCCCGAAATCACCGGCGACACCGAAAACGGCAGATCGATCAGGGTGATCAGGAAGGCCTTGCCCTTGAACTCGAACTTGGCGATCGCCCAGGCCGCGGCGACGCCGAACACCGAGTTGAGCGGCACGGAGATGGCGGCGACAAGCAGCGTCAGCCGGATCGCCGCCAGAGTGTCGTGATCGGCAAGCGCCTCGCCGTAGGCGGCGACGCCCTTGGCCAGCGCCTCGGTGAACACGATCACCAGCGGCAGCACCAGGAACACGGCAAGAAAGGCAAACGCCACCGCCATCAGCAGCAGGCGCACCGGGCGCGTTTCGGTGACGGGCGAGCGGAACCGCGGGATGCGCCGCGCCAGGCTCGGCGTCTCAACCATAGCGCTTGCGGCTCCAGGCCTGGATCAGGTTGATGACGAGCAGCATGATGAACGAGAGCGCCAGCATGATGGTCGCGATCGCGGTCGCCGACGCGTAGTCATATTCCTCCAGCCGGATGACGATCAACAGCGGCGCAATCTCGGAAATGTAGGGCAGATTGCCGGCGATGAAGATCACCGAGCCGTATTCGCCGACGCCGCGGGCAAAGGCGAGCGCAAAGCCGGTGAGAATCGCAGGCGACAGCGAAGGCAAAAGAACGCGCCAGATCGTCTGCAGACGGCTGGCGCCGAGGGTAGCGGCAACCTCTTCGACCCCGCGATCGATCTCCTCCATGATCGGCTGCACCGTTCGAACCACGAAGGGCAGGCCGATGAAGATCAGCGCAATGACGATGCCGAGCGGCGTATAGGCCACCTTGATGCCAAGCGGCGCCAGCAGGGCGCCAAGCCAGCCGCGTGGGGCGTAGAGCGTGGTGAGCGCAATGCCCGCCACCGCGGTGGGCAGCGCGAACGGCAAGTCGACCATGGCGTCGACGATGCGTCGGCCGGGGAAGGTGTAGCGAACCAGCACCCAAGCCACCAGGGTGCCGAACAGAACGTTGACAGCCGCCGCAATCAGCGCGGTGCCGAAGCTCACCTTCAGCGCCAGCAGCGTGCGCCGGTCCAAGGCGATGGCGAGAAAGTCGGAAACGCCGAGGGAGGCGCTCCTCAGGACGAGCGCCGTGAGCGGGATCAGGATGATCAGCGTCAGGTAGGCAAGCGAGAAGCCGAGCGTCAATCCGAAGCCCGGAATGACACTCGGCGCTCTGAGCCGCCACCCCGCCGAAGCGGGTGGTGTCGTCACGAAGATCCCTTCAGGCTACTTGGCCGGCTTGTAGATCTGGTCGAATACACCACCGTCGGCGAAATGGTAAGGCTGCGCCTTGGCCCAGCCGCCAAAGATCGGGTCGTCGATGGTGACCAGCTTGAGGTCGGGTAGCTTGTGGCGCTCGCCTTCCGGGACAAGCTCGGGTTTGGCCGGCCGGTAATGGTGCTTGGCGACGATCCGCTGCCCTTCCTCGGAGTAGAGGTATTTCAGGTAGGCTTCGGCGACCTTGCGGGTGCCCTTGGCATCGACATTGGCGTCGACCACCGCGACCGGCGGCTCGGCGAGGATCGATTGCGGCGGGATGACGATGTCGAACTGATCGGCACCGAATTCGTCGAGCGCAAGATAGGCCTCGTTTTCCCAAGCGAGCAGGACATCGCCGAGGCCGCGCTGGGCAAAAGTCACCGTCGAGCCGCGCGCACCCGCGTCGAGCACCGGCACATGGCTGTAGAGGTCGGCCATATAGCCCTTGATCTTCTCCTCATCGCCGCCGAACTTGCCATTGGCCCAGGCCCAGGCGGCCAAATAGTTCCAACGGGCCCCGCCGGAGGTCTTCGGGTTGGGGGTGATCACCTGCAGACCCTCCTGGGTCAGGTCGCCCCAATCCTTGATGCCCTTCGGGTTGCCCTTGCGCACCAGGAACACGATGGTCGAAGTGTAAGGCGCCGAATGGTTCTCGAGCCGGTCGCGCCAGTCGGGATTGATCTTCTTGGTCTTCTTGACGATGGCGTCGATATCGCTCTGCAGCGCCAAGGTGACGACGTCGGCATCAAGCCCGTCGATCACCGCGCGTGCCTGGGCGCCGGAACCGCCATGCGAGGCCTGAACAGTCACCGTCTCGCCTGTCTCGGCTTTCCAATGCTTGGCGAAGGCCTGGTTGTAGTCCTTGTAGAGCTCGCGGGTCGGGTCGTAGGAGACGTTGAGGAGCGTGGTGTCGGCGCGGGCCCATGAGCCGGCGCCAAGCGCGATCGTCCCCACGATCAGACCGGCGACCAGGTTGCGGGAAAGGGGTGCTGTCATCTCTTTCTCTCCGTTCGGCGGCCGTAACTCTAGAGTGTTTGGGGGAATGATGATGCGCGGGACGTTCCAATAGTTCAAACTCTACGCAAATTCGTTCCAAAAATCTAGCTTCAAAGGGAATAGAGTTGCAGAAGGGAGCATGCACTCCCGTGAGTCGCGCCGCTTGCCGTCGCTCGTCTTTATTGCGGGTGCCGAAAAAACCATGAGCCGTTTATGCCTGTGGCTTGCATGTCGCCGCGGTTTGCTGCGAAGCTTGCCGGCGGGAGGACCACGCCATGTATCTCGGGCTCGACCTTGGCACGTCGGGGGTCAAGGCGCTGTTGATCGACGGCGCGCAACGCATCGTCGGCCAGGCGAGCGGCGCGCTCGAGGTGTCGCGTCCGCATCCCGGCTGGTCCGAGCAATTCCCGGCGGAATGGCTGCGGGCGACCGAGGAAGCGGTCGACGCGCTCCGTGCGACCCATCCGGCCGAGCTCACCGCCGTGCGCGGCGTTGGCCTTTCCGGCCAGATGCATGGCGCAACCTTGCTTGACCGCAATGACCGCGTGCTGCGGCCGGCGATCCTGTGGAACGATACGCGCAGTTTCGCCGAGGCCGCGCGGCTCGACGCCGACCCGCGCTTTCGCGAGGTCACCGGCAATATCGTCTTCCCGGGCTTCACCGCGCCGAAGCTGGTGTGGGTCAAGGAGCATGAGCCGGACGTGTTCGAGCAGGTCGCCATGGTGCTGCTGCCGAAGGACTATCTGCGGCTGTGGCTGACCGGCGAGCGCATCTCGGAGATGTCCGATTCGGCCGGGACGGCATGGCTCGATGTCGGCGCGCGGGCCTGGTCCGATGCACTGCTTGCCGCGACCGATCTCGGCCGGGCGCAGATGCCGACGCTCGTCGAAGGCACCGAGCCTGCCGGCATCTTGCGCCAGGAGCTCGCCCAGCGCTGGGGGCTGACCGAGCGTGTCGTGGTCGCCGGCGGCGCCGGGGACAATGCCGCTTCGGCCTGCGGCATGGGCACGGTGCGCCCTGGCGCCGCTTTCGTTTCGCTCGGCACGTCAGGGGTACTGTTTGCGGCCAATGGCAGCTATCTGCCCAACCCGCAAAGTGCCGTGCACACCTTCTGCCACGCCCTGCCCGGTGCCTGGCACCAGATGGGCGTGATCCTGTCGGCGACCGATTCGCTCAACTGGCTGTCCGAGATCACCGGCCGTAAGGCGGGTGCGTTGACCGACGAACTCGGGCCCGAGCTGCGCGCCCCGGGCAGCGTCGGCTTCCTGCCCTATCTGTCGGGCGAGCGGACGCCGCACAATGACGCCGCCATCCGCGGCGTCTTTACCGGGCTTGGCCACGAATCGGATCGCCGCGCGCTCACCCAGGCGGTGCTGGAAGGCGTCGCCTTCGCCTTCCGCGACAGCCTGGAGGCGCTGCGCGAGGCGGGGACCGAGCTCTCCCGCGTCACTGCGATCGGCGGCGGCTCGCGCTCGCGCTATTGGCTGAAGGCGATCGCCACCGCGCTCGACCTGCCGGTCGATATTCCCGCCGATGGCGATTTCGGCGCCGCCTTCGGCGCGGCCCGGCTCGGGCTGATCGCCGCCGAGGCAGCGGATCCGCTGGCCATCTGCACCGCGCCCGAGACCGCCGAAACAGTCGCGCCCGAGCGCGCCTTCGCCCCCGCCTACCGTGACGCCTACCACCGGTACCGGGCGCTTTACCCAGCCATCAAGGGAGTGACGACGTGACGAGCGGCTTTTTCAAGGACATCGCGGCAGTCAAGTATGAAGGCCCGGAATCGGCCAACCCGCTTGCCTATCGGTTCTACAATCCCGACGAGATCGTGCTCGGCAAGCGGATGGCGGACCATCTGCGCTTTGCGGTGGCCTATTGGCACTCTTTTGCCTGGCCGGGCGGCGACCCGTTCGGCGGGCAGACCTTCGAGCGGCCCTGGTTCGGCGATACGATGGAGCTCGCCAAACTGAAGGCCGACGTCGCCTTCGAGCTGTTTTCGCTACTCGGCGTCCCGTATTTCTGCTTCCACGATGCCGACGTGCGCCCGGAGGGCAAGAGCTTCGCCGAAAGCAAGGCACGGCTCGATGAGATTGCCGATTATTTTGCCGGCAAAATGGACGCCACGGGCCTGAAGCTGTTGTGGGGCACCGCCAACATGTTCTCGCATCGGCGGTGGATGGCCGGGGCCGCGACCAATCCGGATCCCGATGTGTTCGCCTATGCGGCAGCGACCGTGAAGGCCTGCATGGACGTGACCCGGCGCCTGAACGGCGAGAACTACGTGCTGTGGGGCGGCCGCGAGGGCTACGAGACGCTGCTCAACACCGATCTGAAGCGCGAGCAGGAGCAGGCCGGCCGCTTCCTGTCGCTGGTGGTCGACTACAAGCACCGGAGCGGCTTCCAGGGCACGATCCTGATCGAGCCGAAGCCGCAGGAGCCGACCAAGCATCAGTACGACTACGATGTCGCCACCGTCTACGGCTTCTTGAAGAGGTTCGGACTGGAGCAAGAGGTCAAGGTCAACATCGAGCAGGGCCACGCGATCCTGGCCGGTCACTCGTTCGAGCACGAGCTGGCGCTTGCCGCCGCGCTCGGCATCTTCGGCTCGATCGACATGAACCGCAACGATTACCAGTCCGGCTGGGACACCGACCAATTCCCCAACAACGTGCCCGAGATGACGCTTGCCTACTACCAGATCCTGCTGGCCGGCGGCTTCACCACCGGCGGCACCAATTTCGACGCCAAGCTGCGCCGCCAGTCGCTGGATCCCGAAGACCTGCTGATCGGCCATATCGGCGGCATCGACTGTTGCGCGCGGGGCCTGAAGGCCGCGGCGCGCATGCTCGAGGACCGCGCTTTGCTGGATCCGCTCGAAGCCCGTTATGCCGGCTGGGGCTCGGCCGAGGCCAAAGCGATGCTGGGCGGCGAGCGAACCTTGGACGAAATTGCCGAACGGGTGGTGAAGGAAAAGATCGAGCCCCGGCCGCGGTCCGGCCAGCAGGAGCGTTTGGAAAACATCGTCAACCGCTACGTCTGATCTCAGCGCGCTTTGCCCTGCCGCAGCAGGCTTGGCGGCAGGCCGAAGTCGCGGGCGAAAGCGCGGGAGAAGGCGGCGGCCGAGGAGAAGCCCGTGCGGGCGGCAATGTCGGCCATCGCCAGGCGTGTGTCGAGCACCAGCCGGCGCGCGGCGCTCAGCCTGAGCCGGAGATAGTAGGCGCCCGGCGTCTCGTCGATCGCCCGTTTGAAAATCGTCTCCAAGGCGCGGCCGGTGAGACCTACCCGGCGCGCGATCGCCTGGGTGGTCAGCGGCGCATCGATGTGTGTCTCCATCAGCCGGATCGCCTGGGCGAGCCGCGGATCGTAGCCGTCGAGCCGGCCGAGCGAGACCAGCGGCTGGGCCTCGGTGGCGGCCTTGGCCTGGTCGTAGATGAACACGCTGGCGACATCGAGCGCGGCGGCCATGCCGAGCCGGGTGCGGATCAGATGGAGCATCAGGTCGAAGGTCGGCGAGGCGCCGCCGGCGGTGAAGACCGGACCGTCGATGACATAGCGGTCCGGCCGCACATCCGTCCCTGGAAAGGCGGCGGCGAAGTCCTCGAGGTCTTCCCAATGGGTGGTGGCGGTGCGCCCCTCGAGCAGGCCGGCGCGGCCGAGCAGCCAGGTGCCGGCCTCGACACCGCCGACCGCGCGGGCAAGCTTCGCCGCTCGCCTGAGCCCCGACAGCAATCCCGAAGCGGCCTGGTCGCGCGTGCCGAAGCCGCCGACCAGCACCAGCAGATCGGTGCGCTCCTCCGGGCGGAACGGTCCGGCGACAGCGATCGGCAGCCCGCTGGTGGTCACCGGGGCGGCACCGTCGGGCGACACCGTCTTCCAGTCGAACACCGTCGCGCCGGCGACCCGGTTGGCGGCGCGCAGGGGATCGACCGCCGACGCCACGCACATCAGCGATGAGCCGTCCAGCACCAGCAGCGTCACCTTGAGCGGCGTGCGCTCGGCCTGAAACACCGTCGGCTTCTCGCTTTTCATCAATTTCATTTCGTAATTTGCAAAGCATGACCTGACAAGCCGCGCGACACTGGCCGCTCACCGCCTTCGAAGGACTTGCCATGCCACTCGCGCCAAGCCGGGACGTGTTCATCACCTGCGCAGTGACCGGATCGGGCGACACCGCCCACCGTTCCGACAAGGTGCCGGTCACCCCGCGGCAGATCGCCGACGCCGCCACCGAGGCCGCCAATGCCGGCGCCGCGATCGCGCACATTCACGTGCGCAATCCCGAGACCGGCAAGGGCGCGCGCGACGTCGCCCTCTATGAAGAGGTGCTCAACCTGATCAAGCGCTCGGGCATCGACGTCATCATCAATTTCACCGCCGGAATGGGCGGCGATCTGACCCTGGGCAGCGCCGAGAGGCCGCTGCCGCCTGCTGCCGTGGGCACCGACATGGTCGGCGCCACCGAGCGCCTGGCGCATGTCGCCAAGCTGTTGCCGGAGATCTGCACGCTCGACTGCGGCACCATGAATTTCGGCGAGCAGGACTACATCATGACCAACACGCCGGCGATGCTCAAGGCGATGGCCGCCCGGATCCAGGCGTTGGGGGTGCGGCCCGAGGTCGAGATCTTCGACACCGGCCACCTTCTGCTGGCCAAGTGGCTGCACGGGCAGGGTCTGCTCGACGATCCGGTCATGGTGCAGCTGTGCATGGGCATTCCCTGGGGAGCGCCGGACGACCTGGCGACGCTTCTGGCGCTGACTGCCAACCTGCCGGCCGATTGGACGTTCTCGGCGTTCTCGATCGGCCGCAACCAGCTCGCCTACACGGCTGTCGCGCTTGCCGCCGGCGGCCACATCCGCGTCGGCCTCGAGGACAATCTGTGGCTTGGGAAGGGCGTGCTGGCGACCAACGGCGCGCTGGTCGAGCGCGCGGTCACCATCGCCGAAGCCATGGGATCGCGGATCCTCAGCCCCGCCCACGTGCGTGAGAAGATGAAGCTGAACAAGCGCTGGTGAAGGCTTCGTTCCCGATCCGGAACAATCAGGAAAACTGGACGATGAGCCTGAACAAAGCGGCAGCCATTGGCGGCGGAGTGATCGGCGCAGGCTGGGTGGCCCGCCTGCTGCTCAACGGCATCGATGTGGCGATTTTCGACCCGGATCCGGAGGCGGCGCGCAAGGTTGGCGACGTGCTCAAGGGTGCCCGCCGCGCCTATCGCCGCATGGTGCCCGACGGCCTGCCGAAGGAAGGCCGGCTGCGCTTTGCAAAGACCATCGCCGGGGCGGTCGAAGGCGCAGACCTGATCCAGGAAAGCGTTCCGGAACGGCTCGACCTCAAGCATAGGGTGCTCGCCGAGATCGATGCCCATTCACGCGAGGACGCGGTGATCGGCTCGTCGACGTCGGGGATCAAGCCGAGCGACATGCAGCCGGCCATGCAGCGCCCAGAGCGACTGGTGGTCGCCCATCCCTTCAATCCCGTCTACCTGCTGCCGCTCGTCGAAATCGTCGGCGGCGATCGTACCTGTCCCGAAACGATCGAGCGCGCCAAAGCCCTTTATACCTCGATCGGCATGAAGCCGGTGGTGATCCGCAAGGAGATCGAAGCGTTCGTCGGCGACCGCCTGCTGGAGGCGGTGTGGCGCGAAGCGCTCTGGCTGATCAAGGATGACGTCACCACCGTCGAAGAGCTCGACGACATCATGCGTTACTCGTTCGGCATCCGCTGGGCGCAGATGGGAATGTTCCAGGTCTACCGCATCGCCGGCGGCGAAGCGGGCATGCGCCACTTCATCGCCCAGTTCGGCCCGTGCCTGGCCTGGCCATGGACCAAGCTGATGGACGTGCCGGAGCTCACCCCGGAGCTGGTCGACAAGATCGCCGCCCAGTCCGATGACCAGGCAGCCGGGCTGTCGATCCGTGACCTGGAGCGGATCCGAGACGACAATCTGGTGGCGATCATGACCGCCCTGTCCGGTGAGAACAAGGGCAAGGGCTGGGGCGCCGGCCGGCTTTTCAAGGATTACACGCGCCAGCTCGCCAAGGCCGGTCGAAATCCGGGCAAGGCAAAACGCAAGAAGAACAGCAAGAAGGGCTGAACGGATGGAATTCGGCCTGTCTGAAGAGCAGCAGCTGGTCGTCGGCACGACCCGCGCCTTCGTCGAGAACGAGCTTTATCCGCACGAACAGGAAGTCGAACGGACCGGCCATCTGCGCCGCGAGCTCATCGAAGAGATCAAGGCCAAGGCGATTGCGGCCGGGCTCTATGCGGCCAACATGCCGGAGGAGGTCGGCGGCGCCGGGCTCGACACCCTGACGTGGCTGCTCTACGAGAAGGAGCTCGGCCGGGCCAACTACGCGCTGCATTGGACCTGCGTGGCGCGTCCCTCCAACATCTTGCTGGCCGGCACGCCGGAGCAGCGCGAACGCTACCTCTTTCCCTGCATTCGCGGCGAGAAATGGGACTGCCTGGCGATGACCGAGCCGGGCGCGGGCTCGGATCTGCGCGGCATGCGCGCCGGCGCGGTCGAGACGGCCGGCGGCGACTGGGTGTTGAATGGCACCAAGCACTTCATCAGCCATGCCGACATCGCCGATTTCGCCATCGTCTTCATGGCGACGGGCGAAGAGGAGGGCGCGCGGGGCAGACGCAAGAAGATCACCGCCTTCTTCGTCGACAAGGGAACGCCGGGTTTCACCGTCCGCGACGGCTACCGCAACGTTTCGCATCGCGGCTATACCAATTCCGTGCTCGAATTCGACGACTGCCGGTTGCCCAGGAAGCAGGTGCTGGGCGAAGTCCACAAGGGTTTCGAGGTCGCGAATTCCTGGCTGGGCGCCACCCGCCTGCAGGTTGCCGCCACCTGCCTCGGCCGGGCCGAGCGGGCGCTTGGCCTTTCCGTCGCCTACGCAGCCGATCGGCAGCAGTTCGGGCAGCCGATCGGCAAGTTCCAGGGCGTCTCGTTCAAATTGGCCGACATGGCGACCGAGCTGAAAGCTGCCGAGCTGATGCTGTTCGAGGCCGGCTGGAAGTACGACCAGGGCACCGTCACCGACCAGGACATGGCGATGGCCAAGCTGAAGGCCACGGAGATGCTCGCGTTCGTCGCCGATGAAGCGATCCAGGTCCATGGCGGCATGGGGCTGATGGACGATTTGCCGCTCGAGCGGATCTGGCGCGATGCCCGCGTCGAGCGGATCTGGGAAGGGACCAGCGAGATCCAGCGGCACATTATCTCGCGCGCGCTGCTGCGTCCGCTCGGGGCTTGAAAAGCATGAACCGGCTCGAACGGCTGCTGCGGCCGCGCTCCATCGCCGTGTTCGGCGGCGTGCAGGCCGCCGCGGTGGTCAAGCAATCGCTGAAGATGGGGTTTTCCGGCGAAATCTGGCCGGTTCATCCGACCAAGGCCGAGGTCGAGGGGCTGATTACCTTTCGGTCCGTGGAGGACCTGCCGGCCGCGCCGGACGCCGCCTTCGTCGGCGTCAACCGTCGCCTGACGATCGATGTTGTTGCGGCACTGGCGCGGCGCGGCGCCGGCGGCGCCATCTGCTTCGCCGCCGGCTTCCGCGAGGCCGGCGCCGACGATGCCGAAGGCGAAGCGCTGCAGGCGCAGCTCGTTGCTGCGGCGGGCACCATGCCGATCATCGGCCCCAACTGCTACGGGCTGATCAACTATGCCGACGGCGCCCTGCTGTGGCCGGACCAGCACGGCGGGCGCCGACTGGGTGCCGGGCAGAGCGGCGCAGCCATCATCACCCAATCCTCCAACATTGCCTGCAATCTGACCATGCAGCGCCGCGGCCTGCCGCTTGCCTTCCTGATGACGGCGGGAAACCAAGCCCAGACCGGGCTGTCGGAGATGGCCCTCGGGCTGATCGAGGACGAACGCGTCTCCTGCCTGGGACTGCATATCGAAGGCTTCGACGATGCGGCCGCCTTTGAACGGCTGGCTTTCCGGGCGCGCGAACTCGACAAGCCCATCGTGGCGATGAAGGTCGGCCGCTCGGCGCAGGCCCGTGCCGCCACCATCTCCCACACCGCCTCCCTTGCCGGTTCGGATGCGGCAGCCCAAGCGTTTCTGAGCCGGCTTGGCATCGCCCGGGTTCACTCCATTCCGGCCTTGATCGAGACCCTGAAGCTGCTGCATGGCGGCGGGCCGCTGGCCGGCCCAGCCCTCTCGTCGATGAGCTGCTCCGGTGGCGAGGCGTCGGTGATGGCCGACAGCGCCGAGGGCCGCGCGGTCCACTTCCCCTCGCTTGCCGAGGCGCATCGCCGGCGGGTCAAGGCGACCCTCGGGCCGTTGGTGGCAGTGGCCAATCCGTTGGACTATCACACGTTCATCTGGAACAACGAGCCTGCCATGCGCGACACCTTCAGCGCCATGGTCGGCGGCGGCTTCGACCTCAATCTGCTGGTCCTCGACTTTCCCCGCGACGACCGCTGCTCGGATGCCGACTGGTGGCCGGCGGTCGACGCCTTCGAGGTGGCCGTGAGGACTGCCCGCACACGCGGCGCGATTGTCGCCTCACTGGCGGAGAACCTGCCCGAGCACCACGCCGAGCAGCTGTTTGCCCGCGGCATCGTGCCCTTGCACGGCATTGCCGAAGCGGTCGATGCTGCCGAGGCCGCCGCCTTCATCGGCCAGCGCTGGCAGGAGGCGCCTGCAGCGCCGCTCGTTGCGCCTGGACACGCGGACGATAGTGGGCCAGGGCTTGCCTTGGACGAGGCCGAGGCCAAGGCGCGGCTGGCTGCCGCCGGGCTGCCGATTCCGCCCGGACGGCGGGTCGGCAACGCGTCGGAGGCCGTGGCAGCCGCCGAGGATCTCGGCCTGCCGGCGGTGGTCAAAGCGCTGGGATTGGCGCACAAATCGGAACAGGGCGCGGTTCGCCTCAACCTTGCCGACCGCAACAGTGTCAGGCAGGCAGCGGAGGCGCTCGGCACGCTGGGGCAAGGCCTCTATGTCGAGCGCATGATCCGCGGTGCAGTCGCCGAGCTGATCGTCGGCATCACCAGGGATCCGCTGTTCGGTCCGGTTCTGACGATCGGCAGCGGCGGCGTTTTGGTCGAGTTGATCAAGGACAGCACCACGCTGCTGCTGCCTGCCGACGCCGGTTCCATTGCCGCAGCGCTTGCCGGGCTGAAGCTCTATCCCCTGCTCACCGGTTACCGCGGCCGGGTGCCGGGCGACCTCGACGCGGCAATCGCGACCATCGTCGCCATCGCCGATTATGCAGCCCGTACGCCATCGATCCGCGAACTCGACATCAATCCCCTTCTCGTATTGCCGCAGGGTCAAGGCGTTGCCCTGGTCGATGCCTTGCTGGTCGTCGATCCGGAAATCGAACCGGCAGCGGAACGGATCGTGCCAGCGAAGGAGCCCGCCGATGTCTGATGTCGTGCGCACACGGCGCGATGGCGCCATCCTCGAGGTCACGCTCGATCGGCCCAAGGCCAATGCGATCGATCTGGCGACGTCGCGCCGGCTCGGCCTCACTTTCCAGGCCTTCCGCGACGATCCGGCCTTGCGCGTCGCTATCGTCAAAACCGCTGGAGACAAGTTCTTCTCGGCCGGCTGGGACCTCAAGGCTGCGGCGGCGGGCGACGCGGTCGACGGCGACTACGGCGTCGGCGGCTTCGGCGGTCTGCAGGAACTGCGCGACCTGAACAAGCCGGTGCTTGCAGCCGTCAACGGCATGGCGGTGGGTGGCGGCTTCGAGCTGGCCCTGTCGTGCGACCTGATCTATGCCGCCGATCATTCCTCCTTCGCCCTACCCGAGATCCGCGCCGGCACGCTGGCCGACGCCGCCACGATCAAGCTGCCGAAACGCATTCCCTATCACGTCGCCATGGATCTGCTGCTGACCGGGCGCTGGATGGACGCAGCCGAAGCGCATCGCTGGGGGCTGGTGAATGAGATCCTGCCCAAGGAGTCGCTCGAAGCGCGGGTCTGGGAGGTCGCGCGGCTGCTGGCGTCGGGACCGCCGCTGGTTTTCGCGGCGATCAAGGAGGTAGCCCGCCGCACCGAGGCGATGGCGTTCCAGGATGCGATGAACCGGATCACCAAACGCCAGTTCCGCACCGTCGA
Source organism: uncultured Alphaproteobacteria bacterium (assembly GCA_963791325.1). GTDB lineage: Bacteria > Pseudomonadota > Alphaproteobacteria > Rhizobiales > Rhizobiaceae > JBEVJK01. The sequence goes on along the minus strand of CAWBRU010000005.1, from coordinate 28,543 downwards.
CGAGCTCTACGCCTCCGAGGACAATCAGGAAGGCTTCCGCGCCTTCGCCGAGAAGCGGGACCCGGTCTGGAAAGGACGCTAGATCGGTTCAGCTGGCCGGCTGCCGATCAGCCCGACCCGGCCGGCTCAGTTTCCCGCGCTCTCCATGCGCCGCGTCTTGATCGCCTTTTCCAGCCAGCCGACCTCCATCTCCGGAACGGAGGACAGCAACAAATCGGTATAGGCGTCGAACGGCGGGTTGATCACCACGCTCTTGGCGCCGTAGCGGACAACCTCGCCGCGGTACATGACCGCGATCGAATCAGCGATCGACTTCACCGTGGCCAGATCATGGGTGATGAACAGATAGGCGACGTTTTCCTCCGCCTGCAGCTCCAGCAGCAGCCGCAGGATGCCGTTGGCGACCAGCGGATCGAGCGCGCTGGTAACTTCGTCGCAGATGATCAGCTTGGGCCTGGCGGCAAGCGCCCGGGCGATGCAGACGCGCTGCTTCTGGCCGCCCGACAGCTCCGCCGGATAGCGGTCGACGAAACGCTTGCCGAGCTCGATCTTGTCGAGCAGCTCGACGACGCGCTGGTCGCGCTCGCGGCCGCGGATGCCGAAATAGAAGTTCGAGCGGCCGGCCGATGATGGTGCCCACGGTCTGCCGCGGGTTCATGGCGACATCGGCCATCTGGTAGATCATCTGCAGCTGGCGAAGCTCTTCCTTGCTGCGCTGCCCGAGCTTGCCGGGCAAAGCTTTGCCGGCAAAGGTAATCAGGCCGGATTGTGGCGGCAGCAGCCCGGTAATGGCGCGGGCCAGGGTCGACTTGCCGGAGCCGGATTCGCCCACCACCGCCAGCGTCTGGCCGGGGTGGATATCGACCGAGACGTCCTTCAGCACCTTGATCAGCCCGCCGCCATAGGCGGCCGTCACGTTCTTGACCGAAGAGGACCGGGGTCGCCGTCGGCTTCTTCTCGGTGTGGTCGATGTGGTGCACCGAGACCAGCGCGTTGGTGTAGTCCTGGCGCGGCTCCTTGATGATCTGCCGGGTGTCGCCATATCTCGACCAGCTTGCCGTGACGCAGCACCATGATCTGGTCGGCGACCTGGGCCACCACCGCAAGATCGTGGGTGATGTAGAGCGCCGCAACGCCGGTATCGCGAATCGCGTCCTTAATCGCCGCAAGCACATCGATCTGGGTGGTGACGTCGAGCGCCGTCGTCGGCTCGTCGAAGACGATCAGGTCGGGCTCCGAGCACAGCGCCATCGCCGTCATGGCGCGCTGCAGCTGGCCGCCGGAGACCTGATGCGGAAAGCGCCGGCCGAAGCTGTCGGGATCGGGCAGGCCGAGCTTGCGAAACAGCGCCGCGGCGCGTGCCTCGGCCTCGGCGCGCCGGGACACGCCATGTTCGAGCGCGGCCTCGACCACCTGGTCGCTCAGCCGATGCGCCGGGTTGAACGCGGCAGCCGCCGATTGGGCGACATAGCAAACCTCGTTGCCGCGCAGCTTGCGCAGGCCGCCGACGCCGCCGGTCAGAATGTCGCGGCCGTTGAGCATCACCTCGCCGCCAGTGATCCTGACGCCGCCGCGGCCGAAGCCCAGCGACGACAGCCCGATCGTCGACTTGCCGGCACCGGATTTGCCGATCAAGCCGAGCACCTTGCCGCGTTCGAGCGTCAGAGACACGTCGTCGACGAGGTCACGTCGTGCGGCGGCTCGCCAGGCGGATAGACGGTCGCCTCGATGCGCAGGTTGCGGATCTCGAGCAGCGTCTCGCCGACGCCCGTCGAGCGCCGCCGCGAGACAGCTTTCCTAGCCATTGCCGCGGCCTCCTTTGAGATCGGTGGTGCGGTTGAGCACCCAGTCGACCACGAGATTGACGCAGATCGCGAGCGCCGCGATCGCCGCCGCCAGGAATCAGCGCTGCGGCGATACCGAAGACGATGCCGTCCTTGTTCTCCTTGACCATGCCGCCCCAGTCGGCCTGCCGGCGGCTGCATGCCGAGCCCGAGGAAGGAGAGCGTCGACAGGAACAGCATCGCAAAGACGAAGCGCAGGCCGAATTCGCGAGACCAGCGGCGACAGTGCATTGGGCAGGATCTCGCGGAAGACGATCCAGCGGCTCCCCTCGCCCCGCAGCTGCGCGGCCTCGACGAAATCCATGACGTTGATATCGATCGCCACCGCCCGCGACAGGCGGTAGACGCGGGTCGAGTCCAGGATGCGCCATGACCAGGATCAGGATGACCAGCGTGGTCGGCAGGACCGACAGCACGACCAGCGCGAAGATCAGGGTCGGGATCGCCATCAGCAAGTCGACGAAGCGCGACATCAGCTGTCGAACCAGCCGCCGAGCACCGCCGCTGTGAAGCCGAGCACCGAGCCGAGGATGAACGAGATCGACCGTCGCCGTGAGCGGCGACGAAGATCGTGGTGCGGGCGCCGTAGATCATCCGCGACAGGAGATCGCGTCCGAGATTGTCGGTGCCGAGCAGTGAGCGGCCGAGCGCGGCTGCCACACATCGCCCACGATCTGGTCCTCGCGATAGGGGGCGATCAGCGGCGCGAATACGGCGACGAACAGGAACAGCCCGGTCGAGGATCAGGCCGACCCAGGCGCCCAGCGGGATGCGTCGGAGCTCAAGCATGCGCGCTCACTTGGGGTGCCTGAGCCGCGGGTTGGCGACGATCGCCGCGATGTCGGCGATGATGTTGAGGATGATGTAGACGGCGGCGAACACCAGCCCGCAGGCCTGCACCACCGGCACGTCGCGCTTGGCCACGGGTCGACCAGATACTGGCCCATGCCGGGATAGACGAAGATCACCTCGACCACGACGACGCCGACCACCAGGTAGGCAAGGTTGAGCATGACGACGTTGATGATCGGCGCGACCGCGTTCGGGGAAGGCGTGGCGGCGGATGATCTCGATCGGGCGCGAGGCCCTTGAGCTCGGCCGTCTCGATATAGGCCGACTGCATGACGTTGAGAATCGCTGCCCGGGTCATCCGCATCATGTGGGCGAAGACCACGAAAGTCAGCGTCAGACCGGCAAAGCAATCGCCGTCAGCCGGTCGACGAAGGACATGCCCTCGTAGACGGTCGACACGCTCGGCAGCCATTGAAGCTTCACCGCGACGAAGTAGGATCAGCAGATAGCCGATGAAGAACTCGGGCAGCGAGATCGAGGCGAGCGAACGATGCCGGAAATGGTCTTGTCGACCGGGCCGTTGCGGTAGCGCACCGCGACCAGCCCAGCGGATCGCCAGCGGGACCGACAGGATGCGCGGCCCAGAAGGCGAGGAACAGCGTGTTGCCACAGGCGCCTGCCGATCGCGAGCCGGCCATGTCCTGGCCGGCCGACAGGAGGTGCCGAGATCGCCGGTCAAGACGCCGCCGAGCCACGGAAATAGCGGACATAGGTCCGGATCGGTCGAGGCCGAGCATTCGCGCAGATTGGCGACCGCCTCCGGCGTCGCCGACTGGCCGAGGATCGATTGGGCGACATCGCCCGGCAGGATCTGCGTGCCGACGAAGATCAGCACCGAGACCGCCAGCATCAAGAGGATGCCCAGCACGATGCGCTGGGCGATCAATCGCACGAGGGCTGAGGACATGCCGGATGTCCTGCTCCGGCTCAGGCGGCCTTGACCCAGCACTTGCGACAGCGCATAGCCGTCCATCATCTCCGATTGCCGTCCGGGACCCAGCCCGCAACCTTCGGTCCGGTGGCGTCGATGAAGTCGTTGAACATCGGCACCGATGACCCCGCCTTCGTCGCGCACCATCTCGCCCGTCGATTTGTAGAGCGCCTTGCGCTTGTCCGGATCGAGTTCGGCGCGGGCCTGGAACAGCATCTTGTCGAAGTCCTCGCGCTTGAAGCGGGTGTCGTTCCAGTCGGCCTTCGAATAATAGGCGGTCGAGTACATCTGGTCCTGGGTCGGCCGGCCGCCCCAATAGGAGGCCGAGAACGGCTGCTTGTTCCAGACGTCGGTCCAGTAGCCGTCACCCGGCTCGCGCTTGACCTCGATGGTGATGCCCGGCCTTCGCGGCGCTCTGCTGGTAGAGCTGGGCGGCATCGACCGCGCCGGGGAACGCCGACGTCGGAGGTGCGCAGCAGCACCGAGCCGCTGTGGCCAGACTTCTTGTAGTGGAAGGCGGCCTTTTCGGGGTCGAACACGCGCTGCTCGATCTCGGTGAACAGCGGATAGGCCTTGTTGATCGGCGTATCGTTGCCGATCGTGCCGTAACCCATCAGGATCTTCTGCAGCATCTCCTCACGGTCGAGCGCCAGCTTGAGCGCAAGCCTGCAGATCGTTGTTGTCGAACGGCGCGGTGTTGCAATGGGCAGATGAAGCACATAGTGGCCGTGGCCGGCGACGTTCTGGATCGTCACCGCCCGGCGACGTTCTTGATCAGGCTCGACGATCTTCGGTTCGACGCGGTTGACCATGTCGACCTGGCTGCCCTGCAGCGCCGCCATGCGCGCCGTCGGATCGTTGATGACGATGATTTCGATCTGATCGGCAAAGCCGCGGTCGTCGCGCCAGTAGTTGGCAAACTTCTCGCCGCCCAGGCGCACACCGGGCTCATTGACGGTGACCTTGTAGGGCCCGGTGCCGATGCCGGCGGTCGGGATTGTCCTTGCCGCCGTTCGGCTGGATCATCAGGTGGTAGTCGTCGAGCAGATAAGGCAGATCGGCATTCGGCTCCTTGAGCGTGAACACCACCTCGTTGCCATTGGCTTTGACGTTGTCGATTCCGCCCATGATGCCGAGCGCGCCGGATTTCGACTTCTCGTCCGAATGCCGCTCCATCGTCGCGACGACGTCGGCCGGGGTCATCTCCTTGCCGTCGTGGAACTGGACGCCCTTGCGGATCTTGAAGGTCCAGACCTTGGCATCGTCGGAGGCCCCCCACTCTTCCGCCAGCGCCGGCTTGACCTGCCCGTCGGGCGAGATCTGAACCAGCTGCTCGGCCCATTGGCGTCCGAAGAAATAGGGCACCTGGCTCGCCCACACCGCCGGGTCGAGGCTATCGGTTGCCGCGCCGCCCTGCATGCCGGCCTTCAGCTGCCCGCCCTTCTGCGGCCCCTCGGCGCGTGCGGCGCTGCCCAGCAAGGTGTCTGCGAAAGCGGCGGTGACCCCGAGCGCTGCCGCCCGGCCGAGAAAGTCCCGCCGGCTCAGCTTGCCGAGCACCGCACGCCTGCTGAGATAATGCAATTCGTCCGACATTTAGTTCGTTCCTCACTCTGGTTGTGGCCCGAATTCGACCATTCGGCGTCTTTGTTCAGGCGATATTGAACGCAAGCAAAAGCGTGCCGCAAGGCTCAATGCGACATTCCGTGGCGTAAATGGTGTGCTAGGGGTGGACCAATCAGGCGCGGCTCAGATGCCGTCCCGCGCGATCAGCTCGTCGAAATTCCGCTCAAAAACCAGGGAATCGCCCTCATAGGCCAGCAGGCGCCCCGTAAGGTGGAAGTTCCGGGCATCGCACCGCATCCGGCTGAAGGCCTCTGTGCGGATCGCCCATTCGCCGCGCGACAGGGTTTGCGTCCAGTGTGCCTCGCCGCGCGCCGACAAGGGATCGGCCGGATGGATGGTCCAGCTTTCGCGGGCCACGCTGCCGCTCACCAAGCCGTGCTCGAGGTCGCGGACCTCACCGAAATCGTCGAGGATGTCGAGCCTGACCGTGCCGTTCGTTTGATCGGGCTCGATCTCCCGGCGATGGGCGCTCTCCCGCACGATCTCGATTTGCCAAGGGCGGGCGCCCTCCGGGTCGGCAAAGCCTATATCGGTTGTCTGATCCCCGACGGTCGGTAAAGCGAGCTCGGCACTGTGGAGCGTCAGGGTGACCGTTTGCGGCGAAGGCCAGACCAGCGGCCAGTATGCGGAGGAAAGGGCCAACCTCAACCGGTTGCCGGCGGCCGCGCGGTAGGCGACATCGTCGAGGCGGAGCTCGACCTCCATGATCTCCCCCGGGACCACCGGCGAGACCGTATCGTGTCCGAAACGATGGCCGAGATTGAAGACGGCGTAGCTGATTCGTGTCGAGGCGCCGTCGGAATGCACTTCGCAGAGGCGCGCCGCCACCATCGCCTGCGGCCGGTCGGCGGAGAGGCGCAGGCTGAGCACCGGCGTGCCGACAATGTCGAGCGCGGCCGAGAGCGGCGCGGTATCGAAGACCGCCGAGCGCTCGTCATCGGGGCGCTGGTCGCCCGGCATCTCCGGCCCCAGCCAGATCGCGCAATATTCGCCGCCGGCGAGGCCGCAGTCCTGCGGCGAAGCCACCGCTATGCCGGCGCCGAGATCGCCGGCTTCGGGGCCAAGGGTTCCGCCGGGCCCGGCGGCCAGAGTGAGCCCACCTTCGCCAGGCTCCCGCCAGCCGTCGAGGCCGATCCAGCGGCCGGGGCGATCCTCATACCAGCGGCGCGGCCGCACCGAATCCATGACATAGACGCGCAGCCGCGGCTCGGCCTCGACCTTGGTGTCGATGTCCTTCAGCCAACGATCCCACCACCGCAACGCTTCCTGGAGGAAGCCGATCGCCGGCTGCGGCACGGCGAAATGCGGATATTTGTGGACCCAGGGCCCAAGGATGCCCTTGGCCGGAGCGGTGATGCCGTCGACGATGCGGGCCACGGCATTCTTGTAGGCGTCGCCCCAGCCGCCGACCGCCAAGGTCGCAGCCTGAACGTCTGAGAAATCCTCGCAGATCGAGCCACGCTTCCAGTAGGCGTCGCGGCGCTGATGCTTGAGCCACACCGCCGGCAGAAACGGCTCGTTCTCCAGGCGCTCGAGCCATAGCTCGCGCCAACGTTCCGCGCCGACCACCAGCGGGTCCGGCGGCCGCGAGGAGTAGGACAGCATGGTGGCGCCCCACCCCAGATTCTCGTTGAGCAACAGCCCGCCCTTGTAGTGGATGTCGTCGGCATAGCGGTCGTCGGTGGAGCAAAGTGTGATCACCGCTTCGAGGCCGGGCGGTTGCTTGGCCGCGACCTGGAGGCTGTTGAAGCCGCCCCAGGAGATGCCCATCATCCCGACCCGCCCGTTGCACCAGGGCTGCCGGCGCGCCCAGGCGATCACCCGACAGGCGTCGTCGAGCTCCTGCTCGCTGTATTCGTCCTCCATCAACCCTTCCGAATCGCCGTTGCCGCGCATGTCGACGCGGATCGACGCATAGCCGTGGCCGGCGAAGTAGGGGTGGGTCAGCGCATCGCGCGCGGCAGTGCCGTCGCGCTTGCGGTAGGGAAGATGCTCCAGGATCGCCGGCACCGGACGCGTTCCGGCGTCCTCCGGCAGCCAGATGCGGGCCGAGAGGCGGCAGCCATCCGGCATGGAGATGCCGACATCCGGCCATTCGACGATCCCGCGTGGAAATTCCGTCACCGTCCTCAAAATCGGTCCCCATGCTGCTTTTCACCCATCAGGCATAGAGCCCCGGCCGACTTCAAGGGCCGCGGGCAGGCCAGCCCCGCCCGGCGATCGGTCCAGCCGTTCAGTCTTTGTCAACCATGATTGGTTACCTGTGGGACGCTTCCTTGTGGCGTGTTGATCGAGAGGCTTGCCGGCGTGTCGCGTCAGTTCCCGAGTGCCTTGCTTCGCTCTTTGCCCGCCGCGGGCCGTCAGGCCTCCCGCCGCGAGGTCCTGGCGGGCCTCGGCGCAATGGCGTTGGGGGTTGCCGGCTGTTCGCGTACCATGGACATGCCGGACCTGGGCGTCGATCCCACCACCACAGGCGCCATCCGCCCGCAGATCAGTGTCGACCGCGCGGTGACCAGCCCCGACTTGATGTATGCCTCGTTCACCGACGAAGGCTTTCAGCTGCCCGAGGTGCCGTTCGAGAAGGTCAACGCCAAGTTCCGGCGCCAGATCGTCGTCGACCCGACGGGCGAGGCGCCCGGCACCATCGTCGTCAACCTGCAGGAGCGCTTCCTCTACCTTGTCCAGCCGGGCGGCGATGCGATCCGCTACGGGGTCGGCATCGGACGCGACGGCTTCCGTTGGGCCGGCCGCGCCAACATCCAATACGGCAAGAAATGGCCGTTGTGGACGCCGCCGGCCGAGATGATCGCGCGCAAGCCGGAACTGGAGAAATGGCGCAACGGTGAGCCCGGCGGCCTCGACAATCCGCTCGGAGCCCGCGCGCTCTACATCTACAAGGACGATGTCGACACCGGCTACCGCATCCATGGCTCGCCGGAATGGTGGTCGATCGGCCAGGCGATGTCGTCGGGCTGCGTGCGGCTGATCAACCAGGACATCATCGACCTCTACAACCGGGTTTCCGGCAAAGCCCCCGTCGTCGTCGGCTAGGCGCCAAAAGGCCGTTGCAGAGCGGCCGGCGAAACGCCAAGGTAGCCTCCCGCATCGCAGCACGGGAGGATCCGATGCCCCGCACCTTCGTCATCGCACAAGGGGGCGGTCCGACCGCCGTCATCAATCAGACGGTGGCCGGCGCCGTCGTCGAGATCAGGCGCCGCCACCCCGACGCCCGGATCCTCGGGGCGCGTCACGGCGTGCGCGGCATCCGCGACAGCGACTATGTCGACTTCGCCGAGGTCGCGCCGGAGCGGCTGCAGAGGATCGCCCGCACCCCGAGTGCGGCCCTGGGCAGCACCCGCGACAAGCCGGACGCGGCCTATTGCGACGTCGTCCTCAAGGGCCTGCAGAAGGTCGGCGCGGACGCCTTCATCTACATCGGCGGCAATGACACGGCCGGCACCCAGCAGATTCTCGCCAATGCGGCCGGCGGGAAGATCGCGTTCGTCCATGCGCCGAAGACGATCGACAACGATTTGGTCGAGAACGACCACACCCCGGGCTTCATCTCCGCCGCGGAGTTCGTGGCCGGCGCCTTCAAGAGCGTCGATCTCGACTTTCGGGCGTTGCCCGGCGTCTATGTCGGCATCGTCATGGGCCGTCATGCCGGCTTCCTCACCGCCGCGTCCGCAGCCTGGCGCGAGGCCGACGACGACGGTCCGCATCTCCTCTACGTCCCGGAGCGGCCGTTCTCGGTGGAGCGCTTCATCGACGATGTCGCCAAAACCCTCGATCGATACAAGCGCTGCATCGTGGCGGTATCGGAAGGGGTGTCCACCGCGGACGGCAAGGCGCTGGTGGAGAGCCTGGTTCCTCCCGACAAGCTCGAGCGCGATGCCCATGGCAACATCAAGCTCTCGGGCAGCGATCTGCCGATGGCGTTTGAGCGGGCGCTGGCCGAAGGCTTGCCCGGCAAGCGGGCGCGGGTCGATGCGCTGGGCTACATGCCTCGCGGCTATATCGGCGCCATCAGCGAGATCGATGCCAGGGAAGCCTACGACGCCGGCGTGTTCGCGGTCGACACCGCCGACAATGGCGGCGGCTCGGTCGCACTTCAGGAGCAGGCAGGCAAGACGGTGTTGCGCAAGGTGGCGCTAGGCGACGTTGCCGGCAAGACCCGGCACATGCCGGACGACTTCCTGCTGGCCGACCGCAACCAGCTGTCGGAGCAGGCGATGGCCTATCTCAAGCGCCTGGTGCCGAAGAAATATGAGGTCGGGCAGCCGTTCGTCTGAGAGCCGGCCGGCCTACTCGGCCGCCAACGGCAGCTCGCGGCCGGCGGCGCGCGCCATCGCGTGCACATTGCTGGCGCCGGCGGTGTCCTCCGGCTCGTCCTTGGCGTTGGGCTTGATCAGCCGCCGGAACAGCTGGGCGGTGCCGTTCGCGGCGTCGTCCATCAGCGTGTAGAAGGACGGCACGAACACCAGCGACAGGAAGGTCGAGACCAGCAGGCCGCCGATCACCGCAATCGCCATAGGGGCCCGGAACTCGCCGCCGTCGCCGAGCGCCAGCGAGGCCGGGATCATGCCGGCCGACATGGCGATGGTCGTCATGACGATCGGCCGCGCCCGCTTGCGCCCCGCATCGACAATCGCCTCGCTCCGGGACACGCCCTGCTTGACCTCTTCGACGGCGAAATCGACGAGCATGATGGCGTTCTTGGTGACGATGCCCATCAGCATCAGGATGCCGATCACCACCGGCATCGACACGGCAGAGTTGGTCAGCCACAGCGCCGCCACCACGCCGCCGATGGCGAGCGGCAGCGATCCCAAGATGGTAAAGGAGTGGAACACCGAGCCGAACAATAGAATGAGCACCACCAGCACAAGCATCAGCCCGGTCGCCATCGCGGCCGCGAAGCCGGCAAAGACCTCGCCCATCACCTCGGCGTCGCCGGTCTCCTGGATGCGGGTGCCGGGCGGCATCGCCTTCACCGCCGGCAGAGCCCAAACGGTCTCCAGTCCCTGGCCGAGCTCGGCGCCGCGCGCCATGTCGGCGCCGATCACCACGCGGCGTTCGCGGTTGAAGCGGTTGATCGAGGACGGCCCCTGGCCGAAACGGATTTTTGCCACCGAGGAGAGCGGCACGCTCACCCCGGCCGGCGTGCGCACCGGCAACGCGCTCACTACCGCCAGGTCGTCGCGCGCAGCCTCGTTCAGCTGAACCCGGATCGGGATCTGGCGGTCGCCGACGGTGAACTTGGCCAGGTTCTCGTCGATATCGCCGATCGTCGCGATTCTCAGCGTCTCCGACAGCGTTGCCGTTGAGATACCGAGCTCGGCCAGCCGCTCAAGGTCGGGCGTGACGATGATTTCGGGCCGGTCGAGAGCGGCATTGGAGGTGATGGCCCGGAACTTCCCGGTCGCCGCCATCGCCGTCTGGATCTTGCGCGATTGGGCGTCGAGCGCCGCGCCGTCGCTGCCCATGACGCCGAACGCCAGTTGCCGCTCGCCGCGATCGTTGACGAAATAGGCGCGCAGGTCCGGGACGGTCTCCAGCTTCTTGAGCAGGATCTCCTCGATCTCGTGCTGCGGGGCGTCGCGTTCGGATTTGTGCTTGAGGTCGGCGACCACGGTGGCGAGCCGCGGTTCCAGGGTTCCGGTCGGGCTCGACCCGCCGATCACATAGACGTTCTCGACATCCGGCTCCTCATGGATCAGCCGGGTGACGGCATCGGTGGTCTGCCGGGTGTCCTCCAGCCGGCTGCCCGGCGGCAATTCGAGCGCAAACACGATGCGGCTGGCGTCTTCCTTGGGAATGAAGCCCGCCGGCAGAAACCCGATGGCGTAGATCGACCCGGCAAAGAACGCGATGCCGCCCAGCAAGGTCAGCCAGCGCCATCTCAACGTCACCGTCAGCAGCCGGAGATAGCCGCGCATCACCAGCCCGGGCTTCGGCTCGGCATGGCCATGGCCGCGCAGGAAGTAGGCTGCGAGCATCGGTGTGATCAGCCGGGCGACCAACAGCGAGAAGAACACGGCGGCTGCGACCGTCAGGCCGAACTGCTTGAAGTACTGGCCGGCGATGCCGCCCATGAAGCTCACCGGCGCGAACACCGCCATGATCGTCGCCGAGATCGCAATCACCGCCAGCCCGATCTCGTCGGCCGCCTCGAGCGAGGCGCGATAGGGTGTCTTGCCCATCTTGACGTGGCGCACGATGTTCTCGATCTCGACGATGGCGTCGTCGACCAGGATGCCGACGACGAGGGTGACGCCGAGCAGGCTGACGAGGTTCAGCGAAAAGCCCATCAGGTCGATCGCCCAGAACGCCGGGATGATCGACAGCGGCAGCGCCACCGCGGCGACCAGGGTGGCACGGACATCGCGCAGGAACAGGAACACCACGATCACCGACAGCAACGCGCCCTCGATCAGCGACTCCATGGCGGCGTCGTAGTTGCCCACGGTATACGTGACCGAATCGTCGACCTTGGTGATCGTGACCTCGGGATGGGCGGCATTGAGCTGGTCGACGGCGGCCATCGCCCGGTCGTTGACCTCGACGTCGCTCTCGCCCTTGCCGCGGAAAACGCCGAACGATACCACCGTCTGACCGTTGACGCGGGCGAAGGATTTCGGCTCCTCCCATGAATCGGTGACCTTGGCGAGGTCCGACAACAGCACCTTGCGGCCCCCGTCGAGCGGGATCTCGAGCTTTTCGAGATCGGCCAGCACCTTAGCGCCGCCGAGCGTGCGGATCGCTTGGTCGCGGCCGCCGAAATCGGCACTACCGCCGGTGAGATCGACATTGGCCGCTCGCATCGCCCGGTTGATGTCACCCGCCGAAACGCCCAGCGCGTTGAGCCGGTCTGGATCGACATCGATGTGGATCTCGCGGGTCACCCCGCCATAGCGGTCGACGCGCGCGACGCCCTTCAGCCCCTGCAGCTTGCGGATCACGGTGTCGTCGACGAACCATGACAGCTCTTCCGGTGTCATCGCCGGCGCCGACACCGCATAGGTAAGAATGGCCTGGCCTTCGACATCGATGCGGTTGACGACCGGCTCCTTGGACGTCGCCGGAAGGTCGGAGCGGATGCGCTCGACGGCATCCTTGACGTCGTTGACCGCCGTCTGCGTGTCGACCTCGAGACGGAACTCGATCAAGGTCGTCGACGTGCCTTCGGTGATCGTCGAGGTGACGTTCTTGACGCCGCTGATGTTGGAGACCGCGTCTTCGATCCGCTTGGTCACCTGCGTTTCGAGCTCGCTCGGCGCCACCCCCGGATCGGTGACCACGACCGACACGAGCGGGACGTCGATGTTGGGGAACCGGGTGATCGGCAACTTGGCAAAGGCCATCAGCCCGAGCGCCATCAGCACCAGGAACAAAAGGATCGCCGGAACCGGGTTGCGAATCGACCAGGCCGAGACGTTCAATCTCATCGCGCGATCGCTCCGGTTTGTTCGTCGCGCACGGGCGTGACCAGGTCGCCGTCAGCAACGAAAGTGCCGGCGCGCGCGACCACTTCGGTGCCCTCGACGATCCCGGAAAGGACTTCGACCTGACCCTCCGCACGGGCTCCGAGCGTCACCGCAACGCTCCTGACCTTGCCGTTCTCGACGACCTGGAGAAACGGCGCCTCGCCCTGGAAGGTGACGGCAGAGGCGGGCACCGCCAGGCCGGTGCGCCGCAGCGCCTCGATCTCGCCGCGGGCGTAGCTGCCGGCGCGGACGCGGCCGCTGCCGTCCTGGCCGAACTTGATGCGGAGGGTGCCGAGCCGCGACTTCTGGTCGACCTCGGGCGAGATGCGCCGGATCGTGCCTTCGATCGGGTCGCCGCCGGCCGGCACGACGGTGGCCTTCATGCCGGGTTTGAGCCGCGGCAGCGCCGTCTCAGCCACCGCCGCGGCAAATTCGAGCTCGCCGGAAATGGCGATGCGGAACAACGGGCCGCCGGTCGACGAGACGATTCCGCCCAAGGTGGCATTGCGGGCGAGCACCAGACCGTCGGCGGGTGCCTTGACCTCGGACTTGGTGATCTGCAGCGCAATATTGGCCTTCTGCGCATCGATCACGCCGAGCTGCGCCTGCGATGCGGCCATCGCCTTCTCGGCCGAACCGAGCTTGGCCCGGGCACTGTCGAAGGCATTGACGGCGTTGTCGAACTGCATTTTGGCTGCGACGCCCTTCTCCTGCAGCGCCTTGGCCCGGTTGAGCTCCTCCTGCGCCTGGCGGACGCCGACCTCGGTGTCGCCGATCTGCGCCTGCATCTGGGCGATGGTGGCATCCGCTTGGGCGCGGCTGGCATCGGCCTGCGCCATCTGCGCGTCGAGCCCGGAGCGGTCGAGGACAGCGAGCACCTGGCCCTTCTTGACGAGATCGCCCTCATCGGCGTTGAGCGCCACGACGGTCAACCCGCTGAGGTCGGTCCCGGCAGCCGCCTCCTCGCGGGCGATGACCGTGCCATTGACGGCAAGCCTTTCGATCAGCTCGCGCGGCGCGGCGGCAACCACCCGGATGGCCGGCGGCGCTGCCTTGGCCGGGACAGCAGCCGCAGTCTCGCTTTTGGCGAAGACATGCTCCGGCAAGGCGGCGAAGCCGGCGCCGGCCGCCACCGCGGCCACAACTGCGCATACCAGGAGGGTTCGGATCTTCATCGGGAGCTCACGAAAGGAGGCGAATGTCTCAGGCAGGCGTGCAGGCGCACGGGTTGCGCGGCCGCAGCAGCGCTTCCGTCAAGGACCGCAACATCGTCTCGATCCTTTCATAGGACACGCCGGCGGCCGGCAGGTCGGTGATCGCCAAACCCTGGCCGACCGCCATGATCATCGGCAGCAGCGCATCGAGCTCCACCACGGGATCGATCTGGCCGCGGTCGAGCGCGCCCTGGAGATAGTTGCGGAACATCTCCTGGACCTCCCCCATGCAGCGCTCGCCGATGGCCCGAATGGTCTCGTTGCGCAGCGACTCGGTCGCAATCTCGGCAAAGATCGGCGCATTGCCGTGATCGTGGGTGAAGCGGATGTGATCCATGGCGCAGCCGACGAAGCCGTCGACCACGCAAGGATTTCTGTCCATCGCCGCGAACTTGGCCGCATCCTGCTTGCGGTTGGCCTCGCAGATCGCCTCGATGATGGCTTCCTTCGATGGAAAATAGCGGTAGAGCGCACCGGGGCTCATGCCGACCTCACGGCAGATCTGGTGCATCGAGGCACCCTGAAAGCCGGAGCGCAGAAAGCAGGCCTTGGCCGCTTCCAGAATGCGCTGAACCTGCTGATCGCGGCGCTCCGAGCGCGACGGAATCTGGCCATCCGGATCAAGGGCGAAATCGACGGTGTCGGCCAGGGTCATCAGGATCTCGTGCGCACAATTTAAAGAGTGAACGTTCGTTCGCAATTTATGCGAACGATCATTCGCCATCAACATCCGTGCGGTCGGTGCGTCGTCTCGCCTCATGGAGATGCGTCGTTGGGGGCGGAATCATGACGTTCCGCCCCCCGTGTCTCGGCCGAGCTCAGGACCGGTTGCGCAGCTGCTCGGATTGACTGCGCAGACGCTTTTCCGTCGCGATCAGCTCGTCGGTGGCTGCCGCGCCGAAATCCTCCGTCTCAAAGATCTGCCGGATCTCGATCTCGGATTCGCCCGGAGCGGGATTTGGGCAGCGCTTGACCCATTCGATGGCCTCGGCAAGCGAGCCGATCTGCCAGATCCAGAAACCGGCGATCAGCTCCTTGGTCTCGGTGAAGGGGCCATCGATCACCATGCGCTTGTCGCCGGAGAAGCGGACCCGGGCGCCCTTGGAACTCGGCTGCAGACCATCGCCCGCGAGCATGATGCCGGCCTTTACCAGTTCCTCATTGTATTTCATCATCGCCTCGAGCAGCTCCTGGCTCGGCATCATGCCCGCCTCGGTGTCCTTGGTCGCTCGCACGATCACCATAAACCGCATAGTCCGATCTCCTTCTGTTCGATCGCGGCCGCACGGGAGAAGCGGCTCTACCTCCAGGACGAACCATGGCGCACCGGATCGACAGTCTCGCCGAGATTTTTTTGCGGATTTGCAGCCGGGCGTGAGCGCACACATGTAAACCCGCGGGCGCTTGGCCATGCCCCTCGAAAGCGGAGACGATGTCATCATGTCCATCACCCATGCCGATCTCGTCGACTGGATCATCGCCGAAGGCGTGTTGGCCTCCAGTATCGAAGCCTTGGTCAGCGGCCTCGGGCAGAGACTTCTCGAACGGGGGTTTGCCGTCTCTCGCGTCTATCTTTCGATGCCGACGGTCCACCCTGCCGTGCGCATCGTCGGCGCGGTCTGGCGGCGGGAAACCGGCGCGAGCCCGGAAGCGATCGACCACGCCCGAGGCGCAAACCTGTTCCAGACCAGCCCGTTCGGGGCGATGCTCGCCAGCAACCAGCTGCGGCGCCGCTGGCGGCTGGAAACCGGCGAGGGCGTGGAAGACTTCGCCATCCTCGCCACCTTGAAAGCGGCCGGCGCGACCGATTATTTCGCGGCGCTGACGCCGTTTCGCAACCCGGAGGCGCCGACGCTTGAAGGCATTGCCATGTCGTTCACCGCGGACCGGCCCGACGGCTTCCACGACGACGAGTTGGCGCTGATCGACCGTCTGGTGATGCCGCTGGCGCTGGCCGCCTATCGCATCGCGCTGTTCGATGTCGCCGCGAGCCTGCTCGACACCTATGTCGGTCTGTCGGCCGGCCGCCGGGTGCTCCGCGGCGAGATCCAGCGCGGCCGCGGCGAAACGGTTTACGCGGCGCTGCTGATGGCCGATCTGCGCGGCTTTACCCGTTTCGCCGACCGCACCGCAGCGGACCAGGTCATCGGCCTGCTCGATACGCATTTCGACGCTATGGCGGAGCCGACCACCAGCCGCGGCGGCGACATTCTCAAATTCATGGGTGACGGCCTGCTTGCCGTCTTTCCCATCGACGGGGACCGCGACAAGGTCGCCGCCAGCCGGGCAGCGGTCGACGCCGCGACGGATGCGCTGGCGCGAAATTGCGACATCAACCAGGCCATGCCGCCGGAAAGCCGGCTCGAGCTCGACATCGCGCTACATCTCGGCGAGATCTTCTACGGCAATATTGGCTCGGCCAACCGGCTCGATTTCACCGTGGTCGGCTCGGCGGTCAATGAGTCGAGCCGGATGGAGGCGTTGTGCGGAGAACTCGGCACGCCGCTGGTGATGTCGGCCGGGTTCGCCGCGATCTGCGGACGGCCGACTGCGAGCCTCGGCTGGCATCGGCTGCGCGGCGTTGCCGAGGACCGCGAGCTCTACACGCTCGAGGCGCCCGACACGCGCGCCTCACGCAAGCGTGAACGGAAGGCCTCCCGTCAGACGGAATAAGCGCGGCGCTTTTCTCATCTCCTTGCTGACCGCGGCAATGCGGCTTTGAGCCAGGGAGAATGAAAGTGCTTCGAGACCAAGACGACGACAACAAGCCTGAAGGGGTCACCCGCAGGCACGCATTGGAATGCATGATCTGGGCCGGGACAGGTGTCCTGTGGACGGTTTCCGGCGGAATTCCGAAGTCCCTCGGCCTGCTCGGCGCTGCCGAGGCCGCTCAGGCTGCCGAGAAAGGCTTCACCTTCCTGCAGATCTCGGACAGCCATGTCGGCTTCGACAAGGCGGCCAATCCGCATGCCCTCGACACCCTCAAGGAGGCGATCGGCAAGGTCAAGACCTTGCGCAAGCGCCCATCATTCATGATCCACACCGGCGACATCACCCATCTGTCTACCGCCGGGCAGTTCGATGATGCCAGCCAGATCATCGGCGGCACCGGCCTCGACGTTCACTACGTGCCGGGCGAGCACGACATGCTTGATGACGGCCTCGGCCAGGCCTACCTCGATCGCTACGGCCGCAACGCCAAGGGTGCCGGCTGGTATGCCTTCGACCAGAATGGCGTCCACTTCGTCGGGCTGGTCAACGTCGTCGATCTCAAGGCGGGCGGCCTCGGCAATCTCGGGGCCGAGCAGCTTGCCTGGCTGGCCGATGATCTGAAAGGCCTGTCGTCGTCGACCCCGATCGTGGTGTTCGCCCATATCCCGCTCTGGAGCGTCTATCCGCAATGGGGCTGGGGCACTGCCGACAGTGCCCAAGCCTTGACGATGCTGAAACGGTTCGGCTCCGTGACGGTTCTCAACGGCCACATTCATCAGATCATGCAGAAGGTCGAGGGCAACGTCACTTTCCACACCGCCCGCTCGACGGCCTTCCCGCAGCCGGCGCCCGGCACAGCCGCCTCGCCCGGGCCGATGACGGTCCCGGCCGACGCCTTGCGCGGCTATCTCGGCATCACCGATGTCGCCTTCACGGTCGGCAAGACCGAGCTGGCGCTGATCGACAGCACATTGGCGGGCAAATGACATGGCCGTCCCCGCGACGCTGAAAACCTGCAACGGGTGCCGCAATCTGGTGCTTGTTCTGGCCGCGCTCGGCATCGCCGGACCGCTTGGCAGCGAGCCGTCCTTCGCCAAGGAGCAAGTGATCGAGATCGGCAATTTCGCCTTTTCGCCCGAACAGATCACGGTCCCGATCGGCACCACGGTGACCTTCCGCAACGGCGACGACATGGTCCACACGGTGGTCGCCGAAAACGGCAGCTTCCGGTCCAAGGCGCTCGACACGGATGATGCGTTCTCCTTCACCTTCACCGCGGCTGGCGATTACGCCTATGTGTGTGGCCTTCATCCGTTCATGCATGGCAAGGTGACCGTCACGCCATGATGATCACGTCCGGCGCGCGCAGAGAAATCGCGGCGCGCGCCGGTTTCGAGAAGCCGGTTTCTTTGGACAGCGAATCCGCGAACGAGCGCTTTCGACAGGTCGTTATGCCACATCTCGTGGACGCCCTGGCGCTCGCCCGCTGGCTGACCGGCAATGCCGACGACGCCGAAGACGTGGTTCAGGACGCCTGCGTGCAGGCTCTTTCGGGCATCGGCAGCTACGCCGGGCGCGGCGCCCGCCCCTGGCTGCTGGCGATCGTGCGCAACGCCTGTTTCCAATGGCTGGCCAAGAACCGCCCACGAAGCTTGGTGCTGGTGGGCGACATGGCCGAGGTCGAGGACGCCGCCGGCGAGCGGGCTCTGGACGAGCCGGAGCAGGAGGTCGAGCTCATGCGCCAGGCCGATGCCGCAGAGATCGCACGGGCGCTGCAGACCCTTGCCCTACCCTATCGCGAGGTGTTGGTGATGCGCGACATCAACGAGCTGAGCTACAAGGAGATCGCAAGCATGCTGGCGGTGCCGATCGGCACGGTCATGTCGCGGCTCTCGCGCGGGCGGGCACAGCTCGCCGCAGCCATCAGGCGGAGCAGCTGATGGCCCGCGACAGCCAAGACCGCCCGCCGGAGGAGCAGCGTCTGCTGCTCAACGCGCTTGCCGATGGCGAGCTCGACGCGGCAACCGCGCTCGATTTCGAACGGCGGCTGGCCAGCGAACCCGCCTTGCGCACCGAATACGAACGCATTCAGGCCGCCAAGTCTGCGCTGCGCAAGCTGCCCAAGCCGATGCTCGGCGACGGCTTTCGCCAGCGGATCGAAGCCTTGGCCGGCTCGCCGCCGGCGAAATCAGCGTCGGTGGTGGTGGCCGCGCCGTCCCCGCCGCCGGCGCAAGGCCGGCGTCCGGCTGCGGGCTGGCGCATGGCCGGCGGCTGGCGCGAGCTGGCGGCCGCGGCCCTGGTGGGCGTGGTGCTCGGCGGCGGCGGCGTCCACTTGCTGACCACGCCCGATCGGACGGATCAGCTCGAGGCGGCGATCACCGACAGCCACCGCAGGAGCCTGCTTGCGGCCAACCCCGTCGATGTCGTGACTTCTGATCAGCACACGGTGAAGCCGTGGCTCGACGCCAGGCTCGGCGTCTCGCCGCCGGCGATCAACCTCGCCGGCAAGGGCTTTCAGCTGGTCGGCGGTCGCGTCGACGTGCTTGGCGGCCGCTCGGTGCCGTCGC
Organism: uncultured Alphaproteobacteria bacterium; assembly: GCA_963791325.1. Taxonomy (GTDB): domain Bacteria; phylum Pseudomonadota; class Alphaproteobacteria; order Rhizobiales; family Rhizobiaceae; genus JBEVJK01. The sequence continues at coordinate 9,313 of CAWBRU010000005.1, read as the reverse complement.
TCGTCTATCGCCACAATGAGCACCTGATCAGCTTGTTCGCGGTGCCGGTCGGGGCCGATGTGCCGGTGCAAGAGCCGGTCAGCCTGGATGTCGGCGGCTACCATGTCGTGCGCTGGACCGGCAAAGGCTTTGCGTTTTGGGCCGTGTCGGACCTTGAACCGGGTGAGCTGCGCAATCTCGTTTCGCTCTACCGCAGTCAAACCTAGTACGGATCACCGTTGCTTTGAAACGGCGCTCCGCACTAAGTCTTTGTTTTTCCTGGAATTGCTCTTAGACGAGCCCAGCAAGCACGGACTTCTCGATCGAGCACAGCACGGCAAAGGACGGATTGACCAGGTTGCCGATGCGCAGCCGACAGGATTGGCTGACCAGTTGATGCGCATCCATCATCGTCAAGCCGCTGAGGGCCGCGACCCACTTCACCAATCCCGCCGCGGCAATGCGCAGCGCATCGTCGACCGGCCGGCCGCAGCCGATCACGCCAAGCATGGTGGCGGTCTCCAGCCGCGGCCAATCGAAACTGTCGTCCGCAGCCGCCCGCTCCACCGTCAGTGTCGTCCGGAACGCGCCTTCGATGGCGGTGCCGGCGATCTCGCCATCGCCCTGGGCGTAGTGGCCATCGCCGATATAGAGATGGCCGCCGTCGCGGTTGGCGCGCAGGTAGAGCGTCGCGCCGGCGGTCAGCTCCGGAATGTCGAGATTGCCGCCGAAATCGCCCGGCGCCAGTCCGAGCCGGACCTCGCCATGCGCAGGCGCCACCCCGAGCGTGCCGTGAAAGGGTCGGTAGGGCACGCTCAGCCTGCGGCCGGACCGGGTGTCGGCGCTCAACGATCGCCGATCCTGCGAGAAGCGCCAGATCCAGACCCGCTCCTCCTGTGGCGGCTGCAGATTGGGGGCGCCGCGGGTGCCCGACAGGAAGCCGAAATCCGGCGAGATGGTGGCCACGCCCCAGTCGCGCGCCGGCTCGAGGGCGATCAGCCGGACAGCCAGAATGTCGCCGGCACTGACATCTTCGATTGCGATCGGCCCGGTGAGCGGATTGACGTTGGGGTAAGGCGCCAGCTTGCGTGGCTCTCCCTCGACGGAGGTCAGCTTGCCGGAGAAGCAGTCTTCGGTGAACACGGTGAATGGCTGGCCCAGCCCGACCGACAGCCCGGCCTCGTGCCCGCCGACGTGGAAGACGAAGTCATGACCCTCGTTCAGCGGTCGAACCACGTGTCCGCTCCAAGCCTCTCGACGATGTCGACGAACGCGGCGGTCGCATCGCGATGAATGCTGTGTCCGGCACCCGGCACAACCGCCACCGCACGCGCGCCGGCGTCGCGCCGCAGCCGTGCGACGTCGTCGTCCGGGACGAACCGGCTGACCTCGGGCAGCACCCAGACCGTCGGCAGCTTCGCCGCCAGCTCGGCGGCGCGGTCGCGCAGATCCCAGGGCGCGTTGCCGCTGAAGGCGGCGCGCGCATCGTCGAAGCGAATCTGCTCCAGGGATATCAGCTTCCAGGCGGCGTCGCGCCGCGACCATCCCGGGTTGAGCTGCCTGAGCCCGCCGATGTCGCGCGGCAGATTGGCCTCATCCCAATCGAGCATTGCCTTGGGCGTTGCCTTGTCGGCAAAGTGCGACACCGGATCCTCGAGCAGCAGGGCCTTGGGACGGAGGATCCCGCCGAGGACCGCAAGCTGGGCAAGCGTGCCGCCGAAGGAATGCCCGAGCAGCAAATCGGGTTCGGCCGGCACGTTCTCGGTCAGGTCCGCAAGCAGGCTGGCGAACGAGAAGTCGCCGTCGCCGCGGCCGCTTTCCCCATGGCCGCGCATGTCCGGGGCGAGCACATGCCAGCCGCGCTCGGCGAGTAGCCGCGCCGGCTCCGTCATGGCGCCGCCATTGGCGGTGATGCCGTGCAGCGCGACCATGGTCTTCGCCGCGTCGTGCCGGCCCCAGCGCATGATGTTGAGCGCAACCATCTCAGTCTCTCGCGACCCACGCGGCGATTTGGCTCCAGAGCTGGCCGTAGCCCTGCCACTCGACGAAGGGTGGCGGGGCCCAATGCGGGCCGCAATCGGACGCAAATGCCACCGACCGCCCCGACCCGAAGCGCCCGGCAACGATCAGCGGATCCGCCCCGACCGTTGCAACCACGGTGGCATCGGGCTTCGGGGCGAAGCGATTGTAGCCCAGAAGGGCCGGCCACTCCGCCGGCAGGTCGGCGGCGATCGGGTGGTCGGCGTCGCGCACGGCCGGCTGCACACCTTGCGGCATCTCGCGCCGGTCGTCGCCGGGTTCCATGACGACAGGCAGGGCTTCGGCGACGGCCGTCTCGCGATAGCGTGCCTTGCCGTCGATGCCCTGAAAGGTCATGTAGCCGCCGATCATCACCAGTCCGCCACCGTTGGCGACATAGTCGCGGATCGCTGCCAACCGGTTCGGCAGGACACGCGAGCGCACGAAGGTGTCGGGATGCAGAAGCAGCGTGTTGGAGCCGATGTCGCTCAGCATCACGCAGTCGAAGGCCGAAAGCACGCCTGCGTCGAACGGGAACTCGCGCGCCGCCACATGCGCGGGCTGATAGGTGATGTCCCAGCCCGCGCCCTCCAGTGCGGCGCGCAGCCACTGCACCCCTTCCGCATATTCGGTGGTGGTGAAGGAATTGAAGCCTTTCTGGTGGATCGAATGCACCGTCCAGGACTCTCCCGCAATCAGGACACGACGCTTGGCTGACATCTCGAACGTTCTCCCTCTAGTTCTGATTGGCCGCGGCGAGGCGGGCGAGCGCTGCGACGAAGGCGTGGTGAACGCCCCTGCCATCGAGCCCGATCACCACGTCGGCGTTGGCTGCGCGACCCGATCGCAACGCGAAGTCGATGACCGTGCGGCCATAGGTATGCTCGCCCCTGAGCTCGATCTCGACGCGCGCGGGCCGGGTGCTGGCAAGCTGCGGATCGGCTGCCACCATCGCGGCAACCGGATCGTTGAGCGGCATGTGGGCCGGCTCGAACAAGGCGGGGCGAAACGTCTTCGCCAACGAGCGCAACAACTCCCCGGCGAAGCGGCCGACCGGACCGCCGATCGCCTCGGTAGCGGCGATCAAGGCCTCGGTAATGCCCGCCTCCGCGCCGACGTCGATCGGGATCAAAGTCAGCGGAATACCCGCACCAAGCACGATCGCCGCCGCCTCCGGGTCGCAGAGCACGTTCCACTCGGCAGCGGCGGTCTTGTTGCCGAGCCCCCAGGCTCCAGCGAGCGAAACGATCCGCGCGATCCGGGTGGCGCATTCGGGATGGCGGCGGATGGCCAGGGCGAGATTGGTGAACGGACCCGTGGTGACGACGGTATCAGCCTTGCCGGCCAGAAGAACCTCGGCAATCAAGTCGGCGGAGTGGCGGGGATCGAGCGACACGGCGTCGAGATCCGGCCTTTCGGGGTCGAGCCCGCTTTCCAGGTCGAGTACCGCGGCGATCAGGCGCTCGCGCACCAGCGGCCCCAGCGCCCCTTGGGCGACGGGCACATCGCGACAGCCTGCCAACGCCAATGTGACGGCGGCATTGCGCGCCGTGCGCTCGCCCGAGAGGTGGCCGGCGCCGGTCGTCACCGCCCAGAGTTCGAGCGCCGGGTGCCCGGCCGCGACGAGAATCCCCAGCGCGTCGTCATTGCCGGGATCGCAATCCAGCAGGATGCCGCGCCCGGTCACCGCCGTGCCTCCGAAAGCTTGGCGGGCCGGTTGCGCACCAGCGCACGCCACCGCGCCGCGACCAGGCCGACGATGGCGGCGACATAGGGCAGCATCAGCACGAATTGCGAGGGGATGGCGAAGGCCTGCAGGCGATCGCCGAGCGCTCCGAAAAAGCCGAACAGGAAGGAGGCAGCGGCCGTGACCCAAGGCAGGCCGCCGCCGAACAGGGTCGCGGCAAGGCCGATGAAGCCGCGGCCGCTGGTCATGTCCGGCAGGAAGAAATGCAGCTTGTCCATCGCCAGTTGTGCACCGGCCAGACCAGCGAGCACCCCGCTGATGGCCAGCGACAATGCCTTCATCGCGCCGATGCGGATGCCGGCCGAGCGGGCGGCGGCCTCGTCCTCGCCTGCCGCCCTGAGGTTTGTGCCGGTCGGCGTGCGATAGAGAAAGAGTGCGCAGAGCGGCACTGCCAAGAGTCCCAGCACGACGATGAGGCTCTGACCCTCGAAGGCCGGCCCGACGATGGGGAGGAATGATAGGCTGCCTGCCGGGATGTGCCAGATGTCCGGGAACGTGATCGGCCGCAGGCCGCCCGGGCTGTTGTAGAAGCGTTCCAGGATGAACAGCGTGCCGCCGGCCGAGAGCAGGTTGATGCCCAGCCCGGCGACGATGAAATCGGCCGAGAAGCGGAGCGTCACCACGGCCAGCACTTGCGACAGCGCCACTGCGACCACGATCGCGGCCAGCAGGCCGAGCCAGGCACTGTCCGTCGGCCCGCCGACGGCAATCGCGGCAAAGGCGGCAGCCAGCATCATGCCTTCGACGGCCACGTTCAGGATATTGGCGCGCAGCGTGATCATAGCAGCGAGGCCGGCGAGTAGGATCGGCGTCGACTGTTCGATGACGGATTTGAGCAACGAAACCAGGTCCATCGCCCGTCCTCACACTCCGCCGCGAACGGGCTTGCGCAGCCGCGCCGTCATCAACAGCACAAGCAGCCCGGTAAGCAGGCCGACCAGGGAGCGTGGCACGTCCGAGGAGATCTGCATATAGGCGGCACCGTTGAGCATCATGGCGTAGAACAGGGCCGTCGCCAGCGATCCGATCGGGTGGGTGCGGGCGAGCAGTGCGCAGGTCAATCCGACCAGCCCGTAGCTGGGCGAGAAATTCTGCTCGAAGCGATGACCGACACCGAGCACGTAGAGCGCGCCAGCCAAGCCGGCGAGCCCTCCGGCAATGATCATTGCTGTCGTGACCCGCCCGGCTGCGTCGATCCCGACCGCCTCGGCGAAGCGCAGATTGCTGCCCGCGGCACGCAGCTCCGCGCCCCATTCGGTGCGGAACAGGCCCAGCCACACGACGCCCGCGAACACGACGGCGACGAGGAAGCCGCTGGTCGCCCGCGGCACACCCGGCAGCGGCGGCAGCCAGATCGACTGCGGCACCATCCAGCTCACCGCGCCGTAGGCCGTGGTGTCGCGAATCACCTGGTTGGCGAGCCAGGAGGTAATCAGCAGCACGATGATGTTGAGCATCAGCGTGGTCACCACCTCGTCGACCGTCAGGCGGACCTTGAGGACTCCCGGGATCCAGCCGACAACGGCCCCGGCGAGCACCCCGGCGGCAAGTGCCAGGGGCAGCAGCAGCCAGGGGGACAGCGACGGCAGAGCGATCGCCACCACCGTGGTGGTCACCGCGCCGGCGTAAAGCTGGCCCTCGCCGCCGACGTTGAAAATGCCGGCGCGGAACGAGACGACCACGCCGAGCGCGATCAAGGTGAGCGGCGTCGCCCGGTTGAGGAACAGGGCGAAGTTGCCGAGTGAATTGAAGTTGGCGAACAGCAGGTCGCGATAGGCCTGCACCGGATGGTCGGTGATCGACCAGACCAGAAGGAAGCCGAGGGCCAGCGTGAGCAGGATGGCAGCGATCGGGCCACGCACCGTTCTCAGGAATTCTGGGATGGCCGGCGGCATCAGGCGGCCTGCCCCGCGCCGCCGTTCATCAGATAGCCGATCGTCGTCTCGTCGGCATCGTGGCGGGGAAGGACTGCCATCAGCTGGCCCGAATAGATGACGCCGATGCGGTCGCACAGCGCGAAGATTTCCGACAGCTCGGAGGAGATCAGCAGCACCGCCCGCCCCCGGTCTGCGGCCTGCAGGATGCGAGCATAGACGAACTCGGACGCGCCGATGTCAAGCCCGCGCGTCGGCTGCGACACGACCAGCGCCGACGGGTCGCGCTCGAGCTCGCGGGCGATCACCAGCTTCTGCATGTTGCCGCCCGACAGCCAGCCTGCAGGTGTTCCCGGCTGCGCTCCGCGTACATCGAATTCGCGGATCTTTTCGGTGGCGAAACGAGTGAGCCGCTTACCGGCGACGAAGCCGCCGGCCGTCAGCCGGGCACGCCGATAGTTGGACGCGGCGACGTTTTCGGCGACGCTCATGACGGTGCTCAGCCCACGGTCGAGGCGATCTTCCGGAATAAAGCCGAGACCTGCGTCCTGACGTTCGGCGACGGAAAGCGCGGTCACGTCGCGGCCGTGCAAGCTGATGGTCCCGCCCTGGATGTCGCGCAGGCCGGCAATCGCTTCGGCAAGTTCCGTCTGGCCGTTGCCGTCGACGCCGGCAATCCCGAACACCTCGCCGGCGCCCACCTCGAACGAGACTGCGGCAAGCAGCAGGCGGCCGGCGGCGTTGGTCATGCTGACCCGGTCGAGGCTGATGAGCGGCTCGCCGGAAGCGCGGACGCGGCTGCCCTTGCGGCCGGTCAGGAAGACCTCGCGCCCGACCATATCGCGGGCGATGTCGGCCTCGCTGACATCCTGGGTCGCATGGGTCGAGATGCTCTTGCCGTGGCGCAGCACGGTGACCCGGTCGGAGACGGCCTTCACCTCGCGCAGCTTGTGGGTGATGAACAGGATGGTGCGTCCCCGGCTTCGTAGGCCGTCGATGACGCCCAGCAGTTCCTCGACCTCCGGCGGGGTGAGAACCGCCGTCGGCTCGTCGAGGATCAAAAGCGTGGCGTCGAACGCCAAGGCCTTGAGGATCTCCACGCGTTGCCGCTGCCCTACCGACAGGCTTTGGATCGGCGCTTGCGGATCCAGCCGGAAATTATAGCGGTCGATCAGTTCGCGTGCCCGTTCGGCCATGGCCTGCCGGTCCGAAAACAGGCCGAAGCGCTTCGGCTGGCGCCCGAGAAATAGATTGTCGGCGACCGTCATCGACGGCACCAGCGTGAAATGCTGGTGGACCATGCCGATCCCTGCCCGGCTGGCGGCGATCGGATCGGGGATCTCGATCTCGGCGCCGTTCAGCCGGATCGTCCCGGCGCTCGGCTGGTGGATGCCGGCGAGAATGTTCATCAGCGTCGACTTGCCGGCGCCGTTCTCGCCGCAGATGACGTGCACCTCGCCCGGCCGCACGTCGAGATCGACATGTGCGAGCGCGACCTTTCCGCCGAACGACTTGGCGATGCCGCGCAGGCTGAGGAGTGGTTCCGGACCGCTCATGGGGTCGCCGGGATCATGCGGGCGCCGCGCCTCGGCGGCCGGCGCCCGCGCCGTCCCGATCTCACTTGAACGCGGTGTCGACCTTGAGGCCGCCGCTCACCACCTTGGCCTTGGCCTCGTCGACCTTCGCCTTGACCTCGGCGGGAACCAGCTTGTCATTGTAGATCAGGCCGACCCCCTCGTTGGCCAAGCCGTAGACCTTGAGCGCGCCGAACTCGGCCTTCCCGCCTTGGATCTGCTTGATCGAATCATAGATCGAGTTGCCGATCTGCTTGATCATCGAGGCAATGACGTTGTCGGGATGAAGGCCGTTCTGGTCGGAGTCGACGCCGATGGCGTATTTCTTGCCGTCGGCAGCGCCTTTCAGGATGCCGAGACCGGCCGGACCGGCGACGTTGAACACCACATTGGCGCCGTTCTCGATCGCTGTCTTGGTGAGATCATACGCCTTCTGGGCGTCGTTGAAGCTGCCGATAAAGATCACCTGCACGTCGATATCCGGGACGACGGTGGCGGCACCCTGCTTGAAGCCGACGATGAAGTCGCGGATGACCGGCAGGTCCATGCCGGCCACCACGGCGATTTTCTTGTCTCCCGATGACAGCGGGAACTTCTCCTTGTCGGTGGCGGCGATCGCGGCGAGCACACCGGCGAGGTAGGAGCCTTCGTTCTGGGCATATTTGACCGACAGGACGTTCGGCTGCTTCAGTTCGTCATCGAAGAAGACGTATTTCTGGTCGGGATGCTGCGGCGCCACTTCCGCCAGGTTGTCGTGCATGTTCGGGCCGGTGAAGATGACGCTCCACTCGGCGGAATTGGAAACCGCCTCGAGGTTCTGACGCCAGAGCTGCGGATCGCTTGGCGAGGCTTGCAGCAGCCGGGTCTTGACGCCCTCCTTCTCCGCCTTGGCGAAGCCGGTCGCGGCATTGTCGTTGAAGCCCATGTCGCCGAGATTGTCGCTCATCACATAGACGGCGCTGAACGGGTCGGCAGCCGTTGCGGGCACCGCCGCAAGGCCGGCGAGCGCGATTGCGGCCCCGAAAATCGTCTGGATCAAACGCGTGGACATGCCATTTTCCCCTTTTCTTTGTTAATCTCGTCAGCACCGCGGGGCGGCCACGGATTGGCGGTCGACCAGGGTGACAGGCAGCCGGGTCAGGCGTGGCGGCTGCCGATCGGCCAGCAGCGAAAGCAGCGTCGTGAGCCCCGCCCGGCCGAGGTCGCCGGTTGGCTGGCGGATGGTGGTGAGCCCAGGCGCCAGAAATTCTGCAAACGGCATATCGTCGAAGCCAACCAGCGACAGGTCGCGCGGCACTTGCAGCCCGCGCTCGCGCGCCGCCTCGATGACGCCGATGGCGATGTAATCGCTGCCGGCGAAAACCGCCGTCGGCGGCGCGCCGTTGTCGAGCAGATCGAGCATCGCGGTCCGGCCGAAAGCGCGGGAATAGCGGCCAAGCCGCACGAGCTCGTCGGCCGCAGCGATGCCGGCCTCGGCCATGGCGGCGCGGAAGCCGAGGCTGCGTTCGGCGGCGCTGAACAGCTCGACCGGACCGCCGATATGGGCAATGCGGCGGTGGCCGGCCGCGATCAAATGGCGTGTCGCGGCAAAGGCGCCCTGCCGGTTCTCGACGAACACCTTGGGCACGTCGAGATGCGGAATGTCCTCGTCGATCACCACCATTGGCAGGTCACCGCTCAGCGCCGCCGCCAGCGTTCCGTCGTCGGGCCGGTTGGTCATCACCACCAATCCGTCCACCTGCCCGTTGTTCATGCGGCTGAGGCTGAACAGCTCGCGCTCGAAGTCGCCGCCGGTGCTGGTCATGAACACGGCATAGCCGTGCCGGGCCGCCTCGTCCTCGAGCGCGCCGGCGAGCTCGGCAAAGAACGGGTTGGCGATGTCGGGCGTGATCAGGCCGATGGCCTCGGCGCGGCCGAGGCTCAGCCGCTTGGCCAGGCTGTTGGGTTTGTAGTTGAGGTCGCGGATCGCCGCGTCGATCCGCGCGGCGGTGCGCGACGGCAGCGCGATGCGCTTGTTGACGTAGCGCGACACCGTCGAGGTCGACACATTGGCGCGTTCGGCCACCTTGTAGATGGTGCTCATCGCCGAAGCGTAGGCCCGCCCTTTGCCCTTGTAAACC